>CABSIK010000001.1 GCA_902477755.1 uncultured Clostridia bacterium
GTCGCTCCCCGCATGGGGAGTGTGGATTGAAATCAAAAAAGTCTTGCTCACTGGGTTAGCCTCGAGGAGTCGCTCCCCGCATGGGGAGTGTGGATTGAAATGGGCAAAGACACATCCTGGAAAATATCCTGACCATGTCGCTCCCCGCATGGGGAGTGTGGATTGAAATACGAAATGAAATACAAACACGTTGACTCTCTTCACAGTCGCTCCCCGCATGGGGAGTGTGGATTGAAATATTGTTATGCTGGTAAGCAAAGTAAAAATTATTGTAGTCGCTCCCCGCATGGGGAGTGTGGATTGAAATCGATACATTAAAATATCGAACGCAATTTACCAAATGTCGCTCCCCGCATGGGGAGTGTGGATTGAAATCGATTCTTGCTTTTGCTTATAGTCTGTAAATAAAGTCGCTCCCCGCATGGGGAGTGTGGATTGAAATTCCAGCGTGAAGGGTTGCAAGGGTCAGTTTTTTTGTCGCTCCCCGCATGGGGAGTGTGGATTGAAATTCAAGATGAACGGTTTAAGGGAGCTCGGCTTTTCGTCGCTCCCCGCATGGGGAGTGTGGATTGAAATATCCATACAGTCACCCCTTAGCAGGCACCAGAGAGTCGCTCCCCGCATGGGGAGTGTGGATTGAAATGACAAGCTGCTCCAAAAAAGTCTTACTCACTGAATGTCGCTCCCCGCATGGGGAGTGTGGATTGAAATGGTTAGCATGGCTACAGGCTTCACCGGCGGCGGCAGTCGCTCCCCGCATGGGGAGTGTGGATTGAAATCAAAAAAGTCTTGCTCACTGGGTTAGCCTCAAGGAGTCGCTCACCGCATGGGGAGTGTGGATTGAAATAGGTAGCATATATCAGCTATGCGGCATTGGCCAACGTCGCTCCCCGCATGGGGAGTGTGGATTGAAATACCATGGAACAGGTGCAGCAAAGAATCGCCCAGGAAGTCGCTCCCCGCATGGGGAGTGTGGATTGAAATGAAGAGATCGGCTGGGTGAGATACATGAAGGCAGTGTTGCTCCCCGCATGGGGAGTGTGGATTGAAATAGGTAGCATATATCAGCTATGCGGCATTGGCCAACGTCGCTCCCCGTATGGGGAGTGTGGATTGAAATAATAACTGGCGCGGTCTGTGCATCTGCGGCAACGGGTCGCTCCCCGTATGGGGAGTATGAATTTGATTTTTATAGATTTAATATGGTTTTAGCAAACATAAAAACAAAAGTTAATTTAGTCAGCGTTATTAGTTGTACTATGTAATCAGGAGTATCTTCAGACGGTATATAATAAGGTTGATTTCAGGGATAAGCAATACTAAAAAAATATTCAATGAAAACGAATTTTGAAAAAATATTTTCCTTGATAATGTAGTTCAGATGGTTTTTGAAAATTATGATGAATTCCTGCAGAAACGCCGAATGTTGATGGCAGACTTGATTTATAGGTATTATTTGATGTTATAATATAAAAATAGAAAAGCAATATTTGATAAAGAAAAAGATTCTTGTGTTGGAGGATATAAATGAATTTTGGAGACAATATTCTAATTATTTGTACATATCAAGAATTAGCGGATCAGTACCGTAAAATTCTGAAAGAAAAACATCTGAATATAGATATTGAAGTAATGGACAACCGTTTTGGAAAGAACATGCCAAAAATATTTGAATATATGGCTCAATTCCAAAATAAGGGAAAAGAGATCATCATTACGCGAGGATTCTTTGCACAGCAGATTCGCGAACACCTGCTGTATAAAGTGATTGAAATTCATATTGGTGCGGCAGACATGTTTCGCGCATTATATCCGTTGACTGGAAAGGGGTATACGGTTGGCATTGTAGAAAGCGAACCGTATGTAAAGGTTGCAAAACAAGTTGCGGAGATTTTAGGAATTTCATTGAAAATATACCTTGTAAAAGAAGTAGATGATTTCGAAAAAGGCTTGATTCAGGCAAAAAAGGATGGAGTAGATGTAGTTGTTGGCGGTGCATGGCACAGCTATGATTCTGCTTTTTTTGATGATTATGGGATACCTTATGTGGTTGTGGAATCTAGTAAAGAAAGTATTGAGAGCAGTTTGCAAAATGCCTTGGAAATGTATTCACTTTCTTATGAGAGGCAGAAACAGAACGAATTGTTGGAGAAGATACTTTCGGTTTCGGAGGATGGAGTTTGCGTACTGGATGAAAAGAATCATCCTATTTTGATGAACTCCTTTGGTAAAAGACTTCTCAATGATGCCGGACAGGAACAGGAGTTTTTGTCTTTGATGGAAAAAGGAAAATTCGAAGATAGGCAACAGCAACATGAAATTTCTGTAGAAAGAATAGGTGAGGAGTATTTTCTTTTCCAAAGAATTCCGTTGGAAGTGCAGGGGGAATTAGTTGGAAATATTGTAATTTTTAAAAGAGAAATGAAAATACGTGATGATGAAAATTTGCTCCGTGCGGAATTAAACAAAAAGGGGCTTCACGCAAAATATACACTTCAGGATATTCAAGGAAAAAGCAAGACAATATGTGAATTAAAAAAGCGGGTAGAGCGATATGCAGTGACAGATGCTACTGTTTTGATCTTAGGAGAAAGTGGTACAGGCAAAGAGTTGTTTGCTCAAGCAATCCATAACTGTAGTCTAAGAAGAAATAATCCCTTTGTTGCAATCAACTGTTCTGCATTGCCCCCCAATTTGCTGGAGAGTGAATTATTTGGATATGTGGATGGAGCATTTACAGGAGCGAAAAAGGGCGGAAAGGCTGGCGTATTTGAAATTGCCCATACAGGAACCATTTTTCTGGATGAAATCGGTGAAATGGATTTAGGAATGCAGACAAGGCTATTGCGAGCACTTCAAGAACGAGAAATTATGCGTATTGGAGATAATAAGGTGATTTCTGTTGATGTGAGAGTCATTGCGGCAACAAACAGAGATCTGTTCCATGAAGTAGAAGAAGGGAGATTTCGTGAAGATTTATATTACCGATTGAATATTTTGGATATTTCCATACCGCCTCTTCGAGAACGAAAAGATGATATTGCAGTCATTGCCAATGGGCTTCTACCGCAGATCAACGAAAGAATGCATACCCATGTGACAGCCATAGATGAAGCGGTTTTGCAGAGATTAAAAACATTCACTTGGCATGGAAATATCAGAGAATTGCGGAATACATTGGAAAAAATGATTTTGAATGTACAGTATGGAATCATTAAAATGGAGATGGTTGATTTTATTCTGGAAGATATGGAACGAAAGAATATATCTAAAAAACCAAATGAAACCATGGAAATCTGTACTCTGGCAGAAATGGAAGAAAAGATGATTCGTCAGGCGCTGCGAGAGGAGGAGGGAAATCAAACAAAAGCTGCCATGCGTTTGGGAATTGACAGGAGCACACTTTATCGCAAAATTTCAAAAATGTTGCAAAATGCATCTGCAACTATTGCAAAATGCAACTATTTAAATATTGGGAAATTTATAGAAAAGAGATATATGGAAAAACCTTTGTAGGAAATATACAAAATTTATGTTGTATATTTTCGTATACAAAGGTTTTTTTGTTTATTATTCTTATTTTCTGAAAAATGAAAAAGTTGGCATGGGATTTGCTCTTTATATGAGCAAGAAAGGAGGAAAGCAGATGCTGGAGGAGCTGGTAAAAACAAAAAGAAATTTTGTGCTGATAGGCGAATCAGGAAGCGGAAAATCAGAAATAGCACTTTTTTTAGCGAAAACCCTTTCTGGTTATACAGATAAAAAAATCCAGTTGATGGACATGGATCAAACCAAAGGGATGTACCGTAGTAGGGACTGGAAAGAAAGAGTGGAAAATGATCAGATTCATGTTTATTGCGGTGAACATTTTATGGATATGCCTTTGGTGCCTCATGGAATGGCAAATAAGCTGGATGATGAAAACGCAGTGAATATTTTGGATGTGGGAGGAAATGAGATTGGAGCTGTAGTGCTGGGACAATATTCTCAATGGCTCAATAATGAGAATAGCGTAGTCTTTTACATCATCAATCCCTACAGAAATTTTTCTGGAAGCAAGGATAATATTTTGTTTTTGATGGAACGGATTCAGAAAGCTGGGCACATTCAGAAAATACATGTGATCAGCAATCCTAATTTGGGACCATCAACCACAGAGGAAGATGTGTGCAATGGGCATGAAATGCTGAAAAAAATGCTGGTGGATACAGAGTATGAAACAGAAGCACTCATGATTCCAGCATGGCTTCCCAAAGAAGTGTTTATAAACATGGATATTCCTGTTTATTTTATGAAGCCAATGATTCAATTTTTATAAATCATCAAGGAGGGAAAATAATGGCAAAAGTGGAGATTAACAAAGATTACTGCAAGAGCTGTAGACTTTGCATCAATGTATGTCCCAAACAGGTTTTATTTGTAGGAAAGTATACAAATAAAATGGGATACGATGCAGTGGAAATGGATGAAACAAAAGGGTGTATCGGATGCAAAATGTGTGCGACTATGTGTCCGGAAGGTGCCATCGAAGTATACAAATAAGGAGGGTTATGGATGGAAAAGTTGTTTATGAAAGGAAATGAAGCCATCGCTGAGGCAGCTGTAAGAGCTGGGTGCCGTTTTTTTGCTGGTTACCCCATTACGCCGCAGAATGAAATTCCAGAATATATGTCAAAAAGATTACCCCAAGTTGGAGGCGTTTTCGTACAGGGGGAAAGTGAAGTTGCGTCTGTAAATATGGTTTTTGGTGCAGCTTATACAGGAACAAGAGCCATGACATCTTCTTCTGGTCCTGGTCTGAGCCTGAAGTCCGAAGGACTTTCTTCTCTGGCAGGTTCTGAATTGCCGGCTGTTGTTGTGAATATTATGCGTGGTGGTCCTGGTGTTGGTTCCATTCAGGCAGCACAAATGGATTATCTTCAGGCAACGAAGGCGTCTGGTCATGGTGGTTTCCGTATGCTGGTATATGCTCCTGCAACAGTACAGGAGGCTGTTGATTTTACATATAAAGCATTCGATAAAGCTATGGAATATCAGGCACCTGTTTTGATTTCCGCAGATGGTTGTATTGGTTCCATGATGGAACAGGTGACATTACCTCCCATGAAAGATGTGGAAAAAGAAGATCTGAAATTCTTTGCCACGAAGTTTTTGAATCCAAAACGAAAAGTGATTACTTCCATGCTTCCTGTAGAAGCAGAACAGGAAATGTATAACAAAAAGATGGAAAAAATGTACCAGAAATGGGAAGAAGAAGAATATCTTAGCGAAGAATATATGCTGGATGATGCAGAGTATGTAATTGCGGCTTATGGAACCAGTGCCCGTATTGCAAAAAGTGCCATTAAAATGCTGAGAGAAAAAGGCGTAAAAGTTGGTCTGGTTAGACCCATTACACTGTACCCTTTCCCTTATGTATCTTTGCGGAAGCTGGATGAAAAGAAAGTGAAAAAAGTCCTTTGCCTGGAAATGTCTATTCCTGCACAGTTAGTAGAAGATTTGAAGATTGGTTTGGAAGGCAGAATTCCCATCCATTGTTATGGTCGTTCAGCCGGTATGATTTTCACAACAGAAGAAGTTGTGGAAGAAGTTGAAAAAATGGTGAAGGAATAAAAGGGGTGGAATAAATGGAAAAAATTTATACAAGACCAAAATCTATGAATCCCAGAGCAACAGGATATTGCCCAGGCTGCCTTCATGGGGTTGCAACAAGACTGATTTGCGAATTGATGGATGAATTTGATATTCAGGAAAACACCACATCGGTACTGCCAATTGGCTGTTCTTCCATGGGTGTATTCCATTTTGATACAGATATTGTCATTTCCCTCCATGGCAGAGCGCCTGCTGTTGCTACAGGGATCAAAAGATGTTCACCGGATCGTTTCGTTTATACCTATCAAGGCGACGGCGATTTGGCGGCCATTGGTCTTTCTGAAATTATCCATGCGGCAAACCGTGGAGAAAATATTACAGCTGTATTCGTCAACAACAGCATTTATGGTATGACCGGCGGTCAGATGGCGCCTACTACATTGGTTGGTCAGAAGGCAACAACAGCACAGGATGGCAGAAAACCGGAGCGGGAAGGCTATCCTATGAAAATGTGTGAAATCCTTTCTCAGCTGGAAGCACCAGTTTTTATCGCAAGATGTGGTCTGGATACACCTGCTCATATCAATGAAGCGAAAAAAGCACTGCGGAAAGGTTTCCAGAATCAGTTAGATAAAAAAGGATTCTCCTTTATTGAACTGATGTCAAACTGTCCAACAAACTGGGGAATGTCTGCGGAAAAAACCATCAAATGGATGCAGGAAAATACATTGAAAACATTTCCTTTGGGTGTATTTAAGGAAAAGGAGTGAAAAGAATGGAACTGAAAATGATTATTGCCGGCTTTGGTGGTCAGGGCGTTATGGTAACAGGAAAACTTTTGGGTTATGCAGCTTGTGCCCATAATAAACAGGCAATGTTTTTGCCACAGTATGGACCGGAACAAAGGGGTGGCACTGCCAGCTGTACAGTGATTCTGTCTGAAGACGAAATTGGTTCTCCCATTGTTGGTAAGGCAGATGTGCTGATGGTGTTCAATCAGCCATCACTGGAGAAATTTCTGCCAAGATTGAAAGAGGGCGGATTGCTTTTTGCCAATGGAACACTTTGTGACACAGCAGGTTTGGAAGGACGTTTTGAAGTGATTTCTATTCCCGTAGATGACATGGCAAAAGAAATGGGTGTCCGTCAGGTGGCAAATATCATTATGACTGGTGCGTTCACAGCAAAAACAGGTATTTTTACAGCAGATGAAATTTCCGAAACAGTGAAACATGTACTTGGAAAGAAACCGGAACTGATCGACTTGAATGAAGCGGCAGTACAGAAAGGCATTGCTTTGATGGAAACAGCCACCGCCTGAGAAAGGAGTTTTATATGGTTGATTATCAGAAAATTTATGATGAGAAAAAAGGAACAGTCGCAGATGCTTTAGCGATTATTTCTGATGGAGATTATATTGTGCCGGGATATTGCGCAAATGAACCTTTTACCATTTTGGCACAGTTACATACTTTGCAGGAAAGAGAGGATATTCATAAAATCCGTGTACTGTATTCTCTGGCAAATGGGGATTATCCGTTCTTTGGGGATGATTATAAGGAAACATTTTCTCTGGATTCCTACTTTTTTGGAGCAACCAACCGCAGACTGTATCAGGAAGGCAGATGCAGTTATATTCCTGTAAATCTCCATGAAGCAACAAAAAGAAAAGATTCCCATGATGAACCGAATGTCTATATTGGTTCTGCGACTCCCATGGATAAACATGGTTATATGAGAATTTCTCTGGGAAATATGGTGGATCGTCATTATATGGATAAAGTGGATAAAATTATTTTGGAAATCAATCCAAATTTGCCTGTAGTAAACGGTGACACAGAAATCCATATCCGCGATGTGGATCGGGTGGTGGAAGTAAATACACCTCTGCCGACGATCCCTTTGAGCAAGATTGAAAAAGAAGATGAAGCCATTGGAAAGTATGTTGCCAGTCTGGTAAATGATGGTGATACCATTCAGCTTGGTATTGGCAGTATTCCTGATGCGATCGCCCTTGCTTTGGCAGATAAAAAAGATCTGGGCATCCATACAGAGATGATCAATAGCGGTATGGCAGTTCTGATTCAGAACGGCGTTGTGACAAACAAGAAAAAAACGCTGCACAGAGGGAAAACCGTAGGTACGTTTGCTTTTGGGGATCAAAACTTGTATGATTGTTTAGACAATAATCCGACAATCCTCATGCTTCCGGCGGAATATGTGAATAATCCGGCAGTCATTGCCAAGAATGACAATATGGTTGCCATCAATACAGCAATTCAGGTGGATTTGACTGGTCAGGTTGGCTCTGAAGGCATTGGCAGCCGCCATTATAGCGGCAGCGGCGGTCAGACAGATATGTCTCAGGGTGCAAATCATGCGAAAAATGGACGTTCTATCATTGCCCTGCATTCTACGGCAAAGAATGGTACTATTTCAACAATTCAGCCCTATTTGACACCAGGCACTGTGGTGACCCTGTCCAGAAACTGTGTGGATTATATTGTAACAGAATATGGCATTGCAGCATTGAAAGGAAGAAACGTAAGAGAAAGAGTGGAAAATTTGATCGCCGTTGCACATCCTGATTTTAGAGAAGAACTGAGGGAAGCGGCGAAAAATTTGATGCTTTGGTAAAGTGAGAACAGAAAGCGACGGTGAGACTATGTCGAAGAAAAATTTGGATATCATCATCATTGGTTTTGCAATATTCGCAACGTTTTTTGGAGCTGGCAACCTAATTTTCCCTCCTTATTTAGGGGTATTGGCGGGGGAAAAATGGTATATCGCTTTTGCTGGATTTTTGGTAGGGGATGTAGTCCTTTCTGTTCTTGCGGTTATTGTTTCCTGCAAATACCAGACAAAAGGAATCGGCGTCCTTTCCAGGGTAGGGGAAAAGTTTTCTACCATTATGGGATGTATTATGCTCGCTTGTATCGGACCACTTATGTCCATTCCTAGAACGGGTGCAACGACATTTGAAATATCCATTTTGCCACTGATGCCGGATGCAAATCCCATTGTGTTTTCTGTTATTTTCTTTGCCATCACATTGGTTTTGACGGTCAGACCTTCTAAAGTTGTGGATAATGTGGGGAAATTTTTAACACCTGCATTACTGATTGCGTTGGCAGTTTTGATCATGAAAGGCTTTTTGACACCTTTGGGAGATGCAAGACCGGATCCATACATTGATGATCTGTTTGCTACAGGTTTGACACAGGGATATCAGACAATGGATGCTTTTGGTGGAACAATTATTGCGTTTCTGGTTATGGCATCTATTGTAGGAAAAGGATACTTGGATAAAAAAGAGCAGATTTCCATGATTGGAAAAGCTGGGTTGGTGGCAGGGATTTGCCTTGCAGTAGTATATGCGGGACTGTGCATCGTTGGCACGATGGTATCCATGCAGTATGGCGCTGATGTGGAACAGACGGCTCTCGTTGTTGCCATCACAGGTGCGCTGCTTGGTAATGGAGGAAAAGTTTTGCTGGGTATCATCATTGCCCTTGCCTGCTTGACCACAGCAGTTGGTACAACATCAGCAGTAGCACAATTCTTTGCAGGCGTATTTAACAATAAGATTAAATATGAATGGCTGGTCATTGGATTTTGTGTATTTAGTGCAGTTATTTCCAACTTTGGTGTAAATACCATCATCCAATTCTCTGGACCTATTCTGAGTGTGATTTATCCGATTGTTGTAGCTATGATTTTGCTTTCCATTTTTACAGAAAAGATTCAAAACGATAATGTATTCCGATTTGCAGCATACATGGCACTTTTGGTCAGCATTTTGACTTTGGCAGGTGTACCTGTTATGCAGAAACTTCCATTGGCATCTTTTGGTCTGAATTGGCTGATTCCTGTTATCGTTGCAGCGATCATTGGATTTTTTGTACCATCTAAAAAGAAAGAGGCTGTAAAAGAAGGAGGATTATGAAATGCAAGTAAAATTTGCAAAAAGAATTGATAATATGAAAGGCTCAGAAATTAGAGAAGCCATTAAGTTAACTTTAAAGCCCGGCATGATTTCTTTTGCAGGTGGCTTGCCGGCACCAGAAATGTTTCCCGTAGCAGAAATGAAAGATGCAGCGAATCATGTGTTGGAGGAAGCTGGAGCTGTTGCCATGCAGTACGCAACAACAGAAGGTTATGATCCTTTGCGAGAAAAGATTGCTGCCAGAATGAAAGAAAAGCATGATATCCATACAGTATCTGAGCAAATTCTCATTACAAATGGTTCACAGCAGGGGCTTGATTTTTCAGGAAAGCTGTTTCTGGATGAAGGAGATGTGGTACTTTTTGAAAGTCCCTCTTATATGGGTGCCTTCAATGCTTTTAAAGCATATCAGCCTCGATTTATGGAAGTTCCGACAGATGAAGAAGGAATGATTCCAGATGCTTTGGAAAAAATTCTGCAAACAACAGAAAGGGTAAAAATGATTTATGTAATTCCCGATTTTCAGAATCCCACAGGTCGCACATGGTCTTTGGAACGCAGAAAAGCTTTTATGGAAATCATCAATCGTTACAATATTCCTGTGATTGAGGATAATCCCTATGGAGAACTGAGATATGAAGGGGAAGCGGTACCATCTCTGAAGTCCATGGATGAAAAAGGTCTTGTAATTTTCCTTGGCTCTTTTTCTAAAATCTTGGCTCCAGGTTACCGAATTGGTTGGATTTGCGCAGCACCAGAAATTCTGCAGAAATACATCTTTATCAAACAAGGGGCTGATTTGCAGCCATCAACAGTTTCTCAGATGGAAATTAGCCGATTTATGGAATTGTATGATTTGGATGCACATGTGGAACGCATTCGTAAACTTTACGGTTCCAGAAGAAATTTGATGCTGGATACGATGAAAGAAACATTTCCTGCACAAGTGAAATACACAAATCCAAAAGGTGGATTATTTACCTGGGTGGAATTACCAGAAAATATGGATGCAAAGGAAGTATTAATGAAGTGCGTTGAAAAAAATGTGGCTTATATTCCAGGTGGCGCATTTTATCCAGAAGGAGGAAAAGAAAATACATTTCGGTTGAATTTTTCCAATATGCCTGAAGATAAAATTGTGGAAGGGATTCGCCGTATTGGAGAAGTGCTTCAGAGTGTGATGCAGTAAAATTTTGAAAAACGAATAAGTGCTCCCATGTTTTATTGGGGGCATTTATTTTTATTTAATCAGAATAGAGTATTATCATTTTTTTGCATACCCGGCACACATAACCCACTGGAAACTGCACATCACCATCAGAAACAATATCTGGAGGCAATAGAATAGCTCTGCTCTTATTCATTGATTTTTCTGTAAACAGGGCGAGCATTTTTTCACCGTCAGGTAAGAAAAAATTACCGCCTCTGCTGATCAATTTACCTTTTTCCAATTCACCACCGCAATAGGGACATTTTTCAGCGCACATAGTTTCGCCTCCTTGAAAAAATATATTGTAAAATACATTTGTGATAACACTTGTCTAAGAGTAGGGAGAACTCCTAAAATAAAGGGGTTCTCCCTTATTTTCTGTCAACAAGTACGTAAGAAAGGATAGCACAAGGACATATCATACTTAAATTTTCTACACCCACAGTATCATTCAGATTCCTGTTCCATCATTTGCAAAGAATCAACGATATTTTTCAACGCCTTTTCCGCTGTGTGCTGTTTAATCAGTCCTTCTTTGGCATAGGCAGCAAGGTAGAGTGTCTGACTCTCCATCATTGCCACAACAAGGGCAGGATTCATATTTGCAAATCCAGAACCGACAACAGCAGTGCATACCTGATTTTCCTCATTGCAGTATATTTCCGATGGCATTCAGCAGTTGGCTGACCAGCAGAAAATCACCATTTTCAATATTCATATGAACTGCTTCGGTAGGCAATTTAGAATGGATTTTACGAAGTAAAAAACTGTTTCCGCCAACAGGATTTGCACAGTCAGATAATGCGTCACACAATATGGTATTGATTTTTTCCTTTGCATCCATGGGATTCACCTCGTTATTTTCATAGGGCAGTATCTTATCTATGAAAAGTATATCATTGCAGGGAATGACCATCCATATATTTGAATTGAAAATATTTCTTTCTGGTTTCTTCAAGTCCCCACTAGGGTATATTGGTTTCGC
Source organism: uncultured Clostridia bacterium (assembly GCA_902477755.1). Taxonomy (GTDB): domain Bacteria; phylum Bacillota; class Clostridia; order Lachnospirales; family Anaerotignaceae; genus Anaerotignum. The sequence goes on from CABSIK010000001.1 coordinate 11,737, forward strand.
TACCCTGTTTCCCACATTTACCCAAAATATATTTAAAGAACTATACCCATGTATCTATACTCCATCTATCATATCTTGGGTGGAACTGCCGTTGTCAGAAGCAGTTGTTCATTCCGAAGATATTCCAGAAACATGGTTTTCAAATAAGCCTTCATATTTTTCACACCGGAATAATTCCGACCAGCTGTATAGTGCAAAAATCAGATAATATCCAGACTGTTTACCTGATTCAGTAGTTTTCTGTCTTCAGGGAAAGAAGTATCATAAAGTTCAGGGATACACTGGCAGAGAAAATCCACCATATAAAGCTGATCTGGCATATGTTCCGCAAAGTAATTATATTCAATTCGATTTTTGACATCTTCCAATCGTTCTGTATACCCGAAATACGGTTCGTCATCAGAAGGAGAATCCGGTTCCTCCGCTGGAGAGGGGGATTCCTTTTTTGCGTGGGCAGGGTAGAGATATTGTTTTTCCGGTGAGAGGACAAGAATATACAGATTGCTGTGATGACCTCCTCTTTTTGTCCGTTGTTCTATTTTCTGCATCCAGCCTTTTTCACACAGCGAAGCGACGCATTGTATGGCTGTCTTTTTGGAACAGCCCACTTTCTCCGCTATGGTGTTGTAAGAAGGATAGCAAGAACGAGTATTATTATCGGAAAAGGCGCACAAAACACAGCAAACTAATTTTTCAAGGGCAGTCAATTCCGGGGAAAAGAGGACATCTTTTTCCACCATGGAAAAAGTCATGTAACATTCCTCCAGACAGAAAAAGACCACATAGAGAGAATTTTTCCTCTTTCTGTGTGGTCTTTTGACTTAAGACAGATGATAGTGACAATGATATTTGCTAACAAACCAACACAAAACAGGCTTTTTTCTCTGGCTGGACAAAAGCTTGGATTTTTGCTGTTCTCTGCTATGAACCTCAGTGTTTTCAAGACTTTGCGCCATCACTTGTTAATACAAACAAGTACCAAAAAATATTGGAAAACCCTCACTCTGAAAGACTTGAAATTAAGTTGTATATGAGAGTGTGTTTATGTTGTAAAAAAGGCAGAAAAATTACAATAGAAAATAGCTAAAAAAATAAAAGAACTTAGATTTAACTGTAATTTACAAGAAAAATTTGCGATTTTAGAAGAAAAAACATAATTCATCAAATAGAATTTTTGTGATATTTATCATAAATTTACGCGATTTTGTATTCTACTAAAAAGACAATTGATTTTCTATGTACAAAATGATATACTCACCTCAAGTAGTACTACAACTGAACTTGTTATAATATTAAAGCTGTATGAAAGTGGAAGCGTAAACCACGAAAGTTTTTGTTTTCATTCAAAGTTACATATGGTATCTTTATTTATAAATTTATCATTGTTTTGAGATTACAAAAATTTTGATGGCACGCAGACATTTTCTCTTTAACGGAGGAGGAGTATTATGAATTCACAAACCATCGCAATTTTATTTGCAACATTACTGGTGGTTGCGGCCACATTGATTCCTACGTACATTATCAGCAAACGTTCTGCAACTTCAGAAGATGACTGGGCAGTTGCGGACAGAAGCCTTCCCATTTATGTTGTTATTGGTACACAGTTTGCCAGTGCTATGGGCGGCGGTATTCTGGTAGGTCACTTGGGAAATGCATATTTGAACGGTGTTGCAATTTTAATCTATGGATTTTTAACAGCACTGCCATTTTTCTTTATTCTGATTCCTGCTAAATGGCTGAGACAGAATAATTTTTCTACCGTTCCAGAAATTTTGAGATTTTTCTCCAATAACAATAAACTGGTAGGTATTGTTGCTGCAGTTATGACAATCTTTGTTCCTTTTGGCTGGATCACTTCTCAGATCACTGCATTCGGCAGCATTTATGCAACCATTACTGGTTTGGATTACACAATGCTTTGCATCATCTTTGTTATCGTCAGCCTGCTGTTTGTTATGCCTGCAGGTCTGAAAACTGTAGCATGGACAGACTTCATTTTTGCATGCTTCATGATTTTCATGTGTATCGTTTGCGTTGTACAGGTTACGAACATGGGCGGTGGCTGGAGTAATATCAAAGCAAATATGGATCCTGCGATGCTGTCCATGAGTGGCTCTATCAATAAATTGGGTGTTGGCACTGTACTGCTGTGGGTATTCTCTGTATTGCCCGGTGGTGTAACAAACCAGCTGTATTTCCAGCGCGTATGTGCCATCAAAGAAGAAAAACAGATTGCAAAATCTCTGGCAATTTCTGCATTCCTTGCATTCTTGGCATTTGTTTGGGCGGTATACATGGGTATGAGCATCAGTACACTGAATGCAGATCTGGATCAGAATACTGCAACAGGTTGGTTCATGTCTCAGCTTTCTACACCTTTGTTGGCTGGTTTTGCTGCACTGGTATTTGCCACAATGATGTCTACCGTATCCAGTGGTGCGCAGTCCGTAGTTGTTAATATCACAAGAGACATTATTGCAGTACTGAAACCTGATGTTTCTTCTGAAAAAATGCTGTTCCTTTCCAGAGCGCTGTCTTTGGTAACTATGGCAGTGGCAACAGTAATGTGTCTGGTATTCACAGATACATTGACATGGCTGGTAGCAACTTATGCTTTCTCTGCTGCTACACTGGCTTGCCCTATCTATGTTAGTTATTTGTACCGCAATAAGAAATTCATCACCACGCCTGGTCTCATTGCCAGCATGATTGGCGGCTGCGTAGGTTGTGCGGTTGCAATGGTAATGGAAACCACAATCAACTATGCGGCAATCGGTATCGTGGTATCTTTCGTGGCACTGATGGTAGTCAGTGCACTGACAAAACCTAAAAAAGCAGAATAATTTTTGATACGGCTTGTTAGGAGGTTGATGGAGTTGAGTAAATCTTTTGCGATTATTGGCGCTGGTAACGGCGGTCAGGCATTTGCAGCTTATTTATCTCTGAAAGGACATTCTGTAAAAATCTATGATGTATCACAGAAAACTGCGGATATTTTGCAGGAAAAAGGCGGTGTTCTGCTGGAAGGTAATTCAGATGTAGTAGGATTTGGAAAAATTACACTGGCAAGCACCGATCTGAAAGAAGTCATTCATGGTGCAGATATTGTTATGGTAGTGTTGCCATCTATTTATCATAAAGATATGGCGGAAAAAATGGCGCCATATTTGGAAGATGGGCAATATGTACTGTTGAATCCTGTAGCTGGTCTGGGCATTGTGGAAGTAAAAAATGCATTGGAAGCCAAAGGCTGTACGGCAAAAATCCATCTGGGATGTACATCAACATTGCTGTTTGCATGCCGTGCAGTAGAGGTTGGGCGTGTAGCAGTTTCCGGGCAAAAAGAATCTTTTTCCGCCGCAGCATTGCCTGCAAGTGAAAATCCACTTTTTGCGGATGTTTTTGCAGATATTTTTCCGCAGTTCCACTTCGAATATGACGCTATCAGAGTGACATTGGACAACTTGAATGCATTGGTGCATCCAGGTCCCACATTGCTTTATACTGGCAGAATTGAAAGCGGCATTGATTTTGAATACTACCGCGATTTTACACCAAGTCAGGGTAAACTGGTGGAAGCCATGGACAAAGAGCGTATGGCAATTGCCGATGCCTTTGGGATTCCGGTAAGAACAACCTTGGACGAATATTGCACCATGTATCCAACACATGGGAGTAATGTATATGAAGCTATCCATAACTGTCCCGGATATGATGGCATTATGGGTCAGAAAACACTGCGTACACGTTATATTCTGGAGGATATTCCATTTGCGCTGGAGGCAATCAAAGCCATGGGGCAGGTTGCAGGCGTTCAGACTCCTTGCATTGATGCGGTAATCACTTTGGCAAGAGCCATTGTAGAAGATGTAGCAGAAGGAAGAACTGCAAAAAATCTTGGTATTGATGGTATGTCAAAAGAAGAATTTTTGAAACTTTGCATTGGTTAAAACAAATAATGTTCATACATTGATTCCCTATATAAAAAATGAATTGTGCAGTGAAAAAAGAGGTAGCAATACCTCTTTTTTCATGGAAGCAGCTAAAGAAAAAGTCAGAATTCCTGAAAAAACAGGAGATTCTGACTTTTTTAATTCTCTTTGGCATGTCGATTATAATAGAAGAAAGCAAAGACCGAGGCGCCTACAATGAGGATACCGCCTAAAACAGAACGGAAAGAGGGAATCTGACCCAGAAAGACAAAGCCTAATACGATGGATAATACAACGGTAAACTGGTCGTATATGGCAATTTCGGATGCAGGGCCTAAACGATAGGCATAAGTGAGAAAAATCTGACCGAAAGCCCCTGTAACTGCAATTAGTGCTAAATAAATGACATCCATTCCTTGTGCAGGAGAATAATCGTGAAGCATAAAAGGAAGGCTTGCAATGACACAGAATGTGGAAAAGTGCATGATTACCGTCATGGCATGCTCTTTGTCATGGAAATACCGCAAAAGGGGATAGCAGATTCCGTTGCAAACCGCAGCCAGCAATGCACATCCCAGCGGGATAAAAGAGGAATCAAAACTTGGATTTGCTGCCAGCCAGCCGCCGGTAAAGATCACCAACAGTACTGGGATTTGTATTTTTGTCAGCTTTTCCTTTAAAAAGATAACAGAAAACAGTGTGGTGAAAAAGGGGCCTGTTCTACTGACAATGGTAGCGTCTGCCAGAAGGGCGTGACGGGTAGCATAAAAAGCCAGAAGCAAGCCAAGAAAACCGCCCAGTGACCTCAGAAGCAAAAAAGGCTGTGTCTGAAGTGTTCCAAAATAGGAAGCCTTTTCTTTCCTTATAAAATAAATACAAACAACCATACCAAGGAGATTCCGAAAGAAAATCTGTTGAAAGACACTGACAGTAGGGCTTGTCATGCTGACAAAAAGCTGCATGAAAGAAAAGAGCACCACGGAAATCAGCATCATCACCGTTGCTTTTTGTTTGGTTGTCATGAAACGAAAATTCCTCCTTTCTAATTGTTCCTTCTTTATATTGTACTACAATACTACAATAAGTCAACTTTACAAAATAAAAAGACCAGAATTTCAGTGCTGAAAAAATTCTGGTCTTTTTGGTTATTTTTAAGAAAGTTTATTTGCCAAACGTTTGCTTTCGATTTTCTTAGAATCAGTTAGATCTTTATTGTAAGAAGAGTTGATCGCGTTGATACGGCTAAAAAGATGTTTGTACATCAAATCACTGGCCAACAGGGGATCTCTGTTAATGATTGCCATGGCGATTTCTCTATGGTTGGAATAAGAGTCTTTTACTTGTTCTGTTTGTGCATGCAGGTCAAAATCTGTATATTCACTGGCACGAAGCTGATCCAGCATAGAGAACAGCAGATTTTCCAGAATGACATTCTGGCTGCATTTTGCGATAAACATATGGAAATTAAAATCATCTTTTTTAGTGAACTGATTTTCCTTGTGAATTTCTTCATTGCGTTCAAAAATTTCTTTCAGCAGTGTCAGGTCTTCTTCTGTACTGCGCAGTGTTGCATAATAAGCCAGTTCCGGTTCAATGATCAAGCGTGTTTCCAAAATATTTTCGATGGAAGAATTGTTTTTTAGATTATCGAAGAATCGCATGTTATGTATGGAACTTAAAGCGGTTTCAGAAACAAAAGTGCCAATGCCAGCTTTTGATTCCAAAATACCGAAGTTTTCCAGAATCTTCATGGATTCTCGCATAATATTGCGGCTGACATTAAAAGAAGCTGCCAGATCGATTTCATTGGGCAGTTTCATGCCCAGTTCCCATTCTCCACTTTCAATAAGAGCGGTGATTGTATCGATGAGCTGTGTACTGAGGTTTATTTTTTTGACTTTAGGTAACATAGTGATTCATCCTTTATTTTTGTTCTATTTTCACAAAATTTCAATTCTATTTTATCGGATATCAGCAGAAAAATCAAGGATATTCCAAAATATGAAAAAAAAGGGGAAAAAAGAAAAATCCTATTGCAATACAAGTATAGTTGTAGTACAATTAAACCATCAAAAAGCGTTCAAGACGTCGGAACAATTTTGAGCCCAAAATGTATTTCCAGGAAAGGAGATTGTTATTATGCAGAAACCTATTGCAATTATCGGAGCAGGAAATGGCGGACAGGCGTTCGCTGGTTATTTGTCTTTACATGGCAGAGAAGTAAAGATTTTTGACGTTGTACAGGCAACGGTGGATAGACTGACAGAACTGGGTGGCGTGACATTAAGCGGCAACAGTGATGTTACAGGTTTTGGCAAAATACAGTTGGCAAGTACCGATATCGGCGCTGTTATGGAAGGATGCGAAATCATTCTGGTTGTATTGCCTTCTATTTACCATAAAGATATGGCGAAAAAAATGGCACCTTATCTGAAAGATGGACAGATTGTTGTACTGAACCCCAATGCGTCTCTGGGGCCAGTAGAATTTAAAAATACACTGAAAGAATGCGGCTGTACGGCTGATGTGATTTTGGCAGGCACATCCACATTGCTCTTTGCTTGCCGTGCAGTGGAAGTGGGCAAAGTAGAAGTAGCAGGCCAGAAAGCCAGCTTTGCAGCAGCTGCATATCCTGCAAAATATAATACTTATGTAGCTGAAAAATTTGCAGATATCATTCCACAGTTTGCTTTTGAAGATGATATTCTGAGAGTAAGTCTGGATAACCTGAATGCTATGATGCATCCTGCTCCTACAATCTTGTATACAGCAAAGATTGAACATGAAGAAGATTTTGAATACTATCTGGATTTCACACCTGGTCAGGGCGCACTGGTAGAAGCGCTGGATAAAGAAAGAATGGCACTGGCAGAAGCATATGGTCTGAAAATCAGAACTTTGATTGATGAATATAAGAATGTATATGTAACAAAAGGTGACAACATGTATGAAGTTATCACCAACTGCGAAGGTTACCATGGTATCAAAGGTCAGAAAACACTGCGCACCAGATATCTGCTGGAAGATATTCCTTATTCTCTGGTTGCCCTGCAGTCCATGGGTAAAGTTGCTGGCGTTCCCACACCTTGTATCGATGCAGTTGTAACAATTGCACGCAGCATGATCCCTGATATGGATGAAGGCAGAACATTGAAGAATCTTGGCCTGGAAGGCGTTTCCAAAGAAGAATTTGAACGTATGTGCAGAGAAGGCTGATCTATTCTATATTTTTCAAATAAAGTTACATATTTACACATATTTCCCTCTCAATAATAAACAAAAAGCCGCCGAGCCTTATCGACGGTTTTTGTTTTGCCATTGATTTATTCAGGCAGTTATGACAGTATGCACTTGAAATAGTGCAAGAATTAGAAAGAATTTCAATTACTGTTGAGACCATGTGCTTATGGTCAGAACAAATGTTAGGAAATAATATGATAAATATGGAAATTTATCAATCATATAAAAAAGAAAGTAAGGGAAACTTCGGCAATGAGAACTGCTCCAATTTGTGCTGTCCGCACAAATTGGAGCAGTTCAGTGTATTCATACACAAGGTACGGTCTTTTATTTTTCTTGAACATTTTTCCCATTTCCGTCAAGGGAAAGCATGGATTCATAATCTCTAATGCAAATAACGAAGTCTGGTTGATATTCCTGTAAATATTCGTCCAGACTTTTTTCGTGATAATGTCGGAAATCCAGAGAGCGCATTTCATCAAAGCTACGATATGCCAATACTTCAACAGCGTTTGTGAAGCTATCTCCGTAGATCAGTCCAGTGGGCAGTTCTCCGCGATTTGTCTGGATGATGGTTTCTGCGATATCACCGCCCATATAATACCCATAAAGCACATTTTCTGTGCTGGTTTCTGGTGTTTGATAAACCTCAGAGGGAACAGCAATCCCATTATCCATCCGTGTAAAGGGGATTTCCTCGTCAAATACTGCTTGATACAGCTGTTCCTCACTTTGCCATAGATCAAAAAGTTTGCGGTCACGAGAGCCTAGATAGGGGTTTTCTACAGGCATGAACGTGATATCCTTGGGAACCTGCAAAGTAAATCCTTCTTGCTGCAGCGTGTCGGCAATGGTTATATAGGTAAGAAAAGCTCCCTGCAAACTATAGTGGTTGTCAATGGCAGAACTGTATTTTGCAGGGTCATCCTGTTCTGCGAAAACTTCGCCCATATCCACATAGGTGATTCCTCGCTCTGCTAAGGCTTCTTTCAAATATTTCCGTTCCAGTTCTGTACGGTACTGACGATTGTTGAGATAATCCGGATATTTTTCTGGAAACATGGCGTATTGGCAGGGTACCATCACATAACAATATTTTCCGCCATTTTCTTCTGTTCGTTTTGCGGCAACGGCAATGTTATCTGCCATAGCTTCCGCTTTTTTTCTTGTACTTTCTTCAGTTGGCAGTTCTTCAAAGGGCAGATAGGGAAGCAGAATATCATCCTGTACCACCACATCATTTACCACTGGCTTCTGAAAAACATGGAGATTCAGCCATGTGCCTGCTCGCAGAGCAGCTTCTCGTCCTGCAAAGTGGTCTTTCAAGTATGCACTGATCGCTGCTGGATACTCTCCCGAAACCAAAGATTCTTTTGTGAAATCCGGCCATTTTGCCAACATACGGTTTTCGTAATAGGAAGTAGCTTCTTTTTCAGAAAGGACAGTTTGTATGGCTGATACAAACAGAATTCCTATAAAGCAACCAATACAACATAATTTTGCAAATTTTTTCATAAGACCACCTCCTCAGAAACGGAAATAAATAAACGGATTAAAGGAGCCTGCTGCAAGTTGGATATAGGCTAGCAGGAAGAAGGCCAGAGAAACGATGGCTGGCCCCCAGTTCAAACAAAGCTTGCACCAATTCTTTCTGCGACGGCGTATGAGTCCGTATTTGAGAATATTTTTTACGGGCAATGCTGCTATACATGCGATGATAAGCTCTATGCGATATTCAATCAGGTAGTATAATGTCTGACTGCTCCAAAGACCTCCTTGTCCAAAACCGAACATGGTGGAAACATAGGTGATGACCTGCGGCAGTGTTTCACAGCGGAACAATACCCAGCTAATGATAACCAGCACCATGGCATAAATATGCTGTAGCCATACAGGCATTTTTTTGATAATACTGCCCCAAATGTATTTTTCGCCTAAGAGCAGAACGCAGAACCATAATCCCCATAGGATGAAATTCCAGCTTGCACCATGCCACATGCCAGTCAGGAACCAGACAACTGCAATGTTTCGGATGTGTCTTGCCTTTCCTTTGCGATTGCCGCCCAAAGGAATATACACATAGTCTCGGAACCAAGTGGAAAGGGAAATATGCCAACGGCGCCAAAATTCTGTGATGCTTTTGGATATGTAAGGATATTTGAAATTTTCAAGGAAATGAAAGCCAAACATGCGGCCTAAACCGATTGCCATATCAGAATAGGCGGAAAAGTCAAAATAAATCTGAAAGGTGTAGGCAATGGCACCCACCCATGCCAAGGAAGTGGACAGGCTGCTGCCAGAAAGGGAAAAGATGCCGTCAGCAATCTGTCCCATGGGATTTGCCAGAAGCATTTTTTTGGCAAAACCAAGCAGAAATCGAACAGTTCCGTTGTAGAATTCATCAAAAGTCTCCTGTCTGCTTCCAATTTCCCGTTCCACAGTGGTATATCGTACAATGGGACCAGCCACGAGCTGTGGGAAAAAGGCAATGTATAATGCTAAACGCAGAGGATTGCGCTGAACTTTGGCATCTTCGCGATATACATCAATGACATAACTAAGACCTTGGAAGGTGTAGAAGGAAATACCGATGGGCAGTGTAATCTCAGGAATGGGAAGATGGAAGCCAAAGGCATTGATGCTTTCTGCAAAAAAGCCCATGTATTTATAGTAACAGAGCAAGCCAGTACCTGCGACGGCAGCAGCAGCGACAGCGGCTTTTCGGATACGTCTGTCAAAAGCCGGACAGGCAAATAAACCGCAGAAATAATCAATGGCAACGGAAACCAGCATTAGAAGCAGAAAGCGTGGCCCGCCGTAGGCATAAAAAAACAGACTGAACAGAAGCAGGATCGTGTTTCTGACACCCCGTAAACTTTTTGGTACAATAAAATAAACCACAAATAACAGTGGAAGAAAAAAACATAAAAATTCTATACTGCTGAAAACCATAATATATACCCCTTTAAAATTCATATTAAGCTGTACATTTTTATATTGTAACATAGAGCCATTGTACAGACTAGATTGTCTGAAAAAATTTTTGGTAAAATTTCTGCTTATTTTAAGAAAGGAAGGTATTCTGTATACATATTTGTGTAGCATTATTCAAACTGATTAGGAGGATATGCCGCCGAAATATGGTTTTTCAGGATTTTGCTTGCCAAAAGGCTGAAATATGGTTATAATAAAACGGTTCATAATTTTGTAAACAATTCTTCACAATTTTGTAAAGGAGCTGATTGTATGAAACGGCTGGTAGGTGTAACTGTAACAGCACTGCTGTCTGTTAGTGTTTGTTTTACAGCCTTCGGGGCAGTTTCGACCAATGCTTCCCCTTGGGCAGTGCCGCATATGGAACAGGCATATTCTTTGCAGCTTATTTCTGCGCCTTTGCTGCAGCAGGCACAGGATACCATGTCAAGAGTAGAATTCAGCGAAATTGCTGTGGCATTTTATGAAAAAACAACTGGAACAACAGCACCACTGCCGGAAGAAAATCCTTTTTCCGACTGTAATGAACCGGCAGCCCAAAAGGCTTATGCATTGGGCATCATTGCTGGTATGGAACCGGGAAAATTTGCGCCGGAAAACCCTTTGACAAGGGAACAGATGGCGATTATGTTGGTGCGCACATTGGAGAAAACAGGGGTAGATATGTCCCTGTACGCAAAGAAAAATCCGTTTACGGATACGAAAAATATCAATGCTGCGACAGTATCCTATATTGATAAGGCATATGGAGCTGATTTGATCTCTGGTTATCAGGATGGGACTTTTGACCCAAAAAAGACACTAAAAGTACAGGAAGCAGTGACTGCGTTTCTGAGTGCGTATACCTTTTATGAGGGTGTGCAGAATGGCACTTCTGTACCTAAAGGTGATGCAGTAAAGGCAAAAAATGTAACCATTAATGGCAAAGAACTGACATTGGGGCAGACAACAGAAGAAATTACTGCGACATTTGGTGCTCCGACACGAATTGATGAAACAGTATATGGCTTAGATCGTTATATCTATGATGGAGATGGATATTTTTGGGTGACCTTTGAAAATGATTCCGCAGTGGAATTTTTTACTCCATCCAGTGGCTTTGCATATCAGGGTATCAAAGGTGGTACGGTGCTGAAGGATACTTCTAACGTCGACAGTATCAGCAATGTGGATCACTGTGCAGTGATGAATAGTGAATATGCTTCCGCTAGAATTCCTCTTGATTATGAAAATCAGATTTGCGGATTGTTGTTGCAGACAAAAGAATTTGCTTCAAAAGATGCTTTGACAGGTTCTTTGAATAATGAACAGAAGGCAGATATTGAAAAAGAATTGCTGGAAATTATCAATGTTCAGAGAAAAGAAGCAGGTTTGACTGTTCTCACAGAAATTGAAGGTCTGGATGAGACTGCAGGGGCTCACAGTGCGGAAATGGTTAGTAAAAAATATTTCGATTATAAAAGCAAAGATGGCAAGACACCTTTCCAGCGAATGATGGAAAATGGTGTGCAGTTCCATACAGCTTCGGAAGTTATTGCAGCAACTCGAGGTGATGTAGTGCAGCTTTATACAGAGCTGCTGCGTACAGCGGCAAAACAGGACAGCGTTATGGACAGCACCATGACACAGGTTGGCATTGGTGTTGACAATGATGGCAAGACATTATATCTGACCATTGACTTGTGCAATGAGTAATATTTCATATAGAAAAGACCTTTTCATATAAAAAAAGGTCTTTTTGATTTTTTACGAAAAAGGTCTGGTTTTCTCTGGGACAGAGATGACCAGACCTTGATTTTATTGTTAGATTGTATCAGAAAAGCATTACAGATCTTTGGGAGGTCTGGGGCCTTCAAACTGGTAGTAGTCTGTTTTGATACGGCCATTGAACAGTTTCCGTTTTCGGTCAGCTTTTCTGCCAAAGAGAGATTCGAAGTATTCCATAGAAGTGATGAGGTATGTGGACCAAGTGGGGTTTTCCTTCATGATCCCGCCTAAAGCGCGGTACATGTTTTCTACTTCCTTCAGTTCTCCGATACGTTCGCCATAGGGGGGATTGGTGATCATGACACCATATTTTCCGGGCAATACGATTTCCTGACAAGGTTTTACCTCAAAAGTAATACAGTCATCCACACCAGCTTTTTCCGCATTGGCTTTTGCCAGTTCAATGGCGTCGGGGTCAATATCACTGCCGTAGATTTCCGGCATCACATCATAGTTGATTGCCTGATATGCTTCCACGCGTGCTTTTTTCCACAGGTCTTTGCCGATGCGTTCCCATTCTTCAGAAGCAAATTTGCGATGGATGCCAGGGGCAATGTTCCGAGCAATCATGGCAGCTTCAATGGGAATGGTGCCGGAGCCACAGAAGGGGTCCAGCAGAATACGGTTTTTTCGCCAGTAACTGAGCTGGATCATGGCAGCAGCCAATGTTTCTTTCAAAGGGGCATCCAGTGCATTGGCACGATATCCGCGCATATGTAGACCAGAGCCGCTGGTATCAATGGCCAAAGTAACCACGTCTTTCAAAATGCCAACCTGAATAGTGTAGGAAGCACCTGTTTCATCAAACCAGTCTGTGTGATAAGTTTGTTTCAGTTTTTCTACAACGGCTTTCTTTACGATTGCTTGGCAGTCGGATACGCTGAACAGTGTGGATTTTACGGATTTGCCGACAACGGTGAATTTTCCGTCTTCAGGAATCCAGTCAGCCCAAGGCAGTGCTTTTGTCTGATCGAAAAGTTCTGTGAAGGTAACGGCTTTGAATGTACCCATTTTTACCCAAACACGTCCGGCGCACCGCAGCCACATATTAGCTTTTACAATGTCGGCTTCTGTGCCTGTAAATTCAACTTTCCCATCAGATGTTTTGATATTTTCAAATCCGAGGGCCTGACATTCCCGTTTGACAACGGCTTCCAGACCGAAAGTGGTTGTTGCGATCAAATTGATAGACATAGTAATTCTCCGTTTCATAGCTGATTATATTCTTACCTTATTATGATAAGGCACAGCAAAGGGTGTGTCAAGGGCAGCTCTGTCTGCCTTTCGGGGAAAAAAGGCTGTTCAAAGTAAAAATTCTTGAATTTCCACAGAAAAAAGGATATGATAGTACAGATAATACTTGCGCAGAAATGAGGTAAGCTATGTATAAATTATTGAAAACTTGCGGCAGAGCAAAAAGAGGGGAGTTCCATACTCCTCATGGTGTTATTCAGACACCAGTATTTATGAATGTAGGCACTATTGCAGCCATTAAGGGTGCTCTTTCTACAGAGGATTTGGAAAGAGTAAAGTGTCAGGTGGAATTGTCTAATACCTATCATCTGCATGTGCGTCCCGGTGATGAAATCATCAAAAAACTGGGTGGTCTCCATAAATTTATGGTTTGGGACAAGCCTATTCTCACTGATTCCGGCGGATTTCAGGTGTTTTCCCTGACAACACTGCGGAAGATCACAGAAGAAGGCGTTCATTTCAGTTCTCATGTAGACGGCAGAAAGATTTTCATGGGCCCTGAAGAAAGTATGCGTATTCAGTCTAATCTGGGTTCCACCATTGCGATGGCATTTGATGAATGTATCGGTATCCCTGCGGAACGTAGTTATGTGGAAAATTCCGTAGCCCGTACCACACGCTGGCTGGAACGCTGCAAAAAAGAAATGGCACGTCTGAACAGCCTGGATGATACCATCAATAAGAAACAAATGCTTTTTGGTATCAATCAGGGTGCGACTTATGAAGATATTCGTATCGAGCATGCAAAACGCATTGCAGAAATGGATTTGGACGGCTATGCCATCGGTGGCCTGGCTGTTGGGGAAACCCACGCGGAAATGTATCGCATCATTGAAGAAGTAGTGCCTTATCTGCCACAGAATAAGCCTACATATCTGATGGGTGTCGGCACTCCGGAAAATATTCTGGAAGCAGTAGAACGCGGTGTGGATTTCTTTGACTGTGTATTGCCTTCCAGAAACGGCAGACATGCTCATGTATACACAAATGCAGGCAAATTGAATCTGATGAATGCAAAATATGAGCTGGATGAAAGACCTATCGACGAAACATGTACTTGTCCAGCTTGTTCCAGATATTCCAGAGCATATATCCGTCATCTGTTCAAAGCCAAAGAAATGCTGGCAATGCGTCTGTGTGTCCTGCATAATCTGCATTTCTTCAACACCATGATGGAAGAAATCCGTCAGGCTATGGACGAAGACCGTTTCCCTCAGTACAAAAAAGAAAAACTGGAAGGCTTTCGCCGAAACGGAATGTAAGAAGGCTTGACGTGTTTTCAAAACTCGGATATAATATTTCTACTGTGTTTTTCAGAATTTAACAACGTTAGGAGAGAAGGAAATGAACAGCTTAACAGCATTTTTGCTGGACGTCAGCACTACCGTTTCTTCTGGTAGCGGCGATGCAGCAGCACAGGGTACACAGCAGGCAGGCGGCGGTTTGTTTGGCAACATGAATGGTATCACACTGGTAATCATCTACTGTGTAGCACTGGTAATTATCATGTATTTCCTGTCTTTCAGACCTACTCAGAAAAGAGAAAAGGCTCTGGCAGAACAGAGAAATGCAATTCAGATTGGTGACATGGTCGTAACCAATGCAGGGATGTACGGCAAAGTTGTAGATACAACTTATGATTGCTTCATCATCGAATTTGGTCTGAATAAAGGCGTTCGTGTTCCTGTTGCCAGAGGCGAAGTTTATGGCAAGAGAGAACCCAACATGACCAATGAAGCACCTCCTGAAGAAGAAAAGCCCCAGAAGAAAGGTCTTTTCAGAAGAGGATAATGGTTTCTAAAAAGTCGAATAGTTAAAAATCAGCAGATGTGTTGTAATGAAATGCAATACATCTGCTTTTTTGTTTGCGTTCTGACGTCATTTGTATTTTGATAAATTGAATACAATATTCAAATTTTCTAAAATAATGAAAATTATTTGTTTATAGTTGACAAAATGGAGATGTAACCGGGTTATTTTATTGACAATAATGGATAGGTATTGTAAACTAAAAACGGATATATATGCCATTTCATGGTATAACATATCCTGTATAGTCCAATTTTATAAAAAGAAAGGGAGATCGACTATGAAGAAACTGCTTTCTCTGTTGCTGACTTCCGCTCTGACAGTTGCCATGTTGGCAGGCTGCGGTGGCGGCGGCGACACAACAACCACTGAAACAGCAGACACTGGTGACGGTAAGGTTTACAATGTCTGCAACCTGGTAAACGGTAACCTGGGTGACAAATCTTTCTTTGACTCTGCAGAAGCAGGTCTGAAAGAACTGCAGGATGCTGGCAGAATCAACTACACAACAATTGAAATGGGCGGTACTACTGAAGATGAAGCGAAATGGGAAAGCTATCTGGAAGAAGTATCTGCTTCCGGCGAATATGACCTGATTGTTGTTGGTACTTTCCAGATGCCCGAATATCTGAAAAACGTATCCGAAAGATATCCTGATCAGAAATATCTGATTTATGATGACACAACATACACACTGCCTAACGTAGTGAACCTGAGCTATGCACAGAACGACCTGGGCTACATGGTAGGTGCTTATGCAGCTGCTATGACAACAGCTACAGACGTTGAAAAAATCAACGAAGATGCAGTTATCGGTTTCGTTGGCGGCGTAGACAGCCCTGTAATCAATGACTTCCTGTATGGCTACATTCTGGGTGCACAGTCTGTAAACCCTGATATCAAAGTAGACACAAGATACATTGGTAACTACATCGATCCTGCAAAAGGCAAAGAATTGGCAGAATCCATGATCAACGACAACAACTGTGATATTATCTGGGGCGTAGCCGGCAATGCTGGTAACGGTGCTGCAGAAGCATGTCTGGAAACAGGCAAAGCATATTTCATCGGTGTTGACTCCGACCAGGAATCCACATTCTCTGCTGAAATGGCTGGTATCACTCTGACATCCGGTCTGAAAAACATCGGCGACTCTCTGGTATGGTTCTTTGATGAATGGGATGCCGGCAACGAATACTGGGGCCAGCAGATCCTGATCGGCATCAACGAAGGCGGTGTTGGTCTGGTAACAGACAAGAACTATGATAAACTTTCTCCTGACAGCGTAAAAGAAACAGTTGATGGTGCTGTTGCAGCTGTTACAAACGGCGAAGTTGAAGTTCCCAGCGCTATCGGTGACACAACAAACGCAGTTGTAGATCTGAGAGAATCTGTAAGACCTTAATTTCATACGAATCCATAAGTTCGCTGAAATGTAATTAAATATAAGGGGGCTGAACAGCCCCCTTTTTTTCTATAGTACATCTGCAGATTCAAAAAATCTTTTTGTTGCGCAGGCAGAAAGGACTTTTTGAAGGTGCAGAATCTTTGCCAATGACATAGACCATATAAAAGGAGGGGACCCGATCATGGCTGACAATGAATACGTTGTGCAAATGAAGGGAATTACCAAAGTTTATCCCAATGGTATTGCTGCCAATCAGGGAGTTGATTTTAACGTCAAACGCGGAGAAATTCATGCTTTGATGGGTGAAAACGGTGCAGGTAAATCCACATTGATGAAAATGCTGTTCGGTTTGGAACAGCCCACAGAAGGTGAAATTTATGTAAATGGAGAAAAAGTTTCTCTTACATCACCTACTGTAGCAATTTCCAAAGGAATTGGTATGGTACATCAGCATTTTATGCTGGTACCCAATCTGACTGTAGCGGAAAACATGGTTCTGGGTATGGAACCGAAACACAAAGGCATGTTTATGGATTACAAAAAAGCTGTTGAAATCACCGAAGAATATGCCAAAAAGTATAATCTGCATGTAGATCCCAATGCGAAGGTAAGAGATATTCCTGTAGGGATGAAACAGAAAGTAGAAATTTTGAAAGCGCTGGTACGCGGTGCGAAAATCCTGATTTTGGACGAACCTACAGCGGTATTGACAACACAGGAAACAGAAGAACTGTTCAAGGAACTGATCCACCTGAAGGAACAGGGCTACACCATGATTTTTATTTCTCATAAACTTCATGAAATCAAACAGATCACAGATCGCTTGACAATCATGCGCAGTGGGAAATCCATGGGTGTTTACCACACAGCAGATATTTCCAAGGAAGAGATTTCTCGTCTGATGGTAGGCCGTGATGTTATCCTGACAGTGGAAAAAGATCAGGCACAGCCCACAGATGTGGTGCTGCGTGTACGCGATTTGGAATATACCAATGAATGGAACAAGAAAATGCTGAACAAACTTTCCTTTGATGTGCGCAAAGGTGAGATTTTGGGTATTGCTGGTGTAGAAGGCAACGGTCAGAGAGAACTGGTAGATATGCTGTTCAATCTGAATACTCCTGACAGTGGCAGTGCGACAGTAAATGGTCAGAGTGTTATTGGTCAGCCCCAGCGTAAGATTCGTGATCTGGGCGTTTCCCTGATTCCAGAAGACCGTATGACCTTCGGTATGGCAGGTACAGCTACTATTGAGGAAAACCTTATGAGCGACCGTTGTGCAGATAAGAAATACAACAATGGTCCTCTGTTCAACATGAAGAAAATGCATGAAGACAGCGACCAGCTCATCAAAGACTACAAAGTTCTTTGCAAGAGCAGAAACCAGCAGGTGGGCATGCTCTCCGGCGGTAACATTCAGAAAGTCGTTGTAGCAAGAGAATTCTCCGCAGATCCTGTGCTGATCATTGCTGACCAGCCTACACGAGGTATCGACGTTGGTGCAACGGAATTTATTCGTAAAAAACTGGTGGAACTGAGCCGTGCAGGCGCAGCCGTTTTGCTGGTATCTGCCGATTTGAACGAAGTTATGGAATTGTCCGATAGCCTGATCATTATGTATAATGGCGGCATCGTAGCATATTTTGAAGATACAACAGCCTTGACTGACGCAGTTATGGGTGAATATATGCTGGGCTTGAAACAGCAGAGCGACGAAGAAGTAAGGAGGGTTCAGCATGGGGAATAAACAAAAGCTGAAATTTGAATTCATGCGCGGTTTGGTGGCCATTGCCATTGCCATTGCCGTTGCATTCATTTTTATTTTCATTTGTGCAGATGATCCGGCAAATGCACTGAACTGTTTGCTGGTTCGCCCTATTGTCAGCAACGGTGCATTGAATGTTTCTTCTATTCTGACAATTTTGGGACGTATGACACCTATTATCTTTACTGGTCTGGCGGTTTGCGTTATGTTTTCTGCAAACCAGTTCAACCTTGCTGGTGAAGGTACTGTAATGGCAGGCGGTTTTGTAGCAGCGCTGCTGGCAATTTATGTGCCTATGTCTGCAGGCCTGCATCCTGTCGTTTGTATTCTGGTCGGTGCAGTTGTAGGTGGTCTGCTGATGCTGATCCCTGCCATTGCAAAAGTAAAGCTCAATGCCAGTGAAATGGTTTGCTCTCTGATGCTAAACTACGTTGTACTGTATGTGATCATGCACTTTTTGAGCAATGTGTTCGCAGACAGAAGCCAGGGCTCCACACAGACATATCCTTTTCTGGAAACAGCAAAAGTTGCTAAAATTGTACCTGGTACAGAATTGACATGGGGCTTTCTGGTGGCCATCATTGCAACCATTCTGGTGGGCTTCTTCATGTTCCGTACACGTTGGGGCTATACTATCCGTATGATTGGTATCAACGAATCCTTCTCCAAATACTCTGGTATGAAAGTTGGCGGCGTAATCATCTTGTCTCAGGTGATTGGCGGTGTACTGAGTGGTATGGGTGGTGCCATTGAAGTATTGGGCAGATATAACACATTCCTGTGGAAAGATCTGCCTGGCTATGGTTGGACAGGTATCACTGTTGCAATTCTGGCAAAGAACAATCCTCTTGCCATTCCTTTTGCAGCTCTGTTTATTGCGTACCTGAACCGTGGTTGTGAATTGATGTCCATTTATGCAGGCGTGCCTTCCGAAATGATTGATATTATTCAGGCAGTTATCTTCCTGTTCTTTGCGGCAGAACAGTTCATGTCTAAGACAAGACAGAAAATGGTTGTTAAAGAAACAAAAGAAGAACTTGCGAAAAAACAGCAGGAAGCTGCAATGGAAGGGGGTAACGCATAATGTTGGAACAGATTTTTAGCATGATTTTCACAACAAGCTTTGGTTACTCTATCATTCGTATCACATCTCCCATTCTGTTTGCGGCTCTTGCGGCAGTCGTAGCAGAAAAAGCCGGCGTTACTAACATCGGTTTGGAAGGTATCATGATGATCTCCGCTTTGTTTGGCGTATTGTTCGCTTACTGGACAAGCTATTGGTGGGTAGGCGTGATTGGTGCAGTTGTGGTAGGTATCATTTTGGCATTGATCATTGGTATCTTTGCCTTGAAATTGAAAACAGACATTATCCTTGCCGGGATTGCCATTAACTTGGTTGGTTCAGGCGGTACCATTTTCCTGCTGTACCTGTTTACAGGTCTGAAAGGTAATACAGCCAGCCTGACAACTCCTGGTATGCTGACACCTAAGATTGATATTCCGATTTTGGAGAGCATCCCAATTTTGGGTCCTATTTTCTCTGGGCATTCCATTTTGACCTATGTGGCATTTATTCTGGTTCTGCTGGTTTGGATTCTGTTGTACAAAACAGCCATTGGTTTGCAGATCCGTGCCGTTGGTGAAAACTCTCATGCGGCAGACAGCGTAGGTATTAGCGTATTGAAAATTCAGTATATCGCGCTGGGTATTTCCGGTGCTCTGTCCGGTCTGGGCGGTGCTTACATGTCCATGTACTACTCCCAGAGCTGGAATACTGGTATTGTTGCCGGCCGTGGCTTTATTGCTTTGGCTGCGCAGGCAATGGGTCAGGGGGAACCTCTGGGAACCATGTTTGCATCCCTGTTCTTCGGTTTTGCCAGTGCTTTGGGCAATAAGATGGAAGGTATGCAGGGCTTCTCTTCCTTCCTGGTATCTGCAATCCCTTATGTGGCAACCATTATTGGTTTGATCCTTTATGCGGCAACACAGGTAAGACGTGTAAAACGTGTAAAGAATAACGAAAAAAAGAAAAATGCAGAAGCAAAATAATTTGAAATGACATTGTTTCTGGAAAAGCCGGAACGGATAACGCTCCGGCTTTTTCAAAAGAAAAAAATATCAATGGAGGATAAGTTATGAAAAGAATTCCCATTATTCTGGATGGTGACCCGGGACATGATGACGCAATCGCATGGGTTCTTGCAAAGGGAAGCCCCATGCTGGATATCCGCGGCGTTACATCTGTATGCGGTAATCAGACCATCGAAAAAACAACATATAATGCACAGCGTATCTGCACATTGATTGATCTGCATGTGCCAACTGCCATGGGACGGCTCAGACCCCTGATTTCCGATCCCATTATTGCACCTACTGTTCATGGGGAAAGTGGTCTGGATGGTCCGGCATTGCCGGAACCAGATTTTGAATTGGAAGATATGGATGCGGTTACCCTCATGGCAAAGCTCATTCAGGAAAGTGACGAACCTATTACACTGGTTCCTACAGGTCCTTTGACAAACGTTGCAGCCCTGCTGATGGCATATCCTGAACTGAAGGAAAAAATTGCGAGAATTTCCCTTATGGGCGGCGGCGTACAGTATGGCAACTGGACACCTGCAGCGGAATTCAATATCCTCGTTGATCCTGAAGCAGCGGCTGTTGTGTTTGAGTCTGGTATTCCCATCATTATGGCTGGGCTGGATGTCACAGAAAAAGCAATGATCTTCCCGGAAGACTTTGAACGCATTCGCGCCCTTGGCAACCATGTGGCAGTTATTGTTGCAGACTGGCTGGAATTCTTCTATCAGTTCCATAGAAGTCTTGGCTATGAAGGTGCCCCTGTACATGATGCCGTTGCAGTAGCAGCCCTTCTGCGTCCAGAAATCATGGAATCTCAGGATTTGTATGTACAGGTAGAAACGGCCGGAGATTTCTGTAAAGGTGCTACAGTGGCAGACTTTAATGGTGTCCTTGGAAAAGCGCCTAATGCAAAAGTATTGATGGGCATTGATCGTCAGGCTTTTGTTGACTTGTTGGTAGAAGCCATTGCAACTTATGGGGAGGGAAAAGCATGAATCGGATACCTGTAATCATTGACTGTGATCCCGGTGTGGATGATACCGCGGCACTGCTGCTGGCTTGTCAGATGCCGGAATTAGATATTCGCGCAGTGACAACTGTAGCGGGAAATGTTGGCTTAGATAAAACAACTGCCAATGCAAAACGTGTGCGTCGTGCCATTGGTATGGATTTTCCCATTTATCAAGGCGCAGATAAACCCATGTTCCGTGAACTGCATACAGCAGCAGAATTTCATGGTGCAGATGGTTTTGGCGGTGTAGAGCTTCCCATTCCTGATGATGTTTTGCCGGAAGAAAAAGCATGGGATGCCATTTATCGTATTGCAAAAGAATTGAATGGAGAATTGGTACTTATTGCAGTTGGCCCCATGACTAATGTGGGCATTGCATTGGCAAAATATAAAGAATTGCCTAAGCTTATCAAAAAAATTGTTATTATGGGTGGTGCTGCCATCGGCGGTAATGTGACACCTGCGGCAGAATTCAATATTTATGTTGATCCGGAAGCAGCAGACATGATGTTCTGCAGCGGCATTCCTGTACACATGTGTGGGTTGGATGTGACCTTGAAAGCTTACATCACAACGGATGAATTGGAAGAAATTGCAGCATACGGCACACCACAGGCAAAACTTTTCCATGATGTTTTGCAGAAAGGTTTGGAAAAATATATGGGTTGGGGTAAACCTGGCGCTGCACTCCATGACCCTGCGGCAGTACTTTATACAGTTTATCCTGAAATGTTTACAGCGGAAGAAGCTGGTGTCCGTGTAGAAACAAAAGGTCCTTTGACTGTCGGCAAAACAGTGACAGACCTTTATAGTGATAAACAGTTTGATGAACATAATGCTTTTGTTGTAACTAATGTGGACAGAGAAGCTTTTATCGGAAAAATCAAAGAATTGATCAAAAAATATTGAGATGGAGCGGTCTTCTGTATTGAAGGCCGCTTTTTGTATATGACAGGAGAAGATGTACTATGAAAAAAATTGGTTTTATCGGCATTGGTGTTATGGGATGTGCCATGGCTGAAAATTTGATGAAAAAGGGATATGAAGTATCTGTTTATACCAGAACAAAACAGAAAGCAGAAGTTTTGCTGGAAAAAGGTGCAAAGTGGTGCGATACTGCCGCGGACTGCACAAAAGGTCAGGAAGCTGTGATCACTATGGTTGGATTTCCTAATGATGTAGAAGAAGTTTATTTTGGTGAAAATGGGATTTTTGCTGCCGCGGCACAAGGTACATACCTGATTGATATGACAACAACTAGCCCGAGATTATCTGTGAAGATTTATGATGCAGCAAAGGAAAGAAAGATGTATGCGTTGGATGCACCTGTCAGCGGTGGTGATACTGGTGCGAAAAACGGTACTTTGTCCATTATGGTTGGTGGTGACAGGGAAGCATTTGATGCATGTTACGATATTTTTGCTGCTATGGGTACCAATATTATTTATGAAGGTTCTGCTGGATGTGGGCAGCATACGAAAATGGCTAATCAGATTGCATTAGGCGGTGCAATTTCCGGTGTTTGCGAAGCGCTGGCTTATGCGAAAGCAGTTGGTTTGGATCAGCAGACAATGCTGAATAGTATTTCCGCAGGTGCTGCCGGAAGCTGGCAGATGACAAATATGGCGCCACGAATTTTAAAGGGAGATGATGCGCCAGGATTTTATATCAAGCATTATATCAAAGATATGCGTATTGCTGTGGAAGAAAGTGAACAGGTGCAGCTACATCTGAAGATGCTGCAATCTGTTTTGGAGATGTATGAAAAGTTGGCAGAATCAGGTATGGCAAATCTTGGCACACAGGCATTGTATCATTATTATCAGAAAGAAAAGTAAGATTTTTGTCAGGAAGTGTTTCCTTTTTTTGAATAGAGGGACATGCTATAATCAAGCTGGAAAGAGTTTGACATGTATTAAGCAGAAGTATGATGGGATTCAATAAGGGGGAATTCTATGGATACCAGTTCGATTTTTGGTTTTATCGTAGCACTTTATGCGTCTTTGACAACATGTGCTGTTCCTGGAACAGAACAAGCTGTGCCTCAGCCGGAACCAGTTGCAGTTGTGACTGAACAGGAAGTTCAGGAGCCAGAGGCACAGCCCATTTATGATCCTGTTGCAACGCCCAAACAGCCAACTGTGAATGCGGCAAATGTAGGTTATAATGACGAAAAATCCTGGTGGTTCCGCAGAAATGCAGATCATTTACCGCCTTCTGCTCAGGATGAAATTGCCATTGGAAATTATGACGCATACTATCTGGGAGATACCCAGCATAAAGTTATTTATTTGACTTTTGACGAAGGATATGAAAATGGTTATACACCAAAGATTCTGGATATCTTGAAGGCAAATGATGTAAAAGCAGCATTTTTTGTGACAAAAAGCTACATGGAAGATCAGCCGGAATTGATAAAACGAATGGTTGCAGAAGGCCATATTGTGGGGAATCATTCGGTGTCCCATCCAAACATGTCAGATTTGAATAATGAACAGATTTTGGCAGAGCTGAATGGTTGTGCGGCTTATTATAAAGAACTGACAGGTCAGGAAATGCCGAAATATTTCCGTCCACCCCAAGGTGTTTACAGTATCCATTCGCTGGAGCAGACGAAGGCAGCAGGCTATAAGACGATTTTCTGGAGTTTTGCCTATAATGACTGGGATACTGCAAATCAGCCGGGAACCCAGGCCGCTTATGATATGGTCATGAATAATTATCATAATGGCTCTATTATGCTGCTTCATGCAGTTTCACAATCCAATACAGAAGCATTGGATCAGATTTTGAAAGATCTCAAGGCAAAAGGATATGTGTTTCAGACCTTGGATCAGCTGCCTCCGGCAACCTCTATTGGACAGTGATATTTAGCGATTTTAGGCGCTGCTTCATGAGAAAACAAATAAGCTGGAATCCTTTTTAAGGATTCCAGCTTTATTTTATGCTGATTGATTATTTACCTTTTAAATTAAATACAATGATGCTGCAAATGATGATGGCACCGCCCAGAAAGGTACCCATATTAGGAATTTCTCTTAAAATCAAAAATCCCAGAATGGTAGAGAGCAGGGGGGTTACAAACATGAAATTTGTTACTTCACTGGTGCGGTTTGCAAAAGACATTGCCTTGCCCCAAAGAAAGTAAGCTGCGGCACTGGGAAAAGCACCCAGATATACAAGCGCTAGAATATGCTGGAAATCAGAAGAAGCAAGTTGTTGGAATCCTTGTACTGACCAAAAGCCTAAAAGCAAAGCACCAAAGATCATGCTGTAAGTAACGATTTCCAAAGCGGTATATCCTTTAGAGGAAAGAAAACGACTCATGATATTATAGCCGAAAAACACCAAAGCAGCACCCAAAGTCCAAATTAAGCCTATATTGATAGAAAAAACACCATCCCAAAGCAAAAGCACCAAAACACCGAAAAAGGCAGTGGCAATGGAAATCCATCCAATGGGTTTAATGTGTTCATGATAAAGCTTTACGGAACCGATTGCAGTCAAAATAGGTGTAATTGCAATGATAATACTGGATGTAGCAGATGTTAATGTTTGGATGCCAGTATTAAAAAAGATCATGTAACCAGTAAATCCCATTGCACCAGATAATATGAAAAATGGGATATCCTTTTTGGCAGGAATACGGATGTGATTACACTTGCCGATGATAATCAGAAAAATGGCAGCAATACTGCATCGCAGAAATCCAAGAGGATTGGATGTAAACTGTTCCTGTACCACTTTTGTCAACGGAAATGCAGATGCCCACAGAAATACTGTACAAAAGCTTAAAAGGCAAACTTTGTGTTTTGCTTGCATGATAATTCCCTCCTTGTTTTGCTTATAATATACAACGAAACAGAAGGAAGTACAAGAGGAATGTAAAATATTTTTTACAAATGTACGCTATTCTTATTCTTGCATTTTGAGGGGAACCATGTTATACTTGAATAGCTGTTTATCAATAGCTAAAGTGTCCAATAAATTCGTAAATGACAGGTCGCTGGTTGTAGATAAGGATAGTCCATCAGATATGCCGGAATAACTCAGTCGGTAGAGTAACTGATTCGTAATCAGTAAGTCGCGTGTTCGAGTCACGTTTCCGGCTCTTAGCAAAAAAACGGTTAAAACCTTAGGTTTTAGCCGTTTTTTTCATGTCCAAAATTTTTCAGATGGATTCGGAAAACCTCGCTCCCTGTTTCTATATCGGTGGTCAGAAACCTTCTGATAAACTCCATGGTCATGCCTTGTAAAAAGAGCTGTACTACAGAAGAAAACAGAAAACGATGAAGGAACATTTTCTGGAAAGATTCCAGTTTCTCCTGTCCCGCGAGAACTTTTATTTTTTCCTCTGTTTGCCTGAGGTCTATGATGTCTACACTGGTTTCAGAGGAAAGTGTCTTTTTCTGTATGAAGTCATGATATGTCTGCTCCAACAAGGAGTCTGCATGAGATATCAGCCAGAGCATTTGTCTTGTATGAACTTCCTGACAGGCAAATACTTTTTCTGTTTCTGCATCAGAAATGCTCCGCATTATGGTAGCCATGGCATCTGAAACTTCATCCTGTAAGCTGACAAAATCAATCTGTGCAATCAAACGAAAGCAAAGAGAAAGATAATGATCCAGCAGGTATCCCTTCGTCCCAAGGCTTTCCCTTAGGTCTTGTACTGACTCAAAGAAGAATGAGAATGATGTTGTGCTTTCGTCAGGTGAGGAGAGATATGCTTCGAAAATATCCATAAGATAACCACCTTTTTGAATGTAATATGCTTTGTGGTATATAAACTCTTATGGAATCAGAAGTCAAGTGATTTATTAGACCATTTCCCATTCACCCGTAGTAGGATTTTTTGCAATCAGCAGCTTATAATCATCATACAACAGAACATAGATTTCCTTGCATTCAGGAGAGAGGGGAAGATCAAATTCATACTTTGCGCCTATGGAACCATTGATGCCGCCAAAAGCCGGATAAAATTGCAACTTCATTTTTTCAGGATCATCAGATACATCTTTTACACTTCTTGTATAACCAGCAGAGGAAGCGATAGAAGTATAGATAGTCATTTGATCTTGTTGTTCTGATACTTTAAAATCAACTACCACTACATCTGTTCTTGGCGAAAAACCAAGCCCAAAGTAATAACCACCGTATAATAACAAAAGAACAACAATGATAATACTTAATTTCTTTTTCATACAGAGTCCCCCTTTGATGTTTTTGCTAGCCCTTTCATTTTTCATGTCATCTCTCCACACCTACAGCATTCATCCAGAAATCTTGCTTTTACTTGAGCTGAGAATTTTATTTCTTTGAATCAAATAATTCTGTAGTCATTAGGAATATACGAGTGTCACCAAAATAGAAAGCATACAAATTCCAAAAGTCAAGCAGGACAGAAAGGTATATGTCATTACTTCGTTTTCTTCATCCTTTGATCTCACTGCTGAGATAAGAAATAATGGAAACGCAAAACCTGAAATTATCCCTGCGATCCAAAGAATCATCAGCATAATTGTTTCACCCCTTTATGTTGCATTATCTCTTCAGCCAATCCTTAAATTCCTCCAGTGTCATCTCCCCGCGATCACACAATTCCTTCTGCTGTCTTGCTTTCTCAGACCATGCGTAAAAATCCTCCTGAGAGATTTTTTTGCTCTTGATCCATGCGAAACGCTTCTTATATTCCCGTCTGTAAACTTTGAATATCTCATCATCCTTTTTCTTTCTTTCCCAAAGATAGGACGCCCCCAAATCTCTGCATGTCCTGCCCATGTCGTCAATGGGGCGGGAGCAGTATTCCGTATCGGTTCTGCCACGGATGGCAAAATATTTCTGGCAGTTCTTGCATTTTCTGATGGGCTGTTCTCTTTTGATGCACTCCCGCAAAATATAATCAATGACATCATAAATGCTTTCGGGATAAAGCACATCTGTAAAAGCACGATCTTCTACCATTTCATATTTGATATTCAATTTCTGGAAACGGAACAGTTTCAAAGAATCATCCTGATATTTTTTGAAATGGCTTGTCAGTCTTTCGTTGACAGTCCCTTGAGATAAATCTCTGTCCAAACAGTTGTCGAAAATATCTCTGATTTGACGCTGTATCTCCACTGCTTCCGAAGGAATCCAAGTCAGTTGTTTTCTCGGCAGCAGGTCAATGATGTTTTTGAATTCCTGTTCTTCTGCCTGACGGAATCTCTTTTTCCAAACATGGTAAGTGATTTCGAAATAGGGGTGTACCTCTGCCATGTCATGGAGAAAGTCCAAAACGCTTCTGGTGTACTGGGCATCTTTTTTCTGGTAGAGGTTTTCAATATCCCGTCCCAGTTGTTCAAATGCGCCCATAAGAGGTTGGAAATCCACATACAGAAAATCAATCAGACTATCAGGAAACTGATATTCTTTTTTCAGCGCATATTCTTTTGTTTCTGTTACGAAGTTTTCCTGTCCCTCTAAAAGATAGACTTTATATTGCAGATCATCAGCCATGGTCATTTTCCTTTCAAAATTAAAATTAGACAGAACTATAATATTATTATAAATGTGTCTTGACAAAAAAGCAATGGCGTGTTAAATTTTAGTTGTAGACTTATAAAAATAATATTTTTAATAAGTCTAAATATTTTTGAGATATGAACGAGGAGGTGGTGTTCCAATGCCCATATCAGATTCCCATAAAAATTTCATAGGAGAGGAGGTGTTATGGTGTTATGACGAAACCACTTCAGGTCATGAGTGGCGAGGAACTCATGGATATGGATTACAAACCCATCAAGTTTGCAGTCAGAGAATTTCTCCCCCAAGGACTTGCCATACTTGCTGGTGCCCCTAAGACAGGGAAATCTTTTTTCGCTCTGTGGCTTTGCCTTTGTGTTGCGAAGGGTGAGCCTGTCTGGGACTGCGAAACGGCAAAAGGAACCGTATTATATTTCTGTTTAGAGGACAATCAATCCCGTCTGCAAAACAGAACCCTTACCATAACAGATGACGCGCCTGCGAATCTGTTTTTTTGTTGGGAAGCTGCTTGTCTTGGAGAAGGGCTGGAAGAACAGATTCGGAAGTTTTTATCAGAGCAAAAAGAAACAGTGCTCATCGTCGTTGATACATTGCAGTGCATCAGAAAACAAAGTCTGGATTATAGTTATGGAACGGACTATAAAGATATCCAATCGCTGAAAAAGATTGCTGACGAATATCAGTTGACCATACTTCTGATTCATCACTTGCGGAAGCAGGAAAGCAAAGACGCATTCCACATGATTTCCGGCACGACAGGGTTGCAGGGGGCAGCCGATACTATTCTGTTGATGACAGAAAACAAAAGGGGCAGTGGTTCTGTGAAGCTATCTGTTCTGGGGAGAGATGTGGAGCCACGGGAACTGAAACTGGAACGGGATGAAAACAGTATCTGGATGAAAAAAGAGGATTCACTGGAAAAACAAAAAGAACCCGTCGACGAAATCGTTTCCATTGTGGATGGGTGCATGAAAAAACATATTTTTCTTTCCGGCGAACCAAGTGCATTGGCAGAGCTGTTCAGCAACGCTTCTGGAAAAACCATTTCCCATCTGACACTCTTGAAACGATTGAAGAAAAGCTCAGCGGAGCTTCTGCGTTTGGGTTATGCTTTCCATACCAGAAGAAGCGATGGCAAAAGAATCATGGAAATTTCAAAAATCACGTGGCTGGAAGGAGAA
This sequence comes from uncultured Clostridia bacterium, assembly GCA_902477755.1. Taxonomy (GTDB): domain Bacteria; phylum Bacillota; class Clostridia; order Lachnospirales; family Anaerotignaceae; genus Anaerotignum. The sequence goes on from CABSIK010000001.1 coordinate 40,712, forward strand.
GAGGTAAATGAAAATAGATTTCATCAGTGACGGTAGTTGGCAGAAGAATCCTTCTACTGCCCCTGCCGCAGAAAAAGACAGTAGATTGAAAAAACCTTTGAAATCGGGGGAAATGTGGGTTTTCGAAAGATGTAAAAATGAAAAAAGTGACGGTAGTGACGGTTTTTGGGTGGGCTGGCAAAAAACTGACCCTGCTGACCCTGTCAGAGAGAAGGAAAGCGTTTGTGGGCGGCGTGACCGCCTGTGTGGCGATGAAAAACAGGAATAGGGGATGTGATCACCAGAGGAACAAAGGGGCAACGTGAGGGATTTTTGGGGAAATGTTGAGAATTGGCAGTGAACGGCTTTCTTTGACCCTGTTGTAAAGCCCATTGGAAGGGCGAAAAAAGATTGCTGGTTAAAGCGGCGGTGTCTTGTTCCGCCACGATTTCCTCCAATCCCCGCAGTGCGGAGATTGTTTGCCCCGAAAAGCTGGTGTCAGAAAGAAGGCACAGACGTCGGAAGCGGCGCTTTGCAGTGGGAAAAACTGCCTTTTCCCTTAGAAACTACGGGCTTTGTGCTTGACGTCGGTACCGACATCAAGGAGAGATGGAGGGGGAGTTGAGGATTGCAAAAGGAGAATGCAAAACAGACATTTACTGTCCGGCTTTCGGAGGAAACAGCCAATCTTTGCGTGGCTGGTATGGCAATGGATGACTGCCGGAGCCGGAATGAATTTATTGAAAAAGCCATCAGGTACTATGCTGGTTACCTTTCCGCAGAAAAAAATAAAGTGGTGTTGGGCGAGCAGATTCAGAAGGTGCTGGAGTCATCGGTGAAATCTTCTGAAGGCAGACTCTCCAATCAGAGCTTTCGTATGGCTGTGGAGTTGGCAAAACTGCAACGGATCATTGCTTATTATTTTCAAATGGATGAAGAAACATTGACCGAGCTCCACAATCTATGCCAGCGAGAAGTGAAAAGTATGAACGGAACTTTATCTTTGGAAGACATGATAAAGTGAAAAAATGAATGAAAGGATGGTGGCGAAGTCATGGCAAAAATCATTTTTACTGCACGATATGTGAAGAACATTTCCGAAGGACAAAAGAAAAACTATGTGAAATACATCGCCACCAGACCGAATGCGGAAAGATATGCTCAGCCGATTTCCCATGAAGTTTCTGCACTTCAAAGGGAATGGATCGCAAAAGAACTGAAAAAATCTCCGAAGTTGAAAGAAGAATGTGCTGCAGAATATCAGGCGTATGAAGAAAATCCAAGCTGCCAAACAGCGGAAGATCTCATTCATAAAATCGCAGAAGTGCAAATTTATCATGGAAATGATATGAAAAATTATGTGGGTTACTTAGCCAAACGCCCTCGTGCAGAGTTCACAGAGCAGGGGCATGCCCTGTGGAATGACAGAGATGAAAAGATTGATTTAAGGAAAGTGCAGAAGGAAGCAGTGGAATATCAGGGGCGCATCTGGAACTTTGTGGTTTCTCTGAAACGAGAGGATGCCCAGCGATTGGGCTATGATCATGCAAAGGTATGGAGAAATCTGGTCACACAAAAATCTTTGGCAATGGCAAAAGAAATGCGGATCAAGCCGGAAAATCTGGTTTGGTATGGTGCTTTTCATAACGAAGGGCATCATCCACATATCCATATCATGTGCTATTCCAAAGACCCAAAGGAGGGCTATCTGACGAAAAAAGGCATTGAAAATTTGAGAAGTGCCTTTGCTCATGAGATTTTCCATGATGAATTTTATCATCTCTATGAGCAGAAAGACGAGATGTGGAAATGGATTCGGGAGGAATGCAGAAACCTTTTGGAGCGTTCCTTGTCTTTGGAGCACAAAGAAAATCCTTATGCACAGGCGTTGTTATTTACCTTGGCAAAGAACTTGCAGACAGCAAAACACAAAAAAGTCTACGGTCGTCTTGCCAAAGAAAATAAATTGCTGGTGGATGAAATCATTTCTGAAATCAGTAAGGATGAAAAGATAGATTCTCTTTACCAGTCATGGCTGGATTTGAAAGATGAGGTCATATCTTTTTATGACGGCAAAGGCTACGCCAGACATTCTTTCTCTGAGGAGCCAGAGTTTCGGAATATCAAAAATCTGGTGCTGAAAACCGCATTGGAAATCAGCAATAAGCAGATGGAAAGCCAGCACCAAAAGAAAAATCAGATACAAAATGAAATCATCAGGAATCATTTGATACGGTTATTGAAAGAAGTCAGCAACATGGTTGTGGAAGATTATGAAAAACAGGATGCGGTCATCCAAACTGTTGACCGTAAACTGCGACAGAAAATTCAGGAGAAAAAAGAAGCCCATGGCATGAAAATGGGGTAATGCAGGAGGTGCTTTATGAGAAAGGTATCAAGGGTAATGAGTACCAAAGAAATCAGAGGGGTCAAATTTCATGTGGAAAGCTGCTTCAATGGGGACAAAGATATCACCGAAAAAGTAGCAGATATGATCAAAAAAGATTTTGAATCTGGTGCATATGACAAACCAGAGGAAGAAGATTCAGTAGATTGGGGTATGGATTCACCGGCTATGTAGGGATATGATGTTTGGCTGAAAGAAGGTGATTTTATGGAAAATATCGCTGCTGCAATTTACTGCAGACTCAGCCAGGATGACGGCAACGCCGGAGAATCCAACAGTATCCAGACACAGAAAGCATTGCTGAAACAGTACTGTGCGGAAAACAGAATCCCTATTGCAGGTGTTTATTGTGATGATGGATGGAGCGGAACAAACTTCGAAAGACCCCAGTTCAAACAGATGATGGCGGACATTGAAGCTGGAAAAATCAATGTGGTCATCGTCAAAGACCTCTCCAGATTCGGCAGAGAGTATGCCCAGATGGGGCTTTATATCGAACATTACTTCGAGGAGAAGGGTGTCCGCTTCATCTCCATCGCAGAAAATTATGATTCAAAAAATGGTGCGGATAACTTAGTCCTTCCGTTCACGAATGTGATCAATTCCTATTACACCAGACAGGTGTCAGCCAAAACAAAAGCTGCCCATAGAGCCAGAGCAAAGGAAGGGATGTACCTAGGTGCCCATGCACCATTCGGTTATGAGAAAGATCCACAGAATAGACATAAACTCATTGTCGATCCGCCGGCGGCTGAAGTTGTGCAAATGATATTCAGACTTTTCGCCGATGGCATCGGATATGGAAAGATGACAAAGATATTGCGGGAGCGAAAAATCTTGAATCCGCAGGCATATTTTAATCGGAACCATCCCGATTATTATGAAAGTGATTACTGGAGACAGGATTTTGACTGGCACGCATCAACCATACGCTCTATTCTGAATAATCCGGTCTATCTGGGAAAGGCGGTGTTTGGCAGGACAAGAACAAAAGGATTTTTCGATAAAAGGAGAGAGGAAACGCCGGAAAAAGATTGGATCGTATATAATAATGCGCATCAGGCTATCATTTCCGAAGAACTTTGGGACACGGTACATCAGATGATGAAAGCCAAGAGAAGACCAAATGCCAAAGGGGAATTGCAGCCCTTCGCAGGATTGGTGAAGTGTGCAGACTGTGGTTCCTCTCTGAACGTCAGCTATGATGCAAAACGAGGCACCTATACAGGCTTCAGCTGCTGGGTCTATAGAAACTATGGTAAAGATCGATGTACTTCACATTACATCAGCTGGAAAGCGTTGTACCAAATCGTGCTGGAGGATATCCGCCGCCATGCAAGTAGGGCACAAAATGCGGAAGAGCAGTATCTGGAAATGCTGGTGAAGATGAAAACAGACCAGCAGAAACAGGATGGAACGAAAATCAAAGTAGAATTGCAGCGAGTAGAAAGAAGATTATCAGAAATCACAGCAGTCATCAAACGATTATATGAAGACCTTGCCTTGGGCAGAATCAGCGATGAACGGTATGATGATATGTATCAGGGGCTTGATCAAGAGGAAAGAGAACTGAAAAGCAAGCAGGAAACACTGAAAGAGCAGTGGGAGAAAACCCAAGAAACGTTCCAAAATGTGGAGAAGTTCATTCCTCTCATCAAGAAGTATACGGATATACAGGAACTGAATGCCTACATACTCAATGAGCTCATAGAAAGGATTGTCGTCCATGAAAAGGTCGTAGACGAGGATGGAAATAAGACACAAAAAGTGGAGATTTATTATAAGTTTGTAGGGACTGCAGTGGAGTGAAAGAGGAATGAGATGGAATCAGCTGATCGTTGAAAATGGTCAGCTGATTTTTTGTTAAAATGTGGACTTTGAAGTAAAAAATATTATTTTAAGGATCAAACGATTGTAATGATTCCCGTTCTATCAAAAATAACTTAAAAATGTTAAGTGTGATAGATACACCGTCAGACTTAGGGGCAATCTGTCTCAATTATTATTCGGATTTTTATATTTAAACAGTGTGTAAAAAACGATAAACACTATTTTTTGTGTCTTTATCCATACAGGCAATGCTGTTTTTTATACGTCTTGATTGTTATACACGTTTGACAGATAAAGGAAATAATATCTAACTTTTGTGTATTCGCAATCAATATGTGACTGATTCTTTACAGTGACAAATTCAATCTTACTAGAAGGAATATCTTGAAGTAGTCGTCGAAAGGTTGATGGATCGCCTTTTTGTCTTTAATATACCATATCTTTATATGTTGATTTCAAGCCTTTTTATCTATTTTCTGATTCCATGAGTTTGGATATAGCTGCACCAAAAGGGATCTTGTTGCCCGAGTCTGAACAAAATGGATAGGCTATGAGAGTATTGTATTGCTTACTACTACGCCTTTAACTCGAAAGTATAGGTTATTTTAACATATCTTTCATAAGCGTTTGCAGAACGTATGCAATCATAGAATGAAATTCTAGATAACTTAAAAAATCTTTTGACAATTTTTATACTTGTTGACCAAACGCCTAATTGATGCTAAAATTAAGCTGTAATTATGCTTATTTATAGCCAAGGAGACGATAAATATGACATTTGCAGAAAGTATTAAACAGATGAGGCAGCGTTTGTTCTTTTCACAAGAAGCGTTCGCTAAAGAGCTTAATGTAAATTTGACGACAGTGAGTCGTTGGGAAACTGGAAAAAGTAAGCCCAATATGTCTACTATGCGGCAGATTAAAGAATTTTGTTCAAAATACAGCATTGATTATGAGCCGCTTGAAAGTAGTTGGCTTGCCTTTGAGCAGGAAAAGTAATAATAGAACAGGAGAATCAGTATGCCTAACCAGATTCCCGGCAAGGGCAATTACAATTTTATAGATTTATTTGCGGGAGCCGGAGGACTATCTGAAGGCTTTATTCAGGCTGGCTTTAACCCGATAGCTCATGTGGAAATGAATAAGTTTGCTACGCAGACTTTGATCACACGCAGTGCTTATTATTACTTGAAGCAAACAAATCGGTTGGACATTTATTATCGCTATCTGCGTGGCGATATTACTCGCGAAGATTTTCTGAAGATAATTCCCAATCACATCGAAAAAACAGTTATTTGTGAAACGATGTCCGATAATACTCTTCCTGGAATTTTCAAAACTATAGATGGAATTATGAAGATTCGGAATATTCAAAGTGTAGATGTAGTAATTGGCGGACCACCTTGTCAAGCATATTCTCTTGTGGGGCGGGCACAAAGTAGTCACATGAATCGCCCAATGTCTGAAGATCCAAGAAATGGGCTGTATAAGTTGTACGCACGAGTTTTGAAACGCTATCAACCCAAAATGTTTGTCTTTGAAAATGTAATGGGCATTTTTTCTGCGAATAAGGGCACAACTTTTAGGAATTTAACTAAATACCTTCGTAGAGTGGGTTATGAAATTGAATGTCATGAACAGAATTCAAAAGACTTTGGTGTTTTGCAGAATCGACGTAGGTTAATAATAGTGGGATGGCTAAAAAACAGTGGGATGGCTTATCCTGAGTTCTTGAAACGAGAGATGGCATTTACGGTAAATGATTTGTTAGCTGATCTTCCAAAATTAACACCTGGTATTGGTTCAACTGAGTATCGAACAACTGAATGGAGCCAATATGTAACGGAGACAGGAATACGAACATCGGAAGATGTACTTACCCTTCATAAAAGTCGTCCTAATAAAGAACGAGATATTGAAATATATAAAAGAGCAATAGAACTATGGAATGATGGACACAAGCGTCTGAATTACAACGACTTACCAGAAGAATTAAAAACACATAAGAATAGGCATTCATTTGTAGATCGTTTTAAGGTTGTTGAGGGAGATGAACAATGCTGTCATACTGTTCTTGCTCATCTTTCAAAAGATGGCCACTATTTTATTCATCCAGATATAGAGCAACATCGCTCTATAACAGTCAGAGAAGCTGCTCGTATTCAATCCTTTCCTGATAGCTATTTCTTTGAAGGACCAAGAACGGCACAGTTTATCCAAGTTGGAAATGCAGTTCCACCGCTTATGGCAAAGGGAATCGCTTTAGGAATATTCGAGCAGTTAGATAAAAGATAGGAGTAATAGTGATGGTAAGTAACTTGCTTTTAGAACAATATGGAAGATTTAAAAAAGTGGAGTTGGAAGAATCTCCTTTCCGTTGCCTGCTGAATACCAACATTGAAATCAATCCCCATCAGATTAATGCATTTTGTGCTGCAATTCAGGCTCTGAAAACCGGGGGTATTGTTCTTGCGGACGAAGTTGGTCTCGGTAAAACCATCGAAGCAGGTCTTACTCTCAAATATGTACTGGATTCAGGAGCGAAGCGTGTTTTGATTGCACTCCCAGCAACTCTGCGAAAACAGTGGGAGATTGAATTAGAAGAAAAATTCGGCTTAGAATCTACGATTTTGGATCGCTTTACCGTGGAAAGTGAACCTATGGGATGGAAGACTTGGCTAGAGGACAAAAGTAAGGTCCGAATTGTGTTGGCTTCTTATGACTACTCTTCCAAGCTCATGAAACGATTTCCTAATGTGAAGTGGGACTTTATCATCATTGATGAAGCTCATAATCTCCGTAATGTTTTTCATGGCACAAAACGTGCAAAGAGGCTTTATGACCTTTCTCAAGGTATCCCGAAAATTCTGCTTACAGCTACTCCTCTACAAAATACCCTGTCAGACCTTCATGGTTTGATTTCTTTTATTGACCCCCGCATTTTCGGTAGCGAGAAGGTATTCAATAAGAGATTTATCGAAGGCGAGGACTATGCAGAACTAAAGAGAGAACTCATCCCTGTTTTGTACCGAACGCTTAGACGGGATGTTGGAAAATATATGGACTTCAAAAGAAGAGAATGTCGAACGATTGATTTCATTCTTTCTCCCGATGAAGTCGAACTATATATGCGTGTGAACAACTTCTTAAAGCGTGATGCTTTGTATTCTATCCCCAATGCAAACAAGGGGTTAATTGTACTAGTTATCCGAAAGTTGCTTGCCTCGTCAAGTTATGCCTTGATAGAAACATTTGAGGTATTAAAAAGGAGGCTTGAAAAGTTATACGAAGGCACAAAATCAGCAAATGCTCAAGACGGTTTTGATTTATTCTGGGAATTTGTAGAAGATGAAATTGATGAATCTGGTTTTGAGGAAATCGATGATGAGGATACCGCTTTTCAAAAGCAGCAGATACAAGCTGAAATTGATGAGGTTAATGCAATCATAGAAACGGCAAGTCGTATCCAAAGTAATGCTAAGATAAAAGCCTTGAAAACTGCGATTCATACGGCTTTTGAGTATCAAGAAAAACAAGGCATTCCACAAAAGGTTGTTGTGTTTACGGAATCGAAGCGAACCCAGAAATACATTGCTTCAGAGTTGCGCAAGGACGGATTCGATGAAGATGATATTCTTTTGTTCAATGGCGACTTTAACGATGCCATGACCAAAGAAATCTATCGTGCGTGGAAGGTGAAAAACTTTGGCAAGACTAACTATGGTCGCGGAGTTGAGTACAAACACGCTATTGTGGATTATTTTAAGGAACATTCCAGAATCCTCATTGTAACAGACGCTGGTTCTGAAGGCTTAAATCTTCAATTTTGTAACACTGTTGTCAATTATGACCTTCCTTGGAACCCGCAGAAGATTGAGCAAAGAATTGGTCGTTGTCACCGTTATGGACAAAAGCATGACGTTGTTGCAATTAACCTTTTGAACACTGGCAACGAAGCTGATCGACGTGTTTATGAGATTCTGTCAAAGAAGTTTGAATTGTTTGACGGTGTATTCGGTGCTTCAGACATTGCATTGGGAGCACTGGAATCGGGAAGCAGTTTTGAAAAAACAATTCTGGATATTTATCAGCATTGCAGAACTAGAGCAGAGTTCAAAAAGGCATTTGATAAATTGGATCGTCAACTTGATGCTAAGCGCAACAAAAAAGCCATTCAGTTGCGTTCAATATTAATGACGGAAAGCTCTGGCGCAAAGGACGCTGCGCTTGAGAAAACAAAAAAAGATATAGATCGGTATCTACGAGAAGTGGATTATTGGTCTGAGGTTGCTGACCCAGAGGTCGAAGGAAAAACCTATTATTGGAAAATTGATAACTGGGGTAAGCAAACTTTCGGTTCGCATGGAACCTTATTTGTTGGCGCTTTTTGTAAATCCAACTGTGAAATGCTATTCCCAGTGTTGCTGCTCTGCGATGAGCAAGGCAGATACATTGACTTCACCGAGGATGACATCATTGGCGCACTTGAAACAGTAGATGATGAGGACGTTAGATACTTTAAGCCAACGGATGAAGAGATGGCGCAGTATAGAGATATTTATGACACTCTAGTTAAAGAGATGTTGGCCAAGTATCAAGCGGCATCCAAACCTGTGATGGATTACAACAGACGCAAGGTAGAGAATTGGGCTGATATTCAGCGAGAACAGTTGAACATTCAAATCGCTGAGATGACAACGGAAATTGAGGAGCTATCTGCCCAAGCCGCAGCAGCAAAAGACTTTTTGCAGAAGATTGATATTCGCAAAAAGGTTGAGGAGAAAAAAAACAGCTTCAGAAGGTACAAACTGCCTTCCATCAAAAGGTCTCCTCTATTCAAGCAGAGGCTGAAAGAGAAATCTCTGACTTTAATCAGCAATTCGATATTCAGCCGATTTTACTTGTCAATGTTGTGCTAAAGTTCTGATAGAAAGGAATTGGAGACACAGTTATGGAACATAAAGGGAAATTGGAATTGACCTGGGTTGGAAAATATGATGACAAGGTGCTCGAACCTCGTATTTTAGTTGAGGATCGTGAGAAATCATATGGAGACCCCCGTAGTGAAAATATGTTAATTCACGGTGATAACCTGATTGCACTACAAGCACTTCAGCAGGATTTTTATGGCTCGATAAAGTGTATCTATATCGATCCCCCATATAATACAGGCAGCGCACTTGTTGGGCAGAAGTACGACGATAATTTGGAGCATAGTACCTGGTTGACCTTGATGAGGAGTAGGCTTGTACTTTTAAGGGAGTTACTTTGTGAGGAAGGAACTATATGGATTCAGATTGATGATGAAGAGCAAGCATACTTAAAGGTGCTTTGTGACGAGGTGTTCGGACGAGGAAACTTCGTTAATATGATTTCTGTCAATATGAAGAATATTGCCGGAGCATCTGGTGGTGGTGAAGATAAACGCCTGAAGAAAAATTGTGAATATATCCTTATTTACGCTAAGGATTATACCCTTTTACCACTTTTTAATGGGCCATATGTCTACACGGAAATGTCTGAGCTTATTCAGCAATATCTGGATGAAGGAAAAAGCTGGAAATACACTTCCGTGTTGGTTAATCCCGGTGCAAAAGAGTATATAGGATCTACTGTAGATGGAGCTGGAAATGAAATTAAAGTTTACCGCCGAACAGGTGTGGAAACAATGTCTATCAACCAAATTGCAAAAAAAGAAGGCCTTACCATCAAGGAAGCATATAGAAAACACGGAATTAATGTATTTAGGACAACTAATGCTCAAACTTCAATAAGAACAAGAATCATTGAATACAGAAAGCAAAATGATATTCACGATCCATATCTTTCGATAGAGTATATCCCTCGAACAGGCAAAAATAAGGGCGTGGTTTATGAGCAATTCTATAAGGATGAGGGCTGCAATTTATTTGTTTGGCTGAGAGATACATCAGAGGTCATTGATGGCGAACTATTCAAAAAAGATCTTCAGGGGACCTACTGGGATATGAATGCTTGGATGAAAAATCTTACCAAGGAAGGTTCCGTCGAATTTGGTAATGGAAAAAAGCCAGAACAGCTAATCAGGCAAATTTTTGAAATGACTACTGAACCAGGCGATTGGGTTCTAGACTCTTTCTTGGGGTCTGGAACTACAGCTGCGGTTGCAACTAAGATGGGCCGAAAGTGGGTTGGCATTGAACTTAGAAATCATGCATACACCCATTGCAAGGTTCGACTTGATAGAGTCATCAGCGGTGAAGATGCTGGAGGTATTACAAAAGCCGTGGGTTGGGAAGGTGGAAGCGGCTATCATTTTTATGAACTTGCACCGAGTCTTCTTGTCAAAAATGAGCGTTTACCAATTTATCAAATAAACCCTGAGTACACCTTTGAAATGCTGTGCGAAGCTATTTGCAAAATCGAAGGATTCAAATACAAACCAGACGGCGTGTATCACGGACACTCTTCAGAAAAGAGATTCATCCATATCACAAAAGAATTTGTAAACGCCGACTATATTCGTTCTATTACGACTACTCTTGGTGAAGATCAATCACTACTGGTGTATAGTACAAAGGTTCAGTCTGATCTGAGACTTCCAGATAACATTGAAGTCAAGCGTATCCCGAAGGATTTGCTGGACAAGTGTACTTTTGAAAGCGAGGTGCGATAAATGGCTGATATTGTCGCTAAAATTGGATATGCCATGAGTCTGCGCAAGCCCCAACAGGAAGCGCTTTCCTATCTGGATGCAATCAGTACTCACTGCGATTATAAGAAGGATAGTAAGGCAACGATTGAGGCTGTTGCAACAGAATACTGTGAAAAGCAACGTAAAATCAAAGTTGACGATAAATTTGATTTCCCCTCTTTCTGTTATGCTATGGCAACCGGCATTGGCAAAACTCGCCTTATGGGTGCAAGTATTTATTATCTTTACAAGACGAAGGGCTATCGCCACTTTTTTATTTTGGCACCGGGCAATACAATCTATGAAAAACTTCGGAAAGAGTCTAATCCGAATCATCCAAAGTATATCTTTAAGGGATTAGAATCAGAAATGGGACGCCCGAAAGTGTATGACGGCGAAAACTATGATTCTTATCCTGTAAGATATAAGCAGATGAGCCTTCAGCTTGAAAAAGGCTCAGAAATTGAGCTGTTTATTTTTAATATCGGCAAGATTTTTAACAGCAAAACTGACACCCAGTTTAACTTCCATAAGTTCAAAGAAACTCTAGGAATGTCCTTTGCGGAGGTTCTTTCTAGTTTTGATGATCTTGTGATTTGTATGGATGAGGCGCACCGTTACTATGCCCCAGCTTCCATGAAAGCCATTAACTTTCTAAAGCCTGCCTTGGGTTTAGAATTTACAGCGACTCCTAAATCAACCAATAACGTAATTTACGCCTATGACTTGGCACGGGGTGCTGTAGAGGGATATTTGAAAACTCCTGTTGTCATGGGACGCTCTAACATGGCTGGGTATAGCGCAGAAGACATTGAGGAAATGAAAATACGCGATGGCTTAACATTGCATGAGCATCGTAAGGGAGTTCTTCGACAATTTTGTAATGACAATGGTCTGCCGTATGTAAAGCCTATCGTTTTGATTGCTTGCCGTGATACAAATCATGCCAAGGAGATCCGCACACTAATTGATAGCGATGGATTTTTGAATGGTAGATACAAAGGTAAAGTTATTGAAATCCATTCCAATATGAAAGGCGATGAATCGGAGGAAAACATCCGATTGCTCCTTTCCATTGAACACACCCAGAATCCAGTTGAAATTGTTCTTCATGTCTACAAGTTGAAAGAGGGCTGGGATGTCAATAATCTTTTCACTATCATTCCGTTAAACGCAGCAAAAAGCGATATTTTGGCTATGCAGACTATTGGTCGCGGTCTTCGTCTACCTTTTGGCAAAACTACTGGCAATGAGGATATTGACACACTGGATATTGTCGCTCACGATCATTACCGCGAATTGGTGGATGAAATTAAAAATAGTGATATTTTCCGGTATCGAGATTTGGACAAGTCCGTGGTTGAACCTTTAGACACAGTAGATATTAGCAGTCCTGTTGACGAAGATCAGCTCACTATTTTTGACTATGCTGTGACTGATGCTGGTGTGAAGTCTTTTTCAGAAATCAATACCAACACAAAAACGCAACAGGAATTGTACGAGGCATATTTGAAGGCTTTTGGTTCTGGGAAGAGGCAAGAACAAACACCATCCGATATGCAACAGCTTACTATGGAGCAAGTTTTTGGTACAGGAACTAGCAGTAAAGAAACTAAGCTAGATGAAAATTCGCATGATTCAAAAGTAGATAATAAGGATAAAAAAACTTTGTCTAAAAATGAATTTGTTCAAAAAATCAAGGAATATTCGGGTAAGGCTATTTCTGTACCGAAAATTTTGGTACAAACAACATCTGAGGTTACGTTTAATCGCTTTAAGGTTAAAAGAACCATTCCAGATTTTGAAGTTGCAATGGCTAAAATTGAAAGATTTGATGCTATAAACCAGCAGCTTCTAACTTCTGTCGATGCACAGATTCTGGAAGTAGACAATGCACTGAATACACTAGCATGTATGCTTCTTGACTCTATAAGTGAGCTATCCTATGAAGATGCTGATTTCATTATTGATGTTGTGAATCAGTATCTTGAACAAATTGATGGTACTGAGGAGGACAAGCGTAAGATAGTTCGTCGTTATGCCTCTTTGATTGTTTCTGATATCAGAAAACAGATTTTTGAACATACAGAACGTAAAACTGAGGATATTCATATTGTTCAGAAGGATTTGATTCTGTTCCGTAAGTTCGTAAAGAATGTCAAGAAAGATGGTCAAGTTCGTTTTGATAAACCATTTACGGACAAGGCAAATATCAAGAAATATCTGTTTATAGGATATAAGAAGGCATATTATACCGAAAATACTTTTGACAGTGATCCAGAACGTCTATTTTCTATCATTCTTGAAGAAGACCCAGATGTGATTCGTTGGATTAAACCACCTTTGAATCAGTTGGGGCTTTTCTGGCAGGCTGGTCAACAGTATAACCCAGACTTCTTGGTAGAGACAACAAGTGGAAAGTTCATGGTAGAAGTAAAGGCTTCCAATGAAGTCACCACCAATGAAGTTGTTGCAAAAGCGCGTGAAGGTATCAAATGGTGTCGTTTTGCATCTACAGCAGACCCTGACCATAAGGTTTGGGAGTATCGCTTGATTTCTGATGATAACATCATACTTGGAAACACTTGTAAGTATACTCTAGGTACAGCACATAAGATCAAGGAGGGATAACTGTGCCTGATAGATTCAAATATGCAAAAGTGCGGCAGGAGATTATCAATGCTCTTAGAACTGACTTGATGGGACCCCAGTCTGCCAATGAGATATTAGATGAAAACCCGAAAAGTGCCTATATTATCGGTATGCTTGCTTCTCAGGCGGTTGATAAAGGTATTGCTACCGCTGGTGAACAAGAGGTGGATGTCGATATTGCGTATGGTGATTCTGACGATTATACCGCTGGTGAAGATGATGATAATGAACCTATAATGACAACCAGCTTTAAGCTGCCTACGTCTATAGGTATTAGTTTTTACATCGCATCATCCACTAAGAGTATCAACATTGACGTCTCTTGGGGCGACTATGTACGCTTTGTAGACAAGAAAGTCGGGAAAGATGGCAAGGAATATAACCATGCTAGTTTTACCCGACAACCAATGAAATCTACAATTTGCATTGATTTTACCTCTTTTGAAAGAAATGCAGAATTCCGTCTTGCAGAAGATTCAAATATTGTCGTATACATTTCCAGAATACCTCTAAAAACTGGCTATTCGTTGGTAACGGCCTCAGTTATAAATCGCCGTAAGAATTCAGAAAATGAAGTGGAATCTATGATGTTTCAAGTTGAATTGAAAGCTTATTCCGCCGATGGAGATAGGGTTTTCTTCTCTGAAAATATTTGTCGAGATGTGCTTGCTGAGGATGAGTTCTACTTTGAACAACGTCCGATTTTGGGGCGTGGTAGGAATTGTGCTGCAACATGGGATGAGCCTGTTGATGGAAAAACGACATGGATAAAATCTGATTTCATTCCTGAATATGAATTTCCTGGTGTAAGCGCTGCTTTGAAAGGATTTGATAAGTTCTTTTTCTCAATGCGATTCATGTCCAATCCTAAAAACAAAGATGGTATCCTTGAACGGTTAAATATTTTAGCTGATTCATATGAGAAATGGATTGAACAAAAACTTGTCTCAGATGAGAAAATGACCAGTCAGGAATTTAAGAGTACAATAGGCGATAAAGTGGTTGCCCATTGTAGAGAAGCCTTGAATAGAATTCGTGAAGGTATTTTTCTTATCACAAGTAATGAGATGGCGTTTGATGCGTTTTGCTTTATGAACCGCTCCATGCTGCTTCAGAGAAATATTATGAGTTACTCGAAGAAGCATGGCACTGGCATAGAATGTAATTTCAAGGATTTTGTAGACCCAAGAAATCCGGATACCGATTTTGGATGGAGACCTTTCCAGATTGCTTTTATTCTGATGAATTTAAGTGGAATTGTAAATCCGTTGCATAAAGATCGCGAAGAGGTTGACCTGCTTTATTTTCCGACTGGCGGCGGTAAAACAGAGGCATATTTGGGATTGATGGCATTTGTCATTGCAAACAGAAGATTACGGGCGTCGGATACATCTGAATACAATTCGGATGGTGGCGTAACGGCAATACTCCGCTACACACTTCGTCTTCTGACCACACAACAACGAGATCGTATAACGAAAATGGTTCTTGCTGCTGAGCTAATCCGCCAAAAAACATATCCAAAGTATGGAACCGAACCAATCAGCATCGGTTTCTGGGTTGGTGGAGGTGTAACACCAAATAAATTCGAAGAGCTAGTAGAAAAGGCTGATAAGCCGGGTGAGGCGAAAAGAAAACGCAACCTGCTCTATAAGCAACTGTTAACTTGTCCCTTTTGTGGAAAGCCACTTACGGAAGAAGAATTCTACATTGATCCTGAGCAGAAATCTGTTGCAATTTATTGTGCAGACAATACTTGCCTGTTCTATAAATACAAGCAAAAGCGGATTCAGATTCCGGTATATCTTGTGGATGAAGAAATCTATGCAAAGTGCCCGACAATTATTCTGTCCACAGTTGATAAGTTTGCCCGTTTACCTTGGGACGTTAAAACCAACGCTCTATTTGGACGGGTAGATAGAGTTTGTAGTCGAGATGGATATGTTGCTATAGGTGAAGAACATAAACGGCATAACAGAACACAAAAGTTGCCAACATCAACATTAACACCAATTCGCCCATTCCTTCCACCAGAGCTAATTATCCAAGATGAGTTGCATTTGATTACTGGTCCGCTTGGAACCGTATATGGTGCATATGAGACCATCATAGAGGAAATGTGTACTTATGGAGAAAAAAGAATTAAGCCCAAATATGTAGTTTCAACTGCTACTATAAAAAATGCATCCGAACAGACAAAGTGTCTTTATGCGCGTAAATCCACGGCGCAATTTCCGCCGAATGGTTTTGAGATTGGAGATAGTTTCTTTATAAACGAAATTCCTATTAAAGATGATCCGTTCCGAAAGTATGTAGGAGTTTGCGCACCAGGGCAATCGGTCAAGACCACTTTGCTGAGAATGTATGCAATTATTCTCCAAACTGCGTTCCAACTTGCCCAAGAGGATGAGTATAAGGATGTCATTGATCCCTACTATTCACTAGTTGGGTACTATAACAGTATTCGAGAGTTGGGGGGTGCCGTTCGTTTGTTGCAAGACGATATTCCGAAGCGAATCTATCGAATTAAAACGAAGTATAACATGGAAAAAGTTCGTTATCTCAACAAAAGAGTTGAAATCACATCGAGAATGTCGTCTTATGAAATTCCTAACAAGCTAAGACAGCTTGAAGCAACATGTGATTCCAAGGATTGTCTTGATACTGCGGTTGCAACGAATATGATAGCAGTTGGTATGGATGTTGACAGACTTGGATTAATGGCAGTAACCGGTCAGCCGAAGCAAAATTCCGAGTATATTCAGGCTACAAGCAGAATTGGTCGTGCGTTTCCTGGCCTAGTATTTACTCTCTATAATCCGTACCGTCCTCGTGATCTTTCTCATTATGAAAATTTTACAGGTTACCACTCTCAGCTATATAGATTTGTAGAAGGAACCACTGCAACGCCGTTCTCTGCAAGAGCTAGAGATCGTGTGCTGCACGCTTTGATTATTTCAGCAATTCGGCTCAAATATCCAGATATGGCTTCCAATGAGGGGGCTGCTGAGATTGCAACTCTTTCCGCAGAGCAAATGACTGAGATAAAGTCTTTAATTATGGATCGTTTGAATATAGTCAAGCCGGAAGTTCGAAAAGATGCTGAAACTGAGATTGATCAATTTATCGATTGGTGGAAACTCTTGGCTGCTCAAGGCAAACCATTGCGGTATTATGTCTATGGAACAGAAAAATATAATAGGCTTATGAATTACTATGGACAAGCTTGTAAAGATACTGAAAAGGCTACACTTAACGCTATGCGCGAAGTGGAAAATGCTGCAAATATGTTCTATTACACGGAGGAGTAACATGGCTGGATATGATAACAATAAATTGGGTGAATTACGCCCAAACCAAATTATTACTACCTTTGGCCCTGGTGCAATCGTTGATGCGGTCAAGGATTCTGTAACAGTATTAGACATTAACTATTGGAATGAAAAAGGTAAGAAAATTATTGATGGCAGACTGGCCTCATATCTTGGGGTTGACTGTTTCTATATGCCTCGTACTTCTTACTCAGGGGATGTTCCAGTTGTTTCCTTCCCGTATATTCATGTTTGTTCCAACTTAAAGTGCGGACGTCTTTTTGATATGCGAGACAATTTCGACTTAAATCGTTATCTAAGATTTGGAGTAAATTGTCCGGATTGCCACAAACCTGCATATCCTGCTCGTTTTATCACAATTTGCGAAAATGGACACATGGATGATTTTCCTTGGAGATGGTGGGTTCATCGTGGGGAAACCAATTGTAAGGGGCAGCTTAGGATGTATTCTACTGGCAATACCTCTACACTTGCAGATATGTGGGTGGAGTGCAAGTTATGCGGGGCAAAACGTAGTATGAGTGGAGCTACTCAGGAAGATAATTTCTCCGGTTTGCATTGTACGGGACATCATCCATTTCGACCCAAATTAAGGAATGAGAAATGTGAGAAAAAAGTAATTCCATCACAGAGAGGTGCATCTAATGTCTACTTTTCTGTGAGTAGAAGTGCAATCTCTATTCCGCCTTGGGTAAATCCATTGTACAATTTGATTGATGAACATCTTCATGATATTGAATTGCTGACAGATGTAATGGGGGATGACGGTATCACTGCTGCATATAAAAAATACTTTGCAGATAGATATTCTCGTGAAGAATTTGATGAAGCTCTTGCTCGACGATTAAGGAATATTACTGAGTTCAAAGAAATCAAACAGATGGAGTATGATGCTATTACTCATCACAATGACCCTACGTATGCTTCAAACAAGAAACACTTTAAGGCAGAGGAAGATTTACTACCTGAATATCTCAAACCGTATTTTAATCGTATTATTAGAATTACGCGCCTTCGAGAAGTAAAAGTTTTGCTTGGATTTACTCGTGTAGATGCTCCAGATCCAGATGCAGATGTTCAGGCAAATGTTGTATATCTTAATAAGGGGAAAAACGAAAAATGGTTACCAGCTGCCGAGGTAAACGGCGAGGGTGTTTTTATTGAGTTTAATGAGGACACATTGAGTCAATGGCTTGATATTCCAACTGTCAAAACGCTTTCTCAGAGATATGCAGAGTGCTATGAGGAGTTCTGTGCTTCTAAAGGATGGACTTTGAATGTAAGGAGAAATGCTATATACGTTCTTATGCACACATTTGCTCACCTGTTAATCAAGCAAATGTCAATGGAATCTGGATATTCTTCGTCTGCAATACGGGAACGTATATATTTTAGTGAGAAGATGGCAGGTATCCTTCTTTATACAGGTAGTACTGATAAAGAAGGCTCTTTAGGTGGGTTGGTGGAACTTGGAAATATCAATAAGTTAGTGCCGATAATGAAGGAAGCTTTTCAGGAAGCACTCCTTTGCACTAATGATCCGGAGTGTATGAGTAATGTGCCGGCTAGTAACAACCTGAATGGTGCAGCATGCCACTCATGCTGTATGATTTCTGAAACTGCTTGTGAAAATGGAAATCGAATGCTTGATAGAGGATTGGTAGTACCTATTGCCTTGCGAGAAAAAGAGTCTTTCTTTGGAAAGTTGGTGTGCGAGTTATGTCAACTGGAAATATAAATCTTGATATTTTGCTAGGACAAATAAACACTGATAGAATTGCTGGAACAAATGTTTCGATACCACAAATTATGACGAGATATCCATCTTTGTCTTGGACACAAGCAGAAGAAATCTATAAAATGGTATCAACAGCGTATACTGCAAATTCAAGCATAGATGCTTCATTGGTTGCGACTATGCCTGCATCTTTTTCAGTAAAGGCAAAATCTACAAAAAATACTGTAGAAAGTTTGATTCGTGGAGCTGAGAGATGTATTTTGATTACTGGTTACTCGTTGTCAGGGTATTTTGCAGACCTTCTTGATGTGCTTATAGAAAAAAGTCAAAAAGGCGTCTACATCAAGTTTTTTATTAATAATTTTCAAGCACAGAAAAGCATTGAAAAACTTTTCCGATATAAAGGGAGATTCCTTCATTTATATAATTTCGTTAATGGGAGTGATTCTATTTCCGCATTGCATGCCAAAGTGATTTCTGTTGATCAAGAAAAAACTTTAATTACTTCTGCGAACTTATCTTACCATGGTCAAGAAGGAAATATAGAGCTAGGAACCCTCGTACAGTCTATGGAATTTGCCAAACAAGTTGATGATATTTTTACACATTTGATCTTTACTAAAGTAGTAAAAGAAGTATAAGAAGTATAAGATGTGTAGCTCATATATGAATCACTAACTGGTTTTATTGACAAATTAGATGATATCTCTTATGGGAATTTGAAAATAAAAGATGTACTGACATCCTCTATTGTTTCTATTGAGGTATATAGCCTATTACTGATTAACTAATAGAAGATGTTGATATACCTATAGCATTTAATTAGGAGAGATGAAACTCATAGAGAAATTTCAATAAAAATATTCTATATCACTTCTAAGCTATCCAATTGACCATTTTAAGCAAAAACTCCGCTAGAAGGACTTGAATAGACCATAAGATAAGAATAGCTTGCATCAAATAAAACCACGTCGAATCAAATCTGCTATATAAAAAGTTTAGAAACGGATTAATGCTAAGCATAATGTATCTTAGAGTAATGACCTGATTAATGGAACACATCATCAAATTAGACATATAATAAATTAAATATCCACAAGTCCTTATCCGCGACCAGCGGTCGTGTATCCGAGTCACATTTCCAGTTAATTGATAACGGTTAAAACTTTATGTTTTAGCCGTTTTTTGTATGTCTAATGGGTATAGTAAAAAGCTGACTTAACTTGGTAGATGAGTTACTTTAGTATATGACGAAATTTTATCAATGAAAAACATAAGAAGTTTACTGAATATAGATGTAAATATTACAGAGAATACTATTATTTAAATCAGATAATATGTGGTTGAGATTTACTATATATGAGTATCCAGCTTTTTTATTGGAAGTCTTAAGCGTAAAAGCGATCTTTGATAGACATATAAATTGATAGTATATGTATAGAAATCACCGTTTTGAGTATAAAATGCATTTTGTGGATACGGCAATCAAATGGTGGTAAAAGAAATAGAGAAATTAATATTACGAACGATCAAATAAATTGAAAAGGAGTTGCAGACTATTTAAGGGTGATAAAGCTTAAAAAATGTTTCCAAGACTAGGAACAGAGGGAATTATCAGGTTATTTGATGTCCTTTTAAAAGAACTGCTGCAAAAGATAAATCTTGATGGGTATAGTTAAGCCTTGTGTTATGTCAATAAATGCACAATCATGGTTCCTCTATGAATGCATAAGGCGTGATAATTTTGAACAAAAATCTTACAAAACGATCACTCTGTTGATATTTGATTTATATTATGTTAAGTTGATTTTAAGAGAAGCTAAAGAAATCGATTTTAAACTATAGCAAAACGGGCGAAGAAATTTCTGTTTTTATGGTGTATTGCAGGTTTTTAATATGGGGAACTGATGAAAGCTTTCTATCTGTTTGCCATCGAAAAGTAGTTTATGTATGAAAAATGTCTGGGGGATCAAAATGAAAATGGAATGTATGATCGTTCATAATGTAATGCCAGTATATATAAAAGGAATGGTGGACAAAGAAACCGCTGCCCTTGTCAGGAGCCATCTAACAAGATGCACAGCGTGTGCTGTGGAATATAAGAGTATGAAGGCTTGGCATAGAGGGAATAGGTCTTCAGAGCAGGAGGAATCTGTGGCTGAACAAAAGGAACATCCGTTTCTACAGATCTGGAAAAAGCTGCGCAAGAAGCCTATTCTCATAGGGGTGATTGTCATAGCGTTGCTATATTTTTTCCCAGTTTATCATTTGGTGCCTGCCTACGCTGCATCTTATTATGAAAAAGAAGATTTGGCAAAGCTGCTGTTTATTTTGGAAGTTTTTCAGATCGGGCAGCTGTTCAGCCTATCCTAAGACAGGCTAATGCAGCATTTAGCGACTGGACTCATACGCAGGCTGAAAATGAGGAACGGTATGGGCTTCTTGCAAGATATGCACATGACCGTGATTCTTATGATGGCAGAGTAAAGTTTATGGAACATTCTCTTGAATTGTGGTCTGCTCATCTTGGTGAAACAGAGGGTTCCATGTGGGTTTATTACTCTCAGGAAGCAATCGATAGTGATAGGAATACTGTTCATGGCAGTTGGAAGTGTACAGCCCTTTGGAGACTGGAGAAAAATGCGGCAGGAGAGTGGGAAGTGGTTGAAATTGAAGACGCACCATAATAGATCGATTTCTGTCTATACAGGGTGAAGGATTTGTGGCTTTTTCCCTGTTATTTTATGTGGAGGAAATATGTCAGAAGATTGAGGTTCATTTGATTTTTTGATAAAATAAAAATCAGAATGAAAAACATTGGAAGCAATGAGGTAGAGGAGGAGAAAAGCCATGGCATATAGCGAACTGGTGAAAAATTTTAATCGCATTCGTGAATATATGCGGGAATTTTATGTCTATGGCTTTAAGAGTCGGGATGAATATACCAGAAAAAGTGCGCGTTCCTATGATGATGAACGAAGGCGCTTAGAAAGCTGGATGGGAGACTATATGGGATTTCGCCAAAATGCAGAGGGAAAAAATGTATTCATTTCCATTGACAGCAGGGCTGCCCAGCATAACCCCCTTTATAAAGCATGGAAAACCAAAAGTTTTACGGATGGAGATATTACACTTCATTTTATACTGATGGATATTTTCGCTTGCGCAAAGGAACCTCTTTCTTTGACAGAAATCACTGATCAGATAGATGCATACCTTTCGGCTCTTCAGGAGCCAAAGACCTTTGACGTTTCTACTGTGCGAAAAAAACTGAAGGAATATATTTCCGAGGGGATTGTATGGGGTGAAAAACAGGGGAAAACCATGTACTACGGCTGGACAATGTCAAAATGTGATTTGGACAGTGATATATTGGACTTTTTTTCTGAAATTGCCCCCTGCGGTGTCATTGGTTCGTTCCTGTTAGATCAGACAAAGGAACAGGAGAGCCCCTTTGCATTTAAGCATCACTATATTACAGGAGCAGTGGATAGTGAGATATTATGCACTGCTTTCATGGCAATCAGAGAAAAGCGCAGTGTTACGCTGGAAACACATAACCGCCGCAAAGAACACCCGTCGGAATCCCATGTGGTTCCTCTGCGCATTATGGTCAGTGCCCAAAGCGGCAGACAATATTTAATGGCTTATTCATCCAGATTCAGACGGATTTTATCTTTTCGGTTAGATCATATCATATCGGTGAAAATGGGCGAAGTCAGTGAACGGTTTGATCAAATGCTGGAAAAATTGAACCAGATGCAGAATAATATGTGGGGTGTCAGTACGCAAAGCAGGTGGGGCAATCGTTTGGAGCATGTGGAATTTACCATTCGCTATGGGGCAAATGAGCAGCATATTCCCAAGCGGCTGGAACGCGAAAAACGCTGTGGAACGGTGGAGCATTTGGATGATAATACCAGCAGATTCACGGCAGATGTATACGATTCCAGCGAATTGATTCCTTGGATCAGGACATTTCTCTGCCGTATCACAGAAATCCATATTTCCAATAGAAAACTGGAAGATCAGTTTCGGAAAGATATTAATATGATGTATGTTCTTTATGGACTGGAAGATGGTGAAGCACATGATATTCAGTGAATTATATAGTACATATTACCGCACAGTGGCAAAGATATTGAAAGAAGCGGCAGAGCACCCCATAGATGTAAAGGAAATGCGGCATATTGTAGAGCAATATGCTTTTGGAGAAAGTACACTTCATATTCTGCCTGCCATTGAAGAACAACGGTGGCAGTTGATTTTGCCTGATGGCAGAACACCGCTGCGCAAAGAACCAATGATGCCATTGACCCTTTTGGAAAAACGCTGGTTAAAAGCCATTGCCCTTGACCCTCGTATGCGGCTGTTTGGTGATAATATTTTTGATTTTCCAGATGTAGAACCTCTGTTTTTGCCGGAAGATATTATTGTTTTTGACCGTTATGCAGACGGAGATGATTATGAAGATGAAACATATATACAGAATTTTCGTTTGATTCTGGATGCTGTCAAAAATCAATATCTTCTGAAAATTACATTGCAAAACCGCAGAGGCAATCCCTTGCAGATGCGAGTGATGCCACAGTGTTTAGAATATTCGGAAAAAGATGATAAATTTCGTCTCATTTGTTCTTCGGATCGTTACGGCAGCACCATCAATTTGGGCAGGATCATAAGCTGTGAAAAGTGTCAGGATTCCGTTGTGCGAAATCTGACAAAGAAAACAGAACGTCAGCGTAAAGTGGTATTTGAATTGGTAGACCAGAGAAAGACTATGGAAAGGGTATTGCTTCATTTTGCTCACTACGAAAAAGAAGCAGAAAAACTGGATGAAAAGCATTACCGCGTTACAGTTATTTATGATAAAGAGGATGAAACGGAAATGGTCATTCGGATTCTTTCTTTTGGCCCAATGATAAAAGTAACAGCTCCGCAGCATTTTGTGGAGTTGATAAAACAAAGATTGCTTCAACAAAAAAGTTGCGGACTTTAATGTTCGCAACTTTTTTTCCGTGATGATTTTGGAAAATACAGGTAGAATAAAGATACAAACAGAGAAACACATCCCTGAAGGGAATCGGATTCTCTCAAATGGAAAAAGGTGCGTACAGCAAATGCAGACTATAGACGCTTTCACAACTTCTATACACAGATATTAATCTGTCAGAAACGCACCTTGTAAAAATGAAAAAGGCGCAAACAGCAAATTTGACTGTAGAGGACCCAAAAGCCTAGCACAGACAGATGCAAATCTGTAGAATTTGCGCCTTGTGAAGATACAAAAGACGCAGACAGCAATTGGACTGTAGAAGGCTAGAAACCTTCGGTGCAGGCAGATGCAAATCTGTAAAATTTGCGTCTTGTAAAAATGAATAAAGGCACCAACAGCAATTCATCATGCTATCTTTATAGCGGGTGGTTTTCACACCATCTGCGAGGGTTGTTCCCAAAATTTACATGGTGCCTTGTGAAAACAAGAAAAGGAGGATTATTATGTTGGAATATATGAAACAGGAAGCTAATATGACAACAACAGAAAATGGTGCAGCTACATACGCTTCCAGCGGTTCTGAATGTCTGGATCTCTTTGCTACCATTGGGGCATTGCGCAGAGAAAGTGACGACGAAATCATTGCTCGATTTGTTCGTGCATATACAGAAGATGCAGATATGGCTATGAAACTCCTTTTCTTTGCAAGAGATGTGAGAGGCGGATTAGGTGAAAGAAAAGTGTTTCGGACAATTCTTAATTGGCTGGCAAAGAATGCATCAGCTTCTGTTCAGAAAAATCTGTCTTATGTGGCAGAATATGGGCGATTCGATGACCTTTTGGCATTGATGGATACACCCTGCGAAAAAGAAATGCTGGTTTATTTGCGGAAACAATTTGAATGTGATATGAAAAATCTTGCTGAGGGAGAACCTGTTTCTCTGTTGGGAAAATGGCTTCCTTCTGTTAATGCATCCAATCCGGAGACAGTATGTCAAGGGAAAAAGATTGCCAGAGCCTTTGGTATGAATGACGCAGCCTACAGAAAAGCCCTGACTGCGCTGAGAGCCAAAATTCGTATCATTGAGAACCATCTGCGAGAGAAAGATTATACTTTTGATTATGAACAGCAGCCCTCCAAAGCTCTGTTCAAATATCAAAAAGCTTTCTGGCGGAATGACAGAGAAAGATATGAATCTTTTCTTTCCAGAGCAATTTCTGGCGATGCAAAGCTCCATGCAGATCATGTGACACCCTATGAATTGGTAGAACCTTATCTGAATACAAGATGGAACTGGAATATTTCCCAGGAGGAGGAAGCAGTTCTGAATGCCACATGGGCTGCTTTGCCGGACTTTGGCACCGATGAAAACGCCCTTGCAGTTATTGATACTTCTGGCTCCATGTATTGCCCTGGGAAACCCGTTCCGGCGGCGGTGGCGTTGTCCTTGGGGTTGTATTTTGCAGAACATAACAAAGGTGTTTTCCGCAATCATTTCATTGAGTTTTCTAGAAAACCACGGCTCATTGCTGTGAAGGGGGAGACATTTGTAGACAAACTGCGATATCTATTAACATTTAATGAGATTGCGGATACCAATCTGGAAGCGGTCTTTGATTTGATTTTGTGGACAGCAGTGAAACATCAGGTGCCGCAGGAGGAACTGCCGGCGAAGTTGATTATTATTTCAGACATGGAGTTTAACTACTGCGTCAACAACGCTTCCAAAACCAATTTCGAAAATGCAAAGCAGAAATATGCAGCAAAAGGATATCGCCTGCCAGAAGTTGTGTTTTGGAATGTTGCCAGCAGAAATCGACAGCAGCCGGTGAAGATGAATGAACAGGGGGTTGTACTGATTTCTGGCGCCACACCAAGAATATTTTCCATGGTAGCCGGAGGAAATCTTTCACCCTATACATTTATGATGGAAGTTTTGAAAAGTGAACGCTATGCCCCTATAGCGGCATAGCTTCTCCCAAAGGAGGGGAGCAGTATGTTAGAAATCAAAGGAAAAATGAATACAGCCATTTGTTATGCGAAAGTCATTGAGGATGTTGCCATTGAACAGATTCGCCGAATGTGCGACTATGGTCTCACAGAAGGCAGCAAAATTAGAATCATGCCAGATGTCCATGCTGGGAAAGGCTGTACCGTTGGTACCACAATGACGGTAAAAGATAAGGCGTGTCCCAATATTGTTGGGGTAGATATCGGATGCGGAATGTATACCGTAAAATTGGCAGAAAAAGAAGTGGATTTTCAGAAACTGGATGAAGCCTGTCATTATATCCCTTCCGGCAGAAATGTGTGGGAAGGCAGACTGGAACGGTTTGATTTGACACAGCTGCGCTGCTATCGTTCTTTGCGTGATGCCAAAAGACTGGAACGCTCTTTGGGCACACTGGGCGGCGGAAATCATTTTATTGAAGTAGATCAGGCTGCGGACGGTACCTGTTATCTGGTGATTCACTCCGGCAGCCGCAATTTGGGAAAACAGGTGGCAGAAGTTTATCAACAGCTTGCCATTGACCTGCATATGGGAAAAGAGGATTATTTCCGCCAAAGAGACGAAATCATCCGTACATATAAGGCAGAAGGCAGACGGGCAGAAATTCAGGAGGCTTTGAAAGAACTGAAGAACAATTATGAAACACAGGATTTGCTGGTTCCAGAAGATATTTGCTGGCTCTATGGAACATTCCTGGAAGATTATTTGTATGATGTAGAAATCTGCCAGCGTTTCGCAAAGCGAAATAGAGAAAGAATGGCGGAAATTATTCTGGAAAGAACAGGCATGACTGCTGTAGAATCTTTCCATACTATCCATAATTACATTGATGTGGATGAAATGATTCTCCGCAAGGGTGCTATTGCGGCGCATGCCGGAGAAAAAGTCCTGATTCCCATCAATATGCGAGATGGCTCTATTATTGCGGTGGGAAAAGGCAATCCGGAATGGAACCATTCGGCACCTCATGGGGCAGGGCGTGTCATGTCCAGAGCAAAGGCAAAGGAAATGCTGAATATGGAAGCATATAAAGAAGCTATGGCAGGGATTTACACAACTTCTGTTAACGAGGACACACTGGATGAAGCGCCTATGGCATATAAATCACTGGAGGACATTTTGGATGTCATCGGCGAAACAGTGGAAGTCATTGATGTGATGAAGCCAATTTATAATTTTAAAGCATCTGGAGACGATGCACCTTGGAAAAAGAGAAAGGAGGAAACCGATGGAACAGACGATCATCAGAAAACTTCGTGAAATTGAACAAAATGAGCATGTTCGTATCCTCCTTGCCGTAGAATCCGGCAGCCGTGCATGGGGCTTTCCTTCTTCAGACACCGATTATGATGTGCGGTTCATTTATATTCGGCAAAAAGAAGACTATCTTCGTCTGGAAAAAACAAGGGATGTGATTGAATTGCCATTGGATGACGTTTTGGATATCAATGGCTGGGATTTGCAGAAAACATTGCGTCTTTTTCATAAATCCAATCCCACACTATTTGAATGGTTTTCTTCTCCCATTGTGTATATGGAAACACCTTTTGCAGAAACATTTCGGTCTATGATGGGAAATTTTTTCTCAGTCAAAAGAAGTCTTTACCATTATATCCATATGGCAGAGAAAAACAGACGAGAGTATCTGGAAGGAGAAATGGTCAAAGTGAAAAAATATTTTTATGTACTTAGACCAGTATTGGCATGCCGTTGGATTTTGGAGAAGAAAACACCACCTCCCATGTTGTTTTCAGAACTAATGAAAGCAGAACTTCCTGACAGCTTGCAGGAAGAAGTAGATAAGCTTCTGAAGCTAAAACAACATTCACCAGAAGTGAAGATGATTGAAAAAGTAGATAAGATCAATGTATATCTGAAAAATTCCATTGAAGATATTCGAGATGATTTAAAAACTTTAGAAGAAACAAATATGGCTGATTGGCAGCAATTGAATGATCTGTTTCTGCGGCAATTGCAGTCTGTTTAAAAATCCGGCACAATAGGGTTCTCCCTGTGTCGGATTTTTTTGTTTGAGAAAAACAGCTCAGCGAATTTTCATGGAATGATGGGTCAAGTTATGGTATAATGTCAAAAAGAGAATCTTTTCCGTATGAAATGGAAGAAATATTGGAGGCAACAAATGATAAAATGGAAACAGTGTATGTTCGGGGCTGTACTGGCGGGGGCAGTATGTATGAATGTGCCGCAGACAGCCTTTGCTTATGATGTACCTGAAATGATTGAAGTGGGCTTGGAGTCTGTATGCAAAAATGTTACGTCAGCGTCCATTGGAAGCAATGCGTTGACTGTGGGAACATTGAAGAATGATAAATTTCAGGAAGATGGCACCATTTCTTCTTCTGGTGGATTTACCGCAAAAATGGTAAGAGGAGAAGTAATTCGGATTTCTGACAGCATGTCGCAGAAAAATGCGGAAGATTTGGCATATAGCCTGCGTCGCACTGGTTTTGATGCGGCTTGTGGCTATCTTGGCAACGATGAATGGACAGTATATGTACAGAACAGTTCCCGTTCAGAGGTAGAAAGTGCATCCAAAAAATCTGCGGAACGCATTAGTGATTTTAACGGCATCTGCCTTTCCGGCGGAGGTGAAAACCTGCTGATGGTCAGCAATGATGTGGACTATGGTTTTGGTGGTACCGATACCACATTTACCATCAATGGCAAACAATATCGTGGTTGTCTGCGTTTTGCGGTGAATGGCACAGTTATGACAGCAGTGAATGTGGTGGACTTAGAGGAATATCTCTATGGTGTCATTCCGGCAGAAATGCCTGCTTCTTATGATGAAGAAGCATTGAAAGCCCAGACATTGGCAGCAAGAACTTATGCTATGACAAAACTCAGTGCCCATAAAAGCAGCGGCTATGAATTATGCGACACAACAAACTGTCAGGTTTACAAAGGGTATAGTGGGGAAAATGCAAAAACCAATCAGGTAGTAGACGATACAGAAGGAGAAATTATCTGCTATAATGGTACTCCCATCGAAGCGGTATTTTCCGCATCCACAGGCGGATATACGGAAAACAGCGAAAACGTATGGAATTCTGTGGTGCCTTATTTGCGTGCGGTGCCTGAAGTTGGAGAATATGGCAACAATGCATGGGAAAAGACATTGACTTTGTCCCAGCTTGATAGTTTGCTTTCTTCCAAAGGCGAAAATATCGGCAGTGCACAGGATATTGTTATTACAAAGATTTCCACAGGCGGTCGTGTACAGGAAATGAAAATTGTCGGCACTTCCGGCAGTGTGACACTGACGAAAGAAAATATCCGTACATATTTTTCCAGTGCCTGTGGCAGTCTGCCCAGCAAGATGTTTACCATCAACGGAAAAGGCGGTGATCCTTCTTCCGGAAGTAAATCCGTACAGCGTCAGACAACTACAAGTAGCAGTACAGGTTCTTTGACATCTTCTGCGGCCGTAAATGGCATAACTGCTAAGACAGAAGGAACTTTGTCTGCAATGAATGGAAAAAATCTCAAATTAGATGGTTTGAGCGTTTCTGAAAATACAAATACCAATCAGAATACACCTGTGATTGCTACAGGAGACTATCAGATTTATGATGTGAATATCAGCACTGTGGAAAACGGTATGTTTGTGTTTGAAGGCAGCGGCAATGGTCATGGTGTAGGTTTGAGCCAGAACGGTGCTCAGGGTATGGCACAGCAGGGTTATTCTTATGAAGAAATCATCAAACATTATTATACAGGCGTAACCATTGAGGGGTGAGAGCATGGATTGGCATACCTTTCTGATTTCCCAAAAGGGATGGAGGGATCATGAGGGAAATATCCTCTGCTTTTCCGACTGTGACTTGAATGGGAAAAGAAGCGAAGAAATATTATGGATTTATTTGGATGAGGGACTTCGCTGCGGCGGTATGCATCGTCCCATTCCCATTCGTCTGGCAGCTGTAAGAGATGCACTTTTGGGCTGCCACAAAGAAGCGCTTTGGCAAATGGTTGAAAATGATCTGGAAGGAGCGGGTATAGATGTACGCAGAGAAATTGACGGAAGAACAGATTCGCGAGATTATGAATCTGATTTCTGATGACGGCAGTGTGCGGATTGTGCAGATTCGTGCATATAATTCCAGTTTTGACGATTGTGTCAACTGGTCTAAGGTGCCTGAGGTAAAGGCGATGTTTCAGGAAACAGAAGAAACTTATCGCCTCCATGATTACCATATTCAGGGATTCCATCGGGCTGGCGCTGGTTCCGAATATATTTACCGGAAAAAGATGTATGAATACTTTGGCGACCAATATGCCATTGACTTTTTGCTGGAACATTAAGGGATGAGAAAAGAGGGAAGCCAATGTATGTTAAGAAACTGAAAGATCATCAGATTGCGGATATGATGCGGGTGATTTCCGATCCTGATGCGGAAGTGACAGACATCCGCCGTCCTTATACAGACCCTGAAGTGACTGTATTATCTCAGGATATGGAGGAGCATTATGTACTCCATGATTATGACATAGAAGGATTTGATTTCCTGCCTGATGATGCGACAAAGATTTATCGGAAAAAGATGCTGGAATTTTTCGGCATAGATTATGCACTAAATTATTTATTGAGAAAATGAGGAAGAAACATGAAAACAAGTGATTTTTATTTTGATTTACCGGAAGAATTGATTGCCCAGGAGCCTTTGAAAGATCGTTCTTCTTCCAGATTGTTGGTGGCTGACAAAAATACGGAATCAATTTCCCATAGACATTTTCGGGATATCAAGGAATATCTGAAAGCAGGGGACTGTCTGGTTATCAATGATACAAGAGTATTGCCTGCCAGACTTCATGGGGAACGTGTTGGTACTGGCGCACATATTGAAGTGCTCCTTTTGGTGCGCAAAAGCATTGATACATGGGAAGTGCTGGTGCGTCCCGGTAAAAAAGCTCGTCCCGGTGATAAGATTTCCTTTGGTGACGGCAGACTGACTGCGGAAGTGATGGAAACCATCGAAGGCGGCAACCGTATTATTAAATTCCAATACGAAGGTGTTTTTGAAAATATTCTGGATGAATTGGGTGAAATGCCTTTGCCTCCTTATATCACTCATAAACTGGAGGATAAAGAACGCTATCAGACAGTATATGCAAAACATGATGGTTCTGCGGCAGCGCCTACAGCTGGTCTGCACTTTACACCGGAATTGCTGAAAGAAATCGAAGAAATGGGTGTGAAGATCGCTCATGTGACATTGCATGTTGGTCTGGGTACATTCCGTCCTGTAAAAGCCGAAGATATTCTGGATCATGAAATGCATTCCGAGTATTATGTGGTAGAAGAAGATCAGGCGGCAATCATGAATGAAGCCAGAAAAAATGGCGGCAGAATCATTGCTGTTGGTACCACTAGTACCAGAACTTTAGAGTCTGTGACAGATGAAGATGGTATCGTTCATGCAGGAAGCGGCTGGACAAAAATCTTTATTTATCCCGGCTATACATTCAAAGCGGTAGATTGTATGATCACCAATTTCCATCTGCCGGAATCTACATTGATCATGTTGGTTTCTGCGCTTATGGGGAAAGATTTCATTATGCGTGTTTACGAAGAAGCTGTCAAAGAACGGTATCGTTTCTTCTCCTTTGGAGATGCCTGCCTGTTCCTGACAAAATAAAAAGAGGTGAGCAGCATGGACCTTTTTGAATATAATCTACAGAGAAGAGGTACACAGGATGCTCCGCTTGCCGCAAGAATGCGTCCAACCACTTTGGAAGAATTTGTGGGGCAGGAGCAGATTGTAGGAAAAGATAAATTGCTGTACCGCGCCATTAAGGGTGACAGACTGGGCTCTTTAATTTTCTATGGACCGCCCGGAACGGGAAAAACCACGCTGGCAAAGATCATTGCCAATACTACAAAAAGTGAGTTTGTACAGATCAATGCCACCACTGCTGGCATCAAAGATATCAAAGATACAGTGACAGCGGCAAAAGAACGCCTTGGTATGTTTGGCAAAAAGACCATACTTTTTATCGACGAAATCCATCGCTTCAATAAGACACAGCAGGATACTTTGCTGCCTCATGTGGAGGATGGTACTTTGGTGCTTATTGGTGCCACAACAGAAAACCCCTATTTTGAGGTGAATCGGGCTCTTGTTTCCCGTTCTGTCATTTTTTCTTTGGAGCCTTTGCGGCAGAAGGATATTGCATCTCTTTTGCGGCGTGCATTGGCAGATGAGGAAAAGGGCTTGGGCAGTTATCATGCAAAGATGGATGATGATGCACTGGATTTTCTTTCCAATACAGCAAATGGTGACGCAAGAGCGGCGCTCAATGCTTTGGAGCTGGCAGTGCTGACAACAGACCCCGATGATCATGGAATTATCCATATCACCCTTTCTGTAGCAGAGGACTGTATCCAAAAGCGAGCATTGCAGTATGACAAAGGCGGTGACAACCATTATGACACCATATCTGCTTTTATCAAAAGCATGCGAGGTTCTGACCCTGATGCGGCATTGTATTATCTGGCGAAAATGATTTATGCGGGGGAAGACCCCAAATTCATTGCCAGACGAGTGGTGATTTGTGCAGCAGAGGATGTGGGCAATGCGGACCCCCATGCGTTGCAGGTGGCAGTATCGGCAATGGAGGCGGTAAATTTCATCGGGATGCCAGAAGGACGTATTCCGCTGGCACAGGCAGTGACTTATGTTTCCTGTGCCCCAAAGAGCAACGCTGCTTATCTTGGCATTGATAAGGCGCTGGCAGATGTTCGCAGAATCCAGATTAAAGGTGTGCCGCCTCATCTGCGAGATGGACATTACAGCGGCAGCCATGATTTGGGCAATGCCATTGGATATAAATATGCCCATGATTACCCCAATCATTATGTGGAGCAGCAGTATCTGCCGGATGAACTGGTTGGAACAGTTTATTATGATATGAGCAATAATGGTGTGGAACGCCGTATGAAAGAACATATGAAGCGACTGAAAGGCGAACTGTAAGAAAGGGGGAAATGCGATGAAGAAAAGTGTTTTTCGTGCATTGATCGGATTGGTAGTAGTTGTGATCGTTGTGATTCTGGTTTACCAAAACAGTGGGAAAAATACGGCAGAATCTGGCATTGCCGCATGGCAGGCAATTGTGGAAGCAGGGGAATATGCAGTTGCTGTGACTGATGAGGCTGGCGAGAAGCATGAGCTGGAGGACAGCAGCAAAACCATGCTGGCAGAACTGATTGCTTCTACTGTAACGGATGCATCCGGGGAAGATTTATCTGCTGTTCTGTCAAATCCTCAGTTTCTGGTAGAAATTACAGGAGGAGATCCAGCGGTAACAGTTAGTGTGACAGTTTATGACGCAGGAGAAGACACGAATTTTGGGATGATTTCTTTTGCGGACAAAACATATCCTGTAAAAAACTGTGGCGAAGTGTTGAATTACTTGGCAGAAATTGGATTTTCCACTGTTAGATGAATGATTTTTAGGCTGTGAAAAGTGCAAAATCTCTCCAGATTTTTTTGGAGAGATTTTCTTTCTTGTGAATGATAGATGCATAGTTTGATGGAAGAATATCCATACTGTATTTATAAGGAGGAATGCGGCATGGATATTTACATCAAACCGAAACAAAAAGTGCAGATCATAGGGAAAAAGATCGTTTATCTGTCAGATGTGGCAGAAATTTTTGCAGGAGGTTCTTGTCAGGGAGATTTAGAAAAACTTCCGGTATTCCAAATTACAAAAAATATGGAAAATATGTATTTGCTCTCTGTTTTGGAACTGGTGCAGGCAATTGCTGCGGTATATCCGAAAGCCACAGTATCCAATTTGGGAGAATCGGATATACTTCTTTCTTATTCCCCACAGCCGAAAAAGGAAAAGAAGCTGATTTTATGGGGAAAGATTCTTTTTGTTTCCGCAGTGCTGTTTTGCGGTGCAGCAACTACCATTATGTGTTTTCATTCAGATACACAACTGCCTCTGATCTTTCAAAACTACTATGCAATGGCTTATGGCGAGAATCAGGAATTGCCGAAACTTGTGACGATACCTTACAGCATTGGTTTGGCAGTGGGTATTTTGGTTTTCTTCAACCATTTTTCAAAATTTGCTCTTTCCAAAGATCCAACCCCCATCGAAGTGGAAATGACTACTTATGAAAATGAAACTATCACCAGTACCATTGAACAACTGGAACGAAAAAAATGGAAGGAAAAGCCATGATAAAAATACCGCTGTTGGTGCTTGTGGGTTTTGCTTCCGGTGTAGTGGTGGCTGCTGGTACGTTTGCATTCATTGCTGCCATTGGCATCGTTCCTCGAATGGCACAAAGAACAAATACGAAACAGTATATTCCATTATATGAAGACATCATTTTGCTGGGTGGGCTGTTCGGATGCTTGATATCTTGTATGGAATGGAAGCTGGGTTTGCAGGGAATTCCGGCTTTGCTTCATGCTTTGCTTTGCGGAATTTTTGTGGGGGTGCTGGCTATGGCGCTGGCAGAAGTTTTGAACGTGATGCCCATACTTATGCGCCGCGCAAGACTCAAGAAGGGGATTACATGGTTTGTAGTATCTTTTGCCCTTGGAAAGGTAATTGGCTCACTGTTGTATTTTTTTCAGGAAGGATTTTATCAGCTGCCATAAAGCAAATAGTTTTAGAAAAGTAGTTGCAAATATATTGACGGTGTGTTAATATATTAAAACAAATGTACAGGCCATGGGTACAGTGGCATGTGAGCGCAGACAGTAAATTGGATATGATTTTTCAGACCATTGCTCCGATGTCATTGGCAAAAAGAATGAAGGGGATGTTCTTTTTCATGGCGTTATGGCGATGGTCTTTCTTTTTGGGGCGGAATGTGGAAAAGTGGGTGAACATTCAAATGGAACGAAAACGTATCTCGACAACTGAATTACGCAAGCAAAACAGAAATCAGGTTTTTCGCATCATTTATGATGCAGAGGCGCCGCTGACCAAGCAGGAAATTGCACAGCGGCTGCACATGAGTTTGCCAACAGTGACCCAGAATCTTAAGGAACTTTTTGATGAGAATATTCTTACTGATGCCGGTGCGGATGAGTCCACAGGCGGCAGAAAGGCGAGGCTGATTAAGCTGAATAAAAATGTCTATTTTTCAGTAGGTATTGAGCTTTCGCCAAAGCATATCCGTTTCATTGCGATAAATCTAAAGGCAGAGGAACTGGCTTATGAAAAATTGGAATATCCTTTCAGCAATACACCGGAATATCGGATGGTGTATGCGAAAAAACTGGAGGAATTTTTAGATCGGTTTGGTTTTTCCAGAGAACGCTTGTTGGGTGTTGGCATCACAATGCCGGGCATCATCAACGAGCAGGAAGGTGTTGTGGAAATTGCGCCTGTATTGCAGCTTCATCACATGAAACTTTCTCTCCTAACTGAGGTGATTCCATATCCTGTATATGTGCAGAACGATGCTTCTGCCGGTGGTGTGGCAGAATGGTGGAATTATGATGGGCCTTCTGCAATGGCTTATGTTTTTCTTGGAAAAGGTGTGGGGGGAGCTCTGATGATTGACGGGAAGCCCTATGAAGGCTTGAACCGCCGCAGTGCAGAATTTGGGCATATGTGTATCCAGCCGGGCGGTAAGTCTTGCAATTGTGGACGGCAGGGATGTTTTGAGTCTTATTGCTCATCTTCAGTATTAAGTGATGATCTGGGGATGGATATCAAAGACTTTTTCCAGCGTCTGGAAGATAAAGATTCCTATATCATGGGAATCTGGGATGAGTACGTTTCTCATTTGGTGACAGCCATTCATAATATCCACATGGTTTTGGATTGTGATATTGTGGTTGGAGGCATACTGACACCATATTTAGAGGATTATATGCCGATGATTCGAAAACGTCTGCAGGAAAAATCCTTTTTCCCAGATGAAGAACGGTATATCCATCTAGGCAGATGCAAAGGCAAAGCCAATTGTATCGGCGTAGCGCTGCATTTTATTGCCGAATTTCTGGAACAGATTTAAAAGAATATAGAAAAAAGAGTGCATTGTTTTGCAAGTAGTTTGACTTGTTGACAATGCATTTTTTTGTTTAAAACATAGGAAATCAGGAGGTTTTTTTTGAATAAAGAAAGATGGGTTCTTTTTGTGCATATTAGAATGTATGTTAAATTTGTATTAGAAAAGTGAACAAAAAAATATGAAAGTTTTTATTGTAATACACGAAATATAGTAACTTCATCTAGGTATATTGACATTAAGGATGGAAATTGATACAATATGCACATAACTTAGAGAAAGCACATTTACAAAACTGTTTTGGCTTTCTTAAAAAAGGTTATCAATATGGAGAGGAGATGTATCAAACATGAAAAAGAAATTTTTCGCTTCCTTGATGGCAATGGTTATGGTCTTCGGCTTAGCAGCTTGCGGTGGTTCCGGCGATACTACCACAACTGAAGGCGATGCAGCTGAAGGCGGTGCAAGCGGCAAAATTGGCGTATCTATGCCTACACAGTCTTTGCAGCGCTGGAATCAGGATGGTTCTAACATGAAAGCTGAATTGGAAGCAGCAGGCTATGAAGTTGATCTGCAGTATGCAGGCGACAACGACATT
This sequence comes from uncultured Clostridia bacterium, assembly GCA_902477755.1. Taxonomy (GTDB): domain Bacteria; phylum Bacillota; class Clostridia; order Lachnospirales; family Anaerotignaceae; genus Anaerotignum. Next base: position 76,938 of record CABSIK010000001.1, read on the forward strand.
CCTACTCAGGTATCCCAGATTGAAAACATGATCGCAGGCGGATGCGAAGTTCTGGTTGTAGCTGCAATTGATGGCTCTTCCTTGACAACAGCTCTGCAGGGTGCAGCTGAAAAAGGCATCCCTGTAATTGCTTATGACCGTCTGATCATGGATTCCGAAGCAGTTTCTTACTATGCAACATTCGACAACTATAAAGTAGGTCAGATGCAGGGTGAATACATCGTTGAAGCTCTGGATCTGGAAAACGCAGAAGGTCCTTTCAACATTGAATTGGTAACAGGCGCACCTGATGACAACAACGTAAACTTCTTCTTCGGCGGCGCTATGGATGTTCTGCAGCCTTACATCGACAGCGGTAAACTGGTAGTTCCTTCCGGTCAGACAGAAAAAGCTCAGTGTGCAACAGCTAACTGGTCTACAGAAGAAGCTCAGAAACGTTTCGAAAACATCATTTCTTCCGTTGGCTATGGTCCTAACGGCGTGAAACTGGATGCAGTTCTTTGCTCTAACGACTCCACTTCCTACGGCGTACAGAATGCGCTGCAGGCAGCTGGCTACACAGCAGACAACATGCCCATCATCACTGGTCAGGACTGTGACAAACCCAATGTGAAAAACATCGTTTCCGGCCTGCAGTCCATGTCCGTATTCAAAGATACACGTACACTGGCTGAAAAAGTTGTAGGCATGGTTGATGCTATCATGAAAGGCACAGAACCCGAAATCAACGATAATGAAACATACGACAATGGCACAGGCGTAATTCCTTCTTACCTGTGTGACCCCGTTGTAGTAACAGTTGATAACTACAAAGAAATGTTGATTGACTCCGGTTACTATACCGAAGCAGACATTGCTTAAGACGCAATCAAGACTCTCAACAGGGTGAAGGCCGCTGATGAGGGCGGGCGGCAGAGTAACTGCCGCCCGTTTATTTTGCAAAAGAACATGAAAGGAGGGGTTTCAGTGGCAAAAACTATATTGGAAATGCGCAATATCACAAAAACATTCCCTGGGGTAAAAGCCCTGGACAATGTGAATCTGCAGGTGGAAGAAGGGGAGATCCACGCTTTGGTAGGTGAAAATGGTGCTGGTAAGTCTACATTGATGAACGTACTCAGCGGTATTTATCCCTACGGCTCTTATGAGGGCGATATCATTTATCAAGGCGAAGTTTGTCAGTTCAAAGTCATCAAAGACAGTGAAGCAAAGGGGATTGTAATCATCCATCAGGAACTGGCACTGGTACCGTACTTATCCATCGGTGAAAATATGTATCTGGGCAATGAACGGGGTGGAAAATACCACATTGACTGGGACGAAACTTATAACAAAGCAGACGTTTTGCTGAAGGAAGTAGGTCTGCACGAATCTTCTCACACATTGATTAAAGATATTGGTGTCGGCAAACAGCAGTTGGTAGAAATTGCGAAAGCATTGTCTAAAGATGTTAAGCTGCTGATTCTGGACGAACCCACAGCATCATTAAATGAATCCGACAGTAAGGCGCTTTTGGAATTACTGCTGCAGTTCAAGCGCCAAGGAATGACCAGCATTATTATTTCTCATAAATTAAATGAAATTTCTTATGTAGCAGATAAAATCACCATCATCCGTGACGGGTCTACCATTGAAACACTGGTGAAAGGTGTGGACGATTTCTCCGAAGAACGTATCATCAAAGGCATGGTAGGCCGTGACATGTCCAGCCGTTTCCCGAAACGTGAATCTCATATTGGTGAGGTTATGCTGGAAGTCAAAGATTGGACAGTATATCATCCGCAGTTTGAAGGCAGAAAGGTTTGCGACAATGTTTCCATGAATGTTCGCAAAGGCGAAGTTGTCGGCATCTCCGGCCTGATGGGTGCAGGGCGTACTGAGCTTGCCATGAGTATGTTTGGTCACAGTTATGGCGCCGACATCAGCGGTACCTTAAAACTGCACGGAAAAGAAGTACAGCTGAAAACAATTAAACAGGCCATTGAGGCAGGTCTTGCTTATGTAACAGAAGACCGTAAAGGCAATGGTTTGGTATTGTCAAATCCTATTCGTGTAAATACCACATTGGCACGTATGGAAAAAGTATCTCGTCATGGTGTCATCGACTTTGATGAGGAAAGAAGTGTAGCAGAAGATTATAAAAATGCACTGCACACAAAAACACCCAGTATTGAACAGAATGTCGGCAACCTTTCCGGTGGTAACCAGCAAAAAGTATTGCTGGCAAAATGGATGTTTGCAGATCCTGATGTTTTGATTCTAGACGAACCCACAAGAGGTATTGACGTTGGGGCAAAATATGAAATCTATTGTATCATCAATGACCTGGTTGCAGAAGGGAAATCTGTCATCATGATTTCTTCTGAGCTGCCTGAAATTTTGGGTATGAGTGACCGTGTTTATGTTATGAACGAAGGTCGTATGGTAGCAGAACTGCCTATCGAAGAAGCTACCAGTGAAGTCATTATGTCAAAAATCCTGCAGTCCAGCGCAAAGAAATAAGAAAATGAAGGGAGCGTTCTCCGTATGAATAAAGTAAAAGCGGCCATGAAGAAAAATACCATGCTGTTTGTATTGGTAATCGTCACGGTCTTATTCCAAATCTTAATCACTATTAATGGCAAAGGATCCATGTTTGCACCGACAAACGTGTCCAACCTGATTATGCAGAACAGTTACGTTGTAATTCTGGCAACAGGCATGTTGCTGTGTATTTTGACTGGTGGTAACATCGACTTGTCCGTTGGTTCCATTGTTGCTTTGGTAGGTGCTGTTTCCGGTATCCTTATCGTAAACATGCAGGTAAATATTTACGTTGCAATGATCGCCTGCCTGGCAGTGGGTCTTGCAATCGGTATCTGGCAGGGCTTCTGGATTGCCTATATGAACATTCCGCCGTTCCTGGTAACCCTTTCCGGTATGTTGGTATGGCGTGGTCTGGCAACTGTCCTTCTGAATGGTACTACCATTTCTCCTTATCCTGATAACTATCTGAAATACTTTACATCTTATATCTCTGGGGCAGACGCAAATAGCACATTGATCATCTCTCTGGTAATTGGTGCTGTATGCTGTGTCATTATGTTTGCGATTTCCTTGTATGCACAGGCGAAGAAACGCAGAAAAGGTTATGAAACAGGCAATACAACAATGCTGATCATCAAACTGGCAGTAATCGCAGTTGTTATGATGGCTGCATGCTATCTGCTGGGTAAAAACAAAGGTATCCCTGTTGTACTGATCCTGCTGGCAATCGTTGTGCTGGTATATGATTACCTGACAACACGTACCGTTCCTGGCCGTCACCTGTATGCTCTGGGCGGCAACGCAAAAGCAACACAGCTTTCCGGTATCGACACACGTAAGATCATGTTCGGTGCTTATGTAAACATGGCATTCCTGTCCGCAGTTGCAGCTCTGGTCTGCGTAGCACGTTTCAACTCCGCAGCTCCTTCCGCTGGTACCAACTATGAAATGGATGCTATCGGCGCTTGCTTCATCGGTGGTGCTTCTGCATACGGTGGTACTGGTACCGTAGGCGGTGCTGTAATCGGTGCGATTTTCATGGGTATCCTGAACAATGGTATGTCTATTCTGGGTATCGACGCAAACTGGCAGAAAATGATCAAAGGTCTGGTACTGTTGTTTGCCGTAGTATTTGACGTTGTAAGTAAAAAACGTTCCAAATCCTGATTTTAAGGAGGCTTTACAATGAATTATTTGCTTGGTATCGACATTGGTACTTCTGGTACCAAAACGGTGCTTTTTGATGAAGCAGGTCATGGGGTTGCTTCCTATACAGGAGAATATCCTATGGCACAGCCGAAAAATGGTTGGGCTGAACAGGATCCTGCGGACTGGTGGAATGCTGTTGTAGATGGCATTCGCGCTGTTCTTGCAAAGAGCGGTATCGACGCAGGGGAAATTCGTGGGATTGGTTTATCCGGTCAGATGCATTCTTTGGTGCTGCTGGATGAAAAGGGCGAAGTGCTTCGTCCTTCCATCCTTTGGTGTGACCAGAGAACCGCTGTGGAATGTGAAGAAATTCATACTTTAATGGGCGGCAAAGAACGCTACATCGAAATCACAGCAAACCCTGCCCTGACAGGTTTTACTGCTGGGAAAATCCTTTGGGTAAGAAAACACGAACCTGAAATTTATGCAAAAGCACGCCACATTTTGCTGGCGAAAGACTATATCCGTTATAAACTTTGTAATGTATATGCCACAGAAGTTTCAGATGCTTCCGGTATGGGGCTGCTGGATGTGCCGAATCGCTGCTGGTCTCAGGATGTATTGGAAAAATTGGATATTGATCCCGCAATGCTTGCAAAAGTATATGAAAGCCCTGAAGTAACAGGTACCATCACTGTGGAAGCAGCTGCACTGACAGGACTGAAAGAAGGTACCATCGTTGTAGGCGGCGCTGGTGACAACGCAGCGGCTGCTGTTGGTACAGGTGTTGTAGAAGACGGCAGAGCTTTTGCTACCATCGGTACTTCCGGTGTGGTATTTGCTCACACAGATAAGCTTTCTATCGACCCTCAGGGCAGAGTACATACTTTCTGCTGTGCAGTACCTGGCGCATGGCATGTAATGGGCGTAACATTGGCAGCTGGTCAGTCCTTGAAATGGTATCGCGATAATTTCTGCGATGCAGACAAAGTGGAAGCAGATAAACAGGGTGTAGATCCTTATGATCTGATGACAGCTGAAGCTGCAAAAACACCTATCGGCTCCAACCGTTTGATCTATCTGCCTTATCTGATGGGTGAAAGAACACCTCATCTTGACCCTGATTGCCGTGGTGCTTTCGTTGGTCTGTCTGGTATGCATACAAGATATGATCTGGTGCGTGCCGTTATGGAAGGGGTAACATTCAGTCTCCGTGACTGCGCGGAAATCCTTCGTGGCATGGGTGTACAGTCTGATGTGATCTTGGCTTGCGGCGGCGGCGGTTCTTCCGCTTTCTGGCGTCAGATGATGGCAGATATTCTGGGATGCCCTGTTGCAACTACCATCAATAAAGAAGGCCCTGCTTTGGGTGTAGCAATCTTGGCAGGTGTTGGCGCAGGTCTGTATCCTTCTGTACCAGAAGCATGCAGACAGATTGTTGGCGTCAATGCTTCTCAGGACCCTGTTGCAGAACATGTAGCTGAGTATAATAAATTCTATGAAATCTACCGTGGTCTCTATCCTGCTTTGAAAAATAGCTGGAAAGCACTGGCAGAATTATAAAGAGAAGGTGAAAATATGAAAATCGAATCTGTATTCGATGCATCTTTCCGTCAGTACGGAAAGGTTGTGGAAGGACTGCACTTGGATGAACTGCTGGCAGCTCTTTCCAAAACAGAAAAACCCACAGATGGTGTCATCTATGTTCCTGGTGATGATTCTTTGGAAAACACACCTGCCAAGAAGGAACTGGAAGACAATGTATACGGCGGTATGCCCATTCAGATTGGTTTCTGCAATGGTACAAATACAAAGCTGAACTGTGTGGAATATCATCGTGACAGCGAAATCAATATTCCTTGTGAAGATATGATTTTGCTGCTTGGTAAACAGACTGATATTGCTCCAGACTACCATCTGGATACAGCAACCATTCGTGCTTTTCTGGTACCTGCCGGAACAGCAGTGGAAGTATATGCCACAACATTGCATTATGCACCTTGTGATGCAAAGAAGGGTGAAGGCTTCCGCGTAGCGGTGGTACTGCCCAAAGGCACAAACACAGACAAACCCGAAATTGCAGTACTGAACGCAGAAGACCCCCTCCTGCGTGCAAGAAATAAATGGCTCATCGCCCATGCCGATGCCAGCGAAGCCAAAGATGGCGCATTCGTTGGCCTGGACGGAGTCAACATTGACATTGCAAACGAAATTTAAAGAGAAGTAATATGCCGAAAGAGAGGTAATGAAAAATGCAGAATATTCCTGTAGTAAAAATGGGTATCATTTCCGTTAGCCGCAGCTGTTTCCCAGTTGCACTGTCCGAAATGCGCCGTCACAATGTTGTAAAAGCTTATGGCGCAGACCTGTATGAATGCCCTATCTGTGTTGAAACAGAACTGGATGCCAAAAAAGCAGTAGAAGATGTAAAAGCTGCTGGTGTTGACGCACTGGTTGTTTTCCTGGGCAACTTTGGCCCCGAAACACCTGAAACCATGATTGCTGATATGTTTGATGGCCCTCTGATGTACACATGTGCAGCAGAAGGCGATGGTGACCTGATGAACGGCCGCGGTGATGCTTACTGTGGTATGCTGAACGCTTCTTACAACCTGGGTCTGAGAGGCAAAAAAGTATACATCCCTGAATATCCTTGCGGTACAGCAGAAGAAGTTGCACAGCAGATTCGTGAATTTGTTCCCGTTGCAACAGCTCTGGTTGGTCTGAAAGGTCTGAAAATTTTTGCTTTCGGCCCTCGTCCCAACGACTTTCTGGCTTGTAACGCACCTATCAAAGCACTGTATGATCTGGGTGTAGCAGTGGAAGAACATTCCGAACTGGATCTGCTGGTAGCTTATAACAAACATAAAGATGACCCTCGTATCCCTGCCAAAGTAGAAGAAATGGCAGCAGAACTGGGCAATGAAAATCCTTATGCAGGCGTTCTGCCCAGACTGGCTCAGTATGAACTGACACTGGAAGACTGGATGAAAGACAATCTGGGCTGCTCCAAATACGCTGCATTCGCGAATAAATGCTGGCCTGCATTCCAGACAGAATTTGGTTTCGTTCCTTGTTATGTAAACTCCCGTTTCACAGGCAGAGGCATCCCCATTTCCTGTGAAGTAGATATTTACGGCGCACTGAGTGAATATATTGGTCTGTGTGTATCCAATGCACCTGTAACACTGCTGGATATCAACAACTCTGTACCTGCACAGATCTATAATGAAGATATTAAAGGCAAATGTGATTACCGCCTGAATGAAACATTTATGGGCTTCCACTGTGGTAACACATGCTCCAGTCTGCTGTGCAATCCTCATATGAGCTACCAGCTTATTATGAAACGTCAGCTGGAACCTGATGGTGAACCTGATATCACAAGAGGTACTATGGAAGGTGACATCAAAGCAGGGGATATCACATTCTTCCGCTTGCAGACAACAGCATCCACACAGCTGCGCGCTTATGTAGCACAGGGGGAAGTTCTGGATGTACCTACACGTTCCTTCGGTTCCATTGGTATCTTTGCAATTCCCGAAATGAACAGATTCTATCGTCATGTTCTCATCGAAAAACAGTATCCTCATCATGGTGCAGTTACATTCGGTCACCACGGCAAAGCGCTGTTTGAAGTATTCAAATATCTGGGTGTAACAGATATTGCTTATAATCAGCCAAAATCTTTGCCTTACCCTACAGAAAATCCTTTTGCATAAGCAAATATCGTTTGGAAATCCCTTTCTTTCAGGAAACTCATCACTAGAGTTTCTGGACAAGAGGCAGCCATCTCTGATGGCTGTCTTTTTTGTATTAAAACTGTCCATTAGGGATGCTTTAAAAATTGAGAAATCTTTAAATACATTTCTGAATCCCGATAATTAAGAAATTTGAAATAGCTTTCATTTTACCCTTTATGATAAGATAGACCCATTAAGGGCATAGAAAGAAATTGAAAAAATAGGGGGACAATCTATGAAGCGGATCATGAAAATATGTGCCATCGGCGTGTGTATCGGGATAATATTAGCTATGATACAGATACATTTTCACATTGATGAGTCTGTTTTTTGGTTTGGTTATCGTATTGCTGCAAGTGTGATTCTGGTCGGTGTAATATGGATTAACTTGTTGTATAATCGATATTATTTCAAAAAAATAAGAAACTTAGCAGAACAATTTTTGAAGGAAGATACACAGAAATATATTGATGGTATGGAGGCTCTGCTGAAAACTGCTAAAGGACAAGGGCTGCGAAATATCCTAATTTTGGATTTGGCAGCAGGATATATGGAAAAACAGGAATATGAGAAAGCAATTTGTGTGCTGGATGAGTTGGCAAATAGGCGGTTGAGAGGTTCTTCCATCAAACTTTTTCATTGTTATAAACTTTTCATTTGCTATTTTGAGACCCAACAGTATAAAAAAGCCATCACGTTATACAATGAGAATCAAAAACGCATTGAGAAATTCCGGTATCATAAAAAATTTGGTGCCTATGTCGCTATACTTGATGTGTTGGCAGCCATGATTCGTGAAAATTATCAGGAGGCAGAAGAAATGCTTGAAAGTGCAAAGAAAACTTATGAGGAGACTTCATTTCAGGAGATATTTCAGATAGTATCCAATATGTTGGACGATATAAATGGCAAGTCCTATGAATAGAAGGAAGGCTGTTGACGCGAAAAAGTCATCAGCCTTTTTTGTGCAAATAATGAAAAAATGCATAATTAATTCTATTATTCTTCGGAAAGTTTGTGCAAAAAGATTTGTTAGCACTCTTTACAAGTGAGTGCTAACAATGTATAATAATATCGTATTCAAAAGGAAATAACCTAAATTTTGAATAGATTTTAAATGGAGAAAGGTGGAATGGTTATGAACTTACAAAAATTTACACAGAAATCTCTGGAGGCCATTCAAAACGCCCAATCTATGGCAGTGGAATATGGTAACCCCCAGATGGATCAACAGCATCTGCTGGTGACATTGCTGACACAGGAAGATGGTTTGATTCCGCAGCTGATGCAGAAAATGAATGTGAATGTCAACGGTTTGTTGCAGGCGGCGGAAAATGAAGTGAAAAAACTGCCTCGTGCAACAGGTGGACAGACATATGTTTCTTCTGACTTGGAAAAAACACTGACAGCAGCAGAAAAGCTGGCAGAAAACATGACTGACGAATATGTATCCGTAGAACATGTTTTCATGGCAATGGTAAATAGCCCTAATGCGGCACTGAAAGATATTTTCCGTCAGTATAATATTACCAAAGAAGGCTTTATGAAGATTCTGGCAACAGTACGGGGCAATACCCGGGTGACCAGTGATTCTCCTGAAGCAACTTATGATGCTTTGAAGAAATACGGCACGGACCTGGTGGAAAAAGCAAGAAGCAAAAAACTGGACCCAGTGATCGGTCGTGACGATGAAATCCGTAACGTTATCCGTATCCTATCCAGAAAAACAAAAAATAATCCTGTGCTCATTGGGGAACCCGGTGTTGGTAAAACAGCTATTGCGGAAGGTCTGGCACAGCGTATTGTCAAAGAAGATGTTCCCAACAGTCTGAAAGACAAAACCATTTTCTCTCTGGATATGGGTGCCCTTATTGCAGGCGCAAAATTCAGAGGCGAATTTGAAGAACGTCTGAAAGCCGTTTTGAATGAAGTCAAAAAGAGCGAAGGCAAAATCATTCTGTTCATCGATGAACTGCATACCATTGTTGGTGCAGGGAAATCCGATGGCGCTATGGATGCAGGCAACCTGCTGAAACCTATGCTAGCAAGAGGGGAACTGCATTGTATCGGTGCAACCACACTGAATGAATATAAACAGTATATTGAAAAAGACCCTGCTCTGGAACGTCGTTTCCAGCCCGTCATGGTAAACGAACCTACCGTGGAAGACACTATCGCAATCCTGCGTGGTCTGAAAGAACGGTATGAAGTATATCATGGTGTAAAAATTCAGGATCAGGCGATGATTGCGGCTGCGACACTGTCTAACCGTTACATCTCCGACAGATTCCTGCCCGATAAAGCCATCGACTTGGTGGATGAAGCCTGCGCCATGATTCGTACAGAAATGGACTCTATGCCTACAGAACTGGATGTCATTCAGAGAAAAATCATTCAGCATGAAATCGAAGAAGCAGCCCTGAAAAAAGAGGACGATAAACTGTCTAAAGAACATCTGGCAGAAATCCAGAAGGAACTGGCAGAAATGCGTGACCAGTTTGCAACTTTGAAAGCAAAATGGGAAAACGAAAAAGATGCCATCGGCGTTGTTCAGAAACTCCGTGAACAGATCGAAGATGTGAACGCAGAAATTGAAGCGGCTGAACGGAAATACGATCTGAACAAAGCAGCGGAACTGAAATACGGCAAACTGCCTCAGCTCCAGAAAGAACTGGAAGAAAAAGAACGGGAAGCTGAAGAAAACGGCAACAAGAATACTTTGCTTCGTGATAAGGTAACCGAGGAAGAAATCGCTCGTATCATCGAACGTTGGACAGGTATTCCTGTAGCCAAATTGATGGAAGGCGAACGTGAAAAACTGCTCCATCTGGAAGATATCCTCCATGAAAGAGTCGTAGGGCAGGACGAAGCGGTTCAGAAAGTTGCAGAGGCAATTCTGAGAAGCCGCGCAGGTATCCAGAGCCCTAATAGACCTATTGGTTCCTTCATGTTCTTGGGGCCCACAGGTGTTGGTAAAACAGAATTGGCAAAAACATTGGCAGAATGTCTGTTTGACGATGAAAAGAATATGGTCAGAATCGATATGACTGAATATATGGAAAAATTCAGCGTGTCTCGTCTGATTGGTGCGCCTCCCGGATATGTAGGTTATGAAGAAGGCGGTCAGCTGACAGAAGCTGTTCGGAGAAAACCTTATTCTGTCATTCTGTTTGATGAAGTAGAAAAAGCACATCCTGATGTGTTCAATATTCTGCTGCAGGTATTGGATGATGGCCGAATCACAGACTCTCAGGGCAGAACTGTTGACTTCAAGAATACCGTTATCATTCTGACAAGCAATCTTGGCTCTAATTATCTGCTGGAAGGCATGGATGCCAACGGTGAAATTACTCAGGAAGCAAGAAATCAGGTGGAAGAACTGCTGCGTCATTCTTTCCGTCCTGAATTCCTGAACAGACTGGATGAAATCGTATTCTATAAACCGCTGACAAAGGACAATATCACCCATATCATTGACCTGATCCTGAAAGATCTGAACAAACGTCTGGCAGATAAACAGCTGAAATGCGAGCTGACAGAACGTGCAAAAGATTATATCGTAGAAACCGGTTATGACCCTGCCTTTGGTGCAAGACCACTGAAACGTTTGGTACAGCGTGACATCGAAACACTGCTGGCACGGAAGATCATTGCTGGTGACATTGATCAGGGCACAACTCTGGAAGTAGATGTAGAAAATGGTGAATACCATATTACAGCAAAATAAAATCTGTTTTTTGCAATGACCTCCAAAGAATAGAGAAACCCCATGGAACGACAGCATTCTGTTGTTCCATGGGGTATTTTTATGAGGAAAACTTATTTCTTTTTCTGTTCTACAGTATTTACAAAATTCCGCAGATCTTCCATGGTGCAGATGGAACTGCTGTTGTTGGATAATGCAATCTGTGTGGTGTCGGGTAAGCCTTTGTAAAAGTGTTTTGCCCGTTCGTTGTGCAGCAGTAAATCCGCAAGATCCTGATATTTTTGTCCAGCCATATATGCAAGCCTCCTTTTTGTTTGTCAGAATTATTTTGTACAAAAAAATGTATTTTATGCGGTTTCTTTCTTGAGTGCAGTGCGGCTTTTTGGTATACTAAAGCAAGGTGATTGCTTATGTTGAAAAAATATAAAACCATTCTGGCACAGGCTGAAGGGGAAATTGTGGAAAAGAAATCCCGTTTTATCGCTACCGTTCGCCCAGTCAAAACAGAGGAAGAAGCCAGAAGTTTTATTGAGGAATTGAAAAAGAAATATTGGGATGCGACCCATAATGTTTTTGCTTATCAGATTGGTGAAAGAAATGAAATCCAGCGTTTCAGTGACGATGGAGAGCCCCAGGGTACAGCAGGCATGCCTGTGCTCAATGTCCTGAAAGGGGAAGATGTAAAAGATACTGCCATTGTCGTTACAAGATACTTTGGCGGTACTTTGCTTGGCACTGGCGGTTTGGTACGTGCTTATGGAAAAGCTGCAAAAGAAGGGCTGTTGGCAGCAGGCATTGCAGAATTGGTGCTGTACAGCCGTTATTTTGTGACTGTAGATTATACCGATTCTGGAAAGGTACAGTATGAAATTTTGCAGGATGGCCATGTGCTGCATGATACCCAATATACGGATCAGGTGCAGTTTTTCGTGCTGGTAGAATCGGAACAGTCCGAAGCCTTTGAGAAAAAGATGCTGGATATCATGAAAGGAAAACAGGTTGCGGAAAAGATGGATGAAGTCTTTGGTGTTTGGCAGAACGGAACATTGCAGCTGATGGAACAATAACAAAGGAAACTGTATCAATCGTTTTCTTGTAGTGTAAAGTCGGAAAGAAGCAGAATGAAAAGGCAGGTTTCCTTTAAAATAACATTCTTTAGAAGAAAACATATCGGATAAAATTATTGTAAAAATAAGAAAGCTGGAATTCTTTGTATGATAAGGATTTCAGCTTTCTTTGTTTCTTATGAAGCAAGGTTTTTGCGATGTCAAAAGCCCTTTATGGAGACCATAAAGAGCTTTTTGGAGAGAGAATTTAGAATATGTATTTCTATATAGGCGAAATGTTATTTTGCGTTTTCACCATGATGCAGCAGGATTTTTCCACCATGTTCACCAGTAAGACTGCCGTTTTCATATACAACAACACCATTGACAATGACTGTTTCCATGCCTTTGCATACCTGATTGGAATGTACATAATTAGGAGTATCTTCCAACTGTTCCAGATCGAAAATATTGATATCCGCATCGTATCCTTCTGCCAAAATACCTTTATTGGAAAGCATTGCACGGCTGGCAGGAAGGGAAGTCATTTTTTGGATGACATCTTCCAAAGGCATCAGATTTTTTTCTTTATGGAAGTGACAAATAGCGCGGACAAAAGTGCCGAAGGAACGGGGATGTGCTTTTTCTTCCATGGCGCGGCAAATGCCGTCAGTGCCTACAACTGTATGGGGAAAAGTGAATATCTGAGAGAGATCATCTTCAGACATGCAATGGTAAATGGCTGTGCCCACACCGCCATTGATAACCAAAAGCTCACAAAGGGCATCAAAAGGGTCAATACCTTTTTGCGCTGCGTAATCATTCAGGAACATGCCTTCTGCCTCATGCGTCACAGGACAGGAGGAAATGAAAACACCAGTATATCCGCCGCAATTTTGTACATAGTTGTCAAAAGGCGTTTTAGGATCGTCGATTTCAGCTTTTAGCTTCTTACGAATAACAGGATCTTTCAATTTTTCCGCCATGGCAGGAATGCCTTCTGTAAAATACCAAGGGGGGATGCAGGCATTCAAATGGGTCATGGAAGCGGTATAAGGATATTGGTCTAATGTGATACGAATACCTTCTGCAATGGCGTTCTGCACTAGTTTCAGGGTTTCTTCTGATAATCCCCAATTTTGTTTGCCGCAAATTTTGTGGTGGGAGATACTTACACGAACGCCGCTTTTTCTGCCGATTTCAATGGCTTCTTTCACAGAATTGACCACATCGTAAGATTCGTTGCGCATGTGTGTGGCATAGAGCCCCTCATATTCTGCAACAACCTTAGCAAGCTCGATAAGTTCTTCTGTTTCTGCATAGGCGCTGGGGGTGTAAATCAAACCGGAACTCATGCCAAGAGCGCCATTTTCCATACATTCCCGCAGCAGTGTTTTCATTTGTTCTAATTCTTCATTTGTAGGCTTTCTGCATTCATATCCCATGACTGCAAGACGCAAAGAACCATGACCAACCAGAAATTTGATGTTTGCTGCAATAGGAATTTGTTTTGCATATTCCAGATAGCGAGCAAAGGTTGTCCAGTTTGGCATATCATCAGGATATGTGGCTGTTCCCACAGAGAGCAGTGTCTGGTACAAATCTAATTTTTCAGGTCTTACAGGAAACATGGAAGAACCGCATTGTCCGGCAATTTCTGTTGTGATTCCTTGAGACACCTTGCATAATTTCGCGAAATCCTGACCAAGCACCATGTCACCATGGGAATGAAAATCAATGAATCCGGGACAGACAATTTTGCCAGAGGCGTTGATCACGCGAGCAGCAGGTTCATTGTCTGTATGAAATGTGATTTTGCCGCCAGTAACACCAATGTTGCCTGTGTATGCTTTTTTTCCTGTTCCATCGATAATGGAACCGTTTTGAATCAGAATATCTAACATGTTGAAACCTCTTTTCTTTCTATGTTATGCACCGAAAATGTTTCCGATAAGCACACCGACATAATTGCCGATGATATAGCCGTAAAGCCCAACCAGTACGCCAGGAACGACCATCTTTTTCCAACCCATGCTGATGGAGAGGGCAGCGGCAGTAGGTGGGCCGCCGATGGCTGCGATGATGCCAACCATCATTTCCTCTAAGTCAAATTTGAAGATTTTGCCGATGGTGAATACCAGCAGACACATGACAGAGAATACAATGCAGAATGCGCAGATAATCAGACCGCCATACTGGATGATCTGAACCAAGTTTGCAGAGCAGCCGATGGTTACAAACCACATGAGCAGCATGATATTTCCAAGTTCGTCAGAACCTTTTACATTGGACATGAATTTCGGGAAGGCTGTTGCAACAATGGTTGTCAGTAATGTCATTACCAGATATACACTGCCAAAGAGCTGTTTGATGACAAAATTACTGCTGTTTGCATTGATGGCGCCGGAAATCAATTGGCTGATGCTGACAATGACAAAAGTGATAGCCATTGCCTGAGCAATATCTTTTAAGGAGATGCCTTTGCTTTTCCAGTACATGGCTGCTTCTGTGGTGCCTTCTGTGTTGCCGCCATTTGCCAATTCTTTCTCATATTCATCAATATGAGGATGTTTGAATTTTGTACGGAAGAAACGTGTTCGACAAAATTGACCGAAGAAGAATACGATCATAGCAACTGTAAAGTTTCCTACCAACCCAAGTCCGTTGAGCATGTCTGTAGGTACGTCGAAAATTTGTGTAACTGCTACGGCGTTTACTGTGCCGCCAACAGCTGCCGCACTGTACATGGCGGAGAATTTTGCGATGTTGTCTACGTTTCTGAGAACCAAAGGCAGCAGGCAGGAGGCAAGGAACGCGCTGACTGCACAGATGTTAAAGATCAAAAATGTGGTGCCGCTGGATTTGTAAATTTTACGAATATCTGATTTAAAGAGCAACAAAGGAATGGCAAGCAATAACAAAATATTGCCGATACTGTCATAAACAGGAGAAGCAAAAGGAATGATTTTTAAATTTGCCAGAATCATACCACCTGCGATACATAAGACGCAGCTGCTGATACGCGCGCCCCATTTCCATTTCTGTTCAATGGTAATGGCGATGGCTGTAACCAGTACAACAACCATCCAAAGGTATAAAGTATCGTCTGCCTGAATCCAAGAAGTCATAATCACACACCCTTTCTGAAAGAATCCTTTTTTACCGCCAACCGATTGGATTAAATATATTATATGTTAAAGCAAAACGGAAAAGGTAATATGTAAAACTAGTGTCGGTTATAAAAATATGTTATAATCTTATGGGAGGTGTTGTAATGAAGATTGAACAGATCCGTCAAGTATTAAGTATTTATCAATCAGGTTCTATTAATAAAGCTGCGCAAAATTTGTTCTTGTCACAGCCACATATCAGTAATTCTTTGAAGTCATTGGAACGAGAACTGCAGCAGAAAATATTCATCAGATCCTATCATGGCATTCAGCTCACAGAATTCGGAAAAGTATTCATCCAAAATGCGCAGGGTCTTTTGAAATATGCGGATCAGATCGAATATGCAGCAAAAGACTTTTCTGCTGCACAAATGCCGTTATCGTTTTCGGTATCTGTTTCTTATTTGCTATTTGCGCAAGCTGTTTTTCGAGATTTAATGGAACGCTATGAGAATGCAGCTGTAAATTTTCGTTATAACCAAACTTCTGTGTCCGAAATCCTGATGGATGTATATGACCGTTCTGTGGAATTGGGGCTGATTTCCATTCCTACTATCGATAAAAGTAAGTGGCTTGCCAAAATGGAAATAGACGATTTGGTGTTTGAACCTATTTACAGCAGTAAACCAGCAGCAATGTTCTCCGTTCATCATCAAATGGAAAGCGGAAAAAAGGAGATACTCCTTAAAGAATTGCATGAGTTCCCTTTGACAATTATAGCGGAAAAAATACCGATTTTGGATATGGTAAATAAAAAAATGCGCTCTGTCATGGGAGCAAAAACATTGATTGAAGTCAATGACCGTACCACGGCTCACGAGTTTATACAGAATAAAAATGCCTATGCCTGCGTTGTAAATTGTACGCCTGCCTATAAGAATGTGCCGTTTTTTTCTTATGCGAAAGTGTTGCCAATCAAAGATGCCCCATTTAATTTTGAAATTGGTTGGGTATACCGAAAGGATACATATCATTCTTCTTTGGCAGTAGAGTTTATGCAGCAGATTGAAGGACTGCTCTCTATAAAGGTTGAGGGAAAAGGAAAATAAGATGGAAAAATAGGTGTAGAAGAAAGCGTATACACATTTTTATGTGATATTTTGGGGTTTTTCTTGTTTTTTTTCAAAAAAAATGATAAAATATTTTGGTGAATTTTAATTGAGGAGGGTTATGAATGTCTGGACATTCTAAGTTTGCGAATATTAAACATAAAAAGGAAAAAAATGATGCTGCCAAAGGCAAAATTTTTACCATGCTGGGCAGAGAAATTCAGGTTGCTGTAAAAGCTGGCGGTCCTGACCCTGCTGTAAATGGCAAACTGCGTGATGTAATCGCAAAATGTAAATCTAACAATATGCCTAACGATACCATTGAAAGAAGTATCAAAAAAGCAGCTGGTAACGAAGAAGGCGTAGAATACGAATTGGTAACATACGAAGGCTACGGCCCCAGCGGCGTGGCAGTTATTGTAGAAGCGCTGACAGACAACAGAAATCGTGCAGCTGCGAATGTAAGAAATGCGTTTACAAAAGGCGGCGGCAACATGGGTACCAATGGCTGTGTATCTTTCATGTTTGACCAGAAAGGTCTGATTGTGATCGATAAAGAAGAAGTTGAAATGGATGAAGAAGAACTGATGATGGTAGCATTAGACGCTGGTGCAGAAGACTTTGCAGCGGAAGAAGATAGCTATGAAATCACAACAACTCCTGATGACTTCTCTGCAGTCCGCGAAGCACTGGAAGCAGCAGGCATTCCTATGGCAAGTGCAGAAGTAACAATGATTCCTCAGACATATACAGAACTGAAATCTGATGAAGATATCAAGAAAATGAATAAATTGCTGGATATGCTGGATGATGACGATGATGTACAGAATGTATATCATAATTGGGATGAGTGATCAAAATAGATGACATAGCCGCAAAGCCAGTAAAATCAAGGCTTCCAGCGGTTTTTGAGGGCGATTTTCAAAGCCCCAAAAATTCCAATTTTATAGATGACATAGCGTTTTTGAAGTTAAAAAACGATTTTCGGGCAGTGAGATGAAAAAAAATCTCACTGCCTTTTTTCATTTCTGAAAATCTACGAAAAAATGGTTTCCAAAAATATAACCATTTTTTGAAAGAAATTTGAAGTTTGTGAAAAAGAAATAAATCTTATTTTGAAAGAAACTGTATCTTTGTTGATACAGTTCGAAATATATTTTTAAAAAGAGAGGAGGGATTCAGATATAATAAAAAATAAAATTTTTTTGTGAAAACCAACTAAATCAAGTAACCTTCAAAAATGAAAAGAGAATGAGAATGAAGGAAAAAGAAATCAAAGTGCTAAAAGTAAAGCCACATGAGCACCCTGAAGTTTGTATGCTTGAGAATTCATTGGAAGCAATGCAGGAAGCAGTGGGAGGATACATTGACATGGTAGGATTAGATGACAATGTATCCTATTAAATAATAAGGGAAAATTGATTGGTTTGGAAGGCAACAGGAGAATTAGCATCGATATCATTTACTGAAAAATCTATATTCTTCATGAGATTTTTTGTATTACAAAAATAACAAATCTTTTGAATGGTCAAGTATTTTATTTGTTGTAGCAATGAGATCAAAAGTGGGATAAGAAATTAAGGAATTTTAGAAATAGAAGTAGTCAATAAAAGGAAAATTTATCCATTACAATATGTTTTTCTTGACATATATCAATGAAAATAGCAGATATAATGATATAATGAAAAAAACATATTATCGTCAATACGGAGGGGAAATATGTTCAGAAATGAATCGTTGATAAAAAAACTTGGATTAACAACTGTTGGACTAATAGATGCTATGAGTACAATAATAGAAGTGAAAAAATTTAAAAAGAATGAGCTTATTATATCGGAGGGGAATATTCAGAAAGACTTTTATTTTCTTTTAGATGGTGTTTTTCGAGGATTCTTCTTTGATATAGATGGTAAGGAAATTACAGATTGCTTTGGCTTTGAATTAGGAGATCCTGTTATGTCTTGCCATGCATTAGGGGAAAAGGCAAAAACAAATCTAGAAGCTATTACGGAAGTTACAGCGGCAAAGATTTCTGTTTCCAACTTACAGGAATTAATGCAGCAATTTCCAGAATTAATTTGGCTATATAATAGGATGCTTTTAGATGCTTTGGGGAGACATTGGAATATAAAAGAGGCTCGATATAGGATGTCAGCAACAGAAAGATATCTATGGTTTTTAGATACTTATCCTGGACTGATTCAATATGTTAAAGCAAAACATGTTGCGTCTTTTCTTGGGATGACACCGGAATATTTGAGTAGAGTGCGTAAGAGTCTTAAAAATGAAATCTAAAACATAATATTAAAATTTCAATAAATAAAAGGGGGCACCTGCAATGAAAAAACAAATTATGAAATTAACTGTAACAACCTCTCTGCTTGCAGCGATGATGTGTTCGAATGCACTTGCAGCCGAAACAACAAAAAATGTCCAAATCCAATTTAATGACATTAAATTGGTGGTAGATGGTGTTCCAATTACGCCAAAAGATGCTAATGGGTCCCGTGTAGAGCCATTTATCTATAATGGGACTACATATTTACCGATTCGTGCAGTTGGTGAGGCAATTGGAAAGCAAGTGACTTGGGATGGTGCAACAAAAACAATATATCTCGGTGAGTCTCCAAATGAAAATAATTATTTGATTGATTTATGTCCCCCGTATGAAGTACAACCTTATAGTAGCCGGTTTAAAGCTTCAAACTCCATAAAAATGGGAGGAAAAACGTACGCTCATGGATTTATTATGTATGGAGAGACTGGAGAAGATGAGTCATATGCACTGTTTAATTTAAATGGTGATTATTCTGCTCTTGAATTTGATTTAGGACATGTAGATGGTTCTCGCATGTACGATGGAGCGTTCAATATATATTTAGACGGAAAATACACTCAAACTATTGAAATCGGCAGTGAAGATCCAGTAAAACATATTTCGCTTCCATTAGATAATGCACTGCAGTTAAAGATTGCAACAAACCATCCTGACTGTTATGTTTGGGGTGTTAGATATGGTTTTGCAAATGCAAAATTAATTAAATAAATGCTTTTTCGGTAATAATGAGTTGCAATATTAAAAACAAATATAATGCTTTTAAAGAATATATAAATGCTTGTTAGTGTATTTGTTAACGAGAATTGTATTTTTGATTAGAAGAATATAAGGAGAGAGTATTATGAGAAATTTATTGAAAAGGATATCTGGTTTCATTATCACTATCAGTATGATCTTAGGCAGTACAAGTGTTGCGTTTGCTGGTGGAGAGCAAGAGGTGGTTTCTTATATTGCAAATGCAACAACAAACTCAGTCACGATTAAGTTTTCTGGGGATAAGGCGGGAAGCTATTCCTGTGATCAAAGCTTTATCCAAATCCGTTTTGATAAAAATATTTGGGGGTTTGGTTTTGGACCTTTAGGTATCAGTAAAGTGGGAATGCCAGAGATGCCTTCGGATAACAACATGACTATATATGTTCCTGTTGGAACAAAAGCTACTGTCCAATTTTCTGAGGATATGCGTAAAGAATCTGTTAAATTGAAGGATTTTGGTTTTGAAGGTCTTATCAAAGAAACAGCTTATGATGGGTCTAGCTTTGTTCCGTATGAACAGGGAAATACGAGACTGGAATATGAAGTAAGAATTCCTGGATATCAGGCAGAGAGTAATATGATTAATTTTTGTCCAAGAACTCCAGAAGACTGGAAATATGCTGTAGATAATCAAGATACTTTTGAAAAAGTTTATACCTCTCAGCAGATACAATCTATGACAGGGAATAAAGAAGAAGCAAATATCCCTACAGGAGTACAAGCAATTCCAACAAAATCAAAAACAACTATCAATGGAAAAGAAGCATCTTTCCAAGCATATACGATCAGTGACTATACGTATTTAAAATTACGTGATGTAGCAATGGCAATCAACGGAACTGAAAAGAATTTTTCCATTGAATGGGATAATAATAAAAAAGCAATTAATATCAATACGAAACAGCCATATAGTCCAGTTGGTGGTGAAATGAGCTTATCAAATGGAGGTAATAAAGAAGCTATTAAAAGTACAGCTGTAGTATATGTGGATAATACAAAGCAAGATCTTAAAGCATATACCATTGATGGAAATACATATTTTCAGCTGAGAGATATTGGAAAGCTGATCGACTTTGATGTGGCTTGGGACAATATAGAAAAAACCATTAAGATTGATACTACAAATGGATATATGAGTGAATGAGAAATGTTAGTATTCCATTTTGTTACAATTTTAAAGATAATTAATACTGGGGCAATGTAAATTTTTAAATTAAATGGTGTGACCTAGGTCGCACCATTTTATCATTGTATGCTTTAGCTTAACAAAACCCCTAGTTCTACTAGGGATAAATAAAATACTTTAGTATATTTTTGAATGATAATTATAATGGATTTGCTAATTATCAAATGAAGGATATACAATATTTAATTAACATACTGTATTCTCAATTATAGTACCTGTTTACAGGTTGCAGCGCAAATAAATGCGATGATATTTTTTCGATGCCCCTTTAGGGGTTGGCACGTAATACCCCTTCTAGGGGTTGTTTAAACCACTAGTTTACTAGTGGTTTTGATTATAGTGTATATAGAAATGGCTTTGTTCATATCCATAAATCGGTTTGTTTGCTTTTATTTTTAAAAAATCTTTGGCAAGGATTAAAAAGATAGTTTGAAAAGAAGTAAGATCTGGTTGACTGTTGGAGTCATAAAGGGGGAGTAAGGTATGAAAAAATTAAGAAGGCAAATGGTTAGTGGAGTGCTTGTGCTGAGCTTGTTAGCAACCATGTTGCCAATGTCGGCGTTGGCGGCAGAGGACATTGAATTACCAGTAGAGGCTGAGTCACTGGTTTTAGATGAATCCTTGCAGCAAGACAGTATAGAGGAAAAAATCCGGTCGGGTGTGGAACCGGAAACAGATAGTCCTCATATCTTCAGTGACACTGTGGTGAAATACCAGGTTGAGGGTGGCTACCTCTATTTTGACACAGCTACGGGGACAATTACCGATTGTGACGAAGATGTGACTTCGGCAGATATTCCCACCGAAATTGAAGGAGTTCTAGTGACCTCCATTGGGGAGAGGGCGTTTTATGACTGCGACAGCCTGACCAGTGTGACCATTGGGAACGGTGTGAAATCCATTGGGGAATATGCGTTTTTCTTATGTGAAAGTCTGACTAGCGTGACTATAGGAAACAGTGTGACATCTATTGAGGATTATGCTTTTTTTGGCTGTGACAGCCTGACTAGTATAGATATCCCAGACAACGTAACAACAATTGGATTTGGAGCATTTTATGAATGCGAGAGGTTGGCTAATGTGACTATAGGGAACAATGTCACTTCAATTGAAGACTATGCGTTTTATGGCTGCGACAGCCTAACTAGTGTGGATATGCCGAACAGCGTGACTACCATTGGGGAGTGGGCGTTTTGTGGTTGCGAAAGCTTGACTAGCGTGATTATCCCAGATAGCTTAACATCCATTGGGGAGTGGGCGTTTTATCGCTGCTACGAATTGACAAATGTCTACTACAGCGGTTCCGAGGAGAAGTGGGATGCAATTGAGATTGGATTCGAAAATCAGTATTTGCTTCGTGCCGCCATCCATTACAACAGTACAGGTCCAGGCGATGTAGGAACTCAATCATCTTATATGATAGATATATTTACTGAATATAATGCTGAAACAAAGCAGGCAGTATTTGGAATAAATCCTGATGTATATACTTATAAAGTAACAGATGAAACAGATATGTCTTTTGTAGATCAATTAGACGAATTATTAGGACAACGTGTTCTTGTACATTATATATCTGGTGAATATGGTGAAAGTGATCAACTTGTTAGATATATTCTTAGTATAACACCTGCAAATGTAAAAACAGGTACAGTTGAATCAATTACCGAATCTACAATTACAATAGATGGTCAAACGTATAACCAAAATCTAAATGGATTTATCGGTTTGGATTCTTATATTGGACAAAATGTAGTATGTTATTTTAATAATGATATAGTCGTAGATATGAAATTACTAGAAAAGAAAACTGATATATTAAGTGCAGGTTCTAATAATACGGTGACTATTGATGATATTCAATATATAGCAATCTTTGATGGTATACCACCATACTTATCAGCACCAGATTTATGGTTTGGTCACAATGTTAATTATTGGATTTCATCTGATATAGTATATCAAATAGAATTACCAGATTATCAAACAAACTACAAGAAGAAATTAATAGGATATGATTCTAACACACAGATAGCTACATTTCATGATGGAAGTATATTTTATGTTTCTTCTAATATTAAAGACAATGTATCATCGTTAATAAATCATTGGGTCACAATTACTGTGACCACTTCAGCTACTAGAGGTGGTGAATTAACTGAAATTTCTCTAATAAAACCTGAATTAGGCTTAAAAATAGAAATGGTGAATACTAATGACATTTATTTAAAAAACAATAAATATAGCTATGATGGCACAACCTATGAAAATAGTTCAGCATTTGAAATTAAATTTGAAATCACAGTTTCAAACTCAATTTCAGGAGTTACTGAATCAGATTTAGAACAAATGAAAGATGATTCATCTCTTGATATTACATTAGACGAATTAAAAGCAATTGCTCCTGATGGATTTAATTTTGGATGGACAGGTTCTGGAAATATTGAAGATTTTTCTTCTAAAGTGATACATGTAGGAGAAATTTATACTGTTACAGGATTTGTACGTCCAGATATGTTGTTTTTTGTGGACACTGAAGATGTAGTAAAGAGTATTGAATGTTCAGCAAATACTACTAATGGTGATTCAAAAATAGCATCTACATCTTTTAAAATTATAAACCTAGATTATGAAGAACCAGATCAAGGTAATTCAGATGAAGAATTAGATCAAATTATTGAAGATGGCATTAAAGACTTTGAAGAAAATGATATTAGTTCTCAAATTTATCTTGATATCAATCCAATGAAAAATGTATTTGGAATTTCTGGAAAAGCTTTAGACACACTGGAGCGTGAAATATTAACTGCCGTTATTATGAGTAATGCACCAGAGAATACTAAAGTTGAAGAATTTCAAGATGAGTTAATGGAAACCGTTTTCGGAAAATATAAAACAGATGTTACAGCTAGTTCTTATATTGTTCCATTGTATTATGTTATAAAAACCGAAAAATATGGAGAATTAACAGTTAGATTTGATTGTAAAGTCACATCTTGTGCAGTTACAGATTCAAGAGTTGCAATTTATGCAACAATTGGTTATGAAATAATTGGACAAAGTTCAAAAGCTATGTTAAAAGTTCCGTCATATTTAAAAACAAATTCAGCATTGGGACAAATTGCTGTAACTGATGGTAAAAGTTTTTGTGACGCTGTTTATAAAGTTGCAGAAGATGCAATAAAGGATATGTATAATGATGTCTGGGGTAATACCGCAAACGAGGCAGCAGATATATTATTTGATGAATGTATAAAAAAGATTTTAGAAGCTTTTGATACTTCAGTTAGTGATATAATGTGGGAAATCATGACATGGCCAGCTAAAAATATAACCAATGCTTGTCCTACGGATGTATATATCTATGATAAAAATAATGTATTATGTGGTTCTATCATAAATAATATAATTACGCTAGAATCAAATAACTTTGAATTATCTGTTGAAGGTGATACAAAGTATATAAAAGGATTAACAGATGATTATACTGTAAAATATGTTGCAACGGATAATGGTTATATGAATGTCGAAATTATAGAGATGATGGGCTATAATAAGGCATTACGAACAGTGAAATTTGAAGATGTGAAGCTTATTAAAGAGGTGGAATTCACACAAGATATTAGTGTTACTAGCCTAGAAGATACACAATCATATAATTTGGAGTCCACAACTGGAGAAATTGTTAAGGCAGACAAAGACGATATTTTAATTAATTTTACTCCTGATGATTCAGAGACGGTATCGGTCACAAGTATTGCAATAAACAAACAGACTACAAAGCTATCACAAATAGGGGCCACAGAACAACTTATAGCAACTATAACTCCAGCTGATGCAAGCAATAAATCCGTTACTTGGGTTTCAAGTAACCCTAATATAGCTACTGTTGATAATACTGGTTTGGTTACTGCTTTAGCAAATGGAACTACTACGATTACAGTTAAAACAGTAGATGGTGGTTATACTGCAAATTGTACGGTTACTGTTGATATTAAATCAACATCTAATAATGGTGGAGGTAATGGCTCAAGCAGCAATAGCTCTGGCGGTGGAAGTGTAACTCCTACATCATACTCAATTTCTATATCAGATACAGATGGTGGTACAATTACCATTAGTCCAAAAACTGCAAATAAAGATAAAATAGTGACCATTACTGCTGTACCAGACGAAGGCTATAAGCTAGACACACTTTCTGTATCTGATAAAAATGGCAACCAGATTGAATTTACAAAGAAAACAGATACAGAATACACATTTAAGATGCCTGCATCTAAAGTGACTGTAAATGCTACATTTTCAAAAGTTATAGCAGCTCCAAAACCAAGTTCAATGTTGCTTACAGATGTTTCAGAAAATGCTTGGTATTATAATGCTGTTAAATATGTTTATGAAAATGGTATGATGCAAGGTATCTCCGATATAGAATTTGCACCAACTGAAGCTATGAATCGTGCTATGATTGTAACAGTATTACATCGCTTAGAAAACACACCTGAAACTACTAGTACAAATCAATTTGCAGATGTTGAATCTAACCAATGGTATACAGATTCGGTACAATGGGCATTTGAAAATGATATAGTAAATGGGTATAGTAGCGATAGGTTCGTTCCTATGGACAATGTAACTCGTGAACAACTAGCAGTTATTCTATATAACTATACTAATTATAAAGGTGGTAACACGGATATAGTGGGTGATTTAACAGCTTTTCAGGATGCAGATAATACATCCAATTGGGCAAAAAATGCAATTTCTTGGGCAGTTAGTGCAGGTTTGTTATCTGGTAAAGGCGATGGCATTCTTGATCCCAAAGGAACTGCTACTCGTGCTGAAGTTGCTCAAATATTGATGAATTATTGTATAAAAGTGATATAATTCATTTCAATATATTTTATAGTTATATGTAATATTTTAATAAATTATAAAAAGTCTGTTACAGATGTACCGACCCCAAAAAGTTAGACCAAAAATCTAGCAATTGGGGATCGGTATTTTTGTGTTAAAATATAGTTTTAAATTTAAGAAAAAGGTTTGACAGCCATATTTCAATGGAGAATGAGGAAACTATATACTTCTTGATATAGTGTTTACATAAGAGTGATATGATAGAATTCTTATAAAGAAAGAAGTATTTTTACATCATAATGAAGATTATGTCAAGATTTTTTTGCAAAAGTAAAATGCTACTGTTTGGTAGCCGGCAGTCAACCGGCTATGATATTAGACACCAGATCATTCTCTGTCTTGAAAAGATGATTGAAGGTATGAAAAAAAGTCTGTAAATAAGATTCTTCTATGATAAGACTGGGGATGGAATGCTTTGAAATTAGGCACTCCACTTTTGTTTTATATATACCATCCAAAAGATGACATGTAAATAACAGGCGACTTTTCTGCCTGTTTTAACCGATAGAGTACAATAAAGTTTGCAAAAGTGTGCAGGAAATAGATAAGCCATTAGGGCTCCTGTAAAATGATAGTTACCACACAATTGTCATGCAAAGGAGAAACTCTAATGGTTTATAAAAAGAATATCATAGATCTCACAGAATTGCTATTGTAATGCATCACGTAGCCAAATCCCATACTGAGGTTATGTACACAGCTCATGGAAGCTGAAGCGGATTAACAGATGGCTGTTGAGAAAAGTCAGCGTGCAAACACAGTCGAATCGGCTATCGTAGAGGATACCGTCTCCGTCGCTTGGACACACGGATGGGAACGATGTATCTCATGGTTTTCAAAGTTTGTCAGGGAGGCTATGTTCTGTTCTTTCTGACGGAACATAAGTGTAGTGAGGATGCACTCATTCGAGGAGTTCAGTAGACCTTTGCTCAGGGTGTCTCTACCCGTAAAATGAAGAAGCTGGTCCAGAGTTTGGGTATTGAAATTTATCCCAAAATCATGTTAACGAGATGACCAAGGGACTCAATAATCAGATTAACGAGTTCCGCAATCGATCTTTGTCCAGTGCTACTTAGCTGGTTCTGTGGGTAGATGTACTCTACGAAAAAGTGCATGTAGATGGCAGAATCTTCAATACAGTAGTACTTATCGTATGCGGTGTGGATGAAAATGGTCGTAGAGATATCAGTGCTGTAGAGCCAATGGTAGAAGAATCCAGAGACTCGTATGACCTGCTGTTTCAAAACTTGAAAGAGCGAGGCTTTAGGACACCAAAGTTGGTCATTTCAGATGCGCATGTCGGTACGGTTTTTGCTATCCGGGAGTCTTTTCCTGGAGCCTCCTGACAGCGCTGCAAAGGGAATATCTTGATCTATGTGTCGCAGAAAGAGAAGAAGTCTTTTGCCTTCGTGCTGAAGGAAATCTGGCTGCTTCCACCGTGGAACTGGTAAGAAAGCGGGCTTATGAAATCATAGATATCTATTCAAAGCGCTTTACTAAAGCCGCACAATGTTCGGAAAACGGTTTGGAGGAATCTCTGTCTTTTTCGCATTTCCGAAGCTGGAGCCCAGAAAATCTCGTCTTCCAACATGATCGAACGCCTGAACCGGGAGATTCGAAGATGAACTAGTGTTGTTGGAATTTTTCCTAACAAGGAGTCCTATGTCGGTCTGGTCATCACATACCTAATGGAGTATGCAGAGGATTGGTCTGTCTCCAGAGCATATCTTTGAAGTAACACTGCAAAATCACATATTACAGGAACCCTTTTTTGCGAACATCCCTTGACGCAAGCGATGCGGGCATGGTATGAGCAGGATATACCGTGATGGTTATATAGAAAAAATATTTCCACTGACCCTGGCAGTGACAGTTACTCGTAGAAATATAAGTCTATTGTCCCCGTTATGCCAAAAAATCAATGTACAGAAAATGCTTTGAAATCAAGGAAAACTCTGAGTTTTATTTCTGAGAGCTAGGCAAACAGTGACGGTAGTGACAGTTTTTCTGGTACTGTTAAAATAACTGTCCCTGCTGCCCCTGTTGCAAGCTCTATCTCATTTTCGCTATAAAGATATGAAATGAAGTGATGCTTATGAGTAAATAAAGCAAGAGAAATCAGAAAAAACGCTTGAGATACAATCGAAAGATCTCCTGATCCGTTTCTAAATCTCGTGACAGGAAGCGTCTTGTGATTTCAATGACGATACCCTGATGAAATAACTGCAGTAAGGAACAGGGCAGAAAACAGTGAATCAAATTCAGTTGGAACAATTCCCAGCTATCCTTGCCCAGAAATTCTATGAGTTTTTGTTCTGTCTGCCTCAGATCAACGAGGTCGACAGTGCCATGGTAAGTCATTACAGTTTGTTTATGAAAGGCAGTCATTGCCTGTTCCAGTAGTACATCCGCCAGCGAAATCCAGCAAAGTTCCTGCTGCGTGGAAGGCTCCTGACAATCAAACTTAGGTATGGAACCGTCGTTGCTTTCTAAATCATCCTGTATTTTCTTCTGCAAATCCGAAATGGATTGATAAATTTCATCTTCCAAAGCGCAGAAATCCATTTCCACAATTAAGCGAAAAAACATGGATAGATTAATGATTGAGTAGATAACTTTTCTGTCCAAGGAGCTGATGAAATTCTTTTGCGGTGCGAAAAATATCTGAGAACGCTGATGTGTTTTCAGATTGGTACGAAAGAAAATGCTGAAAAATATCCATAAATAAAAACCACCTGTTCACCAAAGTCGGCAAAGCCGCTTGTGGTATATAAACTCTGTTGACAAAAGGTGTCAAGTAAAAAGCGGTATATTTCTTGACTGACGCAGAATTTATGGATATGATTCTGAAAAAAGCAGGAGGTGATGGCAGTGGAATTTACATTGATGCATAGAGAAATCAAAGTCGCGGATGTAGAAATGGATTCGTTTTATCACATCAAAAGCATAAAAAATATATACACAGCAGAGCATATGCCAGTAGGAACGATGTGCAAACAAGACGCAGATCAGCAGGCTCTGACAAAGTGGTTGGACAGACGAACTATACCAAAAGGTCGACCAAGACTGCAAGAAGTATTGGATATAAGAAATATGATTACATCAAAAGAACTGCTCAAAGACAGTTTTGGGTTAAGTTTATCAGATCAATATTGGTTGAAACCAAAAGATTCCTCTGTGTCATGGGAGCAAATCCAGTTTTTTGACAACGATTTCTCGGATCAGTTTGGAGAAATGATGCTTGGAAATTTGGAAATCACAGAATGTTTTGACACCATGACACCAGACGTTACGCTGGAAGGTCAGATGACAAAGGCATGGAAAGTGAGAGATGGGGAACGAGTTTTGATCAAAGGTGGAAGCAATCCATATCAACAGGAACCCTTATGCGAAGTCATTGCTTCTCAGATTGCGGAAAGGTTATGCATCCCACATACGAAGTATACATCGCTGTGGGAGCATGAAAAACCGTTTTCTGTCTGCCAGGATTTCATTACTTCTGAAACGGAATTGGTATCCGCTTACCATATCATGCAGAGCAGAAAGAAGCCAAATGATCTCTCGGACTATGAATTTTATCTGAGTTGTGCGGAACAACTTGGTGTAAAAAATATCAGAGAGCAGACAGAAAAAATGATTGTTTTGGATTTTCTGATCGGAAATGAAGACAGGCATTTCAATAACTTTGGCTTGATTCGAAACGCAGTTACATTAGAATGGATTGGTGTTGCACCTATTTTTGACTGCGGAACATCACTATGGTATAACACACAGGAAAGTCTGATCAAACCACTTTCTCCCAATCTGCCAGCCAAGCCTTTCAAGAAAACCCATAGGGAACAGATCAAACTGGTAAAAGATTTTTCATGGATTGATCTCAAAGCACTGGATGGCATGAAAGAAGAAATGGAAGAAATTCTATCCCAGTCACCTTATATCAGCAGAGAACGCAGGACAGTTTTATGTGATGCATTCTGCCAAAGAGCAGAACTGCTGGGAGAGATTGTAAACGAACACACGATAAAAGAGGATATTTCACAAGAAAATGATATGATTTTCTAATCCAGAACAACAGAATAAGCAAAACAAAGAGTAGGCGAGCCAAAAGGTTCGCCTTTTTTTTGCGCCCTATTTGCCCTTGTGTGCCGCTTTGTAGAACAAGTGGAGCAGTTACAGGACAGGGCAGTTTGAAGCAAATTTGCCCCGGTTTTGGGCGAAGGAAAAAAGAGGGTGCTTGGAGCAGATATCCGCAAATGAGGACTTTGACAGAGGCGAAAAAACTTTGCAGGAGAAAAGCCGGCGCTGAACTGCCGGCAGCGTCCCTCAAATCCCCGCAGTGCGGAGATTTTTTGCCAGCGCTGGTCAAAGGCAGACAGCACTGGTTTGTGGCTATGAAAACAAGAAATGCCAAGATTCCCTTAGAAAAAAAGCGATTTTGCACAGGTGCTGGCACCAGCGCAGTGCCAAAGTTTACGAGAGGAGAACAAAATGAGCGAAGAATATAAAAAACAAAGATATAGCGTATGGCTTTCTAAGGATGCGGTTCAAAAAAGTGATGCTGCGGTTGCAATGGAAGGCTTGACAAACAGAAGTGCATTTATAGAAAGAGCCATTCACTTTTATTCTGGTTATCTATATCAGGAAAAACATATAGATTTTTTATCAGATGTAATATTAGAATCCATGAAGGGTATCGTAAAAACATCAGAAGACCGTTTGGCTCGTTTGCTTTTCAAAATCGCAGTGGAGATGGCAAAGCTGGAAAGTATGCTTGCTGCTATCAATGACATGGATGAGGCAACCATGAGAAGGCTGCATATCCGCTGCGTCAATGAAGTGAAAAAAATCAATGGTATTCTAACTATGGAGGCTGCCGTAAGATATCAAAGGAGTGACGAAGAATGAAATTTAAATTTTATAGTCCAATATCATGAGGACGCCATACGCAGACTTCACATCCGCTGCGTGAAAAAGATAAATTATTTTTCTATGCAAAAGAAAAGACTGCTATCTGTTTGGTTCAGCTGACAAACAGAACGCAGTCATTTTCTTTTGAAAAAGAGGGGGTAGAAAATTTTTAAAACAGAGTAAGGCTTTTGACGGGAGAGGTCTGCCTTTTTGCTGATTCATGGTATGGCTCACAAAGAGCTGTGAATGTGAACCATTCAATATAACAGTTATATGTATACAGAAAAGAAAAATGAATTCCTTTTCTGTATACATATCTTAGTTTCTGATTCTATACGATATTTTCATTCTGTGATATAATAGAGCATATCGAAATTTGTAGAAAACGAAAAAAATATCTGAAACGATATTATCATTCTTATTCTGCTGGCAGAACGGAAAAGAAGAATGGGAATAGTCAGCTTTTTATATTTAACCATGGAAGCGCAATAGAAGATCAAAGCAAGGAGGAATGGAAATGAGTCCGATTTTACCAAAACACCAAATGAGTGAAGAAGATATCAAGCTCCAATATATTACCCCAGCCATTCTTTCCAAGTGGAGCCAAGATAAAATCACAATGGAAACACGAATCACTGATGGCAAAATCAATCTGAAAGGAAATTTTGTGTTTCGTGAAAAGCCAAAGCGAGCAGATTATATTTTATATCTGAGTGCCAATAATCCAATTGCTGTTGTAGAAGCGAAAGACAATACACATAGCGTTTCTTATGGTTTGCAGCAAGCAATGACCTATGCCAAAATGCTGGATGTACCTTTCGCGTACAGTTCCAATGGCGATGGTTTTGTGGAGCACGATTTTCTTACAGGTCAAGAGCGTGAGTTTGGCTTGGACGAGTTTCCAACAGAGCAGGAACTGGTAGCCAGATATAAGCAGGAGTCAAACTTGACACCCAAACAAGAAACCATATTGGAACAGCCTTATTATACCAGTCAGAATACATATCCTCCTCGTTATTATCAGCGTATTGCGATCAATCGTACTGTAGATGCCATTGTAAAAGGGCAGCAGCGGCTTTTGCTTGTTATGGCAACAGGAACAGGAAAGACCTATACTGCTTTCTAGATTGTGTATCGAATGCTGCAAAGTGGCTTAAAACGAAAAATTCTGTATCTGGCTGACCGAAATATGCTGGTCGATCAGTCGATCCAGCAGGACTTTGCACCGCTGGAAAAAGTTACCCATAAAATCAATGTGGCAAAAGATGATAAAAGTACAATCACTTCCTACGAAGTATATTTTTCGTTGTATCAGCAGCTGGTGGGAGATGATGATAAGGAATATTTTAGAGAGTTGTTCTCTCCTGACTTTTTTGATCTTATCATTGTAGACGAATGTCATAGGGGTTCTGCGAAAGAGGAAAGCCGCTGGCGGAGGATTCTGGAATATTTCCAGTCTGCTACCCAGATTGGTATGACAGCCACACCAAAGGAAACAAAATATATTTCAAACCTGAGTTATTTTGGAGAACCGATTTATACATATAGTTTGAAAGAAGGCATTGAGGACGGATTCCTTGCACCTTTTAAGGTGATACAAATAAGAACAAACATTGGAGAAGGCTGGCGTCCGCGAAAGGGACAGAAGGACATCAATGGCGAAGAAATTCCCGATCGTATTTATACCAATAGCGATTATGACTATAATATCATCATAAAAGATCGTATCCAGCAAGTGGCAGAAGAAATTACAAAATATTTGAAAAGCACAGACCGCATGGCAAAAACAATCGTGTTCTGTGCCACGGAAGATGCAGCGGAACGTATGCGAATGGCTCTTGTGAATTTGAATAATGATATGGTCAAAGAAAACTCAGACTATGTAGTACGTATTACAGGCAGTGATGATTATGGGAAAAGAAAGTTAGAATATTTCCTTTCTGTTTCTGAAAAATATCCTGTGATTGCAACCACTTCTAAATTGCTGTCTACAGGTGCAGATTGTAAAATGACAAAGCTCATTGTATTGGATGAAATGATTGGTTCTATGACAGAATTTAAGCAGATTATCGGGCGTGGTACTCGTTTGAGGGAAAAAGAAGGCAAGACACATTTTGTAGTGATGGATTTCCGTAATGTAACACGTTTGTTTGCTGATCCAGAATGGGATGGACCAATCGAAATCCATGAGGG
The DNA here is from genome assembly GCA_902477755.1 of uncultured Clostridia bacterium. Lineage (GTDB taxonomy): Bacteria > Bacillota > Clostridia > Lachnospirales > Anaerotignaceae > Anaerotignum. The sequence continues at coordinate 109,622 of CABSIK010000001.1, forward strand.
TTTTACACCAGGAGCAAAGCCTTCTGGCACAAAAGACACACCAGAAGGCGAAGGCATATCAGAACCACCACTAGAACCAAAGTATAAACCAATTGTAGACGAAAATGGCTGTAAGGTGCAGATTATTCATAAAACAGTATCGGTGTATGATGCCAATGGAAAACTATTGCGGCAGGAAAGCATTGTGGACTACACAAAAGAAAATATCAAAGGGGAATATGCTTCTTTGGATAACTTTATTCATCAATGGTCTGCGCAGGAAAAGAAAGAAAAAATTCGTAACTTGCTGCGTGAACGTGGTATTGATTTAGAATTGTTGAAAGCTGACCAAAATATGACGGAAGTAGATGATTTTGACTTTATTTGCCATGTCGCTTTTGACAAAAAGCCATTAACACGAAAAGAAAGAGCTAATAACGTGAAAAAACGTGATTTTTTCAGCAAATACAGTGGTGTTGCGAAAGAGGTTTTGGAAGCATTGTTAGACAAATATATGAATACAGGTATTTATGAAATTGAGAAAACAGAAGTTTTGAAGCTTGATCCATTTCAAAAGCTAGGGAAACCAGCAAAGATTGCCAGTTATTTTGGCGGCAAAGAAGGATACCTCAAAGCAGTGCAGGAATTGGAACAGGAAATTTATACAGATGAGGTAATTTGATATGAGTAATTTGACAGGATTTGTAAAGCGTTTGCGTGACATTATGCGAAACGATGCGGGTATCAACGGCGATGCCCAGCGCATTGAGCAGATTGCATGGATGCTTTTTTTGAAAGTGTATGATGCAAAAGAACAGGATTGGGAATGGGAAGACGAGGATTATCAGTCTATTATTCCAGAAGAATGTCGCTGGCAGAACTGGGCGCAGGATGATAAATCTGGTACAGCCCTTACCGGTGATAAACTGCTGGATTTTGTCAATAATAGGCTATTTCCAACCTTGAAAAAACTTCCAGTAGATGCTTCGACACCGATTAAAAAAGCCATTGTGCAGACTACATTTGCTGATGCCAATCAATATATGAAAGATGGTGTATTGCTCCGTCAGGTAATCAATGTCATTGACGAGCTGGATTTCAGTGACTATGAGGAAAGCCATGCCTTTGGTGAGATTTATGAAACCATACTGAAAGAACTGCAAAGCGCTGGTTCTGCTGGTGAGTTTTACACCCCTCGTGCGGTAACGGATTTTATGGCACAGGTAATCAAGCCGCAGATTGGTGAAACTATGGCAGATTTTGCTTGTGGCACTGGTGGCTTTATTGTTAGCTGGCTGAAAGAACTGAAAAAACTGGTCGATACCACAGAAGACCAAGAAGCATACAGCCATTCTATCTATGGTATTGAGAAAAAGCAGTTTCCTTATATGTTATGTGTCACCAATCTTTTACTGCATGGGCTTGATGTGCCGCAGGTGTTCCATGATAATACATTACTGCATGATGTATTGGACTATACAGAAGAGGATAGGGTAGATGTGATTTTAATGAATCCGCCTTATGGTGGTTCAGAAAAGGCAGATGTGAAAAATCACTTTCCGACTGACCTTGCCAGCAGTGAAACAGCAGATTTGTTTATGTCGGTGATTATGTACCGCCTGAAGCAAAACGGACGTGCGGCGGTCATTTTGCCTGACGGTTTTTTGTTTGGAACCGACAACGCTAAAGTGAGTATTAAGAAAAAACTGCTGCGGGAGTTTAATCTCCATACCATTATTCGTTTACCAAGCAGCGTATTTTCTCCATACACTTCTATTACTACAAACATATTGTTTTTTGACAATACGCACCCCACAAAAGAAACTTGGTTCTATCGTCTGGATATGCCGGAAGGATACAAACATTTTTCTAAAACGAAACCTATGAAACTAGAACACTTCCAGCCTGTGCTGGATTGGTGGGATAATCGGAAGGAAATCACAGAAGAAGGCTTTGACAAGGCGAAGAAGTTCACAGTAGAACAACTAACAGAGGAATTAGGCTACAATCTCGACCAGTGCGGCTACCCACATGAGGAAGAAGAAATACTGGCTCCTATGGACTTGATTCAAAGGTATGAGGAGCAAAGAGCTTCACTCAATGCAGAGATTGACAGGGTACTGGATGAAATCACCTCTTTGCTGGGAGGGAAAATAGAATGACACCACAGGAATTAAAAAACAGTATTTTACAGCTCGCTATACAGGGGAAGCTGGTGGAACAGAGAGAAGAAGAAGGCACAGCAGAAGAACTTTTTGCACAGATTCAGCAGGAAAAACAGCGATTGATTGCGGAAAAGAAAATCAAAAAGGAAAAGCCATTGCCGGAAATTACGGAGGAAGAAAAGCCTTTTGATATTCCAGAGAGTTGGAAGTGGGTGAGAGTTGGGGAAATATTTGGATTACAAGCAGGAAAAAATATTACATCAGCTAATATATATGAAAAGAAATCCGCACAGAACCCTTATCTATGTTTTGGAGGTAATGGAGTAAGAGGATTTGTATCTACTTATAATAGAGAAGGTCATTTTGCACTTATAGGAAGGCAAGGAGCACTTTGTGGAAATATCAATTTAGCTGATGGAAAATTTTATGCAACAGAACATGCTGTTGTAGTAGACCATTATAATATAGTAGATGTTTTGTGGTGTGGATATTTTTTGAAAGCGTTGAATCTAAACCAATATGCGACAGCAACAGCCCAACCAGGACTTGCGGTTGCGAATATTGTGAAAGTATTGATTCCCCTCCCACCCCTTGCCGAGCAAAAGCGGATTGTTGCCAAAATTGAGGAACTATTGCCCTATATCGACCGCTATGAGCAGGCATGGAGCAAGCTGGAAAAGTTCAACAGCCGTTTTCCGGAGGATATGAAAAAATCACTTTTGCAGTATGCCATTCAAGGTAAGCTGGTAGAGCAGCGAGCAGAAGAAGGCACAGCAGAGGAACTTTTTGCAAAAATACAAGAAGAAAAACAGCGATTGATTGCAGAAAAGAAAATCAAAAAAGAAAAGCCATTGCCTGAAATCACAGAGGAAGAAAAGCCTTTTGATATTCCAGAAAGTTGGAAGTGGGTGAGGTTATTATTTGTTATTGATATTGCAACTAACTTAGTACAACCTTCGGAATATGCTGAATACATGCATATAGCTCCTGATAATATTGAAAAAGGAACGGGACGCTTGCTTGAATGTCGTACTGTTAGAGAGGACAAAGTTGCAAGTGCTAATCATTTGTTTAAAAAGGGACAAATTATCTATTCTAAAATTCGTCCGCTTTTGAGAAAAGCTGTAATTGCTCCATTTGACGGATTGTGTAGTGCAGATATGTACCCGCTTAATACTACTCTGAATAAAAAGTATGTGCTTTATTACCTGCTTTCTGATGGATATAATGTTCAGATTGCTGATGCGATGTCCAGTCGTGTGAAAATGCCCAAAATAAATCAAAAAGAACTTACTAAAGTTTTGCTACCCCTGCCACCCCTCGCCGAGCAAAAACGCATTGTAGAAAAATTGGAACGGCTGTTGCCGTTGTGTGAGCGATTGAAATAAATTACATACTGATGAAATGATGAGGATGGAACTTTATGAAAGATAAGATATCAAAAGTTATTTATGCTTTACTAATCTTAGCATTAATTCTATTTTCCTGCGTTGGAATTTTTGTTTTGTTCAATGGTCTTGTTGCATATAAAAATGCAAGTGGAAACGATTGGATAAACTTTGCAGGCGGGATGATAGGCTCTATAATTGCTGGACTCATAGCAATAGTTACATTTTGTCACACTATTAAAAACACCAATAGAAACCAAAAAGAAGCCCATGATTTACAAATAAAATTGAACATTGAAAATAATAATCTTCAAACCTCATTAAAAGTGCAGGATAATTTGAATCGGAAAATGGAAGCAGAACGCGCTGTACTTGCAACTACATATAATCATTTGGAGAATTTTCTGTTTTCAGTTTCAAATATGTTAAATAAAAATGATGACTATATTGAAATGAGAAATGATTATTTAAGGCTATATAAAGAGGTTATTTCTTCTGTCAATAATATAAAATTTAATTCGGAGATTTTTGATGACAGAACCCCATGCGAAAATTGTTCCATGTGTGAAATAAAAACATATGGTACTTTGGTAAAATCTGCTACTGATATTCAAAAAGAAATGATGGTTATAGATGAAGAATGTCGTAGTGTTTTAAGGCATCTTGAAATAGCGTTGAATACAGCCGCCCAAAGTAAACAACTGATAGAGGAAAGGTCAAGGTTGCAGCAAATCAATATAGAAAATGAACGAATAGTAGCCTTGAGAAAATCTCAAATTATAAATCCAATAGGTTCCTATACAACTGAAGAAATAAAGTACAATAATGAAATCACTTCATTATCAAACAACATATTCTTAAACAAGCAAAGGATAACAGAGATTGAGGGCTTATTAAAAAGCAACTCAAAGATAATAGAAGAACAGATTGGTTTGGCAAGAGAAAAAGCAGCGCAAATTGACGCTAAAAATAAATTGCAATTATATATTCTTATCCGCAAATACTTTACTAATTATAATTGGTATATCAAAGAAATGGTTTTTTCTATAGAAAAGAAGGGAAAGAAACCCAACAGCGGTTGTGCAAAGCTTGATTTTGAAAAAAATCATACAAAGAATGAGTAAATCATTGTCAAAAATTGCATGAAGGTATAAAGGTTTCAAATGGTTTTAAAAATACATAAGCAAATATTTTTGTAGGGATAGAGCATAGCTTTTAGAAAATAGTTGAAGATAAACCTGTTTAAAGTGTTGTAAGTATCAATAAAGTGTGAATTATATTTTTATTGGGGGTGCTTTTGTGGAAAAAGAGGATTGGAAGAAAATAATGGACGATCAAGACCGTAAATATCTTATCAAAACTACACTGCCTGACCATGATAAACTGATGGAATATCTGAGATTTCTTTTCCCTACAACAGGAATGGCTGACAAAATGTTTTGTAACAGTTTTATGAGTGAATCAGTGGAATTACTGAAACATGCAGTATTTTTATACGAAGATGGGTATTTTGATTGTGCATTTTATTCTGTGCGCCAAAGCATTGAGAATTTAAACAATATGCTTTATTTATCTGAAGATGATGAAAATCTAAACAATGTGCTTTGTTTATCTAAAGATAATGAAAAGCTTAAAAAATGGAAAGCAAAAGAAAGATTTCCTTCTGATAAGAAAATTAAGGATATTTACAAGAAACTAATAATGCATATTTAGAAATAAAGTCTGCTATTCCAGAAGTATTTGATACCTATGATAAATTGCTGAAAAAGGCAAATAAATATATACACAAGCAAGGATTTGATACATTTTTTATTTATCCTTGGAAAAAAGAAGAATTAATCACCCAAAGAACAAGTTTATTCGTAGAACTGCTGAAACAAGCAATTGGAATGTTATTGTTGATGAATATAGTTTTAGATCCATTGGCATTTGCGCTATGTGATTCAGAAGTAGAAAAGCACATCCATTTTGATCCTATGGCAGAACCTATCCCTTTGCGAGTATTTGAAGAATTATATGATTTTGATGTTGCAAAGAGAATAAAACAAACGACATTCTATAAAGATTTTATTCAGTATTTTTTAGACCAAGAAGAACTTAATAGTGCTACATACGATGTTGTGCGTTGTCAATATTTTGATGTTAGCGCATTAGAGGATATAGAAAGACAAATACATATTTTGAATATATATGAAAAGTTGTGTTTTAAAATATTAAAATTAGGGGCGAAAATTTCTCATTTTTATTTTGAGGATGATATTTTAGAATATGCAACAAGCATTACTCCGGTGCATCGAATTAGAGCGTATATATCTAATCAATTTAATATATATTTAGTGGATGGAAGTAATACCAATTTAGAATGGAAAAATATGTATATCAGCACATATAAAGTATTTGATACTTGGATAATATTACAACACAATGATAAGTTAGATGATGATAATCTTAAGGAAATTCAGAAAATTATAAGTTGCGAGAATGAAGAATATGGGAAGATTAATTTTTTAAAATTCATATGAGTTGATTTATATTATGCATGAAAATAGCTGAAGAGAAGAATAAATCTATCGGATGATATTTTAAGACAAATCAAAAGTGAGGCACAGCAGAATAGTTAATAAAAAATATGGAAAATTTTTGTGCATCCAGTTGAAACGAGGTGTAAGATGAAAGAACCAAAAAAAGAAGATGAATGGAAAATAGCATTACATAAAGAGATGATTACTGCGATGACAGAAGATGGGAAAGAAAGAGAACATGCCGTTGAGAAAGTTGGATATTATTATACATGCTACGCATCGGCTTTCTTATACAAATATTATAGAGATACACCCAAAAACCTTGATGCAGTCAAAAATAATAAAATGTGGTATTCTGCACCATGCAATTTTAATGATGTATTTGATTGCGGTATTTCCATTGATGAGAAAAAGGTTTTTAATGAAGCTTTGAAATTATTATCAGGTAATAGCAGGATTCTTCCTGGAAGTAATGCATGGAAAAATTTACAACTAATAATTAAGAAAAATATGAAAGAACTGCAGACTGAATTTGACAGTTTAAAAGATACAACAGGTGTATCTTGTCTTAGTGAATTGAAAGATTCTTTGCTAATGTGGGCTCATTATGCAAATAATCATCGTGGATTTTGTGTAGAGTACGATTTGTTGGAAATAAATAGAAGTTTAAGGTTTACAGCAGTTCCTGTAATATATTCTGAAGAAAAAACTTGTTTTGATTTTTTTGATCCGCAAAGTATTGAAAAGGATACATGGAAACTTTTTATTCAAAGTCTTACTTCAAAGTCACCAGAATGGAGATATGAAAAAGAATGGAGAATTATCCGGGACCAAGGGGCTTGCGGTGATAAGTGGAATGCCGAAGACAAAGGAGCTTTGCTTGATATGATTCGACCAAGTTCAATTATTTTGGGATGTGCAGTAAGACCAGAATTTGAGGGAGAAGTTAAAGGCTATTGTTCTTCCAATAAAATCAATCTATACAAGATGGAAAAAGATAAATTGCAATATAAATTAAATAAAAAAGATATTTTGGAATTTAATAAAGAAGATTAGAAGATAGCTTTAAAAGACCAATTGAAATGATTTGTGTTTTGAGAATTTAGAATACTTTATATAAGTTTATGTTTTATAAACAGTTTCAACCCTAGGCAATGGGATTTGAAGCTGTTTTTTTATTTGCTAAAACACATTATTTTACTTTGTTGTAGATTATGCAGGAGATATGATTTTAGCATAATTTTATATAAAAAATATGCCTTTCATCATCAAATAAATTGTTCATATAGCTGAAAGTTTAAAAAATAAAAAGTTTTTTGCATTAAACCCCTTCGTAGTGACCTGATATATGAAGGATTTTTATTTGTATTGAAACTACATACCCAAAAACAAAAATTAGGTAAGACAACGGCAACCAATAGACGCAAAAGTGGATTTTGAAAAAAACAAAATAAATTGCACAAAATTTTCAAAATTGGTTGTTAAAGGGTACATTTTTTCGGCTTATAAGTGAGGGGATTTTTCATTTGAAAATTTTCTTCAAAAATTTTCAAAAAAAGCGGGGCAAACATCCTCATTTTTCGGCTTATCAGTAAGAGGTTTTTTCTTTCCCTTCAATGTACCTTGAAAACTACATACAGGCAATATAAATACGTTACTCTGTTTTGCCCGAAAGGGATAAGCAGTACCATGCAGTGCGCCATGACGATCAACAGGATGTGAAGCAAGAATGATCCGAGCGATTTTTACTGTATGGGAATGATCTTTTGGCGGGATCAAATGCCACGACCAAAACAGAGGGATAATGATACTTCTGCCGAGTCCCAGACATCGCAAGGACGGCAGCCCGCATGATGGGGGAGGTGAAACGCCTATGTGTGCAGCCAAGCACAGTTTATATTGCTTTTTCTTATTTATAGGTTTTCATTAGGAAATTGGTTGTTTGCTGATGAAAGTCTATAAAAATCAAGTAAAAATTAAGGAGGACTACAAATGTCAAAAGATCAGATACAAAGCGAAATCAGATATCAACTTTCTAAGGAGTTATTGACAAGAATGCTGTTTCGAAATCTAATTACAGAAGAAGAATACTACAGAATAGATTGTTTGAATCTGCAAACATTCCAGCCAACAGGAGCCAAACTTTATGAAAAAAATAGTAGATGTGTCACTGAAAAACAGGTATCCTTTGCTTGAAAAAAGGGGGAATACCATGAAAGAAAAAGTAAAACGGATAGATATTACAGCTAATGAAACGAGACATCAAAAGCCCAAAAACGTCTGCGCTTATTGCAGAGTCAGTACCAATATTCCACACCAGAAAGGCTCTTATGAATCCCAGCTGGAGTATTATGAAAATATGATTCGCAGCAAAGCTAGCTGGAATTTCGCAGGCATCTATGCGGACTATGGTAAAAGTGGAACCAAGGAAAAAGGTAGAACAGATTTTATGCGTATGCTGGAAGACTGTGAAGCGGGAGAGATTGACATCATTTGTACGAAATCCATATCCAGATTTGCCAGAAACACAGTGGAATGTATCAAGGTTGTCAGGGAACTTAAGAAAAAACAAATCGATGTGTATTTTGAAAAAGAAAGAATCTATACACTATCAGAAAAAAGCGAGTTGCTGCTTTCCATCTATTCATCTGTAGCACAGGCGGAATCAGAAAGTATTTCCTCAAACCAGAAATGGAGCATACAAAAAAGATTTTTGAATGGTACCTACATGCTGCCCAATCCAGCATACGGCTACTATACCAATGAAAATGGATTGCTGGAGCTGATCTACAAAAAAGCATCTTTGCGGTACGAAGATGCAGATGATGGTGGAACAGCATACTACACAAAGAAAATAGAAGACTTGATTCAGCAGTACAAAGAACAGCCGGAAGAAAAAACATTCGACAAAGACTTGTTCGATATGATAACCCAAATAATTACTGTATACAAAGATGGCAGAGTGGTATTCACACTGAAAAACGGAGCAACGATGACGGAAACACTATGATAAAGAAAGGGTGCGTATTATGAGTATTACATATGAACGAAAAGTCCAAGTCATTCCGCCGAAGATCAATATCAATACAACGAAGAAACAGGAAGTAAAACGAATCCATGTTGCCGCATACTGCAGAGTCAGTACTGCACAAGAAGACCAGGAAACCAGCTATGAAGCACAAGTGGCATATTTCACCAAGCTGATTACAGAAAACCCCAGTTGGCAGTTAGCAGGGATTTATGCCGATGACGGTATCTCTGGAACGGATATGAAAAAAAGGGATAACTTCAATGCCATGATGGAAAGATGCCTGCAAAAGGACGGAGATATTGACCTGATCCTAACAAAATCCATCAGTCGATTTGCCAGAAATACCGTAGACTGCCTGTCCTGTATTCGAAAGCTGAAAGAACGAAATATCGCTATCTACTTTGAGAAAGAGCATATCAATACACTGGAATCCATAGGAGAACTGCTGATTACCATACTCAGTAGCCAAGCCCAGGAAGAAAGCAGAAATATCAGTGAAAACGTAAAATGGGGATTAAAACGAAAGTATGAAAAAGGAGAGATGCTGGTCAGAAGAATGTTTGGATATGGAAAAGGCACAGACGGGCAGCTACATATCATACCAGAAGAAGCAGAAATAGTCCGCTTGATTTACGGAAAATATCTGGAAGGGGAAAGTCTGAACAGTATTGCCCGCATACTGAAAGAAAAGGGTATCAAAACAATCAGGGGCAATACAGAATGGAACGTGAATTCAATTCGAACAATCCTGATTAATGAAAAGTATATTGGTGATGCCATGGCACAAAAGACCTTTACAATAGATTATTTGACTAAAACACGAAAAGAGAATCAAGGGGAGCTTCAAAAATATTATTTGGAAAATGCGCATGAAGCGATCATACCAAGAGAAGTATTCTATAAAGTCCAGGAAGAGCTGCACCAACGAGCAAATTTATATAAGAAATCCAGCAAAAAGGAAACGGAATCAAAGGGTAAGCATAGCGGAAAATATGCCTTATCCAAGATTACCATTTGCAAAGAGTGCGGATGTGAGTACCGCAGACAAATCTGGTCTAAGTACGGGGAAAAGAAAGCCGTATGGAGATGTGAAAACAGACTGAGAAATGGGACAAGATACTGTAAGGACTCCCCAACCATAGAGGAAAATGTATTACATAGGGCAGTTTTACACGCCATCAATCAAGTGCTGGAAAACAAAGGTGACTTCGTTTAGACATTCAGAAAAAATGTAGTCACAGCTCTGACACATGGCACAGAGGATTCGGAATATGCTGAAGAAAAGAAAAACTTGCAGAAGGCTATGGCAGAGCTGATACAACAGCAAGCCCAGCAGAACGGCGATGAAACCGCCTTTGAGGAACGCTGTCAAGCGATCACAGAACAGATAGAAGCGCTGGAAATGAAGCAGATCAAAGTAGCAAGTAGAGGTGAGAAGAGCAGAAAGATGAAAGATATCGAGGATTTTATAGACAAAACAAACTGCGTACTGACAGAATACGACGATAAGCTGGTGCGCCAGCTGATTCAGAATATCAACGTGGTAAATGCAAGGAAGATAGAGGTAGTATTCAAGTCAGGAATTACAGTTGTAGAAATGCTTCCGGAATATTAAATATGTGATGAAGGAGAAAAAGTTGGTGGTTGTTTCCAAGTTGTAAATAACCACCAACAAATGTATCAAGTTTTTGATTTTGTATAAGACCATATGGCAAAATGATGAGCACAGATTAAGATAAGGCATATTTTGGGTATAAATATCTGAATTGGATTCAAAGTTTATAAATAATTAAGTTGACTTGATATGCGATGTTTGTTAAATTGAAATAAAAAGGGGGCGTGATTTTATGAAAAAACGAGCTGTTGTTTTTGTATTGTCTGCTACCATGGTTTTTGGAATGTTTTCTTCAACATATGCAGCAGACTCTATTCAAGTAAAGGTAGATGGTGCAAATATTGAATTTGATGTACCACCACAAATCGTGAATAATCGAACTATGGTGCCTATGAGAGCAATATTCGAAAAACTTCAGGCAGAAGTTCAATGGGATGATGCGACAAAAACAATTATTGCCAAAAGAGGAACAACAATAATTCGGATTAAAATAGGCGACAATATATTATATGTCAATAATAAACCAGTTACATTAGATTCGCCAGCTCAAGTGATTCAAGGAAGAACAATGGTTCCAGTTAGAGCCATCTCAGAAAGTTTTTGTTTAGAGGTTGAATGGGATTGGGATAGTAAAATCGTACTAATTCGTGAATTAAAGCCATCCGAAGTTATGCATAACGCATATAATTATATTGTAGCGGACATTTGGAATGAAGGATTTTGTAATATAGAGCACTATTTATATAATGGTACGGATTCTGTAGGTGAACCATTAGATATCAAGAAGACTCTTGATGATTTAAAAATGAATTTTGAAAAGAAAGCTAGTTATGATGCGTATTTTGAGAATTTAGATACATTTTATGGAGAAATTAAAAATAGTTGGTCAAATCTTTCTAAGGAAACAGATAGACTTTATAATGAAGTAATCACTCATGAAATAAAACCTGGAGTGGAGGCTGATTTTTTTAATACTGTGCAATTTTGTGAATATAGGGACTATTTTGGTGATTTATAATTTCCATTAGTTTTTATAGACTAAAATCAAAAAATGTTAGCAAAGAGGTGTATAGCAATGAAGACTATTTTAAAAATTACATTTTTAATTTTCTTATTTCCTGTTATGGTCATTTATAATCTAGTAAAATCGGCATAAAAACAAGTATGAGAAAAAATCAGCTATTTATCAAGATATACAAGTAACTATATATGATAAAGAATTGACTACATCAAATGAACCATTTATCCATAATAGGATTATTTATCTTCCATTTCATGATGTTATAATTATTTTGAATATAAATAACAGGAGGTGTTCCAACTATGTTAGATAACGCTAAAATAACAAAAATAGATGAGCTGGAATTTGCTGTATTTTGTATTGAAAATATTGCCATCAGGTTGGGAAAAAATGCCGAAGAAATTTATCAGATGTTGACTGAAAAAAGTGATATTTTAAATAGCTATATCATACCAGAGTATGAGATGCTTCATACACAAAGTAAGGACTATATTGTAGATGATATTATCAGCTTGATGGAAGAAAGGGGTATTCAATTATGATTTTATATCATGGCTCCTATCTAGAGATTCAAAATCCAGATTTAGTACATTCCAGAAAAAATGTTGATTTTGGATGTGGCTTTTACACAACGCCTCTTTACGATCAGGCAGTGAAGTGGTGTGAAAAATTCAAGCGCCGTGGCAAAAGAGGAATTGTTTCTCGTTATATCTTTGATGAAAAGGCTTATCAGGAACTTAAGATTTTGAAATTCGAAAATTATTCCGAAGAATGGCTTGACTTCATTTTGAAATGCAGAACTGGAAATGATACGACAGATTATGATATTGTGATTGGTGGTGTTGCCAATGACAAGGTATTTAATACCGTCGAACTTTATTTTGATAACCTGATAGAGAAAGGTGAAGCCATTCGCCGCCTGCGCTATGAAAAGCCTAATTTACAAATATGTTTTCGAACACAGAAAGTGCTTGATGAATATCTGCACTATGAAGGGAGTGAACAGATTTGACCGCCAACCCCATTTTATTGCAAAAAAAATATGCTCGAATTATCGAGCGTTTTTCGGAAAAAGAAAACCTATCTTTAGATGATGCCTTAAGTTTTTTTTATCGTTCAACTGTTTATCGACTAATTAGTGAAGGGGTGTCTGATCTGCACTGTATGAGCGATGAATATCTTACGGAAGAACTGATTTCTGAATATAAAGAGAAATAAATCCAGCTCAGTATAAGCCAATTTTTCACCAATCACACATTACAATGTTTGTGTTTAAAAATCTATAGAAGTTTGTAACGATTGATGATCTGTTATGGACTTCTTTTTATTAGGTGCTTTAGCTTAATAAACATGGACTATAGTCAATAAAGTAGACAAAATTATTAGAATTAGGAAAAATCGGAAATAAGTGTCAAGCTAATACTTTGATTAAAAATATATTAGTCAAGTTATTGGACGGAATATATCCTGAATATGAGATATGAGTATTTTATTTGAATTATTAAAGACGCAATACGAAAAGGTTAACATTATTACATAATGAAAAGAAAAAAATCTGGAATGGCAAGAGTAAACACCCATTCCAGATTTTTTTGTTTCCACTATATTTAGAGAAACAATGAGCAACACTTTTTAAAAAATACCCCTACGCCAAGGGGCAACCAGCTTCATCAGGCATACTTTTTATGAAATCAAGATGGGATGAGTGATCAAAATAGATGACATAGCCGAAAGACGAGTAAAATCAAGGCTTTCAGTGGTTTTTGAGGGTGATTTTTTGTTTGATGCGGTTACTGGGAAGGAAACATGACATCATTGAGCGAGAAGGAACTGGACACATACACAAAATTTTTTATGAGTCACAGAAGTTTACAAAAGAAGAAATTAAAGAAACAGCAGTGACGGGCATCAAGTGTCTACTTTTTTAATATAGATCACCTCGAAAATAAAGGTGGCATTCAAACCTGAAATTGCAATTGAGAAGACATTGTAAACAATAGTAGAGAAAACGTTAGCGGTGGTTTTAAAGTTGAAAAAGCCACTAACACATGCATTTTTTTTTGATTTTGTACTGGGCTATGTGGTAGAATAATGAACATGAGTGTATTCATGGCATATATAACAGTAAAAAGCAATATTCAATTAACATCCAGGTGGAGTTATAAAAATATTTTAAATGATGCTTTCATGATTTATTGATGTGAATGTTTCAATAAAACAAATAATGAATTTGATATAAATATATTGATGGAAACAGTAAGAATACCTGCAGAAGATAAATAGCCGTGTTTTCAAAATTTTATGTGTTTTTTGGAGCCTTTTCAATTTTGAAGCAAACAGTTCTGAATATGGCTTGAAAATAAAAATGACCATAAATGTCTAGTTCAAAGGTGTATAAGGTTTTAGGCATTTCATGAAGCAATTTTTGCATCTACAAAGAAATACCACTGTCAAAAGAAATATATTATAAAAATAAACAGATCTATGAAATGTATATTAAATCAGGTGTACAGATTGGCTAAGGAAGGAATAAACAAGAAAAGAGTGATAGTTTGGGATAGGAAAACAAATAAAACAAAATTGTATCAAGATGGAAAGTGTATTTGCAATTAAACAATGGGAAGCAGTACAGAAATCTTTAGCAAAAACAACAGGTATGGCAATTATTATGGTGGATTATAAAGGAAAACCGCTCAGTCAGCATAGTTGTTGTTGTGATTTTTGTCGAAAAATACGTCAGGATAATATATTAGGGCAATATTGCGAAAAATGTGACTCTCGTGGTGGTGCAGAGGCTGTGCGCGAAAATCGTCCATACATTTATGAATGTTGTTTTGGCTTGATTGATGTTGCAATTCCAATTGTATTTCACGATACTTATTTAGGTGCGGTTATGATTGGGCAGGTGAAATCAGAAGACAGTCAGATTGAAAAAATATGTACTTTGCCAGACAATAAAGCTATTGCAGAACGCTTGCAAAAATACCAAGCAGAATTCCAAGCAGTACCTAAAATGGATTATGCACAAATACACATGATTTCTTATATGCTTTATGATATTTGCAATTATATTATTGTACAAGAAAATGAAAAGCAGTATCCGAGCGAAGACAGTCCAAACGAAAAAGCAATGATACATCAAGAAAATAAAATCATTGCCAAAGCAAAAGATTATATTGCAAAGGAATTGGAGCATGTTACTTTGCAGGACACGGCCCAATATTGTAATGTCAGTACCAGCTATTTGAGTCGATTGTTTGTCAAAGAAACAGGAGAGAAATTTTCCATTTATGTGACATGTAGAAAAATGGAACAGGCAAAAGAATGGTTAGAAACAACAGATATGTCAATAAGCAACATAGGATATGCACTAGGATTCAATGAAACTGGATATTTTATCAAGACATTTAAGAAAGATACGGGTATGACACCGGGAATGTATCGAAAATGTCGTGCCAATATGTGTAAAAAATAACTGATTTGTCAAAAAAGTATTATTTTTTCATCAAATGTCAAAATATTACTATTTAAATTTATAAAAAGAGTGTATTGAATCACACTGTATTTGGATGAATTTTATATTATAATGCTTTCAACGAAAAAATTCATAAAAACGGAGGGGAATTTCATGAGAAAAGCATTTATTTGTCCAACAAAATATGTACAGGGTGAGGATGAGATTTTAAATTTGGGATATTTTGTGCAAACATATGGCACTTCTGCGCTGTTGATTGCACATTCTGATGATGTAAATCGTGTAAAAAATAAATTAGATGAAACTGCAAAGAAATTCAACATTCAGTTTGTGGAAAGTGGTTTCCATGGCGAATGCTCTCGTCAGGAAGTGGCACGTCTGCAACAACTGGCAAAAGAAACCAATTGCAGTTGTACCATCGGTTTGGGCGGCGGCAAAGCCATTGATACTGCAAAATGTGTAGCGGAAGGCGAAGCACTGATTATTGTGCCTACAATCGCAGCCACAGACGCCCCCACCAGTCATTCCGCTGTATTGTATACACCAGAAGGTGCTTTTGACGATTACGCATATTTTAAGCAAAGTCCTAGCGTAATCTTGATTGACACAACTGTCATTGCAAATGCACCAGTACGTTTCTTGGTTTCTGGCATGGGGGATGCATTATCTACCTATTTTGAAGCAAGAGCAAACGTACAATCTTTTACAAAAGTCAATGCAGGTCTGCCTTGCGGATACAGAGAAGGCTTCTGTGGAGAAGCAAAAGGCACAAAAGCGGCTTTTGCATTAGCTACTTTATGTTATGAATCTTTGCTGGAAGATGGATTAAAGGCAAAAATGGCATGCGAAAATCATGTTGTAACACCTGCATTGGAAAATATTATTGAAACAAATATTCTGCTTTCTGGTCTTGGTTTTGAAAGCGGCGGTCTGGCAGCGGCACATGCCATTCATGATGGTTTGACTATTCTGGAAGGCACACACAAATATTTCCATGGCGAAAAAGTGGCATTTGGTACCATCGCACAGCTTGCGCTGGAAAACGCACCTATGGAAGAGATGCTGGAAGTTCTGAACTTCTGTCAATCCGTTGGTCTACCTGTTTGCTTAGAAGATATTGGTGTAGACAGCATTACAGAGGAAGAACTCATGGAAGTTGCGAAAAAAGCATGCATTCCTGAAGAATCCGTATATGCAATGCCTTTCCCTGTTACAGTAGAAAGTGTTGCAGCAGCAATTAAAGCAGCTGATATCATTGGGAAAAACTTTAAAAAAGGTTTGCTGTAAGAGAAGGTAAGGGGGAGTTTTCCAATGAAAAAAATCATTAACCGTCCAGAGACTGTTGTCATTGAAATGTGCAATGGGATTGCAATGGCACATCCAGAACTGGAATTTATTCAAAAATACAAAATCATCAAGAAAAAAGAAATTGACACACAGAAAGTCAGCCTGATCAGTGGCGGCGGCAGCGGACATGAACCTGCACATGCAGGCTTTGTTGGAAAGGGTATGCTGGATGCTGCTGTGTGTGGAGATGTTTTCGCTTCTCCTTCACAGATCCAAGTATATCAAGCAATTAAAGAAACAGCTAGCCAGAAAGGTACCTTGTTGATTATCAAAAACTACAGCGGCGATATGATGAATTTTAAGAATGCTGCATATCTTGCTTCTGAAGATGGTATTACCGTTGATTATGTAAAAGTTGATGATGATATTGCGGTACAAGATAGCTTATACACAGTAGGTCGTCGTGGCGTAGCTGGTACAGTTTTGGTACATAAAGTTGCTGGTGCGGCTGCACAGCAGGGATGCACATTAGAAGAAGTAAAAAAGGCAGCTGAAACTGCAATTGCAAATGTTAAAAGTATTGGGTTTGCTTTCAGTTCTTGCACTGTACCCGCGAAAGGCACACCAACATTTGATATCGGCGAAAACGAAATGGAATATGGTGTTGGCATTCATGGGGAACCGGGCATTCAAAGAGAAGCAATTGTAAGTGCAGACGAGCTTGCAGAAAGAATGATTTCTGCACTGACAGAAGAATTAAAGGCAAATGAAAATGATGAGGTAACATTGCTTGTCAATGGATTTGGCAGCACACCTTTACAGGAATTATATCTGCTGAATAATGCGGTGGCAAAAGTACTGTCAGACCGGAATATTAAAATTTATCGTACTTTTGTTGGCAATTATATGACAAGTATTGATATGTTAGGTGCATCTGTAACACTGATGAAAATGAACGATGAATTGAAGCAGTGGATTGATGCCGAAAGTGATGCACCAGCAATGAAAGTCAATGGGCCTGTGGAAAGCATTCCTTATGTGAATATGAAAGCACAAAGCGAAGAAGGAAAAGAAGTTGACTACGGTATGGCAACAGATGAGGCTTGTGCAGTCATCCAAGAAAATGAAATTGCATTAGACAATATGATTTATATTGTAGACAAAATGAGTGAATGCATTATCAAAAATGAAGTACCGTTTTGCGAATTAGATGCACATGCAGGCGATGGCGATTTTGGTATGAGTGTTGCAAAAGGCTTCAAACAACTCAAAAGAGAATGGACAGATATTATGGCGCATGAAACAAGTACAATTGGGGAGTTCTTGGGTGCGTGTTCTATGGTAATTATGGAATATTGCGGTGGTGCATCTGGCCCCATTTGGGGATCTGCTTTCCGTGCTGCCGGTAAGAAAACAGACGGAAAAACAAAACTGACTGTATCAGAGTTTGCTGATATGATGCAGGCAGCGGTAAAAGGTATACAGGCAACAGGGGAACGCTCTTTTGGCAGAGGTGCAGTGGTTGGAGACAAAACGCTGATTGATGCTCTGGTACCTTGTGCAGATGCATGGACGCAATGTGCAAAAGACAATATGACTGTAAAAGAAACTTTCTATAAAGCTGCAGAAGCAGCTGTTGCTGGCGCAAAAGCAACAGAAGATATTGTAGCAAGAATGGGCCGTGCTGGTACAGTCGGTGATAGAAGTTTAGGATACCCCGACGCTGGAGCTTATGCATTAGGGGTGATCTTTACAGAAATTGCAAAAGCATTACAGTAATGCTGTCATTTTAAAAAAACACATCTGACTCGTCTCCTATGATGCTTTAAACATCATAGGAGATTTTTTATATCAGCAATGAGTAAGGAGGCGTGTAGCATGTTACCGTATATTGCGGAATTTCTGGGAACAGCAATTTTGATTATATTAGGTGATGGGGTAGTGGCAAATGTGACATTGGAAAAATCAGCCATGAAAAATGCTGGTACGACACAGATTTGTATTGCATGGGGATTGGCTGTTTTGATTCCTGCCTTCATATTTGGTACAGCTTCTGGAGCATCGTTTAATCCGGCATTGACGCTTGCCCTTGCAGTTGACGGCAGTTTTTCCTGGTCTATGGTGCCTGGGTATATTGTTGCACAGATGTCAGGGGCGTTTGTCGGGGCTGTTTGCGTTTATATTTTATACAAAGACCAATTTGATGCAACAGAAAATCCAAAAGTAAAATTATGTGTTTTTTCCACCAGTCCAGCAGTACCACATTGGGGAAGAAATCTATTCAGCGAAGCAATGGGAACTTTTTTACTTGTGTTTGCCATAAAAGGCAGCGGAAATGTACCCAATATTGCTGGTGGAGTAGATAAATTGCTGGTTTTCGGTATCATTGTATCCATGGGGATGTCGTTGGGCGGTTTGACAGGCTATGCCATCAATCCTGCGCGTGATATTGGACCACGTATTGCACATACAATACTTCCTATTGCTAACAAAGGAAGTTCCAACTGGAGATATGCTGTCGTGCCAGCATTTGGTCCAGTCATAGGGGCATTGTGCGCTGTATGGTTATATGGTATCATTCCATGGTAAACAAATCATAATATATAGAAATAGGACATCACCTTAATGATAAAAATATTGAGGCGAAGTCTTGGTTTTATTATACTTTTCAGGAAATGAAAATGGAATGCGTGATCAAAACGAAAGATGAGTAAAATCAAGGCTCTCAGTGTTTTTGAAGTAACCAAAATGGGAATTTTATAGATGACATAGCGTTTTTAGAGTCAAAAATGCTTTTTGGGCAGTGAGATGAAAAAATCTCACTGCCTTTTTTATTGGATGCATTAGCTTAACAAAACCCTTAGTTCTGCTAGGGGTAAATAAAATACTTTAGTAAATAAAATCTCCTAGTTATAATTTTAGAATGAAGGCTTGCGACTGTATTACTAAAACAAATTAGGAGTTTTTTGGCATGAAAAATGAAATAAAAAGTACAGCACATTCTAAGTATAGATGTCAGTTTCATATAGTACTTGTACCCCAATATAGAAGAAAAGTGATATACAAAGAATTAAGAGCAGATATAGGGCAGATTATCAGTAATTTGTGCGATAAAAAGAAAGTTGAGATAATTTAAGCATAAGCATATCCAGTGGACTAAAATCAATAAAAAAGACGCGATTTTTGAATATATTTTCTGTGAACGGCTAGATTCCTTGCAATTCCGATGTTGCCTCCATTTTGTCTGGTGTCAGATAGCCTAAAGAATATGTGGTTTTATAAGCACCGATGTGTTTATCATAGTCAGCGTAAATGTGTAGAATCATTTGTATGATATTTTGATTTGGAGAAGCCAGAGGATATAAATGTTTGTAATAAGTGCTGCGGTTTACGTTGAGTACACGGCAGTGGGTTTTAATATTGTGTTTGAATTGAAGCTTATAAACTGCGCTTAATCATTGTTTGAGTGTGGTGTAAAGATGGCAATCACTTTTTTTAGGATGCGATTTTCTTCCTTAAGCTGAGCATTTCTTTTCTAGAATTCCTGAATCTGTTTAGCAGTCAGAATTTTACCATTAGATATTTTAACAGTGGAGTATTGCTTGATCCATCTGGAAAGAGCAGTTTGAGAAACATCATACTCTTTGATCAAAGAAATTTGTGTTTTGCCATTATGACAAGAGTTCGTTTGAAATCCTCATTATAATTATTTTTTCGCCATAAGGATACTTCCTTTTGGTGCCTAGTATATGGTACATCTGTTTATAAATCGTGTCTACTTATTTAATGTAGATTCAAAATTAATATACAAAAGGAGCTTCCTGTATAGTTTAAAGTGTGGACGTTGAAAATTAAAAATACCTCAGAGTACAATAAGACTACTGACTTGGCGAGTTGGTAAAATCTTATTGAACAGAGAGGTATCTATAATGAAGTTTAACACATAGAACACAAAAATTGAAGCTATTACAGAAACAACTTTGGTACTCGGGATCGATGTCGGAAGTGAAACGCACTTTGCCAGAGCTTTTGATTATAGAGGTATCGAGTATTCGAAGAAACCTTTTAAATTTAGTAACACAGAAGCTGGATTCGTGACATTGAAAGCATGGATCCTGGACATCAAAGAAATGCATGGCAAGGATAAGGTGGTTCCGGGAATGGAACCTACAGGTCATTATTGGTTCAATCTCGGCAAGTTCCTTCAGGATAACGAAATGAAACCGGTACTTGTAAATCCTCACCATGTCAAAAAATCAAAAGAACTCGACGATAATCATCCGACGAAGAACGACCGTAAGGATCCGAAAGTCATCGCAGGACTGGTTCGAGAGGGGCGCTATATGATCCCATATCTGCCTGACGGTATTTATGCTGATCTTAGAACAGCATCGAACATGAGATTTCAGTTACAGGGAGAACTTACAAGAATTCAGAACCGGATCAGTCGTTGGTTCAATATATATTTTCCCGAATACAAGACGGTATACGGAAAACCGGATGCCAAAAGCGGAATGCTGATTCTTAAGAGGGCGCCACTTCCGAAAGACATCCTGACGTTAGGTGTCGATGGAGTGAATCAGATCTGGCGAGATGCAAAGATTCGTGCAGTTGGGAAAGCGAGGGCAAAGACCCTGGTAGAGGCTGCAGAGCACAGTGTTGGAAACAAAGAAGGAGAAGTATCTGCAAGGATGGAGATCCGAATGCTTTTGGAAGATTATGAATCCAGAAATACACGTCTGCAGGAGGTAATGGCTCTGATAGAAGAGTTGGTAAAACAGATTCCAATGGCTGAAAAGCTTTTGGAAATCAAGGGTGTGGGAATCAGGACAGTATCTGGATTCCTTGCAGAAGTTGGAGATATTAGTCGCTTCGATACCCCAAAAGAACTGCAGAAACTTGCAGGGTTGGCACTGGTAGAAAACAGTTCCGGTAAGCATAAGGGCGAGACAACAATAAGCAGACGAGGTCGTAAGAGACTTAGATATCTGCTCTTCGAGGTTGCGATGTCACTTGTAGCAAAGAATGCGGAATTTCGTGAACTGCACTACTACTACACGACCAGAAAGCAGAATCCCTTAAAGGAGATGCAGTCACTGATGGCTGTAGCGGCAAAGTTACTGCGAGTGTTTTTTGCAATGCTGACGAAAGGTGTGGACTATGATCCAGAAAAGATGCTCAGCGATATCAAAAGACCGGCAGTTTATTTGCAGGCAGCCTAAACGTAACAAGTAACCATACAGGAGATTGCCATCTGGGCAGTCACTGAACAAAGCAGAATGTAACAGATAACGTCCACTGATCACAGTGCTGATACAGGAAGCGAGTCAGTAATCAACGATACAAAGAATGAGCCAGTAGTCGGCAGGAATGATCACCATAGGGCAAGACCCTGCAAAGGAGCATAGCTGACACCCTGGTTATGGACAGTCAGGACGAAGGAAGTTAGGATCTCTGGAGACAGAGCTGATCCTGGTGGATATAGGAGGTTAGCTGCCATAGAGGAATGGGTATATACAAGGCCAGTAAAGCGAAAATCAAAGACGTTTTATTTCGTGTACCCTTCATCCGCTATTTCAGTACCTGATACATGGAAATGTTCATAACTCCGGCTTATTCTCTGAGATATATAGGGCTAAAAAGCCCGTGTTTTCAACAAAAAATACTTGATTATATGAGGAGGTAATTTATGATACACAAAAATATTTCACGATTTCTCATTGTTTCTTTGAACGTGTGTATGCTTCTCAGCACAACCGCCTGTAACAACCACAACAAGGCAGACTCCTCAAATCAGGAGATAGTGATAACGGAAGAAAAGGTTATCAATATTCAAGAACTGGTTGATTCTGTCAACCAAAGTAAGCTTGCGGACTATGTAGCAAAACTTTCCGGCGAAACAGAAATCTCCGTTGGAGATCAAACAACAACTCTTACCAATCGAATTACAGGCTCAGAATCCTATGACTTTGCAGCACAGTATGTATATGACTTTATGGAAAATCTGGGACTGGAAGTAGAATATCAAAGTGGTATTAAAGAAGAAAGTATTATGGAGGAAATGACAATAACTTATCCCTATAAAAATGTGATTGCCGAGAAAAAGGGAACAACCCATCCAGAGGAAGTGATTGTTCTTTGTGCGCATCTGGATTCTACAGTAATGGGTCTGTACGTGTCGATGCGGCTATTTCTGAAATGAATGGTGATGAAAGTGATATGGGTGGAGAAATCGAATCTACTATAGAATACGCTCCTGGTGCGGATGACAATGCGACAGGATGTGCAGCTGTTTTGCATATTGCTGAGCTGCTGAGCCAGTATGATTTTGAGCGTACCATTCGTTTTTGCTTCTTTGATGCAGAAGAAGAAGGATTTATTGGCAGCACTGCTTATGTGGAATCTCTAGGTGATGCTGCAAATAACATCAAGGCTGTGATCAATTTGGATATGCTGGGTTGGGATTCGGATGGAGAGCCGAATTTTTCTATTGTTACCCAGTTTGATCAGGCAGAAACTTACGAAGTCCAGCAGGAAATCAGACAGGTGTTTGAAAAGGCAATTCAGAATTATGGTTTGAACGAAGATGTTGCTATGAAAAATGTAACAGCTACGATTGAACTTTTAAGTGATCAGGCTTCCTTTTGGAATGTTGGAATTCCCGCTGTTTTAATCATTGAAAATACAGAAGATCTGAATCCGAATGCCAATATGAAGGAGGACGTTTTTAAGAATCTGAATCTAGAGTATTATACCGATGTTGTGAAAGTGGTTACTGGTGCGGTTGCGGATTTGGCTGAGTACACCCTTCAACAATAAGACGCTGCAAAACAAAATGTGGATTCTTCCTAAAGTAACTACTGAAGAAGTGGATGAAGTAAAAGGTACAGGCTATTTTTCCCAATAAACGAAAGGGAATAAAAGTCTTGCCTTACGAGGTATCCTCAAAAAAAGTTAGATTTTTAATGTGTAACAGATTTTGTCTGTTACACATTTTTATGTAACCGTGAGATTGCGCCTGTATGCTACAGGACTTTAGAGAAACAAGAAGCAACATTTTTTTAAAATACCCCTATGTCAAGGAACAACCAGCTTCATCAGGCATACTTTTCACGAAATCAAGATGGAATGGTGATCAAAAATAGATGACATAGCCGAAAATCAGTAAAATCAAGTCTCCCAACGGTTTTTAAAGGTGATTTTTGAAGCCAAAAAAATTTGAATTTTACAGATGGATAGCGTTTTTAGAATAAAAAACGCTTTTGGGGCAGTAAGATGATTTTTTTAGTAAAACCAATAAAACCCCCAGCTATGCTGGAGGAATCAGTGGCTTCAGGCCAAAACCTCCTATGTTATCTTGAGTCTGCTAAGACACAAGATAACATAGGAGGTTTTTTAATATGAATAGTTTATCACATATAAGTTGTGAATGTAAATGCCGTATTGTTTTTACACCAAAGTACAGGAGACAGGTGATATATGGAAAAGTGAAAGCAGAAATAGGAAAATACTTCGAGAATTATGTGATAGAAAAAGAATAAATTATAGCAGCAGAATATTGTCCAAATCATATACATATGCCCATTCGTATACCACACCAATACAGTGTTTTGGAAATTGTTGAATATTTGAAGGGAAAAAGGTCTTTCATTATATTTGATAGGCATGCAAACTTAAAATATAAGTATGGGAATAGAACATTCTGGTGTAGCGGATATTATGTAGAGACAGTAGGGAAAAACAAAAAAGATATGTGAGTATATCAACGATCATTATATATCTGCCAATATTTTGGTGATTTTACGATGGAATTTTCAACCTGATCAAATTGTTGTACTTAATGTCTTATTGTATTTTTAATTGGTTATTACAGCTTATCCGATTTTCATTGAGAATATTATGAGTAGATTCCAGAACAAGATGTTTAGGTTATGGTACACAGCAGTTTTTAGTATATTTAATATTTAAATTGTTGTTGTTTTTTATTTTTGATATAATATTATAAAAATAGTCAACAGATTTGGCATGACAGCATAGAACAGGTTTTTTTCTTAAAATATTTTGGAGTGACGACCATGGACTATATATATACTTTGCCTTCAATCGAAGTTTTAATTTTTAATTTAATTACATTAAACCATTGCTTTAAAAGGAAGTATTCAATATTTAAAACAATAGCGGTATTTTTTGTTTTTACTGTGTTTTTGGTTTTGCCAACCCTTTTTTTAAAAAATGTTGAATACAGTGGAAGCGGCAAGTTTACTATATTTGGATTTATATATATAATTCCTTTGAAATTATTATATGATGAAAAAATTGAAAAGCTTTATCTTAATATGTGCATGAGTTGGACGTATACTCTTGGTATAATGGCTATTTCTGTACAGATAGTATATTTATTTGGATTTTTAAATTATTATTTGTCTTTTATAATAATTGAGACAGTATTGTTATTAGTAACATTTTTTCCGTTTAAAAAATACATAATTCCTAAATACAGTTATATTTTACAAAATATATATGATTTTCAAAAAACGCAGTTTAGATATTTAGAAATAAGCATGTGTCTTAGTTTCTTTATGTTAGCTATAATTCATATCATTTTTTTAGAGAGTGAAAAATATTTACTGCAAATAATTGTCTTGATTATATTTCTTGCAGTTAATCATTTATTGTATTCCATTGTTTTTGAAGTCATAAATAGTTCGATTAAAATTAATGAGCTTGAGAAAAAAGTTTCAGATGATGCCTTAACAGGACTTGGAAACAGGCTTAAAATGATGAGGAATATAGAGTTTTTAATGGAGGAAAATAAAACTTTTTCTATTATGTTTCTTGATCTAGACAGATTTAAACTTATTAATGACAGATATGGTCATGATGTTGGTGACAAGTATCTGATACATTTTGGAAAAGTGTGTTCTAATGAGCTACAGGACAAGGGAAAGCTCTATAGATATGGTGGAGATGAATTTGTTGCAATATATTATGGTGTTTTAACGGAAGAAGCGGCAGCTTCAATAGCTGAATGCAAAAATTGGGATAAAGGTGCACCTTGTGAGTTTAATAAGGTAAGTGTTGGTTTTGTTGTGTGTAGACCACCATATGATCCTAAAGATCCTGATTTAATATTAAAACGTGCTGACAGCATAATGTATAGGGATAAATTAAATAAGAAAATGGGGCATCAGGAGGAAAGTTGAGAAAATTCAAATGAAAACATATTCAAACCAAGGAGTTTGATGTTAAAGAGGTTTTTGCAAAAATTGGTATGTAAATAAATTATGGACTTGATTTTTAAACTGTTGAAAATTAATTCTTTTAATTATATTATTAGTATGTATAATTGTATATTTTATGAAAATTGTTATGAAATAGAAACGTGACAAAAACATAAAAAGAAAAAGGGGCGTATATTATGCAATTAAGAAAAATTACAGCAGGTGCAATTATGTCAGTATTCATCTTATGTTCATTGAACACTGTAGCATTTGCTGACAGCAAAAAAGATGAAATTGTAGCCAATATGGAAAATACTCAAAAAATAGGTGCGATTACAGTTTCTGATGTTATTTCTTCAGATTTAAGCAATTGGGGCGAATCAAAAGATCCTTCAAAAGCTGGAGAGGATTTAATGTATTATAATGTTAAAGTGGAAAAAGGTGCATATATTTATTCTGACAGCGATAATACACAGTTTATGGTTGCCATATCAAACAGTATGTATGATTTGGAAAGTGAGCATAATATAATGACAACTGATAAAGGCTACCGATGCCCGGCATACAGTTATGATATTATTGACAGAGGAATTACAGCTTTTCCAAGTACAAAAAACAGCGATGGTACTTGGAGTGAAGGCCTTATGTGGCAGTTAAACTTTACCGATGTTGGATATACTGCCGTTCGTGTTGATGTTGGCGATGAGACTTATTATTATCTTTTTGCTGAAGAAGAAAGACCTTCCACTCAGTTTCCTACTGTAACACCAGAGACAGATAATACTGTTGCTCCAAATGATACAACCAGCAGCGAAAACACTGAAGAAGAGAATTACATAGATACATACAGTATGAATTCTTGGGAAAATATAAAAGTCATTGAAGCTTTGCCTGAGAAAGCAACAGCAGTTCCGAATAGTTCAAAGGTTTATGTAGACGGCAAAGAAATTCAGTTTGAAGCCTATAACATAAACGGCAGCAATTATTTTAAACTTCGTGATATTGCTTATGTAATGAATGGAACAAAGAAGCAGTTCGATGTAACATGGAATTCTGGTATAAGTGTATTAAGCATGACACCTGAAAATTCTTTTGTAGGCGTTGTTCAAATATTGCCTAATAAAGCATACACAGCAGTTGGCGGTGAATTAAGCGCAGGAAACGGCAAAAGTAAAGGCTGCAGCAAAACAAACGCACCTATTTTTGTAGGTGAAAACAGCGTTAGAATGGCGTGCTATAATATTGACGGAAACAACTTTGTTAAGCTTCGTGATATAGGTAAGCTTTTTAATTTCTATGTTGGATGGGAAAACAACAGTGTCGTTATAAATTCTAACAGTGCATTTCATGGTTAATGAATATATAAAAAATTCCGAAAGGGCAGTTAAATGAACGGTATCCCAAAAAGTTAGATAATATTTTCAAATTTTGATATGTCAAGATTTTGCGACACAAAGTTAAGCAGATACATGAAGTTTCTTCTTTGCATTGGGCTGGAGAACCATATACAAAAGCTGGATACATATAATATAGTTTAATATATTTAAAGATTTCTTTTTGAGCTTATTCAGGTGTTTCATAATAGGCATCCTGAATAAGCTTTTTTTATAGAAAGGCTCCATTAAGCATTTCATAAGGATTTCCCTTTCAACTTTCCATATGATTTTTTATCTCTTCAGCAGAAAGTTTATGAGAAATATATTTATAATAACCCAATCTAAAAATATGTAAAATTTTATATACTTTCTTGATATTTAAAAAATTTTGATGCTCTTTGATATATTGAAATCTTATGTATTCTTTTTCTTCGGGAAAGTCAGAAAATTTTTAATCGTTCCAGCTCTTTTCGCAGTTTTAGGTTTTCTTGTTTCAATTTTTAATTTGAAAATATTGTCTAACTTTTTGATTTCGGTTCAAAATGAGGGAGTCGGTGTTTATTATTGTAAGTTTGGGTGTAGATATTATATAGTGAAGTTGGCAGATTCTTTTACAGCGTTATTTACAGATCCTGCTGCATAGAAGAAGGCAGAAGAGGATTTTAATTTGCAATTTCATGTATGTTAAAGCAAATAAACCTACATATATTTTATATATACATATTATATAATCAATATATAAAGGAGGCTAAGATATTCAAAATGTTGTTGATAAATATGAAATGTTTAATTATAATTATTTTAATAATTGTATATTTTTAATGAAATGGGTTAGAAAAGTGCTGTGGTTTCAGGTGTTTAAAAGAGAATAAGACAATAGTGTGAATGATACACTCATATACAGGAAATGCTTGGCGCTTCTTTTCTTACAGGTTACCTTGTGAAATGAAGCGCCTTTTTGTTTTTCGGAAAATGGCTGGATGAACAGTTGGCTGCCGCAACATACAGCCCTACAAGCAATGGAGAAGTGCTTAATTTTGATTTGAATTTGATATCAACATAAAGAACAATGATACTTTATCTATGGTGTTTGATGTAAACATATAAAATATAGAGGGATAACATGAATACTGCTGAAAGACAAAAAATTCATACCCTTTTTGAAACAAAGAATTATACAGCAATTTATGAAACACATGCTGATGCACTTAACGAGATGCTGATGATTCAAAATGAAGAAGAATTTGAAGATACCTATTGTGCCGGTGCTTATTTTTTGTCAGTGGTGCAGATGTAAAGGAGATACGTTCTGATGAATATTGGGGAAAAGGGATAATATAAAGAAATTTGGATTTATGCGGAAGAAACAGAAGATGAGGACCGGCAATGCTTGCTTTGCTCAATGGGGATTTTGGATGTCTGATGTATCTAAATGAAGAAGGCGATGCAGGCTTAAGTTCAAGAAATCCGGAGTATGCAGGCACAGATGATGATGGACAAACTATGGATTTTATGATGTCCAACGGACAGCTGGATCGGTATCCATTATCCTATGTACTGCCAGCAGAGCAAGTCATGAAGGCACTTGACTATTTTGGAAAATATCATGAACTGCTGCCATTTATCATGTGGCAGGAATAAATTGGAATATTAAGTCATGCAATTGTTGAATAGATTAGGGGGACGGGAAATGGCTCTCATTGGAATTGACTTAGGCACAACAAACAGTTTAGCCTGTGTTTATCAAAAAGGGGAAATGATTTTAATTCCCAACCAGTTTGGAAAATTTCAGACACCAAGTGTGGTCAGTTTCACAGAAAATGGTTTGGCTGTCGGAGATACTGCGAAAAATAGTTTGATTTTATCACCGGAAAATGCGGTATCTTCTTTTAAAACATTTATGGGAACAAATAAAGTAACGAGACTTGGGGAACAGGATTTTCTTCCGGAAGAACTTTCTGCTCTGGTTTTAAAACAGCTTGTTTCAGATGCGGAAAAATTTCTGGGAGAACCTGTGACAGAAGCCATCATTAGTGTGCCGGCGTATTTTAACGATTCCCAAAGATGTGCTACAAAGCTTGCGGCTGAGATGGCAGGGATCTATGTGGAACGACTGATCAATGAACCTTCTGCCGCTGCCCTTTATCATCAACTTACATACGAAAAAAAAGATGGCTGTATGATGGTCATTGATTTTGGCGGAGGCACTTTAGATGTGAGTGTTGTGGAGTGTTTTGAAAATATTGTGGAGATCATCGGGATCGCAGGGGATAATCATTTGGGCGGAAATGATATTGACCACGAAATTGCGTCGTTTTTTTGCAGTCAAAACGGAATTTCCATAGACAACCTTAATCACGAAGAAAAAGCTATACTGTATCAGCAAGCAGAAAAAGCGAAAATTTCGTTATCTTCCAATGATACTGCAACAATGGTTTTATTTGCCTTTGGCAAAGAATATCGTCTGCTCCTTACCAATAAAATGATTGGTACAATATGTGCCAGTTTGTTTGAGAGGATCAGAAAAATCATTCAGCAGGCAGTGAAAAACTGTTCTCGCAGACCTATGATACATGATGTGGTGCTTGTGGGTGGTTCTGCGCAGTTGCCTGCTTTACAGGAGTATCTTTCTAATCTCTTTGGGAGAGAGGTATCTGTTTCTCCGAATCCAGAAAAGGCAATTGCCCTTGGTATTGGAGCGTATGTAGGCATGAAACTGCGTGATGAGGATATGCAGGATATTGTCATGACAGATGTATGCCCATTTTCTTTGGGGGTAGGCGCTCGCCACAGCACAGAAGATAAAACAGTATACATGGAAACCATGATTCCAAGAAGCAGTATGCTGCCATGCGCAAAAGAAAAAATGTTCTATACCCTTTATGATGGACAAACAGCATTGAATTTTAAAATCTATCAGGGTGAGCAGTATTATGCAGAAAATAATTTGGAGCTGGGGGAAGTAACTGTTGGTGTGTATCCGGACAAAGCTGGAAATCAATGGGCAAAAGTAACCTTTATGTATGATATTAACGGCATATTATATGTATCTGTGGAAAGCTGTACCGGCGAAGTAAAAGAAAAAGAAATTGTAAATGAAAAACTTCATTTAAGTGGAGAAGAACTGGAAAAGAGTAAGGAAAAGCTGAAAAATATGGTGCAGAGTCCATTTGATTTTCAGGAAAACGCGCTTATCGAAAAACTGGTTTATCTCTATCCATTTGCTTCACCAGCAGAAAAAGAACAGATTAGTTTCGCTGTTTCCAATTTACAAAACGCATATTTCTCTGGAAGTCCAATCACAAGAAAAAAGACATACGAAAATATGAAAGTTCTGTTGAAAGAATTGGAAGATCAAATATCAAAAGAAATAGATTTTGAAGACATATTCTGTTGCGAGGAAGATTTTGAGGATGAGGAGGAATAAGCATTGTCTGATTTTTGGAAAGTATTAGGAATAAATCCTACAACTAACATAACTGCGATTAAACAGGCTTATGCGGCATTGGCGAAGAAATATCATCCAGAAGAATTTCCACAGGAATTTTTAAATTTAAGAAGTGCCTATGAATCCGCTATGGACTATGCCGCAGCGGCAGCGGAATCTTTTTTTATTCTTCCTAATGATGATGATATGGAAGAAGGTGCAGAAGAACAGGTATTTGAGGAAGAAGAAAAACAACCCGAGCAACCCACGTTCTGGGATTTATCGAAACTAAGTGATGGAAATGATGTGGACTGTACAGCAGCTTTGTCACAGTTTTTGGATTTATACAAAAGTAAAAACAACAAAGACGCTAATAAATGGTATACCTATTTTACATCCTATGACTTTTTGGAAGTATGGAGAGAAGAAAAGTTTACACAAAAGCTATATAAAGCTGTTTTGGAAAATATGGAGCAATTTCCCATAAACAAAACCTTTGCCAAGTGTCTGAATGCCGTTTATGGATGTTCTGTTTCGCATCTTGATTCTTTTGATGTGGTGCAGTATAGCAAAAACGCATTTTTTGATGGCTTTTCAAACATTGAAAAAATACTGGGTTTATGCGGAAATCTGGGAAGGATGACACAAAATGATTTATCCATGTTCATCAGCTTTTGCGAATACAGGATATTGGTTACTTTTGCAGAGGAAAATCAATGGAGTGATTCCATTAAAATCTCAGCAGAATATATTTTTTACAGATATGTCATGACATACATCAGAGAACGCTGTGAGAAAAGGGAATACAGCGACGTGGAGCGGTATTATTTAGGAATTCGGCTCATGACCAATTTAGTAAAAAAATATGAACTGCCGGAAGATATGTATCCATATTTATGGAAGGTTTATTCTTTGGAAAGCGCAGTAACTGGCAGAAACAAAATATATTATGGTGAGCTTCGGGAAATCATTTCCAGCAAGTACAAAATATGGGCCGATGAGA
Source organism: uncultured Clostridia bacterium (assembly GCA_902477755.1). Classification (GTDB taxonomy): domain Bacteria; phylum Bacillota; class Clostridia; order Lachnospirales; family Anaerotignaceae; genus Anaerotignum. The sequence continues at coordinate 141,132 of CABSIK010000001.1, forward strand.
AAAAAGAGATTGTTTCTTCGGGAGAGAAAATAACAGAGCAAAGACCGATGGAAAACAACAAAATCGTTTATGATTCCTATTATGCCTATCAAAAATGTCTGGCAGAAAATAAATGGGACAGCCATGTTGTAGAGGACTTTTTTTCACTGCCGGAAACAGAAAGAATGCTCAAAGGCAGGCATTTTATATATGACACGCTGTTTTATTGGATTGCCATGCCCCAGCATTTGGAGTTTTTAGAGCGTTTGTATGATTTTTATGGGCGAAATCCAGAGGTTTTCAAGGTAAAAGAAATTTTGATGCGCCTTGAAAAACGAATAAAGGAAACAGCAGTGGAAAACGCGTTAAAAGAGGATGAAGCGGATAAGAATACCACATTGTGTACCATAAGCCACAGACCCTTTTTAAGATATTGGCTGAATATTGGTTTTTACAGGGCAGTCAATTTCTCTGGGGTTTTAAAACAAAATTTGATTTTCTCGGAAAAATGGGCAAAGGGTTTTGCCGAAAGAAAACATCGCTTGTTTTTGTGTACATATAGAAATAAGCCTGTTGAAATTGAACTTCATAGAAGATACGCGGAATATTATTATGGAGGAAAAGCCATTTATAAACCATTTATACAATGGTATGGGGTGGAAAATATAGAAGATGACACAGTATTCCTTCTTCTTCTGCCAGCGGTCATTCCGTTTATTGATGATAAGAAAACGTATGATATGGTGTTAGGGAGTATTCGTGAGCATTTGAAAAATACATCCTTAACAGAAGAAATCATAGTGGAGTTATCAAAAGGCATGGTGAAAATGCTGTTTTGCGGCAGATATATTTTGAAAGAAATTGATGACGAAGATGAAGAATTTTACTATGACTGCAACGAATACGCATTTTACAGAGAAAATGAAACCAATTTGTATGTATGTACATGGTCGAAATATAGTCATCTATTATGCTTTCATGAACAGAAAATTTATGAAAGAGTATTTATGGCAAATGGAGTATATGACAATATTCTAACCGAGGAAGCGGCGTGTTCCTTAGCCAAGGAACTTCTCTCTGCTCAGTGTTCCAAAACTGTTGCCAATATTCGTAATTTAAGAATTATGCCGGAATATCTGCATGTACAGCCTTATGGAGCAAAGAAAGAAATCAGTTCCGGTGAAGAAATAACTGGAGATTTGCTGGTGGATGCTCTGGACAGGTTTGCCAAAAACAACATCAGGCGTCTGGAAATGAAGTGGATTCAAGAAGAACTGGTATTGATCAATACGGGAGAACAATGTGGATGTTTTTGGTTTTATGATGGAAAGTATACCATGTGCAAACTCCTTTCCAAACCGGATGTATATTGTACCACAGATTCAAAGTATGTAATGCGAGTTCCATTTTTATATGGAGAATTGGCAAACTATGAACTGTTTCACAGTCCAAGACGGCTGATCATGAAATTGTGTCCTTTGCTATTCCAGTTTGGAGAAGGTCAAATGATCGATACTCGTGTAAACGGCGGTTATGTGTGGTCACAGAATGTTTATTTGTATGGGAAATATGATGCTTATCTTGTAGATAAAATGAAATTTGGAGATTTCGATCCCGAAAGAGTCATTACCGATAAGAACATAAAGCGAAAGATCATCATACCGAAATTTCCTGCTTTTATTGAAGTTATCAAACCAAACGCTGAAAAGCAGAGAATTGACATCAAACCAACTACAAAAGACCAGCTGCAAATGTATTTACAAATGTTTTTGCAAGGCCGTATCACCTATTTGCATTTTTGTTGGAAAAAGGAAACTGACGATACCGTCCACCGTTCTCATCTTTTCTTGCTGCAACAAGAAAAGCAATACACGCTCTATTATCTCCATGATCCATCCCGACAAGCCCGCTGTCTGGTGGGGAGTTTATCGGAATATCTGAAACCGGAAGGAGAATCCCCCATTGTTACCCTTTGTGGCGTACCCTTGCATACATATAGCATACAAAAAGATGTCATCCGACTGCGGTTCTTTTTGTCGCTGCTTTTGGACCAGATAGAACATCCAGAAGCGGTGTTAAATAAAGTAGGGGAATTTACCGATGGCACCCGGTTATATGGGCATCCCATGACCTATGATGCGCTTTTGGAAGCATTGACAAACATAAACAACGGCCAATAACAAAAGAGCTCTGGAATCCTTTTTGTCGAGGATTCCATCGATTTTCTTATTGGGTGCTTTAGCTTAACAAAACCCCTAGTTCTTCTAGAAGTAAATAAAATACTTTCGTATATAAAACCTCCTGATTGTAATTTTAGAATGAAGGTTTGGCGACCGCATTACTAAAACAAATCAGGAGGTTTTTGACATGAAAAATGAAATAAAAAATCCAGCACATTCTAAATACAGATGCCAATATCATATCGTATTTGCACCGAAATATAGAAGAAAAGCGATATACGAAGAATTAAGAGCAGATATGGGATAAATAATCAGAAAATTGTGCGAAGAAAAGAAAGTTGAGATTCCTGAATCACAGGCCTGCCCAGACCATATCCATATATTAGTAAGTATACCGCTATATTTTAGTGTAGCACAGTTTATAGGGTTTCTCAAGAGCAAGAGTGTATTGATGATATTTGATCGGCATGCAGATCTAAAATATAAATATGGGAGAAGAAATTTCTGGACAAGAGGATATTTTGTTGACACAGTAGGGCGAAAAGAGTACATAAAAAATTAGTTAGAAGAAGATTATATGGCAGATCAGATTTCATTAAAAGAGTATACAGACCCGTTTACGGGTAATAGAGGAGAATAAGGCGAAAAAAGACAGCCACTTTTAGTGGCTGCCTGTAATCGTAATGCGATGCCAAATCTTCAATATTCCCTTTTAGGGAATCAGCACGTAATACCCCTTCTAGGGGTTGTTCAAACCACTAGTTTACTGGTGGTATTGATTTTTCTATGGATTCTTCTTTTTGTTGGATCAAAGATTGCAGTGGGGTTTCTTGTTTGTTTTCTTCCGTTTCTTCCTCTTTTTGAATCACCACATCGTCGGTGTTTTCCATTGCCTCTTGGATGTCTTTCATTTCTTTTCCTACTTGATCCATCAATGTGGCAGATTTGGCCTCAATTTCTGCCACTCTTTTTCTTTTGCTTTCCAATGCCCGGTCGCCATCCGCTTTGATTTCCGCTTTCAAAACCCTGGCTTCTCCGTCCATTTTGTTTTTGGTGCGAAACACCACTTCGGATCGGTCCATGCCATAGGAAAACTCCATCATGTCCATGATCTTTCTTTTTTCATACTCGTCTTTTGTGATCACTTTGTTTTCCGATGAATCGGAAGCAGTTTCCTCTTTTTCGTTGACGGATTCTTGGGCGCAGGCTTCGGTGATTTGCTGTTCCAACGCTTCCAGCTGTTTGTCGTATTCATCCAGCTTTTGCTGATCTACAAATCCGCTATCCAAGCCCCTTTGTATTTCGGCTTCTTTGCATTCCTGCACAAACTGTTTTTGATCCATCAGCTGTTTAATCAGACTGCTTTGTTTTCCTTGCGGGGAAATCTGTACTGAATCCTGATTGTTTTGCTGTGCGGCAAAACTATTTTGATTTATCCCCATGGATTTTGCTCCGCTTACTTGTTGTTGAAACAAGGTGGAACGAAAGAAGGGACTGTTTTCTGCCATTCCTGATAAACGCATATTCCTTTCCTCCTTTGGTATCATGCTTCTACTGATTCTATCGGCCTATTTTTGGAAAAGAAAAGGAAATATGCCGATTCTTTTCGACAAGAAAAACTTTTTTTGGAAAAACTATTTTTTTGTGGCGGCAAAAAGCGGATGATTGTATAATGGAAAAGGCAAATGCAGGAACATTTGTATTTGACTTTTTGTGGTTTGAATCAAACAATCGGGGCCTGGTCTTGCAGGCTCTGTTTGGAAGGAAAGAGAAAAAAGGAGTGGAATTTGTATCATGAGTCCCATTTTGGAAGTGTTGCTGCCAATCCTTCTGCCCATTGTGATTCCGGTGGTGTTTATGTTGATTCTTCGTGCCATCGTCATCTATGTCCAAAGACCAAGGGAACAGAAAAAAGATACGTATACACCGTTATCTCCTACATTGCAATGGATGAATACGGCAGGCTCTATACTTCTTGCTGATAACAATGGTAATTTTCGTTATATGGCAGGGGTGTATTTTCCTGGGAATGAATATGATCCTGAGAGAGTGAGAAGCATTAAAAATTCCCTCTGGGAGTATTGGGAAATACAAGGCCACGAAAGTGCAATAAGCACTATGAAACGTTTGGTGCGTTCGGGCATGCGTGTATGGTATGGAGAAGAGATGCAAAGACTGGAGACTCTCTACCATGGATATTCGGAGGAAGAACTGGTGGAAGCGGCAAAGAAGGAAAATCCAAAAGCAGATGAGGACAGTTTTCTTCCCAAAATGCTGATGGCGTACAGAAGATATGGCGAAAATGCCCTTTTGGGCTGGGATGTGGGACGTGCTGCCTATATCACCCAATGGTGTTATTTTGTGGGTTATATATCTATGGAAGAACTGCTGGATATTGTCGTAGATGCCGGAAGAATGGCACAAAAATACTTCCAAAACTGGGAAGAAATGATGGAAAGCTATCTTTTGGGCGGACAGTACTGGCGGAGAGAAGACGCATCTGATCCGGAATCTATGACAGCGAAACGTTGGAAAATATATGAGGCGCTCTGGAAAGGGGAAAAACCATATAAAATGATCCCTTATACCACGATTCCCTTTGAAACACCTCTGTCCAAAGAAATTATAACAAATAAATATGGTATTATGCCAGAATACCAGAATCATTTCGAGTATAAATAAAATTGTTTTAAATGGCAGGTGATGTATATGGCAATGGTAGAACAAAATATCAGTGGTATAAAGCTGGAAAAACTGCGGCAAAAAGCACAGAAAAAATCGAAATTTACAAAAAAACTCTTTAAAATTGTTTTTGTGGTCTGTTTGCTGCTTTCCATGCTGAAGCCAAGAAATATTGGGATATTTTTCATTTTTACCAGCGGAGAACCACTGGATGCAGGCATGGTGGCATTTTGCATTTTAATGATTTTCATGGAAATCATGCTGGCGGCTACTCTGGCGTTGGCAGCTAGTGGAATTTATTTCTTGATTTTTTGGAAAAAAGCATATAATGCATTCAATGACAATTATAAGAATAAGTATGCTTTGCTGAAAATGAGGGAAGTCCCTGGTTTTTCAAATTTGAAGTACGCTGCACAGCAAGGGATTCCATATCATGAATTATTGAGCATAGGACTCATTCCAAACGAGAATAAACTTGCTTTCCAATCAAAAGATTATTTTGAAGGCGAATACAATGAAGTGCATTTTCGTGCAAGCACTGTCGGTACTTATGAAGCAACAAAGGCAACGGCGGCTTTGTTTGAGGGACAAGTCATCGTTTTTTCCAGTTTCCATAAGTTTAAGATCAGTGAATCGGAAGTGCAAATTTTCCCCAAAAAAGAAGCAAAAAAGATGAAGAGCTTTACAGTTGGGGAAAAGATAGAAACGGAAAATGCAACTTTCAACAATAAGTTTTCTGTGTATACACAAGATGGGCAAAACGCCTTTTATATTCTGACACCTCAGGTAATAGAGGATATTTTGGAGTTTGCAGAAATTATAAATGACAATACATACATTGTATTTCATAAGGAATATATGTATGTTGGCTGCCAGCAGCTGAGAAGTCCTTTTGATGCTTTCATAGATCAGCCTATTGAGGAACAGAGCCAAAATATTGTAAAGGCAACAGATATCATACAAAAGGCGAGAGAGATTTTGATTCATATTGAAAATCAATAACCGGATGGTGTAACGAGTACATGGATTGGGAGGTTTTTAAAATGGCAGAATATAAAATATTTGCGGATTTTACGTCCTTAAACAGAAAAGACGCTAGTGACTGGGTTTCAAATTGCAGTGTTCTGGTAAATGAAGCATATAGAAACAGCAGCAATCAAACACGTATTTTAGGAAATCTTTTGATACTGGAGCAGTATTTTAATACATTGAAACAGGGGTTAAATGAAAACGGCGAAGAACCGGAAAAGATCACATATCAAGCTGTGGATCTGCTTTGGGACTATCTGTATGGCAAAGTAAAACCTGCGGATTTTGAAGACTTTGCCAATAATCTCTATGCCTGCATGTTGGAGTATATGGTGGGTGAGGAGTTGACAGAAGAACAGACAGTATTTTATAAAAATCATTTTACAAATGACAGTATGGCATCACTTCATTGGAATATTTTGGCATGGGCATCGTATCTGCTTTTGGAATTGTTGGCAATTCATGGAGGACGCCTTGATTTTGATGAATTTGAAGAATGTGACTTTATTGATTTCGCGCAGATTGATGAAATGCTGAATGTTTTAAATGATGCCTGCGTTGAGTTTGCAGGGGTGGAATGTCCTTCCAGTATGGCAAAAGATGTGATAAAAGCCATGGAAGATGTTTATGAAACACCACTGTTTCAGTCTATTGTTTTGAAAGTACAGAAAAGTCTGAAAGATGCTTTATATGCAAAACAGGAAGATTATGAAAAACTGAGGGAAGAATACAGCCATTACGCTATATTGCCGAAAGAATTTGCAGTTGATTTTCTGGAATATTGACAGCATATCCCATTAGGCAAGAAAGTTAGATTACTATGTTTTACTTGCATCTTATGTATAATCTTGCGTATTTCTTTATCGTAGATAAGCAGGTACTGTTACAGAAGCGAAATGGGACAATATAAAATATAAATAGAAATGTAAAATTTTTTCTTGACACATGTAGTGCATAGGTATATACTGTCATTGAGTTAGATAACGCTAACTGTATTTTATATGTGTGTTAGTTGTAACTAATAAAAATTAGCGCAATGTAATTGAATATGTGTAAGGGAGAGTTTTCATGACATTAGAAAATGCACTTGAAGGAAAAGTATATATTATCCAAAGTATTGATACAGATGACGAAGAATTAAACGCTTTTTTATTTTCTCTTGGTTGCTATGCTGGTGAACCGATCACAGTTGTATCAAGGTTAAAAGGTGGATGTGTTGTTTCCATTAAAGATGGCAGATACAACATTGACAATCAGTTGGCAGCTGCAATTCAGATTTGAGTTTAAGGTATGGATTTATTTTGGAATGGGGTTAGCATAAGATAACTTCATTTCTGAATATAAATAAAATTTTATAAGGGAAGAGGAGGAAGTATTATGAGAATTGCCCTTGCAGGCAACCCGAACTCTGGCAAAACCACCATGTTTAATGCCCTGACAGGACGGAATGAAAAGGTAGGGAACTGGGCTGGCGTTACGGTTGAAAAGAAGGAACATCCTATCAAAAAGAATTATGTTGGTGAAATGGAAACATTGGTGGCAGTTGACCTGCCAGGTGCTTATTCCATGTCGCCTTTTACTTCAGAGGAAAGCATTACGAGTTCATATGTCAAAAACGAACATCCAGATGCCATCATCAATATTGTAGATGCTACCAATTTAAGTCGAAGCCTATTTTTTACAACACAGCTTTTAGAATTGGGAATTCCTGTGGTAGTAGCACTGAATAAAAGTGATATTAATAAGAAAAAAGAGACAACCATTGATACAAAAGCCCTTTCTGCAAAACTTGGCTGCCCAGTGGTGGAAACCGTATCAACTGCCGCAGAAGGTTTGAAAGCAGTTGTAGATGCAGCGGTGGCTGTAAAAGGCAAAATGCAAAAAGCTCCTTATGTACAAGGGGATATAGATTTGACCAATAAGCATGTTGTGGAAGAAGCAGACCGCAAACGCTTTGTATTTGTCAATGATCTGGTATCTCAGGTAGAAAGAAGAAAGGTATTGACCAAAGACAAAGGTACAGGTGACGCCATCGACAGTGTTTTGACCAATAAAATTGTGGGAATTCCCATTTTTGCCGTTGTCATGTTTTTGGTGTTCCAAATTTCACAAGTATGGGTTGGTCCGTTGATTGCGGATACCTTGGTAGCATGGATCGATACATTCCAAGGATATATTGGTGAATTGCTGGCCGATGCAAATCCGCTGTTATCTGCTTTGCTGGTTGATGGTATCATTGGGGGCGTCGGTGCGGTTGTTGGCTTCCTGCCATTGGTTATGATCATGTATTTCCTGATTGCATTGCTGGAAGACTGTGGATATATGTCCCGTGTATCTGTTGTGCTGGATCCAATCTTTAAAAAAGTAGGGCTTTCCGGTAAGTCAGTTATTCCTTTTGTCATCGGTACTGGCTGCGCCATTCCTGGTGTTATGGCAAGCCGTACCATCAGAAACGAACGTGAACGTCGTGCAACAGCAATGTTGACACCATTCATGCCTTGCGGTGCTAAAATTCCTGTCATTGCTTTGTTTGCAGGTGCCTTCTTTGAGGATGCAGGCTGGGTTAGCTTCTTGATGTATTTTACTGGCATTGTTCTGATTTTCCTGGGTGCTTTGCTGGTGAATAAAATTTCTGGATATAAAAACCGTAAATCCTTCTTTATTATGGAGCTGCCTGAATATAAAGCACCGTCCTTCCTTTTTGCTTTGAAGGCAATGTGTGCGCGTGGTTGGGCATACATCGTAAAAGCAGCTACCATCATCCTGTTGTGCAATACTGTGGTACAGATCATGCAGACTTTCAACTGGAGTTTCCAGGTGGCAGAAACGGCCGATAGCTCTATTTTGGCTTCCATTGCTGGACCTTTTGCATATTTACTGGTTCCTGTTGTTGGTGTGCTTAGCTGGCAGCTGGCGGCAGCAGCAGTGACAGGCTTTATTGCGAAAGAGAATGTTGTAGGTACTTTGGCTGTATGCTTCGTTGGTCTGGAAAATCTGATTGATACAGAGGAATTGGCAATGATCGAAGGTGCTGGCGGTGAAATTGCCGGTGTCATCGCTATCACAAAAGTTGCGGCTCTGGCATATCTGATGTTTAACCTGTATACACCTCCTTGCTTTGCTGCTATTGGCGCAATGAATTCAGAAATGAAAAGCAAAAAATGGCTGTGGGGCGGTATTGGCTTACAGTTGTGTACTGGTTACACCATTGGCTTCTTGGTTTATCAGATCGGTACGATTATCACAACAGGTTCTGTAGGCGCCGGTTTTGTGCCTGGCTTGATTGCAGTATTGATCATGGCAGCAGTTGTGATTTATCTGTGCAGAAAAACAGAAAGGGAATTGAAACACGAATATGAATTGAATGGGGCGAAAACTGCATGATTGACTTTATCACAATTGGGATTATTTTCGTCATTGTAGCAGCAGCAGGCATATATGTCTATAAAGCGAAAAAGAGTGGACAAAAATGTATCGGCTGCCCTGAAAGTTGTTCTTGTGGAACAAAAAAACAAACATCTGGATGCAGCTGCTGCAATTCGGTGAATAAGTAGTAGTAATGGATTAGAAAATATAGTGACAAGTTTCAGCTTGTTATATAAGGATGGGTGAGTTAAGTGAAACAGAGGAGAGTAACGGAAAATTATTTGAAAACCATTTATGAACTTTCACAAAAAGGAGCTGTCCGCAATCAACATCTTGTACAGGCCTTATCTGTTTCGCGTGCTACTGTATCTGTTTCTGTAAAGATTCTCGCGGAGGAAGGTTTTCTTTACCTAGTTGATGGAAAATACATCTATTTGACACAAAAAGGTTTACAGATTGCAAAGGAAATGAACGAGAGATATCATGTTTTGCGTAAATTGCTCATCAGTCTGGGAGTAAAGCCAGAAATCGCATCAAGAGATGCCTGTGAATTAGAGCATTGCATGGGAGCAGAAAGTTTTACAGCATTAAAAACACTCGTTCATTGTGAAGCTTAAGCTGATGTTGACAGTATGTTACTTTTTGCAGAGTCATGATGATTGAAAAGTAAAATAAATAAGAGCGCGGCGTTCTGTTTTTTTTAATGGCACGCCGCTTTTTCATTTTGCATTTGTTTTAATTTACCTTGTTGAAACAAGGGCATATATAATGGTATATATTGACATTTGTGTGTTGAACTGATAAAATCGACAAGTGTGTTTTTATGGGAAAATTGTAAATTTCTGTATAAAAAAGCATAAATTTTTTTTGAGAAAGGAACCTATTATGAAAAAACAAATCGCATGTTTCATTTTATCAATGTTGATGCTTACATCCTGCGCTCAGCAGACACAGCCTGTAGGTGCAGAAGCTTCGGCAGAGACCACGGCTAATTTTACAGACGAAATGAAAATCCCTTATGAAGGGGATCTGAGCGCTGAAGATGGTGCAGACAGCGAAGAAGGAGCAGCTGATCATCAAGACAGCCCTTACTTTACCAGCTTGGACTATTATAATATGGAAAGCACCGATACATTGACCATTATCCCACATTTTAAGACACAGCAGCAGACAAGTGAATGGTCTTGCGGTTTGAGTGCCATGGTCATGGTTTTGGATCATTACGGGTTATTAGGTGATAATACAGAAGAATCTTTAGCACAGATGCGTTCTAATGGTCTGGAACCGGAAGGAACGACACTGAAAGATGTTGTTGCTATTCTGGAAACTGTTTCCGGCAGAGAAACAGAAAGTACCTATGATTACCCCGGAGATCAAATTTATGACTTTATGACATTGGATCAGATTCAGACATATTTGAAAAATGACCAGCCAATCATGGTAGCTTGGAACGATTGGGGCGGACATTGGCAGGTAATCATCGGATATGATACAATGGGTACAGAAACATATGCAGATGATGTGATCATTGTTGCGGATTCTTATGATACAACGGATCATAATCAGGATGGCTATGGTATTTATCCTGCAGAAAGATTCTATTACAACTGGACAATGTATGACTTCTTTGAGGATTATGGCGTAGATGAAAGAGATATGCTGTTTTGTGTGTTGAAATGATATTACATAACAGTATTTTGATTTCAGAATAAGTAAAAGGGTTTTCTGTGATTATCATATTGCGGAAAACCCTTTTCGATTTATGATAGTGGATTGAATGTTGCAGTTGCGCATTTAGGTGATTGTATTATACAATGATTAGGGTTTATTGTATCAGTTTTATATTGGAGGACGTAATGAAGAAAAATATGTTTAAATCTTGTTCTATTTTCGTATCCTTTTTCCTGTTTACATCTGCATGTCCTATGCAGGCTTTTGGGGCAGAGCAAACACAGGCACAGGATACAACAATTCAAATCGTACATACCAATGATATTCATGGGTATTATACGGAAACAAAAAGCGGCACACTTGGCTTTGCTATGCTGAAAAGCATCGTAGATCAGGAAGGTGCTGATCTTGTGTTAGACATGGGAGATACCTTTCATGGACAGGCTTTTGCGACCATAGATCAGGGCAGCAGCATTGCACAGCTCATGAAATATGTAGGCTATGATGCCGTTACACCGGGGAATCATGACTGGAGTTATGGCGCTGAACGCCTCAAAGGATTGGAAGAAATTGGCAGATTTCAGATTTTGGCTGCTAATGTAACCACAGAAAACGGCGCTGATTTTTTTGATGAAAATTATATTATAAAAGAAGTGACAGCTGACGATGGCACAAAATTAAAAGTCGGTGTAGTAGGTGTCATTGATGATGCTTTTTATTCTTCCACGGCTTCTGACAATATTGCAGGATTAAAATTTGAGGAGGAAGCACAGGAAGCCACAAAGATTGCAGCATATTTATCTGATGTGGAAAAATGTGATATCATTCTTGCGATGACACATCAGAGTGATTGCAAGTCATTTGTTGCAAATATCAAAGGCATTGATGCAGTTTTGGCAGGACACGAACATGTCGTTATGAATGAAAGTTATCCTGACAGTGAAGGAAGACTGGTTCCTGTTGTTGAAGCAGGATATTACATGAATCATGTGGGTGTTATGGAAGTGACCTTGGATGCAGAAAGCAAAGAAGTATTGTCTGTAGACGAACACTTTTATGCCATGGAAAACCTCAATGGCATCACGGCAAATGAGCAGATGAAAAACAACATTTCTGAAATAGAAAATCAGCAGAAAGCAATCCTTTCACAGCAGATTGGTTATACGGAAAAAGCATATCCATACAAATGGGAAGATGTCCGTTTATCACAGCAGGATATTGGGAAATTTGTAACCGAAAGTTATTTGGAAACCACAGGAGCAGATGTTGCTTTTGAAAATGCAGGCGGCATTCGAGCTGGATTGGAAGCAGGCGAGATTACATATCAGGATGTGATCAGTATTTCCCCTTACGGAAATACCATTATCACCAAAAAACTGACAGGAAAAGAAATCGTTGATATCCTCAATCAGTCTATGGTAATCGGAAAAGCCTGCGATGATGTTTATACCATACAGAAAGAAGCAGTAGAAAAAGGGGAAGATCCATACCAGTATTCTTGGCCGGAACATAGCGGTTCCTACATCCAGTTTTCTGGCATCGAAGTAGAAACAGATGAAAATAGCAAGATTGTTTCTGCCAAAATCAACGGAAAAGATATGAAGGAAGATGAAATCTACACTGTTGCAATGAATGAATATCTGGGTGAAAGTGAAGTGTATACAGCATTAGCAGAAGCCACCTTGGAGCAGGAATTTGGAACATGTGAACAGGCATTGCGGAAATATATCGAAAATCAGCAGAGTTTCCATGGAGAAGAAACAACACAGCAGAAGGTGCTGACACGAGGAGATGCGGTGGATATGCTGATAGCGGCAGCGAAGGTATATCAGCCCGATCTTCAGGAAACAGATATCATGAAAGGTTATGAAGACGGTTTGCTGTATGAGGATGCGGAAGTGACTAAAACAGAAGCATTGGTCATGCTGAACCGTGCATTTGGTACATTGCCAGAGACTTCAGACAGCCAGATATTATCAGTGGAGGCTTTTGCAGATATGCCGACTTGGGCAAAACCGGAAATGACAGAAATTTTGAAATCCGGCATTGTAGAAGAAGTATTTTCCTCTGATGAGATTCTGTATGCAGAACAAATGGAAATGTATATAGAACGTGCAGTGAAACTGTTTGAAACAAATGGAAAATAAAGACATTGTCTAAATACAGCATGACAACATCATTATGAAAAAAGCCAACGAATTTGATGTTTTCGTTTTTTGCAAAACGATTCAGAATAAATTTTTTGTAGCAATATAAGATGAATGATTGTATAATAAAAGCGAATTTGAAAACAAGTGTTTGAAATTGAGAAGGGGGTTTTAACATGTTTGATCATCCTGTAGGGATCATCATTGGCGTAGCAGTGGTTTTGATCATTATCATCTATGTTTCCATTTATAACTCACTGCGCCGCTTATCCGTAAAAGTGGAAGAAGGAAGTTCAGGAATTGATGTTGCTTTGGAAAAGAGATACGATCTGTTATCCGAGGAAATCGAGGCTGTTAAGAAGTTTTTGAAACACGAATATGATACATATTTGGCAGTGACTTCTGTTCGTTCTAATAAAGAACTGGAAGAAGCAACATTGGAAGAAAAGAAAGCTCTTTCTAAAGAAGCCATTCAGACCATTGATGAAACCATCAAGATGCAGCAGGAAAAGATGGAACAGATCAAAAAACAGATGGAAAAAAATCGGGGCATTTTTGGGGACAAGGGAAATAATCAGGCAAAGAAGAAAGCCTATGATCAAAGTTCTGCGGAACATCAGGCAAATGTGAACCAGAAAATCAACCTTCTTTCTTCTATTCAGCATGGTCTTGGCGGTGTAGGATCCGCTATCAATGCATTGTCTGAACAGTATCCAACTTTGTATTCCTATGTTTCCATGGATCATTTCCAGAGATCAATCTTTGATGCGGAAGAACATTTGCAGGCAGCCAGAAGATTGTACAATTCCAATGTTTCTCTGTATAACCAGAAAATCGTGATGTTTCCGTTTTCTATTATTGCAGGGATACATGGCATGAGCAAAGCTGCCTTTTACGAAGTGGACGAAAAGAAAAAAGATTACAAAGTAAACTTTGACTGAAAGTGAGGCAGCAATATGGGAAGTGCTATCAGTGAAGAACAATTGGAAATGATGCGTGAAAAGACGCAGAAGATACAAAAAGTAGTATTTGTGATATCTTTCATCATATTTTTGTTCTTGTTGTTTTTGGTTTATGTTGCCTCTGGCCATATCCAAGATGCATCTGCCTTCGATATCATTAAATTGCTTATTGTTGCAGTTGCGCTGGCATTTGGTATCTTTGTGCTTTTATGGATGATCATTGTAAAATCCACCTATGACAAATTTAATGAAGCATATAAAACAAAATATGTCCTGTACACTATTAGCCAGATAGATGGGTTTAAAGATCTGGAATTCATGCCGAAAAGCGGTTTTTCTTGGATGGATATAAAAAATGCAGGGATTGTCAACTGTGGTCAAGAAAGATATTACGAAAGTGAAGATTTACTTTCTGGAACCTATGAGAATGTAGGGTTTAAAATTAGTGATGTAACTACCAAAAAGGTGGTTCGCAGAGATGATGATGATCGTGTGGAAGAAATCTTCAAAGGGCAGGTAATGTGCCTTCATCGATTCGATGATTTCAAGACAAGTGATGGTTATTTGCAGATTTTTGAAAATCAGTTCTTGTCCGGTATGGCAGGCTGGAAGGCAGAACACCATATAGAAACAGAAGACGAAGCCTTTAACAAACGTTTCAGTATCTATACCGATGATGAACACAATGCCTACTATATTTTGACACCTCAGCGTATGGAAAAAATAATGCGTTTTGCGGATCTTGTTGATAGTCAGGTATCACTTGTATTCCATGACAAAGAACTTTTTGTAGCGGCAAAAAGGGATAGCATGTTTGATGCAGATATGAGTGTGCCTGTGAAGGAACAGACAACAAAGATTACGGAAGATGCCATATTTATCCAAAAAGTAAAAGAAATTCTAGTTGAAGAATAAAAGAAGCCTGTCTTTCGGGGCATCTTCATGAGGAAATAAAGAAAGCTGAAATCTTAGCAGTACAAAAGATTTCAGCTTTTTTTATAGGATTATATTTGCTAGACAATCGTTGCTGCTTATTTTATGGGAATTAGAAATGAACGATGCAAACAGGCAGTTTCATTAGGGGCATTTTTATAAGAAAAGAAAGCCAAAACCCTTATCATTACAAAGGATTTTGGCTTTCTTATTTTATTTGTTATGTTTTCTTATGAATACAGCCGTTGCAATTCCCCTTAAGAAATCAAGGAAAATCAATGTTTTCTTAGGGGGAAGTTACTTTAGAAGCTGCCTTTTTCAATCTTAAGGTAATATCTCGTTTTCCTGTGGCAGCTTTATTGTAAAAACAGAACCTTTTCCTTCGGTACTGTCTACATGGATTTTTCCGTTGCAAAGGCAGAGAATACGATGGACAAGAGGCAGTCCAAGACCATTTCCATGATAGGAGCTTAAAGAATCAGCACAATAGAATTTTTCAAAAATATGTTCCATAGTTTCTGGGGACATGCCAATGCCATAGTCCTGAATGGATGCAACAATATTGGAATCCTCTTGGAAAAGTCGTACAGAGATGGTTCCGTTTTCAGGAGAAAATTTAATGGCGTTAGAGAGCAGATTGTACCAGATTTGGGATACCATATTTTTGTTCCCTAAATAAGAAATACTTTCCATTTCAATGTCCCAATTGAGATTCTTTTCGCTCCAGAATTTTTCCAGAGATAATATGGAATTGCGAATCTGTTCATCCAAGGAGTACTTTATTTTGTCCAGCACAATAACCTGATTTTCCAACTTAGAGATCAGCAAAATGTTATTAATCAGTCCAGAAAGACGCTTGGAGCTGGATATAATAAGGTTTATGTAGTTCTGTCGTTCTTCTTTTGAAAGATTTTCATCCTGCAGGAGTGTGACATATCCTTCAATGACAGCCAAAGGTGTTTTAAATTCATGAGAAACATTGGCAATGAAATCATTGCGAAATGTTTCCATGTGGCTCAATTCTTTTGTCATAATGTTAAAACTGCGGATCAGTTCTCGAATTTCTTTCCCGAAAGCTTTTTCTTCCAATTGTATATTAAAGTTTCCCTGAGAAACCAGATGTGCGGCTTCATTTAATTTCAGAATGGGTTTCAGAATGTGTTTCCCCACAAGCTTTGTCAATATAGTTCCGCAAATGATACTGGAGATAATGAATATCACAAGCATAAAAAATGGATCTGGATTATGCAGCAATCCGAAACTGATTCCAATGAGTGTTAAAAATGATAAAAAAGTCGAACTGGCAACTTGAATCAGAAAAAATGAAAAGGAAAACAGAAAATTTAATTTATGCTTTGACAGTGCTTGCATATTATTTTTTCACCGCCTTATATCCCAATCCTCTTACAGTTATGATTTCAAAATCTGGATTATTCCGAAATTTTTCCCGTAATCTGCCAATGTGCACATCAACGGTGCGAGATTCTGTTTCTGTATCCAACCCCCAAATCTCATCCATCAATTGCTGACGTGTAAATATATGATTCAAAGAGGACAACAGCTTGAATAAAATCAGGAATTCTTTCTGTGGCAGCATTTCTTCTTTATCATTTTGAGTGACTGTAAGGGAATCATATTCCAGCTTTGTATGTCCGATGATTACCCTGCGTTCATGATTGATTTGTGCTCGCTTCAACAATGTACCCACGCGCAGAACCATTTCATTGATGTTGATGGGCTTTACCATATAATCGTCTGTACCAGCGCGGAAGCCTTTTTCCATATCGTCAAAAGTATCTTTGGCGGTGATCATTAGTACAGGCTGATTGTAGTTTGCGTTACGAATTTCCTGTACAAAGGAATAACCGTCCATGACAGGCATCATGATGTCCGAAATAATCAGATCGATATAAGTATTCTCCAATATATCTATGGCAGTTTGGCCATTTTCCGCTTCAGTACAGGTGTAACCGTGCTTGCGGAGAACAGTACAGAACAAATGACGCAGTTTATTGTCATCTTCTACGACTAAAATATGAAACATAAATATGCTCCTTTCTTTACTTTTGTTTGATCTATTATAGCTGGGAATTATCAATTGTTTATGAACAAGTTTAACGCAATTTTATTTAAATTTCATTAAAAAACAAAAAAATATTTTAGATTCATACAAAAGGCATTCCATGAAAATTTAAATTTCATTAAAACCTTGAAAGTTTACATTCAGTTGATATTTAGTTCATATTCAGTTAAAAACGCCCATGTAGACTTGGTGGCGAATTTTTGTATGAAGGAGGACATTTATGAAAAAAAGCATTTATGTTTTGACTGCATGTGCTTGTTCTGTTCTATTGTGCGCTGGCTGTGGTGGAGGACTGCCGGAAGGGAATATGTCGCAGATGACTGCATCTGTTGCTGTAGAAACCCAAGAAATTGCTTTACAGCCAATGGAACAGTATGTCAGTGTTTCATCCAAAGTATCATCAGAACAGGAGGTTTCTGTTGTTCCTCAATCTTCCGGAACGGTAAAGAAACTTTATGTGAGCTTAGGGGATACAGTAAAGGCAGGAGATATCCTTTTTGAGATAGATGATACAGAGGCAAGGCTGCAGGTACAGCAGGCACAGGCGTCTCTGGAATCTGCACAGGCAAATTATGATCAAAGTGTAGGCGGCAGCCTGCAAACACAGTTGGATCAGATGCAGGCTACAGTAGATTCTTATCAGATTCAATATGACGATTTGCAAAAAGAGCTGGAAGAAACAGAAGCTCTTTATGAAATCGGTGCGGCTTCTTTAAGTGAGGTCAATAATCTGAAATCCAGTGTAAATCAGGCAAAGATTCAGTTGGAATCTGCCCAGAAGCAGCTGGAACTGAATCAGGGCAGTATTTTGGAGGATACCAAAAAGTCTTTGCAGGCAAATATCACACAGGCTGAAGCTTCCCTTGCAAGCGCCCAGAAACAGCTGGATGATACGAAGGTTCGAGCTGAAATTGACGGCATTGTTGGAACATTGAATATTTCAGAAGGCAGTGTTGTCAGTGCCCAAAGTGAAGCCATGACATTGGTAAATATGGATCATTTGAGAGTAGCTTTCCATGTATCCGAAGATGTCATTAACAAGATTTCTGTAGGTTCTCCGGTTTATATTACGGTTTCCGCCGTATCAGATACGCCTATGACAGCTGCGGTAACAAACATTTCCGAAGCAGCAGACAGTTCTACACGGCTTTATCAAGTTGAAGCAGCGTTGACAAATGCGGAAGGAACATTGAAACCGGGGATGTTTGCCAATGTGCGGCTGGTAACGGAAACAAAAGAAGACACCATTGTCGTTCCTTTGAATACAGTTTTAACTGACAATGGAGAAAAATATGTTTTTGTAGTGGATGAAAATCAAACAGCTCATAAAACCATTGTAGAAACAGGGCTGGAAAATGATACATATATCGAAATTACCAGTGGTTTGAATATCGGGGATACGGTTGTTACCAAAGGTCAAGATTTCTTGTCTGATGGCAGCACCGTAAATGTTACAAACGGGACAGCAGAACAGGAATCGACTACAGAAGAAACGGAACAGGAATAACAGTTTTCTGGGATTTCTAAAACAAAGGAGTTGATATGTTTGGATATTACAAAGATTTCCATCAAACGTCCCGTGGCGATCATGATGGTCATGTTTATCATCATTATCCTCGGTGCTGTTTCTGTTACCAAAATGGAAATGGAATTGACGCCTGAAACGGAAATGTCTATGGTCATGATTATGACCACTTATGAAGATGCAGGGCCGGAAGAAGTGGAAAATCTGGTCACAGAAAAAATCGAAAGCGCAGTTGCCAATGTGGAAAATGTAGAATCCATTTCTTCCACATCTTCTGAAGGCAGTTCTATGGTTTCTATTGAATTTAATTATGGAACAAATTTGGATACTGCCATTACAGACTTGCGTGATAAATTGAGCATAGTAGAAGCCACTTTGCCGGATGGATGCGGCTCGCCAAATATCATGAAAATGGATATGAATTCCATGCCTATTGCTACTATTGTCGTTTCCGGCGAAGATATGACAACAGACGAATTGAAATCATTCGCTGAGAACGATATCGAACCTCGACTGGAACGTCAGGAAGGGGTTGCTTCCGTTGACGTTATGGGTGGTACAGAACAGGAGATCCTCATTGAGATCGATCCGGAACGGCTGGAAGGCTTGGGATTGACTATGACTTCTATTGGACAGATCCTTTCGGCTGAAAACAGCAACCAGTCCGGCGGCAGTATCTCCTATGGCGAAAAGAGCATGACCATCAGCACAAAGCTGCAGATGGAAAGTATAGAAGATGTGAAAAATACGCCTATTCAAATTGCAGATGGTACAGTCATGCGATTGAGTGATATTGCAACAGTAACTGAAACGCAGAAGGAAATTACATCCATCAGCCGTTATAATGGGGAATCTTGTGTCACTCTTTCTGTAACACAGTCCAGTGATGGCAACACGGTTACTGCTGTTAATAATATTTTGGATGAAGTGGAACAGCTCTCGGCAGAATATCCGGATATGACAATTGATGTGGTAAGTGAATCCGGCAGTACCATTGAAGACTCTATTATGAATGTTGTATCTAATATTTTTACAGGCGCCATTCTTTCCGTTCTGGTCATGTTTGTGTTCCTGAAGAATGTTGGGCTGACTGGGGTTATTGCTGTTTCCATGCCAATTTCCATTATTGGTACCTTTGTATTCTTGTATTTCTCAGGCACAACCTTGAATATGATCTCTTTGGGTGGTTTGTCCGTTGGTGTTGGTATGCTGGTGGATAACTCGGTGGTAATGCTGGAAAATATTTATCGGTATCGTACTGCCCTAGGTTATGGAAAGGTGAAAGGAACCTACCGTGCAGGCAGAGAAGTGCGTTCCTCCCTGATTGCATCCACATTGACGACCATTGTCGTATTCATTCCCTTTGTGTTTGTGTCAGGTATGATGATGCAGATGATGACAGATCTGGCTCTTGCCATTGTATTCTCTTTGACTATGTCTTTGATTTCTGCGATGACAGTAGTGCCAATGCTGGCAGGGAACTATGTTAATAACGTACATCGTAATAAAGCACCTAAGAAGCTGGATTTTATCAATAAAATGCTGAATATGTTTGACGTTGGCATGAAAAAACTCAGTGATCTATATGGTAGATTTCTGAAGTGGGCAGTTTGGCACAAGAAAAGAACACTTTCCTGTGTACTTCTGGTTTTTGTTGCTTCACTGTGCATGCTGCCGTCAATTGGTATGGAATTGATGCCATCTTCTGATGAAGGCACATTTTCAGTGACAGTTAAAGCGCCCAAAGGCAGCAGTTTGGATACTGTAGATGCTTTGTCTTTGCAGGTAGAAGAAATTCTGGAGCAAATTCCAGAAATGGTATCAATCAGCGTTACCATGTCTGGTTCTTCTGGCTCTATACAGGGCAGTGGCGAAGAAAGCAGCATCAGTTGCGTATTGGTAGATAAAAATGAACGTGACCGCAGTACAGATGAAATTGTGGAAGAAGTGCGTAATTCCGTGAAGAATATTGCAGGGGCAGAAATCAATGTTTCTTCCAGTTCCAGCATGGGCTCTATGATGGGCGGCGGCGTTTCCGTTGAGATCTATGGGGATGATATGGATAAACTTCAGGAAATCAGTGATCAGATTGCGCTTCAGATGGAACAGATTGAAGGCGTGCGTCAGGTAAGCAGTTCTCTGGAAAATCAGGATACGGAAGTTGCCCTGCAAATTGATAAAGAACGTGCAAGACAGTATGGACTTACTGGTTCTGATATTGCGAGCCAAGTAAGAAATACCGTTTCTGGCTATACGGCTACTACATTGAAAGCAGACGGAACAGAAATGGATATTCGTATCGTTTTCCCTGATGACAGTATGTCTACATTGAGTGATGTAAATGACCTGTCTATTATGACGGGTGACGGCAAAGTGATTCCTTTGTCCTCTGTGGCAGAAATTACCATGGAAAATATACCATCTTCTATTTCCAGAGATGACCAGAGCAGATATGTAACCATTTCCTGTGATGTATACGGCCGTGACAGCGGCAGCATCGGAAACGATGTACAGGCGATCATAGACCAGATGACCATTCCTGATGGTTACAGCGTAAAACTTGGCGGTACCAATGAAATGATGAATGACACATTCTCCTCATTGGGTCTTGTAATCGTGCTGGCGATTGTGCTGGTTTATATGGTTATGGCGGCACAGTTTGAATCCTTCGTAAATCCTTTTATCATCATGTTTACCATTCCGTTGGCATTTACAGGCGCTATTTTCCTGCTTTTCATTACAGGAGAATCCTTGAGTATGATGGCATTGATCGGTTGTCTGGTGTTGGTTGGTATCGTTGTAAACAATGGTATTGTTTTGATCGACTATATAGACATTTTACGGAATAGAGATGGTTATTCACTGGTAGATGCTGTTTTGACAGCGTGTCCTACCAGATTAAGACCTATTTTGATGACGGCGTTAACGACTATTTTAGGGCAGTTCCCCATGATTTTTTCGACCGGGACGAATAGCGAAACATTGAAAGGCATGGGGCTTGTTATTGCCGGTGGTCTGGCGGCATCTACATTCCTGACACTGGTGGTAGCGCCTTTGCTGTACATGATTTTAGACCGTTTTGTGCAGTCGTTCCGCAGAAAAATGAAATTTACCCAAAAAGCAAATCCTTATGAAATCGAACAGGAATGCTGTTAAAATGGAAAGGAGGTTTTTTATGAAGTATAAATTGGCACTGGTGCTGGCGCTGACAATGGCCATGCCTGCAACAACTGCTTTTGCAGCAGAAACCACTGAAGTGGCAGAGACTGCTTCAATTTGGCAGCTGACTTTAGAAGAAGCATTAGAGCTGGCGGAAGAAAATAGCTCGGAGCTGGATAATGTGGCAGAAAAAGCAGAATATCTTCAGGATTTGAAAGAAGATATCTGGGATATCACAGGCTCTTTTTCTGTGCCAACAGTCAGTTATCAACAGTGGGTTGATGATGATATCTACAGTATTTATTCTCAGATTCAATCCATCAGCAGCAGCATGACACAAAACCGCTATACAGAAGAAATTACTAAGCTGACTTTGGAATCTACCGTAAAAACTTATTTCACTTCTATTCTGAGTGATGAAAGTTCTCTGGAGGTTGCCAAAAAAGAAGCGGAAGTGAAGAAAACACAATATCTTCAAGGGCAGACAAAAAATACAATGGGATTGATCAGTGACTATGATCTGCGAACGTTGGAAACAGATTATAAGACTGCAATGAATAATGTGGAAACGCTGGAGCGTACCATTGAGGAGGAATATCGTTCTTTCAATCAGCTTCTTGGCATCAGTGAGGATAAAGAATACGAATTGGTATATGATGTGGAATATACAACATATTCCATGGGACAGAGTATGACACAGTATATTCAAAACAAGCTGAATACAGATTATACCATCAAGCAGCTGGAGCAGAATGTGGATGATGCGGAGTTTAACAAAAATTATATGTCTATGTCCAGTACAAACTCTCAGTCTGCAACGAACAAATATTCATACGAAGAAGCCAAAAGCACTTTAAAGACTGCAAAAGAGGAAAAGGAGCTGGCAATTCAGAACGCTTATAATGAAGTATTGGAACTGGAAGACCAATATGAAACTGCCCAACGGAATTTGGAGACAGCAAAATCCAATTTAGAACTGGCAGAATTGAATTATTCTTTAGGCAGAAATACAGCACTGGATGTGACAATTGCAGAGCTTAGCGTAGAAGAAGCGGAAAATGCGCTGGCGCAGATCGTATACTCCCATGACATGAAGGTTTACCAGTTAGAAAATACAGAATTGCTGTAAAAATGTTTTCACATAAAATACGTTTATGATTTTCCTTTTTAAAATTAGATAAAACAAACGCAGAAAGCAACTTCCCCTTAAGAAAACATTGATTTTCGCTTCCTTAATTTCTTAAGGGGAATTGCGACGGCTTTCTTTGTTCTCTTATGAAGCTGCCCCTAAAGGCATGTGATTTTCATTGATTTGGAAATGGCATGCCTTTCTTTTTTGAGTGGGGGAATGGGAATTATATAGAGTGCGAGCGTGAACTATAGAACACTTGTGGAATTGTTTTGAAAAAAACACTTCTGTTTTATAGTGATTGCAAATTGGTTTTACTTAAAATAAACTGCAAACAAAATGCAGGAAAATAGGTAAAGATCTCTGGAATTTAATAGGTTCATTTGATGTGATTTTCCCAATACACGGTTTAAGAAACATTTAGGATTCAGTTATTGTGAAAAAATTGTATGAAAATTCGTAATATCATAAAAAACTTGAATCAACTTTTGTTGTTTATCTTTGATATTTTGCTTGCAATCTTTTTCAAATAAAAGCAGGAGGGAACCATAAAGTGTATTCGTCAAATTTTATGATGATTTTGAGACGTATATTTTATTCAAAACTGCTAATTTGCATGGCAGAATCCATTGATTGTGAAAGTTTTGATTGTAAAATATATCATATTGAACTTATCGGAAAACAATATATAAAAGATTGTTTAAAAAACTTATTCCGAAAATTCATGAAAAATATATACAGCTTTTCGGGATTTTGTATTGTGTATATCTTTTAAAGTGTATAAAAAAGTTTGCTCAAAGTTTCGTTTTATTTGCAATATTGATATGGAATACAAAAAATGATACTATATTTCCTGTGAAATTTCTGATCAGATAAAATTATTTTCACATAATAAACTTTAATGTACTTATCTTAACGGAGAAAATGTTATATTTTAAACAGGAAATTTAGGTACGAATAAGGACTTATCTAGTAATATGCAGTGCAAAATTGATAATGTTTAGACAAGGAAAGGAGAACTTCATGGAAGGTTTTGTAGAAGCGTTGAAAAGCATACAGGGTGTCGTCTGGGGGCCAATTACCATTTTACTGCTATTATTTACCGGATTATATTATACCATCCGCCTCAAAGGCATACAGATTTTTCATTTGCATAAGTCATTTCAATTCATTTTTGAAAAAGAAGAAGGACAAGGTGATGTTTCTACATTGGGTTCTTTGTGCACAGCGTTGGCAGCGACAATTGGTACCGGCAGTATCGTAGGCGTTGCAACTGCATTGCGTGCTGGTGGCCCTGGTTCTTTGTTCTGGATGTGGCTGTCCGCATTTTTTGGTATGGCAACAAAATATGCAGAATGTGTGCTGGCAGTCAAGTACAGAAGCAAAGACCAAAATGGACAGGTTGCAGGCGGCCCTATGTATTACATTGAATTAGGTCTTGGAAAAAAATTCAAATGGCTTGCTTGTGCATTTGCGTTCTTTGGCATATTTACAGCACTTTTGGGCTGTGGTACTTTCCCACAGGTAAATGCCATTGTAGAATCAGTCAATAATGCCTTTCAAGTGCCTGTGACCATCTTGGGTATCATCATCACCATTCTGGCAGCGGCGGTAATTTTTGGCGGTATTGGTTCCATTTCCAAAGTAGCGGAATTGGTCGTACCTGTTATGGCAATTGCTTACATTTTAGGCTGCGTTGTTGCTTTGATTTTGCAGGCAGATCAGTTGCCAGCTGCATTTGCTCAGATTTTCCAGTCTGCATTTACACCGCATGCAATGGGTGGCGGTATCGCAGGTACTGTTGTTATTTCCGTTATGACTGCTATGAGAACCGGCGTAGCAAGAGGTATTTATACCAACGAGGCTGGTCTGGGCAGTGCGCCGATCGTTGCAGCAGCAGCGCAGACAAATTCTCCTGTTAGACAGGGTATTGTATCCATGCTGGGGGTATTCCTGACAACAATTATCATTTGTACGATGACAGCTCTTGTTATCATTTCTTCTGGTTTGCTGGAAACACCTGTAAATGGTGTACTGCTGGACGGCGGTCTGTTGTCCAATACAGCATTCCAGCAGTCCTTACCCGGAAATATCGGCTTGTATATTGTTTCTATTGGTCTGGTATTTTTCTCCTTTACGACCATCATTGGCTGGAGTTATTATGGAGAAAGATGTCTGGTGTATTTATGTGGAGGCACAAAGCTGATTACTGTATATCGTATTTTATATATCATCTGTATTGCAGCAGCGCCTTATTTGACATTAGATGCAATCTGGATTTTGGCGGATATTACAAATGCTCTCATGGCATTCCCGAACCTGGTTGGTCTGTTGCTGCTCAGCCCTGTAGTCATTAAAGAGACAAATATTTATTTTGAAAATTTGAAAAAAGAACGGGCAAAACAAAGTGCAAAAGGATTTACAGGTGTGGGAGATTTGGAAGCATAAACAATGCTGAATATGCTTTTTTACAGGCTTCTGGAAAAAGCTGTTAATCCCGAAAATCTTTTATTTTTATAAAAATTTGATACCGACCTCTAAGAATCAGATGGAAAGTCTGAAGATTAGAGGTCGGTTTTTTATTGACGCCGTCAAAAGAAACAGCAGTACGATTTTATAGGGATTTTTAATTTTATCTAATTTAGGAATATGATGGTAAATGTAGTATAATAATGCTATATCATGTGGAAAAGAGGAATTTTATGAAAATATTGATTATAGAAGATGATGAACTTCTTGCAAGTTCCGTCAAAATGCTTTTAGAAAAAAACGGATTTCAGGGTGACATGGTTTTTGATGGAGAAGCTGGTATAGAATATGCATTGCTTGGCATTTACGATTTGATCATCCTGGATGTTATGATGCCCGGAAAAAATGGCTATGAAGTGGCACATAGCATACGGTTAAAGCACTGCGGCACACCCATTTTAATGCTCACTGCAAAATCACAACTGGAAGATCGTGTTACCGGGCTGAATGCCGGCGCAGATTATTATCTTTCTAAACCCTTTCATGCAAGAGAACTGTTGGCATGTATCAATGCACTTTTACGCAGACAGGGAAATCAAGTTGATGAATTGATTTTTGGCAATACAGCCTTGGATTTATCATCGGCTATGCTGGTTTGCGGTGAAAACAGTATCCGTTTATCTGCAAAAGAATTTGATATTATGCGGATGCTCTTTCAATCAGGCAAAAATAATTTATCTAAAGAGAGCATTCTATTAAAAGTTTGGGGATATGATTCGGAAGCAGTGGAAAATCATGTGGAAGTATATGTTGGATTCTTGAGAAAAAAATTAAAAAGCATCAATTCCAATATTCGTATAGAAGCAGTGCGCAATCTGGGATACCATTTGGAGGCTCATACAGATGATTAAAAAACTCAAATTTAAATTTGTTGCGATCAATATGCTTATTATATCCGTTATATTATTGATTAGCATGGGGGTACTATATTACTCCACATGCGATGATTTTAAGCAGAGAAGCATCAACATGATGGAAAGCATCAGCATAAACCCATATAAATTGAAAGTCATAGAAGAACATTCAGAGGAAATCCGTCTGCCATATTTTGCGGTATTATTGGATGCAGATGGAAATTTGGAGCGTGTTATAGGCGGATATTATGACTTATCAGATAAGGTTTTGCTGGAGAACATGATTCATGAGGTTATGGAATCAGATGAAACCATTGGTGAATTGCATGATGTAAATCTAAGATATATGTATTCAAAATCTGATGAAGATTGCCGCATCGTATTTTCAGATATTTCAAATGAAAAAGCTATGCTGGAAAATTTGCTGTATACTTGTATTTGGATTTATTTGATTAGTTTTGCTGCTTTTTTAGCCATCAGTATACTGCTTGCAAAATGGGCAATAAAGCCTGTACAGAAAGCATGGGAGCAGCAGAAGCAGTTTATTGCAGATGCTTCTCATGAATTGAAAACACCGCTGACGGTCATTACAACAAATGCGGAGCTTTTGGAAAATGGCAGATATAACGAAAATGACATGCATATATTTTCCAGCAATATATTAAACATGTCAAACCAAATGAGGGTTTTATTAGAGAGAATGATAGAATTGGCAAAAGGGGATGTGCAGACAAGTGTCCCACATGAAAAGTTGGATATGAGCAAACTGATCTTGGATAGTATTTTGCCATACGAAGCTGTCTTTTTTGAGAAAAACTTGAATTTGCAATATGATATTGAAGAAAATATTACAGTAAATGGGGATACCCTTCAGATTAGGCAGGTATTGGATATTTTGCTGGACAATGCGTTAAAATATGCCATTGTTCCGGGGATAGTTGGTGTGTCTTTGAAAAAGCAAAATAAAAAATACTGCGTTTTATCGGTATCTAATACTGGAGAAAAAATTACTTCTGAACAGAAAAAGCTTATTTTCCAAAGATTCTATCGCATGGATCGCGCCCATACACAAAAAGGCAGTTTTGGGTTAGGACTTGCCATAGCAAAAAATATCGTGATCCATCATAAAGGAAAAATATGGGTGGAAAGTGAAAATGGATTAAACACATTTTTTGTAAAATTGCCAATGGCATAAAAGTTTTAGGTGATATCAATATTTTCAGGGTATTTTCAGCTTTAATTTGTATAATACATTTGCCTATTGTTAAGCAGCTATAAATTCAAAAGACCGTTTTGTGATATAGCGATATTGAGAAGGTTGATTTTCCGACTGGCTTAACGATACAAATACTTATTAAAGGAGGAAAATAGCTGATGAAGAAATTTGTTTCTCTTGCTATGGCTGCGATGATGACAGCATCTGTAACTGCTGTCAGTGCAGAAGCAGCTGATTTTACTGGAAGTCGTAACAATATCAAATATGGTGAAGCTGTAGACGTGGTGTCTGCGCTGAATATTATGGATAAAAATCAGGATGGTTCCTTTGCTCCTGATGATCTGCTTACTCGTGGAGCAGCAGCAAAGATGATTTGCCTTATGATGGGAGGTGCTGTACAAGCAGGATCGGCAGGCACACAGTTTTCTGATGTGGCAGCTGATAACGTGTATGCTCCATATATTGCTTATTGCGCGGATAATGGCATTGTAAGCGGTTATGGAGGTGGATCATTTGGTCCTGATGATTTTGTAACAGGTGATGAATTTTTAAAAATGCTCATTGTAGCCCTTGGATATGATGGCGCAGAAGAAGGAATCAGCGGCAGCAATTGGGATACACAAGTGGAAAAACTGGCTGTGGAATTAGGACTTACAGCCGGAAATGATCAGTTTGTGGGAAACAATGATCTGACATGTCAAGAAGCATGTCTGTATGTATTCAATACACTGAAAACTGATATGGTAAAATATGATGGAGGAGCTGTTTCTGTAACTTCAGCAGAAAATTCAAACAGTATATATGATGAAACAACGGAAGATGCAACAGCAGAAATACCTGATGTGGTGCAGTTTGGCGAAAATTATTTTCCTGAGTTAACATTGACAGGTGATGTGGTTTATACATGGGCGTATACTGTTGATGGAACCACACAAAAAATAGGAACCTATGTGGATGAGCATAGATATACTATTGAAAGTACGGGCAATGTATTTTTCTATAATCATTCAACGCCTGTGGCTTCTGGAGAAATCAATGGCGTAGCTGTAAATTATTATGACGCAATCATCAATGGCGTTCCTACTGTTGCGGCTGTAGAAGCCGGAGGTGCTTTTGATGGCACAACTCCCACCACTGGACTTTATTTAGGCTATACAACCGATGACAGCGGAAAATATATCGTCGATAAAGGTGAGTGGGTAAATGGCAATGATCTGACTGCTCCCGAAGAAGGAACTGTATACTATACAAAGGAAACCGAGGGCTTTTCTGGTGTGACTGCCGATGAAAACACATTGACAGTGTTATTGGATACTCCAGTAACATATACCATGGCGGATGATTTTAAAGCCTTTGAAATGGTTCCCAATGCTGAACAAACAGCGGTTGTGGCAACAGAGATGTCATTGAGTGATGCGGTTTCTGGTGCTGATCGCACAAGAGCTATTATTGTAACAAACGGAGATGGGGAGGTTTCTGAACTTTATCTTTATGGTTTGGATAGTGAAGAAATTGTTGATTTGCTGGAGGAAACCATTGCCCTTGCAGGTGATGATGCTTCCCTGCAATTAGCACAGGGACTGCAGTGTAAGACAGCAGATGTGCCAAATGTCAGAATTGCTCCAAACTATGAAGAACACACAGAACCTACAAAGCTCTTTGATAACTTATACTTTGTTGGGGGCACAGAGGCTGGTGTATTCATTTTTGAGGATGAAGATGGATATATCATGATTGATTCCGGCTATAACTATATGCCAATCGGTGATGATACAGTTGATGGCTATATCATACCCGGTATGGAAGAACTTGGCTTAGATCCTGCAAAGATCAAAGTAATTTTGATCACACATAGTGGACCGGACCATACAGGCGGCGCTTCATATTTTGAAGAAAATTATGGAACAAAAGTAATTTACAGCATTGAAGATGCGGAAGCTTTGCAGGCTGAAATCGAAGATGGCGCAGATTTTGGTTTTACTGTTACTGTAGAAGAAGATACAACTTATGCAGGAGATAATACAGATGCCTATGGCAAGATATTTACGGTTTCTTGTGGTGACAATACTGTTTTAGGCGTATCTTGTCCAAGAACCCAGCCACAGAATGGAGAATATTCAGGATTATCTTATATTGCAAAAGTAACGTATACACAGCAGGGTGAAGAACCCATAGAACATATTTGGGCAACTTATGGCAATACCAATGTAACAGGCGGCATAGAAGATATGGAGCTTTATCACACATCTGTTACAAACTTCCTGCGGATTGCAGAGGATAGCAATCTGCTGGAGAGCAAACTTGGAACCAGTGAAGGCAAAACGGTAGATGTTGTCATCAGCAATCATCCATTTGTGGATATGTCTGTGCCCATGATGGAAGAAATACGTCAGCATACCGATGCTGAGGGGAATTTCTCTTTGTCTGACGAGGAACATCCATTTGTATGGGGAACTGAGAAGGTGGAAACATTCTTTACCTTGCTGGACACCTGCCGTGAAGTGATTTATACACGCGCTGTTCAAAATATAGATGCTACAGGTACTTCATATATGCAGTAATGGGCATATAATAAAACAGCAAGCAACTTGAATTTTCATAAAATCATTTAAAAGACAGCGAGACAAAATCTCGCTGTCTTTTCTTGTTTTATTGTCAGAAAAAAAGAAGTTTAAAAATATTTTGATGTAGAGCTTACAAAACAGAAAGTAGGCGGAATTGGTCTTATTCATTGTTATTAGAGATAGCATGCATTTGTTATATTGCAATGTGATGGAATATTTCCGTTCTGTTTATTTGTTTTTCTTCTTGGAAAATGCTATACTTAAAAAATGTAAATAAATGGTTCATATATAGAAATCAAAAGGGAGGTATATGATTTGTCATTTTTGTTTGAGATGTTTGGAACAAAAAAACCCATTATTGGTTTGATACATATAAGAGCTTTGCCAGGTGATCCCTTCTATCACGGTGAGGGTATGAACAGCGTTATTGCACAGGCAAGGGCTGATCTGGAAGCCCTTCAAGATGGCGGCGTAGATGGTGTTTTGTTTACCAATGAATTCAGTATGCCCTATGAAAAGGAGGTTTCTCCAATCACACTTGCTGCCATGGGGATGGTTATTGGTGCTCTGAAAGAACAGATTCGCGTACCTTTTGGTGCAGAAGCTATTTTTGATGGAGATGCTTCTATCGCGCTTTGTGCAGCGACAGAAGCGGCTTTTACTCGCTGCATGTTTACAGGTGTATGGGCGGGGGATTTTGGATTGGTAAACCGCGATATTGCCAAAACACTGCGGTTGAAAAATGCATACCGTCTGGATGATCTGAAATTATTCTATTTTATTACCAGTGAAGGTGATGCCTGCGTTGGAGAGCGCACAACAGAAGATATGGCAAAATCATTGCTTTTTAACTGCAGACCAGATGCAATGGTAGTAGGAGGCGTTGCAGCAGGATGCGGCCCTGAGACGGAATTGCTGGAGCGTGTAGGCATAGTGGCAGGAGATACGCCTGTAATCTGCGGTACAGGATGCAAATTAGAAAATATTGAAAAAATCCTCTCCTGCTGTCAAGGCGCCTTTGTAGGTTCAACCTTTAAAAAGAATGGAAAATTTGACAATCCCATTGATGTTGAACGTGTGAGAGAATTTATGGATGTGGTGAAGAAGTGGAGAGGAAAATCGAAATGAACTACTATCTGGGAATTGATATCGGTACAAGGGAAAGCAAGGGCGTTTTGATTGATGGAAATGGAAAAATCATTGAAATGGCTGTAACATCCCATGGTCTAGATCATCCTCAGGCAGGTTGGTTTTCTCAGGATGCAGATAAAGTCTGGTGGGGAGATTTCTGCAAATTATGCAGAGAACTTTTGGAAAAAAGTAAAATTTCTTCAGATAGTATTGGTTGTGTAGGTTTTTCCGCACTAGGCTGTGATTGTGTGCCGGTGGGAAGGGATGGAAAAGCGCTGCACGATGCCATTCTGTATGGTATCGACAGCCGTGCAGAGAAGGAAATCCAGTGGGCTTTAGATACCTATGGGGAGAAAGCATCAGAGATGTTTGGACATACGCCATGCAGTTCTGATGTAGCGCCTAAAATCATGTGGTTTCGGAATCATTATAAAGATGTCTGGGAAAACGCATACAAGTTTGTGACGGCATCTACTTATCTTTGCGGCAGACTTACAGGAAAATATGTGTTGGACCCTTATCTGGCTGAAGATTTTCTCCCTTTATATGATTTGAAAACAGGAAAAGTAAGTGCAGAAGGGTGCCGTGATTTTTGCAGAGCTGATCAAATGGCAGAATTGCTTCCAGCTACAGCCATAGCGGGAACGGTTACAAAAGAAGCAGCTGCGGAAACGGGTTTGACTCCTGGAACAAAAGTTTTGACGGGAACAGGAGATTCTGGTGCAGAGGCTATTTCTTCCGGTCTTTGTTTGCCAGGAGATATAATGATTCAATTAGGCTCTACAGCTTATATGATTTATCTAAGTGATCGGATGATTCAGGAGCCCAGACTTTGGCCTGGCACGTTTATCATACCTGGTACTTATGGCATTTGTGCCGGTACAAACACAGCTGGAGCATTGACCCAGTGGATGAAAGATCAGTGGTATAAAGACGTTGCAGAAAAGGATGCATTTACAATTATGGCGGAGGAAGCAGAACAGGTTCCTGCTGGCAGTGAAGGACTTCTCTGTTTGCCGTATTTTGCCGGAGAACGCACGCCCATCAATGATCCAAAGGCCAGAGGGTGCTTCTTTGGATTGGAAACAGGCCATACCAGAGGGCACATGGTGCGTGCTGGATTGGAAGGTATCTGCTATACGGTACGGTCTAACATAGAATTGATGAAGGCACACGGTTTGCCTGTTCATCGTGTGTTTGCAGTTGGAGGCGGAACAAAGAATCAGGTCTGGATGCAGTGCCTTGCAGATGTTTTGGAATGTGAAGTTTTAGTGCCGCAGATTTCAGTAGGTGCAGCCTATGGAGATGCCCTGATGGCAGCCATGGGTGGCGGTGATATTGTTAGCTGGAGGGAACTATCTGAAAGGATACAAATATCAACACACTATCAGCCAAAGGCAGAAAATGCAGTAATATACAGAAAACAAGGGGCATTGTTTGACGCGTTATATGACCAGACGAAAGATGTCATGCATCAATTGGCTTGTAAATCTGAATAATGAGCAGAAGCCAAAAGTATGTGAAATGAACAATTTTAAAAAAGAAATAAATTCACGATTTGAAAAGTGTTTTTGGGAATGATAAGAAAAGAAAAAGGCAAAAACTTTTGTAAATATCAAAAGTTTTTGCCTTTGTTTTTTATGGTATTATGCAGTCTCCAACTGAAATGAACTGGTTTATAATACTTTTTTCAGGAATTCTTGTAATCTTGCGTTTTTAGGGTTTGCAAAGAATTCTTTGGGTTCATTTTCCTCCTGAATGATCCCTTTGTCAATGAAAATGACACGGTCAGAAACCTCACGGGCAAAGCCCATTTCATGAGTAACAACAATCATGGTCATGCCATCTTCAGCCAGTTCTTTCATAACTGCCAGTACTTCGCCTACCATTTCAGGGTCCAATGCGGAAGTGGGTTCGTCAAAAAGCAGAATATCCGGTTCCATTGCCAAAGCTCTGGCAATGGCAACACGCTGCTGCTGACCGCCGGAAAGACGAACGGGATATTCCTGCGCTTTATCTTTCAATCCAACACGTTCCAGCAGTCTTAAAGCATTTGCTTCCGCCTGTTCTTTGGGAATGTGTTTTACGTTGATGGGAGAGGCGGTAATATTCTGCAAAATAGTCATGTTTCGGAACAGATTGAAATTCTGGAATACCATGCCGATTTTTTGACGGATCTGATCGATATTTGCATGTTTTGTGTTAATCTGCTGACCTTCAAAAATGACTTTGCCATCAGTAGGTTCTTCCAGACGGTTCAGGCAGCGGATAAAGGTACTTTTGCCAGAGCCGGAAGGGCCGATGACTGCAACAACTTCACCTTTATGGATATCAATATCAATTCCGTCAAGGACTTTTAATTTACCAAAGTGCTTTTTCAGGCCCTGCACCTGCAGAAGGACTTCGTTTGTTTTAACGTGTGACACTCGCATTCAACCTCCTTTCCAGATAGCTTACCAGTTTTGAAAGTGGGAATACCATGACAAAATACAGGATTGCTGCAATAACATAAGGTTCCAGTGTGCGGTAGGAGATAGCGATAACATCCTTTGCGCTGAACATCAATTCTGTAATACCTACCAGAGAAACGATGGATGTTTCTTTGATAATAGCAACAAATTCATTCATCAGGGCTGGCAGAATGTTACGCAGAGCCTGAGGAAGAACAACCATTTTTAATGTCAGGACATGGCTCATACCAAGACTTCTTGCAGCCTCAACCTGACCATGATCCACAGCGTTGATACCGCTTCGAATGATTTCCGCGACGTAAGCAGAACTGTTCAGAATCAATACCAAAAGCCCCCAGAAAAAACTATTGAAGTCTTTCATGAAAGGCACGTTGATTTTCCAGCCGCAGGCAGCCGCACCAAAATAGATGATCATGACCTGAACCATTAGGGGAGTAGAACGGAAGATTTCAATATAAGCACTTAATAACCAACTTAAGGGCTTGAATTTGGACATTTTGCCAAGAGCGACCAATGTACCAAAAACAGTGGCACACAGCACAGTGATCAGAGAAAGAATCAATGCCATATAAGCGCCGCCAAGAAAATGATCATAATATTTGCCGAATAATTCAGCCATTTTGGAAAATGAGAATAGATCCAATCTTTCTGCCTCCTTTTGTGGTAATATAAAACAAAAGTGCTGTAAGGATACAGCACGATTTGTTTATAGTGGGATATTATTCAGCTTCTACCAAAGACTGCTGGATCAGAACAGCTTCTTCGTACCATTTCTGCATGGAACCGTCTTCGATATAGCCTGCAATCAGACCGTTGATGTATGTAACCAGATCATCATTGCCTTTCATTGCTGCTGCACAGTTGCTTTCTTCATCACCTTCCAGCATAGGAACTTTGAATGCTGTAGCCAGGTCAGAGTTCTGGTTTGCATAAGCAATGGCGTTGTCATTATCCATGATAGCAATATCAATGTTGCCTGCTTTCAGATCCATGATCATTGCAGGAACTGTTTCCAGGTAACGACCGGTACAGTCGGGATACAGTGTTTCGCATACAGTCTGCTGATAACTGCCTTTCTGAGCGCCTACAGTTACACCTGCAACCATAGCACTTTCGTCTGCAAATTTATCTGCATCTTCTGCACGAACCAGAGACATCTGACCGTTGGAGAAATAAGAATCTGTAAATGTGAAAGATTCTTTACGATCTTCAGTGGGTGTCAGCGCTGCAAAAGCGATATCGTCCAGACCAGACTGTACTGCAGGCAGTACAGAATCGAAAGCCATATCATCAATAACGCAAGTAACGCCCATATCTTTTGCGATCTGATTTACCAGAGAAACTTCCAGACCTACCAGATTGCCGTCTGCGTCTTTGAAAGCATAGGGTGCGAATGTTGCTTCTGTAGCAATTTTCAGTTCTCCTCTTTCCTGAATAGCAGCTACAGAATGATATTCGATATCTGTAGGTGCATATTCTGTTGTTTCGCCAGTGGAAGCTGCGTCAGAAGAATCAGTGCTGCCGCCGCATGCAGCACAGCCAAATACTGCGACCATAGCCATGGTCATTGCTAAAAACTTTTTCATAATCTCTCTCTCCTTTGTACTTTTGCATTTTTGTGTAGTGCATTTTATTACACGCGTATTTTTCCATGAACATATTCTAATTACAGAAATCCGCAAAGCCAAGAATATTTTTGCAAAAAATTTTAAAAATATGGTATTTTTATGCGTCGAAAAATTTTATGACAACGCCATTGACATTCTGAAAAAAAGGTGGTAGAGTAAAAAAGCAAACATAATATTTGCCTTCCCTTGGCACCGGGCAGGGGACAAAAAGGTATTCAAAACTACGTCGTAGGTAGCTTTTCACAGTGTGGATCGCAAGATGTGGTTTTGAATGCCTTTTTCTTTTTTCCGGATATTGCATGAAAAAGAAAGGAGTATGCATATGGCACAGATTCATCGAAAACAGCTTTCCGCAATGGGTATCCATTATCTGTATTACCCATTGGAATATATGTTCAGAGCACAGGCAAAAGCAGGATTTCAAACAATTGAGCTTGTTGGTCAGGCACCGCACTTCCTTTTGGATCATACAGGCTTTCAAGATCCGGCTCCTGTACGTCATTTAGCTGAGGAAAATGGTTTGACCATTGGCTGCTTTACGCCGGAATGTGCCATTTATCCCTATGTCATGTGCGCACCAGATCCAAATTTTCATTTCAGGAGCATGGAATATTTTAAAAGGGGCATTGAAGCAGCCGAAAAGTTTGGTGCAGAACGGTTGCTCACAAACTGCATTGGTGGAACTTTTGATGAGGAATATGAAAGGGTTTATGATCGGGCTGTGAGAAGTCTTTCTCTTTTGGGAAAAACAGCAGCGGATCATGGGGTCACCATTGCGGTGGAAACCGTTCGTCCGGAAGAAAGCCATTGCATCATCACTTTGAAGGAGCTTTGCAGGCTTTTGGAGGATGTGAATCATCCCAATGTAAAAGCTGGACTGGATACCATAGCTATGGCAGTAGCAGGAGAAACGCCGGAAGAATGGTTTTCTGCACTGGGCAAGGATATTGTGCATACCCATTTTGTAGACGGCAGACCTTATGGTCATTTGGTATGGGGTGACGGTTTGTTTCCATTGGAACGATATCTGGAAGTTTTGAACCGTTATGATTATCAAGGACTTATCAGTCAGGAGATCACAGATTTTCGCTATTTTGATGATCCAGCGGCAGCAGATGCCAGAAATTATCAGGCATTTTTGCCTTACATCATAAAGGAGGGAGACCAATGACAATGGAACGACCTAGTATCCGACGGGAACAAGTCGCCGGTATAAATATCCATTATGTAAATCACTCTCTGGATTATTTTCTGGATGCGCAGCAAAGATTGGGGTTTCGCACCATTGAGCTTTGGTGCGGCACACCTCATGTGTGGCTGGATCATATACGATACTATGACGCAGCCGTCCTTCGGAAAAAAATTGCAGCTAGAAACTTGCGTGTTTGTGTTCTGACACCGGAAAATTGCCTGTATCCCTATCAGGTGGGGGCAAAAGAGCAGGAACTTCAGGAACGAAGTTTTGCGTATTTCCGCAATGGTATTTTACTGGCAGAAGAATTGGAAGTGCCTATGATGGAGATCAATTCGGGTTGGGGATATTGGAATGAACCTGTGGAAGAAGCGTGGAAACGCAGTCAGGAAATGCTGTCTAAGCTGGCAGATGTGGCAAAAGAACATGGCGTGACACTTGTACTGGAAAGCCTACGTCCGGAAGAAAGCCAGATTGTAACCAATCTGGAGCAGACAAAACGGATGCTTGAAGCAGTAAACAGCCCCAACTTGAAACCTATGGCTGATCTTTGTGCAGTGAGTGTTGCTGGAGAAAGTCTGGAGGATTGGTTTCAAGCCTTTGGTAAAGACCTTTGTCATATACATTTCATAGATGGTGATCCTTACGGACATCTTGTCTGGGGAGATGGCACACATCATTTGGGCAAAGAAATTCAGGTTTTAAATAAATACGGCTATGACGGCTGTCTTGGACAGGAAATCACCGATGGAAGATATTTTGCTGATCCAGCGGCAGCGGATTTTAGAAATATGAAAAATTTTGAAAGATATATTTATGAAACCGAGGAGGAAAAAACATGGACGCAAAAAGCGTGATCAAAACAATCAAAGAAACTCACGGAGAAATTCGCCAGATTTACTGGGTTGCCTGCGGCGGCTCTCTGGTAGACCTTTATCCTGCACATTGCATGGTTATGGCAGAAAGTACTTTGGTGGAATCTGGTATCTACACAAGCAAGGAATTCATTTTGGCAACACCAAAGAAATTAGGGAAAAGCAGTCTGGTGGTACTTTGTACACATTCCGGCGGTACAAAAGAAACACTGGAGGCTGCGGAGCTTTCCGTTGCGAAAGGTGCGGCAGTCATTACCATGACACATAATCCCGAAAGTGCGGCAAACAGTGATCGTTGGCACGCTTGGGTTTATCCTTGGGGCGAAGGACAGAAAACAAGAGTTATTCCAAGTGGTATCAGCCTGTCCATTGCGGCAGAATTGCTGAAAGCACAGGAAGAATTCGTCTCTTATGATGCCTTGATGGATGGCATTGACAAAATGGATGCCATTGTAGAAGCAGCAAAAACAAAAGTGAATGCAGAGCTTTGTGATCGTTTTGCAGCACTGTGTCAGGAACATAAATTTCTGTATATCCTTGGCTCCGGTGCTACCTTCAGCCAGACTTATGGCTTTGCCATTTGCAGTCTCATGGAAATGCAGTGGCAGCATTGCGCTTACCTGCACAGCGGTGAATACTTCCATGGACCTTTTGAAGTAACAGAAAACGGTGTATTTTATTTTCTCCAGAAAAGCTCTGGTAAATGCCGTCCCATGGATGAAAGAGCAGAAGATTTCCTGAAAACTCATACAGATGCACTGATGGTGCTGGATGCTTTGGAATACGGCATGGATGTGATTGATCCTGCTGTTCGTGATTATCTGGACCCCGTACTGTTCTATGCAATGAACTGCGAGCTGCGTTCTGCAAGAGGCAAAGTCTTCGATCATGATGTGGATTATCGCAGATATATGGGCAAAGTTCCTTATTAAGAAAGAGGTGGGATAATGTATCCTGTTAAAGTATTAGGTTTTGGTGATAATGTGGTGGATCGTTATGACCACTTGAAAATCATGTATCCCGGCGGAAATGCGGCGAATTTTGCTGTCTATGCCAAGAGATTTGGTGCTGAGAGAAGCGCATACATGGGTATTTTCGGCAACGATGATGCCGGAGAGCATGTGATTGCTTCTCTGGAAGAAGAAGGAGTAGAGCTGGTGAAATGCCTGCAGCTTATCGGTGAAAATGGTTCTTCCAAGAACACTGTCATTGATGGCGATCGCGTTTTTCTGGAAAGCAACGAAGGCGGTATCCGCGGTGACAATCGTTATGTACTGAGTCGTTTCGACTTGGAATATATCCGTCAGTTTGATCTGGTGCATAGCGGCAATTACAGCTTTACAGAGAGAGAACTACCAAAAATCAAAAAAGCTGGAGTGCCTATCAGTTTTGATTTTTCTGATGATTCTCCAAAGGAATATTTCGAAAGCGTAGCACCTTACGTGGATTATGCTTTTCTTTCCTGCAGTGACATGGACAAAGAATCCATACAGGAGATGCTGCAATGGATTCATTCCCTTGGACCTTCTTTCGTCTGTGCTTCCAGAGGCGCTGATGGCTGCATTGCCTTTGATGGAGAAAAATATTACGAGCAGGCTGCTGTGCCTGTGAAGAAGATGGCTGACACCATGGGCGCAGGCGACAGCTTACTGACGGCGTTTTTGGTCAGCTATCTTGCGGCGAAAAAAGACGGAAGAACAGATTGTATTCAGGAATGTTTGCAGAAAGCTGCCGCATTTGCTTCTGAAACTTGCGGCATAGACGGTGCCTGGGGACATGGGGTGAAGTATCATGACTGAGAAAAAGGTTGCTGCTGTAGGATTCTGCTGTGCAGATGTTTATGAAAATTTGGGTGAATGGTATCCCACAGGAAACGGGATTGACTGGGGAATTCATCTGCGCAGAATGGGAGTGCCTGTAAGCGTTGTCAGTGTAGTAGGAAATGATGCTTATGGAGAAGGAATGAAGCATGTTCTGTCAGAGGAGAACATCGACATCTCCCATTTACGCACAGAAGAAGGCATGACATGTCTGACTCGCATGGCACTGAAAAATGGTACAGATCGTGTACATCTGGACTCCATAGATGGGGTTATGGAAAACTATGCGTTGACAAAAGAAGATTTTTGTTTTGCGGCAGAGCATGATCTTATCCATACAGACCTTTTTGGGAATGCATTGAGCCATTTGCCCGCATGGAAAAAAGCAGGCGTAAAAATCCTTATGGACTTTTCAGTGTTTACAAAAGACCCTGAATATCATTGTGAGGAAATTTTCCCTTATGTGGATTATGTGTTTTTTTCTGCTGATGGCATTGCAGAAGCAGAACTGGAAGATTGGCTGAAAGAGATTTACCGCATGGGATCGACACTGGTGGTTGCTACTATGGGAGAACAAGGAAGTCTTTGTTATGACGGAACCCAATTTTATCGTCATAGTATTACCAAAACAGAAGTGGTGAATACCGTAGGCGCAGGAGACAGTTATATTGCCGGATTTACTTATGGGATTTTGAATGGTTGGAGCATTCCGGATTGTATGAAAAAAGGCGCAGAACTTTCTGCCAGCGTCATTGCAAAGTTCAAGCCGTATTGAGCAAAGGAGGGAGTACTTATGGTTATAGATATGCATCTGCATCCGATTTTTTACAAGGACATTTGTGAAAATGAAGAAGAACTGGAATTCCGAAAGGATACTTTTGGTGTATGGAAGCAGGGACCCATGGATTGGGAAGAAGCCTTTGTCGAAATGGACTATGGCAATATTACAAAAGCGGCGCTTCTGCCCTTGGATGTGACCACGACCAAAGGCGGCTGGGTAGTAGATAATGAGCAGGTTGCAAAACTTGTGGCAACTTATCCCGATCGTTTGATTGGCTTTGCCAGTGTAGATCCTCATCGTGAAGATGCGTTGGAAGTACTTCGACATGCTTTTGATGACTTGGGGCTGCAAGGTTTGAAATTAAATCCATCTAAGCAGAAATTCTATCCCACAGATGAATATATGGAGCCTATATATGCTTTCTGCGAAAGCCGCAATAAACCCATCATCTTCCATGCAGGAATGTCTTGGGAGCCGGATGCACCAGCTAAATATGCGCATCCTTTGGCTTTTGAAGAAGTATTTATTCGTCATCCTAAACTTCGGTGTTGTCTCGCCCATTTTGCATGGCCTTGGGTTCGCGAAATGGTGATGCTCATGATCAAATACCCTAATGTTTATACAGATACATCAGTGCTGTTTATGGATTCCCCGGAAGAATCCATGGAACGCCTTTTTACGGTGGACATGGGGAGATACTGGTTTGAAAGAGGATTCCATAAACAGGTTATGTTCGCATCCAACACACCTCGTTTCCGCGCATTTAAGCTGAAGCGCGCACTGGATAAAATTCCCATGAGGGATTGGGCACGAGAAGATCTTTATTACAAAAATGCCATGCGTTTTCTGACAGGAGAGGAGGAAGGATCATGGTCGTTCTGAAAAAACTCCAAAGACTGAGCAAAAGCCCAGAAGAATATATCAATATCACTGAAGAAGTACATAAATTGGTGGAGGAAAGCGGCGTAAAAGATGGTTTGGCTTTTGTACTGACTGCCCATACCACGACAGGAATCATGGTCAATGAAGCGCTCCCTTGCGTAGAGAAGGATATCAGTGAGATGCTGGAGAAAGTAGTGCCTGTAGACGCACCCTATGTCCATGCGCATTTTCTGCCGGATTATGGCGCCACAGGAAACAATTCTCAAGGACACTTAAAAAGTATGATTATGGGAAATCACTGTGCTTTCCCAGTTATTGATGGAAAAATTGTCTGTGGAGGTGCACAGGAAATTTATCTGGTAGACTTTGATGGTCCTCAACGTAGAACTGTATATGTTGAAATTATGGGAGAAGCATAAAAAGAAAGATTTATTTTTATGTTTCAAATATTTCCACAAAAGAGAATTTCTACCTTATTTAGGTAAATAAAAAACAAAAGATAATAAAGAAAGATGAAAGAGACTTCCAAGGAATTAGCCTAGGAGGTCTTTTTTTGCAGGGATTTTGCAATATTTCAATGTACAATAATAATAGTTGACTGTGGTATTATTTTCCATTCTTTGTCAAACACATGCGTTTATTTCTAAATAAAAATGTCTTTACAAAAACTTTTCAACAAATTTGCTTCTAACAGGCTATATAAAATACATAGCAATTTAGTATTAATTCTACAAATACTAGCTATAATCCTGTATGATAACTGACTTGTAAACTCTTGTATCATAAAGGTTATACAAAATTCTTCTTGTTATTTTCAATGTATACATGCTAAATATATGTAATTACTGGAAATTACACAATCTCTATTGCATAATTACATTTGCATGATATAATAGTTAATAGTTGAGAACAAGGTTTTAAAAATATTTTAGGGGTGAATGATTCAATGAATAAAAAAGTTGGAAAAATGACAATATCCATGGCTTTGGCAGCTGCCCTCGCTTTTGCGCCTGCACAGGCTTTTGCCGCGGCAAATGATATTTCTGGACATTGGGCAGAAGAAGTCATTGCACAGTGGCAGGACAAAGGATTGATTTCTGGTTATGAAGATGGTTCTTTCAGACCAGATAATCAGGTGACACGCGCAGAGTTTGTTATTATGTTGAATAAGGTTCTTGGCTTTACACAGAAGGGAACTGTTTCATTCAGTGACGTGGATGCTGACGCATGGTATCACGATGCAGTGGCTGTTGCGGTAGAAGCTGGCTATTGCTCTGGCTATGAAGATGGTACTTTTAAACCTGGCGCAATCATCACCAGAGCGGAAGCAGCTGTTATGATTGCGCGAGCAAAAGGCTTGGCAGCAAATGCAGAAGCAGCAAATCGATTTACAGATGCTTCTGCTATTCATGAATGGGCAAAAGGTTCCATTGGCGCTGTTACCGCAGCAGGCTTTATGAGCGGTCGTCCTGATGGTACATTTGATGCCATGAATACCATCACCAGAGCGGAAGCTGTATCTTCTCTGAACAGAGTGTTGATGCAGGAAGAACAAACAACTGAAGAAAAAGAAGAAAAGAATGACGTTGTTGTTACAAAAGACGATACAGTTATTGAAGATCAGACCATTGAAGGCAACTTAATCATTGACGAAGCAGTTGGCGAAGGCGAAGTTTATGTCAATAATACAACTGTAAAAGGCGATGTGGTTATCAAAGGCGGCGGTGATGATTCCATCTATTTTGATAATGTTACAGTGAAAGGTAAAGTGAAAGTACAAAAAGAAAATGTCAGAGTACAGGTGAAAGGCGATACAAAATTCTCTGAAATTGAAGTAAAAGAAGCGTGCAACATTGTTGCAAAAGATTTCGAAGGTACTGTTGATGTTATTTCCATTACAAATGAAATCGATAGCAGTGATAAAGTTACGATTGCTGTTCCTGCAAATGAAGTTGCCGTCAACGCAAAAGCCAGCGTTTTGGTAAAAGAAGATGTAAAAGAATTGAAGATTTCCAAAGATGCGGCATCTTCCAAAGTTGAAATCGCAAAAGATTGTACAGTGAAAACAGTTGTGGCAGATGCGAAAGTTTCCATTACAGGTTCCGGCAAAATTGAAAAACTGGAAGCCAATGCTGACAATATTACCATTTCCAGCAGTACAGATGTAAAAGATACAGAAGTTGCGGAAGGTGTAGAAAAACCCAGCACAAGCGCAGGTTCCAGCGGCGGTGGCGGTGGAAGCTCCAGCGGCGGCAGCAGTGTATCTGTTGCAGATAGACTCCTTGCAGCTACAAAATCCGCAATTCAATACAATTATCAGGATTATACATATATCAGCCAGTTGAACCATCAGCAGAGTGGCAGAACCGCAGTTGTGACAGGGGAATATACAAAAAGTGAGTTGTTGGACGGTTCTGCTATGAATGATATGGCGCGCTATCTGGGTGCGTTGTATCGTGTTGACAACGGTGCAACTGTAAAATCCATTATTTATAATGAAAAGGAATATACATGGAGTGAAAACCTTGGATTACATGGCTCTAATTGGGTACAGAATCCAGAAAACTCCGGAACAACAGGCAATACTTTAGTATCCGTAATCGTTCAGGATTTCAAAGATAAAAAGATTCAGGATACAATCCCATTAACACTGAAAGGCTCTAATGGTACTACAATTACTTTAAATTGTAAATTTACAGCGCAAACAACTGTAACCGTAAGTACTGTTGAAGAATTCCAAAAGGCATTGTTAGATGAAAATATTCAGACCATTGAGATTAAAGATACCATTGGTGACAAAAACACATACTCTGTTTTTAATGTAAAACATCCTGTTACAATCAAAGGTGGTACAGTTTACGGTTCTTTTGTTGTAACTGCTAATGGTACTGTTTTTGATGGTGTTAAAATCATCAATAAAGGTGATGTTTCCGGTGAGAATACTGCTGTACGTAATGGTATCAACGCAGCATGCCATACTTTAACAGTGCGAAATTGTACATTTGCAATGGAGCAGTCTACAAACGGCATTTCCAATGGTTTATCCATTTGGCCAACACAGGAAAAAGTTGATTATACAATTACAGGAAATA
The DNA here is from genome assembly GCA_902477755.1 of uncultured Clostridia bacterium. Taxonomy (GTDB): domain Bacteria; phylum Bacillota; class Clostridia; order Lachnospirales; family Anaerotignaceae; genus Anaerotignum. The sequence goes on from CABSIK010000001.1 coordinate 185,012, forward strand.
CTTTCAATGGATTCAACCAGAGTGATAGCGGTTATGCGTCAACAGCCATTACCATTTCCGGCGGTATTCAGAAAGAATTCACTGGTATTCAAACAAAAAGTGTCCTTGCTAATATGACAGAGGAACAAGATTTTGCCATCATTACAGGAAATACTTTTAAAAATTGCAATAGCGATTATACACGCGAAGATTGGACAAGCGAAAATGTGGTATACAGCCGTGCAGTATCCAATGGTTCAAACTTGCTGCTGGATAATGCCGCAAGAACTGCAAAATACTACATTACAGGTGCGGTATCCCGTTCTTCTGATGCAACAGTAAAAGAAGGCACAACACTTACCATTACAAAAAATGGCTCTCTTACAATGGGAGAAGGAACTACATTTACTGTAAACGGTACACTGGTAAACAACGGCGATTTAGATGTCTACAACAGCAAATTGGCAGGAACAGGCAAAATTGTTGTTGCTGATGGCGGTAAGCTGAATATGAATGCAAACTATAATGGTGGTACAGGTAGCATGCTTCCTACAATAGAAGCCATTGAAGTGCAGAATGGCGGTACATTGCAGTCTATGACAACAGATGGTGGCGAAAAAGCAACAACATTTGTTGGAACATCTAGTGATGCACGTATTCAGACAAATGGTGCCACAATCACATTCGGCTTTGCAGACAGCTATTCCGATACACATCCTACAATGGAAATTAATGGTAACGTTACAATTCCTACTGGTCAGACATGGTACACCATGTTTGACTCCGGTACAGGAGCCATTGGTATTAAAATGATGTTGAATGGTACATTGACAGTAGAAGGTACCTTGAAAGTTGTTTCTGCGAACAGAACAGGCAGTGAACTTGTGGTAGGCAGCGGTTCTCGTTTGATTGTAAAAGGTACCATTACAACAGCAACGAAAGGGAAAGTAACAGGTACAGATGCATCTTCTGTTGTTACTATCGCAGAAAATGCGGATGTCAAAAATGCATCCGCGTTTGAAGCAAATCATACATACACCTGGAAAGATGGTGTATGGACAAAAGCTTCTGCAGAGAGTGGCGTTTTTGCGGCAAAAGAAGCAATTGAAATAGCAGAACCCGTTGTGGAACAGGAAATGATTACAACAGAACCTACCACAGTGGTGGAAGTTTCTGCGGAAGAAGCTGTTGTTATTGAAGCAGAACAGGTAAATCCTGAAGAAATCATTGTATCTGCTTTGACTGCTGAATAATTCCGAGAAACAGCTGTATAAATTCTTGCTTATAAAAACACCAGTTTGCTGATGCTAAAGAGGCAGACGTGGCGTTTCTGTTAAAACCAGCAGAAAAAAACGGCAGACAAAGAAAACACTTCTTGTCTGCCGTTTTTATTTTATATAGGATAAGCGGAAAGAAACGATCTGGTTAAAGATATGTTGAAATGATTTCTTCAGCAATCTCTCTGCGGGAAACACAACGATCCATCGCCTGTTTTTCGATGTACCGGTGAGCATCCGCTTCTGTCATTTTTAATTCGCCAATAAGTACCCATTTGGCACGATTTACCAGACGGATTTCTTCCATTTTTTCCTCCATGGAAAGTGATTTCTTTTCCAGTTTTCTCAGGCGTTCACGAATGCCTGCCATAAAGTTCAAAGTATGTGCCACCATCTGTTTGGAAGCAGGTTTTGGCAGTGTTAGGATGCCATATTCTGTGACTTTATCGCAAACTTCTTCATACACTTCGTTTCGCACCAACAGGAGAACGACAGTGCCTTTATTTCCAGAAATCTCGACAGCAAACCGTGTGCCGAAATCATCCGGCAATGGCGTATTGATGAGTATAAAATCATAATGTCTTTCCAATAGCATTCGCTTTGCAGAACTGACACTTGAAACCATCTGCACAGGAGAATACTTGGACTCAGGGAGGAGAGACTGTAAAGATGTATTGAAATTTTCCATTGATGATATGACTAATATACTATAAATACGTTCCTTCAGGCTCAAAATACTCCCCTCCTTTTCTTTTGTTTTTTTATGTTATCTCTGATCGTAATAGGTCTGCACGATGGTTTTCGGAAGATGTTTGGAAACAAAACTGCTGTTGGCTGCTATGGTTGCAGCTTCTCGCAGCGTCAGCGGCAGCCGCTGCAAACTTGCCAGTATATCCGCACTGGCAGTAAACAGGTTTAAGTCAGTGGGGGCTGGCAGGGGCAGTTTTTGCTGGATGCCATCCAGCCCTGCATAGATCAAAAGGGCGAAAGCCAGATATGGATTTGTCGTAGGGTCTGGAGAACGGAGTTCTGCCCGTCTGTAAGCATCTACGGCAGCAGGAACGCGGATGAGCTGGGAACGGTTCTGATTAGACCAGGATATATACTCAGGGGCCTTTTGGCCGCCGAAACGCTCATAAGAAGCAGTTGTAGGATTCAAAAAGACAGTCAGGTCTGAAATATGTTTCAGGATTCCTGCAATCATATGAGATAGAGGGTCTTCACAGTTTCCACCTTTGACTGAAATGTTGATATGGAACCCGTTTCCTGGATAATGACGCAGTGGTTTTGGACTGAAATCGGCATAAAGTCCATTACGCTGTGCTACAGTTTTGACAGCAGCCTGAAAAGTCAGTGTATTGTCTGCGGCAGTCAGAGGGTCAGAGTAGCGAAAATCTATTTCGTTTTGTCCGGGGCCTTCTTCGTGATGAGAGCTTTCGGGATAAATACCCATTTGTTCCAGCATCAGACAGATTTCGCGGCGCACATTTTCGCATTTGTCTTCCGGTGCAATATCCATATATCCAGCAGTGTCATAGGGGATTTTTGTAGGCTGTCCTTCTGCATCCAGCTGAAAAAGATAAAACTCCATTTCAGGGCCAAAAGCAAAGGAAACACCTGCAGCTTCAGCATCAGAAACGGCTTTTTTCAGCAAGCTTCTGGTATCGCAGACAAAAGGACGTCCGTCAGGATAAGAAATACTGCAGAACATGCGCACAACCCTTCCATGTTCTGGCCGCCAGGGGAGCACCATCAGTGTATCAGGTTCAGGATGAAGCAGCAGATCAGATTCTGCTTCATCCCCAAATCCAGCAATAGCAGAACCGTCAATGGCAATACCGTAAGCAAATGCGCGAGACAATTCATCCGGCATAATGGAAATATTTTTCTGTTTCCCAAATACATTGCAAAATGCTAGACGTATAAACTTAACATCTTCCTCCTGCACATACTGGAGCACTTCCTGTTTGGAATATTTCATAAATTCCACCTGCTTTCCTATCATTTTCAACATTCATTTTATTCTTTGCATCATTTATAAAAAGTAATATAACACAGTTCTTTCTGATTTTCCACAGATATTTGCATAAGAATAAAATGTGCGCATATTACGGGCAGAAGATGTATTTTGTTCTGGTATAAAAAACATCTTGTTTTTTTTCAAAAAATTGTAAAAGAACCATTGACAAAAATGAATTATGGGTGTATAAAATATAAGTCAAAGGCAAAGGCGTCTTTGAGGTCATACCCTCAGAGTCCCCTTTGCCTTTTTTATTTTACAAAAGAGGGGGTTTTTCTATGAAAAATGTATCGGATTATTTTGGTTCCCTGGTCTTTGATGACAGGGTCATGAAAGCACGATTGTCAAGTGAAGTATATCAGTCCCTGAAAAAAACCATCGACGAGGGAGCAAAGCTGGATATTTCTGTTGCCAATGCAGTGGCAACTGCCATGAAGGATTGGGCAATTGCCAATGGCGCAACTCATTACACCCATTGGTTTCAGCCTTTGACAGGCATTACAGCAGAAAAACATGACAGTTTTATCACGCCAGCACCGGACGGCAGAGTAATCATGGAATTTTCCGGATCTGAATTGATCAAGGGCGAACCGGACGCATCATCTTTTCCTTCGGGCGGTCTGCGTGCCACATTTGAAGCAAGAGGATATACCGCATGGGATCCTACGTCCTATGCATTTATTAAAGGAAAAACCCTGTGCATACCTACAGCTTTCTGTTCTTATGCAGGGGAGGCATTGGACAAGAAAACACCATTACTCAGATCAATGGAAGCGTTGAACCGTCAGGCACTTCGTATTCTGCGTCTGTTTGGCAACAAAAGCGTGAAATGCGTTCGAACTTCTGTTGGGCCAGAGCAGGAATATTTTTTGGTAGACAGAGAAATGTATGAAAAACGCAGTGATCTGATTTTCACAGGACGGACATTATTTGGTGCCAAACCGCCAAAAGGGCAGGAATTGGATGATCATTATTTTGGTGTTATTAAGCCTACCGTGGCTGATTTCATGGAAGACTTGAACGAAGAACTGTGGAAGCTTGGCATATTGGCTAAGACGGAACACAACGAGGTAGCTCCGGCACAGCATGAACTGGCACCCATTTACACAACAACCAATATTGCAACAGACCATAACCAGCTTACAATGGAGATCATGCAGAAGGTTGCTGCAAAACATGGTTTGGTTTGTTTGCTTCATGAAAAACCCTTTGCCGGCGTCAACGGCAGCGGCAAACATAATAACTGGTCTATTTCCACTGATGAAGGAGTAAACCTGCTTTCTCCAGGGGAAACACCCCATGACAACGCACAGTTCCTGTTGTTCCTGTGCGCGGTCATCAAAGCGGTGGATGATTATCAGGATCTGCTGCGTATTTCCGTTGCAACAGCTGGAAATGACCTTCGTCTGGGTGCGCAGGAAGCGCCTCCGGCAATCGTTTCTATTTTCCTTGGAGATGAACTCAATGCAGTTTTGGAATCTCTGGAAAATGATACACCTTACTGCAATGTGAAAAAGACAAAGATGAAATTAGGTGTTGATGTACTGCCTAAGTTTACAAAAGATAACACTGACCGTAACCGTACATCTCCCTTTGCTTTTACAGGCAACAAATTTGAATTCCGTATGGTTGGATCTTCAGACAGCATTGCCTGTGCAAACATCATGCTGAACAGCGCTGTGGCAGAAAGCCTTCGCGTTTATGCCGATTATCTGGAACAGGCACCGGACTTCCAGTCAGCCCTTCAGGAAATGCTGAAAAATACAATTAAAGAACATAAACGTATCATCTTTAACGGAAACGGTTATGATGATGCTTGGATTCAGGAAGCAACACTGAAAAGAGGTCTCAGTAATTATCCTTCCACACCTGACTGTGTACCACATATTCTGGATCGTAAAAACGTGGAATTGCTGACAGGACAGAAGGTTTATACAGAACCTGAACTGCGTGCACGTTATGAAATCGTGTTGGAAAATTACTGCAAATCCATTGTGATCGAAGCAAATACCATGGTGGATATGGCAGAAAAAGAAATCTTGCCGGCAATCAGCGCGTACACTTTGGAGCTTGCAAAGACAGCAGCAGCGAAAAAGAGTCTGTACGATCAGATGCCATGCACTTTTGAATGCGAAAGAGTGAAAGCACTTTCTGCGTTGTCCGATGAAATTGCTGGAAAAGTTCAGGAGCTGAAGAAAACTCTCATTGCTTTGCAGTCAGCAGAAACCATTTGTGAAGAAGCTGCATCTATCAGAGATAATGTTTTGGTAAAAATGCGTGAACTTCGAGTGCCTTGTGATGAGGCAGAAACACTTACTGCAAGAAAGTATTGGCCATTCCCCACATACGGCGAATTGCTTTTTGGTGTGAAATAAAAACGAAAGAGAAAATAACAGCAGAAAACGAAACCATAGCATGGTTTCGTTTTCTGTGGATAGATAAAAGGAGGTAAGGCTGATGTGCTCAATTATGGGATATTGCGGCAGCAGTGCAGATCTGGCATTGTTTCAGGAAGGTTTTGAGCGAACCATTTCCAGAGGCCCTGATGACAGCCGCATTGTAGATACAGGAAATGGATATTTGGGATTTCACAGATTGGCGATTATGGGGTTGACACCATCTGGTATGCAGCCTTTTGCATTGGATGGCAGTTATGTGGTCTGCAACGGGGAAATTTATGGATTTGAAAAAATCAAAAAGGTATTGGCAGAAAAATACACTTTCCAGAGCGAATCTGACTGTGAAGTGCTGCTGCCTATGTATCGGGAATTTGGCACAGATATGTTTGCCATGCTGGATGCTGAATTTGCTTTGATTCTCTATGATGCAGAAGCAAAATCTTTTATTGCTGCCAGAGATCCTATCGGGATTCGTCCTTTATATTATGGTTATGATAAAAATGGCGTCATCCTGTTTGCCAGTGAACCCAAAAATCTGGTGGGGCTGGCAGAACGCATTATGCCTTTCCCACCTGGACATTATTATAAAGATGGTGTTTTCACCTGCTATTGCGATATCGCAAAAGTAGATGATGTTTGTCATGACGATTTGGAAACCGTTTGTAAAAATATCCATGACAAGCTGGTTGCAGGGGTGGAAAAAAGACTGGTTGCAGATGCGAAAGTAGGCTTTTTGCTTTCCGGCGGTCTGGATTCCTCTTTGGTATGCGCCATTGCAGCGAAAAAATCAAAAACACCTATCCGTACATTTGCCATTGGTATGAGTGAAGATGCCATTGATTTGAAATATGCAAAACAGGTAGCTGATTACATTGGCAGTGACCACACAGAATTCTATATGACAAAAGAACAGGTGCTGGATTCTCTGGAAACAGTCATTCAGGCTTTGGGCACCTTTGATATTACTACCATTCGTGCCAGCATGGGCATGTACCTGATCTGTAAAGCCATCCATGAGAATACAGATATTCGCGTGCTGCTGACTGGCGAAATCTCTGACGAACTGTTTGGATACAAATATACAGATTATGCTCCCAATGCGGAGGCATTCCAGAAGGAAGCGCAGAAACGTCTTCACGAACTGCACATGTATGATGTTTTACGGGCAGACCGCTGCATCTCTGTGCATTCTCTGGAAGCCCGTGTGCCTTTTGGAGATCTGGATTTTGTAAAATATGTCATGGCTGTTGATCCGGAAAAGAAGATCAACACCTATAACAAAGGAAAATATCTTCTGCGGCATGCTTTCGAAGGTGATTATTTGCCTTACGAAATCCTGTGGAGAGAAAAAGCTGCTTTTTCCGATGCAGTTGGTCATTCTATGGTGGATTATTTGAAAGCCTATGCAGAAGAAAAATATACAAATGAAGAATTTCAGGAAAAAGCAAGCCGTTATACTCATGCGGCGCCATTTACAAAAGAATCCCTGCTGTATCGGGAAATTTTTGAAAAATATTATCCTGGTCAAGGAGAAATGATCGTAGATTTTTGGATGCCAAACCGCGAGTGGGAAGGCTGTCAGGTAGATGACCCTTCTGCTCGTGTGCTGGCAAACTATGGTGATAGCGGTAAATAAGAATTGGGAGGAACAGAAAATGGAAAAGAAAGAACTGCTGTATGAAGGAAAAGCAAAGAAAGTATATCGGACGGATGATCCAGAAGTGTTGTATATTGCTTATAAAGACGATGCCACAGCTTTTAATGGCTTGAAGAAGGGGACAATTTCCGGCAAGGGCATCATCAACAATCAGATGAGCAATCGTTTGATGCAGTATCTGGAAAACAAGGGCGTTCCGACACATTTCATTGAAGAATGCAATGAGCGTGACACGCTGGTAAAACGTGTAGATATCGTTCCTTTGGAAGTTATTATCCGAAATATTGCAGCAGGTTCTTTCTCCAAGAGATATGGTGTGGAAGAAGGCACTGTATTTACAGAACCTACCATTGAGATTTCCTATAAAAATGATGCTCTGGGTGATCCACTTCTGAACGCATACCATGCCGTTGCCATGAAACTTGCCACATGGGACGAAATTGAAACCATCAAATCTTATGCTTTTGCCATCAATAAACATCTTTCTGCTTTCTGGGAAACTTGCGGCATTACATTGGTAGATTTCAAATTGGAATTCGGCAAACTTTCTGATGGCAGTATTGTACTGGCGGATGAAATCAGCCCCGATACCTGCCGTCTGTGGGATACAGAAACAAAAGAAAAACTGGATAAAGACCGTTTCCGCAGAGACTTGGGCGGTGTAGAAGATGCTTATGCGGAAGTGATGAAACGGTTGGAAGAACATTTACATCAATAAGAAAGAGGAGTGTTTGATTATGTATGATCGTTATGAATCCCCTTTGTCCAGCCGTTATGCCTCTTCTGAAATGCTGAAGCTTTTCTCCATGGAAACGCGTATCCAAACATGGCGGAAGTTATGGGTTGCCTTAGCAAAGGCGGAAATGGAACTGGGACTGCCTATTACAGAAGAACAGGTAAAGCAATTGGAAGAACAGGTAGATAACATTGATTTTGCCTGTGCCGCAGCCAGAGAAAAGGAAGTCCGTCATGATGTCATGGCACATGTTTATACTTATGGAAAAGCAGCACCAAAGGCTGCTGGCATTATCCATCTGGGAGCTACCAGTTGTTATGTTACTGACAACGGTGATTTGATTTTGTACCGTGATGCGCTTCTGCATCTGCGGAAAGGACTGCTGGCAGTGATGCAGAATCTTGCGGTTTTCGCAAAAGAATATCGGTCATTGCCCACGCTTGGTTATACCCATTATCAGCCGGCACAGCTGGTAACGGTAGGGAAACGGGCAACATTATGGCTCCAGGATTTCCTGATGGATCTGGAAGAACTTGATTTTGTACTGGAGCACATGAAGTTTCTGGGGTGCCGCGGCACTACAGGAACAGAAGCCAGCTTCTTAGATCTCTTTGGCGGAGATACTGAGAAAATCGATGAAATGAACCGACGCATTGGCAAGACCTTTGTTTTTTCTGAATGTTATGATGTTTGCGGGCAGACCTATCCCAGAAAACTGGACAGCCGCATTTTGCAGTGCCTGTCAGCAATCGGACAGAGCTGTTACCGCATGGCTAATGATATCCGGCTGTTACAGCATGACAGACAGGTTGAAGAACCTTTTGAAAAAAATCAGATTGGTTCCTCTGCTATGGCATATAAACGAAATCCCATGCGCTGTGAGAGAATTTGTTCCTTGTCCCGTTATTTGATGGCAGATGCAGCCAATGCGCCAATGACAGCATCTGTACAATGGCTGGAACGGACATTGGATGATTCTGCAAACCGTCGTATTTCTATGCCGGAAGGCTTCCTGTGTGCTGACGCTGTACTGCGGCTTACACAGAATGTGACGGACGGTCTCCATGTCAACGAGAAAATCGTTGCCAAAACCGTTATGGAATATCTTCCTTTTATTGCAACAGAAAACTTGCTGATGGAAGCAGTAAAACGCGGCGGTGACAGACAGGAGCTCCATGAAGTGATCCGCAGATGCTCCATGGAGGCTACTGCCAGAATGAAAGAAGGCGAATCCTGTGACCTGCTGGAAAGACTGGCGGCAGAACCTGCTTTTCAGTTAAATGCACAAGACTTGGAAGAGCTGCTGAAACCGCAAGATTATATTGGCAGATGTCCTGAGCAAGTAGATGCTTTTGTAGAAAAAGTCACTCCCTTGTTCAAGGATTTGAAACAGGAAAAAACTGAAATCAATGTATGATATAGAGCCAGCTGGTTTTCGTCTGAGAATCGGCTGGTATGTTTGCGCAAAGAAGAAAAAAGGAGCAGAGATCATGACAAAATATGTTTTTGTAACAGGCGGCGTTGTGTCCGGCTTGGGAAAAGGCATTGTTGCGGCTTCTTTGGGGCGTCTCTTGAAAGCCAGAGGACTGAAAGTGGCACCTCAGAAATTAGACCCATATATCAATGTAGACCCAGGCACCATGAGTCCATATCAACACGGTGAAGTATATGTCACAGAAGATGGTGCAGAAACAGATCTGGACTTGGGACATTATGAACGCTTTATTGATGAAGATTTGAATCGCTATTCCAATCTGACCACAGGGAAAGTCTATTGGAATGTGTTGAATAAAGAAAGAAGTGGGGCTTATCTTGGCTCCACCGTACAGGTAATTCCTCATGTAACAAATGAAATCAAAGAGTTTGTTTATCAGGTGGGTAAGAAAACAGATGCTGATGTTGTTATTACAGAAATCGGCGGTACCATTGGTGACATTGAATCTCAGCCGTTTCTGGAAGCAGCAAGACAGGTTTCTCTGGAAGTGGGGAAAGAAAACAGCCTGTTCATCCATGTGACATTGGTGCCTTTCCTGCGTGGTTCTGATGAGCATAAGTCCAAACCAACCCAGCATTCCGTAAAAGAATTGCAGGGGATGGGGATTCATCCGGATATTATTGTACTGCGTTGCGATGAACCGCTGGAAGAAGCCATTTTCCAGAAAATATCTATGTTCTGTAATGTAAGACCTGACTGTGTCATCGAAAACAGAACACTTCCTATATTGTATGAAGCACCTCTGATGCTGGAAAAATCTAATTTTTCTGCTGTTGTTTGCCGGGAATTGGGGCTGGAAGTACCTGCGGCAGATTTGACAGAATGGGAAGATACCGTTAAGCGTATCAAAGAAAGACCTTATCATGTTCGTATTGGATTGGTAGGGAAATATGTGCAGCTGCATGATGCATATCTTTCCGTGGCTGAAGCATTGCGCCATGCAGGCTATGCATGGAATACCCATGTGGATATTCAGTGGATTGATGCAGAAGAAATCACCAAAGAAAATGCTGAAGAAAAGCTTTCCGGTTTGGATGGCATCATCGTTCCCGGCGGATTTGGCGACCGCGGCATTTCTGGTATGATTGAAGCCGCTCGTGTAGCAAGAGAAAAACAAATTCCTTACTTTGGCATTTGCCTGGGCATGCAGATTGCAGTTATTGAATTTGCAAGAAATGTAGCAGGGCTGACACAGGCGGATTCTGGTGAATTTGCGCCGAATTGTCCCCAGAAAGTCATCGACTTCATGCCAGGACAAAGCGACGAAATTGCCAAAGGCGGCACACTTCGTTTGGGCGCATATCCCTGCATCATTCAGCCGGATACATTAATGGAAAAATGTTATGGCAAAACAGAAATTCAGGAACGCCATCGTCATCGTTATGAATACCAGAACCAATACCGGGAAACACTGGAAAATGCAGGACTGATTTGCAGCGGTATTTCTCCTGACGGCAAACTGGTGGAAGCGGTAGAATGGAAAGACCATCCGTTTTTCATTGGCGTCCAGTATCATCCAGAATTTAAAAGCCGCCCCAACCGTCCACATCCGTTATTTTATGGATTTATTGGCGCAGCTTTTGCGCTTTCCCAGAAAAAAGATTGATTTCGTTTTAAGAACATGCAATATGGGAAGAAAGGAGCACATATGATTAGAACGTATGACAGAAAATTGATTATAGAAGACGGCAGCCAATATTATGGCTATGGTTTTGGCGCAGATACAGACAAAGTATTTGAACTGGTATTCCATACAGGCGTCATTGGCTATCAGGAAATTTTTTCTGACCCGTCTTATACCTATCAGGGTGTTGTGATGACATATCCTTTGATTGGGAATTACGGTATGGCAGCAGATGATTATGAAACTTTCCATCCTACCATTGGCGCCATGATTGTGCGTGAATACGAGGATCATCCCTCTAATTTCCGTGCAGAAGCAACATTGTCTGAAATGATGAAAAAATTTGATGTGCCGGGAATTTCCGGTATTGACACCAGAAAACTTACAAGATCCATTCGAGACTTTGGCAGCCACAAGGCATTGCTCACCAGTGTGGATACCCCTTTGGAAAAAGGTTTGGAAATCCTGAAGGAAACTACAATTCCTGGAAATATGGCAGAAGTCGTAAGCTGCAAGGAAAGTTGGGAATATAAAACAGAAGAACCGCAGTATCATATTGTAGCTGTTGATTTTGGTATCAAACACAGTATTTTGAAAGCATGGAAAATGAGAGGCTGCCATGTGACCATTGTTCCTTGGAACACATCCGCAGAAGAAATTCGGAAACTTCAGCCAGACGGCGTATTCCTTTCCAATGGACCTGGTGACCCTGCTGCGGTGCAGCCTGCCATTGAAATGATTCAGCAATTACGGGGAACTTTGCCTATGTTTGGCATTTGTCTGGGACATCAGCTCATTGCTCTGTCTTATGGCGCAAAGACATACAAAATGAAATTTGGTCACCATGGCGGCAACCATGCTGTAAAAAACCTTGCAACTGGAAAAATTGAGATTACTTCTCAGAATCATTCCTACGCAGTGGATGAAAGCAGCCTTAAAGGCACAGATTTAACTATTACCCATATCAATCTGTTGGATAAAACAGTGGAAGGGGTTGCATGCGAAAAAGATTCTATCTACAGCGTACAGTATCATCCGGAAAGCGCACCTGGTCCTCAGGACAGCGGTTATTTGTTTGATCGTTTTATACAGATGATGAAGGAGGGAAAGGCACATGCCGAAAAGAACTGATATTCATAAGATTATGGTCATTGGCTCAGGCCCCATTGTCATTGGACAGGCAGCGGAATTTGACTATGCAGGTACACAGGCATGCCTTGCCCTGAAAGAGGAAGGCTATGAAGTGGTGCTTTGCAATTCCAATCCGGCTACCATTATGACAGATACTGCCATTGCCGATAAAGTATACATGGAACCATTAACATTGGAATATGTGGCTAAGATTGTTCGACATGAAAGACCGGATGCCATTCTGCCGGGTATTGGTGGACAGACTGGGCTGAATCTTGCTATGCAGTTGGAGAAAAAAGGTATCCTGCAGGAATGCCAAGTGGAACTTTTGGGCACCAGCAGTGACAGTATCCGTCAGGCAGAGGATAGAGAAGAATTCAAAGAACTTTGTGAAAGACTAGGGGAACCTGTACTGCCTTCCGGCATTGCGGATTCTATTGAAAGTGGTCTGGAAATTGCCGAATCTATTGGTTATCCTGTTGTATTGCGTCCTGCTTTTACTTTGGGTGGTACTGGCGGCGGTTTTGCTGACGATGAACAGGGCTTCCGTGAATTGATGAAAAATGCTTTGGCTTTGTCACCTACCCATCAGGTTCTGGTAGAAAAGAGCATCAAGGGATATAAAGAAATTGAATACGAAGTTATCCGTGATAAGAATGATACAGCGATCACTGTATGTAATATGGAAAACTTAGACCCTGTTGGTATTCATACAGGGGATTCTATTGTTGTGTGTCCTTCTCAGACTTTGACAGATAAAGAATATCAGATGCTGAGAAACAGCGCATTGAAGATTATCCGTGCTCTGAAAATCGAAGGCGGATGCAACGTACAGTTTGCCTTAGACCCGCACTCTTTCCAGTATTATCTGATTGAAGTGAATCCACGTGTTTCCCGTTCTTCTGCGCTGGCATCTAAAGCCAGCGGTTATCCCATTGCCAGAGTTTCCGCAAAAATTGGTGTTGGCATGACTTTGGATGAAATTCCCCTTGCCAATACACCCGCCGCTTTTGAGCCTGCATTGGACTATGTGGTAACTAAGATGCCCGGTTTCCCCTTCTATAAATTTGCTGATGCAGATAACCGACTGGGAACACAGATGAAAGCCACAGGCGAAGTTATGGGCGTAGGCAGAACCATAGAAGAAAGTTTGCTAAAGGCCATTCGCTCTTTGGAAATTGGTGTAAACCATTTGCATATGGCAAAATTTGATGGACAAAGCCAGGAAGAATTGATGGAATACATTCCTAAGGGAACAGATGACAGAATTTATGCCATTGCGGAACTGCTGCGTCTGGGATGCGCGCCGAAAAAAATTGCTGATGCGACAAAGATTGATATTTTCTTCATTCGTAAATTCCAGAACATCATTTTAGAAGAAAATGAATTGAAAGAACATGTAAGAGATGAAGCAGCTTTGTATGCTGCTAAGAAAATGGGCTTTTCCGATGCTGCCATTGCAAAACTGTGGCAGATGGAAGAAGAGGAAGTATTCCAGATGCGCCAGAGAGCTGGCATTGTCCCTCATTATAAAATGATTGATAGCTGTGCCGCAGAATTTGACAGCTACATTCCTTATTTCTACGCAACTTATGAAGACGAAAATGAATCTGTCGTTTCTGATCGTAAAAAGATTCTGGTGCTGGGTTCCGGCCCTATCCGTATCGGTCAGGGCGTAGAGTTTGACTATTCCACAGTGCATGCCGTTAAGACCATTCAGGAAGCTGGATATGAAGCCATTATTATCAATAATAACCCGGAAACGGTTTCTACTGATTATACAACTTCCGATAAATTGTATTTTGAACCTTTGTGTGTAGAAGATGTTATGAATGTCATCATGCTGGAAAAACCGGAAGGGGTCATTGCTTCTCTGGGCGGACAGACCGCTGTCAACTTAGCTGAACCGCTCCAAAAAAGAGGCGTTCCTATCATCGGTACAGACAGTGTAGCCATTGAACGGGCTGAAAACAGAGAAGCTTTTGAAGCATTGCTGGAAAAACTGGAAATCCCTCAGCCCAAAGGAAAAGCAGTTACAAATATCGAAGATGGTGTTGCTGCTGCTGCCGAAATTGGCTATCCTGTTTTGGTTAGACCAAGCTTTGTACTGGGTGGCAGAGCCATGCAGATTGTAGCAAACGAACCACAGCTGCGCCGCTATCTGGAAACAGCAGTAGAAGTGGATAAGGATAAACCTGTATTGGTTGATAAATATATCCAAGGCAAAGAAGTGGAAGTAGATGCTATTTGCGATGGCATTCGTGTATTTGTACCGGGTATCATGGAACTGGTAGAGCGTACAGGGGTGCACTCTGGTGACTCCATCAGCGTATATCCTCCTTTTGGTATTTCTGATAAAGTCAAAGGTGTGATTTTGGGATATGCGAAAAAACTGGGTCTGGGTATTGGCATTAAAGGGTTGTTCAACATTCAGTTTATTGTGGATGAAAAGGATGATGTATATATCATTGAAGTAAATCCTCGTTCCTCCAGAACAGTACCTTTCCTTTCCAAAGCAACGGGATATCCACTTGCGGATATTGCTACCAGAGTTATGCTTGGTATTACTCTGGAGGAACAGGGTATTTGTCAGCTTTATCCTGACGAGAAAGAACGCTGGTATGTAAAAGCACCTGCATTTTCTTTCTCTAAACTTCATGGCATGGATGCATACCTATCTCCAGAAATGAAATCTACAGGGGAAGCCATTGGTTATGATGCCAAACTCCATCGGGCTATGTATAAAGCCATGGTGGCATCCGGTATGCATTTGCAGAATTATGGCACAGTGCTGGTTTCTCTGGCGGATGCAGACAAAGAAGAAGGTCTGCCTTTGATCCGTCGTTTTTATCAAATGGGCTTCAATCTGGAAGCCACAAAAGGTACAGCTGATTTCCTGAAACAGCACGGTATCCGTACACATGCACTCCACAAGCCCAGTGAAGGCAGTGATGAGGTGCTGCGGTCTATCCGTTCCGGTTATGTCAGCTATGTAATCAATACCAGATCCATCACTGCAGGCACACAAGATGCAGATGGTATTGCAATCAGAGCTTGTGCCTGCGAAAATAACGTGACAGTGTTGACAGCACTGGATACAGTAAAAGTTTTGTTAGATGTATTGGAAGAAACGACTATGAAAATCTCAACAATTAATGCCTGAAAATCGTTTTTTTCGATATAATCATATTTTCCATCAAGCAAAGAAGGAAGATCACAAAAGATCTTCCTTTTTTGTTGCAAAAATCATAAAGACTGCAAGTATAATTCAGATAAAACATTCCCTAATTTCACAGAATGTAGTAAAATTATAATAATAAAGTAAATTGATTTATAAAAGTCGCTGCAAGATGAAGCAGAAGACATCTTTGCA
This sequence comes from uncultured Clostridia bacterium, assembly GCA_902477755.1. Classification (GTDB taxonomy): domain Bacteria; phylum Bacillota; class Clostridia; order Lachnospirales; family Anaerotignaceae; genus Anaerotignum. The sequence continues at coordinate 200,703 of CABSIK010000001.1, forward strand.
CCGCTGTCTGTGCGGTGATACAATGGATTTGATCTATGAGAAGGGCGGTGTTTTATGGACAAAAAACAACTTCAGTTGACATACAAGGAATTACAGAATATTTTGACGGCAAGGGATTTTCTGCAATATTCTGGACTCCATAAAAAAGATGTGTTTGCTGTTATGGACAAAAACACATGGATGGAGGCTATGGAGAAACTTTTGATGGGAGAGGTATCCTGTCGAAGTGTTTTGAACCTGTGCAGTTCTGCCATGGAAACTTTCTGCGGATGCAGACCCAAGGAAGGTTGGCTGCCAGCATTGTATAGCCACATGATTCGGAAAATTTATCCCCATCGAGATGATATTTCTGCTACAGGTGAATATGAAAAAGCCGCCGCTTTTTACTTGGAATGCCTGCGCTTTTTCTTAAAAAAAGAAAAGGAACGACTGCCTTTTTCCAGAACACGAGATTTTGAATTTGCTACAGAAGAGGAATTGAAAGGAAGTCCTTATGAAGAAGAATATCGGCGCTTTCTGAAGTGTTTTTCCGATGCCTATTTGTATGAATTGATGCGCATTGGCAGAGAAATCATGCCCTTTGATATGCTGGCCCATGTGGCAGGTGTACATCACATTGCTATGCATATTGCAAGGCAGCTCATCAAAACAGGAATCCCCGTAGATCTGCCTTTGATCTCTGGTGCTGCCGCTGCCCATGACATTGGCAAATACGGCTGCAGAGAAAACGAAGTCAGAAGGATTCCTTATCTGCATTATTATTATACAGACCTTTGGTGCAGAGTACATGATCTGCCCAATATCGGGCATATCGCTGCCAATCATTCCACTTGGGATCTGGAATTGGAAAATCTGACAGTGGAATCCCTAATACTGATTTATGCCGATTTTCGAGTAAAAAACAACGGCTATGATGAAAAAGGAAAAGAGATTATGGGCTTCTACAGTCTGGCATCCTCTTTTGAAGTAATTTTAAATAAACTGGATAATGTAGATACAGTTAAGGAAAACCGTTATCGTCATGTTTATTCACGCTTAGAGGACTTTGAGAATTACATGAAAGCCCTTGGCGTTAATGTGGATTTGACCAGTTGTTCTTTGCAGCCGCTCCCTCAGCGCAATCCTGCACTGTTGAATATTGATGAAACTGTAGATGCATTTAAAAATATTGCCATTGATCATAATATCCGTCTGATGCACAAGTTAAGTCGTGAACTGACATTTGGTGATATTCTGGAAACGGCACGCAGTACTCGCAATTGGAAGGATACACGAGCATATCTGAATATTTTTGCGGAATACTTTACTTATATGAACCAACGCCAGAAACAAATGGCAATGAACTTTTTGTATGACCTGATGTTCCACAGAGAAGGTGATATCCGCAGACAGGCGGCAGATCTGTTGGGCAACATGATTGCCCATTACGATGTGGAATATGGAAAAGAACTTCCGCAGAATGTCAATGTGATTCTGGATGAAACAGATAGTTTTCAATTGTGGAAAAAATATCTGGATCGCATCATTTTGCCAGATCATAAGGTCATTGACCGCCACAGACGTTGGCTAGGGTATTGCCTGAAACGTGTTGTGATATCTCTGTTGGAAAACTGCAAAGAAGAACAGCGCAAGAAATATGTTGTGCCGCTTCTTGCCTATTATCAAGAATTGGGATGGATTGATGAAACAGCTTTTATCTTATTGGATACCATGCCTTCCATTCCTATGGTGCTTTTGGATAATGAGGAACGGAATGTATGTTTCCGCTTTATGGAGCATTTTGCTTCTCGGGATGTTTTAGAAATTCAGGCTGCAATTTTGTTGAATCTGTGCGAAATGGCACCGGCTTTTTCTGAATCGAAAGAATTTCTTCATACGGTCAATGGTGTTCTGGATGTTGTGCCGGTGAAAGAGGAAAAGGCGTTGGCATATCTTGCCTATGAAATCCGGAAAAATTGCGGTTTGCCCCAGAAAAATAAGGCTGCATATCAGGAAATCTTTGAAGATTCCGCAGTGGTATCTGATATTTTCCTGGATAACCTGAAAGCAGCTACACCTTGGAAGATCAAAATCATCAATATGCGTTTGCTTTATGACCGTATTTGTAGCGGCATTACGATGCCGAAACTTCATGTGGCAACCCATTTGTCCAACTTGCTGAAAGTCAGCGAACAGGTTTCTGTGCGCCACGCAGCAGGAGAAACGCTGGTAAAATTGGCACCTATACTTTCGTGGGATCAGCGAAATGAAGTTGCTATTGAATTGACAAAAGGTCTGGAAATTGGTGAATTTGAGTTCTCTAAATATATTCCTCAATATCTGGGTGAATTTGTATTATTCCTGCATCCAAAAGAGCTGGATGAGTTCATCAAAGATCTGGAACGTCTGCAAAACAGCACCAATGACAGAATCGCCAGCGTTGCACTGGATACTTTTGGGGTAATGCTTCAGCATTATGGACAGTATCAGAGCCGTTTCCCGGAACCGGCAAAGGTTTATGAGGACAGACGGAAGAAAATCATGGGTATGATTCTGAAAGGATTTGCCAACTATCAGGAAAATGTCAAAAGAGAAGCATTTTGGGTCGTTGGTCACGAACTTTTTGCTCAGGATTATTTATCTATGCAGGAAAAGAAAAATCTTTTCGGCTTCTTCAGCAAAAAAATGCTCATGTTGGTAGAGCAGGATGAAGATTCGGAACTGACATTCTTTAGCCATACTGCCGGTTGGAATTCCGTATATCATTTTATTAGCGCATATATTTTTCAGGAAAAGAAATTTGCCTTTTCCGAACCACAAAAGATTGCTTTTTTCCCTGGTACATTCGACCCCTTTACATTGGGACATAAAGAAATTGCCAGAGAAATCAGAGATCTTGGCTTTACTGTTTATCTGGCACTGGACGAATTTTCATGGTCGAAAAAAGCCCAGCCTCATCGGGTGCGCAGACGTATTTTGGATATGTCTGTGGCAAATGAGGAAAATATCTTCCTTTTCCCTGCGGATACACCGGTTAATATTGCCAATCCGGCTGATCTGAAAAAGCTCAGAGAAATGTTTCCAGGAAAAGAAGTATATATGGTGGCAGGCAGTGACGTTGTACAGAATGCATCCTCTTATCGGATGGAGCCGGAAGAAAACTCTATCATGACATTCCCTCATGTCATTTTCCGCAGAGAAACCCGAGAGGGCAAAGGCAATAAAGCCTCCTATGATATGATTCAGAATACCGTTGTGGAACTGAAATTGCCTACACATTTTGAGGACATCAGCTCTACAAGAATCCGTGAAAATATCGACCATAACCGAGATATTTCCAATCTGATTGATACAGTGGCACAGAACTATATCTATGACCGCGGTCTATATTTAAGAGAACCTCAGTATAAACGGCTGCTTCAAACAAAATCAGTAGAAATCAAGCATGAAACCAATGGTAAAAACATTGGAGAAATCATCAGACAAGGGAATCTGGGCAGTGATGAAAGCGAAAGACTATTCCATACTCTCCAAGAGCCTGGATGCACAGCCACCATCATATTCGATCAGGATGGCAAAGGCAGGCCAGATGCCATTATGCTTTACCGTCACATTTCCACAACAGAGCTGTTTGGAGAATTTCAGGATATGATGACAGCCAGCTACATCCGTCAGCAGACATCTGGGAAAATCATATTGATTCTTGCAGCGTATATCAGGAATCGTTCCAAAATACCTGATCTGGAACAGATTTTGCTGACAGAAACCCTTGCAGAATGTTTGCGGCAGGATTTTACTTATACTGTATATAGTCCTAAATACGGACAGATTTCCAAAAATATGAAGGATCTTTTGGAACGTCAGGGATTTATTCCTGTTCCGCTGCCCAACTTGCCTAGAGAAATCCATGTTGTGGATATGAAGCAACCGGTAGTACTGTATCATAATGTGCAGACTGCCATCAAAGAACCTTTTAACGCAAATCCCAGAGTGCTTCGTGTTTTGGATGAAAGTCATAAAAGATTCCAGCGTGCCTTGACGAAACTGTATCCTGGAGAATTGGTGCTTTCTTTCAATGCAGGAATGATGTATAACCGCTTGATTGAGCTTATCACTGCTGCAAATGATATGCCGAAGGAACCATTGCCCGTGCGTACTTTAGGGAAGAATATGTGTGTTCCTTTCGGTAAAATTCTGAAAGGCATTGTCATTCCCAATACGGTGACAAAGGTGCTTCACACAGATAAGGTCTTTGATTCTCGGATTCATGGTTTCCGAATCGCGGAGTTCCCAGAGTATCTGCCGCTGCGCTCTCAGGTTAAGACCATTAAGTCTTTCCGTCGGCCGGTAATTCTTGTGGATGATTTGCTTCATAAGGGTTACCGTATCCGAGAACTGGATCCACTTTTTAAAGAGGAAGAAGTGGAAATTGACCGTCTGATTGTTGGTATGCTTTCCGGTCGCGGCAAAGATCTCATGGAAATTCAGGGCAGAAAAGTAGAGAGTGCTTATTTTATTCCTTCCATGCGAATCTGGTTTGTGGAAACTTCTATGTATCCATTTATCGGTGGAGATGGTGTAGAAACAAGTGCGGATAAAACAAGCAATTTCCTGCATGGCGTCAATTTGATTCTGCCTTATGTGATGCCTGGCTTTATCAGAGGTGCATCGAAAGAAAACATTTACGATCTTTCCATGGTCTGTCTGCAAAATACAAAGGAAATCCTGACAGTTCTCGAAGAAGAATATCAGGCTTTGTATGAGCGTAATCTGACATTGGGGCGCTTAAGCGAGGTCATTATTTGGCCACGGATTCCGGATAAAGGAAATTGTGTAGCTTACGATTATCATCTGCCGGCATCTGTATATCTGGAAAATGATATGGAACAGATGATCCGACTGGAACACCTTGTAAAATAAGGAGGATGTTATGGAACAGAAAATCATTGGAACAACCACTGTGTTTTTCACAGAACGGTGTCGGGAGAGAAATAAAGGAATTTTGACATTGACCCATCCGGCAATGCTGGCGGAAGAAGAAACCCTGCATTGGCTGGACAGCACCCATTTGGATGATATTGCTGCAAATATGGATACGGACCTGCGGACAGCGGCAGAAAATGCTCTGTCCAAAGGATCTGTCCTTTTGGCGAATACTGCATGGAAAACAGCGGAAGAATGGGAAAAATGGATTCAGAAAGATAATAAGAAGAAAAAACGAGTACATCTGCTTGCATTGGGTGATGTGGGCAGTACTGTGCTGACAGCCTTGAAACTTATGGGCGGTGATTGTATTGAGACATTGGGAATTTATGATATGAATCCTAATGTTTGTGCTCGCTGGGAAACTGAACTTAATCAGGCTGCTTTTCCGTGGGAATATGATGCATTGCCAACAGTTGAGATTTTGGCAGAAGATCAGCTTTTTGACTGCGATATGTTTATTTTCTGTGCCTCCAAAGGTATTCCGCCCGTTGGTTCACGGGTACAGGATGTACGCATGGTACAGTATGAAGCCAATAAAGGCATTATCTCTGTTTTTGCGAAAAAGGCAAGAGCCGCAAGCTTTGAAGGTTTGTTTGCTGTTGTTTCTGATCCAGTAGATCCTCTTTGCCGCGCAGCTTTTCTTGCCAGCAATGAAGACGAAGCAGGCAACTTTGATGGCAAAGGACTTCGCCCCGAACAAGTACAGGGATATGGGCTTGGCGTCATGAACGCAAGAGCAGCTTATTACGCAAAACAAAATCCAGAATTTGCGGATTTCCTGACAGAAGGCAGAGCATTTGGCCCTCATGGACAGGATCTTGTCATTGCAAACAGCATTGCTAACTATGATGATGAACGTTCCAGAGCCTTGACAAAACTTGCCATCGAAGCCAACTTGCGTATGCGGGAACTGGGCTTTAAGCCTTATGTAGCACCTGCCATTTCTTCTGCGGCTATTTCTTTGCTGCTGACACTGCGCGGAGAATGGCATTACAGTTCAAATTTTTTGGATGGCGTGTACATGGGCAGCAAAAACAGAACAACATTGGGTGTGGAAATTGAGTCTCTATCCCTGCCAGATGCGTTATTCCAAAGAATCCAAAAAGCCTATGATGGACTGGAGGCGATTCGATGAAAGAGACGTTGACCATCGTATATCCCCAATGTGAGGACGCTAGAAAAACAAAGCGGTTGGAAAAGCTGCTGGAGGAAATCTATCGCTCTTATGACTGCACTGTTATTCGGCGTTTGGATGAATTTCATTCCTTAGAAGGAAAGCGGTTGCTTTTTGCCATTCCATTAGGTATTTCCGGCATCAATCTGGAATATTTTCGGTTTCTGAAATATATGCGCACTCATCCAGAAATGCTGAAAGGGTGCGTAGGTTCCATTCTGGTGGATGGCGAAAGTGAACTGTATACTAAATCAGTGGCACGAGAACTCATGTTTACAGCTAATGCCTGTGGCTGTGCTTTTCCGGGGCGCGGAATGGTAGAAGGTACAGGATCCTTACAGAATTTCAATATCCAAGCAATGCAGCAGGATCTGGACAATATGGGGGCATATCAGGCAGCGGCAAAACGGCTGGTGGCACAGCTTCTGGATTTTAAACCAAACCCTAAAAAAGAAACCAATATTCTGGTGCTTCATGCAAGCAATCACAAAACTTCCAATACTTCCATGCTTTGGGATATGATCAAAAAAGATCTGCGCCATTGTAAGATTACAGAGATTTCTCTGCGTAATGGCACTGTACATGACTGCTCTGGATGTCCTTTTAAAATGTGTATGCATTTTAGCGAAAAGTCCAGTTGTTATTATGGTGGGGTAATTGTAGAACAGGTATATCCTGCCATTGAGGCATGTGATGCTGTTGTGCTGCTCTGTCCTAATTATAATGATGCTCTCAGTGCGAATCTGACTGCTTTTATCAATCGTTTGACAGCTTTGTTCCGGAAAAATCAGTTTTATGAAAAAAGCATTTTCGCTTTGGTTGTTTCTGGATACAGCGGCGGCAATATTGTGGCGGAACAGGTCATCAGTGCCATGAGTATGAATAAGACATTCCGTTTGCCTCCATATTTTGCTATGTTGGAGACAGCAAATAATCCAGCAAGTATTATGGAGGTGGAGGATATTCAGCAAAAAGCCGCAGCATTTGCAGAAAATATGATGCGAGTTTTGGTGCAAGAATAAGAATCAAACAAGACAAACCTTTGTTCAAAACTGAGGTTTGTCTTGATTTCTATTAAAAAATGCTGTATATTGTTCTTTTAACATACAATGCAGAATAACCATAAAAAATAAGCAAATACGCAGAAGAAAAAGTGCTGAGTTTTGTGAAAACTATGGAAAATGTATGGTTTTTACTTGTCAACCGCTTTTGGCTATGATAATATGAAATCAGGCAGGTCGTCGTTTGCAGCGGCGGCTTTTCTTGATAAAGCGTGAACCTTTAGTAACAAGAGATATGGAGGAAGACAATGAATCGTGAAATGATTATTATTCTGGATTTTGGCGGCCAGTATAATCAGCTGATTGCCAGACGTGTCAGAGAACATCACGTTTACTGTGAAATCATGCCTTGGAATAAACCCATTGAGGAGATCAAGGCAAAAAATCCTAAGGGGATTATCTTTACAGGGGGCCCCAACAGTGTATATGATGAAAAATCCCCTCATTGCGATCCTGCAATTTTTGAATTGGGTGTACCCGTTCTTGGGATCTGCTATGGCTGCCAGTTGATGGCGTATACTCTGGGCGGCAAAGTAGGCAATGCCAACGAAAAGAGCGAATATGGCAAAACAGAAGTTACATTCGATACCAACAGCAAACTGCTGAAAGGCATTGATGAAAAAGAAATCTGCTGGATGAGTCATACTGACTTTGTTACAGAATTGCCTGAAGGCTTCCGCATCATTGGTAAAACTGCAACTTGTCCTGCAGCTGCTATTGAATGCCCTGAAAAAGGCTTCTATGGGGTACAGTTCCATCCTGAAGTAAATCATACCCCTAAGGGTACCAATATGATCCATAACTTCCTGTATGAAGTTTGCGGATGCAGCGGTGACTGGACAATGACAAACTACATCGAAGATCAGATCCAGAAGATCAGAGAACAGGTTGGTGACGGCAAAGCACTTTGTGCATTGTCCGGCGGTGTTGACTCCAGTGTTGTAGCTGCTCTGGTTTCCAAAGCAATTGGCAAACAGCTGACTTGCGTTTTTGTTGACCATGGCCTGATGCGTAAAAACGAAGGGGATGAAGTAGAAGCAGCATTTGCGAATATGTTCGATTCTCATTTTGTAAGAGCCAATGCACAGGAACGTTTCCTGAGCAAGCTGAAAGGCATTACAGATCCTGAAGCAAAAAGAAAAACTATCGGTGAAGAATTCATCCGTGTATTCGAAGATGAAGCGAAAAAGATTGGTAAAGTAGATTTCCTGGTACAGGGCACCATCTATCCTGACGTAATTGAAAGCGGTTTGGGTGATTCTGCTGTCATCAAATCTCACCACAATGTAGGCGGTCTGCCTTCCGTTGTAGATTTTGAAGAACTCATCGAACCCCTGCGTCTGCTGTTCAAAGATGAAGTGCGTCAGATGGGTCTGGAACTGGGTCTGCCTGAACATCTGGTATGGCGTCAGCCTTTCCCTGGCCCTGGTCTGGGTATCCGTGTAATCGGTGAAGTAACAGAAGATAAACTGGAAATCCTGAGAGAAGCTGATGCGATTTTCCGTGAAGAAATTGCAAAAGCAGGTCTGGACAGAAGCATTAACCAGTACTTTGCTGTTATTACAGATGTACGTTCCGTTGGTGTTATGGGTGATTTCAGAACATACGACTATACCATCGCGCTGCGCGGCGTAACAACTACAGACTTTATGACTGCTGATTGGGCTAGAATTCCTTATGATGTATTGGATCGTATCTCTGTCAGAATCGTAAATGAAGTAAAACATGTAAATCGTATTGTGTACGATATTACTTCTAAGCCACCTGCAACAATTGAGTGGGAATAATTTGACAGTAATATAAAAGAGAGCAAACTGACTTATTTGTCAGCTTGCTCTTTTTATATGCTGAATAGTTATGATAAAGCTCCTAAATTCAACCGCGGATAGATATAATACTTTTGTATAAGTAGAAAACACCTAGGCTATATTGAAATTTGTCTTGCAACCACTTCATATATGGTTTTGATTCGTACAGCAACTGTAATCGAGTGTGTAGTTAAAAAGCTACCGGCACGAGTCAATGTATTGTTTGGAGAACGAACATATATCACTTCTAGCCACAATAAATATGCAAATTTATCTATTGCTTTTTTCACAGATTTTACTATGTTGTACATTTGCAACGCATATATGAAGCTCAGAAAGGAAATTGGAGAACATGCTTAACCTTTGAATAAAAGAAAAAGCGATATTGATTAGCTATTTTATCGCAAACTGAGCGTAGTCTAGCAAATGTTTTTGCTATTGTAGTTATTACAATTACAAATAAACAAAAAAGTTTGATATCTTTTGTTAAAGAAGCAGTTAAGTTGGAATTACAAAAACAGAGCAGATTAATTCTTTTCATTTTTGTAACTGCAATTGGTCGCTAACAGAATCATTTGATACAATACGTATTAGTACTTTCTTTTTATTATGTCAAAAGGGTTATTATTATGTTTTCTTTTACAAGCCCAAAAAGCGCATCTACCTATTTCTCTTGATGTAATCCATATAATCTTTCTGCGGCTGAAAACGGTAGAATCACCAATTAGTCAATGTTGTTCGCAAATGTGATTCGCTATTTTGCTTCTATACACTTAGATATTGCGCTGTATGTTTATCAAGGAAGAATCTTTAGAAGTATTTTACAGCTAAAATATCATTGCAACAGACTTGAACTTTACAGCATTCCATCAAATCTTATCATTGAAGAATCCTATTTACAGACTTTTCTTCATATCTCCAAATACCTTATTTTTGCTTCTGACATTGCATTTCTATTTGTTCTAGTTAAAATCTCTTTCACACAGCAAATCATTTATTACAATAAGCAACTGTTTGATATGGTTGTCAGATACTCCATCAGCGATTTGAAGATATTTATCAACCCCAACTTGTTTACTATGAGCTATGCCGTTTCTCAAATGGGTAAAGCTATCTTCTTTTTTTGAAGGGTCTTTTTGGGATGGATAAAATGCAACAAATGGATATCTGTTCCTATTTTTTCCGAAGTAATCATGAACACGTTGTTGCGATATAGGTGTAGAGATAAGGCTTGCCATAATATCATATAATCCCATAAATTGAATTACTTTATGTGGGCTGTGCAATATCCAAAATAATTCCTTATATAGTGCTTGATTTTCTTGAAAGTTGGTATTGTGTTCCATTCCACATTCATAAAGAGATTTTGCAGATAAAGTTTTAAACATAAAAAGCTCATCCTTGAGTTTTAAACTATCACGTAATTCAGCTCGAGAACCATCCGCATTCATTATGAGTTCACGAACACAGTAAGGTTGGAGAATGGGTAATTCAGAATGTGAAATCAGGTTAAAGCAAATACGCTCTAATTCAATTTCAACTTCACTGATATAATCTTTAGCTTCTTTGCCATCCAAAAAATAAAAGGTTATATCTGTTATATGATCGCTAATATAAACTGATTTTAGAAATGGATGATCATGGTAAATATAAGGATCATTATCACATAAAGTATATTCAAAATGATTCCCATTTATATTGGCTTTGTTTTTGCGATTGAATCCGTACATTGAATATTTAATATAACTATTCATTATATGCTCCTTTCTTTAAACTGCTTGGGCAGTCAAAAAATTTTGCTTTATGATAGCAGAAAATAGTTTATATTTCAATTGTGATAGGATATTTTCAAGGCAATTTATTCTAAATATCTGATCAAACTACCGGATAACGGGTGGTTTTGATTTCAATTAACCCATAGAGCCTAATTTTTCATTATATGATTTGAAGAATTTCATATTTTATCTTTAAGCAAGAAATACTAATCTCGTTGCAATAAAATTTTGTTATATTTTTTTTAAATAGTAATCAAAGCAAATCTATGTATTCAATACAAAAAAAGAAAGGTATCTTGTCATTTCTAACTATATCATATTTGAACTATATGAATTGTTTGGACTAAAATCAAAAAGAAATAGTAGTGAGTAACACCGCATATAAAGAATTTAACAGATATCAAATACCAAATGAACTACCCTTCTAAATATGTGACAGAATATACATCTTTAACAATGAGATTTACGTTTTTTAGACGGAATTTTTCCAGTTAGCATACAGGTGTACATGGACACAAATCAAAATTGATTACACAAGTAGGCATTCCAAAATTTAGTACAAGACACATTGTTGACAAAATGAGTTAGCATATGGTAACATGTTCGAGAAAAAGTTAGCGGCCACTAACCGATGTGTCATTGGAATGCATCACAGCAACATCAGAAAAATCATAGGAGGAGTTATGATTAAAAAATATGCTATGACCATCCTTTTAGTGTTGGTTTTGATTCTTTTATCAATTTGGTCCCTTTTCATCGGAGTCATTGAAATAGAATTGACTTCCTTGCTTTCAGGAGACTTTGAACAAATAGAAATCTTTTTGATTTCTCGATTGCCCCGTTTGCTGGCAATTTTATGTACGGGCATGGGTATGAGTGTTGCAGGCCTGATGATGCAGCAATTGTGTATGAATAAATTCATTTCTCCAACAACAGGCGCAACCATTTCCTCAGCTCAATTTGGAATTTTATTGGCATTGCTGTTTTTGCCGAATTCTACAATCTGGAGCAGAGCACTCTTTACTTTTTTAATGGCAATCATGGGCACATGGGTCTTTGTTTGGTTTATACAAAAACTCAAATTTAAAGATGCTGTCATGGTGCCTCTTGTGGGAATTATGTTTGGCAATGTCATTGGTGGTATCACAAATTATCTGGCTTACAAATATGAAATGACGCAGGCATTATCTTCTTGGCTGGTTGGTCATTTCTCTTTAGTTCTGAAGGGCAGATATGAGATGGTGTATTTATGCCTGCCGTTAATTGTTCTGGCTTTTGTTTTTGCCAACCATTTCAATATCGTAGGTATGGGGAAAAATTTCTCCAAAAACCTAGGAATAAACTATAACTTTGTATTATTTTCTGGCCTGACCATCGCAGCTATGATCACTGCAAGTGTAGTAGTAGTGGTTGGAGCAATTTCCTACATTGGGCTTATCGTACCCAATCTGGTGTCTATGTTCAAAGGTGATAAGATTAGAGGCACCTTGGTAGACACGGCTTTGTTCGGGGCTATTTTTGTTCTTGTTTGCGATATGCTTGGACGAGTCATTATTGCACCATATGAACTTCCTATTGAGTTGATCATTGGCATTCTTGGCAGTATCCTTTTTGTTGGATTACTCTTATATCGCTTACAGTATGGGAGAAAAAGCATCAGAATTAAACTAGGTAGTTGTGAAAGGGGATGTTCATGAATACGGTTATTACCAGAAATCAAAGAAATCTGATGGTTATGTTTGCTGTTGTAACCATTTCCATTGTGTTATATATGACTTTTGATATAAATTTTGCAAATCAAAAGTTAATGTCTTATGCATTAAGTATTCGTACCCCTAAGGTATTGGCAATGATCATAGCAGCCGTTTCAATTGGCGGTGCATCTATCGTTTTCCAATCTATCATTAACAACCGTATCGTAACACCGTGTCTGTTGGGCATGAATTCTTTGTATACACTGATCCATACTTCAGTTGTTTTTGTTTTAGGTTCCGGTAGTATCTTGGTTACCAACAGCAACATTGCTTTTACAATTGACTTAGTATTGATGGGTATCATTGCTACGTTCATCTATAGTTATTTATTTCAAAAGACAAAGCACAACATTTTATATGTTATGCTGATTGGTACAGTGTTGTCCTCATTTTTTTCCAGTATGCAGACAACAATGACGAGGATTATGGATCCCAATGAATATGACACGTTGTTGACAACACTGGTGGCAAGCTTTACCAATATCAACGGAGAAATCATTCTTTTTTCTGTTGTACTATTAGCTGTGATTACTTGGGTGTTGCGAAGAGAACTGGCATTGCTTAACGTAATTACCCTTGGAAAAGCGCAGGCTATTAATCTTGGTGTCGACTACGATAAATGTATCAGACGATTGCTTTTGGGTGTAACACTCTATATATCTGTAGCAACAGCTATGGTAGGGCCTGTGTCATTCCTTGGATTGATCATAGCGAATCTTTCCAGGCAGTTTTTCAAAACATATCGCCACGACCAACTGATTTTAGGCTCTATATTGTTTGGGACTGCAGCTCTCATTATTGGCCAGTTTATCGTGGAGCATGTGTATGCCTATACTGTTCCTGTTAGTGTGTTTATCACTATCGCAGGCGGATTGTATTTCCTGTATTTATTAGTAACCAATAGGAGTGTATGATATGATAATCAGAAGTTTAACCAAAAAATATGCAGATAAGACTGTAGTGGATGGAGTGGATTTTGAAATCCCTAAGGGAAAAGTCACTTCTATGATCGGACCTAATGGGGCTGGCAAGTCTACGGTTTTGAATATGATTACCAGACTGATTCCAAAAGACGAGGGCGAAATTCATTTTGAAGGAAAAGATCTTACTCAGTGGAACAGTAGAGAATTGGCAAAAAGAATTGCTATTCTGACACAGACAAATCATGTGCAGATGAAACTTACAGTAAGGGAATTGGTAGCCTTTGGCAGATTTCCCTATTCCGGTAACCGCCTAACTGATGAAGATAAAAAAATGATCGATCAGGCCATTGCATATATGGAACTGGAGCCCTTTGAAGATCGATTCATCGATGAACTTTCCGGTGGTCAGAGACAGAGAGCATATATTGCAATGGTTATCGCTCAGGATACCGAATATATTTTCTTTGACGAGCCTACCAATAACTTAGATATTTATCATGCCACAAACATGATGAAGATGGTGCGCCGTTTGTGTGATGAATTGGGTAAAACAGTGGTTTTGGTTTTGCACGAAATAAACTACGCAGCTTTTTATTCCGATTATATTTGTGCATTTGTAGATGGCAAAATTGCTAAGTTTGGTACTGTGGAAGAAATCGTTAATAAAGAAACTTTGTCAGCAATTTATAATGTAGATTTTGAAATTTTAGAAATTCAGGGAAGACCATTATCCATTTATTATTAAAAGTATTAGGAGGAACTTATATGAAAAAATTTATTGCTTTTTTACTGATGGCTGCAGTGGCAGCGGCTGCGGTAGGCTGTGGGAAAAATCAAGAGGCAACCTCTGCCGAGGCAACACAGACCGTAACCATAACTTCTCGTAATGCAAACAATGAAGCCATTGCGCTTGAAGTCCCTTATGATCCAAAGAGGGTTGCTGTTTTAGATATGGCCGCTTTGGATATTATAGATACATTGGGAATGGGAGATCGTGTGGTTGGTTCTGCTTCTACGAAAATGGACTATTTACAAAGCTATATGAATGAGGAAACCATTGCTAATATTGGCACTATCAAAGAACCAGATATGGAAGCTGTGATGGCTGTGGAGCCAGATATCATCTTCATTGGAGGACGCTTGAGCAGCGTATATGACGAGCTCAGTCAAATTGCACCAGTGGTATATCTTGCAATTGATAGAGAAAAAGGTACTTACGAAAGCACAAAAGAGAATGCTATGACCATTGCATCAATTTTTGGTAAAGAAGCGGAATTGGAAGAAAAATTTACTGATTTTGATCAGAGAATTGAAACACTGCGAACTTTTGCAGAGGGGAAAACTGCTATCGTTGGTCTGACTACCAGCGGAAGCTTTAATTTGCTTGGCAATGACGGCAGATGCTCTTTAATTGGTCAGGAAATTGGATTTGATAATATTGGAGATGGATTGAATCAAGAAGACGGAAAGGACACATCCGGCACTTCTACCCATGGAAACGAAGCTTCCTTTGAACTGGTTGTGCAGTTGAATCCTGACTATATGTTTGTATTGGATAGAGATTCTGCAACAGGTGCTGAGGGTGCACAGCTAGCGCAGGAAATTGTGGAAAATGAATTGGTGAAAGGAACGGATACTTATAAAAATGGCAATGTGATTTATCTGGAGCATGCCGCAGTATGGTATACAGCAGAAGGCGGTATTTCAGCTTTGGATTATATGCTGGGAGATTTGGAATCCAGTTTGCTGTAATCCAGCGTGAAGAATAGAGAAAAAATACTATGTGCAAAAAGATGCATATCTAGTTTAACTTTTCTGTAATGAAAAAAATATTTATTTGCTTTGGACAGAACTTAATTTTAGGTTCTGTCCATATTTGTATTAAGAGAAAGGTACTGTTAAATTTTTTTGTTGATAGAAGGAAACAAATAAAACAATATCCATTCTCCTTTTAAAGAATCCTGTAATTGCAAATAAATTTATTGTTTTTAAGCATTAATATCTGAATTAATATAGAATATGTGACAAAATATTCATTTTGTATATAGGGCGTGATCTTTATTAAAAATATTGGGGATACAGGGTTCAGCTGGATTCTTCTCTGTTTGATGAGTGTACCTGTCCACAGTTCTTGAACAGTCATACATAGTAAAGAGTGGGATGAAATGTAAAATATAAAACAACTTTTACTGTATTCCTGACATGCAGTCTGCTACTGAACTTACCCCTTGCGTCCGTTTTGACAGCTGCAAAAGAAGGGGTTGCGGTGTAGTATAACAGGGCAAACCATTCCTTTGAGGCGATCACTTACCACAAGATCGGGGGAGATGCCGATCAGTACAACCTGATATTGCGGATACATAAAAACAGGATGCCGTTTCCCACATCTCCTTTGAAGCGGATGATGAATAAAAATAGTATTAGTTATAGTTATATTTATGATTATAATCAACTTCAACGGTACAATTGATCACCATCAGCAATACACTGAAGTTAGAACTGCCAATGTGGGCAACGCAGCTTATGCCAAACATATCGGCACAACGGAAGATGATAGGGTCGTGGCTTATATTTCATTCAGACACCATACAGAATATGTTCTCTGGTTATTCCAACCTGAAGAATGTTGACTTAGGGAATTGGATACTGACCAATCCAGCCAATACTTCCAATATGTTTTCCGTGCACTCTGCACCGGAAAGCCTGAATCTTTCTGGGTATGACACCAAAGTAAACGACAGTGGTTTTAATGTAAGTAATGTTCCTGACACTGTGACACTGGAGTGCGGCACAGACAACTCTGCTATGCTGGCAACCATAAGAAATGCTTTCTAGGAGCTGTAACATATGCTTATCGATCTGTGAAGCATTCCTACAAAGAATAAAAGAACACTGAATGCATAAAAGCACTATACAGCATAAAATAATTGTGCTATACTTTCTTCTGCATTTATATAATCGGCAGTATGAAATTTGTATTTCATTTGCCGGACTGGTTCGTGAACTTCCCAGTATAAAAAACCAAGTATCTCAATCTCGCATTCGGGTATTCCCGTTGCTGCGGGAACCGATGCGAAAACAAAATCGGAAAGGAGATTGGAGAATGAATGCAAAAAAAGTAATTATTGATTGTGATCCCGGCATAGATGATGTGCTAGCACTGCTGCTGGCGCTGCGGTCGCCAGAATTGGATGTGTTGGGAATCACGGTGGTGTGCGGAAACGTTCCCACAAAACAGGGGGCTGAAAATGCCTTGAAAGCACTTTCGCTATTGGATCGGCTGGATGTGCCTGTGTATCTGGGGGCAGAAAAACCCCTTGTGCGCCCTTATGTGGATGCAACTGATACTCACGGTACAGATGGACTTGGAGAAAGCTTTCTGCCAAATGTCACACATGTTCGGCCAAAAGATGGAGCAATTGAATTCCTGGCACAGACATTGTCTGAACAGAAAAATGTGTCCATTATTGCATTGGGGCCGCTTACCAATATTGCCCATCTGATAAAAGAGCACCCAGAGTGCCTTAGTGGGCTGGAAGAACTGGTCACAATGGGCGGAAGCTACAAAAGCCATGGTAACTGTTCTCCAGTGGCAGAGTACAACTACTGGTGCGATCCTGACGCTGCAAAAGTGGTTTATGAAGCTTTTGAAAGCAATCCTGTTTTATGCAAGAAAGTTATCCACATGATTGGTCTGGACGTTACCAGAGAGATTGTGCTGACTCCCAATTTAGTGGAATATATGACCTGTTTATCCAAAGAAATTGGTGATTTTATCCGCAGTATCACACGTTTTTATTTTGACTTCCATTGGAAACAGGAAGGCGTCATAGGTTGTGTCATCAATGATCCCCTTGCAGTGGCATATTGCATTGACCATAGCCTGTGCAAAGGACTTTCAGCTTATACAACTGTAGAAACCGCTGGGATTTCGTTGGGACAGACGGTGGTAGATGCCTATGATTTCTGGAAAAAAGAAAAAAATAGCCATATTTTAACCGAAACAGACCCTTTTTACTTTATGACCTTTTTCATTACGCGCATATTTGGCGCAAAAGCATCAGACGTACGGCATGTGCTTAGGCAAATCATGGTTGAGGATGCCGGCAAACGTGTTTGGATGCCAAAAGAAGAAGAACATGGAGAAATGCTGAAAGGGGTTGTTGTGAAATGAAAAAAATTACGATCATGCAAATTTGTTTTCTGGGAATTGCCACAGCTTTAAATGTGGTAGGGGCGAACATTGCATTGTTACTGCGTCTGCCAATTTATCTGGATTCCTTAGGTACTGTGTTATCCGCTGTGGTGTTGGGGCCTGTCTATGGCATGGTTCCAGGTGTTTTAAGCGGTGTCATTAGTGGATGCACCAGTGATGTTTACTCCTTTTACTATATTCCAGTACAGATGGTTGTAGGTGTTATGGCAGGTATTTTTTATCAGAAGATCAGACCTAACAGCAGACAATTCTGGAAAGTATTACTGACAGCTCTTTGCGTTTCTTTGCCCGGTACCATCGTCAGCTCAGTAATCACTGCAGCTGTTTTCGGAGGCATTACATCATCCGGTTCCAGTCTCTTGGTGCAGCTTTTGCATGCAGGTGGCTTAGGGATGACTGCCAGTGTTTGTGCTGTGCAGGCTGTTACCGATTATCTGGATCGTATTGTCATCGTATTCTGTACAGTAACACTTTACAGTATGCTCCCTACGTCTCTGATACAAAAGGTACAGAAAGGAAATTCCCATGGAACGATATAATGAAATTACAAACAAAAATCAACGAGAAATCGTGCTTCTTCAGGGACGTCCCTGTGCCTGGGGAAAATGCGTTTTCTGTGACTATATTGCTGATAACTCAAAGGATGAAGCGGCTATGGTACGCCTGAATCATGAAGTGCTTTCCCGTGTAACTGGAAAGTTCGGCGTGTTGGAGGTCATTAATTCTGGAAGCTGTTTTGAGCTTCCCAAAGAAACACTTCAGGAAATTCGTGATTTGATTCATGAAAAAAAGATCCGAAAATTATTCTTTGAAGCCCATTGGATGTACCGCAATCAATTACAGAGAATGCGCGAATATATGGGAATTCCCATTATTTTTAAAATTGGTGTGGAAACATTTGATTGGGATTTTCGGGAAAATTATTTAAATAAACATGCTGATTTTACATCAGCAGAAGAAGTTAGAGCTTATTTTGAATCTCCCTGTTTGATGGTTGGCATCAAAGGGCAGACGAAAGAAATGATTGCCAAGGATATAGAACTTTTAAAGAAATATTTCCCCCTCGGAACAGTCAATGTTTTTACTAATAACAGTACAGCTGTGAAACGTGATGAAGAACTAGTGGCATGGTTTATGGATACCTATCAATGGCTGCTGGATGATCCTGCTGTAGAAGTCCTTTATGAAAAAACGGATTTTGGTGTTGGAGATTAATTTGATTTTTTCAGATAGAAAAAGGCAGACGTTTTCGTCTGCCTTTTTGTTATGCATTTGTTTCAACAGAAGCTTCTG
Organism: uncultured Clostridia bacterium; assembly: GCA_902477755.1. Classification (GTDB taxonomy): domain Bacteria; phylum Bacillota; class Clostridia; order Lachnospirales; family Anaerotignaceae; genus Anaerotignum. The sequence continues at coordinate 219,672 of CABSIK010000001.1, forward strand.
CTTCTTCCATGCAACGACGGAAGAATTTCTTTTGATAGAACATGAAATAGATAATAAACAGAACTGCTGTAAAGCCCCAGGAGATAGGGTAACTCATCAGAATGGTAGTAACGCTCAAATGAGTTCTGACAAAGAGGAATATCCATAAAATACGCAGCACACAGACACCGCCGCAGGTCATCAACATGGGAATAAGCACATTGCCCATCCCCCTTAAAGCACTGGAAAGAATTTCGATAAAGATAAACAGGGCATAAGATGGTGCGATGATATGGATGATCTGCATACCAATTTGGATGACTTCCTGATCGGAAGTGAAAAGACGCAGCAGATATGGTCCTGCAACAAGCATGACTGTGGTCAACAGCAAAGATGCGATTAAATCCATGAACAGACATACTTTGATACTTTTTTTCATACGGTCAAATTTACGAGCACCATAGTTCTGACCAATGAAAGTAATGATGGAAACACTGAATGCACCAGAAATCATCCAGTAAATAGCATCAATTTTTGCAAAAGCTGTATGTGCGGCAACGGTTTCTGTACCCAGGCTATTCAAAGAAGTCTGTATGATGATGTTGGAAATACCATACATAACTGACTGTAGTCCGGCAGGAAGCCCAATTGTAACAATTGCAATAAGCAGCGTTTTGTAGAAACGAATCTTATTCGGGCGCAGCCGATAGATATCTACCGATTTACTCAGAGAAAGAATAACAAGTAATGCACTGACTGCCTGAGAGATGACCGTTGCAAACGCAGCTCCTTTTACACCAAGCTTTAAATAAACAACGAAAAGAATATCCAAAAAAATGTTTAAAAAACAACATAGGATCAAAAAATATAAAGGACGTTTGGAGTCACCAACGGCTCGCAGGATACCAGAACCGATATTATAAACAAAAACGAAAATGATACCAGCAAAATAAATACGCAGATAGGTGGTAGAGCCTTCGATAACGTCCGCAGGTGTATGCATCATCTGCAATAAAAAAGGTGTCAGCACGATTCCGGCAATGGCTGTAACAATGCCACCAACAATAGATAGTGCAATAGCAGTATGCAGAGCATTATTCAGATGAATGCGGTCTCTTGCGCCATAATACCGCGCAATGATAACAGTAGCACCAGAAGCAAGACCCACAAAGAAATTTACCACCAGATTTACAATTTGTCCTGTGGAGCCGCCAACAGCCGCCAAAGCCTTTGTGCCTACAAATCTGCCTACAACAACAGTATCTGCCGTATTATACAGCTGTTGGAAGAGCGTCCCTAATAATATAGGAAAAAAGAAAAAAAGCAGTTGCTTCCAAATGACGCCTTCTGTGATTTGATTTTTCGATGTTGCTGCAATGCGCATAACATATTCTCCTTTAAAAATAGCAAATTTCATCTACTAATGTAATACGAATTGCCATATTGAGCAATAGTTTTTTTAGATAAATATATATGGTCTCTTGTGACTTTCTTGAAAAGTGCTATGATACAAATAAACGGAGGCGTGATATGTATGCAAACCATTGAAGATGCTTTAAAAAAATTATCGAAATCTAAGTTCAGAAGTAAATTTTGTCTAAAAGAAGCAGACTTTTCCTACATAGAACGAGTAGGAATGGAGAAAATCAAAGAACATGCAGAAATATTTGTAAAAGAACGATTAGCACCAGCATATCCAGAAAAAGATGGGAAACAAACACCCATGAAAGGACATCCTGTTTTTGTGGCACAACATGCTACTGCCTGCTGCTGCAGGGGATGTTTGAACAAATGGTATGGTGTAAAAATAGGGTATCCTTTATCTTCTATACAGCAGCAAAAAGTCGTAAATCTGTTGATGGCTTGGATTCAAAAGCAGTTAGCTGAGCACAGCCGTAGTGTTTTTGTAAAAGAACAGACAAATCAAAATATGAAATTGTGAAGGCTAACTTGCTATGGTATAATGGATATCAGATGAAAAACATTTGTGTGTGGTACAAGGAAAATACAAAAATAAAAGGAGTTTCTATGAGAGGTATATACACATCAGTTATTGATATTCGCAGAAAAGTTTTCACTGAAGTTGCACGTCTTGCTTATGAAGGCGGTGATTATGCAAAAAAAATCGAACAGCTGCCATTCAAGATTCTCCCAGGTGAATTGGCATCTTACAGGGAAAGCATTTTTTTGGAACGTGCTATCATTGGAGAGCGTTTGCGTCTTGCCATCGGTCTTCCGGTACGGACAGCCGCAGAATCAGCACCTGTTTCTGATGGCATTGAAGAAAGTGCCATTGCGGAAAAATATTACGATCCACCGCTGATCAATATCATCAAATTTGCATGTCATGCGTGTCCGGAGAACAAAGTTGTAACAACAGATGGATGTCAGGGATGTTTGGCACATCCTTGCACAGAAGTTTGTCCTAAAGATGCTATCCACATCATCAATGGCCGCTCAGTCATTGACCAGGAAAAATGCATCCAGTGCGGCAGATGTATAGATGTTTGCCCATATAATGCTATCATTCATCAAAAACGTCCTTGCTCTGCTGCATGTGGTATTGATGCGATCGGTTCTGATCAGTATGGGCGTGCGCAAATCGACTATGATAAATGTGTTTCCTGTGGTATGTGTCTGGTAAATTGTCCTTTCGGAGCCATTGTTGATAAGGGGCAGATTTTCCAGATGATTCATGCCATGAAAGAGGGGCATCGCGTTTACGCTGCGGTTGCACCAGCTTTTGTAGGGCAATTTGGCCCGAAAGTAACACCCGGAAAACTCCGTGCTGCGATGAAAGCCCTTGGCTTCGCTGATGTTATTGAAGTTGCTGTGGGTGCAGATTTATGCGCAACAGATGAGGCAAAGGACTTTTTGGAAAATGTCCCTGAAAAGCTTCCCTTTATGGCGACATCCTGCTGTCCGGCATGGTCAGTAATGGCGAAAAAACTTTTCCCAGAATTCAAGGATTGTGTATCCATGACATTAACACCTATGGTATTGACCGGCCGTCTCATCAAGCTGAAAGATCCAGAAGCTAAAGTTGTTTTCATTGGCCCATGTGCAGCGAAAAAGCTGGAAGCCAGTCGAAAGAGTGTGCGAAGTGATGTAGATTTTGTACTGACTTTTGAAGAAATGATGGGGGTTTTTGAAGCCAAAAATATTGACTTGGAAGCGATGGAAGAAGAAAAAGAAGTTTCTGAAGCAAGCAGAGACGGACGCAACTTTGCCATTGCTGGTGGTGTTGCAGAAGCTGTTGTAAACTGCATCAAAAAGTTGTATCCAGATCAAGAAATCAAGGTGGAAAGCGCACAGGGATTGCGTGAGTGCAAAAAACTTATGACTTTAGCAAAGGCTGGAAAATATAATGGTTATCTGCTGGAAGGCATGGCATGTCCAGGCGGATGCGTTGCTGGGGCAGGAACACTCCAAGCTATCAATAAATCAACTGTTGCTGTAAAACAGTATGCAAACAGCGCTGATTATCATTATTGCTGTGATACAGATTATTTGAAGGATTTAGAAGAATTAGGGAAATAAAGCTAAAATAGAAAGAAGTCAGAAAAACCATAATGGTTTCTGACTTCTTTTTTAATAAAAATATAAATCCAAAACTTTTTCTGCGAGATGTTTTTCTGCATTTGCACGAATTGCCAGCAGTAAAATGAGCATGATTTTTTTCATTTCCTCATCATAAGCTGCTACGACTTCTTTTTGAAAGAGTGTGTCATCTATAATACCTTCTGCAGAAGCCGCCATATAAGTTAAAGTTGCTTTCTGCAAATAAACAAAACCAGCATATACTTTCTCTGTCTGTTTTTCTGATTCTTCTTTTGTTGGAAGGGCAAAGATCGGCTGAAACAGCGTTGCAATATCTTTGATAGACAACACAGACTTCAAATGAAAAATCATGATAAGCAGCATAATATGCATACGTCCATATTTCTTTTTTACCGGAGGTGGAAAAACCTTTGCTTTTGTGTAGTTATTTATCATGGTTTTCGTCAGAACTTTACCGTCAGAAGACCGTTTATATGGTGCTAAAGCCTGATCCATAAAGGTTGTAACTTGATCCATATATAAATCTATTTTGGGAATATCATCAATTTCCACAACGGAAACAGTTTTAATCTTCTTTTTGAAAGTTTCTATAATTTCCTCATATGTTCCCATGCAATCCCTCCTTTTCTATTTGAATTATTATATAGTATTTCATACTATGTTTCAAGTTTTTTATGTGACTTGCTTATTGTCTTTTTTAAAATCAAATGATATTATATTAATATATTAATAAGTAGTATTTAATACTATAATAGAGGTGATTATTTTGTTTAAAAATGGTGTGAAAGACCCAATCAGCGCATTGACACATTTCATTGGATTAATTGCTTGTATTCCATGTACTTTCGTGCTTCTTTTTGAAGCCTCTCATTTTGACACCGTAATGCCTGTCATTGGTTTTGCGGTCTTTGGATTATCTTTGATTTTGCTATACAGTGCCAGTACTGTTTACCACTCACTATTTGTTTCGGAGGAGAAAACGCTGCTGCTACGCCGTGTGGATCATATTATGATATTTGTACTCATTGCTGGAACATACACTCCTATATGCCTGATTCCTCTTGCAGGGCCATGGGGATGGGCAATGTTAATATTGATTTGGTTATTGGCATTGGGCGGAGCCTTAATGAAAATATTTTGGATGGAAGCACCAAGATGGCTGTCAACTGCTCTATATATTCTGATGGGATGGTTAGCAATTATTGTTTTTGTACCACTTCAGAAAGCAGTTTCTTGGGAGGGGATAGCACTGCTTCTGGCAGGAGGCATGTCATACACCATAGGTGCTGTCATTTATGCACTGAAAAGACCAAATCTTCCCATTGCAGTTTTTGGATTCCATGAAATTTTTCATATTTTTGTAATGATCGGCAGTGCATGTCATATCATTTTCATGTTCCTCCTTGTATTATAGTTACCATAATTATATTATGTAAATTAATTGCAGGTAATAGAGGTATATAGCACAATTTTTTCTGTCACTGTAAAATGTATACAAATTTCAATGTAAAAACTGTCGAATCACGTTTTTTTCCATGCTTTTATCTTGGAATCACAAAAAAATCCATAAAATCACTTGATTTCTTTTGGTAAATATGGTATAAATGTTTTCGAGTAAAGACATTGATAAGGAGTAGTACATTTGGATGCTTTTTCAGAGAGCCGCTGGTTGGTGGAAAGCGGTAGGGCGAAAAATGGAACTGGCCTTTGAGTTTTGCGTGGAACGCTTATGGCAAGTAGATGGCAACGGCAGCCCCCGTTATCGGGCATAAGAGTGTGTTTCCTAAGGAAACAAACTAGAGTGGTAACACGGAGTGTCCCTTCGTCTCTAACGAGATGAAGGGATTTTTTTTGACAGTGCCCAAACTGTAACACAAAGGAGGAATTTGAAATGAATCAGCGTTATGATTTTAGAGAAATCGAAAAAAAATGGCGTGCCGAATGGGAAAAGAATCCCGTTAACAAAGAAGACGATGTAAAACCTAAGTTTTACTGCCTGGATATGTTCCCTTATCCTTCCGGCACAGGTCTGCATGTAGGTCACTGGAGAGGCTATGTGCTCAGTGATGTAGTCAGCAGATATAAAGTACTGCAGGGCTATCAGGTACTGCATCCCATGGGTTGGGACGCATTTGGTCTGCCTGCGGAAAACTTCGCTATTAAAAATAACATCCATCCCAGCATTGCAACCGCAAACAACATTGCCAATGTAAAAAGACAGCTCCATGAAATCAGTGCTATCTACGATTGGGACAGAGAAGTTGATACAACAGATCCCAATTATTATAAATGGACACAGTGGATCTTTGTTCAGATGTTCAAACACGGTCTGGCTTATGAAAAAGAAATGCCTTTGAACTGGTGCCCCAGCTGTAAATGCGTTCTGGCAAACGAAGAAGCTACAAACGGTACTTGTGAACGCTGCGGCGCTACCGTTACAAAGAAAAATCTGCGTCAGTGGATGCTGAAGATCACAGCATACGCAGATAGACTGTTGGAAGACCTGAAAACACTGGATTGGTCTGAAAAAGTTAAGAAGATGCAGTCTGACTGGATTGGCAAGAGCTATGGTGCAGAAGTTGACTTTAAAGTTGTTGGCAGTGATGAAAAGATCACTGTTTATACAACAAGACCTGATACACTTCATGGCTGTACTTTCATGGTACTGGCACCTGAATATAAAGATATTCCTGCTTTGACAGCACCTGAATGCAAAGAAGCAGTTGAAAAATATTGCTTTGAAGCATCCACAAAATCTTCTGTTGATCGTATGACCAACAAAGAAAAAACTGGTGTATTCACAGGTGGTTACTGCGTAAACCCTGTAAACGGCAAAGAAATCCCTGTTTGGGTTGCAGACTATGTACTGGCAGACTATGGTACAGGCGCAGTAATGTGTGTACCTGCTCATGACGAACGTGACTTTGAATTTGCGAAGAAATTCGATCTGCCTATTGTTCAGGTAATTCTGCCTGAAGGCGAAGAAGAAAAAGAACTGACAGAAGCTTATACAGGCGATGGCGTGATCATCAACTCCGGTGACTGGAACGGTATGAAAGCTTTCGAAGCAAAAGAAAAAGTTCCTCATATCATGGAAGAAAAAGGTCTGGGCAAAAAGACTGTAAACTATAAACTGCGTGACTGGGTATTCTCCAGACAGAGATACTGGGGCGAACCTATTCCTATCGTTCATTGTGAACACTGTGGTGCTGTTGCTGTTCCCGAAGACCAGCTGCCCGTTCTGCTGCCCCAGGTAGAATCTTACAAACCTACAGATACAGGTGAATCTCCTCTGGCTCATATTGACGAATGGGTAAATACAACTTGCCCTCAGTGCGGCGGCCCTGCAAAGAGAGAAACAAACACAATGCCTCAGTGGGCTGGTTCTTCTTGGTACTTCCTGCGTTATGTAGATAACCACAACGACAAAGAACTGGCTAGCCAGGAAATGCTGAAAAAATGGGCACCTGTTGACCTGTATGTTGGCGGTATCGAACATGCGGTTCTGCATCTGCTGTATGCTCGTTTCTACACCAAATTCCTGTATGATATCGGTGCAGTACCTTTTGAAGAACCTTTCCAGAGACTGTTCAACCAAGGTATGATCACAAAGAACGGCAGCAAGATGAGTAAATCTTTGGGCAACGTCGTTTCTCCTGACGATCTGGTTCAGAACTATGGCTGTGATTCTCTGCGTATGTATGAACTGTTCGTAGGTCCTCCTGAAATGGATTGTGACTGGGATGACAGCGGCATCGACGGCGTATTCCGTTTCCTGAATCGTGTTTGGAAGCTGGTTTACAACAATAAGGATCTGAATGTAACACCTTCCAAAGATATGGAATATCTGCGCAACAAACTGGTTTATGACATCACAAATCGTCTGGAAGCTTTGACAATGAACACTGTTGTCAGCGGTTTCATGGAATATACCAATAAGATCATTGATCTGGGCAAAAAAGAAGGCGGCGTAGACAGACAGACACTGGAAACACTGGTTGTTCTGCTGGCTCCTTTCGCACCTCATATTGCTGAAGAACTTTGGAAAGAACTTGGTCACGAAGAATCTGTATTTGATGCAGGCTGGCCCGAAGTAGACGAAAGCAAACTGGTACAGGATACTGTAGAAATCGCACTGCAAGTAAGTGGCAAGTTCCGTGACACTATGGTTATTTCCGTAGATGCAGACAAAGATTCTGTTCTGGCTCAGGCAAAAGAAGTTTTGGCTTCTCGTCTGGAAGGCAAGACTATTGTAAAAGAAATTTATGTACCTGGTAAGATTGTAAATATCATTGCAAAATAATCAAGGTATGTAATGAAAAGAATAAGGCGGTTGTTTATATCATAAGACAGCCGTCTTATTTGTGTGTCAGGAAGAAGGTGTGGTGTGGAGGTATATTTGATCCCTTTAAATGTTCTGCCGGAAGATCAAGGATTAGAAAATCTGTTAAAGTTTTTTTCAGAAAAAGATCGCATTTATATAGAGGGATTCCATTCTCCGAAAAAACGTGTAACTGCTTTAGGCGGCAGAGCTATATTGCGTTATGTTACTCGTAAACATGGAATAGAACATTTTCATTTGTCTTATGGAAAGGATGGAAAACCTTTTTTTTCTGATGTTTCGGATTGTTACTTTAATATTTCCCATAGCAATGGGTATCTGATTTTGGCATGGAGCCATAAAGAGATTGGAATCGATATAGAACGAATCCGGAATGAGCTTCCTAAATTCCCAGAAAGAATGCTTTCACCAACAGATTTATCTTTTTTGAAAAAGCATAGTGGAAAGGAACAAATTTCTTGTTTCTTTGAATTATGGACACGAAAGGAAAGTTTTACCAAGCTTCAAGGAGATAGTATTTTCCGAAATGCAAAGAAATTTTCAGTTTCTAATGGCGAAGAATTTTTGCCTTCTATGGGATTGCCAACTGCTTATTTTCACACCTGTCAATGGAATGACTATATGATATCCGTCTGTACTTTGGAAGAAAATGCCTCTTTTTCCATTGAAATTGTTACATTGCAGGAAATAATTCCTTAATAAATAATTAAACATTTGAAATTTAACTTTTAAATTTTGTCAAAATCAAGTATAATGTAACATGATGTAAAAAAATGAAAATCTAAAGGTAAGAGGACGATAATATGAAATTTTATCCATATAAAAAAATCATGTGCGTTCTTCTTTCAACTTTCATATTAACTGCGGTTATTCCTAACAACCAATTAGTTTACGCTAAAACTGTTAAGGAGTTACAGGCAGAGAGAGAAGAACTTGCAAAAAAGACAGAAGAAGCATTGGCTGCTATTGATGATCTGAAAGACAAGCAGCTTTCTTTGGAAGAAGAATTAAATACTATGGACCAGGCGATGAACAGCATTCAAACAGAATTGGATACAGCTGAAGCTGATCTAGCTACCATCACTGCTTCCTTAGAGCAGTGTCAAAAAGAATTGGATGAAGCTACTGAAAAGCGTGATGCACAATTTGAGCTGCTTGGCAAACGTATGAAATATCTTCAGCAGAAAGGCGCAGCTGGTTATCTGGAAATTCTGTTAGATGCCCAAAGTTTTTCTGATCTGTTTTTGCGTATGCAATATGTAAATGATATCATGGCGTACGATAAACAGATGTTGGACGAGCTACAGAAAATTCAGGATACGATTAGTGAAAAGAAGCAGCAGATTGAAGAAGAAAAAGCAGTCCAGGAAGAAATTGTTGCTGACTACAATGAAAAAATGGCCAGCATGCAGGAAGTTGTAAATGAGAAAAAAGCTTTGATTGCTTCTTATGAAAATGATGTAAATAAATATGAACAGTTAGTAGAAGCAAATAAAAAAGCGGACCAAGCTGTTTTGAATGAACTTGCAAAGCAGCAGGAAAGTAGTACAGTTTATTACACAGGCAGCGGTACTTTAGGTTGGCCAGTTCCTTCTAAGAGTGCATCTTCCTCCAGTTTGAGCAGTGGTTTTGTTCAGAGAAGCAATCCCGTTACAGGCAAATGGGAATCACACAGCGGTTATGATATCCCTGCTGCATATGGTGCAGCCATTGTTGCTGCGGAAAGTGGCGTGGTAACATACGCTGGCTGGATGAATGGTTATGGATACACAGTTATGATCAGTCATGGCGGTGGATTGACAACATTGTATGGTCATAATTCCTCTTTGACTGTTTCAAAAGGTCAGACAGTAACCAGAGGTCAGACCATTGCGAAATGTGGCAGTACAGGTAATTCCACAGGTAACCATTGCCATTTCTCTGTTTTGGTAAATGGTTCTTATGTAAATCCAGCATCTTATCTGGGTGTAGCAAATGTAAATTACTAATAAATAAAAGTTGGAAACAGGCAGCGGCTAGGGTACGCTGTCTGTTTTTTATATATTAATTTACCATAATTATATTATGTAAATAAATATATAAAAAATAAGACTCTAAATTACTTTTATAATGATAAACCTTTCGTAATAAAAAAGAACTTTTGTAGAACTGGAAAAATAACCAATGGAACCTTTGGTTATAGAGAAATTTGCTTGTGGAGAAATTTGTATTTATAGTAACTGATAAGCTTTGAATGGAAAGTATCTGGCAACATGAAACAGAAACAAATGAAGAAAAAAGAACGGAAATGAAAAATGAAATTACCATAGAGAGCTCAATAAATTAATGAGAAGGAATAAATTCGAATATAGCAAAGATTCTTCATGCACATTTTAAAACAACGTGTTTTCTTCGCAAAAGTTACGTTTTGCGAATAATTACAATCTGGCTTAATAATTCCCCTCCTGTATCATTTACATGCTAATCTCTGTTTTTATGAAAACATTTACTGCTATATAGCTATATAGCAACAGCACATAGATTTTCGTAATCTATGTGCTGTTATTTTTATTTTATAATATTTTATAAATTTATCAAATCAAATTCTGTATGCTTTCAAAAATATTTGCATCTGATTTGATTTTTTCATTGCTGCCAATGGTACAAATATTGGATATCTGAGATAAATTTTTCAAAAATTCACTGAATTGTCTAATATCATTTGCAGTTGTTTCCAAAATTTCTGTTCGTTCATTTTGACGCATTTCCTGCGTTGTACCTGTAAAATACATGGCTGCTGCGTAATCCATTAATTCTGCATTGGTTTTGGGCTGATCAAACCGATTTATAGTTCCCAATAAATACTTTGTCATCTGACGCTCATCTGCTTCAAAATCAGCGATTTCTGCCCACAAATGATCGTAAATATCATAAGTGTCCTTCAGATTCGGATCACGATAAGAATAGAAATAGATACTGCCATTTCTCTGGAAATTACAGCCGCAACCGTAGGCGCCGCCTTGTATACGGATATGTGTCCAAAGATACTCTAATGTCAGTATTGTTTTCAATACCTGCATTTTTCCAGTGTATTTCTGCTGCATATTTGCCAAATCCCATGCTTTTATGTTATATTGCACGCGAGAAGCAATGGAAAAAGCTTCTTTTCTGGGAATGGCAATAAACGTATTGCCTTCTTCCCTACACTCTCCTGTACTCAGTTCATGAACAAACTGCAAAAATGTCTTTTCAAGAGAAGCATATTCTTCAGAATCGCACCCAAGAACGGCAGTCACATTTTCTTTGGTAAATACCAGCTCAGCTGTTCTTTTCAGCTGAGCAGCAACAAATGCCGGATTTTCACTGAGAAGTTTTTCGACTTGGGATAAAAAGTTAAAATATGCAATTCCAGATGTTTCTTCCTTCACTGCTGCACCTGCCGAAACTGCTGCACGACTTCTATAGATCGCTGCAAGATGAGCCTGATTCTGGAAGAAAGATTCCCCCTTAAGCTTTGCAGTTTGAATAATTTTTTTCAAACTTTGTACAGATGAAAAATTACTGCCAAAAATAACTTCTTTGACAAAGTCAAATGCATTTTGCAGATCATCAGAAAGCACCTTGAAATTGATGCCGATAAAGGCATGGAAATCCAGCTGATTCAGGCTATAAATATCATTAGAGAACGAAAGTCCGCCAAAGATCTGATCAATTTTCTTAGGTAAGTCCGCAAAATTCGTTTTATCTGTGTCCAACTTGCTTAACACTTCAGCCAACAATCCGGAATAAGGAACCAATTCTGCTGGAAGATGATTTGTCTTAAAATAAATCTGCACATAGTCAATTCCTTTGGCTTGCAGCGGCAGATGAATAAAGGAAATCCCTTTTTCATTTTTCTCTGAAAAAATAATTTTTTGTGGTTCTGGAGAAATATCTTCTCTTTGCAGAAGTGGAATTTGTGCCAAAATTTCCGGCGTATCTTCTTCATTTTGGAAATCATCAAGAGCCTGTTTATCTTTTTCGAGATGTTCCTTTTCTTCTAATGACATTTCTGCAATGCGTTGGGAAATCTTTTGAGAAAAAGCAGCATTGTCCTTTTCCTGTTTTCCTTCTTCAGGTAAAAATAGTATCCAAGTTTTTTCCTGGTTATCCAGAAGGACTTCCTTTATAAACTCTTTTAGATAGCCTTTTTTGATATCAGCTTTTAATTCTTCAAATATTTCTATTTGACACAGGCTTTCAAAGGGATCATTTCCATGAAGCCAGCTTTTCATCATCCGTGTATTATAAACCAGTCCTTTTGGTCTGGAACCATAGTCTTCTTCACGCAGCAGAAATTCCAGCTTTTTAAGGCCACCTCGCAATAATTCAGCATCAAAATCTTTAATGGATAATTCTAAAAGTGTTGTTTCAACAATCTGTCGAAATTTTTCAGCATTTTGTTTTTTACCTTTTTTCGCAATGATACTGTATACCATTTCATAAGTAGAAGAATCAAAGTATCCTTCTGCTTCTTCACAAATTTCAGCATCACGCAATGCATTTTTTAAAGGTGAGGCGTTCGTTTCCAACAAAAGATAGCCCACAAGCTGCATTGCCAGAATGCGCTTTGGATCTGTGCATTTTCCAACTTTTACATTATAAGCAAAATATCCTTTCTCCAGATCTTTTTCATTTTCTTCTGCAGGATAAGTATCATTAATCCATTTCATAGCATTCGGCACTGTGGTTTCAGTGATGACAGGCAGGTCATCAGATACAGTAAATGCTGACAAATATTCTGAATCTAAATGCTTTAAGCAAGCATCTACGTCCATATCCCCATAAAGATAAAAATAGGCATTAGATGGATGATAATACTTCCTATGAAAATCTAAGAAAGCTTCATATGTCAAATCTGGAATGGCATCAGGATCACCGCCGGATTCTTTTCCATATGTGGTATTTCCAAACATACTCCGTGCAATAACACCTGCAAGTCTGCTTTCAGGATCAGACAATGCCCCTTTCATCTCATTAAAGACAACCCCTGTAATTTCTGGTGTTTTTCCTGCATCCGCATAACGCCAGCCCTCCTGAAGGAAAATTCCCTTTTTGGAGTAAATATTCGGATAAAATACAGCATCCAAATAAACGTCCATCATATTATGAAAATCCTTTTCATTGCAGCTTGCAATGGGATACATAGTTTTATCTGCATAGGTCATAGCATTCAAGAAGGTATTTAGTGAACCTTTTGCCAATTCATTGAACGGATCTTTTGCCTGATATTTTCTGGAACCACATAATACCGAATGTTCCAGAATATGTGGTGTTCCACAGTCATTATCAGGTGGTGTTTTAAAAGAAACCGAAAATACCTTGTTGTCATCTTTTGAATCTAAATAACAAAGTCTTGCACCACTTTTTAAATGGGTAAACAGATATCCTGTGGCAGAGATATCTTCCAGTTTTTCGCTTTTTTTTAATTGGAAACCATGATAAATCTGGTTAACTTCCAGTGAATTCATATGAAATCCCTCCTTTTGCTTTTTTAGTGTATCATAGAAACAGGTTTTTTTGCAAATTTTCGTGTTTTTTTATAAAATGGATTGACAAATCTAGTTTTCTAATTTATAATAATTATCAAGTAACAATAGTTTACTTCGATTTCACATATATATATTTTTTAAGGAGGAAAATGATTATGAAAAAATTTGTTTGTTCCGTATGTGGTTATGTACATGTTGGTGACGCTGCTCCTGCAGAATGTCCTGTTTGTCATGTTGGCGCTGATAAGTTCGTTGAACAGAAAGACGGCGAAATGGAATGGGCTGCTGAACACGTTGTAGGTGTTGCTCAGGGTTCCAGCGAAGACATCATGGCAGATCTGAGAGCTAACTTTGAAGGCGAATGTACAGAAGTTGGTATGTATCTGGCTATGGCAAGAGTTGCTCATAGAGAAGGCTACCCTGAAGTTGGTCTGTACTACGAAAAAGCTGCTTGGGAAGAAGCTGAACATGCTGCTAAATTTGCAGAACTGCTGGGTGAAGTTGTAACTGACTCCACAAAGAAAAACCTGGAACTGCGTATTGATGCTGAAAACGGTGCTTGTGCTGGTAAATTCGATCTGGCTAAACGCGCTAAAATGGCTAACCTGGATGCTATCCACGATACAGTACACGAAATGGGTCGTGACGAAGCAAGACACGGTAAAGCATTCCTGGGTCTGTACAACAGATACTTCAAATAAGAATCATGATTTTTTAGGATGGGATGAAATATTCCCATCCTTTTTTATTTATAAATCTCTCCCCCACTTTTCTAATCATATAAGATCATATATATTGACAATTATCAATCTGTTGATTATACTTATATAGACAAATATAAATATGAGGTGAGTATATGAACGGAAAGCCCTATGATCTGTCAAAAATTTTTAAGGCACTTGGTGATGAAAACAGGCTGCATATTTTAGACCTGCTGGAAGGTGCTGAGCGTTGTGCTTGTATGCTATTAGATGAAATGCACATCTCACAACCTACTCTCTCCCATCATATGAAAATCCTTTGTGATGCCAACCTAATCGTTGGGAGAAAAGAAGGCAAGTGGATGCACTATCGTCTTAATACAGAACAATTCCAGCAATTGGCAGATTTTTTTCAGAAAACAGCAGAAACAAATAAAACAGAATTCTTTTTCATTGAGGAAAAATAATTCGCTCCTCAAAAAATGTTTTATACAACAAATTGATAATTTTAAATATATAAATGTATAGGGGGGTTATTGTTTTGGAAATTTGGAATTTCATCCAAAACCAGATTTTGGGAATGAAGTGGCTGAATGTTATCGTAGGCAATCTGCTTTCAAAATTTGGATTGGATTTAAATAGCAGACTTGGCGGAAGCCTTCAATTTTTCTTTTATGATGTAATCAAAATCTTTATTTTGCTTTCTGTGCTGATCTTTGGAATTTCTTATATTCAAAGTTATTTTCCGCCAGAACGCACGAAGCAGATTTTAACGAAATTTCGGGGATTATCTGCAAATATCTTTGCTGCACTTCTTGGCACTGTTACTCCCTTTTGTTCCTGTTCCTCTATTCCGCTGTTTATCGGATTCACCAGCGCAGGATTGCCAGTAGGGATTACATTTTCCTTTTTGATTTCTTCACCTCTGGTGGATCTTGGTTCCCTCATTTTGATTACTAGCATTTTTGGTTTTGACATTGCTGTGGCCTATGTTATCGTAGGTCTTGTACTGGCAGTGCTTGGAGGTCTGCTAATCGAGCGATTGGGGATGGAAGCTTATGTGGAAGATTTTATCCGTTCTGCCCCTGCCATTGATTTGGAATCTGATTCATTGACGCAGAACGAAAGAGTACAATATGCGAAAGAACAGCTTGCATCAACCATAAAGAAAGTTGCTCCATATATTTTCTTGGGTGTTGGTATCGGTGCAGCCATCCATAATTTTATTCCTGCAGGTTATGTAGAAGCTCTTTTGGGCGGTAGCCACTGGTATTCTGTTCCACTTGCTTCTTTAGTAGGTGTACCTATGTATGCTGATATATTTGGCGCTATCCCCGTTGCTGAAAGCTTATTTGCAAAGGGTGCTGGTCTTGGTACAGTGCTGTCCTTCATGATGGCAGTTACTGCACTCTCCCTCCCCTCTTTGATTATGCTTAGAAAAGCGGTAAAACCCAAATTACTGGTTACTTTTACAGTGATAGTCACCATTGGTATTATTTTCATAGGTTATTTATTCAACATATTTTCTTTTATGTTTTAAATTTAGAAAGGAGTTTTTTAAATGGGATTATTTGGTAAGAAAAAAACAGAGAAAGCTGAAGTATCTTCTATGGTAAAGATTCTCGGCAGTGGCTGCACAAAGTGCAATACACTGGAAAACAATACTGTAGAGGCACTAAAAATGTTGGGAAAAGAAATGCCCGTTGAACATGTTACAGACTTCAGCAAAATCGCAGCCTATGGTGTTATGACTACCCCTGCATTGGTGTATGACCAAAAGGTACTTATCGCTGGCAGAGTTGCAAAAGCTGATGAAATTGCTGCATTACTAAAGGAGGTTATGGCATGAGTTGTCCGAATGTTGCTGAATGCGCTTGTCCCAAAACAACCTGTCCCAATCACGGCAAATGCTGCGACTGTGTAAAAAAACACAGAGATACAGATAGTCTGCCATTTTGTCTTTTCCCAGATAATGGCGGAGATAAAAGCAATTACAACCATTATGTTGTATTAAAAAAACGCTTTGAAGAAAAATAAAATCAGTAAACCACTGTCCAAAGCAATTTCCTCTTAAGAAAACATTGATTTTCTTTTTCTTTGATTTCTTAAGAGGAAGTGCGACGGCTTTCTTCAGAAGAAAACATATCAAATAAAATCTCAATATGATAAGAAAGCTGGAATCCTTTGTCGTAATAAGGATTTCGGCTTTCTTTGTTTTCTTATGAAGATGCCCCTAATGGCAGTGGTTTTTATATTACTAAGATATAAAAAAGAACCGAAGGAATATTCCTTCGGTTCTATCAATCTCATTTTTAATTGAGAAATTATTCGTTATCTACTTTGTACATGTGTTTGATCAGATCCAGAGCTTTGTTGCTGTAGCCCCATTCGTTGTCGTACCATGCAACCAGTTTTACAAAGTTGTCGTTCAGCGCAATACCAGCTTTTGCGTCGAAGATAGATGTGTGTGCATCAGACAGGAAGTCAGAAGATACAACATCTTCGTCTGTGTATTCCATGATACCTTTCATTTCGTTTTCGCAAGCATGTTTGATAGCTGCTTTGATTTCTTCGTATGTTGCAGGTTTTTCCAGACGGCATGTCAGGTCAACAACAGAAACGTCGATTGTAGGTACGCGGAAAGACATACCTGTCAGTTTGCCGTTCAGGTGAGGGATAACTTTACCTACAGCTTTAGCAGCACCTGTGCTGGAAGGGATGATGTTTGCAGAAGCAGCACGACCGCCTCTCCAGTCCTTTTTAGAAGGACCATCAACTGTTTTCTGTGTAGCTGTTGTGGAATGAACTGTTGTCATCAGACCTTCTACTACACCGAAGTTATCATCGATAACTTTTGTCAGAGGTGCCAGGCAGTTTGTTGTGCAGGATGCATTGGAAACGATTGTCATATCTTTTGTATATGTTTCGTTGTTTACACCCATAACAAACATGGGAGCATCTGCGGAAGGAGCGGAAATGATAACTTTTTTCGCGCCGCCGTTAAAGTGAGCAGAAGCTTTGTCCATTGTTGTGAACAGACCTGTAGATTCCAGTACATATTCTGCACCAGCTTCTTTCCAGGGAATATCTTTAGGATCCATGCAGTTGAATACTGTCACTTCGTGACCTTCAACAACCAGTTTGCCGTCTTTTGCTTCCATTTTGCCGTTGAAACGACCGTGAGCGGAATCGTATTTCAGCATGTACATCATGTAATCCAGATCGATGAAAGGATCGTTAACTGCAACAACCTCTACATCGCCTCTTTCGATTGCAGCACGAAATACCAGACGACCAATACGACCAAATCCGTTAATACCAACTTTTAACATGTTAAATTCCTCCTCTTTTTCATTAATGATGTGATTGCGAATTTATCTCGGCAGTGCAATCACTCACTCCCATAGTATACCACAAAATTCCGTTTCTACAAAGAAAATCTTTGCATTTTTTTGGAATTTTTTGCGTATTTTTTCTTGAATCTGCCTGTTTTCTCAGATTTTACCCCAATATTGTATGCATTATACATTTTTCAGAGAAAAAACAGATTAATATTCTTCATTTGTAAACATATCAATGATAGATAATGTCAGCAAACCTGCTGCAACCGCCATAGAAACTGCACTCAAAACCAATTTTGCTACCTTCATATACATTCCTTCCTTTCTAAAAAATCCATTGCAATTTATCTGGAAATATTTTATCATGGATAGCAAGCGAAGTAAAATAGAATCCACAGAAAATAAGGATTTTCTTTTCAAATGAGGTGTATTTATGATTTTTATTGGTGGAATTAACACTGCACAAAAAGCCCTTGATTTTTTGCAAACGGTTATCTGCAAAAAATGCGGACGTTATGGCAGTATCTCTGTATTTATGACTTATACTTGTTTTACATTTTTCTTTATTCCAATATTTAAATGGAATCGGCAATATTACGCAGTTTCTAACTGCTGCAATACTGTATTTTCCATTCCAAAAGAAAAAGGAGAAGCCATAGCCAGAGGCGAATCCGTTACTTTGGAGGACGATGATTTGACCATTCTGGGAACTGATCCTTATCATGAACAACATTGTCCCGAATGTGGATACTTACTGTCAGATGATTTTACTTTTTGTCCCAAATGTGGTCGTAAAATTGATTAAGAAGAAAAAGGATTTTCACCTTTCGGGGTGTAAAATCCTTTTTTGTTGCTATTCTCGTTGCATTCCAAATTTTGTACGCATTTGCTGAAGCACTCGTTTTTCAATTCGAGAGACTTGTACTTGAGATATGCCAAGACGCGCAGCAATCTGGGACTGCGTATAATCTCCGAAATATCGCATCATTAATATCTGGCGCTCTTTGTGATTTAACGTGTTTAGTGCTTCTTCCAAGAACAGACGATCAATAATTTCATCTTCTTCCGCTTTTCCAATGAATTCTGCCAACTCCGTTTTTCTTCCGTTTTCCCCTTCAAATACTGCTGATGACAGACTTTCTACGTCCTTCACCGCTTCCAGTGCTGGCATAAGTTCTTCCATGGATATGCCAAGAGCCGCTGCCAGTTCCTGTAATGTAATATCTCTTTCCAATTCTTTGGTCAGTTTTTCTCGCATTTTCGCAGCCTGTACTGCCAAAGTCTTTAGTGTACGGCTGACTTTTATCATACCATCATCTCTGCAAAACCGCCGTATTTCCCCCATAATCATAGGTACTGCATAAGTAGAAAATTTGACATCATAAGAAAAATCAAATTTATCAATACATTTCAGCAATCCAATGGCACCAATCTGATATAAATCCTCTGGATCATATCCTCGACCGTAAAATCGTTTTACGATATTCCAAATCAAACCTGCATTTTCCTGCAGTAGAATTTCTTTTGCTTCCTGACTACCCTGTTGTGCTTGACGGATATATTCCCGTGTTCGTTCCAAGGCTGTCACCTCATTCCGTTTTGAGGTTTTTTTCCATATATATTCTGGTGCCAAAATGGGGGACACTTTCTACATGCATTTTGTCCATAAAAGTTTCTATGATAGTAAATCCCATACCAGAACGTTCCAGTTCAGGTTTTGATGTATAGAGCGGTTCCATAGCTTGTGCTATATTTTGAATACCAATGCCCCTGTCTGCCACTTCAATTTGCAGTTTCCTATCATCATATGCACAAAACAATTCCACTGTTCCGCCCTTTCCTTCATATCCATGAATGATTGCATTGGTAACAGCTTCTGAAACTGCTGTTTTTACATCCGTAATGTCTGCCACTGTAGGATTCAGTTGCGCAAAAAAACCTGCTGCCACCAAACGAGCAAAACTTTCGTTTTCAGAAACAGCATCAAAGAAAATCCGCATTTGATTTTTCATTTTTGCATTCCTCCTTTCAAATCCGCAAGTGCCGCTTCCTCTGTTTCATAAAACGGAAACAGCTTATCAAGGGCTGAAAGTTGAAATATTTCCTTTACACGCTGGCTGGGACAGGAAACGGCTATTTTTCCGCCTAGACGCTGTACCAACTTATATCTTCCAATGAGCACACCAATACCAGAACTATCCATAAAAGAAACTTGTGCAAAACTAAAAAGAATACTCCGGCTGTTTGTCTCCTCAAAAGCCTGATCTACCTGTTGTCGCAATTTTTCACAAGTATGATGATCTATATCACCTTGAATTTTTACCAGCAAAATATGATCTGATGTTTTCCATGTAATCTCCATAATGCTCCTCCTCTCAAATTCACTATACCTGATTTTATGTTCTTTTTATGATTTTTCGTCCTGCAAAATCTGCCATGTCCACCCTTGTCCCTGCAAAAAAGGACAGATTTAAACATTCTATGACAGGCACAGACAAAAGTGATTCTGCATAGAATAAATCAATCGCAAAAACGGGGGTGGCGATTTTGCTGCTGGCATTTTTTTGTCTGATTGGAGCCTGTGGGTGCAGTGGGAATGGTTCTTTTCCAAAACCGCTTTCTTCTCAGGAGGAGCAAAAAACGCTTGAAATTTTCTTCCATGGTACAGAAAAAGAAAAAGCGGAGGCAAAAGAAAAATTGGTTTTGCATAACCTTCGATTGGTAGCACACATTGCAAAAAAATATACAGCTTCTCCGAAAGATACAGAAGAAATGATTTCCATCGGGACAGTTGGACTTATCAAAGCAATTCAGACTTTTAAACCCGAGAAAAAAAGCAAACTTGCTTCCTATGCATCCAGATGTATCGAAAATGAAATTCTCATGCATTTGCGAGCATTGAAGAAAACCCAAAATGAAATTTCTCTTTACGAACCTGTTGGCACTGACCGAGATGGAAATGAAATTGTTATGCTGGATATCATCAATACCGATGCGCCAGATTTTGCCTCTGACCTGGATTTTGCTATGGAATCTCAGAAATTACTGATCGCTATTGAAAAAGTATTGACACCCAGAGAACGCTTTGTTGTCTGCCTTCGATATGGTTTAGGGAAATATGATGTTCTGACACAGCAGGAAATTGCGAAAAAGTTAGGTATTTCTCGTTCTTATGTTTCCAGAATAGAAAAAAAGGCACTGCAGAAACTCTGCCGTGCCATTGAAAATAAACAGGGCTGAATGCCCTGATACATAAATAAAAAAGCAGGCAATAAATACCTGCTTTTAAACACGTTATTGAATTTAGAAATGTTTCCCTTCTGCGATAATGCGAAGCTGATTTTTCAGCACTGCAATCTCATCTTCTGCAAAACACTTCAATACTTCTTCATTGACTTCATCTATGATTTTGGATATAGGTTCTTCCAATGCTTTTCCCTTTTCTGTTGGCACTACACGCACTTCTCGTCTGTCATCCCGATTAATCACGCGATCAATAAGCCCTTTTTTCTGCATTCTGTCCAACACACCAGAGATGGTGGAAGTTTCCAGACAAAGAATTTCAGAAATCTGCTTCGGTGTTGCAAATTCGCGCTGCCAAAGACAACTCAGTACCCCATACTGAGAAGGCGTTACATCATATTCCGATAATTTTCCGTTTAAGTACTGAAATACGGAATGTTGTGCAGTTGTCAGCAAGTAGTTAATACATTGTGTTAATTCCATAAGCCCTATCCTTTTCCTTTACTAAATTGTTACACTTATTAGCATAAATGGAAATCCATTGAAAATCAAGTTTTTTTATTTCGTATCCGAAAGAAATTTGCGCATCATGTCAAAAGGTTTCACTGGCTGTGAAAATTTCACGCGCAGTTTTTCCTGTGGATGAGGTGCAGATGCTACAGATTCGCCTGCTTCATTATAAATTTCGGTAACCGTCATAGAGAAAGATTCACCTTTTGCAGGCATCACTTCGATTTCTTCTCCAACAGAGAATTTATTGCGCTGTTCAATCCAAGCATAGCCTTCCGCATCACTCGCTTCCTGTACCACGCCAATGAAGTCATAGGGGCGGATATAGGAATTATTTGTATAAACCTGCTGGTTGCCATCAGGTCTGCCATAATAAAAGGCAGTTGTATAATCTCTGTGGCTTGCCTTGGATACTTCATCCAAATAATATTCAAGGTTCTGTTCATACTTTGCTGGATCTTCAAAATAATCATCAATTGCCTGACGATATGCTTTGATAACAGTCCCTACATAGAAAGGTGTTTTCATTCTGCCTTCAATTTTCAGGCTGACTACACCTGCTTCAACCAGATCGGGAATGTGGTCGATCATGCAAAGGTCTTTAGAGTTGTAGATATAAGTCCCTCTTTCATTTTCTTCAATGGGCATATATTCTCCGGGACGTGTTTCCTCAACCAAATGATATTTCCAACGGCATGGATGCGCACAAGCCCCTTTATTGGCATCACGGCCACTGAGATAATTACTCAGCAGGCATCTGCCGGAATAGGAAATACACATAGCACCATGCACAAATGCTTCGATTTCCATATCCTCAGGTATTTTTTCGCGGATTTCCCGAATTTCACGCAGTGAAAGCTCTCTGGCAACCACCACACGTCTTGCCCCCAACTGGTACCACATGCGGGCACTCTGGTAGTTTGTGTTATTCGCCTGTGTGGATACATGGATTTCCAGGTCAGGTGCCGCTTCTCTTGCAACAGCAAATACACCCAGATCAGAAATCAATACAGCATCAGCACCAAGTTCATAAATTTCTTTGAAGTAATCTGCCATACCTTCAAAATCTGCATTATGAGCAAAAATATTGGCTGTAACATATACCTTTGCGCCATGTTCGTGAGCAAAACGAATGCCCTCTGCCATGGCTTCTTTATCGAAGTTTTTTGCTTTTGCACGGAGGCTGTATGCTTCACCGCCAATATAAACAGCGTCAGCACCATACAGTACCGCAATCTTTAATTTTTCCAGATCGCCGGCAGGAGCCAGCAATTCCGGTTTAATTTTATTCTGTGTCATTTTGTTCTCCTTCTTGTGTTACAGGAATTTCTGTCTTTTTATAGCATAATGCCATGCCGTCCCCAATGGGAATGATGGAAGTTTCCAATGCGTCATTATGAGTAATATCCCACAGGAAGTTACGCAGGCGTTTATGAATGGTTCTCTGTCGTCTAGGCACACTGAAACGGGTCTGTGCAATGGTTCCGCCCTGCAGGACGTCATCAACAATGAGCAGTCCGCCTACAGGAAGCAAGCGCAGGCAATGAGGCAGGAAGTTTCCATACTGACCTTTTGCTGCATCCAGAAAAATAACATCATAAGGACCCTCCAGTGTAGGCAGGATGTTTGCTGCATCACCTTCCAGAATCTTGATCTTATCTTCCAGTCCCATACGTTTAATATTTACTCTTGCATCTTTCAGCATGACTTCGAAACGATCAATGGTAGTCACTGTTCCGTCTTCCGGCAGATATCGGCACATGAGCCCTGCGGAAAACCCTACCGCAGTACCAATCTCCAGAATATGTTTAGGTTTGTGCATAGTAAGAAGCACACTCAAAAGTCTTGCTGTTTCCAGAGGGATAATCGGTACTTCTGCCGCGATGGCTTCCCTCTGGATCTCTCCCAGAACACCATCATACATGGGCTGTACCGTACGCAGGTAGGCGTTCATGGTATCGTCTGTTACATAATTCATTCTTAATTCTCTCCTCAAAAATCATCATGACAGGCTTGCCTGATATTTTTCTTTGGCAGCCAGGAATTCTTCATTTGTTTCACAGAATACATGGTTGCTTTGGCCAGCAGCTTCCACTACATAATACAAATAGTTGTTATCTTCTGGATACAAAGCCGCTTTAAAGGATGCTTCACCAGGGTTCGCAATTGGCCCTAAAGGCAGACCTTTATTCAAACGGGTATTATAAGGTGAATCTGTCTGCAGATCTGCCTGTGTCAGTTCTCCGCCAGTTTTTCCAACAGCATAAAGAACAGTAGCGTCAATACCCAAAGACATATCCTGTTCCAAACGGTTATAGATTACTCCTGCTGCTCTGGCACGTTCTTCATCCAAGGTGATTTCTTTTTCAACCATAGAAGCAATGGTAACAATTTCATCCAAAGTATGGCCGCTTGCAGCCACTGCGTCCTGATATTCCTGAGTATACATCTGTTCAAAACGATCCAGCATCATGGTGATGATTTCATGGGCTGTCATACTTTCAGACAGGAAATAAGTATCCGGGAAAAGATAACCTTCCAGACGATATTCACGATCTGGCAGATCTTTCAGGAAGCTGTGAGGGAATGTACCAGTATTTGCTTCTGTGATAAATTCTTCAGCGGTACAAAGTCCAGTTTCGGCTACGCGATCCGCAATCTGTTTAACTGTATAACCTTCAGGGATAGTCAGTTTATTCTTCGTGCTCACTTCCCCAGATTGGAGCAGCGCCATAATCTGTGTGGGGGTCATACCTGTATCCACATCATAAGTACCCATCTGGTATGTGCCATCATAGCCATTGATTTTACTGCTTAAACGGAAAGTAAAGGTATTGGAGATCAATCCCTGTTCTTTCAGAATATTCGCAATATCTGACGTGGTTGAGCCAGAAGGAATGGTGACAGAAACTGTCTCACCTGTGAGATTTTCTGTGCTGCCGTCTGTCATCATAAGACTTTTCATAAATTGGAAAGAGAAAAAACCGATCAGCAGTGCAATCACTAGAATAATGATTACTTTAAATCCCTTTGAAAGTTTCCGTTTGTGTCTTTTCTGTCTTTGGCGTTCAGTTGTACTCCTACCGCCAGATTCGCGATATACAGTTTCTCTCCGTACGCTTTCTCTGCGTGGTGTCTCTCTGCGTGCACTTTCTTTGCGTTCTCTTACCGGTTCAACCTTGCGATACATTGCCGTTTCCTGTAGTTCACGCTCCATACGGCTGTTCCATTCTTCTTCCCTTGAAGCACGCCGGGGAACATAAGTATTTTCAAACTCTGGATCCCTTCTTGGAATCTTTGTCACACTTTGTTCTTCTGTACGCAAAGATTCTGCCGTGTTTTCTTCTCTTACTTTCGGTTTTTCCCGTACAGGCCGCGAAGTATGTTGCCCAAAATAGGCAGTATTGCTTCTGTCCCTGCGAGGAAAATAAGTAGTAGAAAACTCCTCTTCCATATTTCTTTGCATCGAACGTCTCTGTTCAGGCGAGCGGCTTTGCTGCTGGCTTGCCTGTTCGTCGCTTCGATTGCCGTGTTCATCCATATCTTGTTGCCTCCTTTGATTTCTCAATCTTACTTATTATACCTTTTTCCATCATTTCCGACAACCTTTTCTTTGCTGTTCCACAATATTTAAAAAAATCCTAAAAAAAACCGTAGATTTCCCAAGAAACTTGCAGAAAATCCCATACCTGATATAATGAAATACAGACTGAAAATAGAGGTGTGTAACATGAATTATATAGATTCAATCAAATATCTGGAAGAAGAAGTAGGATTTGCATCCGTTCCCGGCTTGTCCCGTATTCAGGCATTGCTGAAAAGACTTGGCAACCCCGAAAAAAAACTGCGCTGCATTCATGTGGCAGGAACAAACGGCAAGGGCTCTGCTGTTGCGATGCTGTCTTCTGTATTGCGAGAAAGCGGCTGCAAAACAGCCTCTTATACCTCACCGCATCTGCACCGTTATAATGAACGTTTTGTAATTGATGGTCAGGAAATTTCTGACGAAGACTTTGCAGAAGAAATTTCACTCATGCGTTTGCATTGTGAAGCAATGGAAGCAGCTGGTGAAGATGTTCCAACGCTTTTTGAGATTGTTACTGCTGCAGCATTTCATTATTTTGCTGCACAAAAAGCAGATATTGCAGTCATGGAAGTTGGACTTGGCGGCACATACGATGCTACAAATATCATTGAAGCACCCCTTTTGAGTCTCATTATGTCCATTAGTATGGATCACATGGATTATTTAGGGAACACTTTAAGTGATATTGCTCGTGAAAAATGTGGGATCATCAAGAAAAATTGCCCTGTGGTGTTGTATTCTCAGGAAAAAATAGTATATAATATTGCTAAGGAAATGGCGCAGGATCTTTCTGCACCCTTGTACTGTGAAACTGAAAATCAGATTTCCGTTCATAAACAAGATTTTGATGGAACTATTTTTTCCGTGAAAAATCGTCTTATTGATTATCAAAATTTAATGCTGCCCCTTTCGGGCGATTACCAGATTATGAATTGCATAACTGTATTGAATGCCTGTGCGATTTTGAAGCAGCTTGGACTGCCTCTGACAGAAGATTCTGTTCGCAGAGGAATTTTGCATGCATCTTGGCATGGACGCATGGAAATTGTCAAAACAGATCCTCTTGTGCTTTTGGATGGCGCCCACAATGCTGATGGTATCGCAAAACTTGCCCAGTCCCTGCCCCATTATGTGGATGGGAAAAAAATTACATTAGTGTTGGGTGTATTGGGTGATAAGGAATACCCTTTGATGCTGTCCCAGATTTTCCCGTTGATCCATCAGGCTGTTTTAACAGAGCCTTTGAGCGAGCGAAAACTTGAATTGGAATCTCTCGCTAAGGCAACAGCACATTTCCATAAACCGGTAATATTGGAAAAAGAAATCCCTCGCGCTTTTGATCGTGCATTAGAGATTACAGATAAAAATGACATAATATTGTGCTGTGGTTCTCTATACATGATTGGCGAAATTCGAGAATATATACTTTCATTGTGATTGGAGGAATATATAAATGTTGAACTTTAAAGAAGAATTGAGAAAATACCAGCCTTTAATGGAACTGGATGATATACAAAGTGCCCTGCAGCCTTCTCAGATGCAAGATTTATTAGATATTTTGCAGCACATCGCAAAAGAAAACAAACCACAGGATACCTCTGCCAGCCAGGCTGAGGAAGCGTAAAGGAGTCGATGGATATGAAATGCCCTAACTGCGGCAATACTGTTCCCAAAGGCTTTTTGTGCCCTTCCTGCGGTGTAGATACATATATCTTTAAGAAAGCACGCAATGCCTCCATTCGCTTATATAACGATGGGCTGGAAGCGGCTTTGGCGCAGGATCTTTCTGCGGCTGCAACTTTGTTGGAACAGAGTATTTTATTTGATAAAAACAACTATCAGGCACGAAATCTGCTGGGACTGGTCTATGCAGAGACTGGCCGCATGGCTGATGCCTTAAAGCATTGGATTGTCAGCAATTCTCTTGTCAGGGAAAACAATCCTGCTGCTGGCTACATTGAATATCTTCAGAAACATGCCAGAGAAATGGATCAATATAACGATGCAGTGCGCCTTTATAATCAGGCACTGCATTATCTTCACCAAGGTAGTGACGATCTTGCCATTATTCAGTTGAAAAAAAGCTTGGATTTAAGCCCTGGTTTTATTGATGCAAATAACCTAATGACTCTGTGCTGTTTAATGGAGAATAACGAAAAACGCGCGCAGCATTTTATTGAGGCTGTATTGCGCAAAGATATAAACAACCCCCTTGCTCTTCGCTATAGTCAGGCACTTGGCAAAGAACGTAGGGTTTCTGTTGGCAAGCAGAAAAAACGTGGCGTCAATGCAGAAGTTGCTCAAGGAATTTCTGTGAAAAAAACAGACAGTGCTCCTCCAATGCCTCGGTATAAGCGTTCCGAAAAGAAAAAGATCGGTGCACTTGAACATAGAGACCTTATTTCTTTTGGAGTGGGCATTGTTGCAACTGCACTTGTTTTGTTTGTTCTGGTACTTCCGGCAATCAATGAGGAAAAAGATAAAACCATCGAAACTTTGCAGACCCAGGTAGAAAATTATCAGGGTGAAACCAATATGACGCCCGAAGAAGTACTGGCAATGCGTGAAAAAGTAACTACACTGGAAGAAGAAAACAAGCAGCTGCGTAGTGAAGAAACAAAACAGGCCAACTTAGAGTTATTGGAAACTGCTGTATCTCAGCTTAACGATAAGCAGTATGAGGAATGTGTCACTACCCTTGACAGCATTGAAACTATTGGTTTTAGTGAAGAAGATTTGCAGAAATATGAATCTGTAAAAACAAATGCTTATCCGCAGGCTGCAAATTCTTTGTATACCAAAGGCAAAAGTGAATTTTTGAGCAATAATTTCACAGAAGCAAAGCCTTATCTGGAAAAAAGTCTTAATTACACCAGTACCGAAAACTTTATTGACGATATTTATTATTACTTAGGCAAAATAGCTGAGGAAGAAAAAGACACTGCCAAAGCAAAAGAATACTATAACAAAATTAAATCCTTGTACCCAGACTCCAACCAGATTGAAAATGTTAATTTGGCATTGGAAAATTTGAATAGTGAGTCATAATTTCCATCTACAGAGCAAAAGGTTATTCCATAAACAACAAGTATTGGAATAACCTTTTTTCTTCACTCTTTTCCATATTATGTTTTATTGACCAGATATACAGCATGCTGTACAATAATTGTAGTTATTTGCATATGATTTTGAAAGGAAGGTTTTTATGGATTATGAGAATACTCATCAATTAGGCCGATTGATTCTCAAATTAGGAAATGCGCTTATCAAAAACAGAAATCATGATCTAGAGGTACTGGGTCTGACTGCCAGTCAGGCCGACAGCCTTCAGTTCTTTTTGGAAAATCCCCAGAGCACCGCAACTGACTTGAAAGACTATTTAGGCGTTACACACCAAACTGCTCATGGACTGGTACAGCGAATCAAAGAAAAAAATTTAGTCACACTGTCACACTCACTGTCAGATGGCAGATGCCGCGCCATTATGCCTACCGAATGCGGCAAATCGTTGGGCGCCAAAATGGCATACAATCGAGAACGGACAAGTATTAGATTATTATCTGGAATGACAGAGGAAGAAAAGAAACTTTTTTATCGCCTGCTAAACGTAGCGTATGAAAATATTAAAAATCAAGAAATGGAGATGCTGTCATGAATGCTGTAAATCGAAGTGATATTTTTGAAACACTTCCAGTTCGCCAAGCTGTATGCAAACAAATTGTGCCAGCTGTAGTCAGCCAAATGATCGCACTAATTTATAATCTTGCAGACACCTATTTTGTAGGCATGCTCAATGACCCTCATCAAACAGCGGCAATCACCATTGCAGCTCCATCCTTTGTTATGCTGACTGCAATTTCCAATTTGTTTGGCGTTGGTGGTGCCAGTGCCATTGCAAGATCATTAGGAAAAAAACAAATATTACGAGCCAAACAAATTGCTTCTGTTTCTTTTTGGGGTGGTTTGTTCTGTGCCTGCTTGTTTTCTTTAATATTTTTCACGCTGTCACGTCCAATTCTCTTTCTCAGTGGTGCTACAGAAGAAACTTATGAAATTACACTGGGCTATGCGAAATATGTTGTCATTCTGGGAGGCCCTTTCACAGTTTTAAACACGCTTTTAGCTAATCTTATTCGAGCAGAAGGTCGTGCTGGGTTAGCTTCTTTTGGGGTTTCTCTTGGAGGAATTATCAATATTGTTTTAGACCCATTGTTTGTGCTCCCCAAATTTATTGGATTTGGTGCAATTGGTGCCGGTATGGCAACTGCTCTTTCCAATGCAGCTGCAACAATATTTTTTCTAGCTGCATTATATCATTTAAGAAAAACATCAGTAATTCATATAGAGCCCCAATACCTGCGTTTTGCAAAATTGCACCTAAAAAACATCCTATCAGTAGGATTTCCCTCTGCAGTGCAATATGCTCTCACAGTTGTTGCCATTGCAGCCCAGGCAAAATTCGTGTCCCAATATGCTACAGAAGCAGTTGCAGCATTAGGCATTGTAAAGAAATTAGATCAACTGCCGCTTTATTTTTCTATTGGTGTTTCCAGCGGTTTGCTTCCCTTACTTGCCTATAATTATGCGGCAGGAAATCAAAGGAGAAGACAGCAAGCCTTCCGTTTTGGCTGTATGATTTCCTTATCTTTTTCCCTGCTTTGTCTGATCTGTTATGAATGCTTTGCACCTCAGCTAGCCGCTTTATTTATCGAAGATGAAACAACCATCATATACAGTGCTGGTTTCCTGCGAAGAATGGTTACTGCAATGCCTATGATGTCATTATGTTATCCTCTGATTATTCAATTTCAGGCTATGGGTAAAGTAAAAGAATCATTGATTACTTCAGTGATGCGAAAAGGAGTTTTAGATATCCCCTTGCTTTTTGTGATGGATCGGCTGATGCCACTTTATGGGTGCATGTGGGTTCAGCCTATAGTAGACTCAGTTTCGCTTATTGTTGCTGGTAGCATGTACTATCGTTTAAAACAAAAAGAAAATACTATTTCTGCCCTTGATTAAATATCTGATATTATAAGGGAAACAAAAAAAGAAAGCCTAAATCCTTTGCATTTTAAGGATTCTGGCCTTCTTTTTTATAATGATGCTGCCTAATTGGTCTGCACACTTTTGTATGACCGCTTACTTTAATTTTAATAGGTACAACATTCCCATTTTCTGCCGTAAACCATCCATTGTATCTATATCCATCACATGTCTGTACCATCATTATGATAGAAAGTCATTGTATTTGGAATACCTATTGTACAGTGAGGAATTTCAGTGTATCTGCATAGTTGTGGCCATGCCAAAGGTCACAAATACAGCGCGTATTTCTGAAATTTCAAATTTTTCTGACTAATTTGTGCTCGTAAAGCTGCAAGTACTTAGTTTTGTTGTTGCCCACATTCCCACTACCATTTTGAACACAATATGTACATAAATAGAACCTTATAAATTTACATATAAAAACAGACATATCAAAAATTCTGTTTAACAGAAAATTCAATATGTCTGTCTATATTTTATTCTGGTATATGCTTTATAATATCATAACCATAATGATCTGCAATCAGGCCGCAAAGCAGTATCACCCGTTCAATAAGAAAGCTTTGTTCATCCTCATTTCCAAGAATATACTGACACGCACGCACAGTAATGTCTCCTGTTGTTGGATCTAACTGAAATGTACCAATCTTTAGTTGGTAATTTAATTCCATCAAATATTTACTTACTGCTTCTCTCTGCGCTTCCTCTACCCGTATATTACAGTCAATAAAGACTGTCACCATCCGCTCATCTTCCAAACACATAGCATAGGCACCATATTTCCCTTTTTCACCACTGATAAGAAATGAAAAAATACTGGTTTGATTTTCTATTCTTTCTTTCACTGGTAAACTGTTTTTTTCCGCAAATGCCAGAAAACCATCACGTATCGTCATGATTCTGTCCTCCTGTTCATTTTCCATTATTTACTGGTATCTTCAATAATTTGGGGCATCAACTGCATATCCGTTTCTGTTTTTTCCAATACATTGCTAATATAAGTATCCGTATTAGATTCACTCGTAATGATCGACTCAGGATCGGCAATTGCTTTTTCTGTATCATTAATAACCATGGAACATTGTTTTATCTGTTCCGCTAAAATCCGAATTCTTTCCAAAATATTATTTTTAATTTGTTTCCATTCCTCCATCCGAGCTTCTATTTTTTCTTTTTCTTGATTTTCAAATGCAGTTAATTCCTCTGCCATAGATGCTGGATTAGATGAGATTTTTTGTTGATATTCGTTGAAAATTCTTTCGGTTTCTTCCTTTGCAGGTTTGAAGCGTGAACCATCATAAGCCTCAATCTTTGCCTCATCTGTCATTTCTGGATCTGTAGAACGGAGCATTGCAATCCTTCGGTCATGACCGGCCATCTTTGCTGCTTGACGAGCCCTTTCGGCATTAATGATATCCATTAATGAAATTTTTACAGTTTCATCACCGCCGCTGCTATTGAAGCGTTTTGAACTTTCGGCATATTCCTTAATTGCCTGCGCCTGTTCCTCCGCAGTTCCGCTTTCCGCAGCCCGGAGGGCTTCAATGCGATCAAGATGCTTTTGTACTGGAGCTTGCATACGGCCTCTTTCGTACTGAAGGATCATATTAGGCGTTACCCAGTTAGGTGCATCCGCTTGTTCATGCAGCAAAAATCCGTCACCACGTCCCATTTTCTTATACAGCTTCAGCATTGCAGGATAATCCGTCATTCCTTCCAATGCTTCAAGAATGCTTTGATGGTCCATTTTTTTGCCAGAAAAATGATCTGCTTTAGAAGCTCGATGAATCTGATATGTGTAATATCTGTCCAAGTCTTCCATTGTATATGTTTTGGGACCTTTTTTCATCAAATGTTCCTTCAGGACTTGAATATTTTTCTCATGATTTACGGAAGAATCCTGCATGATACTATATTTTCTTAACAATGTATAAATGGATGATGGATCCTCACGCATTTCTTGAATATCTTTTGCTTCTTCTGGAGTCCAGTTTTTGCTTTGGAATAATTTTTGTACAGAAGCATCTTGTGCTTCAATACGTTCCAATACGTCTTTCTGGAATCCCTTCCCCTGATTCAGCGTAACAGTGCTGTCTTTATTTTCTCGATATCCAAAATACATTTGAATTGTATCGTAAAGCATTCTTTCCGCTTCCTCGGGATTTGAAGCTCTCAAGCCATCTGCCTGATATTTCTTCTGGGTCAAAAAATTGATTCTAGCAACATATTGCGCCTTGATTTTTTCGTTCTTGTACCGCCCCATACATTTTGTCTCATAAGCAATAAGATCATCAAGGGTCAAATCAAGTTCCATAGCGTTATACAGCCATTTCTCATTTTTCTTATTCTTTTCTTGCTTGATATTTTGCTGCAAAGCAAGAGCCTTCCTTTTCTCTATCAGTGCCTCAACAAAATCCTCTTTTGTTGCTGTCATATATACAGCTTTATCCTTATTCATATTATCTATTCCAGAAGAAACCAGTGTATCTAACTGTTCCTGCTGGCTCTGATCTCTAACGCCCAAAGAAAGCAGCTGATGTAATTGGGTTTGGTCTTGATAAGCCTGAAGGCCTTTTTTGTTATTCTGAAGCTTTTTCGCCAACATGCTGCGCTCATAAGCCAAAAGGCGTTCTGAATTAGAAAATAAATCAAGACTATTATACATTCCGAAATTATTATACATTCCAAAATAGGTTCTGACGAATTCAGCATTAGGTGTATCTGAACCATTTTGAACAATTTCGGGGAATTTTTTTGTTAGTTCCTCAAAGCGTTCCTGATGTTTTTGAAAGCTGCTGCCAGTTCTGCTATATTCATTAGATCGTTTTTCCTGAATTCTGTCTTCTTCATACTTTAACAAAGTTGGAATATCCGTAAACAGTGCCTTGTTTACTGCTCTGCCTTTCAATCGTCTGTATTCTGGCAACAACAAGCTTGCTTTGGTTTTATCATCCTCTAAAATCCCTTTTTGAGCTGCAAAAACTCTCATAGCTTGAATTCTTTTTTCTGAGTTTTGTGTCAGTTCTTTTCTTCTGTTCTCTTCATAACTGATAAGAGAATCAACTGAAACTGCCGCTTTACTGGATTTCGTTTTTAGATGCGACAAAAAAGCATCGTAATTTCCACCGCCTGCTATATAGGCGTTCTTGATATTTTCACTTGGTGTATTGGTACTTCCTGCTGTACTAGGTTTCTGGTTTGCCTTGGAAGCGGCTGTGGCACCACCAGTATTGGCAGCCAAAGCCATTTCGATATTTTTCAGATTTCCCGAATGCCTATTCAGCTGCATTTGCATCTCATTGCCAAGCCGATAATAATCATCATCACGATTCAGCTTGTCTAAGTTCGCCATTTCTTCTTGTGCGCTTTGCTGGTTTCTTTCTAATTGAATATAGAATTGATGCTGGATTTTATGAATTGCTTCATTCATATCCAAGAAACCAGAATTGGATGCATCCGTACTGATAAAAACTGGCTGTGATTTCTTATGATATTCCAACAGCATCTTCTTCGCAGCTTCAAAGGATTCCTGACTTGCATCAAAACTAGACTGCCCATTGGTTTCTTCCTGTTTGTGGATCATTTTCTGCAGTTCATCTTTATTGTCTAACGTGCCTTTAACTTTTCCACTCAACGCACTATAAGACAAATCTGCATCTGCTTTCCATTTGGCTTTTCCATTTTCTTTTGCTCTGGTAGCCATGATTTCCGCCCGCATTGCAGCAAGCTCCCAGTTCTTAAATTCATAACTATAAAGCTTTTTTTCCCAACCAAGGATCTGTGTATTCAAGCTGGCATCAATGACAGCAAGAAGACGTAATTCACCTTTTGCATCAAACACAGCTTTTTCCAAACTTGGTGGGCCATAGGGTTTCTTTTTAAAATCAGCATGGACACTAGTTTCAAGAATATTATTTCCATCTTCACTGCCAGTCAACAGAATGTTTGCACCAATTTGCGCCTTAAGATTCAATAAAAAGCTTGGCCCAGCCGTAAGACCAACACCAAATCCGGCATGAGCCTCGCCTTGCAACGCAGCCCGCAGATCAACGCCAAAAGCTTCTCCCTGCTGCTTTTTCAGCATGCCAATCAAATTATTTACGGAGCCGCCCACTTTATAGCCGATATATGCACCTGCATGGAACTCAGCATCAACAGACATCAGCCCTGGAATCAATGGGAATGTGAAAAAGGGAACACTTAGATTGAAGTTGTTGTCTCCTTTTTCAGCATCTTCTTCACTTTCGCCTTCTGTTTGCAAAATTCCGAAATGCTCTAATACAGCCTTTGCTAAATCATAATAACTGCCGTCCTCACTAGTCTCCTCAGTGATGATATCGTTAGAAAATACTACGCCGGTCGTGCGACCCAATTTAAGATCTATTGCATCACCTATGTTTGCGGCCAATTTACTGTCACGCAAAGAGGTATAGAAAATGCCCTCCTCGGTTATTTCAAGCCCATTGTAGCATAGATCACTCGTATCAAATTCAGCACCAGAAATACCCATATCCCCTAATATCCCATTTAAAAATCCTGTTTTATCCTCCACCTCGACAGAAAGATTGTCAGAATAATATGTATGGGGAGTCTCTCCAGTCTCCAGTTCCAATTCAAGTTCATTGCTGCCAATGGAGATAAAAGCAAGGAGCCTTCCACCTCTCCACTCAACAGAAAATTTATCATATTTTGTCAGAGCCAATTGAGGCCTTACGCCTTCTTTCGCACGGATCCTACCTTTACCATGCTGAAAAATCACACGATCTGGTTCATATTTTGCAGCTTCTTCTGTTACTTCGGGCACTTCCTCTACACTGTCCTGTACAGCAGCAATCTCTGTTTCCTCAGTTGCAGTTGTTGTATCTGGCACAGTCATGGTTGCTACTTCTGTTGTTTCTGTTGTCTCTGTCGTTTCTGCTGCATCAGTCGCATTTGTCACCTCAGGGATTGCAGTTGAAGGTGCATGAATACGCAGGTTGCTTGTCAGGAAAGAAGGTGCAATACCTTCTTTTGTTACCGTTACTTTCTCCGGAATAGGAACTGAACTTTCTTCTTCTTTATTTTTGTATACCATCTTTGGATTTACAAATTCTGCCTGATCCATGGTAATGCGGATTTTCTCAGCAGTCAAACGAATATGATCTCCATGAAAACCACTTCGATTATTTAAAGGAATTTCCCCTTCTACATAATTTTCCTTCAAATTTAAGCTGCCGATGGGCAAAGTGATCCCCTGATTAAATTTCTGCGGTGCCAGTACCAAAATACCGCCGGAGCCATGGGCTTCTGGTGGTTTCAGAAATTTCTTTTCACCTGTCAATTGGGCATTTGTAAGGTCAAGTGCAGCACCTTGAAAAAGCGGGATCGCACCAGCCTGTAAAAGCTGTCCCTTTGTCCCTAATACAGGTTGATTATTGACTCGGAAAAAAACGGATGAAGATCGCTTCTGTTTGTTTCTTTGTTCCACAAAAGTGCGGATACGTTCGAACTCAGCCGCCATCAAATCCTCATCTGATTCAAATTCCAGCTGTGCATCTCCCGTTTCTCCCTGATGATTTGCCAATACATAATCAATAGCCGTAGGCTTACGACCGTTCTGTTTTTCCTCAAGTATCTGTTCTCTAGCCATGCTTTCACCACCCTCTTTTCTTAAGCGAGGTATCCAAAATCTTCTTTCGTTAACTGCTTTCCGTATTTCATATAATTCCAAATAGTTGCTTCTTTTAATTGTTCATTACCTAATGGCATCTGATCAGAAACTGCAATATAAGCTGCATTCCACAAGATTTCCTTGATCTGACTCCCTGAAAGTTCAAAAGTTTCTGCAAAGAAATCAAGATCAATACCTTCTTCCAAAGGCGTTTTGTCTGGAATCAAAGAATGCCACAATTTTTTACGAGTTTCCACATCAGGGAAACGGAAGGGCACCATAAATTTAATTCTGCGCCGGAAAGCATCATCAATCTGATCTACTAAGTTTGTAGCCAGTATTACCATACCTTCATATTCTTCCATTTTTTGCAGCAAATGCGCTGTTTCCGCATTGGCATTTCGGTCATTGGAATCTTTGACTTCACTGCGCTTCGCAAACAAAGAGTCTGCTTCATCGAAGAACAGAATTACATTCATTTGTTTTGCTCGCTCAAAAAGAGCGGAAATATTCTTTTCCGTTTCACCAATATATTTGCTCACCATTTTTGATAAATCAATACGATAGAGCTCCAAACCCAGCTCTGCTGCAATGACCTGAACTGCCATAGTCTTCCCGGTTCCAGGAGGACCGTAGAAAAGTACACTGACACCTCGGCCATAGGGAGTTTTTTCAAAAAAGCCCCATTCTTCCCCAACAATATTTCTGTATTTTACTTGGGCACAAATATACTGCATCTGACGTTTTACCATAGGATCCACAATCAGATCATCCCATACGAATCTGCCATTGATCAATGTGGCATAATTCCCAAGATTCCCCCTGCCTCGCTGTTTCACAGCTTCATCTACATATTTTCTCTCCAGAAATGAATTTCCATTGGAGATTGAAGTTAAATATGCAGTCTCAAAAGTATGTTCAATCTCGCCAACACTCATAACATATTTATTCCCATTCAGTACAGCATCAATCTGATCTTCTGCATGATACATTTCGCTGAAGTAAGTCCAAACACCTATTTTCTCTGTTGCGGACAGATCCCATAAAGCAAATGACACATACTTCTCAGTGAGCCAAACAGGAAAATCATGTTTTCCCTCTCCCAGTACAACTGTGAAAGGACATACACTAAGTATCTGTGTAAAGAGACCATCATAAGCGGCATCTTCCTTTTCTTCGTCCCATGTTGGAATTCCATATAGGCACAAAAATCCATTTTCCAATCGGATCTTCAGTTTCAATTCTCGCAGGAGATCCTCTCGCCGTTCCTCATTCAGAACAGCTATATCATTCCAGCACAGAAAGCTTACAGGTCTTCCTATGCGCAAAGAAAGGTAAGAAACTAATAGTTTTTTACCGGATTTTTTTCTGCCATGCAAATATAAAACCAATGGTTCCTTGGGAAATTTATGATGCATTGCCACCGAAGTTACTTTTTGCAAAACTTCTTCATATATCAATAATCGTGGCAAAGGTTTTTTGATCAAATATTTTTTGTAAGAAATATCGAATGTTTGTCCCAATAAGTATGACAGCAACGGTCTATGCAAGGAAAGTGTTTCCTGATGCCAAGGTTTGCTTGAATTTATCTTTCTATCCAGACAAAGGGCAAAATCACCTATTTTATTTATCAAATGTGCAAATTCTGCAACATTTGTATTTTTTGTGATAGCATAAAGTCGCAGCGCCATCTCCACTGTAGGTGTCTGTACATTTTTTCCAGTTTCCGCAGCGGAAAAAACAGCACTTACCTTTTCCTGCATACCTGTAACGCCAGCCAAAATCAAAGCGAACTTTTCGATCTGCGCTAAATCGTGCAGACCGAAAAACTTTGCTGTATGAAGGTCAATGCCGCAGAGTTTTGCCAACTCCATACGCTGTTTGATCACAACTTCTGCCTCTTTTATCTCTTCCCTGACATGCAAAAGAAACTCTGAAACATCTTCTCCTTTGCGTTCCATTTCTTCTTTTTGAAGGACTGACCAGAGAAGAAATTCCATGATTGATGAAAAATCCATCCATAAATCGCCATCATTGGGATAAGGCATTCTTGTTTCTTTACTTATTCCGCAATCAATGTTATTCAAAGACATTCCTTCCTTTTTCCTTCCGTTCCAACTGATTGCTGCACAGCATTAAATAACGGGCAGCTGCCAGATCATCTTTGTTTCTGCGCAGTACACGAATAAAGCAATCCTTCGCCGTAGTATATGTACCTGCTTCAAAATAACGTACACCTGCTTCAAAATCTTCTTTTGTGATTTGATTCAGCGCAATTACTTCTGATTTTAAGCCGTCAAAAACCTCATAAATCTGCTGTTCTGCATCCTTCACAAAACCTAAAAGTCTTGTGTTGTCCTTCTGCAGATCCAGTCGTTCCAAAGTATCTTCGTCTATGAGAACCCCCAAATGGTATATGCTGCTCATTCTCTGCAAAGACTGGGCAAAGGTAATTTGGGGCGATACAGCTCTTACTTCCATTCTTTCCTCTGTGCCAATGATACCAATGCGAATATCACCACAAGATATAGCAGTTCCAAAGTAAATCTGTTCCCCTGCCAATGTCAGAGAAAGGGACTGTAAATCTTTCTGGGCAGTAATGGCTGCCTGCAATGCTTGATCCGGATTGCTTTCAAAAAAGGCACAAAGTCCCGTATCCGTAAATTGGATAACAATGCCGTCAGCATCTTCAACAGATGCTGTCAGTATTACCAAGACTCTATTTAGAAATTGGAACATTTCCTGTGTTCCAGCTTTTGAAACTGCCTTTGAAAAATCTTGTGCATCCATAATCAAAATTGCAGCATCTTCTACCACTGTTTCGTCCTCGGGAGAAATATCTTTTATATCTTCTTTCCCAAAAAGATTGACCAGACTTTGTGGAATATACGGTTCATAGGCCCGTTCCAACAGGTCAATATGCTGTAGATGCTCTCGAATATTGACGATCATATGATGAAACAAGTTTGTCATTTCTTTGATTTCTGTCCTCTTTCCATCTTTTGCTGATTCTTCCAAGTCTATACCAACAGAAAAGTCAGACAATGCACGCTTGATTTTATTTAGAGGCCGCAGCAGCAGGAAACAGACAATTGTCAAAAAGATTATCATTGCTAGCAAGAAAGCAAAAATATTTTTGATGACCTCAACCAAATTATCCATAATTTCATTCCAAGCATTGTTTTCAGGATAAACCACTCGTACGATACCCACTACCTGCTGATCTTGTACAATCGGGTAATATAAAGTCAAACATTCTCCAAGGTCATAAAAATTGTTTGAGGCTTTCACTGTCGTAGCTGTATCCAGAACTTTCTGCAAAACCTCTCTTTCACCAGAATATCCATAAAGAGCTGTGGATTCACAAGTCAGGCTGCCAGCATTCAAACTATAAAATGAGTCATTCTCGCCATGACCGAAAATCATAACGCTTCCTACAATATTTTCCATATTTTGAAGAATCTTTCCGTTTGCATCATAAATGCTGGTAATCATGTTCTGCGCATAAAGTATATTATGGTAATCCACGTTGTCTCTAGCAGCTAGTTTTGATTTCAGATCTGTTCTCTTGTTCAGCGAATCCGCTGTATAGTACATTTGCGTATAAAAACGACTTACCACATCATCCTTCAAAAAATTCTGAACATAAGCCTGGATTATTGCACAGCAAACCAGAAGGAGTGGAATAGAAAAGCAAATAATCTTTAAAGCCGTTGGAAATGTACTGCGTATTTTATCAATGATTAATTTCAGCAATAAGGAACCGATTATCAACATAAAAGAAGTGATAATGATGCTTTTCAACGCTCGTATAGGTGGGCTCATCAATCGTACCAGCACATCCTGACTTTGACCAACTACCATCGGTGATAATTGATCTTCAGGTGTATAGAATACTGCTGTCCAAGTGCCATCTTCTGCCTGATCCAATGAATACAAACTGCCATATGAACTGATAGGTGCATGAAAAGGGATATCGACTGCTTCTGACAGTTTTTTATCTATGTAATCTATTACATAACATTTGTCTGCATCTTTGTTATAAAAATATAAGCCTTCATTCCCAAAAGCATATACAGTATTATTCGCAGAAACCTGCTTTCCATCATTGGAAAAAATCAGTTCCTCACCATTGCCGCCTGAAATCCAAACAGAGCCATCTGTACGGACTGTCCAGATTCCATCCGGCAATTTCTCTTTGATATAAACATCCGCCTTTACATTATTTCCAACAGTTTCTGTTGAAATGATCTGTTTCTTATCCAAGTCATACTGGATGTAAAGAAAATTATTGATATCTGTAACTTCCTGGGGTTTGAGGAGCAAACTGCAAATACCATCTTCCAAAATTTCAATATCAAAAACACTGTAAAATGTACTATCGGCATCTTTACTGTCATAAATCGTGTCCATCCATGTATTGTGCCCCTCTGCATCACATCCAAACAGACGGAGTTTGCCATTCCATTCATCGACACCATATAAGACGCCGTTGTTCCATGCAGTTTTTCTCACCAATTCAACATACCAGAACGGGCGGAAAAAAGTCAGTATGGCAGAAAGCACAACCATTGGAAGTATCCAGAACAACATCATTTTTTTCAATGGCCATCTGCTCTTCACGTTTTTTCCTCCTTTCTAGAATTTGTCAAGCCAAGTTTCTTCGCTTTCGTCACGCAAATGCTGGTCACATAATGTAATATATTCTTTTGCAACACCGTCTTTCGGGTCTTGTTGGAGTACATGGATAAATCTCCTTCTCGCATAGGCATAAGATTTTGCCATAAATAATCGTACACCATCTTCAAATTCTGCTTTGGTATCTAACTTTAATCTTTGACGCTCCTGGGTATCGCCATTAAGGACTTCGTATACAGCCTCCAGTTTATCAGAAGATGTCATTTGCAGATAGCCAATGATACGTGTGCGGTAATATCTTGCAAAATTCGGTATGCGCCCTGCTGCTCTGCCAGTGATCAAAATAGGTGTACCAAATTTTGCAGCCATATGCTGTAAAAATACAGATAAGCTGCCATGTTCAGAAATCATTGCTGTTACCATACGTTTTGGCAGACCAATCACACCGAAACGGAGTTGTTCATCTGCGATACCTACATAGAAAGCTTCATCCTCGTCTTTTAGTTTTTCCAAAACCGCAATGGCACATTCAATGGCGTTATGTTGTGTGTCCTTTGTGAAAATCGCAATTTCACCATGACGGAAAATTTTATGGATAATGCCGCCATATGTATGAATTACCGAAATTTGTTTATTCAGATATTCATGATAATCTGAAAAACTTTCCTGATATGGATTGCTGTCACCATTTTTCTCATGCAATGTATGAATCGTCAAAACAGTAGCAGTAAAATCTTTGCCGTCACCAGACAAAGCACCTCTGATACCATTTTTTCTTAAGAGATAAAACAGCTTTGAAGGTACAAAGGCTTCATATTTATTTTGATAAGCCTCCACTTCTGTCACTCTGTTTTCAATCAGTTCCGCCATATGATCGAATCTTTTTGCTATGACTGCAATTTCGTGGTTCCCTTGTATGTTTGCTCTTGCCTTCAGATTTCCCTCTGCCATCTGCGTCATTGCCTGTCTAAGGGTTTTCAAAGACCTTGTATTAATCCAAAATACCAAGACGATCATCAGAAAAATCAATGTACCTATAACGAAAAATAACTTCTCGATATTTTGACGATTAGAAAGAATATTCGTCTCTAATATAAGAGTGTTTTCACTTGTTTCCAGAACTGCAATCACTTCTCCATTTTCATTTTTAATAGGAGAAAGGATCGTCAGAAATCTCCCCAAGTAACTGTTGTATTCCGTACATACGGTTTTTCCTGTTTCTGCCGCTTCTTTTAATGCCAAATAATTAGAAGCGGACATTTGATATTTTACAGGCAGATTCAGCTGATAGATCGGAGAAACAGGATATATCTCTCCATTTTCGCAATAATATAAGAATGATGCCACGCCACTATTTACAAGTTCTTTGCTGTTCGTACTCATATTTTGAATGAACAAAGGTTGAATCAGGTTATAATAAACAAAGATAACTTCCTCAAAAGTATTTTCATCTGCATCACGAATTGCTTCAAGCTGCTGCATATCTATTTTTTGCTTCAAAATATCATTCAGCACAGTAAGCTGCTGTATTTTCTGCGCTTTTTCATCTGGCAATTTCTGCTCCATTACATGATACAATTGAATCATGCTGAATGTGATAATAGGAATCATCAGCATAATTGCAATGCCCAAAACGGGCGCTCCATCTTTCCGCTTGAACAGCCTGCTAAAAACATAAAAATATATCAAAAGCACAGCCGTTACGCCAATAATCATCAAAAAAGCTGTCAGAAATACTTTTCCTGCTGGCCAAGTAAGCTGTTCCAAAGCATATTCCTTTTCTCCATAAATTACAGGAATACTTCTGCCATCTTCTGTTGCCAATATTCCCACATAAATGCCATCTTGTTCAGAAGTATTGTATACATTGGAAACATCAAAAGACTCAGCCTCAGCAGATTGATGATCCGGGCAAAGTTCTATTTCTTGGTAGTCCGTTTCGCTTGTGATTTTATAATTCAATCCTGTATCCAGATTAAAGAAATGCATTCCATCTTCTTGCAAGTCGTAATATGTATTCTGAATACCGATCTTCGATCCATCATTAATGAATATTTCGCGTGTGATGTTATTATCTTCAACTTTATAGACGTCACCAGTGTTGCTCAATGCCCATACACCTGTATCCTGACTGACAACACTGCTCACTTCCGCAGGCAGCTGCATACTATCTTTTAGGGCAGCTGTTCCGTCTTCATTGAGATAAAACCGGTACATTGTTGCTGTGGTATTATCGATTGTCTCTAATACCAACTGACCGTCTTGCTGACATCTGAACTGTAAAAAAGATTTGTCGCTGATCTCTTTCATATCCCATTTTGGAATAATGCGTCCATTGTCGAAGTCGCAGTAGGAAATGATATCTGCGGTCTCATCCGAGTCGCTTTCTGCCAATAAACTGTAATAAACATACATTTCCCCGTTGTTTCCCATAACAAGATCCATCAGGAAAACTACACCATGATCGTCTTTGATAGGATATGTAAAGTACTGCTGCTCACCGGTTTCAATGTTCACAGAAAAAATATAGTATTTATTTTCAATCAGTTCAATGCCGTAAAGATAACCATCTTTATAGTTTGCTGTATAGACATTTTTGATTTCATGCACGGATTTTTGCGCAGCAAAACAGCAGGAAAGTGCAGAAAGCACCATCCATACACATATGAAACATATGATTGCTATTTTCTTACCCATATCCACCATCCTTACAACAGTTTTTTCTCACAAATTTATTTTACTTGTATATTAAATGTTCCCGGACTTTTAATTTCGATGATTCCGCCATAAGCACAGGTTAGTTTGCAGTTTTGATTCAATGCTGGTTTTCCTCCTACCAAAACAGTGGGTGAGCCTGGCATCCATGTTCCAACAATAACCGGAATGCAAGGCATCGGTGTCAAGGCTCCTAGGGCTGCTGCCGTAGCCGCCGCCACTGTTGGATTCGCCATGCTGGAACACATACCAAAAGGCATAATATTTACCATCGGAACACAATCGGCAATACTTGCCACTGGCATAGAGGAAAGGACTCTTGCTGTTGGAAGCACATTCAATACAGATGGAGTCATTCCAAAACTGCATTGCAGTACTGCACCTCCCAATACACCATATCCCATTTTCATCCTCTCCTTCCATATTTAGATCAGATACCTTTTTCTATCACTTGTCCATCTTTGTCCATCAGGAGATATTCTGTCTGCTTTCTGACAGGAATCTCACAGACGCCATTTGCATCGGCCGTTCCGTGCATCAACGGAAACAGTCCTGTTTTGATCTTCTTGTGTTCTTTTTTCAACGGCTCTGTCAAAGTACAGATGTCATTTTCCACAGCTTGTACAATTACCATCTCAAAATCGTCTGCATTATCCTTGGAACACAATGCCGCAACAGCACCATCCAATTGCCATTTTCTATCTTTATAGATCTTCAGAGACGTTGATCCTTTTTCGCCTTTTTCCAACAAACGAATGGATGGCTCCAGCTCTTTTTGCAGTACAAATATCTGTTGGTAAGGCTGACAGGAAATACTAATCCACTGAATATCCGGCACCAGATGATATCCTCTGCATGGTTCTGCCCACAAATTCAAAATTTCCTGATCTGCATAATCTTCAGTTTGAATCTTAATTGTTCCGTAAATTCCGCTTTCAATAAGAATCGTCTTGGGCTTTTCATTGCCTACAACAACGAAAAATCCATCTTCCTTCGGCAATATTTTTGCATGATTATCACAGGAAAAGCGAAAATATTCCTTCCTCGCCGCCCGTAAAGTCAGGCTGTCAAAGATCCTGAAAATGAGCTGTACATAAATGGAAAATTTATCTCTTGCCATAATCCTATTCCTCCGCCGTATCCTGCATTTCCACCGTAAATTCCGTTACTCTGCTGATGCGTTTTTCCTTTGTGGATTCCAGTTCCACTGGCGTTACTCGATAACAAAGTGAAGTTTTATAGGGTTTTGTAGTATCATTCCACAATTTCATTTTTTCTTCTGTAGTCAAATCCAATAATTCAATATGGATGTCTGTCTCAGTTGTATCATTACCAAAGGGTTCCCCACTTATTATAGAATGGTCTGCCAATATCTGCATAACGCGTCCCAAGATACGTTGTTCCTGCACAGCTCTAAACTTGATATCGCTGGAAGAATACGCTGTAACCATGTAATACAGACTTAAGATTAAGGGCGGAAACTTCTGC
This sequence comes from uncultured Clostridia bacterium, assembly GCA_902477755.1. Lineage (GTDB taxonomy): Bacteria > Bacillota > Clostridia > Lachnospirales > Anaerotignaceae > Anaerotignum. The sequence continues at coordinate 263,985 of CABSIK010000001.1, forward strand.
TCTGAATAGCTGTAATTTACCATTCCACTTCTTCTTAAATCATGATTTTCTTCAATATCATATAAGTAAATACCAACAGAAAAGTCACCTTTCTCATCAGGGCCGCAAAGTCCAATACTGTTTTTATCTGTAATCAGATCAGGAACCATTCCGTCAGCGAGCAGATCTACAATTTTCTGACTGACTTCTGCGATGACTGTATATCTTCCCATAGTTTACTCCTTTTTACTGCAATGCTTCTGGATACAAATTCTTTTTATTCTGTAGTATCCTTTTGGGTATCAGGCTGACTTTCCTCAGAAACATCTGCTGAAGCTTCTTCTTCCGCAGGTGTTTCTGATTCTTCTTCCTCACTGGAAGATACAAGCTCACCCTCTCTGAACTCCCCTTCTTCCAGGACTTGTCCGGTGGCAGGATCATACAATGCACCTGCACCATGATACTGTCCCATTAAAAATTCACCTTTGTATTTTGCTGCACCATTGGTGTCATAAAGGGTACCGCTGCCATCATACATCCCAAGATGGAAGCTTCCTTCATATATTTTATAGCCTGTGGCAGGATCGTAAAGCACACCTTCGCCATCGTACAAACCACTGACAAAAGTGCCCTTATATTTCAGTATGCCGGTTTCTGCATCGTAGAGCTTGCCTTCACCTTCATAGAAGCCATCTTTCCACTGACCGTCGTAAATCAGTTTATCTTCTTCATACAATTTGCCACTTCCCGTTTGCAGTCCATTTTCAAAAGTGCCATCATATACAAGGTTTCCTTCTTCATCATAAAGTTTACCTTCTCCAGAGAATTTACCATCTACATATCCGCCTTCATAACGAATGGTTCCGTCTTCGTAGCGTAATGTGATGTTACCTTCTGTAAATCCATTGATGATTTCTTCTTGTGTTAGGTCGATCATGCCGTTTTCATCGTAATTAAGTGTAATATCCGGCGCAACATTATCAAATTCACCTTGATAAATGATTACTCCATTTTCATACAATGTACCAGCTCCATTATAATAACCTTCGGCAAAACCACCTTCATAACGTTTTTCACCGTCTTTATACAGAATACCTGTGCCTGAGAAAACACCTTTTGCAAATTCTCCACTGTATACCAGAACGCCATCCATATCATAAAGATCACCTTTTCCTTCATATACGCCATTGGAAAATTCGCCTTCATACATTTTCTCTCCATTGCCATAATACCTGGTGCCTTTTCCTTCATATACACCAGCGGCAAAACTTCCTACATATTTTTCTCCGCCGCTTCTATAAAACAGTGTGCCACTGCCTTCATAGGCGTTCATGGAAAAATTACCCATATACTGCATAATTCCATTGGTATAATATAACTCACCATATCCATCAAAAGCATCCATTTTAAATCCGCCTGTATAAACCAGATGTCCAGAAGCATCATAGAGAGTTCCCTCTCCATTGATACGTCCATTTTCCAGTGTGCCTTCAAACAGCAAAACATCTGTTGTCCGATCCAAAAGACGCACTTTTCCGTTATATCCAGGAATCTCATCGGAGTCAATAGGCATGGTATTTACCAAAAACTTCTGTTCAATTACGGGATAGGCGTAATTGATAAAAAGCGCCGGCAAAATAATCAAAAATAACAGAAGGATAAACAGAAGGCGTCTTGCCACATAATGTTCTCCCAACAAAACATAAGCCTTTAAAGTCTGCGGCGGCTTTCTCAACGCCTTGACTTCCTGCATAACATCGTTAGTGGCACGTCTTGCGATAGAACTAGGCTGTATGAGGGTTTTTACCTTACGGTACAAATTGGAAGTCGGCATGGAAAGAGTCCTGCCCATACGCTTCAGATATATATCCATGCTGTCTTTGAAATTAGATGAATTGAATGATTTCATACTTTATTCCACTCCGCTCACTTGTGTTTCATCCGCTTTGGCATCCTCATCTGTGCCGGTTTCTTCTGTTGCACCTTCCTCAGGAGATGCTTCTTCTGTGATTGCATTTGTCATTTGAACAGTCCCAATTGTCGTAAAATTTTCATTAAAACCAGGTTCTTCAAACAATCCCATAACGGATACGACTAGATAAGCCAATGCCAAGAGGATCAGCGCCGGCTGTACAAGTTTCTTTAAAAATCGGCCAACTCCTTTGATTCGATCCCAGATGCGAAAGCTAAGACTGTATGGCTCCAAATCTGACTCTTGTTTTTCAGCATATATTTGATAAATCTGCCAGAATTTTTCATAAATGCCAAGATGGGAATCCATAACCCCATGTTTCAAATCATAAGCAAAAGAATATAACTCTGGGATAGAACGCTGCTTCATTTCCCAAGAAAAAATGTACTCTATTACCTCTCCAAGAGATTTTGTGCCAGTTTGAAAATCCACCTTGTCAAAAGCATCCATATGCCGACAGTCATACAGAAAAGAAATCTCACCCGCTGGCGAAACATGAATCTGTTCAATATTCATGGCCGCATCAAAAAAGAAATCCGTCAAATTCAGGAATAATATTTGTTCCAGAAGGTTTTTGCTGATTTCAAGGCGTTCTCGCAGGCTGCATCCTTCCGTAGAAATCTTCTGTTTCAATGTCATTCCTTTTGGATATTTGAATAATACAACCAACTGTTCATCATGAATAAAAAAATCAATGAGATCAGAAAAGTTGTCATGCTTCATTTCTTCCGTCAAGAATCCAATTTCTTCATTGCGCAAAGCAGATAGCTTCTGGCAAACAGCGCTGTACAGTACATTTTCCGGCGCTCCCATTTCATAGCAGCTATACTGACGCACATCATTGCCTGCCATATATTCCTGTATCACGACATATTTTTTGTTGAGATTTCTAAGAATCATCGGCAATTACTCCCTTACAACAATAAAGATCGAAGATTTTAATTCTGGTACTTCCTGGCAGTATGCTGTAACTTCATAAATACCAGGAATGCCCGGAGCTGTGTATGTCCCGTCAGATGCAATACTTCCGCTTTCAATTCCATTTGTTTTCCAAATGATCGTCGCATACGGCATATTTTCGCATACAGCCTTCAGGGAATAAGATTCACGCACACGCAGTTCCAGTTTGTTTGGAACAATATACAAATATCTTTCCTGATTATCTTCCAATTCAGGCAAAGCGTCTGCAACAGCCCTCCAATGAACATTGATAAACTGTTTACTTGTAGGCTCGATCATTCTGACACCAATGGTGAAAGTACCTTTTGAAGTATCTACCTTTGCCGCCAGTTCCGCTTTTACTTCCATATCATAAAACATATCCCCTACACCGTAATACAGCATCTGATCCTGCTGAATGGAAAGATCCAAATGCACAGGACCAAGTCCTAAACCATGAACGATTTCCTGAGAGAAGAAAATCTGGTCTCTTTTACCGCCAATGCCCAGTGAAATCTGAACAACGCCGCTGGCTTTTCTTTCCGGCTTTGACATTTGCAGAATCCCCTGACTTTTCTGACTCTCCATAGGCAGTGTCCAGTTCTGTTTTGCTTTCAGAGCCTTTAATTCCTGCTGCATCCCACGCGTAATACCCATCAACAAAAATGTGCTGTAAAGATATTGATGGAACGGAACGGAAGAAACATGTTCAATCATATATGTATTATCCAGCTTCATTAAAGAAATTTTTGCCAGATAAATGCCCTGGGGATAATTATTGCGGACAGTCTTTTCCATGACTGTCTCAAAATATCTGTCTACCATGGATTGAATATTATCCGTTTTTGTCAGAGGAATCTGAATGCTTTTCTTTTCTTCCGGATGAAGGATGTTTCTTCCTTCATGAATATGAACATCGTCCGGATGGATATGGATCATAATACTGCCATGTTCCAGTTCCATGGCCTGCAGAGCAAAAGTCTTGCTCAATTTTTCTCCTCTTTCCAGAATTACTTTTTCCCATTTTACCTGCAAATAAGTTTCTTTGCCGCAGTATGCACTTTCTACTGTTTCTTTCAGTTCTGCCGAAATCTGCACCGCATTGCTGATATTTTCCAGTGTAATGGTAGTTTCCATTTGCTCTCCGGCTTTTACACTGATAGGCACTGTCTGTGTAATGCGAATCTGATAGTCTTCATAGAGAATTTCTTTCTTTTCAAAAAGACCGTCTAATGTCAGATCATAATTATCCGGTTCCTGGTCTGTCAAATACAGGTGATAGTTTTCTCTTGTTTTATCATAAGCGTTTTCCTGTTTCTGTTCACCAGATGCCACATTATAGGCAGGTACCTCACCATGTTCTTCATAAGCAATGCAAAGATAAGCATAATCTCCGCGCCCCTGTTCCATAATGGCATCAAACCCATCAATGGTAGAAAGACGATATACGGATGGAACATCGACCATAATCTCTCTGCCGGAAAAATCGAATGCAACACCATCCTCTACAGAAATGCTTTTTTCGTCCACCATAACAACTCGCAGACCTGCCGCAATGCCTACTCCATGGAGAAAACGGTTATGGAGACGTCTTTTATCGTTGTAGTACTGCTGATCCTGTATAAAATCCTGCTCTGTCAAAAGTTTACCGTAATAATAGCGGTTTCTTTCAAAAGGATAATATTTTAGATTATTCATAATCGGGTATGCCTCCTTCTACTCCTGTTTCCCTATAGATGTGAGAGACACCAAGGACAGTCCGTCCAAACGTGTTGGTTTGTAATAACCAAGGCCACTGTTCACACCTAAATATGTATGTTCTCCCAAAATCATATACTGGCGCAACGCCACCAATCGAACCTCCATGTGTGCTGGAGAAACCGACTGTATCAAGCTTAACAGTGCTTCCTGTTCTCTTTTTCCAGAGCAGTATTCTTCTTTTATCAGAATCAAAAAAACATTTTCATCTTTGCCATACAATTGATCCAAGAATTCTTTTTTATCACTGTTTTGACGATATTCGCGAATCTGCCACTGCTCCACAATAAGGGGAGGCTCACCTGTGAAAAGTTCGATAACCTCCATCAGCCCCTGCCGTGTACCGCGTTTCCGGAATAACGATGGCGCCATTTTTACAAGCCTGCGCAGTTTATCTTCACTCCAAATATTGGTGTTGACAATATCCAGCCACCCTGCCATAAACTGCAGAAAATCCATTTCTGTTACAGCCGGTTCCAGCAGAGCTGTACTGTTTTCAAACTTCTGATTAAAATCATCATAAACGGACTGGAAGATACTTAAATACTGATCCAAAAAAGCTGCACTGTCTCTATTTTTTTCATAAACGGATGGAAGATACTGGAGCCAGTTTGTTGCAGGAAAATATAAAAAGATATTTTCAATTCCCACATTTTCTTCCTGTCCGGAATAGACTTCTACACAAAACCAGATATATCTGCCTTTGATATCATGAAGCAATACATCTGTTTCATTGAGAAACTCTTTTTTCAGAAAAGGTTTCAGTATTTTTCTTTTTTCTGCGGCTGTCAATTCACTATACAAAATTTCTTCAAAGGATGTGACTGTTCCGTTCCAAATCACTTCTGTTACATCGGCACAATACATCCAAAAATGGACACCTGCTCTAAACACAGGTATTTCACAGGTCATCCTGTGCCACATCATTTCTTTTTCGCCGCTGTCCAGGACTCTTGAAAAGAATACACCTTTCTGCCCGATTTTTGACAATTGAATGCCGTGTTCCGTGCAGACAAGGTTTTCCAAATATCCTCTTTGGTAGTCCATAGGTTTATTAAAAACAAAATATTTCATTTTGTCACCTGTCCTGTTAACGAATTACAATACAATCCACTTTTTTCAGCAGCAATACTCCAAGAGGAGGGAGTATTACATCACCATTTTTATTTCTGGTAATTCTGCCGCCTCTGGCATCAACGTAAAGCATGTATATTTCCAAAACTTCTTCCAAACCATCAATGCAGGCAAACAAAGAACTGTAGCTGACTGTCGGCCCAAACCCTTTCAGATTTTCAAAAAATTCCTTAACAGCCTTTTCCACACTTTTTTCTGCATGGAGATACTGGGGTTTGATGCGAAGTTCCGTATAAACTTCAGCTTCAATATAAACAGGAGAATACAATTTGATACTGGTCCCCAGCAAACGACGTTTCATAAGCCGCTGATAAATATTTTTTTGATATGCTTCAGAAAGAGGAGCATATCCATTTTCAGAAAAAGGTCTTACTACAATACGCACTTCATTGGCGTAATGAGCATCATGGAAACCGGCTAAATCCAGCACTTTGCAGTCCCAAATACGCAGACCAGGCGTCTCCATAACCAGTCTTTCATAATCTCCAGCACTGATCGCTCTTTCATCGTCGTGCAGTATTTTACGGGCTCTCAAAAAGGCTTCTTCTAAGCCTTCCGGTGCTCTGCCGCCCCATGCATCCTGAATATGCACACCGGAAACGCCAGACATACTGCTGAGCACCTCTACCTGCTGACCTGCTTTGATGTTTCCGTTATTTCCTGCTGAAAAAGCGCAGGCAACAATCCGAATTTCTGATTCAGGCATTCTGCCATTGATACCATCCCCAAAAAGAATGGTGTTGCTTTCTTCCTCTACAATATAATGCCAGTCATCTGGTCCAGACGCATCAAAATCATCCACCTTAGTCCACGGCCGGAAATATCCAGGATGACGCACACTGCTGGCAAGAATCTCAAAAGAGTCCGAGAGAACGCCTTTATCTTTTAATTCATACCGCTGATTCGGCAGTCCATTTCCGTTAGCAAGTATCCGCTTATCATAAAAATCCTGTTCATATATTGCGGCTTTGACTGCCATCTCCGGCTCTGCATCTATGTAACAGCCTTTTTCCTGATTCCAACCATAATAATCAATTTTAATGTTGTCTTGCTTCCACTCATTGATCTGCGCAATATCCAGAAAAACAGCTTTTGTATCTTTCTGCACCAAAGGAATATCCTGAAAGCCAATTTCGATCAGCGCAGGAGAAACATCATACTCATCACGCAACAGCGTAAATTTCAGGAAATATCCTTCTACCCCATGCGCAACAGTATGTGCCATACCACCAGAAATGGAAAATACAATATCTCCATTTTGTATAAATCCAAGAGTCCCATCTTCAGCATGGATTTCTACGTCCTTTGTTCCATCAAAATATGTCATACGAATACGAGAAAGAGGTACGAAAGACGCTGGATCTTCAATGGGATTTCGTTCTACACTGTAATGTTCATCCAGTTTGACAGATAAACGATAAGTTTTTTCTTTTTCCAAAGGTTTTTTCAATGCCAAGAGAAATTGGCTGCTAACACCCGTCTGCTTTCCAAAGGGATACAGCACCATGTTGCCATGTTTTTCCGTATGATCGAAATGGAAACAGAAGGTATCACCATACTTTGGCTTTACAATGGCATCTTGTAAGATGTCTCCTGGAACATTGATTTGCAGCGCACTTTCAAAACATAACCTATTAATATTAAACTTGGTTCCCATAGGAATTGTTTGAGAATGTTCTGACACAAGTCTGATCATTGTTTGCGCGGCGCGTCTTTTCATTGGCATAACGCCAATTAACCGCAGAAACTTTTTGCGCATGCCGTCATTTGTTTGGTCAATATAAAATTGTTGTGCTTCTTTCAAAAAAGCAAATAATTCCAAAATGGTAATCCCTGGATCATGATAGTTGTAATCTGTCCATTGCGGATAGATTTCTGCTATCTGACTTCTGGCTTTTTTGACAATTTCCTCAAAGCCAACGGTATCCAAACTGATTTCAGGCAGCATAATAAAGCCTCCTTATTCTGTACTTACAAAAATCCGGTGTTTTCCGTCTACAGGAAGGGCATAGGGATATTTCCCCATTTCCTCCATGTTCAGTTCTATCACCTCACTACCGCGATAAAGATTCCCCGAAATAACCAGATTTTTGATTTCTTTTACGGATGGAATAGATTTTATCACAGTTTCAATCTGACTTCTGTTAGGCAAAACACCAACAGAGAAACCAGTGCCTGTAAAATTGCCGGATATTGGATTGAGAAATTCATGTAATTTCCGTGAAATCTGGCGTTTGCACTGGAAAATTTCATTAAAATCCTGCACTTTCACTTCCACCCCTACTTGGATTTCGATAAAATCAGGGGAAACAATCTGCAAACGATTTTGTGTCAGCAGATTCTCAAAAACTTTGTCCTTCATATAATCCATCAGGACATCTCGCAGGGAATGGAAATAATAATGACTCTTTTCAAAGTCTTTCTGCAATATTACCAATGTGATATATCCACTTTTGCGGCTGCCGTCTGCCATTCTTCCTGTAAAGCAAAAAGCACGATATACCATTCTAGATGCTTCTTTTGCTAATTTTTCATAGTCGCTGACTGTAACTGCACGATGATGATGTTTATATGCAGCAGCCGTTCTTGCCATGGCTTCTTCGGCTGTTTCTTTATTGCAGCCGCCGGAAAAGCCAACTGGGTTCCAAACCTGATTGATAAAGCCGTAATTCAGTTCTGTACCTGTAATGGCACCTTTGGGCAAATTTCCTTCTTCGCCACCCCCAATGGACATATTCACACATATGCCATTGGCAATACCAGGCAAAGGAAGACGATAATTTGTACCAGCAGAGAAACGGAGAACACCATTTGCCTTATCCAAGATATATTTCCTGCCATCTCCAGGCTTTTCAAGGAAATGATCAGTTTCTTTCCAAAGAACCCACGTCTCAGTTACATTGGAATTTTTTGTGATATAGCGAAGACGTTCTTCCTTTAATAGGCCCTTTTCTTCTGCCTTTGACAAATTGCCTGTTTCATTCACCCAAACTTGAGCCTCAAATATAGGACGATGCAAAAGCCGAAATTCGGGTGTCACAGCAAAATCTTCGTAAGTAAGATACTCCTCTACATTGGTGCGCAATGTCCATGCTTTTACGCTGTTAATAAAAAATCCTTCAACCAATGGAAGTTCTTCCTTAGATATTTGATCATAACCGCTTAAAATATCTTGTATACGAATCCAATATCCTTCCTTGCCAAAAAGGGATGTTTTTTCAAAATCCGGCTTACCATTAAAACTAATGAGACCGCTGTTCTGAAAGCCTTTTGTTTCATCAGCCACATTCAAATCACGCCATTTTCCGCTGCCATAATACTGCCACTTCAATCGCGGTCTCTCACGCAGTGCAGCGGCACCTAAAAGTGCTAAAATACGAATAGGTCCCTGTTCCAGAGGATTGCTGAAACAACAATATACGGCAGGCACTTCATCTCCTGCCAAACGAATGGGACGATAACCTCGGAGAGACTGGAAGCAGCGTTTCGCTGTCTGCAACTGCCCAACGCCATTATTTTCTTCATATAAGTATTGAGGATGAATTCCTTTTCCCTGATAGTCGTATGAAAAATATGTTTCCGAGAGCATTGGCGTAATGTATTGCCCCTTTGTTTTGAATCGATTTTCCAGATTGATAATTCTAGCTCTGATACATCTGCTTTCTACAGAATTGACGATCACTGGTGACATATCCTGTGGACAGGTGAATTGCAGTGTTTTTTTCTGCCGTCCTGTTCCTGCAACGGGACTGAATACAGTATCATACCGATCATCATCGAACAAACGTACCCAACCTGTCCCGTTGAAGTATTCCCAAAGGACTCTTGTGATGGAGATATCATATTCCGGATCTACATGCACTGCACTTCGTGGCATGACCAAACGCCAGTCGATTTGCGCTTTATCAGTCAGATTCAGAGGAATCTTTGTATAATCCACCAAAAATGATATGGTAACATTTGATCCTCTTTTGCTTAACACATCATCACAGGAGAAATAAACTTCTTCATAAATAGAAAGTTCTTCTCCAAAAGGATAATAATATCCGTGACTATCCACATCTATACCCGCAGCATAAATGGCTTGCGGCGCGATCATAGCCGCTCTGCTTTTGAGTCTGATCTCTCCCAAAGATATGTGATGAAGTGCTCTGCCATTTTCTGTTTCATATCGAATCCAAAACTGGCTGACACCATCTATTTCTTTTTCACACCAAGGCGCTTGTCCGCTTCCCTTAACAAAGTTGATTTTTCCATCATGAATATCATATTGCGCAAAAGGAATAAAACCATCTTCCGTTGAATAGCAGAAACTTCCGCTGGATGCCAACAAACGCAGGATTCCTTCAGAAACAGGATGTCCATCCGCGGTGTAAAGCGCCGCTTCCACTTCTCCCCCTTGCGTAATATCAAAAAGAGAATCATGTCCGATCATAAAAACATGGCGCTGCAGATTTTCTACTGAAAAACCAAAAAGAGAAAATTTCTTGTCTTGGGACTTGTCCCAAAGTTTCCCAATAAAATCCAGCTTGTCATTGCTTTCATAGACTGTCTCCAGACTGGAGGGCGCAACAAAAACATCTTCTCGTGTTTCAACGGGTACAATATCTCCTGCACTGTCTGTAACGTATGTAGTTAAGCTAGTGCCAGCTGGCAGTTCTGTTCCCTGAACTTCATCACTTACTACTCGAAAAGAAACGTAGCCATAAGCAGGCTGTTCCGGATTCAAAGAAGCATGCAGATTGTTAAAATAGTCCGTACGCCATTTCAAAGGCAATTCCTGATATCTGCGAAATGTATCTGCCTGCATCTCCGCAAATATCATTGCCAATGCTGTCCCAATATCAGGATCTGCCGGATCGAATCTCCAGTGCGGCGTATAAGAAGCAGACAATTCCTTTATGGTCTGTATCAAATCTTCTTTACTGAGATTATGAATCATCGGTATTTTATCCATCTGCACACCTCCTTTCATTGTTATAATTCGATACCTTCATTGACAAAGAACGGAAATACCAAGTTATATGGATTGTTCGTAGAACGAACCACATAAGAAATGGAAACAACAGCCTTTCCTGTTTCAGTCATGCTTTGAGAAACCTTCACAGAAATATCTCGAATTCTTGGTTCCCACTGAATCAAAGCTTCTCTAACAGCCTTTTCCATTTGAGATATCGTTGTAAAATCCAACGATGCAAATGCGAAATCATGTATACCGCATCCAAACTCCGGACGCATGAGACGTTCACCTTTTTTGGTCATCAAAATGATATAAATGGCTTCTTTAATATCATCTTCATAGGAGGAAGCGCGAAATCTTCCTGTTGCAGGGTCTGCCATAATCGGAAATCCCAATCCTGTTCCCAGAAACTCCTTACCGTATTTTTCATCCCCCATCATTTCTGCCTCCTTAGTTTATCTTGACCATACTTCCTTTTACTTCTGTAATACCGCTGGCATTGATCTTTAAAGATCCGCTGGCATTGACTTCTGTAGTGGTTCCTTTGATGCTCACAGACTGACCATTCACTTTGAAGCTTTGTTTCGCTTGAATATCAACAGAACCCACATTGACGGTTTCTTTATTGCTGTCAAGAGTCACAAGTACTGAACCGCCAACTTTTAATTCAATTTTTTTGCTTGCGTCCAATGAAATACACCCATTTTTTGCATCTAATGTAATGCTGTTTTTATTATCTTGATCCTGAATAACGACTGTTGATTTTTCATCATAAATGCCGATTTTCATGCCAGCAGGTGTAGTAATTTCAATGGATTGCTTTTTCTCCTCATCTGAAAATAGAATCTGGCTACCACCTTTTGTTTTGATGATTTTATTATTATTTTTCTCCTCCGGCATACCTTTTGGAATAGGACTTTGCTTATTCCATAAAGAACCGATGACCACGGGCTTATCCCAATTCCCCATGATAAATGTCACGAGCACTTCAGAACCGATTTCTGGCAGGAAATATGCGCCATGTTCCATTCCTGCATAAAAAGAAGCAACAGGAATCCATCCACTTTTGTTTTTGCCTTGTTCCCCTGCGCCATATTCCACTTTTACCATACCAGGATACTTTTCATCGTAATTCTCCAGAACAATGCCTGAAACCACCCCAGGGGCTTTGGAAGGCTCTTTGTCTGCCTTCAACAGTTCATCGAAAAAGTCCATCATTCCCATCCTTCCGTGGTAAAGTTTGTCAAAAATCCATTGTAATTGATCGTGTGGGTTACATCTGTGATATAAAAATTCTTGTTGATCAAGCTGTCTACACCAGATATTTTCAAAAATCTCCCGGGCACAATCTCTGGAAGTCCAATGCAAGTACCAGAAGCCTTCTTGTTTTCATTCTTGGCTTTCATAGCCATACTCTTTGCAGACTCTGTCACATCTGTCTGTGTTGTACAGTCAGAAAGAGCAACAACTTCAATGCCTGCTTTTATGACTTCCGACTGCTCATCCCCACTGATTGCAGCAGCAGAACTAAATAAATGTGTCTTCGTATCAGAATTATATCCATGCACTTCAAAGATTTTATTCAAATAATTCAGACTGCGGCTAAAATTTTTCAGCCCATTGTTGATACCTAACGTGATGACAGGCGTCGGCACTTTTCTAGGAGTGCGGAAATAAGCCGTATCTGCCACAATGAAAAACTCCCGATCTACTCTACCTTCTTGTATGAGCTTCTTTGTGATAAAATCATAATCGGACTCTCTTTGGGACACCACATCTTCCAACTTATCATCTGTGTCATCGCATTCAAAAGAACAAAGAGCGCTGTATCTGGACATAATGTTTTTTACAATATCAGAATAATTCGGCTTGCTATACAGTGCATAAGGCTTATTATCAGTCATCATCAGCCGTCGCGCATCCATAGCAGTGATGGTGAAAAAAATACCATTTTCCACATCAAATTGGATGTCTACGGAAGCAATAAAGCCCTTAAAAACTTCTGTGGTCTTCGTCATATAACCAAGTTTTACTGTAACAACTTTTCCAGGAATCACTTTATCTTTCAGCACGCTGTTAAAACTGCTTTGTTCGTAATCATACCCACTGTTGATGGTAAAAGAAGCACTGCCCGTATTTCCGGTGGATAATTTGATTTGCACCTGCTCAACAGAAATCCCTTTTTGTTCTAACAGGGACAGTCCCCCGATATTCAATTCCACCTTTGGTGTGGTAAAATCCTGATACTTTTTACGCAGTTCTTCGTAAGTATAACTGCTGTCCATTAATCCCATGATTCTGTCACCTTTTTCTTTTTATTGCAGCGCTGGAATTTTCAGTACCTGCCCCGGATAGATTTGCAGTGGATTGAGCAGACCATTTGCCTTCGCGATAACACGCCACTTTTCGCAGTCACCATACTCCTCATAAGCCATAGACCAAAGACTTGAACCTTCCACAACTGTTCTGTACTTGGTTCTGTCTGGAGATTCAAAAGGCTCAGATTTTTTTGTTAAACCTTCTTCCTGGGCTTCCTTAATGGTCAAATCCATCTTCCCACGGATGGGTTTGCCAAAAGGATCAAACATTGTAAATGTTTCCGTAACAGAAGTAATGACCCCTTTGAAATTCAGATTTCCCCAAACAAAAGCAACCAACGGCGGTTTGTGATCACTGCCGGAAACCTGCACAGCGGAACTGATCTTTTTCATAATGTCTGTTACTGGCTCTATAGAGTCATCTTCTGAATACTCATGCAAAACATTCATAAAATCACCTGCGCGCCCAATTTCCCCTTCACTGTCAAAGAATAAAGTAGTGGAAAATTCCCTTTGTGCCCCTGATAGAAAAATCATGCGGGATACATCCGTACCAAGAGAGTGATCTTCTTTATAGTTGGCAGAGCTTTTGATGGTATATTGTGAGGGGTTGAAGGCACATTCCACTTCTTCAATCTCATTGCCGTTATTTTTAAATATTTTGATAATAGCTTTACTTAAACTCATGATGTACCCACCTCCTCTTTATAGCCCACGCCGCATTTTCTCCAAGCGCAGCTGACTCTGCATATGATTCATGATTTTCTCTGTAACAACAGAAATATCTGTAATGTTCAAAATTTGTTTTTGCGTAGAACGAATTTTCTCAAGTTCTTTTTGCTGCACATCCAAGCGCCGCATCAGTTCCAATACCGTTTTGTTATCTGACTGCTCCGGCTCCTGACTGCGCTTTCTTGTAATAATATCATGGACTTCCGTCTGCATTGCCTTTTTTGCCTCCATGACCACTTCTGGTATCTTTGGAGGTGTCTGCACCATGGCATTTCCTTGACTTTTCTTGACCATGACCATTTGGGCTGTATCGTAGGAATCGGGCTGCAAAAGTGTATTTTCCGATACCTCCTGATACAATACGCCAGAAAAATGATTGGTATTTTTCATTGAAGTGTCCGCATGTGTGAAATGATTATGGAAAAGGTTCTTTTGGACATTATCAAAATAATCCGCTTTCCGCACAGGAAGAAACGTCCTATTGTTTTCTACAGAATGAAGCCAGTTTGTCATACGCTGAACCACAATTTTTTTATCCGTTCTGCCCTGTTCATTTATATTAAATACAGAAAGCTGAGTCAGACTAGGTTTTTCATATCCAGACTGCGTTTCTCTATCCATTTTCTGCTGCAGACTTCGGAAAATAAATTTTGTTTGTTTATTTCCTTCTATTAGCTTAAGAAGCTCCAGGGCCACAGACCTATTCCCTGTGATATGGTCGATCCAAACTTTCTTTTCTGTTTCAAAAGAAACATAATCTTCCTGGTTTTGGGAAAGAGTCAGCATAGGCTGAAGATGTTGAAACTGTTGATTTTTCACTGCCATTTCATGCATTTCTTTCCATTGTGATTCCGTCATGACAGAGAGAAATTTTGTTAAAGCTGTCGTTGTGTTTTGAGTTATTTCTTCTGGCAGTAATGCCTTATTTTTCGATTCAGCAGATTTTTCCAAATGCTGTTCCTTCGCTTCTTTCCAAAGCGTCAGATCCACCCATTCAGACAGATTTTCTTCGATATGTTTCTGCTTCATTAACACTTTTATCAAAGAAGCACCTGCCTGCTTATTTTGGGCAATATACTGCATAGCACCGCGTTTTTCTGCTGAAAACTGCGGTTCCATTTCAAAAGCTTTTTGACTTGCCACTATTTCCATAAGCGGTGTAATATATTCTGCATTTTGATGATTTTCCAGAACAGACTTCACTTCTTGCCATTGATTTTCTGTCAAAAAAGCCAGCCATTCCGTTAAGCTTTCCGCAGTACTTTCCAGCTGTTCATCCGTAACAATCATTTCGGATTCCACAGCAGTCTCTAATACTTTTTCCAGCCTTTCCTTGGATGGAAGAATCACCCAATTCTCCATGGTTTCTTTCAGCCTGTCTCTGTTCTGCAACAACTGAATGACTTCCAGTGTCCCTTCCCTATGTTCTGCAAGATAGTTGATGACCCCTCTTTTCTCTGCTGAAAACAGCGGTTCTTCAAGGTTCGGAGTCTGCCGCTCCATCATTTCCAAAATGGGATTGATATATGTTTTCTCACTGTTTTCAACAAAAACCTCTTTGACTTCCTGCCATTGGCTTTCTGTCAAATAAGTCAGCCATTCTGTCAAACTTTTTACAGTACTTTCCAACTGTCCATCCGCAAAAATTGTTGCAGGTTTCGAGGCAATCTCTGATACTTTTGCTATTCTTTCCTTGGATGGAAGTACCACCCAATTTTCCATGATTTCTTTCAAACCAGCTCTGTTCTGCAGCAACTGAATGACTTCCAGCGTCCCTTCTGTATGCTCTGTAAGATAGTTGATAACCCCTCTCTTTTCTGCTGAAAACAGCGGTTCTTCAAGGTTCGGTTTCTGTTGCTCCATCATTTCCAAAATAGGATTTATGTATGTTTTCTCATGATTTTCCATGAAAACATCCTTGACTTCCTGCCACTGGATTTCTGTCAAATTGGCCGCATGCCGCAAAAACTCCGTTATTTGCAGCGTTTTCTGTGCTTCCTCCTGCTTTTTCACAAAGGAAGTAATCAGCGGCTTTGTATCTGTTAAAAAAGCGTCCCATTGTTCTTTTGTCATAGACTGAACAGAAAGCAGTTCTGTTTCTGTCATCGAAATCTCCTCAAGGAAACGGCTTTGTTCCTCCGTCTCCATTGATCGGTAGATATTGACAAAATGCCGAAGATCACGTTTCCAATGTCCCTCAGTCAATGTGTCAATGGTTCTGCCAAAATTGGAAATCTGACTGCTTTCCAGAATATTTCTTTTCTCCACAGAGAGTCCGATTGGCTTTAATCGAAGATTTTTCAATTTTTGTCCATGCCTGTCTACGGAAATATTTTTCCATTTTCGATTTCTAAAAACAGATTCAAATTTTTTCGCATCTTCCTGCAAAAAAGTATGTTGATTCCAAAAATCTATATACCTGTTTTGACTCGAAGTGAAAAACATTTTTCGAAACTGGGTTTCCACAAATGTTTCCATTTCATAGAGCAGTTCCTTTGAAATTTTGGATTCTCCCCGTTCTTTCTCCTGCTCCTGTTTTTGGATATAAGAAGAAATCAAAGGCAAAGATTTTTCCAAAAAAATTTCCCACTGTTCTTTTGCAGTTGTCTGAAGGGACAGCAATTCGGATTCGGTCACAGAAAGTTCTCGCAGAAACGATGCTTTTTCTTCTGCCTTCATAGAATGATATATATGAAACAGCAGCTGGACATCTTTTTCCCAATATGTTTTGGATAACACATACTTCTGCTGTCGTTCCTGACTGTTCAGATACTTTTCCAGAATATTTCTGTTTTGGATGATTTGTTCTGCGGAAATTTCATTGCTTCTTTGATGCACAGCATTGTTTGCAGGACGTTTCTCCTCTGCAAAACCTGCCTGTTCTGCACCTTCCTTGACCTGTACAGAATCCAGTTGAGGGATTGCATAACTCTGTTCCGTCATTTCTGATGGAGTTTGAACTGCCTGCCGTCGGTTTAAGGTGAGTTGTGTGACCCAATCAGATATTTTTTCGACAGAATTCTCTGTGAAAATAGTACGATGAACATCTGTGCCTGTTTTCTTCTCTGTTAAAAGAACGGAATGCTCACCATTCCCAACAGTGTCTACAAGATTTTTTAGCAGAGAAGTAAACTGATTTTTTTGAACATACGCAATAAAAGCCTGTTTCTCCTGCATCCAGCTTTCAAAAGAAGTTGTATTCTCCAATGTCTTTTCATCAAAAAAGTGATGCAGTTTTTGTATATCTATATGTCTGTTTTGTGATAAAATTTGTTTGAAGTTTTCTTCTTCCATATGTCTGTCTTGCAGCAAAATATGTTTCAGACTTTGCCACTGTGTTTCTGTGAATGCAGATACAACCTGCAAAATTTCTTTCTTTTCTAAAACTTGCTGTTCTTGTTTTTTTTCTTCTCGTTTATCCGCATAAGCAGAAATCAAAGGAAGTGAAGCAGTTAGAAATGTTTCCCACTGTTCCTGTGTCATATTCTTTGTAGAAAGCAGTTCCGTTTCCGTCATGGAAATTTCACTTAAAAAGGAAGTCTGTTCTTCTTTCGACATTCCTTCATAAATCGTCTGCAAAGAACGCATATCGTTTTTCCATCGTTCCGCAGTCAATACTTGTCCTGTAACTTTAAATGGTCTGTTCAGCAAATTCTCATATGTTCTGATTTGTTGACTATTACGAATCCCAATCTGCTCTGCTGAATGAATATCCCAATTTTTGATCTGCTTCTGCGTATTTTGAATCACCTGCATAGGTGCGGAAACATGCATCTGCCTTTCCAAAAAATGCTCCATCAAAATATTGACTTGCTGTTTCATCGTTTCGACACTGCCCAGCCAATATTCAGATTTTTCATGGACTTCTCTCAAATGCAGCACTTCTGTCAATAACCGATCTATCTTTTCAAGGATGATGCTTTCCTCTTTTGTCCCATGAGCCATAAGGATTTTTAATTCCTGAAGCAAAGGCTGCATTTCAAGCCTCAGAAAATACTGGTTCTTACTGCTAAAATCATAATTGAGCAGCTGAAAAAGAAGGGAAAACATTTGTCTGTCCTTTTCTTCCCCTGTCTCCTCTTTTATGAAGACCATAGATGGTTCTGGAAAATAAGACCAGTTCTCCTTTTTGTGACGAACTGCCGCCAAAGGATTCCATACAGAAGGTGTTCGATATTTGGTTATTTGTGCAATACTTCTTGCAGTTGTTTTCATTTAAACCCCTTCTTTTCGTCGCATGGTTTCTTAAACTTCAACCAATCCTGTGTGAGAAATTTCAATCCGCCGAATCAAAAGACCGGAACTCATGGCATCCAGTCCATCTGTCTCCCATTTTGTTATAATACCATACTCAAAAGTATATTGTTTTGCAATGGAGCCATCACGCATGACCAAGATCATGCCTGCATTTATGACTGCTCCCAGTGTCAGAGCGTCATCCAAACCAGATGTTTGTATTCCTTTTTCCAAAACCAGTGTATCCACAGAGGTCTTAGGTTTTCTAAACATTCTTGGACTGTCGTTATATCCGCCTTCTTCAATGGTTTCCAATTCCAGCTTTCCCATGATATTGGTCACCTTCGAAAAGCTGTATACATCCATGTTCAGGCCCACAATAAACTGATTATTCGCCACGATAGAATTATGTATGCCGTCCATTTCTACGCCTCCGCCTTTTAAAGTTTAAACATATTTTCCGGCTCATCATTCAGCTTTCGATTGATGCCGGAAATTTCATTGCACCAGCGAATCCGATCCAGATGGCTCATACTCATGATTTCATCATGACTCCAGTGAACATAATAGGCAATAAATGCCGCTTCCTCGTAAATCTTATCTGCCGGATAAGTTTTTATAGACCGGCTTCCATAAAATTTATAGGAACATCAATCTCCTTCCCACAGTGAGGACAAATGCTTTTATAAACTGGAAATTCCATCGTATTGATTCTCTGATAAAGATCCTGCAGGTAAGCCAGATCCATGGTAAAAAGATTTTCAATGACTCTTGTATCAACAGCTGGCATTGAGCCCAGTCTGGTAACCACCCGTGCCAACAGAATGATTGTAAGATATCCCGGATTCTGCTGTACTCTTGGATCCTTCAAAGGCAGGATTTCGTCTGCTGCATTTGCCAGACGCATAGTACCTTCTTTATGCACGTTCCCGTCTCTGTCAATATAGCCTCTCGGCAATGTAAAATTAAACTCTGTTTGAAATGCCATATTCATTTCCCCTTATTTTGAAAAACAAGACCGCACAAAAAGGAAATCCTTTTCGTGCAGTCTTTGTTATAGATCATTCAGATTTTAAGATACTCTGGTCATACCTTCATGCACGATTTCAAGTGTTTCAATTGCAATTTCAGAAGAAGTTGCATTAAAATCAGGTGCTGTATATTTTGTAGGCCAAGCATTGATAATCTGCCAAGAAGCAGCAGGTGACTGAGTTTCGTTCAAAAGTGTAATGGTCAATGTTTTGCGTTCGATGGCACCATTGATACCTGTTGTAATCCAGTCATAAAGAACTCTGGAATCTGTTACACCCTGTTTCAGAGTGATGTTGCCATATTTCTTCAGACCAGGAATTTTCATAGGTGTTTCTGCTGTCATATCGCCTTCGCGGTATTCAATAGGTTCAATGGTTGCATCAAAACCAGTGACTTCGGAAAAGCCGCCAGCTTCCAGACCATCGATCTCAACTTTATATCTAAATTTTGCCTGAGGATAACCTGCCATTTAAAACTTACTCCTTTCGTTTTTATAACTGAATTATTCAGCATCAGCTGTTTTCTGAGAGATACGGAAGATTACAAATTCCGCAGGTTTTACGGGTGCAACGCCGATCACGCAGATCAGTCTGCCGTTGTCAATATCATCCTGACTCATGGTATCTCTGCCGATATGTACGAAGAATGCTTCTTCTGGAGATGTACCTGCCAGAGAGCCTGCTCTCCACAGATTTGTCAAGAATACACTGATGGTTCTCTGTACTCTTACCCACAGAACTTCGTCATTAGGTTCAAATACAGCCCAGTTTGTATTTGCTTTAATGGATTCTTCAATAAAGATGAACAGTCTGCGTACGTTGATGTATTTCCAGCTGGCGTTGCTTGTAGCTGTTCTTGCACCCCATACACGGATACCCTGACCAGCAAAAGCTCTAATAAGGTTGACACCCTTCGGGTTCAGAATATCCTGTTCGCCTGTATTGAACTGGCAGTCCAGACCAACACATCCTCTTACAACTTCGTTTGCAGGCGCTTTATGAACCCCTCTTGTATTGTCACTTCTTGCATAAATGCCCAGAATGGAGCCAGAAGGAGGGATGGCAATATTTTTCTTGTCCAGTGGATCGAAAACATTCAGCCAAGGATGATAAAGTGCAGCGTAGTTTGTATCAAAGATATTTCTGTGTGCAATAATATCTTCTACTTTTTTCGCATCTCTGGGAATATCCAGTACCGCAAATCTGCTGCCTGTATTTTCGCAATGAGCAACCAGCATCAGCTGTACATTTGGATCTGTTACACCAGGAATTGCCATCAGAGAAACAAGGTCGTTGTCCAAGAAAGCCTGAATACCTGTACGGCTGCCTGCACCTCTGTCTTCACCAATAAAGTCAGCGGCGCTGATGGAAGCAACACTGCCGTTGCTGCCGCCTGCAAAAGCAACAGAGCCTACGGAAGCATCTTCGCCAACGAGCTGTTCAAAAGGAGCAACTACTTCAGTATTATTTTCCAGGTAATGCACTTCTACCAGATCAGATTTAGACATCTTTTTATCAACATAGTTGGGTGCCAATACGTTGAAGGACATCTGATCGTAGAATTCTACGATTTCATTATAGCTGACTTCCATAGCAAATTCGCAAGTAGACAATGTTTTTGTGGGCACCAGAGATTTATCCACTACATCATCTGTAAATTCTGTTTCAAAGGAAACCACGTTGTCACGGCTGCTTACAACCTTATTGTAAACAGTTTCAGTTCCGTCATTGAACATAACAATGTCACCTGCGTAGAAACCTGCACCGTTTTTCACAAGATATTTCTTGCCTTCATTTGTTTCGATTTCTTCCAGAATCTGTGTTTTTGCTTTGCTGGAAGGTGTGATCACAACACGGATATGGTTGCCCCACATACCAGGGTTTTTCGCTGTCAGCTGTACAACAGGTTTTTCTTTGGAAGGTGCACAAGCTGTTGCACAGACTGCATCCTGAGGAGCAACTCTGCATACAAAACATCTGGAACCACCGTTGAGGAAGAACTGTTCTACGGCATAAGCCAAATAACGATATTCCCCAAATTCATTTTCAGAAAGATAACCACCATACATTCTGTGGAAATCTGCCGGATTGGTAACCAACTGAGGAACGCCTACTACAGGACCTCTTTCTGCCAAACCAATAAAACCGGCAGTACTGGTGCTTACACCCTCCATTGGTTTGGAACCGGATTCAAATTCTTCTACATATACACCGGGTGATAAATATTCAGCCATCTCATTTCCAACTCCTGCATTGTATACAGGAATTGGTTCCTCCTTTCCATCATTCATTTTTTATGATTGTATTCTTACAATACCGCCAACAAAAGAACGCCCCGTCCCCTGCTCCAAAAACTTTGTGAACAGAATCTCTGCCTTGCATTCTCTTATTAAGAGTATGTATTGTCTTGGTCATCATCCTCAGATTCCATGTCTGCCAGCTGTGACTGTTCCATAATTCGTCTCCAGAATGGCGTAGTATCTGCTGGATTTTTTTCATTTTTAACTGCTTCCACAGAAGCCTTCAAGCTTTGAAATACCTTTTTTTGAATATCTGCCCTTTCAGGCATCATTTCTTGCAGTGTTACTTTGTTTTCCTTTTGCACAGCAGCCTTTAATCCTTTAAATATCCGCTCTGCAGATATATTCCCAACGTTTTGCTCAAATATCACAGCGCTTTCTTCCTTTTTATGGCTATCTGTAAAAATGCGAGCGCCGCTGGTTTTCTTCTCAAATAATCTATTTTCATTAAGTTCTTCTCTGCTTTGATCGAATGTTTCTTCGTGGTATTCACTTTTTCTGCTGACTTTAATGACATATCTGTCATTCTTCACACCAAAAACATATTTCCCATAGGCATTTTCCAACTGCCTTATGGTGCGAAAAGCATCTTCATCCTTCTCTTGTTTTTTTCTGTTTTTGCGCTGTGTCTGCTTTTCAGATGCTGGCAAAGAGATTTTTTCCTGCAAAGATGCGGCAGATGTTTTCCAGAATTCTCTTTCCACATACATCAACCTTTCTATATGTGTTTAATGAAGGTATCCGGCGTATACGCCTGCTTCTGCATCGGAAAACATCTTTCCGGTTTTTTCATACTCACGTTTGACAGCAAGCATCAATTCCTGCATACCAACCGTTTTTTCTTTAGATGCCCCCAAAAACGCAGCACTATATACTGCATTTTTAATGGCACTGCCTGTCAGTTCAAATTTTTCAGCAAGAAAGTCTAAATCTATATCATGATCCACCGGCATTTCTTCAGGAATGGATTTTCTCCAGATTTCCTTCCGCTCCGCCGCTGACGGAAAAGGAAACTCAATGACAAATTTCATGCGGCGTTTAAAGGCCTCATCTATATTGTCTACAAAATTAGTAGCCAAAATCACAACACCATTATACCGTTCCATTTCCTGCAGCAAGAAAGCCGCTTCCATATTACTGTATTTATCATGTGAATCTTTGACTTCTGTTCTTTTGCCAAAAAGTGCATCTGCCTCGTCAAAAAATAGAATTCCTTGGCTTTTCTTCGCATCTTCGAATATCTGTTTCAGATTTTTTTCTGTTTCTCCGATGTACTTACTCACAACTGCTGAAAGTTCCGCCTTATAAAGCTCCATTCCAAGTTCAGCGGCAATGACCTGTGCAGCCATGGTTTTGCCTGTTCCAGGGGGGCCATAAAAAAGGACAGTAACACCACTATGAAGGTGTGTTTTTGCCATATTCCATTTTTCCAAAACGATATGGCGCAGAGAAACCTGATCACAGCATTCTATGATTTTTCTTTTCTGTTGCTCTGGCAGCACCAGATCTTCCCATGAATATCCACACGGCACTCTTTCCAACCGACTGTTAAACTGATGCTCCAGTACATCATGGACAGCGGCATATAACAATTCTCGTTCAATCTGTTGTCCACCACTAACATTACGGCGTTTCTCCGCCAAGAAAAAACATTTTCTAATTTCTCCCGGAGTCATTTCGTATTGATTTGCTAAAACACGCAAGGAAACATCATTTCCTATAGGATATTTTTCTGCCATACTTTTCCAACAGTCATATCGTTCCTCCATCCCTAACGGTTGGAAAAACACAGGAGCAGCATCCAACCCTACTGGACGTGTTTCAAAAATCCATACATAAAACGGAAGGTAAGAAAGATATTCTTTTATATCCTCTATCGTCTGCAAATCACAGATTGCCACTGCTTTCTGTTCAGCAACAGCAAAAAACAACTGCTGTTCCCAAAAACTGTCCGAAACCAAAAAAACGGGGTCAAGCCCCTTATATTCTGCCAACCGCATAAAACATGTCTTTTTCCCAATCCCCTTTGGGCCATAAAACACAAGCGGTTCTTTGATATGTTTGGTCTGCAGAAAAATTTGGCTCGCTCTCGGTGAAATATTTTCAGTCCTTGCAGCAAAAATATCATCCTGCTGTACAGCGCCGCTTAAATAGGAAATCAAATGCGACTTTGGCCGAAGCACCGTTCCTTCTTCCAAAAAAAAGCGCTGTAAAATGTTCTCTCGAAATACAGCCTGTTGTTTGTGGTTTTTCTTCCACATATCTCTTCCCAATATAACTGTTGCACAGCCATCCACTCCGCCAAACAAAGAAAAAACATCTCCAAAACGACTGTCCCAATAAGGCAGCACCGCTAGAAAAATAAAATACGTTTCGCACGGATGCAGTCGAAAATGTTTTTCCAAATTCATTAAGCGTTCATATTCTTCATCAACTGCCATCCAGCTTTCCTTTAAGGCATCCTGAATCTGTTCATCAGAATATCTGAGCTGTGGATATTGTGCAGGATCAAGGTTGATCCCTGCATATTTTGCATAACATATCAATTCGTTGTATGCGGTTTCTTTGATAAACATCTATTTTTCCTCTCGCTGAAAACTGCAGACATTTTTTCGAATCATCAAGAAAAAATCAGGAATCACAAACTACATTTCTCTCAACAATAAAGAACCCATAAAAAGTACAAGAATATCTCATTTTCTACAAAAAACGTACTTTTTCATTTAAATTATACATAATTTATCTTTTTACGCAATAGGTTTGTAACGAAAAGGCTTTTTGGCGTAATGAAAAACCAAAATTCTTAATTATTCCTGAACTAATTCAATCAAATTTTTTTTGATCTCCTGATACCTTTTTTTTGGTACTGGAATCCGGCTTCCGCCATACATTGTAATTTCATAAGGATGTATGGCAGAAATGTACATATTGTTTATAACATAACTGCGATGTACAACACTGAAAGACTCTCCCGCTTTTTCAGCAAAATCCGCAATGCCGTCTCGATTATATATTTCCTTTCCGTCTGTTGTATAGATAATACAGTATCTGCCAACAGCATTGGCATAAAGAATTTCTGACGGCAGCAAAAAGTACGTCATGTCCTGATTATCTGTCACAACAATTTTCCGTTTACTCTGAATAGAGTGAAGTTTTGACATCCAAAACTTCTTTGTCATCTCTCCCAAAGCATTGACAAATTTTTCTCCTTTTGCCAACCGCAGCTCGCCCATGGGATTTGAGATATGACAATGCTTGATCTTTGCTTCGCCCTGCTTCACTTCCCATACAAATGTACAGCGCTGTTGTGCCTGCAGGTAATAACCTACATTTTCATCTGTTGTAGTAACATAACGGCCTACAATAGTACATGCATTTCCAGCGTTTTGCGCTACCGTGAATTCCTGATGGGATAAATGACAAGGTTTCAATTCCTTTATAATTTCCCGAAAATCTTTTACAGTTTCCTCATATGTATCTGCATATTGGCTCTGAGCGGATCCAATCCAAACAATATTCCTATCGAAATAACTGATTGCAAATTCCGGATCCATTTGCCAGAATCTAACCAAACATTCCTGCGTTAATCCAATGATTTCCTGCAGCATCTGTTTATTCATTATTTTTCTCCTTTTTCCGACATATTAACAGTATAGCATGAAAAAAAGCCACTAGTCAAAAATCTTATAAAATTAATATGGTAATTTCTGTAAGAATTTGTAAACTTCTTAAATTCACCATTTCTTTGTTTTTCAAGAAAATTTGTTTGTGTATTGAATACATTTCTTAGCTGCGATTATATTCTTTCAGTATAATTTCAATGTTGCAATTTCTCATTGCCATTTGCTTTTCTTCCTTAAATAATAAAATATATAAAAAACAGGGACGTTGTCCCTGTTTTTCGATTTTCTATCAACTTAAATTTCTATGAACTTATGATACACACCCAACAGTTTTTCTGTAATTTCCTGATCAACATGCATATGTCCAAAAAACCACTTTCTGAAATTCGGCTGACTTTCCATTGTCTGATACCACTGGTTCAAGATCAGCGGAAACTGGTAATCATCGTCCAAGCTCTTTTGCCTGCGAATGGAACTTCTGACAAAGAGAGGCGGTTCATGTGTGATGATATATTCTATTTTATCTGCATTTTCATAGAGCACATTCTGACCTTGATCTATTTCTGCTGCGGTTGGCTCCTCATCTTCCCACCAGCTCACGCCTTCTGTACGTCTGTCTTTATCTACGGATCTGGCACCACCGAAAACAAAAAACTTCTTTTCGTATATGTTGTACATTTCTCCTCTCATAAGATGGAAAACGCGTTGGCTGATACGATGTACTTTTCCGCCATTCCATTCTTCAATGGGAAATGTATTCAAAAGTGCATGATTTTCATGGTTGCCATCCACAAAGGCAATGGTGCCGGGAAAAACCTGCTGAAGACTTTCCATATCATATATGTAATCTTTATCCCACACATACCCAGCATCACCCGCAATAATCATAATATCGGATGGATGCAGTGCTTCTTTCTCCGCAAGCCAAAACAGCGGTACAAAGGTTCTGTGCTTATCGCCAGTAATAAAAATTCTTCCATTCATTCTTAATACTCACCACATTTATTTTTATAATAATAGATGCCGTCTTTTTCTTCTCTTAAGATTATACCTGACAAATACAAATATTGTAAATGCGAAATTGCCTCTCCTGTAGCAAACCATTTTTGAGGTGCTGGGAAGCTTTCCCAATCTTTACACATAATTTCCCATGTCATATCCTGCGCCACTGTATATGCAGTTTTCCATTCATCAGACAAAATCTTTTTTACTTCTGCCAAACGCGTTTCATGATGACGGAAAAGCTCCTGAATACGGGCATGAACATCTTGTATTATAGTACCATGTGAAGTTAAAAGCAAATCTATCTGCAACTCGTCAACCTTCTTCAGGCTGTCCAAATAGTCTTGCAATGGATTTTCCACGCCTAATTCAATACAGATATTGGGTGTAATGGTACCGAGGATATGATCCCCACAAAACAGCACCTTTTTTTCCGCATCATAAAGGCACATGTGTCCCGGTGTATGTCCAGGTGTCAGAATGGGCTGAAAATGATAGCCGCCATATTCAAGCACATCTCCCTCATCCACATAAGTAAAATTCACTTTTTCTGTATTGCAGTATTTTCTGCCGGGATGAATGTCTGTATTTCTGCCAAACTGTGCCTTTGGAAAGCCAAATTTGATAAAAAGATCATCCAGCATCCGCCAATATAGATTTCCTGATTCAAAATTGATCATTTCCCCTTCTGTTTCCCCTGCCAGAATTTTGCATCCGGATTTTGCGAATTTTGAAATCAATCCACAATGATCAGAATGCAAATGAGAAATGAAAACATCATATTCTTCAATTCCCAATTCAGAAACTGCACTCTTTAATGCTGCTTCACACTCAGGTCTGTTGAAGCCTGTATCAATCATAAGATTCTTCTCGCCCAAGACAAAATAAACATTAATCTCTCTTAAGGGGTTATTGGGCAGCGGAACCACCTTTCTATAAATATTTTTTGCTACTTCTGTAAGCATCTAAATCCATCCTTTCTTTTTCATTTTCTCAATGCATAATTTATGCTATTTTTTTCGGTAATCATGCAGTTTACTAATGCAATGTTAATTCAATATTATTGAAAAATATTGAATCTTTTAGTATAATTACTCTATCATGTATATTATCATTGTGGAAAGGGGTGATAAATTTGTCCGATAGAAACAAATATTATTCCATCGGAAAGGTGTCCTCCCTATGCGATGTGCCAATCAAAACTTTGCGTTACTACGACCAAATCGGTTTGCTTGTTCCACAATATCGCAAGGAAGACAGCCACTATCGGTATTACGAACATACCCAACTTCTTACGCTGCATATTATTCGCAAACTGCGTTTATTAGGTGTTTCTTTGAAAGATATTCAACGTATCATTCAGAATTGTGACAACGCAGCCATGGAGCAATGCGTTGTTTCCAGAATGCACGAAATTTCCAAACACATCCAAGAATTGCAGGAACAGCTTGCCATTGGTGAAGTATTACTCCAACGCCTGAACACAGGAAATGTGTTTCTGCAAAACAAAAATCAGGATTCGGAAAGTATCATTCAAATTGAAAAAATCCCTTTATGTCACGTCATCTCTACCAGACGAATCAAACTGGATTACCAAAATTCAGATGTCTCTATTGACCGTTGGTCTGAACTGATTGAGCTTGCTAAAAAGTATCATCTGAAAACAATGGGTTCTATTATTTTAACATATCATAACGATCCTTTGGAACAGTTTTATAACAAAGATTGTGATCTGGAATCCTGTATTCAGGTATCAGAACTGAAAGATGGTCCGGAATTCAAGGAATTCGGTGGTTTTTTAGCTGCTACAGCCATTCATATCGGCAAAAACGAAGATATCATTCAGACCCATGTAAAAGCCATTAAATGGCTCAAACAACAGGGATATGTTATTAGCGGCCCAATCTCCGAAGAATATATTGTCTCACCCATTGACGTTTCGGAAGTGGAAAACCATATTACGAAAGTAATCATTCCCATTAAACGAGCCTAATTCTATCATTCCTCCTGCCATGAACAGGAGGAATTCTTTGTTTGCAGTAAATTACGCATAAATATAGAAATATCCTACTTTCTAAAAAAGCAGGATATTTTCTATTTTATTTTATTCACTTATACAATCAGCTGCTGGCACATCTTCCGATTTCTTTGAAGAAAAGAGATAAACACACGCCATTACGATCACACATGCAGGTACCCATGCCAACTTCCATTCGGCGAAAGGCAGCTTCAGATACAGATTTACAAACCAATCCAGATTCAAGTTCAGCAGACTATTATATGTATAAATACCGTCCAGAACACCGAAAAAGACACTTACGATGATCCCCCACTTGCATACAGCCAAGTGTCTTTTGTTCTGACAATCCGGCATAAACACATAATACAGTACCAGAATAATTGCGCCGGGGTAAACTGCATCCTGAATAGGTGCAACGTATGTCAAAATGTTTGTCAGCCCAATTGCCCCAATGATCGCGCTGAAAATACATACAATGGTGATTGCCTTTTTATAGCCTAATTTCTTATTGGATGCGTCCTCACAATATTCTGCGGTAGCAGCACTGATACCAATTGCAGTTGTTAAAGATGCAAATACCAAACCAATGGAGAAAATTGTTCCGCCAATCGTTCCAAGCAGTTCAAATGCTACTTGTGTATAAAGTGTAACATACTGTAGTTCAATGGTTCCGCCTGTATTTGCCCCAACAATCATATGCCCCAAATGTGTCAGTGAGAGCATCCCAATACCAACGATCCCTACACGGATAATATTTTTATTCATTCGTTCATCGGTTACACCATGTCCTTTCAGGTTGTTCAATATAACGATACCGAAAGTCAATGCGCATAACAGTTCAGATGTTGCATACCCCTGTGTAAAACCATAAGCAAGTGCTGGTGTATCATAGGTTTTTGGCTGCCACTCGCCCAAAGGTGTCATCAAGCCTTTCCCAATAATGGCAACAACAATCAGGATCAATACTGGGAACAGGAATTTGCTGACCTTATCCATCATATCGCTGCGCCCTGCCAAAAACCAATATGTAAGAGCATAATAAAAAGCTGAAAATAAGACGATTGGAATGTGGCTATCAGGTGCAAATCCGGTTGCCTGACAGATCGCATCCCAGGAAGATGCACTCATACGAGGAATTGTGTACAATGGCCCCATGATGATAATGGTAATGGTTGTAAAGATTGGTCCGAATTTCGGCATTGCCCGTTTTGCCAATCCAAAATATGTACCTTTACCACGCGCCAAAGCTACATAAGCCAGCAAAGGCAGAAGCAAAGATGTAATGAATGCACCAATAAACGCCAGAAAAATCGAGCTGCCGCTTTCTTTCCCCCATGTCATTGGCCAAACCATACTGGATGCACCAAAGTGCATAGAATATAAGGCACCACCCATCATTAAAAGCGCGGGCACCGATAAATCACCTTTCTTCATCCTCATACTACTTCTCCTCCTTTCAAATCAAGATAGATGGCATCATCCTCCATTCTTTGTATCACCGTTCTCATATATTTTCACAGACAACACCATCTATCTTCCATACAAGACCACTCCACTTTAAATGATTTCTTTCATATAAAGTTCATCGATTTCCTGTTTTGTCATTCCCAACAAACTGCTGTAAACCAATTCATTGTCTTCACCAAGAAGGGGTGCACCTTTTTGCACTTTATCTTCTTCTCCGTGAATCTTGATAGGTGTACCCGGGATACGGATTTCTGCATCCATGCCTTTCTGGTAAACATTCCACAGCATGTTACGAGACTGCAGCTGGGGATGTTCTGCCGCTTCGGGAATGGTCAGAATGACACCGAACGGAATCGCAAGTTTGGTGATGATGTCCTCCAGTTCACTGATGGTTTTTGTTTGTGTCCATTCTTCAATAATAGGTTTCAAAGAAGTCAGATAGTTTTCACATCTGGCAAGATTTGTTTTGTAAAGAGGGTTTTCTGGCAGATCATTTCTGCCCATCGCACTGCACAGACCTGCAAACATCTTATCTGTACCACATCCCATTACAAATTCACCGTCTTTTGCTCGGAAGGAGTCAAAAGGTGCAATGCTGGGATCCTGGTTGCCTGCACGATGTGGTGTTTTGCCAGCAATGGTATACTCTACAACAAAATTCTCCATAACAGAGAACAGTGTATCTACCATGGCAACGTCTACACGTCTGCCCACACCTGTTTTTTCTCTTTCATACAGTGCCATGAGGATACCCATACACAAATGAGCACCAGAATAGTTGTCGGCAATAGAAGGACCAATTTTGCAGGGAGGACCATCCGCAAAACCTGTTACACTCATCATGCCGCTCATTGCCTGTGCAACAATGTCATAACAGGGTCTGGATGCCAGAGGACCTTCCAAACCAAATCCACTGATGGATCCGTAAATGATGCGAGGATTGATTTCTTTCAGGACATCATAGGAAAATCCTAATTTTTCCAATACACCCACTTTGTAGTTCTCGCAAACAACGTCTGCCGTTTTCACCAACTCTCGAAAAATGTTCTTACCTTCTTCGGAAGCCAAATTCAGAGTGATGCCTTTTTTGTTTCGGTTGATATATGCATAATAACCGCTGTAATCATTTTTCATAGGTCCCCAGCCTCTTGTCTGGTCACCGCTGCCAGGACGCTCGATTTTGATAACTTCCGCGCCATGATCAGCTAAATTCATTGTACAAAACGGGCCGCTGTATGCTTGTGTCAGATCTAATACACGAATTCCTTCCAATGGTCTGTTCATATTCCCACCTCTTTACTTTTTTTGATAATAGAAAATCCCAAAACGAACTTTTCGTTATGGGATTTTCTTATGAACCATGCAATATTTTAAATTTATGGAATGTGTAGCCGCAAAGGGTTCACCAATTATTCACCAGGATGTTTTCTGTCTTTGAAAGAAGATTCCTGGGGACCTCTCTGGTCTTTCTTAGCGATATACAGGCTGCCGATGCCTCTGCCACACAGTACAGGAGGTTCACATGCTGTTGCTGCTGTTTCAGGAGTTGCAACGCCGGAAAGGTCTGCATCGGTTCTATCCAGCTGTGTTGCTACTTTCCATGCTTCGAATCTGCATGTATAGGACTGGTTGCCTACTTTTTCGATCCAGCCATGGTATTCCATGAAGTCACCAACATATACAGGTGCCAGGAATTCCACTTTTTCATAGCCCAAGAACAGGCTGATGTCACCATCTACATAAACCATCAGTTCTGTACCAACGTCGCCCCATTGTTCCACGATTCTTGCGCCGTTTACCAAACCGCCAACATAATGTGCATCTTTTGCGCTCATCATCAGATGATGTACAACCTTTTTACCTACCATAGCTTTTTCCTCCTTTTGTTTTGTCAAATCGCATTTAATTTACACAAATGAAATCATTATTCACCGGGATGTTTTCTGTCTTTGAAAGAAGATTCCTGAGGACCTCTCTGGTCTTTCTTTGCAATATACAGGCTGCCTGTTGCTCTGCCGCACAGTACAGGAGGTTCACATGCTGTTGCTGCTGTTTCAGGAGTTGCAACGCCAGAAAGATCTGCATCTGTTCTATCCAGCTGTGTAGCAACTTTCCATGCTTCAAACTTACATGTATAGGACTGGTTGCCTACTTTTTCGATCCAGCCATGGTATTCCATGAAGTCACCAACATATACAGGTGCCAGGAATTCCACTTTTTCATAGCCCAAGAACAGGCTGATGTCACCATCTACATAAACCATCAGTTCTGTACCAACGTCGCCCCACTGATTTACAATTCTTGCACCATTTACCAGACCACCAACGTAATGTGCATCCTTCGCGCTCATCATCAGATGATGTACAACCTTTTTACCTACCATATTAAATTCCTCCTTCTGTTGTGTATTTTATTGTGTTTTTTGTTTGGTTTGTTCTATGGCTATACTGTACGGCATACCGTAAATGGAAAGTCAATATTCGTTTTTTACTTTTTTAAATCTTTTTAAAAACTTAAAAGTACCAAGTTTCCATCTGCTGGATAGTTTTTTATTGCCTGCTTTTTCTGGCAAATCCATTTCTGATGAAAAAAATGAATCCAAAAGATTCTTTAATTTTAAGGAGACTTTTTTTGTATATTTTCTGATGTGTTTTTCGCTTTTTTGCAGCAAAAATTTTCTTTTAGACTGCTATAACTAGTTACAGGCAAAAGAAAAAGACAGCATTTTCCATATAAAAATGGATAAATACTGTCTTTTTTCATTCAAAACATTAAAATGCGAATACAAATCAATGTCTTGATGCATATTTTCCTGTGTTGACATCCAGTACATCTCTAACCGGTTGTACCAGTGATTTTCGGCGGCGGTATTGCCACTGTACTTCTTTGGTTATTTTATCCTGCATCAATCCCATAATGATTCCGCTATCTTTTGCGGAGTTTTCATGCTCCAGAATATAAGAAGCCATATTATAAGCATGATTTACGACCCAGTTAGGATTCATATCATGGAAATGATACTGAAAATCTGGCAAAAACAAAGTTCCCATACCAATGGTATCAATAAGTTTGTCTTCCGTCCCATTAACATTAAAATATCTCGCATTTACACCGAATCGAATAAATCGGCTCAAGCCGGAAAACTGGTGATTTCTCACTTCTTTCGCTAAAAACATTTTGCCGCAGTTCTGGAAATAGAATGCTTCACAATCAGGGAACAACTCTGCCAATGCCTCCAGAAAGTCCATATCCAAATTAGCACGTTCTTGTATAGGCAATGCGCCTGCCAACATATCTGTTGCAATGATCTGATACTGACAGTCCTGAAAAATGCGATCTCTGTCTTGCTGGCAGTCCCACATTTGATTTTTCTGAAAATCATCAAAACTCTCCCCTGAAAAACTGGTGCAGCTGCTTACAAAGAACTGTACCGGTGTTTTTCCTTCTTTCAGCTCAGCAATATGATCCAGAGCCGTAAAGGCAGCCATTTCTTCATCATAGGAAAAACATTCTGTTGCACCGATATGTTTCTGTATAACTGTTGTCATAAGATCTTTTGCCGGCAGATCGATTGGGTTTTTAAATAACATTTGTATCATAAAAGGGCCGCCGGGGCAAAACCCATTCTCATTATCTAAATCTTGCTGAAATACTCCATTGTTCATTGCTTGTCCTCCTTTTTATCATTGAATAAATTAAATCAAACATCTTCTTCTGATGGATAATCTCTCTCGGAAAATTACCATGCATGCATCAGATTCGATAGATTTGCTTTTCCGAATATACAGCTGAATGCCAACTGCTCCGCCTCATTTTCTGTGCCATACTATTTTCCCACAATAGCATCCAATCCTGCTGCACCTCCGCTTGCAGCCTAAACATTCGCTACAAAAGAAATAGAAAATCTGTCCTCCATCCATTATTATACTTTGTTTATCAATATTTTGCAAAATTCCTCCTAATGTCGATATTCTGCCAACTGTTTCAGTGTTCCATACTTTTCGATTACAAATTATTTTTCCAGTTGCCCAAAAAACACAGAATGACTGAAGTGCATCTACTGGATTAGACCAGAAACTGTTAATAAAATCTAGATAATACGTCTCAACAAAGCAATACTATTTTACACCTCTTTGTTTTAACAAGTCAAAAATTTCTTCCATATCCATTTCAAACATGATACTGTCCTTCTCTATTGGCACAAAATGATACACTACTTTTTCTGTACCGAATTCCCGTTCTAACTGCTCCCACTGCGTGAAAGGATAGATGCAAAATGCAAGGGTGTCACTGCCAAGGGATCCCATAAACCATCGAATTTGATAATTGGGTGCTACATATTCCTGTATGCTTCTTAGTGTTGTATCTCGGTCTGTGTAATCTTCTGCATACGGTATTGCAGCAGAAATGCCGTCTTTCTCCAAAATAATATCTATGCCTCGTTCTTTTGCAATTTCCACACATTTAAATACAATTTTATCTTTGTCTGGCAGTTTTTTATTGAAATATTCAATGATGGATTCGTCATATTCACGCCAATCTATCCAAATCAAAGCATCACTTTCCCAGAATAGATCTAAATATTCCTCTGGGGACAGCAAAAAGTTTCTGATTTCCTCCATAGTGTTCCTCCTTCCATTTACTTTATCTTGATTCTATTTCATACTGAAATCTCATTCTTAAAATCGAATACTGCTCTGATAAGAAAAAATTATCTCTTGCACACAAAGCAGCAAGAAGCATAAAACCTTTGCTGTCTGTCCCTATATAACAACGGTACCATGCTTCGCCAAAAAAGGACAGGTTTTGTCTGCTTTTGCTTCAACATGACACTTAGCACCTTACTTTTTCACCATTCAATCATGTCCCAATGGTTAAATTGTCCATTTCTATTGATCGCAGATAGAAAACTCAATCAAAATCCATCCAGACCAAGTGCTTTCCACAATGCAGGCATTGGAACAAATAGCACTGCAAATGACCGCCATTAACAGATTCCTGTATCATTTTTTTCTGCTCATCATCCCACATAGGGTCATCCAATACTTCATCCATGACATCTAATGCCTGCAATTCCATAGCACCTACTCTGCCCAAGTAAGCACAAAAGTCTCCACAATGGGCACGCCAGTATTCCTGCTGCCAGCCACAGTAACCAGGTGTACGATGAATGAGTTCATCCAGTTTGTCAGCATCTTCCACACCATCATCCACGGAATGATCATCCTGAAAGCTGCCATCAAACTTTTCAACCGCTTTTCCACTGGCAATACAAGATGGACACAGGTAATCAATGTCATCCACAGCATAGAATGGTGCTTCATAATAGATGTGTGTTACCTTTCCACAGCAGTCACAGACAACACCTTCGTCAGATTGTTCAAAAGCTCCTGTTTCTAAAGGATTTGGATGATATCTGAAAAACGGCAGACCCATTTGTAGCTGTTTTTCCTGATTCTTTCTTTTTTCCTCTTTCGTCTTTGGTTTTTTGAGGGCATAATGATCGCCCCATTTTTCCGCATAGTCTTTCATAGTTGCCAGACGTTTGAAAACCTTCGAATCGGATTTATCTCCAATTTTACAGAGCAGGTCATAGGCACTTTTTTTATAATCCAACAGATTATAGACATTGACCAAGACTTCTTTTGCCTGCGGATCTTCCATTTGCTCCAACTCTTCCTTAAAGGCATGGAGAGCGCGAACGCTCTCCGGTTTGCCTTTCGGTTCATTGAATTTCTTTTGAAGCTCTATGTATTTCTTCAAATATCCGTTCATAAACTTCACCCCGTGTTTAATCCCACCAGAAGTACCAAACTCTGGACTGCTGTAATACATCTGCCAATGAGCCTACCGTAGCATCTTCTGGGCCTTGATCCACTATATCTGGGCAGAAACCATATTGTTCCAAAGCCACTTCCATTGCACATTCTTTTGAAATAGCAGCCGGAAGATCAAATTCCAGTACGTCATGTGTCAGAACGGCAGGTACAGCTCCATACTGCTCAAACCAGTATTTCGCCACCGCCATAAGTTCTGGTGTATCTGGGCATTCATTCCAGTTTCCAAAAGGCAAGTATGCAAAGATTTCCCAAGGATGTTTTACTGGAATTTTAGCTAAAATCATAGGATATGTCATGTCTGTATCATATTCCCAGAAGCTGGAAAAACGGTTATTTTCGTATCCATTTTCCATTTTTCCGAGTATTTCTTCTTCCCAATTCATATCATCATCGTCCACTTCTTCTTTTCGAAGTCCAATCATTTCCTCCAAAACTGCCTTTCCGTCTTTGACGGAGATAGAGAGCATCTTCTTTCGATACTCTGTTACGTTTTTGAGTTCAAATTCGTAAAAATCCGCCTCATTCTCAGGGTCGGCATTCATCACCAGACACTCCAACAGCGTTTCGTCATCCGCCTTGATGAGCATCGGCACAAAACCTTTCTGGGCGCTGTCTCGCTTAGCATAACTGTAAGCCGCCGTAATAGGATCATCATCTTTCATAGATGGGAAGTAAGTACATTCACAGTCCAGATATTCCATGATTGCCTGAGCCACCTCAGAAGGCTCCAATGTATCCTCGTTGAAGTCCTGTCCTTGCCAGTTCATAAAGCGTTTCTCAATCACCTTTGCCATAGCTTGATAATATTCCTCATCAAAAGGAATGAACAGATATGCTTCATCTTGAATTTCATCGGAATAGTTACGTTCCTGACCAATGATACCAATGGCGTAGTTGTCGATATCAGAAGGATAATATGGAGCATCATTCTCTCCATAGTAGTAATATGCGAAAGCCTGCCCCTGTCTATTGAACAAAGTAGTAAAAAGCTGTCCTTCCAATCCATCTCGAATAAATACACGCAAATCCACATTTGTATGTTCTATTTTTGCTTGTTCTACCAAATCACCATATTCCTGTATAAACTCCTCATTCATCAAATCACGTTCCATGGCCCATCGTAAGTAAATTGCCATGTGATTATATGCATTGATTTCATCCATCGGTAAATTCTTTTTCTGGATGGTTTCGACATGATATACCCCATCATCCATTACCAGTGTGTCTAATTCACCTTCACCTGCCTCAACGTCACTTTTATCAGAATCATAAGAGATTTTCAGTGTCATCTGATCTTTTGGCAGACTGACGCCTGGACTGCGGGTAATAGTGCGTTTATCCTCAGCAGAAAAACCAATGGTTTCCCCGTCATGAAGTTCCACATCATTCTCCAGAACATAAGACACAAGGCTTGCCAGGAAGTCTCGCAAATCACTCGGTTCAGCATCAGTACCCAGCACTTCCATCTCATCCTTGCCGAATACATCCATACCATAAGTGTAAGCGTTCATACCATTTTCATCACGGTACAGACCAAACCAAATCCAGTTAAAAATAGGCAGTTCATCATTTTGCAGCATATCAGCAAAACCTTCATAAAAACGAGGTTCAAATACAACACCGCTGGTATAAACCCCTGTTGCGTATTTCTGACGGCAGCAAGCAGCTACCAGCTTGGTGAACAACTTACCTTTTTCCAGCAAATCTTCCTCTTTTCCCAAAACTGCTACCATAATATGGGCACAATGTTCTTTTGCTATCTTTACCGCATCCTCCCACATATAGTTGTTTTCCGCATTTATTTCCGCTTCGCCGTTGGGAATTGGATAAGTTCCAAGGCTGACAGCAGCAAGCATATCTCCCACTTCAAACACTAAGGCATCATCACTCTTATCCTCGCTTGCGTCATGTTCATCCACGGTGATGTTCCATTTTTCTTTCATATCTTGAATAAATTGCTGCTTGTCCCATTTTCCTTTGGACAAGAGGACAAATCCGGTAAAAACGCCTGTGGGGTCACTCTCGTCCTCCGATTCTGCCTCGGTACGTCTGGCAATTTCTTTCTGGCATTCCTGTATTACCAAAGGCGCATCTGTATCTTCTGGATCTAATTCTGCCCAGCGCTGTGCATAAGGGATAGCTTTTTCTTCCTGTCCATAAAGATATTGATAAGCATAAGCCATACGCATATTCCATTCTGCTTTGTCTTGACCTTCCTCTCGAACAGATTCCAGCACATTAATGGCACGCAGGAGCGCCTTGTCTCCCTTGTAATTTGGTGTTCCCTCATCGTGATCTCCGATAATGGCATAGTTTTCCAGTGCCCGTGCCATGGCATAAGCAATGCGGTAACCCCACCATTCCTCTGGAATGGCATTCAACGCCTGAATGCAGCGAGTATACTCGTCCTCATCATTCCACTGCTCTAATTGCTGATAAAATTCTTCTGCATTTTCCGGTGTATAAGGGATATAATCCATTCCCGTCAATGTTTCTTCCAATTCTTCAACTCTCTCCTTGGAATCTAAGTCATCATTTTCGGTCTGTTTCAGATACACAGTGGATGCCTCTCTGCGGAATGTATGGAAACTTGCCCAAGGCAAATCTGTATCCGCAAAAAATTCCTTTGCCATTTGCAGTGCATTACGAATATCCCACGCAATAAAATCTACATAGCCATAATAAATACCAGTAGCACCGCCAGTGAGCGTAAGTACTTCCATCCCTTCATCGGTGGTAAATACTCCCTCCAATTGATCTCGAAAATCAAAAATCTTCTGACTGCCTTCTTCCTCACGAAGTGTATCCAGTGGATAACAGAAAAAGCCTGCCACTGCACCATCAGCGTGAAGATCGTCCATGTAATCGTTGTCATTGTTTAGATAACCATTGATGAGAGCTGCACAGCAAGTAGAGCCGGCAATGGTATCTAATCTCCAATCCGCCTCTGGATCTTCATTTGGTTCCATGCTGTATCCCATATAAGTTTCCAAATAGCTTTCTGGATCTTTGGAAAGGTCTAAGCCTTTTTCTTTCAGTATATTCGGCAGACAAGAAAGCAGTTGGGCAGGTTCATCTTTTGGTTCCGTCAGTACATCAAAAGCTTCTATGTATCGCATATGAGGAATTTCACCCAACACCTGATCCGTCAACGTAGTCAGCATCCACCATACACGACCTTCTTCTTCCACAAGCATTGGCAGCAGTTTTTCGCAATAGGTCTCCAAAGCAAAACGATTTTCACCAATATCCTCTAACCAAATCTGCACATCATCGCCGGAAATATCCCATTCACCTGCACGCAGACCAATGTTTTCCACGCTTTGGCGCCCCACCAGAATATTCCAATGCTCCAATATCTCTTTTGGTGCGTGTTTCTGGAAGTAGACCAGTTCAAAAAGTTTTACCTTGTCGCCTTCCGGAGTTAGGATTAGTTCATGTTTTTCGCCATTGAAGCCCATCTCAAAGGAAATACCTTCAAAAGCAATATGTAAAATTTCCTCACATGCGGCAACGAGTTCTTCACCACGTTGCTGATTTGCATCTTCATCCATGATTTGACGCAGGTTGGATTCCTGTACAACAAATTCCTCCCATACTTCTTCTACTTTTTCTCGGAAACACACACTGAACTGAGGCAACGTGATCTGTTCTTGACACCATTCCATGAATTCTTTAGTATCTTCATCATCAGGACGAGCTTCCAAAGCTTTCTGAAAGTATGATAGCGCTTTTCCTTCCTGGTCCAGATAAAAATAGGAATAGCCCATACGGAAATTCCAAAGGTGATCGTCAGCAAAATATTCTTCATGTTTGTGCAACAATGCAATGGATTTTTTAAGCAATTCTCGGTCAGACCGTACTCCTAAATTGTTGTAGGCACGAGCCAGTTCGCTATCCATTTCTGGTGTTCTTACTTCAGCAGGAATTGATTCCAAAGCATTTATGATTTTCTGATATTCGTTAGTTTCATGCCACTTCTGGCATTGTTCTAAAATATCCATATCCGAGTCCTCCTCGTCCTCATCAGGTTTCCAGTCTTCGATTTGCTGGAACATACCGTTTTCATCTCTCTCGAAAGCAGAGTTGTACGGTGCTTTTAGTAAAGAAATGATATCAGGATCGTCATTACAAATGGTATTCAATCCATAAATACCGGAATTATTTGGATCATCCATATAGGCATCACTTTCATCACCGGCAGTAAAACGCCAACCGCTATCCCAGTCGCCATCTGACTTCTCTCGGTAGCAGTAACCAACCTTACAGCCTTCCACTGTAATACGGTTAGTGGCAATGCATCCATTGGCTCCATCCCAGTCAGGGAGTAAATTCTTCATGTCCTCTGCCTTCACATAGTAGTGGCGATTGCGACCAGCAGACTCATAAAGTTCTTTACGCAGTGCCTCCACATCTCGAGCCATTTCTTGAATCTCCTCGTCATCCATCATTTCATGAAGGTCATAGGACAGAGGATTTTGGGCAAAGTCCGCAAGAGTTCTGTCCATGGCGTCGTGTTCCTCTGGTGTGGCAGTAATTCGTATACAGCGTGAAGGCGTATTGTAGTCGTCCAAGTCGTGCAGATTTACGCTGCCATTCACATAACATTCCAACAAAATGGCTGCCAGATCCGTGATGACATCAATGGCAAAATGAAAATCCATGTCTACGCCGTTGGAATGGGTAAACTCAAGATATTCTATTGTTTGTCGGAAATCCCAATTTTGCTTATCCAGACCAATCTTGGCAAAAATCTCGCTGAGAGAGATTTCCTCTTTCTTTTGGTCTTCTAAAAACGCCACAAGGTTCAGGCTGTCATCGGAACCTCCAATAAAGTTGCCCCAGTATTTGCTGATGTACATATGCTACACCTCCTGCTGCATCTTCCTAAAGATATATATTCTTCAATAATTCTTTGCTTTTATTGTTATTTTAAGCTGTCCACATCCAATATTTTGAGGACGATTCATTTATTTTTCACTTATAACAACCATGGCTAATACATTATTTTATAATAATGACCTTGCACTGTGGACATACATAGTTTCTCATGGCACTTTTCCATTTAATACAAAGCACCTTGATTTTCAACTTTTTCTTCGTTTAAAAATTATCCCTTATATTTTATATCTTTAGGTAACCGATATATCTCCCCATCCCTTACACTGCGAAATTCTCCCATTTTCACTTCTTCGTTACAAAAAGGACATTTCATAAAATCACTACTCCTTATAAATTGTAACACATCAATCATTCTGACACCTTGATTCTAAAAATATGTTCCCTATGATAAATCTGTCAGTTGTCAGTTTTATGTATTTGTCATTTTACTTTAAAAACTTTTTATATCTGCATTTTTAGGGTAAACATTCGAACACCAATTTTTCTCTTTGTCATTTTCATCATCCTTCATTCCTTATTTCTCCATCATAGGTGTGGCTCTCCCAGATAGCCTCAAATTCACCTTTCTCTATTATGCAGGCATGGAACTCCTCGCCCCAAACATGGGTGTTAAATTCTTCTACGGTAGGAATGGGCACGATCTCAATCACGCCGTCATAAAGATCTGCAATATTTTGCGTATGTCTGTCTGCAAAAATATCAATGGAGCGAAGTGCCAGACGCTCGTTTTCTGTGTCAACTTCATAGAGAATGACAGGTGGTTCTTCCTCTGGTGCATCCTCCCAAAATAGTTTGATATATTCTGTCACGATTCCATCACTCCATTTTTTCTAATATAAATCTATATCACATTTTGTCGTTCCAAAGCCTCTTTCACATCTTCATCATGGTCAATACAAAAAGCAATAAAATATGAAGTCTTTGGGATTTTTTCAAATACATCTGTTTTTTTGAAATCTCGCAGAATATCTTCGCAAAAATCCATGATTTCTTCGCACTATTTTTCGATATCATCCTGATATTTTGCCGCCAGTTCTTCTTCGGGAAATAAATCCACCTGGGAAATGTCCGTATATTCCCAATCTCCAGGGTTATAGCGTAATTCCAGAATATTTTCTTCCTGATTATAATTTTCATATTTCTTTTGATACCACTGTAACGTCTTTTCAAATTCTTCGGTGGTATTCATACAGACCAAAAAATTAGCATACTCAGCGTTACAATCAAATGCGAAAGCGTAAAATTGCAAATTACTGTGTGCACGCAAAAATTTTTCCATATCACGAATCAATAATGCAAGAACTTCGTCTTTTGTCATATCTTCACGCCCTTTTCATCAATTCACAAGCATCTGTGAATAGCCATGACCTCCCGAAAGAATCTCTTCCAGTTTCTTTGCAATTCCCTCCACGATGTAGTGACAAGGATTTTCATACCCCTGCACTTTCAATCCCTGCAGTTCTACGCAATGCAGTGTGCCAAAGGATGTCAAAACATAATCCGTTAATGTACAGATCATCTGGTAGCCTTCCATATTATCTACATCTGTTTCTCCATCTTTTGCGGTCATCAAACCAATGATTCCAACAGCTACCGTAAAGGCACCGCAGCAAGACTGTTCTGTCTGCATACCCAGTCCCATCACAGAAAACATTCGTCTGGTTTCTTCACTGAGATTCAGACCATAATACTCATTACATGCTTTAAACATTGCTTCAGCACAGCTTAACTCTGTACCAATATGATATTGATTGACTAATTCATATAATTTCATCTTTCCCATACTGTCCCCCAATCACATAACATCTGATTTTTTGTAATCCTGCACCGTTCATCTCGTACTTCCATCAGCGCAAATCCCAGAAGATTTTCACCACGCCAC
Organism: uncultured Clostridia bacterium; assembly: GCA_902477755.1. Classification (GTDB taxonomy): domain Bacteria; phylum Bacillota; class Clostridia; order Lachnospirales; family Anaerotignaceae; genus Anaerotignum. The sequence continues at coordinate 306,080 of CABSIK010000001.1, forward strand.
CCAAAAGGATTTTGTGCCTCTGGCACATCCACAGACAGCTGAATTCCCCAGATATGATCATAAGGACTTGCTTCCACCAAAACGCTGTCTCCTGTAGAAAGAAGAAACTTGCGTAGTTCTCTATTCTGGCTGAACTTACACCAGTTCCCATTCAGAACAATGGAATATTTCACATGATCCTATACTTTTAGACTTCTTGCCCTGAACCTAGGCTTCTTTCTGGTCAAGGCAGTTCAAAATTTGTTCCTTGATTTTAGCAGTTTAGATAGCCATAAAGAATATACGCACATTCTGGACAAAGCGCCATCATTTGAGAACTTCCTTTGAAAAACAAACTGCCGCACTCATCACAAACGGAAAATTCCTTTTTCTGAATCTCCATTACCAGTCCCTTTCTCTGATAGCCTCCTCTATATCAATGGGAATATCAAACCATTCCAAAATATAAGCCACAGTTACTCCAATACAGTCTCGTGCTACGGTTTCAATCTCACTGTCATGCTCGTCAAATTCCTCCTGTAGATCATTGATGCCGCAAACTGCTTCATCCAGTTTTTCCTGTACAGCTTCTATATCTTTTTCACCGCTTTCCAGCAAGTCAATGACTTTCTGGATTTCGTCTTTTACTTTATCTACCAAAAAAGTGGGATAGTAATCATCATTGTACATCTCATCCAAAAGTTTATAGTTGGTGTCAAATGGTTTCATCGTTTCTCTCACTCCTCAATCATCGTACTCTTCCGCAACATCAATAAAATGGATATACACACCACAAACATTTCCTTCCGCATCATAGCCAAAATAGGACGGATATACGCCATCTCCCCAGCCAGATGCAAAAATAGGAAGATTGCAGTCTGTATTCGGAATATTCCAGTTTAACCAGTCCCCATATTCTCTTTGATACTTCGGATATTTTTTTGCATTTTCCTCTAACAAATCACAAAACAGATCATTGTAAGGATCTATGTCCGGATCTTCTTTCAGACGTTGTTCCCAATAAGCCTTGAATGCTTCTTGTGCTTTCACATCCGCAATACATCCCATTCCTGCATCCACGCCAAAACCAAAAAAGGAATCTTCTTCCAGTTCTTCATCCAAATTTTCATTTCCCATCATTCCCAATTCATAACGTACGGGTTTCTGCTGACTGATTTCTACTTTTACACAAGCATAGCGATCCCCATATTTTTCACTTGGTACCACACAGATTTTCACTGGATAAGTCCCCGTTGGAATGGTCTGCATAAAAGGGTCCATATCCTCCAGCTCAATCAATGGATCACAGGCGAATATCATACCTGTAGGAAAAGATACATCCCCAATTTCCAGCAAATCAACGGTAGCTTTTCCGATTTTCTTTTCTGTGAAATAGGCATCCAAATCTATTTTGCAAGTCAATTTTTCCTTCACTGCTTCATATTTTTCCATCCATTCTTTTGTAGGCATTGTAATTCCCCCTTTATAAATCAAATTCTTTCTTAAAATTCAAAGCAGAACATTCACATAAATTCCAACAAACCATAATATGTGTAAGCTTTGCAATCACTGATTTTGAACACAAAAATAGAGATAGTTTTACAAATTTTCCTTCCTATTTGGCAGCTAAATACAATAATGAATGGAATCACCAATACTGCCATAAATCATTAACAGAAACCCATCAACTTTTATGAGTAATCTTAACAACGTCTTTCTCTGAATTGAAAAAAATCACCATCAGTTTATCTGTAGGTTCCGAATTAAAAGGAAAATCCAGAATAAAAATTGATTGCCCCAATTCACCATCCATAAACTACCAAATTGTTTTAACTGCAAATCATCTACCATTTCTACAAAGGACAGAGCTGATATATCTTTTACGGGAAATGGTTTTGCCGCTGTTTTCGGCTCCACCTCATCCCGATGGAATTCCATAAAGTATGTCACAATACCATATTTCTCATAACTTTCATCAGACAAAATCTGCGATAAGGTTTCTTTTGCATTATCTGCAAGATTTTCTGCTTCATCCAGCATTTGCCCCACAATATCCATGGCTTCGGTATTTTCCATCAATTCCTCGTCCAACACATCAAAAATGAATGCAGACCTGTATCTTCAGGAAAAACAAAGATTTCTTTACACGGCTTATATTCGAAATTTATGCGTTTGCTGTTCAGTTTCATAAAATTCCTCTTACCCAACAATGTTTGCAGACTCTACACCTTGTTCCAAAGAGCCACATACTTCAATGGCATGTCCCCAGAACATATCATCATCCTCATAGTAGGTGGTAAAGCTATCCTCAAAAGAAAAAGTAAGCTCCAACAGAGAAATACGTTCTGCAAAAATTTCTTCTGTAATGGGTGCAGTATTTTCATCATCGTTTTCCATCCATTCATTGGCAAGACTTGTCAACGCTTTTGCCGAAAAAACACGCATAGTTTGATCCCATTTTTCCATTTCTGATAACATACTTCTGGCAGCGTTACAAGTATCTTCCCAAGTAGACCGGTCATCCGCATCCACTTCCAGCATTAGAGAAATTTCTGTTTCATTCCAATCGATAGTACCTTCAAACATATCAAAATCTCGATTCAAAATCAGTGTCCCCAGCACTTCATCGTCAATGACAACAGGCTTATTATATGCAGCCCAAACTTCTTCCAGCTGCCGACAAACAGCCTTTTGTTCTAACACTCCCACCACACACCAAGCATTGAATTCTTCCGGCATGAGATTTTTGGGCACAAATGTATCTAAAAGCTTCCGCACTTTGATACGGCAGATCTGCCCTTTTTGGAATCTGTTCCAAGTTTTTACGTTACTGCGTTCCTCTTCAGTAACAAGCCAGTTCAGACGCCCTCTTTTTGCATCAACTCTGCCATCTGCACAAAATACCATGCCAAGGGTCGTTGCCACCATCTCCCATTTATTTTCAAACGGACTTGCCCCCAAAATCTGTTGTATCAAAACAATGACTTCCTGTTCTTCAGAAGAATATTTTTCATAAAATTTTTCATCCATCTATACCGCCTCCTTTAAAGCTCAGCCAGAACTTTTGCAATCTTTGGGTCAAATTCTACCACTTGGCATTGCTCCAGCCTATGATGGTGCACCAATACTGCCTGCCAAGAATAATAATAGAAGCTGTAAAAGAGGTCATCCGAAAACACCTCGCCCTCCTCATAGCGCATCTCATCCTCTTCCTCGTCGTACTCCTCCGACCACAAATATTCTTCCTTCAGCATATCGGAAAAGAATGGCAGCGGCTCAGGATGTTCCATTCTATTGCCATCATGAAAACATTGCAGAACACAGGCAATAAAGTCTAACAACTCACATGCAAGAAAATGTGCAACAGAATTTTGCTGGCTTTTCTCTAATGCCTCTATCAAAATACGAGTCAAAAAAACCATTCCAAAAGGCGTTGCCTGCCACAAGGTACTTTGATGCTCCATATTTGTGGTAAGCCCATAAAGAGCATTTTTGACCGCTTCCAAATCATCCATTTTTCTTAGAATTTCAAAATATGCTGGAAAGTCCGTTCCCCGTCCATAAGCAGTAGGCAGTCTGTGCCACGGAACATGGTTGATTTCCAGATGAATCATATAAGTCCTGTTTTCTTCTGTCATGGCATTACTCCCCTTTTTTCCTGTTTTTCTGCAATTTGTTCCTGTGTCCAAGCAATAACTTCTGATCATTCCTTTTCTGCTTTGCATTTCCAGTACAAACCCTCATAACCCAAAGATGATCCGCAATTGGGACAATGATATTTCAAAGACATCACATACCACTCCTTTCGTAATAAAAAAGCCCTGCATTTACACCACCGAATGGTCAGCATAATGCAAGGCATGAAAAATTCAGGAGAAAAATCATTTTTTTATCCATGATTTCTTTCCCTGAAGTATAATTTTGATTGATTTCCTGTCGACAAAAACCAGCTGCTATTTTCACATGACAAAACCTCTCAAAAAATATAATTTGTTTTCCTCTTTTTGGAAATTTTAACTACTCAAATTATAAAAGAAAAATCGGTAAAAAGCAAGTGATACAGAAGCAAATGTCCGCTATTGACAAACAAATTCAATAGATTACTTTTTCATTTTCGAGAAAAGGTTTATTCTTTTTATGTCGAATACAATTTTGCCATATCATTTATCTTTCAGAATCGTTTTAGATTGATTTCCCCATTTCATAAGCTTCTTTGCAGGCAGGGGTTTCTTCAATTTCCCCCTTCTGCCACGCACCTGTTCCATAAATGGCACCTGCTTCTCTCGTTCCTTCCAAGCAGTCTTCCGTAAAACCACGGAATGCTTCCATAGTTCGTACCAGATTTGCTTTGTCTGTGTCAGCAGCAGTCATAATAAAATAAAAATCCTTATTTGTGATTTCCGTATATCTGGGAACCGTTCTATCAATAAAGTTTTTCATTCTCCCATTCATGGAATAAAAGTAAACAGGCGTTGCCAGCACAATAACATCTGCCTCCACCATTTGATCCAGAATTTCCTTCATATCATCCTTCTGAACACATAGATGCGTTTCATTGCAAACGCCACATCCAGTACAGAAGCCAATATTCTTTTCCGCCAAAAATACTTTTTCTACATGATTTCCGTTTTCCTGAGCACCTTTTGCAAAATAGTCGCAAAGGGTATCGGAATTTCCCCCTTTTCTTGGACTTGCCGAGATAATCAGTACCTTTTTCATGATTTAGCCTCCTCCCACACTTCTTTTGCCATACGAAATGCTGCCCAAGCCTTCGGCCATCCTGCGTAAAAAGCAGCATGGGTCAAGATTTCTGCCATTTCTTCTGCTGTAACACCGTGATTTTTGGCGTTCTGCAAATGAAACTTCAAAGAAGAATCCAAAATACCGCTTGCCATCAGCGCAGTCACAGTTACAATGCTTCTATCTCTAGAAGATAACTGTTCTTCTCTTGCCCACACCTGCCCAAAAAGAACATCATCATTCAATTCCGCAAATTTAGGAGCAAAGACACCCAATTCATCTCTGCCTGCTGTTACTTTTGCCATATCTTACACCTCTTTCTCCAGCTTTGCATATATTTCATCTGAAACAGGCTCGCACCATTCGTTCCAACAGTTTTCTCCAGGCACCTCAATTGCCAGATGCTGAAACCAGGAATCTGCCGCGGCACCATGCCAATGCTTCACATCTGCTGGAATATGTACCACACTGCCTGGATAAAGTCTTACAGGCTTCTTCCCCCATTCCTGATACCAACCTTCGCCTGCTGTCACAAGCAGCATCTGTCCGCCGCCTTTATCCGCATGATGGATATGCCAGTGATTGCGGCATCCTGGTTCAAAAGTTACATTACCTACCACAACCTGTTCTGTAGAAAGCATGTTCAAATAACTTTGCCCAATGAAATATTCTGCATAGGCTTCATTCGGTTCCCCTGTCGGAAACACACTCATTTCCTCTGGTTTCATGAAATTCCCTCCTTATATCCATTTTTCGAAGTCTTTTCTGGATCGGCTCACACTGCTTCCATAAATTGCTAACCCTTTTTCTACCTTTGCACCAGGACACAGCCCTTTGATATCCTTTTCGCTTCGTCCCATCCCACTGCCTTCATGGGTACAAAATGGTTTGATGGTTTTTCCGGTGAAGTTGAAATGCTCCAAAAACGTAAAAACTGCCATAGGCATGGTACCCCAATAATTGGGGAACCCAAGATAAATGGTATCATAGGCATCCATACTTTCAGGATAAGCCTTTAGCTCAGGCCGTGCATCTCTCTTTTGGTCTTCCTGAGCCTGACCAATGCACTGATTATAGCTTTTGGCATAGGGCTGTACCTGCTCAATCTTAAACAAATCTGCATCTGTCAATTCCCGAAGAATACCTGCGGCTACCTCCGTATTCCCCACTGCCAAATTTTTCAGCATACCGCTAACATAATTTTCATCTGCCCTCGAGTAAAAAACAATCAACTTTTTTGGCATCTCATTCCCTCCTTTTGCCTTTATTATACCGTTCCTTCCGTTGACGAAGAATCTCCAATATGTTATCATTCTATAAACCAAAAGTTTATACATATTATAGGAGGCACACCATGTATAACCCTCTTTTAAATACTTTTGTGGCTGTCGCTGATTGCGGCAGTTTCACAAAAGCCTCAGAAATATTATTCATATCCCCTACCGCAGTGATGAAGCAGATGAATGCCTTGGAAAAGCATTTGGAATTAAAACTTATAGAACGCAAGCCTTCAGGTGTCCATCTGACACAAGCCGGTATCGTCATTTACAAAGAAGCAAAATTGATGATGAATCATTCCCAACAAGCCATCAGCAAAGCAAAAGCTGCTCTTTATGACTATGAAACCACATTCTGTGTAGGCACATCCTTGCTCAATCCAGCAAAGCCTTTCATGGATCTCTGGTATCTTGTAAATCAGGATTTTCCTTCTTATAAATTGCATCTTGTGCCATTTGAGGACAATCATGACGGCATTCTTTTGGAAATCGAAAAGCTGGGAGAAAAATTTGATTTTCTTATCGGTGTTTGCGACTCTAAAGAATGGCTTTCTCGCTGCAATTTTCTGCAGCTTGGACGATACAAAAAAATGATCGCAGTATCCAGAGAACACCCTCTCGCCTTAAAAACCAACATCAACATATCGGATCTTTATGGCGAAACGCTGATGATGGTACGAAAAGGAGACTCTGAAACGAATGATTTAATTCGTGATGATCTCGAAAGAAATCACTCTGCAATTCATATCGAAGACACACCACAATTTTATGATCTTTCTGTCTTTAATCGATGCGCTGAAACGGGAAATGTCCTTTTGACCATTGAATGCTGGCGCGATGTACATCCTGGTTTAGTCTCAATTCCTGTTAACTGGGATTACAGCATTCCTTATGGATTGCTTTATAGCTTGGATGCGCCAAAAGATGTTCTGCAATTTGTAAATGCAGTTAAAGCCATTAAACAATCCTCTTGATTATTCCGAAATCCATAAGAAACTGACAGTCAAAAGCAAATAAATTCTTTTTCTGAATGAAAACTGTCATAAAAAGCATTCCTCGCACAATTTAAACAAACAAAGATAGCCGGAATTCCTGAAATTACGGGATTTCCGGCTATCTTTTTTCTTATGTACTGCCTTTTTAGTTTAAAAATAAAAAAGCTTGCCGTCTGTGTTTACAGACGACAAGCCACATCCTTTGGCTGCTTCAATAATTTTGAAGTATTACTTTTAGGAACATCTTTAGCAAAGTTTTATGTTTTTCTCATGTACAGTATGTCATTATTTTGGAGGTTATTTTGATTGACAATTATTTGTGAGCATGTTGCTCTTTCAAAAACAATCTCAAAACCATTGCCACAGCCGCAAGAATGATGATCATCCAAAAAGTGCTGTTATAAGCACCATTAGATTTTTCAATCAAAACACTGGAAATCATAGGACCAATGATTGCTGCCGGCGCCAAAGAGAAATTGGCAATACTAAAGTTGACAGCATAGTTTTTAGGCCCAAATCGGTCAAGAATTACAGTAGAAGCCAGCGTAGGTGTACCGCCATATCCAAGTCCGCTGAAAATCAATCCCAGTAGGATAAAGGGAGCAGCCTGAAAAGCCGCACCTAAAGTTAATAAAATACCTGCACAAAGCACGAAACTGGTATTCAGCAAAGTAGACTTCTTTTCTTTAAACCGGTCAAAGAACGCACCATGAATAACGCGTCCGATACCATTGAACAGCGAAACGATCAGCCCCAAAACCGCAGGGATGCCAAAGGACACAGCAATGGTTGCCGCACTGTTGATAACCAGAAGGCTGGCAGAATTCAACAGGATCGTCCATACCACAAAAATCCAGAAGGATTTTTCTCTGATCATTTCACTTGCTGTATAACCAAAGTCATCATTTTTCTTCTGTTCAACAACTTTTCCAGCATCTACTGGTGGCGGTGTAATGAAGATAGAACCAATAAACAAGACAACTGCAATCAAAATGCCCAGTACTCTGAATGTAGCAAACAAACCGATCTTTTCGATGACAGTACCTACAGTCCCACCTAATACAATACCACCAAGACCAAAGCCCAGCAGCATCACACCGGATGCTAAACCAGCTCTGTCCGCAAAACTTTTATTGACAGTGCTGATAATGGCATTATACCCCATACCAACACCACTGCCGCACAAAAAACCATAAAGGATATACAAGAGGATCAAGCTTGTAGCGGAATCTTCGGGATTAAGCATAGATACCCCGAAAAATCCAGCAAAAAGCATGACCGCTGCAATCCGCAGAATATTTTGTGTACTGATTTTTTTCGCAAGATTTCCTGCCACAAATGCACTCAGGCAGAAGAAAATCATGGAAATTGTAAATGTCATGGACAATTGTGAAACTGTCCAGCTTTCATATACACTTTTGAACGGAGCGTTAAAAATAGACCATGCATAAAGCAAACCAAGGAACAATAACATGAACGTCCCCGCGATCAGCTTTATCCAACGATTTACACTTACACCCATAGGTCTTCCTCCTATCGCTTATTGGATCTCCGCCAGATCTTCTGTTCTTCTGCTGCTTTGATCAATTCATCACGGAAATCAGGATGAGCAATAGAGATGATCGCTTCTGCTCTCTGCCATGTTGCCAAACCGGACAACTGTGCAACACCATATTCTGTTACCATTCTAGGTGCCTGTGTTCTAGGTGTTGTAATTACATCACCTGCTGTAAATTTAGGCAGAATACGAGAATGAACTTCGCCCTGTTTATCTTTAAATGTAGAAGCCATTGCCAGGAATGCCTGTCCATGTTCTGCTGCATAAGCGCCTGTTACAAAGTCAAGCTGGCCGCCTGTACCGCTGATATGTCTTGTACCGGAGGTTTCAGAGCAAACCTGACCATACAAGTCCATAGATACACAGCCATTGATGGATACAAAATGATCCAGCTGTCTAATGGTTTCTGGATTGTTTACATATCTCATAGGCGCAGACATGATATCAATATTATGATCCAGGAATTCATACAGTTCTGTGGAACCGTTACAGATGGAGAATACACCTTTGCCACGGTTCAGCAGTTTCTTCTTATTTGTGATTTTACCAGCCTGATACAGTTTCAGATAACCGTCACTCATCAGTTCTGTATGCATACCCAGATCTTTCAGATCGGAATCAGCAATCAGACCGCCCAAAGCGTTGGGCATACCGCCGATACCAATCTGCAGTGTGATGCCGTCGTACAGATAAGGGAAAATATTTCCTGCAATTTTTTTGTCGATTTCAGAAGGTGCACCGCCGGGAGCAAGACCCAGAGGTTTTGTGCTTTCCACAACATAATCCACTTCAGAAATATGGATATGGTCACATTCCATACCAAATACAAAAGGCATGTTGGGATTTACTTCCAGAATAATGTGATCTGCAGCGTCCAGCATTTCCTGCATACAGCAGTTTGTCAGACCATAGCTGAAGTAACCGTTCTTATCCATGGGAGCTACTGTAATCATGGCAACATTAACGGGTGCATAGCCTCTGGAATAATAAGAGCCGCAATTTCTGAAAAGCATGGGAGAATAGAATGCTCTCCCCTGATCCACATATTTTCTGTCGATACCGGAGCAATGCCACAGATTATAAGTAAATGCCTTCTGGTCAGGATCCTGTTCTACTACCTGAACAGGCTTCATGCTGATGGCATTTCTTACTTTGACATCTTCGAGCTCATCTCTTCTTGCTGCCAGAGCAGCGTCCAAATCTTCTGGGAAAGAGCAGGTCTGGCTGTAGTCTACCCAATCACCACTTTTTACGATTTTTACTGCTTCTTCAGCAGATACTAGTTTCTTTTTGTATTCTTCATATACATTCATAATTCAACACTCATTTCCTAGAAATTTTAGAAACAGCGAATCTCAGCTGTTATATGCTGAGATTCGCCTACTTTATTTACCTAGAGTCAGTATTGCCCGTTATACCAAATCCATACCTACTTTGATTGCTTTCAGGTTGTCTTCAACAAAAGCAGGTTTTACGTTTTCTCTTACAATTCTTTCCCAATCGATGTTATCAAGTTTCATTGCTTTGATAATGGTGCCCAGCAGGATGATGTTCATAACCTTGCCGTTGCCCAGTTTCACTGCTTCTTCTGTTGCGTTTACAACAGTTACATCATGGCATGCTTTTTTGATTTCATCGATGATGTCAGCTGCGTAATCAGCTTTACCCATAATAACGGGCATGGGCATCATTTCATGATCGTTGACAACAACTTTGCCGTCTTTTTTCAGGTATTCCAGCCATCTCAGTGCTTCCATTTTTTCGAAAGACACGATCATGTCTGCAGAACCTTTTTCAATAACAGGAGACCATACTTTGTCGCCATATCTTACCTGAGAGGAAACGCTGCCGCCTCTCTGGCTCATGCCGTGGATTTCACTCATTTTTACATCGAAGCCTTCTTCCATCAGGCCCAGTGTCAGAAGTTTAGAAGCCAGAATAGTACCCTGACCGCCTACACCAACCAATAATACGCTCTTTGTCATCTTATTTCTCCACCTTTCCGATTGCATTCTTAGGACAAATCTGCTGGCATACATCACAGCCTACGCACTGCAGAGGATCGATTTCTGCTTTCTTATCGTCTCTGTTCAGGAACAAAGCAGGACATCCGCTCTTCAAGCACATCTTACATCCAATACATTTATCTTTATCAACAATGTTCTTTGTTTTGTATGCTTCAGGGAATTTTGCTTTATCTTCTTCACTGAATTTCTTCAGTACGCAAGGATATTTTGTGATGATTACAGAAGGTTCGTCCAGAGAAAGCGCCCAATCCAAGGTTTCTCTTACCAGCTGCAGGTTGTTGGGATTGATTGTTCTGATATTTTTTGCACCCAAAGATTTGCATACTGTTTCGATATCCAGTTCTGTAGCATCGCTGCCGTCAGCGTGTTTACCTGTACCAGGGTTTTCCTGATGACCAGTCATACCTGTGATTCTGTTGTCCAGAATGATATTTACGGTCTTAGAACCATTGTAAATACATTCTACCAGGGAGTTCATACCTGTATGGAAGAATGTGGAGTCACCCAGAACGGATACAACTCTCATGTCTTCATTGAACATTTCGAACTTCTTAGCTGCGCCGTGACCCATGGAGAAGCTTGCGCCCATGCAAAGGTTCAAGTCCATTGCATTGTAGGGATCTGCGTAACCCAGAGTATAGCATCCGATGTCGCCGGAAACAAGCACATTCTTTTTCTTGCCCAGTTCATAGAACAGACCTCTGTGAGGACATCCTGCGCACAGTGCGGGAGGACGAGCAACAACTTTTGTTCTATCGTAATCTACGCTTTCAAATGTTTTGCCGAATACGCATTTTCTGATTACGTCAGATGTCAGTTCGTCATAAGCGGGGAATGTATTTTTGCCTTTAGGATCGAAGCCCAGTCTCTGAATTTCTTCTTCCAGGATAGGATCGTTTTCTTCGATTACATAGATGATATCCAAGCCTGTGCAGAACTTTTTGATCATATCAGAAGGCAGAGGATATGTAAAGCCCAGTTTCAGATAGTTTACATCGTCGCCGAAAACTTCTTTTGCGTAGCAATAGCACATACCGGAAACAACCACACCAACTTTTTTGCCGTTGTCTTCGATTCTGTTCATATGTGTTGTTTCGGAGAATTCTTTCAGTTTCACCAGTCTGTCTTCCAGCAGGATTCTCTGTTTTTTTGCAATTGCAGGAGGATTCAGATGTTTTGCGATATTCTTTTCATATTTTTTCGCAGGAACTTCTGCTCTTTCACCACATTCTACGATACCTTTGGAATGGCACAGTCTTGTTGTCATTCTCATCAGGATGGGTGTATCCAACTGTTCGGAAATTTCAAAAGCTTCTTTCATGAAATCTCTTGCTTCCTGAGAATCAGAAGGTTCGATCATAGCAAGTTTTGCTGCTTTCGCATAATGTCTGTTATCCTGTTCATTCTGAGAAGAATGCTGACCGGGTTCATCGGCTGTGATGATAACCATACCGCCGTTTACGCCCTGATATACAAAAGAGAACAGAGGGTCAGCTGCAACGTTCAGACCTACATGTTTCATGGAAGCCATACTTCTTGCGCCGGCAATGGATGCACCTACAGCAGCTTCCAGTGCTACTTTTTCATTGGGTGCCCATTCGGAATACACTTCTTTATAACCAGACATGTTTTCCAGAATTTCTGTACTGGGAGTGCCGGGGTAAGCAGATGCAAAATTCACGCCAGCTTCCCAAGCGCCTCTCACCAAAGCTTCGTTACCAGTCATTAATTTCTTCATACTTCAATCTCCTTCTTCCATTCCATAATAAATACACATTTTTATGCGTTGAACACCTCTTCAAAAATCGGCAGGGATTTTTCGATGGTTTCTTTAGATACGCAGTAGCAAAGTCTAAAGTAACCTTCTACACCGAAATCGTCGGAAGGAACTACCAACAGATTTTTCAGTTTGCATTTTTCAGAGAATGCCTTGCCATCACCACCGGGTGCTTTTACGAAAAGATAGAACGCACCGTCAGGGCTTGCACATTCATAACCGATTTTCTTCAAACCGTTGTAAAGCAGTTTGCGGTTTACATCATATGCTTCCAGGTCAGGTTTTTCATAAGCACAACGAGCAACTACACGCTGGATCAGTGTAGGAGGGCAAACATGACCAATAACTCTGGATGCACCTGCGATTGCAGCGAACATTTCTTTTGCATCAGTCATTTTTTCAGGAACATATACATAACCGATACGTTCGCCGGGCAGAGACAGGGATTTGGAATAAGAATAGCATACAAGTGTATCTTTGTAGATGGAAGGAACCCAAGGCACTTCTACGCCATCATATACCAGTTCACGATAAGGTTCGTCGGAAATCAGGTATACAGGTCTGCCAAGTTCTTCACTCTTCTTAGTCAGGATCGCTGCTACTTTTTCCAGTGTATCTCTGCTGAATACAACGCCGGAGGGGTTGTTGGGAGAGTTGATGATCACTGCCTGTGTATGTTCATTGATCATTGCTTCCAATGTTTTCAGATCAATCTGGAAGTTTTCTGTATCGGCAGGTACATAAACGAATTTACTGCCGGTACTTTCAACAAAAGGACGATATTCAGGGAAGAACGGTGCAACTGCCAGAATTTCTGTATCGCTGTCGATATTCAGCGCTTTGCATACTGCAATCAGTGCAGGCGCTGCGCCGCAGGTGAAATACAGGTCTGCGCCATGGATTTCTGTTCCTGTACGTTCTGCCAGTTCTTTTGCTACCGCATCTCTTGCATCAGCAAAGCCAGGTGCGCTGCTATATCCATGAACCAGCAGACTATCTTCGTTCTTGATAACATCAATGGCTGCTTCGTTTACAGATGCAGGAGAAGGAATGCTGGGATTGCCCAGAGAGAAGTCAAACACATTTTCCTTACCTACTACTGCAGCCTGCTGCAAGCCGTATTCAAACAATTCACGAATACAGGATTTTGCACTACCAAGACCATAAAAATACTGATTATACATATTTCAGCCTCCATTCTCTTTTGCGTTTACATTTATTTTTAAAAGGTATTACACAAGGCTCATACCTACTTGGATTGCCTTCAGGTTATCTTCTACAAATGCAGGTTTCACATTTTCGCGGACAATCTTGTTCCAATCAATATCTTCCAGCCCCATCGCTTTGATGATGGTTCCAAGAAGGATGATGTTCATTACTTTGCCGTTGCCCAGTTTCACTGCTTCTTCTGTTGCGTTTACAACAGTAACGTCTTTACAGTTATCCTGCATTTCTTTGATGATGTCCGGAGAATAATCCGCTTTGCCCATGATAACAGGCATAGGCATCATTTCATGGTTGTTGACAACAACTTTGCCATCTTTTTTCAGATATTCCAGCCATCTCAGAGCTTCCATCTTTTCGAAGGAAACGATCATATCAGCAGAGCCTTTTTCAATAACAGGAGACCATACCTTTTCGCCATATCTTACCTGAGAAGATACGCTGCCGCCTCTCTGGCTCATGCCGTGGATCTCACTCATTTTTACGTCATATCCCTCTTCCATCAGACCCAGTGTCAGGAGCTTAGAAGCAAGGATTGTACCCTGACCGCCTACGCCAACCAGCAAAATGTTTTTTGTTCTTTTATCACTCATCTTCTTAGCGCTCCTTTCCGATTGCCTGTTTCGGACATACCTGTTCACATACGCCACAGCCTACACACTGCAAAGAATCGATACCAGCTTTTTTGGTTTCTCTGTCAATGTAAAGAGCAGGACAACCTGTCTTCAGGCACAGCTTACAGCCAATACATTTATCTGTATCTACAACGTCTTTGGTCTTGTATGCTGTAGGGAATTTTGCTTTATCATCTTCGCTGAATTTCTTCAGAACGCAAGGCCATTTTGTGATGATAACAGAAGGTTCGTCCAATCCCAGAGCCCAATCCAATGTTTCTCTCATCAGTGTCAGGTTATTAGGATCAATGGTTCTGATGTTTTTCGCACCCAGTGCTCTACATACGGTTTCGATATCAATTGCTGTTGCATCACTGCCATCAGCATGTTTGCCGGAACCGGGGTTTTCCTGATGACCAGTCATACCTGTGATTCTGTTGTCCAGAATTACGCTGACTGTCTTAGAATTGTTGTACAGACATTCTGTCAGGGAGTTGATGCCTGTGTGGAAAAATGTGGAGTCACCCATTACACCAACAACTCTTGTGTCTTCACCCTTCTGTTCAAAGGCTTTGGCTGCGCCATGACCTGTGGAGAAAGCTGCACCCATACATACGCAGGAGTCAATTGCATTGTAAGGTTCTGCAAAGCCCAGTGTATAACAGCCAATGTCACCTGTTACCATGACATTCTTTCTCTTACCCAGTTCGTAGAAGAAACCTCTGTGAGGACATCCTGCACACAGTGCGGGAGGTCTGGGAACAACCTTTGCTTTATCATAATCAATGGTTTCAAATTCTTCGCCATGAACACATTTGCGGATTACGTCAGATGTCAGTTCATCATAAGCGGGGAATGTATTTTTGCCTTTGACTTCAAAGCCCAGTCTCTGTACTTCTCCTTCAATCAGAGGATCGTTTTCTTCGATCACATAGATAGTGTCCAGACCTTTGCAGAATTCTACCATCTTCTTTTCAGGCAGAGGATATGTAAAGCCAAGTTTCAGATAGTTTACATCATCACCAAATACTTCTTTTGCAAAACAGTAACACATACCAGAAGTGATCACACCTACTTTGCTTCCGTTGTCTTCCACAAAGTTCAAAGGTGTCTGTTCGGAGAATTCTTCCAACTGTTTCATTCTTTCAGCAAGGTCAACTCTGCGAACTTTTGCATTGGCAGGAACCATTACATATTTCTTTGCGTTTTTCTCGTAGGGTTTTACAGGCGCTTTTTCCATTCTGTCGCCACATTCAACCAGACCTTTGGAATGACAAGCTCTTGTAGTCATTCTCATCAATACAGGTGTATCAAAACGTTCAGAAATTTCATAAGCTTCTTTCATGAAATCTTTCGCTTCTGCGCTGGTTGCAGGTTCCATCATAGGAATCATTGCTGCCCGTGCATAATTTCTGTTGTCCTGTTCATTCTGAGAGGAATGCTGTCCAGGTTCGTCAGCAGTTACAACGACCATACCACCATTTACACCTGTATATACGAATGTAAAGAGAGGGTCTGCAGCAACATTCAAACCTACATGTTTCATTGCTGCCAAACTTCTTACACCTGCGATGGATGCACCGATTGCAGCTTCCATAGCTACTTTTTCATTGGGTGCCCATTCAGAGTAAACTTCCTTCCGTGCAGACATATTTTCGATAATTTCTGTAGAAGGGGTGCCCGGATATGCAGAAGCCACCAACACGCCAGCTTCCCATGCGCCCTGCACCAGAGCTTCGTTACCTGTCATCAGTTTTTTCATAACTATCCTCCTTATCTGCTTTTGGTTGCGTTAGTTTCATATGTTTTTACCACTTCTTTTACATGCTTCAAATTCAAGAACCTGTTTTGCATCAAGCTTCACTATTCTTGCAGGGGATGAATTTACCAATGATACCGCCAATGATTGCTGGTACGATCCAACCCAAAGAATATGCGTGCAGAGGCAGGAACTGAGTATATGTCAAAGGCAGGCCAAATCCAGCCAGAACCTCGGACAAGCTGATTACGAATGCGAACAATGTTGCTACTCTAATAACATTATCATTTTTGATGTGTTTCCCAAAGAACATCAATACGGACATTGTGATGAAGCAAGGGAAGATTACGGACAGAATAGGTGCTGCCACGCTGATGATTTTGTCAATACCTGCGTTGGAAACAACGAAGGAGAAAACAGACATTACGATTACGACTGTTCTGTATTTGCATTTACCGTTTGTCAGTTTTTCCAGTGTACCTGCAAAACCGGATGTCAGACCAATTGCTGTTGTCAAGCAAGCGAACAATACGATAACTGCCATCATGATTACGCCCCATGTACCCAGAAGCTGTTCTGTAATTGCTACAACCAGAGCTGCCTGGTTATAATCTTCATAACCGCCGGAGGAAACCGTAGCGCCCAGGAATGTCAAACCGCCGTAAACAATAAACAGCAGAATTGCTGCGATCAGCGCTGCTCTTGCCAACAGACGACCCTGTACATCTTTAGATGTATAGCCTTTTTCTACAACAGCCCCCATAATTGCTACGATAATCAAGCCAACACCCAGAGGGTCCATTGTCTGATAACCATTGATGATACCTTCTTTAATTGTTACAACTGTAGATTCGTCTGCGATGGGACCAATGGGATCTACAATACCAAGCACGATCAATACAAGAACACAAATTACAAGAATAGGTGTCAGATAATTACCTACGATATCAACGACCTTAGAAGGACGGATTGTCAGGAAACAAACAACTGCGAAAAAGATAAAGCTGAATACCCAAATGCTAAGGCTGGGGAACATCTGTGACCAACCCATTTCAAAAGTTGTTGCAGCTGTTCTGGGTACCGCCAAACAAGGTGCAAGACAAGTTGCGATGATGATTGCTACAACCGTTGCCATCTTCTTACCAAGTCTGCTGGGAATACCTGTCATGGAAAGATCGTTGCTTCGAATGGTTGCAAAGATTGCGATCATGGAAACACCGATGTCAACAAGGAAGAAGAAAAAGAATCCCAGGAACCATTCTGGGCCTGTCATTCTCCCCAAATAGGGCGGAAAGATCAAGTTGCCCGCGCCAAAGAAAATCGCAAACATTGTCAAGCCAACCGCCATGATGTCTTTACCCTTAAGATTATTCATTACACATTCTCCCTTCCATACAATAGTATAGTTATAAATCCGATAACATCATTTAACGCTCCTTTCCTCCTTTCGTGTTTTTTAAGTAGCATCGCACTCTGACCGCAAATACGATGTTTTCTCCTTCTTTTTTTGCACGCTCTCTTTTCTCCGAAATTAAGACACTTTGTATCTTAATTACATAAACTCCTATGTACTTTATATGATTTTACATAAATTTCACAAAATGACCATTTAAGCACCTTCCCGAACATAACAAACTATGCACAGTGCACTTTTAAATATATAGTACACGATTTGATGCAATATGTCAATGTTTTTGTCAATTTTTTTGCTTCTAAATCACTTTTTAACTATTTTAAGTAATATCAACCAGAAAGAAGCAGATGTAATGCAAAAAAACTAGGAATTAAGTTATTTATCAAAAACTTTCAATAACTTACTTAAAATTATCCCATTTTATTAGCATTTCTGTCAATAACGAATAAAGTACTAGTCATTTTCTTTTTATATTGTTTCATAAAGAATTGTGAATCATAAAGCTATATATTCCATTTTATGTCCTACTCGCCCGCTAAATAGTCTATTTCTCATATTCTTCCATTTAACGCCTATTTTTTCCCGATATCATCCCTATAACCGCCAAAATCTTGTCATACATTGCCCTTGCATTTGGTTTTGTAGTCATACATTAAGGAAGACTTTCCTTTTATATACAGCCTTATATTTTAAAGATATTTTTCTGAATGGCCAAAAATTACCTTGAAAGACAACTATTTTCTCAGACAAAAAATATGATGTTTTATGTTGTTTTTATTTCCGAACATTCCAACTGCAAAAAAGTATGAAAAAACTTATTTTATATTGTTTTTCATGGCATTCTTCTACATCCGTCTTGACGGTGATTCTTCAAAAGGTGTATACTTTTAAGTAACACTTGGTTTTTAAACATTGTGAGTTCAAAAATATTTAAGTTGTTATTGTATGACAACTCTTTTTTTATAATGCTGCCTTTCTCCCACTAGAATGAACAAAATTTTTTCAGCATAAGTCTAACACGCATTTTCAGCTCTGCCTCATGCATTATCAAAAGCTCGCCTTTTGATTATCAAAACCAGTCGAAATATAATATCATTTAGATGGAGGATTTGTCTTATGACACTCAAACGAATTTCAATGAGAGATCAGGTTTATGAAATCATCAAAAGCAGAATATTGTCCAGAGAATATGATTTAGGTGAACCTATCAACATCGTGCATCTTTCAAAAGAACTCGGTATCAGCAACACACCTATCCGCGAGGCACTGTCTCAGCTGGAAACAGAACGACTGATCACCATCAATTCCAATCAGAAATATCATGTAACCGATTTGAATGAGAAAATCATTGATGATCTGTGCAACGTTGTGCTGATTCATCTGTTGGGCGCTTTCAAACTTTGTCGTGATAACGGCAAAATGCCTGCTTTGATTTCTACACTGCGCAAAGCATTTGAGCATCAGCGTGCAATGTATGACACTGCCAACAGCACCGATTACGTTGCCGCTTCTATGGATTTTGAACGTTCCTTTATCATTGCTGCTGACAATCCCATGCTGGAAAAAACTTATGATGTAGTCATAACGCTTTTGACACTTTCCATCACATATGATCAATTTTCTCATCGGGAACGTAATATTGAAGAACATCGTGAAATTTTAGAAGCAATCGAAAAAAATGAGTTTGAAATAGCTCAGGAACTCTTAACAAAACATTATCACGACCGCGCAGATCATATTATGTATCTAAAAAACAACCACAAAAAAGAAAAAGATGCAGAATAAAAAAGAAAGCCAGAATCCACCAACTCAGGATTTTGGCTTTCTTTTTTTCAGGAAGGTTTTTTCAATGTTCATCTGCTTCCCCTTCGTCCTCATTGAAAGGTTACCCTTCCCACTCCTTCATAGTTTTCTCCTAAAATAAATAAAACCTCCTAGTCTATTTCGGAATCCACCAAAAGATAGACCAGGAGGAATTGGGAGAGGCATAATCAATGTTCTCTGGCACAGAGTATTCATTTTACCTACATATTTTTAAAGGAGGTCACCGGTGTCGTGACGCAATAAACAAACATCGGTGACATTTATAAGTAGAAAACATGAGAGTTTTTTCTACCATAATCATAACATACTAAGCCTGTATCAAGTTTTTTCATTCTCTCTTTGCCTTTGTAATTCTCATCAGCAAAGGAATTCTGCAACAGCCGGCAATGTAATGATGGACAAAATGGTGGACATGAACACATACTGCGATGCTCTTTTTGCGCTTTTTCCATAGGATTCCACAAAAGACGGCAGCAATGCTCCTGCCGGTGTTCCCATAAGGATCACAAGCACAGCCAATGGCATTCCATCCAAAAATAATCCGCCAAAGACTTTTGCCAAAATAGGAGTTACAATCAAACTCAGGAAACAAAATGTGTATACCTGTTTATCCTTCATAACTTCCTTTAAATCCGCTTCTGCAATCAAAAATCCAATATAAATCATGGATAAGCAAACTGTGGTATTGGCAGAGAACTGCAGCGCATCCCTTATGATCTGCGGAAGCACGATAGATTTTGCAAAACAGATAAATCCTATGATGCCTGAAATAAATACCAAATTCAAAAAGGAATCTTTCAATACCTTTGCGGAATCTTTCATTTTATCAGTTCCCAGCGCAAGCAGAATGGAACAGACAGTAAACAGGAACAATGTGCTGACAAACATTACCGCTACACAGAAAATCAGTCCTTCTTCCCCATAAAGCGCCTTGATCAGCGGCTGTCCCATAAAAATAATGTTGCTATACGCGCCGCAGCATGCAAACAATGTGGAACTGGATAATGTCATCTTCATCCATTTTCCAGCAACATAGAATACTACTGTTGCTATAAAACAGACTCCCAATGTTCCAGCACAGACTTTTAGAAATCCAACGAAAATCTCTTGTGAATAGGAGCGTTGCAGCAAAATGATCATATTGGCTGGAACAGCGACCTTCACCAGAATTACAGACAATTCTTTGGTGTCATTTGCAGAAAGATATTTTCTTTTGTTCAAAACAACGCCTACTGACATTAAAATGATCATTGTCAGAAGCTGATTCATCACCATAATTGCCATCTGTCCGCCCCTTTCTACCACTTACAAATCGCCATATCAAGCCACTGGGAACAAGACATAAGCATACAGCAACGCCAGCAGACAGTAAAGCAGCCACAAAATACAAATCGGTTTGAACACCTTCCGCATGATGGTGCCTTCTTCCCCTTTAAATCCTACAGTTGCGCATACTGCAACAACGTTGTTTGTACAAATCATGTTCCCTAAGGCGCCGCCTGCACTCTGGGCAGCAAATACCAAAGGAATGTTAAAACCAAGAATCGTACATGCTTCATAATGCATGGGTGCAAACAAAATATTGGAACCTGTTGTAGTACCTGCAACAAAGGAACCTAAAGAACCGATGATTACTGCAATGGCTGGGTATACAGGCCCCAGAAGGTCTGCAATTACTGTTGCAATCACAGACAGCATACCGCTTGTTTTCATCAGATTAGACAGTGCCACCAAAGATGCCATGGCAATCAGTGCACCAAATACGCTGCAGAAAGATGTTTTCATATAGCCAGGCATAGAGGATACGTCCTGCAAAATGATAGAAGATACAAGACAGACACAAGTAATGGTAATACCAATCCAAACAGCAAAACCCAGCTTGATAAACCACAATGGTGCAAAAAATCTCACCGCAGGCAAAGCCACCAGCAGAATTGCATACGCAGACAAGGCTTTCCACGCAGGCATTGAGCTTTTTCCTTTGGATTCATCAATTACATACTGATACTCCTCTGGAATATTGTCATTCTTACAGAAAATCTTAATATAGGTAATGGCAACGATCAAAGAACCGAGACCTGCGCAAATGGTAGGGAATTCTGCCCCTACAAATGCAGCGACCAATACCATGAAGAATCCATACGCAAAACCTGTTACCAGTGCAAATTTGACGATTCCCTTATCCAGAGCTTTTTTACCCCATAAAATAACAAGTACCAGAATTGGCGCTACCAATGCGCCGAAGAAATGGATGAAGGAGGTATATCTTGAAATATCCATCACATCTACAACATCCAAGAACGCTGCGAAGCCACCAATGGTTGTCAGGCCAGCCGCGCCAAGAGATGCGGCAATTCCATTAAAAACAAGTGCGCCTACAATCGCAAATACAGGTGGAATGCCAAGTGCTACCAAAAATGGAGCTGCTATGGCAGCCGGTGTTCCTGCACCTGCCACCCCTTCCAAAAAACCGCCAAAACAGAAAGCAATGATGATAAACTGTTTCCGTTTATCCAATGTCAAACTAGCAATAATTTCTTTGATTTTGTCCATAGCCCCTGTTTTAATCAGCATATTCAAAATGAGAAATGCTGACCAAATCATGAATACCATTTTGGCCCCTTCAATAATCCCCTTTGTCGTTTCGGAGAAAAGAACTGCATTTTCCAGTTTGAAATTCCCATAAAACATGGTGATAAATATGGTATAAACTAACGCGATGGCGGAAACGATTGTAGCAGGCTTTTTCAAACCGACAATACCAATCATAACGATCATAATCGGTGAAACTGCCATAAGTAACTGAAGCATATTACGACCTCCTTCTTGAAGCCAAAGCAGCGTTCTGACCGAAATTTCAGCCTCACGCTGCTCAGAATCTGTTAGTCTCTCTGGATTTCACCTACTGTCTGAACCAATTCGACCAAAATGCCATGAGAGTATTTGGGTCTCAGGAAGTTAACAATGATATCACTTGTACCTTCCACTGCTTCTGTTTCCAGCATTTCGAAGCCTTTATCGATCAATTCTTTGGAACAAGATTCGATATCATCTACTTCAAAAGCAACATGTGCAATGCCGCCTTTACCATTATTGAATTTTGTCAGAACCCCTTCTTTTGGAATGATAAATTCAATGGGACTTTCCTTTTCACCATACTTTGTGAAAATCAGGTCTGCGGAATATGCATTCACAAACCCAGTGTAATCTACTTCCAGACCGAACATATCAATCAGATCCTGTGCATAACTTTTTTCAGGTAATACAATACCTACATGGTGCATTCTCATTGGTTTCATAAAAATTCCCTCCAAATCATTAAATATTGTTTTCATATTTTAAATGTTATTTACATCAAGTGAGCCAGCGGCATCACCGCGGTTGACAATGATGTTTTGTAATTCCCATTATATCCATATGATTGTTTGAAATAAAACACAATATATTGACTGATTTTGATTCAAAAATTCAAATAATTCCTTTAAAATATCAAAATAAGCATCATTTCTTTGATAAACTTGATTAATTTAGGAAAATTTATCACGAAAATTTGAAAAAACTTTTTGCCATACAGTAAAAGCTATGCTATAATTTCATAAAATTCATTTGTGAAAAACAGTTGAAATTGCCTATAAGAGAATAAATAAGTCAATATTTGACTGGAAAAATTCAACTGTGTATGCAGCAACAAATGGAAAACATCTTAAAATATGCCATAATCCTTCTGGGCTGCCAAAAAATATATTGGGGGATATTTCACTTCTCAGCACCGGAATACAATAAAGGAACAGCGTATGAAAAAACATGCAGACACATTTTGGGGGGATAACCACATGACATACGGCGAATTTTTAAAAAAACTCATTATTTTTACAAATACAAAAATCATGGTCATTGCCAACGAAACCGGATATGATATCTCGTACATCAGTAAATGGTGCAACAAAGGAATCCTTCCAACAACACGCACAATTTCTGTCATCAACAAAAAATTATCCAGAGTCTTTGCCAATGAAATCATAGCGCAAGATCGGGTGGAGGATTTTTTCATTACTTTTTCAGATATGATTGAAAGAAAAGATGAAGATGAAGATGACATTTTGTCTTTTTTGGTCTGTTCCATTGAATCTGCCCTCACTGCCTGCTATCGACAGTCCTGTTCACAGGAAAACTCTGGTTCTCAAGGACAGAAACCTTCTGGAGAAAATAATTTATTCTGCCATACACAGGTGTTGGAAAACCTGATCCGGAACATCCGGCAAATTTTGCTGAAAACAGAAAAAGAAATTACGATTGTATGGACCATTGATATCTGTAAATCTTTCCAATATCTAAATGCGTTGGAAATGGTTTCCAAAAGTCCGCAAAACCGTATCCGCTGTCTCGTTGCGTTAGATTTGGAGGAATTCGAAAGAAATCCCGAATATTATATGAAACAGCTCTATTTGCTGTTAAGCAAAAACAAAACCGTATTTTTCGAATTTTATAATGGAAAAAATCTGAAACAAACCAACGCTATTGTGGTCGAAGATGCTTTTGCTGACATTCTGTCTATTGACGAACATGGAAATCTGGATTTTTCTGTAAACATCAAAAATCCTGCCGATGTAAAGACCCTGTTTTCTTTCTTTTGTCAGAAGATCACTTCTCAGGATCTTTTACTGCGCTCCTGCACATCAAAAGAAATTAACAGATCATATCGCACAGAATTTTATTCCGGCAGCAAGTTCCATTTTTTCAATACATTTGGATTTGAGTTCCTTTTGCCGCCGGAAACCATAGACAATATTGTTGAAACAGCAAAGGCTTGTCCCAAAGTGGATATTACCGAATCCATGATTCGTACACTTCAAATCACATGGGAAGAAATTTTTGAAAATCAGGAAATCTGCTTTTTCTTCCTGCTTTCCTCTTTGTATGAATACATTACTTCCGGAGAAATCTATTATACGGATATCCACTATCGACTGCAGGTGGAAGAACGTATCTCTCAGATGAAAAACATCATCGAAGTGTCCAAAAAGAACGCCAATATCAAATTTATCATTTTGGACGAAAATATATTTGCCAGTGATTTTATGCCGCATATCTCGGTATATGCCAACGATAAAAAGATATTCCTCAAGAATTACAGTGCCTATGAAACAGGTATCGGGCCAAACCTCTATATCATTCATGATAAAGAGCTGATCCGAATGATAAACGCCTCTACAGCAATTTCTCTGCAAAATCCCACCCTATACAGAGAATATAATTCCGAAACACTGGAACAGCTGTTGGAAAAATACAAAAGCCTAATTTTCCGTATGATGCATATGGCTTAAGCATTGCTAATGTCCTATCATAGATTATAAAAAACAGCGGCAACATGCCGCTGTTTTTCAATGTGCTTTGTTCACCCTCTTTCCTCCATAACAGATGACCTCAAACAAAAAAAGACTCCCCTATGTTTTATCATAGAAGAGTCTTTTTTTGAAGTTCTGCACCTCGGAACAAACAAACGCTACCCCAAATTTTATACATTTCTCACTCTGTACAAAATGTACTGACAGATTTCAGCCTTATATTTTAAATCTCTTTCCTTACATTACTTCGTCAGAGCCAAGTGTATGATTCTTGTATTTCCCCCATACGAGAATAATGGCCAATTGGCAAACTACACCCACCGCTACTGCTGGAAGTATGTTATTTCCCCAAAAATAAAATACTCCAGAAATGAAACTGATAAACAGCAGCAAGCTATGTACTTTTTTGCGATATTTCTTTTGCTCATCTAAGTCTAATGGTTTGTTTTTATCCTGTACCGGCGCCAAACACCAAATGATGCATGCTGAAATGATGTATAATGTTATTGCTTTAACCCCCATATTCTTCTGCAAAAACCCAATCAGATACAACAGAATGATCGTCGTTATCGTTGACATCACATAGCATCTAAGCTGTGTTTTTGCATGATATCCTCCTGCGAAAATCCGCAGGGGAATAAAACACACCAAAAACAGCACACTTTCCAGAAACATATCCAGAATGATTCCTGTAAACAGAGCTGTTGCCAAATTTAACAGAAAAATCAGGCCTTGATAAAAACCAAACAGATAAATCTCCTTATCTTCCTCATGGACATTATCTGCGGTTTTCATACCTTTCCATACATTTTCCATTATTTTTTCTGTCATAGAAATCACCCCATGCCCTTCGAAATCTTAGATATGTTTCAGTTTTTCGCTGCCTTTAGGCATTTTAGGCTGGTAGTATTCAAACATACATGTTGTGTTTACAGACAATGTTGTAACAACCAGAGCCAAAGATGCCACTGCTTTCCACATATTTGCCTTCAAGCCAAACCAATTCCATTTTTTCATAAGATCACCCTCCGTTATTGTGTATTTTTTTTGTGAGCCTATTATACCGAAAATTACACGCATTTCTAAAACATGTCAAAATTACCCATGTATTTTCCATTTTTGACAGAAAAAGCACATCTGTAATAAGATGCGCTTTTATTTATTTATATATACATAATAATATGCACATTAAAAACATTGTTTTCTGTGTCGATCAACATTTCTCCATGATACTTTTCTATGATCCGCCTTACATTGCTCAAGCCAATCCCATGGGGTTCTTTTGCATTCTTTTTCGTTGAAATCAGCACATTGCCTTTTTTGATGAGTTCACCTTCATATGTATTTTTTGCATTGATAAACAACAGACCTTGCCGATAACTGATTTCCATTTCAAATTTGCCTTTCTTCTGTTTGCTTAATGATTCTATGGCATTATCCATTAAATTGCCGATCACCACAACCAGATCGAAAGCATCTACCGCCATATTTTCTGGAATCTGCATTTTAATTTCTGCGTCAGCCCCTGCTGCCGTCATAATTTTCCACTTATGATTGACAAGACCATCCAATATTTGATTCCCCGTACATACATAGTCTTCTGATAACTGATACTCTCTGCCCAACTTCTGGAAATATTCACGCAATTCTATCCGCTCATCCGTTTTTGTCAGTTCTTCCAAGGCAATCAAATGATTCTTAAAGTCATGTTTTGCTCTTTTGATACTGTCCTCTGTTGCATGAATCATATCCAGCTGTTGCTGATAAGCCTTATTCTGTAATGTCAAAGACTGGTTTTGTATTTCCACTTCACAATTGGAAACAACAATTTGATATAAATAGAAAAATGCTATATTAATCAAAAACAGACAAAAAATCACACTGACAGTAATCCATTGTTCATATCCACCATACAATGCCAAAATATCTGCAAAAGCTGAAATGCTTGGGATCATAATCAGCACTGTACAACGCCCTTTTTGGTAAATGCGTTCCTCCTGCCCAAGGATGCTTTTCATGACAAGCACAACAATATAAAACAGGAAATTGCTTATAGTATAAGTGATAACTTCAATGGAAGAAATATGCCCCCATACCAGAATGGCAGTTCTGGATGTGATGGTTTCGCAAAGTATCCCCAGCAAGAATATGCAGCATGCCGCAAAAAATCTTTTATAGATGGTACTGTGATAAAGCAGTGTCAAAAGCAGAAACAGTAATAAATTAGAAAATACCGTAACGATAGGAATTCGATAATGCAAATAGATAATGCTGTTGGTCATGTAATATAAAACAAAAATCACACGTTTTAATACTTGAGAACAACGCAAATGTTGTTTGGAAAACATCGTTTCCAAAAAAATATTGATGCTGAATACACGAAATAGATTCGCGATCAAGTAAATCAGATTGCTATACTCTAATACCATTTTATTTCCTCACTCCACTACCCATGAGACTTTCTCTGACTGTTTTTCGATAAATGCGGCTAATGGGCAACTCTACTTCATTGCTCAGTAATACACTATCGAATTTAAAACGCGTCACATATTGCTTATTGACAATAAAAGATTTATGTATCTGTATAAATTCTGTATCCGACAAATTCAGCTCAGATAACTTGCCGTAGAAAGAATCACTGCTGTTTCTTGTATGAACAATGATCTTTTTTGCCTCACTGCTGAAATATATGATTTCTTTATAGGGTATTCTGTTTTCCGTCTTTCCAGTCTTATAGGTAAATATCTTAATTTGATGTCCCTGCAATTCCAGCGCCTTTTCCAAAACTCCAATGACCTGTCTCGGCGAAAAAGGTTTTACCAAAAAATGAATGGGCCTGATTTGGAATAACTCCATTGCGTAAGATGCTTTTGCTGAAATAAAAGCAATCTGCATATAATCATCCATCATGGTTTCTCTGATATAACGCCCTACCACAACGCCATTTAATTCTGCCAATTCAATATCCAGATAAATCAAATCATACTTTGCATGATCGTTCAATTCCTTCAGCAATTCTTCACCAGATTGAAAAATGTCTAACTCATAATGAATGGTTTCTGTTTTAAAAAAATCTTCGATAGTATTTTCTATTTCACTGCATATAGCGCAATTGTCATCACAAACTGCGATCCGAAACATGGTAAACCCTCCAGCAATTTCACATTTTTATTATATTTTATCACATATTTAAAAGAAAATCCTCATTTTTCGTGATGATTTTCGCACTCTTTATGCATTTTAATAAATATTTTTAAAAAAGATAATGGATTATATTTTTATAGCATGATCCATTCCAAACAGATTTTATTCAAGCATGTATATCAAACAGCAATGAAACTCCAAATATAATCTATTTTTCGTTCAGGTTACTTGATACAGTAACTGCAGGAGTAACCCTTTTTCAAAATTTAATCCTATTCCCAGATTCCGTTTTTTATATTTTTAAAAAGGTTTTATATCAATGCATTGCTGCTATCATCCAAATGCGAAGTTTCATTCATTTTTCTCATAAAAAATTCCCTCTGCTGATTCTTTCAGCAAAGGGAATTCTTATAATTTTTCTGCTTTTTATGAAAACATACAGACATACATACCGTTCAAATCATTCTTTTTGTCTGCATGTTTTTTTCTGATTTCCTTATTTCTGTTCCTTTTCCTTCTCTTGTGGAAGTGTATGCCACACAACAGGTTCTTTGCGGCGGCAAAAAATCTTTTTAATCTTATCCAACACCGATTCAACAAAATGGAACCAAATATTCCCAAAGATCACCAGTATCAGAAGAAAAATCAGGATACCACCAAATTCTTTCAACATATATGCCTCACTTTGTTGCGTACTGGTTCATAAAAAATTCTGTGAATGCAGCCAATTCTTTCTCCTGAGATACATAAACATAAAGCTTTTCATCTTCCAGCCAGTCATAAGCATTGATGCCAATATAAGCCTTTTTATCCGGATAAATGATAAAAGCATCTGTAGGATATTTATTCCGATAGGCCTTTAAAATTTCAGAATGACGATAATATACAGGATCGCCGCAGCCAGAAAGATCCGGTACCGTAGGAACCACGACGATAGTCTTTGTTTCTTCATTCCAACCTACGATCAGATTGCCAATCTTTGTTTTGCTGCCATGGACAAAACCGTAATTGAACCATGCAACATCTTCCGTATAACCGAAAATCAGCTGATAGGCATCTCCATCTTCTACCACCTGGTTGAAAAGCAGCCTCATTTTCTTTGCATTGGCATTGCTTTTTTCCATGTCGATTTCAGGCCCTTTGAATAATTTTCCGAAAAATCCCATAATTGTTCCCTCCTAATGATTTGATGATATTTTCAACTGCTGCACAGAAATGATATTTCTATTTAGCAGCCTAACAACAAAATAAGAATAAATTATATAATTTGTATTTATTTTGGCTGTAAAGAAATCCGTCAGAATACAGATAACATATTCGGACGGATGCCAATCTGTCTTTACAAAGAGGATTCTTTTAACTTTTCTAAATAGTCAATAACAGCGTTGATCTGAAATTCTGTAGTTTTCTCTGCTGCTTCCGGCACAAAGAAAGGCAGTCTTTCTGGAACAGAACGATGAATAATAATGACCGTCAGGCAAAGATTGATAAACAAATCTACATGCTCTTTTCTGGCGTCAATGCCAAAAGATTCCAGAATCTTTCCAAAAAGCACCGACTGTTTTTTCCGAAAAACTTCATAACTTTCTTTTGACAATCGCTGAAACAAAATCTGCTGTTCATCCACACTCAAAACAGCAAAACCACTTTTGGCACCATTACAGCAGGAATAGATAAATTGTCTTACACCTTCATGCCATGTCAAAGCAGGATCTGCCATCAACTGCTGGACATAGGCTATGATCTTCGGCTGCTGGAAATAAAGGGCTTCAATGACCAAATCTTCTTTCGTCTGAAAAAAAGAATAGAAGAAGGTACGAGAGATTCCAACTTTTTTATAAATCTGCTCCACTGTTGTATGCTGGATTCCCTGTTTTGCCATCAGCTCCAAAGACACACGAATCAAGTCATCCCTTATTTGTTTTCGTTCTTCTTCGGAATAAGCAACCTTTGGCATATTTTTTCTCCCCTTAATAATAAATACAATTTTAAAAATTCATCTTTATTTTATCATATCTTTTCAAATAATACAATCAGAACTTGGATAATTTCAAAAATCCATGAGACAAAAGAAAAACTGTGCTCAATCCTCCAAATCAATTGCCGCTTCTGCCGCCATTGCTAAAAGCCTTTTGAATTCCCCTCGTTCCTTCGCTGTCATACGCTGCGTCATTCGTTGAAAAGTGGCTTCAATTTCTTCTTTTATAAATGGATATACCTGCCATGATTTCTCTGTAGGCTGGATATCAAAAGTTCGTTTGTCTCTCGCATTGGTAGTACGGATCAAAAACCCCAATTCTTCCAATTTTGTCACCGTTTTCGCAATGACACTTTTATCCAATGCCAGACGTTTTGTAATTTCGTCTTGCGTCAACATTTCAAAATCACAGACAATCAGTATGACAACAGCCTGCGCCGCCGTCAAATTATGCTGTAAGCAGCAGTTATTCAGCCAGATGTGGGATTTACGATACAAAATAGAAATAGATTTAAAGGGACTTTCAATAATATTGGGCATGATAAAACCTCCTTTTTACAAAATCATTATAATCTTATTTGGTGGCAATTGCAACTAGTTATTGACTTACAAACATTTCTTTGCTATATTAAAACTAGTGGCAATTGCCACTAGTTTTTGGTTTATAAAAGGAGTTGTATTTATATGGAAACCATTCAAAAAATCTGGAATAAAAAGTTTATTCTGCTTTTTATCACCAACCTCTTGGTGCTGGCAGCATTCTATGCTTCCATCCCCATCATTCCAGTGTATTGTCAGGAAATCGGCATCACTGGTTCTGGTATCGGCATCGTGCTGACTGCCACGTCTATTGCGACCATTCTATTTCGTCCCATTGCGGGCTATTTGCTGGATAACTTCAACCGTTATCGTGTTTATCTGCTGTTTCTGGCTATGTTCTGTCTGGCATTTCCAAGCTTCATCGCATTCCCTATTTTTGGCGCGTTGATTGTAATCCGCCTTTATATGGGCGCTGTGTATTCCGTCTGTGGTTCTGCCACTATGACTCTTGCCAGTGATGTACTGCCTCCCACCAAAATTACAGAAGGCATCAGCAGATTTGCATTTACCATTTCCATTGGTATGGCTGTTGGCCCCTTTGTAGGCATTCAGGTGCAAAACAACCTGGACAGCAAAGCTTCTTTCATGACAGTATTTGCTATTTCCGTAATCGCTTTGATCTGCGTTTCCTGCTGCAGAATCAAATATCCCAAAGTACAGCGGAAAAAATTCTCCATTAAAGATTCCATCTATAATCCCGCATTGCCTTTCATGTTTAACATGACATTCCTTATGATCCCCTACGGGGCAGTAATCGCTTATTCTTCTATTTTGGCGCAGGAAAAGAATCTGATGTCTTTTCTTCCTTACTTCTATATCTGCCTTGTTATTGGCATGTTGTTGTCTAAAATTTCTACACAGAAAATGATTGATGCAGGCAAACACCGTGTCCTTGTATATATCAGCCTGATCATTCTGGTAGTCACCATGACCAGTTATATTTTCTTGACAACAGGTGCACATTTGCTGATCGCAGGGTTTTTCTTCGGTATCGGCTATGGCATTTTGCAGCCACTTTTCCAATCCTTTGTAACCGGTACCACACCTGCGCCAAAACGGGGCGTTGCCAATGCTACTTACTTACTCTCCTACGACATTGGCATTGGCATCGGTTCCCTGCTTATGGGATGCATGCAGGAAAGCATCGGCTTACAGAAAGGCTTTGCGTTGACAGCAATCGCTTATGTTGTTGGCGGGATTATCTATATCGTTTATTCTGACCGGTATTATCGGAAACTGAGAAAAGCCGCTTCTGCTGAAGCACCTACAAAAGAAGTCCATACATTGGCAGCATATATGAAAAAAGATGTATATGCGCTGCTGGAAGACGCAACTGTCTATGATGCCATTGCTTTCTTCTCCGAAAAAAACATCAGCGGCGCACCAATTCTTTCAAAAGCTGGTACTGCCATTGGATTTATCAGCGACGGTGATATCATGCGTTACATGAAAGAAGGAAAACTGGCCCCCCTAGCGACAGACAGTTCCACACTTTTTATGGAATATCTGTGGGATCCTGACGCGGAATTTCGTGAAAAAATCAATACCATCATGCATTTGAATATATTGGAAATCGGCACTAAAAAAGCCATTACCATTGACGCAGATGCATCTATCCAAGATGTCTGCAAGCTGTTAGGAGAATCCGGTGTGAAAAAAGTGCCTGTTGTATCAGAAAACAAAGTAGTAGGAATCCTCCTGCGCTCAGCTATCATCAACTATCTGGAAAAACAATATCTGGAACAAGCAAAAGCCAAACATTAAGCTGAATAATACAGCACCAATGAATGAAAATAGAATGGATTCATCATTTTATGGGAGAGAACAGAAAAGTTTTCTCCCTTTATTTTTGCAAACAAAAAAGACTGCTAACATTATTCTCCCTTTATTTCTTAAAGGGAACTGCCATGGCTATCTTCAAAAGAAAACATTCTCATGTAATTCAGATAACAAGAAAAAAGCTGGAAACCCTTTTATTCAAGGATTCCAGCTTTCTTTGTTTGCTTATGCAGATATGACCAACCGACCTTCTTTTTTTACATCAGAGGAGGTTGGTTTTTCTGAATCAATGTGTTAGTGTATGTTTATGGCTTACATCAAGAGAGCCTCTTATGCTTCATAGATAAAATTATCAATCAGCCTTGTTTTGCCGATATAAACCGCCATGGCAACCAATACAGTACCTTTGATCTCTGCAACAGGATGAATGGAAACAGCATCTACTGCCTGCACATAATCAATTTTTGCCAATGGTTCTTCTTCAATGAGCTGTTTCATTTTCTCAACAATAACGTCTGCATTTCTTTCACCCTTCTGAATCAATTCCTGTCCCAAGTACACTGCTTTGCTGAGTACAAGTGCAGCTTTTCTTTCTTCCGGATTCAGATAAGTGTTTCTGGAGCTTTTTGCCAAGCCATCTTCTTCTCTGACGATAGGGCA
The DNA here is from genome assembly GCA_902477755.1 of uncultured Clostridia bacterium. Classification (GTDB taxonomy): domain Bacteria; phylum Bacillota; class Clostridia; order Lachnospirales; family Anaerotignaceae; genus Anaerotignum. The sequence continues at coordinate 338,774 of CABSIK010000001.1, forward strand.
TCCCACAATTTCGATATCGAAATTCAAGTCTCTCACCATACGCTTAATAATGGCAAGCTGCTGTGCATCTTTCTGACCAAAATAAGCTCTGTCAGGTGCAACAATATGGAACAGTTTGCTTACCACCGTGCAGACGCCTCTGAAGTGAATGGGTCTTGTTTTTCCGCACAGTTCCTCAGAAAGAGATTCCATGGTCACATAAGTATGGAAATCATCAAAATACATTTCTTCCGGTTCTGGATTGAAGATCAATGCAGCACCTGCATCCTCACAAAGAGCCGCATCTCTTTGAATATCTCTAGGGTATGTGGCAAGGTCTTCTCCAGGGCCAAACTGTGTAGGATTTACAAATACACTGACAACCACTTTATCGTTTTCCTTGCACGCCCTTTCAATAAGGCTTTTGTGGCCTTCATGCAAATAACCCATGGTAGGCACCAGACCAACGGACATCCCCTGTTTTCTCCAGCTCTTTACTTCGTTTCTTACTTCAGAAATGGTTTTTACAATATTCATTTTTCTTCTCCTTAATACAGCTTATTGATGACGTCTTCAGAAATGGCAAAGGTATGTTCAGGCGCAGGGAATGTGCCTTCCTGCACTTCCGCAATATAATCCTTGAACGCCTGCGTCATCATTTCTCCCACATTTGCGTATTTCTTTACAAATTTTGGTGTAAAATCAGAGAACAGACCCAACATATCCTGATATACCAGAATCTGACCGTCGCATCCTGCACCTGCACCAATACCAATGGTAGGAATGGAAATGGATTTAGAAATCAATTCCGCAAGTTTTGCAGGCACACATTCCAGCACCACCGCAAAAGCCCCCGCTTCTTCTACCGCTTTGGCATCTTCCAACAGTTTTTTCGCAGCTTCTTCACTTTTGCCCTGCACTTTGAAGCCGCCAAAAGCATTGATAGACTGAGGTGTCAGACCAATATGCGCCATAACAGGGATAGAAGCGTTTGTGATAGCTTTGATCTGAGGGCATACACTTGCGCCGCCTTCCAATTTAACCGCCTGACATCTGCCCTCTTTCATAAGTCTGCCTGCATTGTAGACAGCTTCTTCAACAGATACCTGATACGACATAAAAGGCATATCCCCTACAACCAATGTGTTCTTCGCACCACGGCATACAGCTGCTGTGTGATGGATCATATCTTCCATGGTCACAGGAAGGGTGTCTTCATAGCCCAATACAACCATTCCCAGAGAATCTCCTACGAGAATGCCATTAATGCCTGCTTCATCCATCAGTTTTGCTGTGGAATAATCATAAGCAGTGAGCATGGAAATTTTTTCGCCTTTTGCTTTCTGTTCTCTAAATGTGGATACTGTGTTTTTCATCATCAATAACCTCCGCAACTTTTGCATAGTCCCTTTCCGGGTGTTTTTCTCCTGCTATCGCCAACAACTGTTCTGACAAAAGAAGATAGATTTTCATGAAATCTTCTCCCTCTTTTGCATCAGAAAGATTTTGAATAGATCGAATATGCTTTTCTATGGTAGAAACATCTGCCCGTTCCACAGGTCCTGTCAGGGCATCCACGGGACCTCTTTCCGCCACAGCCTGCGCATTCCCCAAAAACAAAGGGATTAACGCTTTTTGCGCATCATCTTCTTCAAAACCACAGTTTGCCAAAATACGAACACCCAAAGAATAAAGCCCTGTCACCAGATTGCTGACAACAACAGCGCCGCAGTGATACAGTGATTTATTCTCACTGTCCATGACGATGACTTTGCAGCCAGCCTTCTGAAGCATATCTTTCATGTCCTGCAAATGATCCCCAGAACCTTCCAATGTAAAATACGCTTGCTCTAATTCTTTGTATGTATCATATTTGCTGCTTACAGCGTATAGCGGATGTACGGAATATATGGATGCACCAAGGTTTTCGCCATCAAAAAAAGCGGCTGATGAAATCGAGCCGCTGCAATGACAAATATTTTTATTTTTTATATCCAGATTTTTTATGCAATCCCAAACCATACAAATTTGTCCATCCGGTACTGTCACAAAAATGGTGTCACTATCCTGCACTATGTCAGCAATGGTGCCATAAACTTTTGTTTCTGTAAAATCTGCTGCTGATTTGGCTGATTCTGGTGTTTTACTGTAATAACCCACCACATCTACATCGTGGGTCTTTAAAAATTTTCCCAAGGAAAACCCAACTTTCCCTGCGCCAATAAAACCAACTTTCATGCCCTTCACTCCTCTCCAGGTAGTGATGGCATAAAAAACCTGTGCTTTTCCGGTATCGCTTGCAATCAATACGATCCTGAATCTTCATAAAAAATAAAGTAATTGCGGTACAGCTTCTTTCCGAATACCATCCGCCAATAATATAACATATCTGCACACATTTGTCCATCCAGAATTAGGAATCTTCACCATTTCTTCATGAAGAATTTACTGAAAACCTTATATTTCCGCTGTTTTTCAGGATATATCTGTAATTTCCAAGAAAATTTTTACATACATTTTTGATAAAAACATATCAAATATTTCCATATTGACGGCCTTGATAAAAATTCTCAATCTTTCAGGTTATTTCATATAAAAACGGCTAAAACATAATGCTTTAGCCGTTTTTATCATTTAATTTAATGCATAACCCTACTCCAGATAGTCACCCCTCAAAATCAGCGGCGCAAAGGTTCTGCTTCCCAGCTTGTGATAGAACCACTATATCCATCAATGGTAAATTCATATTCTGTGTCTGCATCATAGATTTTGCCTTCGTATTCCAGACGTCCGTCGTCGTAGTCTACTTCCCATTCATAAATATCATTCAGTGTGGCTCCTGAAACCTGTGCCAAAGCAATCTCTTTTGCCTTTTCCTCTGTAATGCTGCTACCGCTTTCTACAGATGTTGCTTTGGGTGCAAAATCTTCTGCATCATAGTCATAAGAAAGAATTTCTCCTGTCTGGGGATCGATTTCGTAATCGTATTCTTTAAAATCTGATGTGTAGAATTCAATTTCATATTTTTCTCTGCCATCATCCCGTTCCAGTTTACCTTTGATGAAAGTAACGCCATCCGCAGCCAATCCAGCGTGATTCAGAGCGATTTCCTTCGCTTCTTCCACTGTTATCTGCCCGTCAGAAGCAGCATTTGTGGTATTTGATGTTGTAGCTGTAGCAGCTGTATTTGCCGCTGCTGTATCATCCACTGCTTTTGTCTGATTCTCAATGATCTTACCGCTGATGGCATCAATATCGTAATCGTATTCCTGACCGCCTACTGTAAAATCAATTTCATAATAGGAAATTCCATTTTTTTCTTCCAGTTCCGCTGTGGTAAACACTGCATCGCTTTCGGCAATATCTGCTGCTGCCAGCGCAATGGCTTTCGCCGCATCCAAACCAAGATATTCCGCCTGCTTGCTTTGCTGTACACAGCCTGTCATCATCCATGCTGCCGCTGCCATCAATGTCAATCTACCTAAATATTTCATATAAACGCCTCCCTTTTTGTTTCGGTTATGTTTTCTTTGTTGTATTTATCATAACCTGCAAACATGAAAGAAACATGAAATTTGAAAAGAATTTTTAAATTTTTTCTCATTTTTGCGGCGCCGGCAAATGAAGTGTAAATGTACTGCCTTTTCCCAATGCACTTTCCAATTCCATATAGCCATGGTGCAGTTCAGCAATTTTTTGCACCATGGAAAGCCCCAGACCTGCGCCACGCTTTCCTGTACGAGAGGCATCCACTTGGTAAAACCGCTTCCAGATTTTCTCCTGCTCCTCTTTGGCAATGCCAATGCCATCATCCTGCACATGGAACAAAACCTCATTTCCCTTTCGTTCCAATTTCATCCAGATTTGTCCATCAGACTTTCCATACTTCATGGCATTTTCTGCCAAATTCTGTACCAACCGCCCCATCAAAGACGCATCCAACTGCAACACAATGGTATCATCCAGTTCAAAATGGAATCGTGTAAGGTCATATCCATTTTCTTCGCAGGTCTTATGAATCAAGCCAGCGAAATTCACAGGAGCAAATTTTACAGATTCCGTTCCCTGATCCAGACGGGTAATACTGAGCAGCTGAGAAATCAGATCTGACATTTTCAACGCCTGCCGATAAATCATATCAATGGTTTCTGCACGTTCTTCCGGAGTTTCCTCATATTTTTTCGCATACTCACAGGCACTTTTGATGACAGAGGTTGGCGTTCTCAACTCATGGGAAGCATCGGCAGTAAACTGCTGTTCCGCTTCAAAGGATTTTTCCAGCCTTTCAAACATTTTGTCAAAAGTCGTTGCCAATCTGGTAAATTCGTTGTTCCCCTCAGGTATTTCCATTCTTGCAGACAAGTCAGAAGCTTCGCTGATGGTATCTGCCGTCTGTATCATCTGTTCCAGAGGCCGGAAAGCACGTTTTGCAATCAAATAGCCACCAATGGTTGCCAGCAAAATAAAAATAGGCATGGCTGCGGCAGAACTCATCATCAGATTTCGGATCATCATCGTATCTTCAGACACTTCCATGACCCCTCTTACCCAAACACCATTATCCCAACCAAAAGGACACCACAGGTCGAATACATAGAACCGATTTTCTCCATCGGAAACCATACGCGTCAAGCCATTTTCAAAGGGTTCTGAAACAGTGAAAGAAGCTGGGATCTGTCCTGCCAGCAGAGATTCTTTCGGGCTATAGATTACAGAATATACGCCGTTTTGGTAAAACTGAAATTCATCACCCAACTGCAGTTTCCCATCTGCCACATCCACCTCTTCTAAATTACTGCGTACCACCTGTGATACGTTATTCATAGCCGTCTGTGTCGTGACCGCATTGCTGACAAACCAAAGAAAACCAATAAGCATCACACCCATAACAGTCATAAGTATAAAATACCAAATGGTGATTTTCAGTTTTATGGAAATGTGTTTCATGATTTCCCCCCTTGTTCCTCCTCACGCAGCACCCAACCAACGCCGCGGATGGTATGAATGAGTTTTGTATCATAACCATCATCAATTTTCTTACGGAGTTTACTCATATACACATCCACATTATTGGAATTACCGGAATACTCATAATTCCAGATGCGGTCTTCAATCTGCTCTCTGGATACTACATTGCCTTTGTTACGCAAAAGATATTCCAGAATAGAAAATTCCTTTGGCAGCAAAGTAATTTCTTTGCCATCTCTCGTAACCATGTGACTTTTCACATCCATAGTCAGATTGCCTGCCGTAAAACAGTTATTTCTATTTCCTGCATGTTTTCGTGTCATAGCCCGAATTCTTGCCAGAAGCTCATCAAAATCAAAAGGTTTGATGAGATAATCATCTGCCCCTAAGTCCAGCCCTTTGACTCTGTCAGCGATACTGTCTTTTGCAGTCAAAAACAGCACCGGAATGTCTTTTCCCTTATCACGCAATTCCTGTATCAGGGTGTAACCATCTTTTTTCGGCATCATCACATCCAGTACCACAGCGTCGTATTCCGCACCCATGAGGTGCAGCCATGCTTCTTCTCCATCAAAACAGCCATCTACACTGTATCCTTCCCGTTTCAATGTCTTAACTAAGAGTCGGTTCATATCCATTTCGTCTTCTACAACCAATATGCGCATACAATCCTCTCCTCACAATCTGTACTAATTCCATTATGGGCTTTGTTTTCCATTCCGTCAAATTTATTTTTTATATTCAAAAAACAAAAAGACAGAACCCATTTGGCTCTGCCTTTTTATTCCATAGGATGATTTTATCAAATAATCACATAAATTTCTTCTCTTTGATCTTCAAACGTGTCATGGCTCTTGCCATCGCCATCTGCCCACGATAATATTCCTTTCGGCTTGTTTGCAGGGCAATACGTTCTTCTGCACGTTCTTTTGCTTCCTGTGCACGTTTTGCATCTACGTCCTCTGGTCTTTCGGCACTGTCTACGACCATTGTGACTGTATTGCCTACCACACGGGCAAACCCCCGTCCCACAGCAACATAATACCATTTACCATCCATTTTATAACGAAGGATACCAATGGCAATACCAATTACCATAGAAACATGGTTCGCAAGAACGCCATATTCCCCGTCGCTGGTGGGGACTACCAAACTTTCACAAGGCCCTTCATAGAATAGACCGCTGCTGGAGGAAATCTTCAACTGAAACTGTGTCATATTGCCGCCCCCTTACGCGTTCTGTGCCATCAATTCCGCTTTCTTCTTTACATCATCAATGGTGCCTACATTGAAGAATGCTGCTTCTGGATAATCATCCATTTCACCGGATACGATGGCTTTAAAGCCGCGCACCGTTTCTGCCAGAGGGATGTATACACCTTTGACGCCAGTAAAGTTTTCTGCCACGGAAAATGGCTGAGACAGGAAACGCTGGATTTTTCTGGCACGATAAACGGTCTGTTTATCCTCGTCACTGAGTTCATCCATACCCAGAATTGCGATAATATCCTGCAATTCCTGATATTTCTGTAACATCTGCTGCACTTTCATAGCCGTCTGATAATGTTCTTCCCCTACGATATCCGCTTCCAGAATTCTGGAGGAAGACGCCAGAGGGTCAACAGCAGGATAAATGCCCTGTTCCACAATTTTTCTGGACAATACCGTTGTGGCATCCAGATGGGCAAATGTAGTGGAAGGCGCAGGGTCAGTCAAGTCATCGGCAGGCACATATACTGCCTGTACAGAAGTGATAGACCCATCTGTTGTAGAAGTGATACGCTCCTGTAACTGTCCCAGTTCATTTGCCAGTGTGGGCTGATAACCAACGGCAGAAGGCATACGACCTAACAATGCAGATACTTCTGAGCCAGCCTGTACAAAACGATAAATATTGTCAATAAACAGCAGTACATCCTGATGTTCTCTGTCACGGAAGTATTCTGCCATAGTCAAACCTGTTTCCGCAACACGCATTCTGGCGCCGGGCACTTCATTCATCTGACCGAATACCAATGCAGTCTTTTCCAGAACGCCAGAGTCTTTCATTTCCCAATAAAGGTCATTCCCTTCTCTGGAACGCTCCCCAACACCTGTGAAAATGGAATAACCGCCATGTTCTGTGGCCACATTGTGAATCAATTCCTGAATCAATACGGTTTTCCCAACACCGGCACCGCCGAACAGACCAATTTTACCGCCTTTTGCGTAAGGTGCCAGAAGGTCGATAACTTTGATGCCTGTTTCCAGTATTTCTACTGCGGGGCTTTGTTTTTCAAAGGCAGGGGCTTTCCGGTGAATCTGCCAATGTTCTTCAGACTGCACAGGTTCACCACCATCAATGGGTTCCCCCAGAAGGTTAAACATTCTGCCCAATACTTTTTCGCCTACAGGCACCGTAATGCCGGCACCTGTTGCGGTAACTTCCAATCCTTTGGAAAGGCCTTCACTGGTATCCATCATGATACAGCGCACCACGCCTTCCCCCAACTGCTGTGCTACTTCCATTACCCGTGTATGGTCTTCTACCACAACAGTCAGTGCTTCCTGAATTTTGGGTACATGCTCCTGTGGAAAGCGTACGTCCACAACAGCGCCCATGATTTGTATGATTTTTCCTTTTTCCATACACCAGTTCCTCCTTTACAGCTGCTTCTTTTTCTGGGCTTTCGCACCAGCAATGACTTCCGTAATTTCCTGTGTAATACTGCCCTGCCGCAAGCGGTTGTACTGCAGCTGTAATTGCTGTAACATTTCCTTTCCGTTTTTGGTAGCGCCATCCATGGCTACCATACGGTCATTCAGTTCGGCGCAGTAACTTTCTGTCAGCGCACTGAAAATAATGCCCTGCATGGTGATAGGTGCCAGCTGGTTGAATACTGAAGCTGCATCCGGGAAAAATTCTTCCGGCACTTCTGGTTCATCCCCTTCCGGCAGCCCCATATCCTTATGATGAAACTGTTCACGAGAAAGAGGCAGCAGCTTCATCATCACGGGTTCCGATTGCAGGCCATTTTTCATACGAGTGAAAATGATATATACTTCCTGCACTAGATCTTTTCTTACTTCATCCAGCAGGTCTACGGTAATCTGCCTTGCCCGCTGCAAAGTAGGCTTTTGAGAAGAATACAAAAAATCTTCTTCAAAGGGAATCCGTTTGTGCAGAAAATAATGGCGTCCCACCTGCCCAATGACAAAGAAACGGGCATCAGGATGGGCACGAAATTCCTGTTCTGCTTTCTTTTCCACGTTCAAATTGTACGCACCGGCGAGCCCTTTATCTGCCGTAATGACAATATATGCCCGTTTCCCAGCAAAATCAGGTCCATCTACAGGTTCCAAAAAGCGATGCTCCATTTCTGGTATATGATGCAAAATATCGCCAATGCTTCGGCGAATGGTATGAAAGTAATCATACACCTGCTCCATGTTTTTTCTTGCTTTTCGCAATTTGGATGAGGAGATCAGATACATTGCATTTGTGATCTTCATGGTGTCTGAAATACTTTTCATACGATCCTGAATTTCTTTACTGCTTGCCATATCCTTGCTCCTTCTTGAATACGTTTAATTCTGCCAGAACAGCTTCTTTCTGTTCCGGTGTAAACTGTTTTTCATTTCTGATAAATTCCAGAATTTCAGGTTTATTTTCTTCCATATGTCCATAAAAGTCAGCTACAAAATCAGCCACTTTTTCTTTGGGAATGCCAAGGAGCTTTCTGCTGGTGGCAACACAAAGTGTAATAACCTGTCTTTCCAGAGATTTTGGCTGATACAAAGGCTGTTTCAGCAATTCCATCAACTGCTGACCATATTCGATCTGTTCTCTTGTGCTGGTATCCAGTTCAGAGCTGAACTGAGAGAAAGATTCGATTTCCTTATACTGTGCCAAGTCGATACGCAAAGTACCGCTGACGCTCTTAATGGCTTTTGTCTGTGCCGCGCCGCCTACACGAGATACGGAAAGACCTACATTTACCGCAGGACGGAAGCCTTCAAAGAACAAATCGCTTTCCAGATAAATCTGACCATCGGTAATAGAAATAACATTGGTAGGGATATACGCAGAAACGTCCCCTGCCTGTGTTTCAATGATGGGCAGTGCTGTAATAGAGCCGCCGCCATGGGCTTCATCCATACGACAAGAGCGTTCCAGCAATCTGGAATGGAGATAGAACACGTCACCGGGATATGCTTCACGTCCGGGAGAACGTTCCAACAACAAAGACAGCGCACGATATGCAACCGCATGTTTTGACAGATCATCATATACAATCAGAACATCTTTTCCCTGATCCATAAAGTATTCCGCAATGGCAGTACCGGAATAGGGAGCCAGATACTGCAATGCTGCCGGGGCACTGGCTGTTGCCGCAACAACAACGGTATAGTCCATGGCACCGTGTTTCTTCAGATTGGTCATAACCTGTGCAATGGTAGAGGCTTTCTGCCCAATGGCTACATATACACAGATGACATCTTTATCTTTCTGGTTCAGAATGGTATCTACAGCAATGGCTGTTTTACCAGTCTGTCTGTCACCAATGATCAATTCTCTCTGACCGCGTCCAATGGGGAACATGGAGTCAATTGCCATGATCCCAGTCTGCAAAGGTACATTGACAGACTGTCTTTCAATGACGCCAGCAGCTTTCCTTTCCAGCATATACCAGTCTTTTGCTTCGATTTCGCCTTTGCCGTCAATAGGTGCACCCAGTGCATCTACAACACGTCCCAGAATACTGTCCCCTACAGGAATACCTGCTCTGCGTTTGGTACGCAGTACACGGGTACCTTCTGTCAATGTCTGTTCGTCCCCCAGAACCATACACAGGATTTCTGTTTCGTCGATATTCTGTACCAGACCTTTCAGACCATTCTCAAACAATACAATTTCACCATACATGGCTTTTGAGATACCTTTCACCGCAGCAATCCCATCATGCAGATGGTGCACATAGCCGCCTTCTTCAATAGAAAATTCATCATCAAAGCCATTGATATCGCTTTTCATAATAGAAATGATATCTTCTCTGCCTTTTTCTTTCCGAAGCTGACGTTCCAGTTTATCAAAGGTCAGTTTGAATGTATTATCAAAAACTTTATTCCCAATCTGGAGCAAATAACCGCCCAGAATGTCATCATTTTGATGTTCCTCCAACACCACATCTGTAGCGTTATATGTTTTCTGGAGGATTTTTTTCAGCTCCTGCAAATCTCCTTCAGAAGGTCTTTTGGCATAATGAATGATCGCCTTCAAAATTCGATTTTCTTCAAAAAATTCTTTTGTAAAATTTTCTGCCATCACGCTTCACCTACCTTCTTGAGTAAATCTTCAAAGAGCGCTTTTTCTTTTTCTTCGTTGATATTGTTGCCAACTGCTTTTCTTGCAGCAAGCATGGCAATGGTGACCATTTCATCCTGTGTATCAGCCAACAGTTTTTTCCGTTCCTGCTCAGCCTGTTTTCTGGATGAAATCAAAATGCGTTTTGCCTCTTGTTCAGAAGCTTGCAGCTGTTCTTTTTCCTTTCTGCTGGCTGCTTCCAAAATGCGCTGCGCTTTTTCCCTTGCCTCTTTTGTTGCATTTTCCACTGTTTCCTGCGCCTGCCGGAGATTCTGGTTTGCCAAGGCTTCCTGCTCTTTGGCATGATCCATCTGCCCTTGGATCATTTCCTGCCGCTGATCCAGAACTTTTTGTACCCTTGCGAACAGAAATTTTTTCAACAGGACATACAGTATGATCAAATCAACAAAAGTCCAAATAATATTCCAATCCAGCGTTAACATTTCCACATTCTCCTTTTATCAGCCTAAGAACAGGATAATCAGCAATGCGATAACAAAGCCGTAAATTGCAGTTGCTTCTGCCAGTGCTGCACCAAGCAGCAGTGTTTTGCTGATTTTGCTTTCTGCTTCAGGCTGTCTTGCAATAGATTCTACCGCTTTAGATGTAGCGATACCGATACCAATACCTGCACCAATACCTGTAAATACTGCAATACCTGCACCAATCGCGATTAAAGTTGTCATTTTTATTTCCTCCTTGAATATCCAAAATTCTTCTTTATTCTATGGCTTCTTTGATAAACAAAGCAGTCAGGAATACAAATACATATGCCTGAATCAATCCATCAAAAATATCAAAGTACAGACTGAAAGCCACAGGAATGACTGCCGGTACAATGATTTTGATCAGTTCCATAACAACAAATGCGCCCAAGACGTTCCCAAAAAGTCGCATGCAGAGAGATAACGGCTTGATAAAGATTTCCAAAACATTAATGGGGGTAATGACCGGCATAGGTTCTGCAAAGCTTTTTACCCAACCTTTCACACCTTTCTGATGAATGCCTGCGTACTCAATGAGCACAATACTCATAATGGCAAGGCCTGCTGTCACATTCAGATCTTTTGTTGGCGGTTTGATGCCAAAAAGTCCGATGAGGTTCGCACAGCCTATGAACAGAAGCACCGTTCCTAGATACGGCACATATCTTTTGCCATGTTCACCAAAAATCCCCGTGAAAAAATCCTGTAAAAAAGTCACACAGGATTCCACAAAAACCTGACGTTTTCCCGTCGGTACGATTTGCAGATTTCTGGTCAGATAAAGCGAAGCTAATACAAGAAAAGCCATGATGATCCATGTTGCCACAACGGATTCCGGAACCGGTATCCCACCAAAGATGGGAATGGTAAAAGCCGTTTCACAGGTCAGCTCGTTCATCAGTTCTTCTGCTAAACTTCCCATATGATTACTCCTTTTTTCTGATTATTGTACACTCCCTACAGGGAAAGCACTGCGGAATACTTTCCGTACAATGGGGCCTGCAATGAGCAGCTGAAATGGCAAAGCCATGATAAAATTCTTGGGGATATTGGTCAGCCAAATTACGCCAAGCTGTCCCCATTGACCAGTTCTTACACACATTTCCAATCCGCCATACAAACTCATCACAATAACCATTGGCACTACCATGCATGTAGAAATGCAGATGACTTTGCGCAGTGTACTGCTTTCAGGTCTCACCAGAAAACGGAAGGCAAAGCCTTTTGCAAGTTTGGAAACCAAAAACCAGTCAAAGCACATGGCGTATATGTAAGCAATGGGAAAACCAAGCCAGCCTTCCCGTAAGACGTCAAATGACAGCCCACCCATGTGCAGCGTGACATTATACATACTCATCCAAAACACCATTGCAAAACACATTAATACAGTATAAATCAGACTTTCTCTTTTATTCTGTGGCATAATAATCCTCCTTTTATTTCCATTACTTCCTATTTTGTCCACAAGAAATATTGTAGTAATTTCTTCTGCACCATGTAAGTGTTTTTTTATTTTCAGCTTTTTTCGCTGAAATCAGAAGAAATTTTTACTGATTTAGGAGAATATGCCCAATATCTATAGAGAACATACAGGGCAATTCAAACAAGAGAACTGCCTAACATTTTCTGATTTTTTCGCTGCAACACTGTCTTTTTTTCAGTACTTTTCCAGCTGTTTTTTCTTTTTACACTTTTTCCGCCACATCACTTCTTTCTGTTCATACAGTGAGCCGCATCCTGCATGCAGAACAATCAGCCCTTCAATAACATCTGCCAGCTCATGCCATGGGGAAATTTACTTAAAATACTTGGTTGATTCTTTCGTATCACCATCATGAGGCAAATACCACTTACATATTTCCTCATATATTTGACACACCGGATTTCAGCTCCTCAAAAACTTCCTGAAAATCCTGCATCTTGCTCTTTCTTTGCCAATGGCAATCTTGTTGCAAGTACATCACACTCCTTTCGAATCTCAGGGTGTTTCCGTGTATTGATGATACGCTTCTAACACGCACTCATATTAGCACTACAATTACAACATGTCAATATTTACATGTTTAAAATTTCATGTTTTTTTTAACATGTAATTCTAGTCAAGTTAAAATGTTTATGATATAATACAATTGATTTTTATGGCATAGGTAAAATTAAGGAGTGAAGTATATGGGGACGTTAAAATATGCCATTCTTGGGTTATTGAACCGAAAAGAGATGACAGGCTACGAATTGACAAAAGCAATCGAACACAGCCTTCTGGGATCATGGCGCGCAAAACACAGCCAAATCTATCCAGAGCTGAAATCATTGACGCAAAAAGGTCTGGTGAAATTTGAAGTTGCTATTTCTGGTACGGTATTGGAAAAAAAGGTTTACTCCCTCACTGAGGAAGGCCGAAAGGAATTTTTACATTGGGAATTCAAGAAACTTCCATTGCAGCCAAACACCAAAGACGAATTTCGATTGCAATTATATTTTTCCAATTGCCTGCCACCACAAAAACGCATTGAACTATTGGAACACCAATTATCACTGCATCAGGCAAAATTGCAGAAGCTGAAACGAATCATACAGAAATTTGATGCAATCCCCCCTACAGAAGAACCATATTTCAGTGATTACTTGGTTTTAGGTGGTGCTGTTGCCAGAGAGGAAACAAGCTGCCGCTGGTTGACTACATGCATTTCCCTTTGTCAACAACGGCTTGACTCACAAAAAAAATGATGCCCCCTTTTGGTTTGCATCATACATTTCCGTTTTCCATCCACTTATTTTCTGCTTAAAATATCACAAGTAATTTTTAACCTTTTTGGATTTGCTTCCATTCATCAGCATATACAAATAACTATATGTGCAATGTCATTTTTTTAATATCGCCTAAACATTTCTTTGATTGGGTCCGCAGTGCCCTGTAATTAGCATTTCTATTTACTCCCATTTATTTCTATAAATAGAAATTAATATATGAAACCTTTACATTTTTCACACCTAAGAACATATATGGAAATAAAAAGTCGAGACTCTCATAAAGAGCTCGACTTTTTGTTTTTCATCTTTATACCGCTTCATGGAATGTACGCATGATCACTTCACGCTGCTGATCTTTAGACAAACGATTGAAATTCACTGCATAACCAGAAACACGAATGGTCAGTGTTGGATATTTTTCAGGATGCTCCATAGCATCCAACAAAATTTCCCTGTTCATTACATTAACATTCAAATGATGAGCACCCTGATAGAAATAGCCATCCAGAATATGGATCAGATTCTCAATGCGCTGTGTTTCATCTTTTCCCAAAGCGTCAGGAACGATGGAGAATGTATTGGAAACACCATCCTGACATACATTTCTGTATGGAATTTTCGCAACAGAATTTAAAGAAGCCAGTGCGCCATTTTCGTCTCTGCCATGCATGGGGTTTGCACCAGGTGCCAATGGTTCTCCATGTTTTCTGCCGTCAGGTGTTGTACCTGTCTTTTTGCCATACATTACATTACTTGTGATTGTCAGAGCAGACAATGTATGTTTTGCATTACGGTAAATGGGATGTTTCTTCAATGCGTTGGAGAAATATACTGCCACTTCCACTGCCAACTCATCCACACGGTCGTCATCATTGCCGTATTTAGGGAAATCCCCTTCCACGTTGAAATCTACGGTCACACCATTTTCATCACGCACAGGAGTTACTTTGGCAAATTTGATGGCAGAAAGAGAGTCTGCCATAACGGAAATACCTGCCATGCCAAAGGCAGTCAGTCGTTCCACATTGCCGTCATGCAATGCCATCTGGCTTGCTTCGTATGCATATTTATCATGCATATAGTGGATGATGTTAATGGTATCTACATAAAGCTCCGCAACATAATCCAGTACCTTTTTGTAACGATCCCAAACTTCATCAAAATCCAGCACATCATTTTTCAATGGTTCAATACCGGGCACTACCGGCACTTTCTGCAGTTCATCCACACCAGCATTCAATGCCATCAGCAGAGATTTTGCCAGATTTGCTCTTGCACCGAAAAACTGCATCTGTTTGCCTACACGCATAGCAGATACACAGCAGGAAATAGCATAATCATCACCATAAAGAGGACGCATAACATCATCATTTTCATACTGGATAGAGTCTGTCAAAATACTCATTTTCGCACAATATTTCTTAAACTCTTCAGGAAGATCTCTGCTCCACAGCACCGTCATATTGGGTTCCGGCGCCGTTCCCAGATTGGTCAGGGTATGCAGATAACGAAAAGAATTTTTCGTAACTAGAGGCTTGCCATTGATGCCGACACCGCCGATAGCTTCTGTCACCCAAGTAGGATCACCACCAAAAAGTTCGTTATATTCCGGTGTTCTCAGGTGACGCACCAATCTTAATTTGATAATGAACTGGTCGATCAGCTCCTGCGCTTCTTTTTCTGTGATAACACCATTTTTCAAATCTCTTTCGATGTAAATATCAAGGAATGTGGAGGTACGTCCCAAAGAAATTGCCGCACCATTGTTTTCTTTTACCCCTGCCAGATATGCCATATACAAGAATTGTACAGCTTCTTTGGCATTTTTTGCAGGTTCGCTGAGATCCACACCATATTTCATGGCCATAGATTTCATTTCTTTCAGCGCCTGAATCTGCATGCTGATTTCTTCTCTTAAACGAATTCTTTCGTCTGTCATAGGGCCATCGAAAGCATCCTGTTCTTTCTCTTTTTCACCAATAAGGAAATCCACACCATACAGAGCAACCCTTCTGTAATCCCCAATGACACGGCCGCGGCCATAAGCGTCAGGCAGACCCGTCAGAAGGCCCACATGTCTTGCCACCTTTGTTCTCTTGGGATAAGCATCAAATACACCTTCGTTATGGGTTTTCCGATAAGCATGGAAGTCTTTTTCTAACTGAGGATTCAGTTCATAGCCATACTGCTCCAGCGCGCTTTTTGCCATTTTCATGCCGCCATAAAGATTTACAATCCGCTTCAAAGGCGCGTCTGTCTGCAATCCTACGATAACTTCATTTTCCTGATCAATATATCCCGGTGCAAAATTGTCAATACCGGATACGATATTGGTTTCTACGTCCAGAATCCCCTTCTTCATTTCTTCCAAAATCAATTCGTGGCATTTATCCCATACTTTCTGGGTTTTATCTGTAACTCCTTCCAAGAAAGTGTCATCACCTTCATAAAGGGTATAATTCTTCTGAATAAAGTTTCTGACATCAATTTCTTTTGTCCATTTTCCTGTCTGAAAACCCTGCCAAGCTGTTGTATTCATATCTGCGTCATCCTTTCTAACCACATGTTATGCAATCATTTCCGTCAACAAATCCTGAAGATACTGTAATTTTTCTTTTTCCATAGGCGGAACGCCTTCCAGAGAATAGGGAATGCCTAAGGCATGATACTTTTCCACACCCATGGTATGATAAGGCAAAAGCTCTACTTTCTGCACATTGGGGATTGTCTTGATTATCTCCCCCAATTGCCTGATATGTGCTTCCTCATCAGTCCATCCAGGCACCACCACATGTCTAATCCAAAGAGGAATTTCCTTTGCTTTGACTGCTTCCAAAAACGTTTCTGCAACAGAAATCTTTCCTTCTGTCAGCTCATGATATTTCTCTGGCACTATATGCTTGATGTCAAAGATCACCAAATCTGTGTAATCCAGCAATGCATCATAGCTGCCATTTCCATATCCAGCTGTATCCAGACAAGTGGAAATATTTTCTGCTTTGCAGGCTTTGAACAATTCTGTTACAAAGTCCACCTGCAGCAAAGGTTCCCCACCAGAACAAGTAACACCGCCATTTTTTCCATAATAGGGTCGGTAACGTTTCAGCATCTTCATAATTTCAGTTACTTCCATTTCTTTTCCGCTGGAAAGCTGCCATGTATCAGGATTATGGCAGTATCGGCACCGCAGACGGCACCCCTGCAAAAAAAGAACAGTACGGATTCCAGGTCCATCCACAAGTCCCATAGACTCAATGGAATGGATTTTTCCTGCTTGCATATCATCACCTCTTTCTATCCAATTTTTTGAAATAGAAAAAGCCGCACGCCCGGGCTTTTCCTGCCCAGACGGTCGGCTTGCGGTAACGATTATACTCCATGTGGTTAGATCCACGATTCCGTCAGTCATATAATCCACAAAACGATAGTAGCACACTTTATTTCAGGTGTCAAATGGAAATCTTTACAATTTTGTTTTTTTCACAAAGAATATTGTTTTTTATGAAAAACATTTTGTTTCGTTCTGTTTTGTGATAAACTTATAAATCTTCCAATCAGGGCCACCGGCTTAGCCGATGGTTTACTCTGCCCCTAGAAGGAGCCATTACCAGCTGCGCTTACAAGCGCGTTGAAAGTCCGCCCAAATCCCCTACTTTCTCAACTGCTGCCCTTGGCAGCTATTTTTATTTGTTTCCTTTTACTTTTTCACCCGTGAACGGGTCAATGTACTCACTTAAACTAATTTGATCTGCCACCCAATCTTCTTTTAATTGATTGTTGATATATTCCCGGATCTTTTTTGTATTCTTTCCTACTGTATCTACATAATATCCGATACACCAAAATGTTCTATTCCCATACTTATATTTTAAGTTTGCATGCCTATCAAATATAATCAGAGAACTTTTTCCTTTCAAATATACAACAATATCTGATACACTGTATTTTGGGGTGGTATGCGAATCAGCATATGTATATGATCTGAACAACATTCTGCTGCTATGATTTCTATTCCTTTTCTTTCGCATAATTCTCTAAGAATTTTTCCTATTTCAGCTTTCATTTTTCCGTATATTACCTGCCTTCTATACTTTGGTGCAAATACAATATGATATTTACATTCCCAACTCGTATGTGCTAAACTATTCATATAAAAACCCCCTATGCTTTCTTGTGTCTTGGCAGACTCAAGAAAGCATAGGGGGTTTTTGTTGGATTCACCAACTAAAAAGGATAACCCTTCCGCAGAAAGGTTATCCTCATTCAGATTTTCACAATTTATTCTTTTTCCAGTATTTCACGAACTTCCGCAATGGTAGATTTTTTGCAGATTTCATCAGCCAGAGCCTGACAATGTTCATAGTTCAGATGTCTAATCTGGTAGCGAACTGCTGCGATTTCAGAAGCAGCCATACTGAATTCATTCAGCCCCATACCCAGCAGGATGGGAACTGCTTTTTCATCACTTGCAAATTCGCCGCACATACCAACCAGCTTATCATATTTATGACCAGCCTGAATAACAGTACGGATGGCACGCAGCACCGCAGGATGGAAAGAATTGTACAGACGCGCAATTTTCTGATTGCCTCTGTCTACTGCCAGCAGATACTGGGTCAGATCGTTTGTACCGATACTAAAGAAATCAACAACCTTTGCCAGATCTTCTGCACAAAGAACAGCCGCAGGTGTTTCGATCATGATACCAGTCTGAATGCTGTCGTTGAAAGGAATGTTATCTCGACGCAGTTCATCTTTACACTCCTGTAAAATCGCGTTTGCTGCCATAAATTCGTCTACAGAAATGATCATGGGATACATGATACGGATATCACCATACGCGCTGGCACGCAGGATAGCACGAAGCTGTGTTTTGAACACATCTTTCAGATCCAGAGAGATACGGATGGCTCTCCAGCCCAAGAAAGGATTTTCTTCCTCATCGAATTTGTAATAAGAAAGCTCTTTATCGCCGCCAATATCCAGTGTACGGATGATAACGGGATGTTTCATGGTTTCAATAGCTTTTTTATAAGCGTCATACTGTTCCTGTTCTGTAGGGAATTTGGTGTTTTCCATATACAGGAACTCACTGCGGAACAGACCAATGCCTTCTGCACCACGGGTAACGGCATTTTCCACATCCACAATACTGCCTACGTTTGCAAACAGTTCCACGGTTCTGCCGTCTGTGGTTGTAGCAGGCAGATTGTTCATGCTTTCAAATTCTGCCTTCATAGCCTTATATTCTGCCGCTTTTTTCCGGTATGCTTCTTTGGTTTTTTCATCGGGATTGACAATGATTTCTTTCCCTACTGCATCCAGAATGATATAATCTTCATTTGTCACATTTTTGCGAAATTCAGCTACGCCCACAAAAGCAGGGATTTCCATGCTTCTTGCCATAATGGAAACGTGGCTGGTGACGCCGCCGGCTTCTGTAATAAAGCCTTTGATATAACGGAAATCCATGTTTGCTGTATCAGAAGGCGCCAGATCTTCTGCAACAACAATCACATCTTCGTTGATGCCTTCAAAAGGATTGCTCTTGATGCCCTTCAGCCCACACATGATACGTTTGCAAACGTCTTTGATGTCAGCAGCTCTTTCTCTGAGATACTCGTCTTCCAGACTTTCAAACATGGTGACGATTTCCGCAACGGTTTCTTCGAGAGCAAGCTGTGCATTTTTGTTTTCACTGTTGATTTTCAGTTCCACAGAATCATGGAGCACTGTGTCTTCTGCAACATCCAAATGTGCCGCAAAAATCTCGGAATCCTTTGCCAGAACCCGCAGATCTTCCACCGCTTCCTTCACTGCTTTCTGAAATTTCAGCCATTCCATTTCTCTTTCGGAATCTTTAATGCTTCTTGTATCAGCTGTCAAATCTTCCTGAACAGCTACAAAGGCTTTTCCCATAACAATGCCTTTGGATGCTGCCTTTGCCACAGTATATGTCTTCATCAATTTGCTCACTCCCCTTCACCGTTTTTCTTTTCTTAGTCTTCCAGTTCTGCAATGAATTTTACAACGGCTTCTACTGCTGCTGCTTCATCTTCACCTTCTGCGATAACTTCCAGTTCTGTACCTGTTTTTACACCCAGTGTCAGTACATGGATAATGCTTGCTGCGCTGACTTTCTTTTCGCCGTTGGACAGGAAAATTTTGCTGTTGTAATTTTTGCAGAACGCAACCAGATTGGATGCAGGACGAGCATGCAGACCTGTTTTATTTGTAACAACTACTTTTTTAGATACCATAATATTTTTTCTCCTTTTTCTTTAATATTATATCTTACAGATACGCTTTTATATTATCATACTTTTCTACTACTTTGTCCAGAATTGCCGCATCTGTTACGCCGGAAATTTCGGAAAAAGCAGCGCGAACGCCATTATCTTTGATCTTTGCCTGAAGTTCCACACTCTGCTGATCTGCGGCATTATCATAATGCAGTGCTGCGCCGATACCGATAAGCAGATGTTCTACGGGCAGACCATAACCAACAGCTGTCATCATAGGTTTTACCAGACGGTCTGTTGCACTCAGTTTACGCAGAGGTTCTCTGCCAACGCGTGCAACATCGTCTTCCAGATAATGATTGCGGAAACGGCCGATGATCTTTTCGATATAAGCCATATGTGCTTCTTTATCGAAACCATATTTTTCGATAAGACCTGCACCGCTTTCCTGCATAGCTGCTTTTACAGTTTCGTAGATTTTTTCATCACCAATGCTTTCATCTACAGTGTGGTAACCTTTCAGATAACCCAGATAAGAAGTAATGGCATGTCCTGTATTGAGTGTAAACAGTTTTCTTTCAATATATGCCATCAAATTGTCTGCCAGATTCATGCCTTTGATCGCAGGGATTTCGCCTTTAAAAGAAGCCTGTTCCACGTTCCATTCATAGTAGTTTTCCACAACTACATCAATGAAGTTTTCGCTCTTTACAGGAGGAACAATACGGTCTACGGAACAATCTGGGAAGCCAACATACTGGTCAGCATAGGCTTTCCCTTTTTCATCCAGAATGTCATAAACAGCTGCTTTCAGCTGAGAACTTGCTTTAATCGCATTTTCGCAGGCAATGATATTCAGACAGTCTGTAATGCCTCTTTCCATACGCAGAGTGATGCCTTTTGCAATGGCAGGTGCAATTCTAGGCAGAACCACCAAACCTACTGCTGTTGTGATCACTTCAGCCTGCGCAATTTCTTCCAGAACTGCATCTGTTGTAGAATTTACACCACTGATGTTTGTGATCTTTTCTTCTCTACAGGTAACATCCATTACATGTACTGTATAAGTGCCATCTGCATTGATTTTATCAATGACAGCTTCGTTTACGTCTGCAAATACCACATGATAACCAGCTTCTGCCAGCAAAGCCCCAATAAAACCTCTGCCAATATTGCCAGCACCAAATTGAACGGCTTTTTTCATTCCAAATTCCTCCTCCCGGACAAGCCGGCCGCAGTATCCACCACAGCCGGCTGTAACATCCGTCTTACCTTCTCAATTATTGAAACATTTTCAGAATTTCTTCCGGAGTTGTTGCTTTTTTCAGTTTATCCAGATTTTCTTCTTCTTCAATGACAGTACCGATTTTTGCCAGCAGATCCAGATGTTCATTGCCAATACCAGCAATGCCGAATACCAGATAAGCTTTTTCATCACCAAAGTCTACGCCTTCGGGATACTGCAACAATACGATACCTGTTTTCTTTACTTCATCTTTAGCGTTAGATGTGCCATGAGGGATTGCTACACCCAGACCCATGTATGTGGAAACAGTTTTTTCTCTTTCCAGCATAGCAGGAATATAGCTTTCATTTACATAGCCCAGTTCATGGAGCAGTTTACCAGCGGCTGTAATAGCTTCTTCTTTGCTTACAGATGCCTGATTGGTTTTGATGCCAGCAGCCACCATAATACCATTGTTTGTTGCCGCTGTTGTTTCTGCTTTTACTTCAGCTGCATGGTGCTCACCGCCGTTGGCTGCCTTTGCTTCCAAAGATGCAAACAGAGCATCCAGATTGGGGTCGGCCAAGAAGTTGCCAATGGTAATCAGTTCAGCCTGAGGTGCACTTGCTTTTGCACGATCCTGCAGGACTGCCTGACATACAACTACATCTGCATCAGCAGGAACATTATCTACGGAAGTGTTGATGACTGTGATACCCAGATTCAAAGATGCGATTCTGTTTCTGAATTTTGTAGCACCCATTGCGCTGGAGCCCATACCTGCGTCACAAGCGAATACGATTTTCTTGATTTCTCCGTTTGTTTTTGCCAAGCCTTTTGCTTCAGCTTTCATGTTTTTCATTTTATCTGTTGCTTCATCCAGATTTTTATTGCCAGACAGTTTTACGATAGGAGATGCTACCAGGAAAGAAACTGCCGCAGCCAGAACAACACCGATGAGAACTTTCAGTGTTTCACCCTTAGGTGCTACTGCCAGGAACGCAATGATAGAACCAGGAGAAGCAGGGCCTACCAGACCTGCACCCATAATGCTGTAATAGAAGATTGTTACGATGGATGCTGCGATAGGTGCAATGATAATCACGGGGTTCATCAATACATAAGGGAAATAGATTTCATGGATACCGCCAAAGAAGTGGATGATAACCGCACCGGGTGCAGAACTTTTTGTTACTCTGTCTTTAGAGAACATCCAGTATGCCAGCAGTACGCCCAGACCAGGACCGGGGTTTGCTTCCAGCATGTACATAATAGATTTCCCTGTTTCTGCAGCCTGCTCAATACCAATTGGTGTAAAAATACCATGGTTGATAGCGTTATTCAGGAACAGTACCTTCGCAGGTTCCACGAAAATTGCTACGAAAGGCAGCAGTTTGTTTGTTACCAGAATTTCAACACCTGCTGTCAGGATTGCAAGAATAGTAGCCATAACAGGCCCAATCAGATAATAGCCAATGATTGCAAGAATCATACCAAAAATCCCAACAGAGAAGTTATTTACCAACATTTCAAAGCCGGCAGGAATCTTGCCTTCCACTGCTTTGTCAAACTTTTTGATGATAAAGCCCGCAAAAGGCCCCATTGCCATGGCACCGATAAGCATGGTCTGCTCGGAGCCGGCAATAACACCCAATGTTGCAACGGCACCCATAACACCGCCACGGTCACCGCCAACCATTCTACCACCCTGGAATGCAATCAAAGTGGGAATCAGATATTTCAACATAGGGTCAACCAATGTTGCCAGTCTTTCATTTGGAATCCAACCTGCTTCGATAAACAAAGCCGTAATAAAGCCCCAAGCAATGAACGCCCCAATATTAGGCATTACCATTGCACTCAGGAATTTCCCGAATTTCTGAATGCTATTTTTCATTAAGAACCCTCCATCCTTGTACTGATTGTTTTTTGATAATATTGCATCAATCGTTTCTCCAATGATTCGATTATGCTAATCCTTCCCTTTTTCTGAATGGCGGAAAAGAATGCTTCATCCTCCAGCAGTCCACTGCTGATCTCACTCATCAATCCCACTTCTAAAGAATCCCCTTCTTTTGGAACTAACATAACAATGGCTCCCACAATGACACCCTCTGGCTGGAACAACGGCCTTTTCAACCTGATGTACCCAAAGCAGCAATGCTTTACACCGCCCGTTTTGCAGTGCAGCAGCATCATCTGAAAATCTCGGATATATGTAGAGGAAATCTGTTCTCTTTTTGCAAGGCTGTCGGCAATCAGTTCCCTTGCTTCTTTTGTTTCCGTAAACATACCGGATGCCACATACAGAAGCTCCTGCTTATCCTGCGCATAAGGCAAAATCAGCAGCTGTACATGCTCCAGCAAATGCAGGATTTCCTCGCCCAATCTTGTCACAAATACCAATGTGTCTTTGGAAATCTGCTCTACTGATGTTTTCTTAGGAATCACCTTCTGCTGTGAAGGCAGCAAACGCAGCTCATTACGCAGCAGAATCTTATCCTGTTCCAAAAGAATGGGATTCACGCAAACATAAGGAAAATCAATCTCCAGATGCACCGTAGAAATCAAAAGACGTATTCCTTCTCTTTGTAGTTTCGGTACATCAATACGAAATGCTGATATGATCTCTCGCACTTCCAGATCATGAAATTCCTTTGTCAGCTGCACCGCTAACATCTTGGATGTCCCCAAACCTGTGGGACACACTACAACAACGGGAATCTTTCCCTGGTCTGTCTGCTGGTCTTCCACAGCAGCACAGATATACATGGCTATGAAGGCAATTTCTGCCTCCGGCACTTCCGATACACCAACAGCGTGGCGCAGAAGCTGACAGCCTTTTTCCGTTGCTCGATAAATCTCTCCATAATTTGCTTTTATGGTCTCCAGCTGCGCATTTCTGACCTTTACATGCAAACGCAGACGACTGGACACCGTCGTGATATGCTCCGTCAGATCTGTCATAAGCTGCTCATTTTGGCTCAGGGAAATCCCCATTTCCCTTTCTATGATATCCACCATATTTTTCACCAACTGGCGCATGTTCATACGCTCGGCAAGGGTATGATCCATCTGACCCGTAAGCCAGATCTGCGCGCTGATGCAATGCATGGTGATAAAGCCAATTTCTTCCTGTGGGATTTCGATGGCAAAACGCTCGGCAATGCGTCTGCCAATTTCCTCCGCTACAGAAAATTCCGGATAGCGCTTCAGTGATTCCAAACGCTGTTCTTCCATTTCGATTTTTTCAAAATTGCGAAGGCGTTTCACTGCCAGTGCAATATGAACCAGCAGTCCCATATATGCGCTGTCCGTATATTTGATATGCATTTGCTGCTCCACTTCTGACAAAACATCTTCTACAATTTCAAAAGTTTCATCATCAATAAAATGGAACAAGCGGCTCTGTGCCCCAGAAGAAATACCTGATTCTCTTTTTTGTTTCTTTTCGCGGAAGAGTCCCAATATTTCCTCTTCCGTCATAAATTCATAGATGGCATTGGCGATTGCCTGGCGGTAATGGTCTTCTGTTCCTTCTGTATAGATACCCAGACCAGGTTTTCGTATCACATGAATCTGATACTGCCGCAGCCATTCGCCCAAATAATCCAAGTCATTGCTCAATGTTCCGTCAGAAATCTTATACTTTGATGTGAAATAATAAAACTTCAACGGTTCTTTCGCAAAGAGCAATTCTCCCAAAATCAGTCTGCGCCGTTCTTCTTTGGAATATGCCTGTACAACATCGGCTTTGTTGAGCAATTCCAAAATCCGACTTCTGGTTTCCAAACTTTCATCCAGCACCAAGCCTACCCCTGGCTTCCGTAAGAATGTAAAGTCGTGTTCTGCCAACCATGCTTCGATCTTCGGCATTTCTCGCAGCACCGTACGAGAACTGATCTTTAGCTTGTCGGATATGGCCGCCACCGTAACGGGATTTGCTGCCGTAAATTGTGTTAAAATCTGAATGATTGCTTTTTGGCGTGAGGTCAATCCGGATTTTTCTTCCTCACCCTGGTTCACTCGTGACATTTTTAAAAACCAACCTTTCGATGTTTTTATTTTAATATTTCTGATAAATCCTTACAACAAAAGGATATTTCACGTTTGTCCCCAATAGTTTATGACATTTTTATCGGAATTTCCGAATAAACTTGTCACAAACCAGTTTTTTATTATTTTTGCATAAAATATAATATCATTTTTTGTATATGATGTATATTAAAACTTTCTTATTTTGAACTTCAAATAATAATTTGTCAATTTTTTTAACTCAATTTTTACATTACACAAAAAAACCGCTTTTAAATCATACTCATTCTTATCCAAAGTCTAAATGAATTCTTTTTTTTCGTCAAGAATACTTCATGACAAATTTGAAACAAAAACAGAAAAAAACGGACAATTTATGACCGTCATAAATTGTCCGTTTGATGCTTAGACCAATAAATCTTATTCTACTGTAACGGATTTTGCCAAGTTTCTGGGCATATCTACGTCACAGCCTCTTTCGATGGCTACGTAGTAAGAGAAGATCTGCATAGGAATTACATTCAGAGATGCTGTAAATTTGTCATTAATCTGAGGGATGTAAATAACTTTGTCAGCAACTTCTGCAATTTCTGTATTGCCTTCTTTTGCGATGGCAACAACGTATGCACCTCTTGCTTTCACTTCTTTTACATTGCTTACCAGTTTTTCATAGAGAGGATCCTGTGTTGCAATAGCAACAACCAGTGTACCTTCTTCGATCAGGGAGATAGTACCATGTTTCAGTTCACCAGCTGCATATGCTTCACTATGGATATAAGAGATTTCTTTCAGTTTCAGAGAACCTTCCAGAGCAACTGCATAGTCAATACCACGACCAATAACAAATACGTCATTTGCATGGGCATGTGCTTTTGCCAGTTCTTTCAGTTCTTCATCCATTGTCAGCAGTTTTTCGATGTAACCGGGAACCAGTTCCAGTTCTGCTGTCAGTTTCTTCACTTCTTCTGCAGACAGATGACCTCTTGCCTGACCAAATTTCATTGCCAGCAGGTACATCAGGGCTACCTGTGTAGAATAACCTTTTGTTGTAGCAACAGCGATTTCAGGACCAGCCCATGTATACAGTACGTCATCACTTTCACGGGCGATGGAGCTGCCTACTACGTTTACAATTGCCAGGATACGGATACCCTGTCTTTTTGCTTCACGCAGAGCTGCCAGAGTATCAGCTGTTTCACCAGACTGGCTGATGATGATGCAGACATCGTTTTTGTCCAGAATAGGATTTCTGTAACGGAATTCGGATGCCAGATCCACTTCTACAGGGATTCTTGCATAGTCTTCGATAACGTATTTACCAACAATTGCTGCGTGCCAAGCACTGCCGCAGGCAATGATATGAATTCTATTGATGTTTTTAATATCTTCATCTGTATATTTGATATCATCCAGTTTGATTTCGCCATCAACGATTCTGGGGCTGATGGTTGCTTTGAATGCTTTGGGCTGTTCCATGATTTCTTTCATCATGAAATAATCATAACCGCCTTTTTCTGCTGCGGAAATATCCCATGTTACATTGTAGATATCTTTTTTGATTTCATTTTTGTCCAGATCCAGAATGGTAATGCCGTCTTTTTTCAGCACAACGATTTCGTTATCGTTCAGCAGATAGTAGTCTTTTGTGTATTCCAGCAGCGCAGGAATATCAGAAGCGATAAAGTTTTCATTTTTGCCGATACCAACCAGCATAGGGCTGTCTTTTCTAACTGCAACAATTTCATCAGGTTTTTCATTGCACAGGATGCCCAGAGCATAAGAACCTCTGATTCTGCCAATGACACGGATCAGTGTATCAACCATGTTGCCGTCATAATAATAATCGAACAGCTGTGCAACAACTTCTGTATCTGTTTCAGAAGCGAAAACATAACCTTTTTCTTCCAGTTCTGCTTTCAGCTGCAGATAGTTTTCGATAATACCGTTATGCACAACGGAAATTCTGCCGTTCATGCTTGTATGAGGATGGGAATTCACATCACTGGGTGCGCCATGGGTTGCCCATCTTGTATGACCAATACCCACCTGACCTTTTACGCCGCCCATTTCCTGAACTTTTGCGTCCAAATCTGCCAGACGACCTTTTGTTTTTACAACATGAATGCCATCGCCAAATACAGCGATACCAGCAGAGTCATAACCTCTATATTCCAATTTCTTCAGCCCCTTAATCAATACAGGAGCTGCCTCATTCTGACCAATATAACCAACAATACCACACATAAAATTTTTACCTCCAATATTTTATTCGCACGTTATCTTTCTTTTGTCCCTTCGATTTCTCAAAAGTTTTGTAAAAGACCTGCGTCCCTGTGCGAAAGGGCGGGAAGCATCCGCCGAAAATTTCGATCACTTCCACCTCGTCAACCGCATCTGCACCGCGGCTCTGGCGCTTCAAACTGCCTGCACACTACCCTCCTTTTTATAAGCTCTGTGCAGAAGGCATACTACCCCCTCGGATAATATCTAAAGCATTATACCATTAAACCTTTCGATGGTAAAGGAAAATTTTCTTAATCTTCCATCATATCGGCTTTCTATATCCATTCTATGCTGAAAAGTTCATGAAACAGCCCTATTTTCAAGAAAAATCACCTTTTTATGTATGAAAAAAAGCACATGCTTCCTAATATAATATGGAAGCATGCGCTTTTCCTGTTTTAAAAATCCAATGAATCTTTACAGCTCATTAGCCTTCATATCCTTTGGTTGTATCAATGCCAATGGTTGCTGTAGATTCATCCCAAGTCACACCAAAATCTACCAACTTCGCAATATCGCGAAGTTTATAATAGGTATAATCATGGATCGTATATGCTGTTGCGCTTTGA
The DNA here is from genome assembly GCA_902477755.1 of uncultured Clostridia bacterium. Lineage (GTDB taxonomy): Bacteria > Bacillota > Clostridia > Lachnospirales > Anaerotignaceae > Anaerotignum. The sequence goes on from CABSIK010000001.1 coordinate 366,655, forward strand.
GGATTTCCATCCACATACAATTTCGCAGTAGAAGGTGTTGCGGTGGTATCACTGCCCTGCTGTACAGCGCTTTCGGTACCATTGATGGTATAAGGAATTCCTGTCTGCAAATGGATTGCCTGATCCGCTTCTACCCATACTGTATCGAATTTCTTATCCGTAGCAGTCAGCGCTTTTGCAATATCACGCAGTTTGAAATAACTGTAGTCGTCAATGGTGTAGACTTCCATTTCAACTGTCTTGCCATTAATCTGCAAATTTGCTCTGCCTGCATACGCGGTCTTTTTCCCTGCGGTTGTCTGAGAAGGTTCCTGTTTGTCTGGAACAGAAACAGCAGGAGTACTTGCATCCTTTTCCGCATAATAAGATTTCAGAGCTGTAGCACATCCTTGTCTGTCATTCAGCAGATCACGAAGGCTAAAGAAGAAACTGCCGTCTACATTTTCATATTTTTCATTGATCTGCATTTCTTTTACGATTTCAGAAGCGACAGAATCTTTATAAATGCCCTGACCAATATAAAGGTCTACATCAGTGCCTTCTACAAGATTATTCCACCATTTCACCAGTGTTTCATAATCAGCGGCGCTATTACCAGTTTCCCAGTAAATCTGAGGAACAATATAGTCTACCCAACCGTTTTCCACCCATTCTTTGGCATCACCATAAACGGTGTAATAACCCTCAGAGCCTTTTGTATCAGAACCAGCGGGGTCTGAAGTGCTGTTTTTCCAGATACCCATCGGGCTGATACCAAATTCTACAGAACTATCAATACTATCAATGCGTTTGGAAATCATTTCGATCAAGTCATTGACATGTTCACGGCGTTCATTGGCAACACTGCCTTCTCTGCCTTCGCCCTCCGGCAAAGGATAATTAGAAGGATAGAAATAATCGTCGAAGTGAATGGCATCCACATCATAGTTTTCTACAACTTCCGCTACTGTATCCGTGATATACTGCTTCACTTCTTCTTTTGCAGGGTTGTAATACATGGCATTGTTATAAGTCAAAATCCAGTCTGGATGCTGTCTTGCCATATTGTCCGCAGAAAGTGCAGACAAATCCACACCGGAAGTGGTAATGCGATAAGGATTCATCCATGCATGGAATTCCATGCCGCGTTTATGGGTTTCCTCGATCATAAATTCCATCGGGTCATAACCAGGGTCTTTTCCCTGCGTTCCTGTCAAAACAGCACTCCATGGATTCAAATCGGATTCATAAAACGCATCTCCTTTGGGACGAATCTGTACAACAACTGTATTCAGCCCTAACGCCTGTGCCTGATCCAGCTTCTGGATAAATTCCGCTTTCTGTGCTTCCGCATTATTCTGTGTAGAGGGAAAATCCGCGCTGTATACAGTAGAAATCCATACTGCCCGCATATCATCATCGGCTTTTGGCGTCGCACCATAAGCCACAAGGCTTCCCACACTTCCCATAACCAATACCGCCCCTAAAAAAGCTGCGGTCAATCGCTTCATCCATTTCTTCATTGTCAAAACTCCTTTTATTCTAAAATCATATTATTTCTTATTTTTACGAAATATACTGCTTATTTCACTCAAAATATGATAAGTTGTTACAACCGTCTTGTGCCAATTTATTGTATCACACTTTTGGAATATAGAAAATTACGTTTTTATTACAATACAAGAAAAAAACTGTTGCATAATAGACTGTTTTATATTAGCATATAGAGAAAATTTATCAAATGGGGTGATATTTATGATGCGTTACGGACTAATTGGTGAGAAGTTAGGACACAGCTTTTCCAAGATCATACATGAGAAACTGGCTGATTATACTTATGATCTGATACCGCTTTCTCTGGAGGAGCTGGATGTCTTTATGCGCGAGAAAAAATTCAGCGCCATCAATGTGACCATACCATATAAAGAAACTGTCATTCCCTACTTGAACAAAGTAGACCCAAAGGCTGCGAAAATGGGTGCTGTCAATACAGTGGTGCAGCGTGAGGGAAAACTTTACGGATATAACACAGATTACTTCGGTTTTCGATACATGCTGGAACATAATCATATCCAGATTGCAGGCAAAAAAGTCCTTGTATTGGGCAGAGGCGGTGCTTGCAAAGCTGTAACGGCTGTTCTGGAGGATATGGGTGCTGCTGAAATTCAAACCATATACTACAAAATTGCTGAAAACACCATTTCCTATGAAACATGCTATGCATTACACACAGATGCCCAGGTGATCGTTAATACAACCCCTGTAGGCATGTATCCAAATTCTGGGGAATCCCCCATAGATCTGACACCCTTCACCAAACTGGAGGCTGTCGCAGACGTTGTTTACAATCCCCTGCGCACCAGACTGGTTTTGGATGCAGAAGAAAAAGGTTGTCAGGCAATCGGTGGACTAGAAATGCTTGTTGGACAAGCAAAATATGCTGTAGAGATCTTTCTGAACCAGTCTTTGCCAGACAACGCCATTGAAGTGGTACACAATGAACTCATGGCAGAACGGAAAAACCTTGTTCTTATTGGCATGTCCGGCTGCGGAAAAACCACTTTGGGGAAACTGGCTGCGGAAATACTTGGAAAAACTTTTGTAGATACCGATGCAGAAATCATCAAGCGCATTGGCATGTCCATTGCTGATTACTTTGCCGCATACGGCGAAGATTCCTTCAGAAAAGTAGAATCTGAAGTCGTACAAGAGGTTTCTGCAAAAAATAATCTGGTCATTTCCACCGGCGGCGGTGTCATCAAAAATCCAGAGAATATTCAATGGCTCAAAGGCAACGGGACAGTCATCTGGATACAGCGTGACCCAGAGCTGCTGGAAAGCGGCAACGGCCGCCCTCTTGTGCCTGACCAGGATGCTGTGCGAAGACTTCTGAAAGAACGTCTGCCACTGTACACAGCTGCTGCTGAAGCCATCATTGAAAATAATGATGACGAAAAGGAAGCTTTGCAAAAAATACTGACTGCTTTCCATGAAGCATAATGACATAGCAACTTATTTTCATATAAAAAACCCCTGTCCAATCTGGACAGGGGTTTTTTAATCAAATATAAACAATTCTTCAATAGGTGTTTCTACCACTCGTGAAATGTCAATGGCAAGTTTCAGAGAGGGATTATACTTCCCTGCTTCCAGCCGCATAATGGTCTCCCGACGGACGCCTACTTTTTCCGCCAGCTGCTCCTGCGTCAGTTCCTTCAGCAGGCGATATTTTTTTAAATTACAAATAAATTCCGCCATATTACCGTTCCTCCAGCCAGTACAATTTCACGGCATACGCCAAAATCAGTACCACATAAGCAATGACAACCAGAATAAAAATAACTTCCAGATTACTCATGAACAAACCGATGATCCAAATGGCTGCCAGAAGGAACAGCGAAAGGTGACCGATAAAAGCTAATGCTGCTTTCTGATCTTCCTGATAGCGTTCGTCTGCCTGATCTCCTTGAATCTTTCCTAAAAAGAAAAATCCAAAGAAAGAAAAGAAACCCAAGTAGGCAAGACTGGTGATATCCCCCGTCATAAAATAACGACATGCTAAAAAACCTAAGAAACCAAGAAAACCCATATAAAATCTTTTGCGGATCATAAAAACACTCCTTTCTCAAGTGATATATTTATCTCTTTCTGATATAAATATATCACTTTACATTCTCCTTGTCAACATCAATATGATAAATATATCACTTTTTGAGATTTATTTATCACTTTTCTACACCGAAAAAAGCCCATGACATTTATCATGGACTTTTTCTTGGGTTCGTTCAATTAAGGCTGTACCACAGCACGTCTTTTGAATACCTTTGCAGATTTCTTTTCAGCAACTTCGAAAATGGCAGAAATCTTATCTACAAATGTCAGTACATAAGATTCCACATAGCGAGGAGGCACCGGTGTGCAGGGCCACATATGTTTCAAAATCGCGTCTGTTTCTACTTTATTTAATTCTGTAATCTTTTTCGCGTTGTCATAGGCAACCCGGGGGTGCCAAGCAGCATGATTGGAGCGAATCGCTTTTTTGGTTCTCCAATCATAGAAAAACAAATCATGCAGCAAGCCCGCTCTTGCAGCAGAACGATAATCCCAACCCATACGGTAGCAAATCAAAAAGCTGTAATAGGATACATTTATGCTGTGCTGTAAACGGCTGGTATCGCAGTGCTGTACATGGTTATCCATTTTCTGTACCATTTCATGCGCCAAGAGATCCTCAACGCATGCTTTGTACTCTGCCAGCAAAGAATCCTCATCCGGTCTGCTAAAGTCCTTTCTTGAACCAATCGCTTTGTGCATTTACGTCTTTCCTTCCTTGTAAATTCATGTAAATTTAATTTACATAATCATTATATCACGAAAGGATTTCCGACGCTACAAAATTCAAAAATTTTTTAAAAAAAATTAAATTCTAGTTTCTCCCTGCACTATTTTTCCTTCGGTCTTGCCACCAGTGCTGCCAAAAAGGCAAAGAGGATCACGGCCGTCAGACCACCTGCCGCAGCTTTGATGCCGCCTGTAAATACGCCAAAAATCCCCATGGCATCCACTTCGTTTTTTACTTCCAGAGCAAGCCGGTTTCCAAATCCCGTCAATGGTACCGTTGCACCGGCACCGGCAAAGTCAATGAGCTTTGGATAAATGCCAAGTCCACCCAGCACACAGCCAATACACACAAAAAGCACCAATATTCTGGCAGGAGTCAATTTTGTCCGATCAATGAGAATCTGCCCCAATACACAGATCAAGCCTCCTACGAGAAAAGCTTTGACATACATCATTTGCCTCTCCCCTTTCCACTCTCAATGACAACACCATGTGCCACAGCTGGAATGGTCAGACCCAATACCGCAGAATCGGCACTGAGCAAAGCACCCGTGGGAATAAACAACATCCGTTTGATTTCGCCGCTGCAAAGCTTCGGATAAAAATAACCGCAGAATGTAACGGCGGAACAGGCACACCCACTGCCGCCGGAATGGGTATCCTGTGTTTCTTTATCAAAAATGAGTATCCCACAGTCTGTGTAATTCTCTGACATGTCATACCCTTCTTTTGCCATCAGTTCCACAACAAGCTGATGCCCTACATAGCCCAAATCACCTGTGACAATGACATCATAATCCTGAGGACTGCGTCCTGTTTCTTTGAAATGTGCCAACAATAAATCCACTGCCGCAGGTGCCATAGCCGCCCCCATATTCTGGGCATCGGTAATTCCCATATCTACAATTTTCCCAGTAGTTACCATCGTAATCTGCGGCCCATCTCCTTCCTTTGCCAAAACCACAGCTCCATCGCCTGTGACGGTTCTGGTGGCTGATTGGGGTCGCTGTATGCCCAAGGGCAAAGGAAAACGAAACTGCTTTTCTGCCGCACAGAAATGGCTGGAAGCGCCGCCCAAGACATATTCTGCAAAACCACCGTCGATGAGCATAGCCCCCACACTCATGGCTTCTCCCATGGTAGAACATGCGCCAAAAAGCCCCAGAAAAGGGATTTGCATATCTTTGATGCCAAAAGTCGTTCCAATGCACTGATTCAGCAAATCACCGCAAAGGACATATTGTATCTCCTCTTGAGTCAGTTCGGCTTTCTGCAGCACCAACGCCATATTTTCTGCCACAAAACAGCTTTCGGCTTTTTCCCAAGAATCTTCCCCCATCATGGTATCCTCAGCAATTTCATCAAAGTATTTTCCCAAAGGCCCTTCTCCCTCTTTTTTTCCAACAGTAGATGCCGCTGCCTTTATTACAACTGGGTTAGAAAAGGCAACTGTCTGTCTGCCAATGCGTTTTGTCATGAAATCACCTCCCCAGAAAATAATAACAAATACCAACGACAACAGAAGTTAATGTACCATACACAATAACTGGCCCTGCGATTACAAACATTTTCGCCCCCATCCCCATGATTAATCCTGCATTTCGATATTCAATGGCTGGAGAAACCACGGAATTGGCAAAGCCAGTAATAGGCACTTCTGTTCCCGCACCACAATATTTCCCCAATTTGCTGTAAACACCAGCAGCGGTCAGCACAGCAGAAATCAGAATCAAAGAAATGGAAACCATCAACAGAGCATTTTCATATTCTATACCCAAAGCCAAATAACTGTCCTGCAAAAACTGCCCAAAAGCACATATAATGCCGCCGGACAGAAAAGCCATCACACAATTCTTTGCCATAGGACTTTTTGGTGACGCTTTTTCTACCATAGCGGCATATTTTTTCTGAGCCTGTTCATCTGTACGCATATACTCACCTCTTTTACTTTCTCATTAGTATTTCTTTTTTATAGAAAAACATGCAGCCCATTTCTTTTTTACAGAAAGTTCATGAAAATTTTACAACAATACATGAAAAAAGAAACGAATTAGATTATAATGAAAGAAAAAGAAAAAGGAGTGAATGAATTGGATCAACTGAGAAACAAAAAAGGATTCATTTGTGATATGGATGGTGTTATCTACCACGGCAATCAGATTTTGCCTGGTGTAAAAGAATTTATTGACTGGCTTTACAGAGAAAATAAAAAATTCCTGTTCCTGACCAATAACAGCGGTAAAACCCCTCAGGAACTACAGGAAAAGCTCTCCCGTATGGGACTGCATGTTGACAGCAGTCATTTCTATACAAGCGCACTGGCAACTGCAAATTTCATTGCCACACAGACACCCAATGCAAAAGTATTTGTCATTGGTGAACCCGGCTTATACAACGCTTTATATGAAAAAGGCATTATTCTGGATGATACTGCACCGGACTACGTTGTTATCGGGGAATCTTACAGCTATAATTACGAAAACATCTGCCGTGCCGTACGTCATATTCAAAATGGTGCTCGTCTGATCGGTACCAACTCTGACCTGACAGGCCCCGCAGAACAGGGTATCATTCCTGCCTGCCGCGCATTTGTGAAACCCATTGAAATGGTAACAGGAAAAGAAGCTTATTACATCGGCAAACCGAATCCTCTCATGATGCGCACAGGCTTAAACATGCTGGGCGTACACTCCAAAGAAGCTGCCATCATTGGTGACCGCATGGATACAGACATCGTTTCCGGCATCGAAAGCGGTCTGGATACCGTTCTGGTGCTTTCCGGCGTTTCCACCATGGAAACTGTGAAAACATTCCCCTACCGCCCTCGTTTGATTCTGAAAGGTGTTGGAGAAATTCCTGCACCGCCAAAAGCCAATAAAACAGAAAAAGAATAATGAACTGCAATATCAGGACCACCGGCTTAGCCGGTGGTTTGCTCTGCCCCTAGAAGGGGCCATTACCAGCTGCGCTTGCAAGCGCGTTGAAAGTTCGCCAAGCGCTCTACTTTCTCAACTGCCGCCCTTGGCGGCTATTTTTATTTGTTTCCTTTTACTTTTTCACCCGTGAACGGGTCAATATACTCGCTCAAACTTATTTGATCTGCCATCCAATCTTCTTTTAACTGATTGTTGATATATTCCCGGATCTTTTTTGTATTCTTTCCTACTGTATCAACATAATATCCTCTACACCAAAATGTTCTATTTCCATATTTGTATTTTAAGTTCGCGTGTCTGTCAAAAATAATTAAAGAACTTTTTCCTTTCAAATATCCAACAATTTCTGATACGCTGTATTTGGGCGGTATGCGAATCAGCATATGTATATGATCCGGACAACATTCTGCTGCTATGATTTCTATCCCTTTTCTTTCGCATAATTCTCTAAGAATTTTCCCTATTTCAGCTTTCATTTTTCCGTATATTACCTGCCTTCTATACTTTGGTGCGAATACAATATGATATTTACATTCCCAACTCGTATGTGCTAAACTATTCATATAAAAACCTCCTATGCTTTCTTGTGTCTTGGCGGACTCAAGATAATTATAGCATAGGAGGTTTTTGCTTGACGCTGAAGCTCACTGATTCCCCCGGCATAGCCGGGGGTTTTTATTGGATTCACCAATAAAAACCCCCTTTCAATTTTCCTGAAAGGGTGTTTTTTGACTTCATTTATGCGTGATGAACACGAATAATAGAGGAAATTTCTTTTACCATAGACATGGTTTTGATAACAGTAATGGAATCCATGAACTCTTTTTCCAATACATCATAAGTTACAATAACAACTTCCGCTGTATTGCCTTCTTTTGCTTTCTGCAGCAGCATAGAAATGCTAACATTGTTGCTGCCAAACAGTCCAGCCAGTGCCGCAAGGGTACCTGCACGATCTTCCAGCTTCATGCGGATATAATAACTGCTTCTGGATTCAGACATTTTCTTTACAGGCAGACTCTGGTAGCAGGAGCAGCCAATGCGACCTGTACAGTGGTACTGCATATTCCGAGCAATATCCATAATGTCCCCTACTACGGCAGAACCTGTAGGCAGCGCCCCAGCACCTCTGCCATAGAACATTGCGTCATCTACTGCGTCACCATGGACAAATACAGCATTAAAGGAATCTTTTACAGATGCCAAAGGATGCTGCAAAGGAATCATGGTAGGATGTACTTTTGCTTCAATACCTTCCGGTGTCAGTTTTGCCACACCCAATAGTTTGATTTCATAACCCAGTTCATGAGCATAGCGGATATCTTTTGCTGTAATTTTGGAAATACCTTCTGTATAAACATCATCAAATGTCACAGAGCTATGGAAAGCAATGGAAGCCATGATTGCCAGTTTACGGCCTGCATCATAACCTTCAATATCCGCTGTAGGATCTGCCTCGGCATAACCCAAATCTGTTGCCAGTTTCAGCGCATCACCAAATTCCATGCCATCTTCAGCCATTTTTGTCAGAATAAAGTTTGTGGTACCATTGATGATCCCCATAACTTCTGTAATATCATTGCCCAGCAAACACTGTTTCATAGGGCGGATAATGGGAATACCGCCGGCAACAGCCGCTTCAAAGAGCAAGTCACACTGATGCTCTCTTGCGATTTCCAGCAGTTCATGGCCATGTGTTGCCATAAGGTCTTTATTTGCTGTTACCACATGTTTGCCTTTGGTCAGAGCTTCTCTGATGTATGTTCTGGCAGGCTCGATGCCCCCCATCACTTCTACCACAATAGAGATGGAATCATCATTGATGATGTCACTCCACTGATCTGTCAGCTGTTCTGCCGGAACTTTATCTGCATATTTTGCTTTATTTCTTACCAGAACTTTTGCAATTTCCAGTGTGCACCCAATTTTCGCTGGCATATTAGGCTTCTGCTTTGCCAAAATTTCATATACGCCGCCGCCGACAGTACCCATACCCAGCAAGGCGATCTTCTTGATGCTTTCGTCCATGGTTTTCCCTCCTGTAAATAACAAATTATATGACAATATCTGTCGTGATATTAAGATTTTAACACGATTCTAACCGATGTCAACCATTTTTGTCTTTTTTGAGCAAACATTTATCCGTATGACAAATACAATTGGATTTTTTGAAGATTTTTCGTCAGTATTGCCTTTTTTTGAAACATCTTCTTTTTTACTTCGTCTTACCTAAAAGAAATTCATTTTACCCCCTGCACATTTTTTCATTTAAAATGTGATGTTCTCACAGAACAGAACCTTATACTCTGTTATGCTATGAAAAAGGAAGGTGATCTTTATGTCATACAAATCATTGGTATATCATAAGGCAGGAATGGTCTTGTTTGTCCTGCTAGGTTTCATTGCTGGTTTTCTTTATTATAAATATGTAGGCTGTCTTTCCGGCACATGTCCCATTAAGTCTAATCCTATCATGTCTACTCTTTATGGAGGTATCTTAGGTGGGCTGTTCCACAGTATCATTACGGAAATCCTCATTCCTGTATCCAAAGAAAACAATAAAGATAACAAAAAAAGTGACTCCTAAAGCAACTCCCCTTAAGAAAACATTGAGTTTCTGCCTCACTAATTTCTTAAGAGGAATTGCAACGGCATACAATCTCCGTCAAGATAAAAAAGCTGAAATCCCTTGTATGATAAGGATTTCAGCTTTCTTTGTTTTCTTATGAAGATTTCCCTAAGAAACACTTTTTTGCTTATTTTTCCAATTCTCCACGATACTGACCGATGCCGCCCATGTTTTTGATATTTTGGAAGCCCTTCTGCTCCAAAAATCCCATTGCCATTTTGCTTCTGCCGCCGCTGAGGCAATACAGATATAGAGGCGTATCTTTTTCATAATTTACAGTATTGATCTGGGAGGTTGGGATATTGATGCTGCCCGGTACATGCCCCTGAATGTATTCATCAGGCTCCCGAACATCAATGACAACCGCTCCCTTCTTTTCTTTTGCTTCCTGGAGCAATGCCATAAAATCTGGTTTTTTTCCAAACAATCCAAACATGTAACTATCGTCCTTCTTTCATTTGTATCATTTTGCAATGAGGCTAAAATAGAGCAGCACTACAATACCCAAAATGATGCGATACCATCCAAAGACTTTAAAATCGTGTTTCTTGATGTATCCCATCAAGAATTTGATTACAAGAATGGATACCACAAAAGCTACAATCATGCCAGTCAGCAGAATGGCAACTTCCATCCCAGTAAAATGGAAACCGAACTGCACAATCTTCAGCAAACTTGCACCGAACATAACAGGAATTGCCAAAAAGAATGTAAATTCTGCCGCCACAGTTCTGGATACGCCCAAAAGCAGTGCACCAACGATGGTCGCGCCAGAACGGGATGTACCAGGGAAAATTGCCGCAATGAGCTGGAATACGCCAATCAAAAGCGCAAGCTGGAATGTAATTTCTTCCAAGCTATTGACGCGTGCCCGTTTTCCTTTATGACGTGTTTCAATGATCAAAAACGCGATACCAAAAACAATCAACGCAATGGCTACAGTCGTATAGTTATAAAACATTGCCTCAAACTTCTCACTGAACAGCAGCCCAATTACCGCCGCCGGCACGCAGGCAACCAGAATCTTCAGCCACAGCATGACAATATCCATACGCAGATAGGAAATCAGACCAGTCCGAATCCTTCTGGGGTCATAAGGCGGTTTCTGGAAAGGAAAAATAGCATTCCAGAATATCACCACTACCGCCATAATGGCACCAAGCTGGATAACAACTTCAAACATTCTGTAAAATTCATCAGATACATTCAAAGGCATAAATTCATTGAACAAAATCATATGCCCTGTGCTGCTGATGGGCAGCCATTCCGTAATGCCTTCAATGACACCGAAAAGCGCCGCTTTGAATAATTCAATTAAGTTCATACGCTACCTCTCTTTTTCATTATTTTTGCGTTTTCTATTATACTTGGTTTTACCAGAAATATCCACTAAACCACTGATTTTCTTTCTTAAGATTTCTTAATATCCCATGAAAAGGCAGCCTGTTCCAGTAAAAGTGAAACAGCAGTATGATATTCTGTCAAGGAATTGGCTTTCTTAATCTTCTTGATGCGCTTTTCTTCTCCCATAAAAAGACTTTCCCAGTATGCCCACAATTCCTTCATTTTGAACAACACATTCCGGTCGCCGGACATGGTTTCCTCATACCCGTGACAGATGCGATGATGGAAAGAGAGAAATTCTTCTTTTGTGCATGACTCTCCACCTTTGATCTGGCGAACCAGCGCAGGATTCGCCATCAGACCTCGTCCCAGCATCACAGATGTAATCTGCGGAAAACGCTGGCAAATTCGTTCATAATCTTCCACAGAAAAGATATCTCCGTTATAGCAAAGTGGAAAAGGACTTTCTTTTGCCGCTATTTCGAAAGCATCCAGACGGGGTTCGTATTTATAATAGTCCTCCCGAATACGGGCATGGAGAATCCACTCTTTTACCGGATATGGACGAAACAGTTCCAGCAACTCTACGATTTCCATAGGGTCATGCATTCCCAGCCTTGTTTTGAGGGAAACAGGAATGAGTGTCTGCTCATAAACTTCATCCAAAAAAGTACGCAGCTTCTCTTTTTCTGCTAAAAAACCAGCACCCTTCCCCTTTGTCACCACAGTTGCCGAAGGGCAGCCCAGATTCAGATTCACTTCTGTATAACCCATAACCGCCAAAACTTTTGTTGCCTGCAAAAACTGTGTTGCATTATTTGTCAGAATTTGAGGAATCAGCGGGATATTTCGATTATTTTCCGGCAGAACATCCCGTTTTTCTTTTGGACTCATAGGACGGTTCTGATTAGGAGATATAAATGGTGTATAGTAGCGGTCTACGGAAGGAAAACAGGCATGATGTGCATTGCGAAATACATAGCCTGTAATCCCCTCCATAGGAGCATAATAAAATTTCATCAGATAGATTGCTCCTTTCGTTTTGCCAACTGCAATAAGGATTTTCTATAGGAACCATGTTTCTGTTTTCCGTAAATGGAAGGGAAATGACAGAAGATATGGGCTGCCAGACATGCCACAGCAAAAAATGGCAGATATTCATAACCAAAGACTTCCGCACCAATGAAGATAGGCGCCAAAAGCGTATTGGTAGCACTTCCGAAAACAGCCGCATACCCCAATGCGGCAGCCAGCATCACAGGCAATCCCATAAAACCTGCTAATACAACACCCAAAGACGCTCCAATGGAAAACAGTGGTGTTACTTCCCCACCCTGATATCCCAGAGAAAGTGTGAATACCGTCAGAAGGATTTTCAACAGCCAGTCATATGCATAAATCACATTTCCGTCAAAAGATGTAGAAATTAGGTTGGTTCCCAGCCCTGTATATCTTCCTTGGTGGAAAAACAGCAGCAGAATACTCAATATGATACCACCTAAAAACACACGCAGCAATGGATTTGGCAGGATTTCCGCCAATTTCTGTTTACTTTTTCCCAGAAGAAACGCAAACAGGCTGCCTACACAACCAAAAATCAAACCAATAATAATAAGTTTCCCCACAAAAACAGGTGTCACCGTCATTTGCAGTTCCAAAGGCACCTGAAATTTTTCCAGACCCAAAAAAGCGGAAACAGAAGCCGCTGTAAATGCTGCTGTACACATGGGCAGAATAGCTCGAAAAGCAAGCTGTCCTACCACAGGGACTTCCATGGCAAAGAAAATGGCTGCCAGAGGTGTCCGGAACAGCCCTGCAAACCCTGCCGCCATACCTGTCAGCAGAAAAATATGTGTGCCATCTTCTATGGAAAAGCGTTTTCCCACCTGATGGGAAACGGCAGCACCCAGTTGTACTGCTACTCCCTCTCTGCCGGCACTGCCGCCAAACAGATGGGTTAGCCAAGTGCTAATCATGACGAAGGGAATCAATCGTTTTGGAATTTCCTTATCTTCTCTATGACTGACAGATAAGACCAATCCCATACCTTCTCCACTTCTGCCGCCATATTTTTTATATGCCCAAACGATGCAAACGCCTACCAAGGGCAGTGCTGGCACCAGATAAAAGATATGTGCGGTTCGAATATCACTTACCCAAAGGAGAACTTTGCCAAAAATCGTATCCAGACACCCTACCAGTGCCCCAATGACAATCCCCAATGCTGCCAGCATCATCTGCGTTTTCCACGAACCATAAGCATGTTTTTCCATTTCTAACCCCTTTCTTCCCAATAAAAAAGCCAATGACCCTGTAATGATTTACAGAAGTCATCGGCTGTTTCAGCGTTTCCGGCATTGCCGCGGGAGAACCTCATTCCCTTACAATCTTGTGTATTTTACCATAGAACCAAAATTTGTGTCAATGGCATTTTTATTCCGCATCTTCACTTTCTTCGCCCCAAAGGCCTTTTTCTTCGGAAAGGTCGCGGAAGCTCAACAGATATTTTTCTACCATATAAGCAGGGTTATAGGAACGTTTCGCTTTTCTCATGCCCGCGTGGCCCATGTCTTCTTCTCTGTTCACATAAGTCACATCCTGACATTCATGGAGCACATACTGCTGGTTAATCATGGGATACAATCCATCAATGTCTGTATCTGCTTTTTCGATATGCACCAGCTGCACATCATCACGCAGGCGTTCCCCTACTGTGAAGGCCCCCATTTTGCCATCTACGAAAATAGAACCGCCAGTCAAGCCCAGACGTTCCATGTTATGCAGAGCAAGAGAAACGGACTTTCTTTCGTCCTCCAGTTCTTTAGTTTCTTCTCTTTCAGAAATCCACTTATCATACAGCGCCATGCAGTCATCAATGAGTGTCGCATCCAGTTTACGGTATTCATAATCAGGATGATTTGCAAGGAATTTATTGATATGGTTTCTTTTTCCGTGGAGTTTTTTGCCTTTCAGTGTTGCCAGGCTTTCTCTTTCATAAACATAATCCCATGCAATATCTGTAGGCATTGCGAACATTTCCGGGCATGCTTTCAGCATCATATCACGGAAAGGTGTCCAAACAGAACGGAATGTGGGCTCCACACCAGCCTGTTTCATATAGTCCGCTGCATCCATGATGGCTTTCCGATAATCCACATCAGCGCCTTTTTTCGGGATAGGTGCCCAGAAATAAACAGGCACACCTTCAAAGTCCAGTTTCACATACAATACATTATTTCTTTCGGCAAACTGCATTTTTCCTTCTGTTCCCCAGATAAACAGGTTCGCAAAAGACAAATCGGAGCAATCCATCTGCCAAGGTTTTGTATAGCTTTCGATCAGTTCTTTTGTTTCCAGTGTAAAAGGGCGGAAACAAAATTCGTTTTTACAGTCAGCTTCTGCTTCTCTTTCCAAACATTGTGTATACGGCATGTTTTTCAGCCTCCATTTTAATATTCATCAATAATATAACAGTTACATTTCGGTAATTTCTCGTTGATTTCCTGAAATCCTGCTTCATCATATATATGCCCATAAGGTCGCTGGTTTTCCAATGTGGTATATCCCACCAGCACTTGCAGCAATCTTCCTGCAGGAATGGAAAAAGCAGGAGATTTTTCTGTTTTCTCGCCATTGAGCAGAAAACAGCCATTGTTTTCCGGAACCACATGATCTTCCACTGCAAAAGCCGCTTCTCCCTGAAGTTCCAGTGCCTTTAACAGCACTTGCAAATTTGTCAGACCCATGACACCTTTTTGCTTTACTTCTTTCTGAGCAAAATCAAAAGAAATGCCCGATTCAGGCGCAAGCTTTACAGACAATGACAAACCTGTACATTCCGCAAAAATACCTGTCAGTACTTTCTGCAAAGCGTCATCTTCTCCAACTGCTTCCACACAGATCAATTCTGTTTGCGTCTGATAATAAAACACATAAGCTTCCACAGTATCTTTTCCATAAGCCATGCATTTTCCGCCGTCAGCGTTGTAGTCTGCGCATTTACGCAGAAAATCCGCTTCTGTACGCCAGATAATGCCGCTGTATTTCTTAGCAAAGTCTGTGTAGCAATCAAATGCCTTTACATATTCTTCTGGCTGCAAAGGATAAACGTCTTCCTCAGCTGTCATTTCCGGTATTTTTTCCGCAGTCAGATAACAAGCATCTGCCACAGGATAATGCCCAAAGGAGAAATAACTGGGCAGAACCGCCGGTGTATGAACCGCCACTCCATAGCCTTTTTTCTGCAAAAGCTGCATATCATAGGGGAAGATTCTTCCCATGTATCCCTTCTTTCGATGATCTGGATGGGTGCAGACACCGCAAAGCATGGTGCCTTTTACCGCTTTCCCACGGATTCCAATGGTATAGGGAAATGCCTGCATGCAAGCAGCGAAAACATCGTCGGCCTTCAGGCAGACAGAGAGAGAAGGCTCAAATCTGTGGTGAAAAAACCAATGGCAAAAAGCATCGCTGTCACCAAAACAAAGCTGCCACAAATCAGAAAAATCCTGACGATCTTCCAATACAGCATTTCTTACTTCCATCATGTTTTCACCAGCCTTCTTTCCTACTTTTTAAGTATATTTTACAGGAATGTAAAAGAAAAGTCAAATAATAATTATTATCATTTGATAGATTTTATAAAATTATTTTTAGTGCATATCACTTTTACACATATCTTTTATATGCACTCATGAAAAGAAGGTGTTTTGGTTAGACAAATTCCTTCTTAAAACAAAATTCATGTTTTATTGCCCGAAAAGTGGGCAATTTCAAAAGAAAATTCAGAACTTTTCACAAATGCATCTGTTCATAATCCATATCTTCCAACATAGTTAAACCTTCTGCCCAGATTTTTTTGAAAGCGGAAGGCAGTGCATACTTTTCTTTTGCCTCCTCGATGGTCACCCATTCAAATGGTGTATCTACCATAGCTTTTACATTGATAAAATACGCATCCATATGCCATTCTATATGTGTAAAAATATGCTTCTGTCCACGCATGTTTTTGATTTCTGCCTGCTGTATACCCCAGTCACCAAACGCCATCGGCAAAGCATATTCTTTTGGTACATGGGGCAGTTCCCATAAATTTGCCAATAGTCCTTTGCTGTCCCGTTTTCTCAAAGCAATCCTTTTACCGTCCGTCATAAAACATACTGAAAGATATTCTTTTGTTCTTGGCTTTTTTTCGCTTTTCACTGGATACTGCATGGGATTTCCTTTTTGATATGCCAGACACAATATACGAAGCGGACAGTTTTCGCACTTAGGTTCCCCATTGGGCACACATACCGTTGCCCCAAGTTCCATCAACGCCTGATTCACATCGCCGGCGATTTCTCCAGTCAGCGCATCATTGATTTCTTCCTCCCACGCCTTTTTGGTCTGTTGAAGCATGATATCTCTTTCATCAGCAAAAACTCTGGACATGACGCGAAGCACATTGCCGTCTACTGCCGCAAAAGGCAGCGAAAAAGCAATGGATGCCACTGCACCAGCCGTATAAGGCCCAATGCCTTTCAGATGCAAAAGGGCTTTATGGTCTGCCGGCATTTTTCCGTCATATTCTTCCATGACCTGTTTTGCCGCCGCCTGCATGTTCCGCACACGGCTATAATATCCTAAGCCTTCCCATAACTTGAGAATCTGTTCCTCATCGGCTTCTGCCAAATGGCGGATGGTGGGCAATTCTTCTAAAAACCTTGCATAATAAGGCTTTACCGCCTCTACCCTCGTCTGCTGGAGCATAATTTCTGAAACCCAAATAGCATAGGGGTCTTTGGTTCTGCGCCATGGCAAATCTCTTTTATATACATGATACCACTCTGTTAAGAGGGTAAACACTGTCTGTAAATTCTGTTCCTGCATAAAACAATCCTTTCTGAAGATAACTTTCAATCTATTTTAACATATTTTCTGATAAAACAACGGACAAACCCCATAAGGTCTGTCCGCAAACACAGCAATTATCGTAATTTAAAACATTTCAGGTAAAGAGGAATCATCATACCGCCAACAGAATTCCCCAATGTCATAATGATGATGGAAAGCAAGCAATGACCGCTCCATACACCTGCCAGAGAAAAATAATACATGTTGGCGATGACGTGTTCAAATCCACTCAGGATAAATACCATAACTGGAATAAACACCCCTACGGTACGAATGGTGGAACCTGTCTGATTTTTGAAAATATCAACGGCGATAAACATGAGCATACCGCAAAATACAGCCAACAGGAAAATACTCAGAAAATCATCACCCAGCTTTGTTGCCGCAATGGTCTGGACTTTTTCCGCCATACCTTCGTATATACGGCTGTTTTGCACCATCCATGCAACGATGTATGTACCAATCAGGTTGCCAACCCAAGTGATTGCCAGCTCAATCAGATAAATGGGCTTCTGCATAGGCAGATAACCGATTTTCCCAGTAAATAATTGCAGCTGAAAAATAACAATGGTAAACAAGCCGATGGCAAAGAGACAACTGCCCACAACTGGATTTTGCTGTGATAGATACACCGTACCGCCCATGCCAATCAATCCACCTGCAATGACCGCAGAAACCAACTGCCTTACTCGTTCCATGTTGACATCTCCTCTTATCCCTGTTCCCTTACAACCACTACAAATATGTGGTAAGTATACTATATCTTGTGGTATTTTGTCAACACGAGCACAACAAATGATACAAATCAGATGGGATTTTATTCCAAACAAAGAAAACCTCCAAAGAACTGTTGTATCGTTTTCTTTGGAGGTTTCTTATTTCATATGCTTTCTACGATTCCATCAAAATCAGTTGAATGCAGGGCCGCCGCCTTCTGTCAGACAGCCTTCTGTTGTCTGTGCAGGAATCTGTTCCACAGGTGCCTGCTGCGGTTCAGATGCAGCTGGTTCGCTCTGCTGTGCGGGCTGTGCAGGTGCTTCCTCCTGTACTTCTTCTACAGGAGCAGGTTCACTTGTCACTTCTTCCTGAGATTCTGTGTCTTTCTGAGCTTTTGCGGCTACTTCCTGTTCCTTTATAGACACAGCGTCACCGGAGGCTTTGCTGGTGTATTTGGCGAAAACAACATCATCTTCCAGACACAACTCCATATTCTGGTCAATATCATCCAGACCCAAAGAACTCAGTTCATAAACTGTGCCATCAGCCAATGTAATCTGCACCTGATATACCACATTCAGAGCGATGTCTTTTTCTCCTACGCCTTCTGTTTCGGCAGCTTCTTCAGGCATATAGAACCATTCAGCTGTTTCACCGTTTTTCAAAACAGCGTCACTTGCCAGCATATTGGCAGGATATTCTTCCGCATCGGAAGTTTTTACAGAAATACCTGTCACGTCCCGCCCAATGCTGTTTGTCAGCAGAATGTCATAAGCCCCTTCCGCTTCTGTACCGATTACCTGATACTGGGGTTCGGTAGTAGCTGTTTCCGCTTCTTCCTGTCCGCAGCCAGCCATTGCCATGCACATTGCCGCCACAAGAACAAATCCCCATACTCTTTTTGCTTTCATGTCATTACCTCCCTAAAGATTCCATGTGATTTCTTTACTGCAAAGGATAAAGGGCTGGCTGCCATTTACCGCAATTACATTCAGCTGTATATTTCCTTCCGGTACACTGCCGCCTTTCAGATAAAGATGGAAACCATTGGCGTCCCCATCTTCCGTCTTGGCGTAAAAGGTTTCGTATGTTTTCGTTTCCATGGTGTTTTCATCCCTCACAGAAACATAAATCTGTGTATCCGGCTGGACATATTTTTCATCCAAAGTGCCTTTGATTTCCAAAAAAGAACCTGCTTTTTCCGCAGTCATTTCTGTATTGGTCTGCGCTTGAGGTGCAATCATATTTTCCACCTGAGGACATTCCATAATGGGCATATCCGTAATGAAATCATCCAGATTTCGTTCTACTTTTTCAATGACTACCACATCCGGCTGATACTGCTCTACTTGAAGCAGATTATAAGGCACCAGTCTGGAAAAATATCCTTTTTCAAATTCTCCTGCCACAAAAGGAAGAAGGCTTTCCCCAAAAGAATCCCGATACATGAGGATACTGCCTGTTGCCTTTGGATTTTCCGTTTCGATCCAAGAATCCATATTGTCATTTACTTCATTGATATAGACAAAATTGGTTGCTGTATCATAGAAATAATCGTCCTCTTTCTGTACCGCTTTGGGAAAAAGCATTTCGTCCAAATCGCCGCTATGGACTTGCTCCACATCAAATGGCACATTCAGATAGGTTTCGTACTCCTTGCCTACCCTCTCCATCAGGCTTCTATATGCCAGCAATGCCCCTTGATTATTCCAATGGGAATCTCTTTGGAAATACAAGACTTCCTCTTTTTCTTGAAAGGCTTCATACAAATCAATGTAAGAAATGCCTTCCTGATAAAAGCGTTCTGTCAGCATTTCCAGATTGCTTTCCTTCCCTTTTTGATAGTAGTAAGGCATGTTCTCGTCGTACAGGCTGTTTTTGTTGGGCGGCACCATAAAATAAAAAGCACTTCCCTGCTCCTGCACATAGTTCTGTATAAGTTTCAGATTGTGGAGAATGGCGTTCATTTCCCTTTCAGAAAAGAGATTGGTTCCCTGATAATCGGCTGTGGTACCGCTGAAATACAACCAATCGTTTTTTCCCAGAACCACCTGATCTGTTGCACTGCTTTGGATTACATTCTTTCGCAGCAAAGCGTTTGCCGTAACCCAATATTGCCGCAAAGCGAAATGATCCTCAAAGTAGGCGCCCATTTCACTCAGATACTCTTGATTCCATCCTTCCTCTGTTTTCAGCGAAGGAAAGGAAGCCAATTCTATATTTTCGGTGGTTTCATCGCTTCTCCAAAACAACATGCCTGCAAAGGGAAAAACCAAGAACGCCCAAACGGCTATGATAAATATCAAATATTTCTTATGTTTCATTTTGCAAAGCCCCTAAAATCTAAAATAAATAAAAGGATTATATGTTCCGCTGGATAAACTCAGCATACATAAGATCAGCAATACAAAACTTGCCATGTAACTGAAGTATATTGCTGGTTTCCGCAAATTTTCCCGTGCTAGACAAGCCTCTGCGGCTTTGGGAAGCAATGGCGCACTGCCAATCACTGCCACCACCAACGTCACTAAGAATATGGGTCTCAGCTGTTCCCATACCACTGCCATCTGCACTGCGGAAAATTCCCAACCGCTAAACATGGTGCTGATCATAAACATTCCTTGTCCAAAAGTATCTGCACGGAACATCACAAAACCTACACACACAACCAGCAATGCGTAAACATGTGCCAAAATCTTGGGTAGTTTTTTCACAGGACACACCTGTTCAAAGAGCAGGAATACCCCATGCCATAAGCCCCAAAGCACAAAAGTCCAGTTTGCCCCATGCCACAAGCCCGTTGAGAAAAACACAATCATTTTGTTCAGACAAGTGCGCTCCTTTCCTTTTCGATTGCCTCCCAAAGGAATATACAGATATTCCTTAAACCATGTGGACAAGGAAATGTGCCATCTCCTCCAAAACTCCTGTATGTTTGCTGAAATATAAGGATAACGGAAGTTTTCCAAGAAACGGAAGCCAAACATATGCCCCAAGCCGATTGCCATATCACTATATCCACTGAAATCAAAATAAATTTGCAGCATATACGCAATGGCAGCAATCCATGCGGAAAGAATATTCAATTCCCCTGTACCAGCCGCAAACAATGTATCTGCTGTAAGTGCCATGGTATTGGAAATCAGGACTTTTTTGGAAAGTCCAATGATAAATCTCCGCAGACCTTCGGCAATCTCTTTCACATCTGTATTTCGATTGTCAATCTGTTCCTGTATATCGTGATACTTTACAATAGGCCCAGCAATGAGCTGTGGGAAAAAGGAGATATAAAGCATCACATTCCAAAGATTTTTCTGTGGCTCCACTTCTTGGCGGTAAACATCAATAACATAGGACAATGCCTGAAAGGTAAAGAAAGAAATACCAATGGGCAAAGCCAAACCAACCAAAGGAATCTCACTTCCGGAAATTTGATTGACAGTCTGCACCATCATATCCAGATATTTAAACACCACCAGAAGTCCGATATTGATGATTACCGCAATGGCAAGAATCCATTGTCGCTTCTTTTTATTTTCTGTTCCAAGCAGCCTGCCGAAAATATAATTTATGATAATGCTGGCAATCATCAGCAGTACATAGACCGGCTCACCATAGGCATAAAACAGCAGACTGACGACAATCAACAACACATTTCTGATACGCAGCGTTGGCAGCAGATAATAAAGTGCCAGAACCACCGGTAAAAAAATACATAAAAATGTCAGTGAACTAAATACCATATCTTCCTGCCCTACCTATCGTACATATTTGATAACAGGGCTATCCGCCGGCTGCATATAGAAATTATATCGGGGTACTTCGTCCTGCATATCTGGATCACAGATATATGTAGCACCATCTTTGGTAATCTCCACCCAGCCATGAGGACCATAACCGCCAGCTGCCATAGCAACTTTGCCTTCTATATATTTTGCGTCATATCCCAAACCTTTGGCAAGCTGATAAAAGGCACCAGCATAACAGAAACAATTGCCCTGATGTTCTTCAAAAGCCAATACTGCATACCATTGATCAGATGTATAACCTTCTTTCGGTTCTACAGGGATAGGCAATTTTTTATACGAAACATTGTCTACCACCCATTTGTAACAAGCATAGAGATCATATCCCACCTGATCGTATACATCGTTGACATGGTTGCTGATGCGAATCTGGGATTCACTGCCCTCAATGGTACCAGACTGTGTGCCGGCAGGAATCCGCAGACCATTTGTCAATGTTACATATGCCTGCGCCTGATAAAGACCAAAATGCAGTTTATGATTTGTCACATTTCCCTGTATTGTATAAATTCCATTTCCTTGGGCAGTTGCAGGATACCAATAGATATCCCCTTGATTGGCATCACGCCAAAGAGCAACCTCCACTTTTTTCACATCATCGCTGGCAGTGATATCGGAAACATTCACTGTAAAATCACCTGTTTGCTGATTGACTGCGGTAAATGCAATATCTCCCGCCTTTGCATAAATGGGAATGTCCGCAAACGCATCCGGCATATATGTTTCACAAAGATGTGAAATCATTGCAGCACATACTGCTCTGCTTGCACTGCCTTGAGGGTTCAAGAGCCTATCTTTTCCATCTCCGCTGATCATGCCTGTGGCAACAGCCCAAGAAATAGCTTCTTTTGCAAAAGGAGATACCTTATCTGCATCCGCAAACAAAGTCAAATCTGCTCGTTCCTGTGTATCAAAGCCTTTCTGCTGGACATAATGGAACAGCATGGTAATCATTTCTTCCCGTGTGATTTTTTCCTCCGGTTTGATAGATACTGTATTAAATCCATCCAGCAGTCCTGCCTGATCTGCCCAGAAAACCGCCGGCGCATAATAAGCATTTTCTGGAATAGAAAGCTTATTTGCAGACAGACTGACTTCCGGTGAACCATCCATACGATAAAGAACCACCGCAAACTGTACTTTGCGCAATTCTTCATTAGGCGCAAATCCACCATTGACCATGCCAGTCATAAGACCTTTGTTCATGACATAACTGACCGCAGGATAAAACCAGTTTTCTTTCTTCACATCTGCAAACAGTTCGCCACCAGTATAAGAATTGCGGCTGGTTTCTACTTGCACATTATCCGCTTCAACAGTTTCAGACAACTGAGCCGCTTCCTGCGTTTCTTCTATACTAAATGGTTCTTCAGAAACAGGAACTTCTTTCAGTGTTCCATCTGCCAGATAAAGTAGCGCTGTATCTGAATTTTGTGTTTGTTCCGAATTTCCGGCAATCTCTATCTGTTTTTTTGCAAAATCAATTGTATAGACCACATCATTTTCTGTCCAGATCATGGTATCCAACACAGCGGTCTTTTCTGCATCATCAAATTCCTGTGTAAATGTCACAGTTCTTTCCGTAATCTGATTTGCCTCTACAATTTCTGATGCATCATTTCCTTCATAATGAAAT
Source organism: uncultured Clostridia bacterium (assembly GCA_902477755.1). Classification (GTDB taxonomy): domain Bacteria; phylum Bacillota; class Clostridia; order Lachnospirales; family Anaerotignaceae; genus Anaerotignum. The sequence continues at coordinate 389,938 of CABSIK010000001.1, forward strand.
TGCAACTGGGCAGATTCCGGTGTTTCACTATTATCACTTAGCTGAATCATGATTTTCACTTCATTTGTATTCTGATTTTCTTTTTCTTCCAGATACAAATATGCAAACGCCCCTTGTTCTGTTTTGTCTGCGGCATTTTCCAAGTCCTGAGCCAATACTTCTGTACCAGAAATTCCTGCAAACAATACAGCAGCCACGCCGAAAGCAGCAGCCCCGTAAAATTGCTTCAAATATTCCATCCCCTTCGCATTTTTCCTGTTTTTTTGACATTTTCATTATACATCCGTCATATAAAGCATGCAAGGTGTTTCATATTTATTAATTACATCCAAAACCAATGATGTTTCTCATAACAAAAGAATTCCTTTATTTTACAAGCAATTCTATCATCTATAAAATTTTTTAAATTTTTCCTTAGCTTTATTCTATACATTGATATTCCATACTTTTGGACAAATACAAATGTCTTTTGTTTTATACACAAAAAACCAGAACCTTCCTTAAAAGGAAAGTCCTGGTTTTATTCATAACATGTTTCCTAACATTATACAGTTTTATCAGAAGAATTTCCAGAAAGAGGGAAATCGAAGTATGTTTCTGGATAAGGTTCATCCTTCAGGTTATAATGCCACCATTCATTTTCATAGAGTATGAACCCATTGCGTGTCATTAAACCGCACAGAAGCTGACGATTTTCTAATTCTTCCTTTGTAACATCTTCATAGGTATGATGAGATTTCTCATCCATAAAGTCAAAACATGTTCCCATGGGAAGGAGTTCATTTGTTTCCAAGGAATACAGTGTCAAATCAATGGCACTTCCACGACTATGGCTGGATTTTTCAGCCACATAGCCCTGAGAAAGCAATTCTTCTCGCTTGATATTGGGATAATGGATTTCTTTTCTTCTGCCGTCTTCTGGTTCTGCCGCCCATCTGATAAAATTATCAACCGCTCTTTGGGGACGATAAGCATCCCAAACCAAAAGGCCATATCCCATCTGATTTGCTTCTTTTTGTACTTCTTTCAATGCATTTGCCAATTCTTCTGTAGCGACAATACGATTGACATCGTACCCATCTACGGGCTTCCCTGTGAAATTGTCCCATGTGGCATATTTCGCATCCCAACGGATACCCGGTATCACTTCATCCAAAAAAACAAATCCCTTTTTCATCATTATTTTCCTTCCTGCAATGCCATTTCAATACAATGATCAATCAATTCTGTGAAAGTCATGCCTGTTGCCAGCATCATACGAGGATAACGGCTGTAAGATGTAAAACCAGGCATAGTATTTACTTCATTGAGTACAATGCTGCCATCTTCCTGTAGGAACATATCCACGCGAGAAAGATCTTTGCAGCCCAGAACTTTATACATTGCTTTTGCTGTTTCCTGAATTTCTTTCCGTTTTTCAACAGGCAGATTTGCAGGAACTGTAAATACAGCATTTTCGGAGCCTTCTTCGGGGTGATCTTCCTGATGGATACGGAAAATACCATGAGAAAGTGTGATCTGGTCTACTTCCCCTACTTTCAGATCATCGCCATTGCCCATAACAGCACAGCCAACTTCAATACCATTGATGGCTTCTTCAATGAGAACTTTTTTATCGAATTCTCTTGCCACATCAACAGCAGCCTGCAAATCTTCAGGATTGCTTACCTTCGTTACGCCAAAGGAAGAACCGGAACGAGCAGGTTTTACAAAAACAGGATATTTCAACGCATCTGCATCTGCATCTTCACCATCATGCAAAATTTTGAATCCAGGCGCACGGAATCCATGGTTGCTTACTGTCAGGTATGTCATAGACTTATCCATACACAATACAGAAGCAGGAATACCACAGCCAACATAAGGAATACCTGTTACTTCCAGCAGTCCCTGAATGGTGCCATCTTCCCCCATTTTGCCATGGATCATAGGGAATACAACATCAACAGGAACCAATTCATAAGTACCGTCTTTCAGTACAAGCATGCCTTTATCCTGTTTATTGGAAGACAAAATCACGCGCTGTGTTGTTTTTTCATCCCAGTCAGCAGTGGGTTTTTCACAGAGTTTCCATTCGCCGGATCTGGAAATGCCAATATAAACGGGATCATATTTTTCTGTGTCAATATATTTCCAGATTTCTTTGGCAGACTTAATGGAAACATCATGTTCTTCAGAACAACCACCAAATAATACTGCAACCTTCTTCTTCATACAATTTGCTCCTTTCAAAACATCATGGATTCATTGTTTACATTGGCTTTACCGATCAAGTAAATTTTATTGGTTATCTAAATGATATGTGAACTTTCAAAACCCAATCCTGTCGTTTCACCACTATTCTGAAACGCAGATTCCATTTAACCTTAATATTAAGAGTGTATCATAGATGGAAAAAAAGAACAAGATATATGACATATCTGCCTATTCCCCCAGAATTCAAATTTTATCACGCAAGCGCATAAAAATCAATGGAAATACCGCTGGAATTATATTTTCTTCACTCAAATAGGAATTCATATGTCTATTATTATGATTCTTTCTGTTTTTTATGTCTTCACATTGCAGATCTGCAAAAAAAATTTCCGTCGGACAATCCGGCGTTTTTTCTCTGTCGGGCATAGACTTATGCTCCCTGCGAAATATGTAGAACACATAATGTCAGCCTGCCAACTGCACAAAGCCTTTACTTGCTGCCTGTAAACGGGAAAATATCCCCCATTGTAAGCTGTTCACCCACTATATCGTCATCTAATTGCTTTCTGAATATATGCCGCAATTCGGCTTTCATTTTTCCCATAGTGTCAACATAATATCCTCAGCATACAAATTCTCTGTTCCTATATTTATATTTCAGTTCACCGAATTGCTCATAAAACATTGTTGCTCTTTTGCTTTTCAAGTCCCCCGTAAATCCCGATACACTTATCGGGGGATGGTATTCCTACAAACATATGTATAGGATTCGGGCACACCTCTGCTGCTATTATTTTTTATGCTTTTCCATTCACATAATTGTCTTAATGTCTTTCTTATTTCGGCTTCTTTTCTTTAAAAAATATCATTATCTATATTGGCGTGCATTTTTTCTGCCTTATTGCCAGAAAGCCATCTTGAACCACATGTCCAACGCGTGATTTTTGGACATACAAAAGAAAAAAGGACTTCAAATCACTTTGAAGTCCTTTTTATTGGATTCCGGCGACCATCTACTCTCCCAGGCAGCTTCCCACCAAGTACCATCGAC
>CABSIK010000002.1 GCA_902477755.1 uncultured Clostridia bacterium
TGAGGCTACCGGAGAAAAAGATTATGTAATGACATGGCAACACAAATAGAAATTCCAGTTTTTGAAACTGAGGAATTTGAATTTGGAGGATTGAATTATGTGGAATGAATTAGGCATAAGCGGAGGAACCGCAATTGTTATTTTGATAGCACTATATTTTGTCATTAAGTGGGCTGTGAAGAATGGTGTGTACGTGTTATATTTTCTAAATCTGATAATAGGAAATATGACTTTAAGAAAACATTTTGGTCTTTTTTTATTGAAACACTAAATCCGTTTCACTGGTTTTGGTAGCTATATTTAATATATAAAAATGATCATGAATGTATGAAAGGATAGGTTGATATGAAAAGAAAATTTGCTATACTGTTATCTTTTATAGTTTTTGCTTTTGCATTTACATCTTGCAGTTCAAATGAGGTACAAAATACAGTTTCTGAAGAAATTGGCATAGATGTATCTTCTGGCAGTGAGTTGTCTTCATCAGATACCCATGGAGGTTTTCATGGTGACGGTGTTTCATGCACAGCACTTCAATTTAGTGATGATACTGTTTTAGAAGAAATAAAGAATAGTTCAAACTGGAAAGAGTTTCCTCTTGACGAAACAGTGCAGGCTATTGTTTATGGAATATCAGAAGATACTTACAGTATTGGTCCATATTTAACTGATGATGAGGGAAATGCAATAGTGCCAGATATACAAAATGGATATTATCTGCTTATCGACAGACAAATAGATCAAGAAATGGATATTTTAAGCCGTGCATCTTTTAATCTTACAGTTGCTCTTTATGATACAGATACAAATATTTTGTATATTTGTGAGTTGGATACATGATATGATTTTTAAAACTTAGGAACAGCTTTGAAATCAGACAAGGGGGTATCATTATGAAAAATACTTATATTTTCAAGAAATGTTTTGCGTATATTGTTATGGTATCCATTTTAGCTGTTTCTTTGCCTGCTACAGTTTTTGCAAATTCAGCTCAAATGAACTGGATTGGAACAACTTCTACAGGTGCTATTATGACTGATGGTACTTGTCCTATTGTAGTAGAAAAGGAAGTTCTGACCTTTGATATTCAGGAATTTCCTAAACAGCATTATAAAGACATTGCTGAATATCTTTCTTACAGCGGAAAAGTGACTGCGGAATATACATTTTATAATCCAGCAGACTGTACCGTATCAGCAACTCTTGTATTCCCTTTTGGTGCAGTGCCTGACTATGGATATTTGTACGACACTCAGGCAGAAACAAGAATTTTAAATGCAGATACTGAAAAATATGATATCAACATAAACGGAGAACCAGTAGAAAAGAAGCTGCGCCATACACTCACTTATTTTGGATCTCAGTTTGAGCTTTCAAAAGATATGGCACTGCTTCATGACGAATTTATGGAAGATGATTTTTATTATCCTAATATGCCAGTTACAAGATATACCTATATTCCTGAAGGTGTGGATACGGAAACTTATGATGCTGCAAATGCTGCATTTGTACTTTCTGCAGATGCTGCAAAAACAAGGGTTTTGATGGAAAACCAAAATGGTGGAAAGCTACTGGATAACGCTGTGCAGCTGGAAGGCTGGGTAAAAAGCGGGGAATTTATAGTTAATGTCATTGGAAAGCCACTTAGCCAGATGCCACAATGGAAATTTTATGAAAACGGCGCCTGTGAAAATGAAATTGAAGGCAGTATGGTTTTAAAAGATATGGAAGTTACCACACTAAAAGATTTTGCTCTTATAGCATATGATAAAAATTCAGGTGTATCAGAAGCGGACTGGTATAATGCTATTATAGAGTCCATTAAAAACATGGAATGGTCTAATGGCGCTATTTCGGCATCAGATTTTCAATTCGATGTTTCCGACCACCTTATGCGCTGGTATGAGTATGTTATGACATTGGATGGAGGAGAACGTATTGTAAATACCGTAACGGCTCCTATTTACCCATCTTTTGATATAAACTACGAACCAACGATATATGAATATACCTATTTGTTGTCACCTGCCAAAAGCTGGAAAAGCTTTGGAACACTGGATATTGTGGTAAATACGCCATATTATATGACAGAAAGCGGTTCGGAAGGCTTTGAACGTACAGAAATGGGTTATTCCTGCCATTTGACAGGACTGCCTGAAGGAGAGTTGACATTTACGCTTTGCTCACAGTCGGAGGCAAAGGCTCCTGCTTTCTACAATAATGAGGTACAAATTTTGGTAATTGTTTTAGGTATTGGTGTTTTTGCCGCTATTGCCGTATTATTTATAAGAAGAAAGCGCAGAAATTAAATTACAGTTCTCCTTTCAGATAATGCTAAAAAGAAGAAATAGAATAATTGACAACATCAGTTCCTTATGCTAATCTAAACTTGTAATCATTGATTTTTGCCTGTTGACTGAAACAGGCAGGCGGTTTAAGGATAAAAAGCGTTTTTGTATTTATGTTTAAAAGACATGAAGCAAAAGCGCTTTTTTTATTTTATCATTTTTTAAAGCCGAAAAGCAGAAAGGAGAATGAGAATGATTCAAATTACAACAGTAGGAAGGGTAACAGCGGACTTGGAACTGAAGGAAAGTGCGAAAAAAGTACCATATCTTCGTTTTGATCTGGCAGTTACAAAGGGATATGGCGAGGGAAAGCATACGGTATTTTTGCCATGCTGGGCTTTCCAGTCTATAGCCCAAAGAATGGAGTCAGCAGGCGTCAAAAAAGGCAGTCAAATCATGATTTCTGGCGATTTAGACGTAGTTGATTTTGAAAGGAGGGACGGAAGCAAGGGAAAGGCGAATAAAGTAAGTGTTTATGATTGGCAGTTTGTTGCCAGTGGTAAGAAAGAGGAAAAAGAAGAATCTGCACCTGTGTATGATGAACATACCTGTGCTGATGAGGATGATCTTCCTATGTAAACAGTATTGGGAAGAAATGAAGAGGGATGAAATGCAATGGTTTTGTTGATTTCATTCCTCTTTTTTATTTGGTTTTAGAAAGGATGATTGAAAATGAAAAGAAAGAGTGTATGGAAGGCAGCCGGTGTACTTGTAACAATGCTTATTTTATGTGAAATCATTTTGCCAAGTTCTTGGAAAATGGCAGCAAGAGGAATCTCGTTGGTAAGCAGTATACTTTACTTCCTCTACTTAAACAGAAAAGCTATTGCGGTTCGTTGGTCAAAAAAGACTGGTAAAAATCAACCAAAGAAAAATGCAGCATTGGTTCAGCTGGAGCCGGATTATAAAAAGCTTTTTGTCCAGCAGGCAGCACTTCGTATCCAAGAAAAGATGCAGCAGAAATTCGCAGGTGGAAAAATCTGCCTGTGTGAGGCTGATATCATTCGATTGGCATATCTGAAGCGTCCTTTATGTGTTGCCATCGAAGGTGTGGATGGGTTCAGTCACATGAATATTTCTATGACAGAAGATGGAATGTTCCGCATGAGCCTGTTTACTTTGGTGGATTTTGATACCATTTCGGATGACCAAAGTGAGAAACAGGAACACACCTTGGACGAGGTGCAGATGGAACGCTGGTATACCCTGAAGGGGCAGCATTTGCTGACAGAACTGGTAACAGAGATGAATCAGCAGGGCTTTTCCAGATTATCCATACAGGAGAACGGCGATGTTGTGGTACAGGAAAACGGAAAATATGTGGTAAAAGATCATGTATTGGATTTTCCGCCGAAAAAGAACTGGCTTGACTTAAAGAAAATGATGATGGATACAGGTATCAAAGTAAGGATTAATGAGAAAAAGATGACTTTTATGTGGTAAGGAAAGGAAGTATGGACTATGGCAAAAACAAAGCTATTTGATAATTGGACTTGGAATAGAAAGCTCCCAGAGCCATTTGACGATGTATCCATTGAGCAGCGCTCAAAGACACACTATTCAAAGTATTGTATGACGCCTGCTAAGCTTGCGACACTTCATTCCGCAGTGTTAAGTGCGATCCTTTCTGCAATGGAGCTGAATATGGATGACTCCAGTGAGGAGAAAGGTGCCTTTGGTGAGCAGGGCGATTTGATGGATATTGCAGAGTATCCAAGCAGGACAGGCGAGATTCATGTAGTGGTCTATCAGAAGCAAACGGGAAAATTCATTGCGGGCTGCTATGATGATGTGAATCAAATGCCTAAGCCCTATGTACTGAAAGAGGATAAGAACACAGGTACAGCATTGTTCTTTGCATTGATCCGAAAGGCAATGATGGATGAAGAATTTTCTGAAGAATATAATTTGCTGCTGGAAGAGAAAAAAGCAGGTTTTCCTGATTTGCAGAAAGCGGCAAAAAGTGCTTATATCCTCTGTGATAATTTATACCGAAGGATTGAGAATGCTTCTGATTTAGGTGAGGCGGGGATTCCTGTGGTAATCCCGACAACAGGAAATATCCAGCCTTTTACGCCTATCACGCTGAATAAAGGAACCTATCATCCAAGTACCGTATTATATGGCAAATTTAAGGTATTAAAACCAGATGAAATGAAACGTCGAAAGAGCAGAAAGAAAATTCGCAGAGAAGATTTTGTTGGAAAATTTGCCTTTGCGAAAAGAGAATTTTCCTCTTCGGAAATACTTTTGATCCCCAAATTGCCAGACTGGTATGTAATCCCAAATGAGGTTGTGAGTATTTGCCGTCATGCAAAGGAAACTACGGAAAGCAGAAGACCGATGCGAAATTTTCTGCTTCGAGGCAGAGCTGGTACAGGGAAAACAGAAGGAGCAAAAGCCATTGCCGCAGGTCTTGGTCTTCCATATTTGCATCTGACCTGTTCAGCCAATACGGAAATATTCGATCTGTTAGGACAGATGTTGCCAGTTTTGGACAAACCAGACAGAAAGTTAGGGGAATATCCAACCTTTGATGATATCCGAATGGATACAGCAACAGCGTATTATAAACTGACAGGCGAATATCAGGAGGATGTGACAGAAGATGAGGTCTACAAAAAGCTATTGGAGACAATAGAGGAAAAGGCTGCAAAAACAAGTGATCATAAGACAGAACAAAGGTTTCAATATGTGGATTCTCCTTTGGTGCAGGCAATGAAGAAAGGGTACTTGATAGAAATTCAGGAACCCACAGTCATTTCCAACCCAGGTGTTTTGGTAGGTTTAAACTCCTTGCTGGATACTTGCAGTTCTGTGGTATTGCCAACAGGTGAGCGTGTAGAGCGTCATCCTGATACGGTTGTTGTAATCACGACAAATAATGATTATGAAGGCTGTCACGCCTTGAATCAGTCTGTATTATCCAGAATGGATTTTATTTTGGATATGGCAGAGCCAGATACCAATACGCTGGTCGAAAGGGTTTCTAAGATCACTGGATTTGAGGAACGTAACAAAATCAGTATCATGGCGAAAATCGTACATTCGATTCAGCAACATTGTCGTATGAATATGATTGACGATGGATGCTGTGGTGTACGTGAGCTCATCAGTTGGGTGCAGAGTTACATGATCTGTGGGGATATGATGGAGGCGGCGAAATATACCATTTTGCCATCTGTTTCAGCCGATGAAGAAAACAGAGAAGAAATCATCACAACTTGTCTGGACCCTGTACTCAATCCATAAGGGTGGTGATTGGATGTACGAAAATATTGGTGAAAATCTGAAGCTTTTGAGACAAAGAAGAAAGCCGGAATATTCGCAAAGAGAAATTGCGGAGAAGTTAAAGGTGAACCGAAATACCTATGCGAAATATGAGCAGGGCAAATTGGTGCCACCGGTATGGTTTTTATATGAAGTTGCAAGGTTTTACAGAATAGATTTTTTTGATTTGGTATTTGGACGTATAGAAGGGAATGAAGAAGAATGAGGGTATCACATAAAGAGCTGAAGCGAAAGATCAATCAGGAACAGCTCAAGATAACAGATAGAGAACTATTTTGTTCCAGAGCGTTTGCAGGATTTCTGACAGATATGGCAGAAGCTGCTACAAAACGCTATAAGAGAAAAATAAAAGTTCATGTGTTTTATGACGAAAGTGAAAATGCAAAAACTGCATATACAGACAATGAAATCATTTCTATCAATGCAGGCAATTCGGTTACAAGAAGTTTTCCCACAAAGGTACTGCGTTCTGATAGCTTGATTGGGATGAATGCCCATGAGATCGGACATATCCTTTTTACGGATTTCCCTATGATGAAACACTATTGTCAAGAGATGAGCCGAGGTAGGATGTATCCTGCTGTACCCTCTTTTTCAGAATGGGAGATAGAAGAAAAAGCAAAAGAAGTACAAGAGTTTCTGGAGAATGCGGATGACCTTACCAGACAGGCAATAACGACCGTTTCACAGTTTCTTTTTAATGTGCTGGAGGATGGTTATATTGAGGCACGCATGTGTGATGCTTTCCCTGGAAAATACGCAACAGGTATCAGACTGAATAACATCCGTATTTCAGAAATGGCACAATCCATCAGTGAGCAGCTGAAAAACGGCGCATATCGTTTTTCTGTGCTGCTGAACTTACTGATCCAGTACCACCGTACTGGTGACATCAATAACCGAGATGGATATGACGGTGAAATCCTGGATATGTTTTATGATGTTTTACCTGTATTCGAAAATGCATTATATGATGATGATACAAAAGTCAGATATGAAGCAATCAATCAGATCCTGATCATGTCATGGGATTATGTACAGGAAATCTTGGAACAGGTGAAAGAAAACCAGAAAAAGCAAAATGAGGCTTATGCCATGGAAGAATTGCAGAAAAAACTGCATGATGAATTGACAGGCAAAACAGAGGAAGCAAAAGGAGATACAGCTCCTGTTACAGCACAAGGCGGTTTTTCTTTTGACAGAGATAAGGAACAGGAAAAGAGGAAAGAACTGCAGGAAGTGCTCTCTGAGGAAACAGAAAGAATCCCATTGCTTGAGACAGAAGATTTTGAGACAAAGGGAGAAGGTTGTATTTCTTGGGATAAGGAGTACAGTGGTTCCGGTTATGCAAACTCCGGAAGTGATATCCTTCGTATTTTGAATGAGATGTCTAAGTCCAATGCCGTAAGAGGATTGAATGATTCATTGTGGGATCAGCTGAATGAACAGTCTAAACGCTTAGAACTTGGAAATGCACACAAAGGGGTAAATTTCAGGATTTTTCGTATGCCTGGTGTAGATAGCAATCAGATAAAAGCATACAACATGGTTGCACCTCCATTACTTTTGTATTCCAAACAATTACAGAAAAGATGGAAACGTATCCTGAAAGAACGAGTTAGTGAAGGAAAGCAGTCAGGACTTTTGATGGGCAGACGTATTGAAAGCCGAATGTTGATGAATCAGGAGGGGAAGATTTTTTCCAAAAGAAACTTGCCTGAGAAAAAACAGGATTTAGCGGTTGCACTGCTTATTGATGAAAGTGGTTCTATGTGTGGGTTGGATCGTGCTACTTATGCAAGAGCTGCTGCCATTATGGTATATGACTTTTGTAAGGCGATGCGTATTCCCCTTTCCATCATAGGTCATACAGAAGCCAATGATGTAGAACTGTATGTATATACGGATTTTGATTCTAATGATGAGAATGACTGTTATCGTTTGATGGATATTTCAGCCAGAGACGGCAACAGAGATGGTGCAGCACTGCGTTTTGTTGCGGAACGTCTGATGAAACAGCCGGAAAGCAGCAGGCTTTTGATGTTGATTTCTGATGGACAGCCAGCAGGAAATGGCGGATATATTGGAACAGCGGCAGAAGAAGACTTGAGGGGTATTCATAAGGAATACACAAGGAAAGGTATCATGTTTGTAGCAGCGGCGATCGGTACGGATAAGGAAAACATCGAAAGGATTTACGGCGATGCGTTTCTGGATATTACGGATCTGCAGAAGCTGCCTTTTTTATTGGTCAAAAGAATTGAAAAAGAGATAAGGAGATGAAGATTCACATGAGTGAGAATGAAAAAACCTATATTTCCAGACAGATTTCCGTTTATAAAACAGACAAAAAACTGGTTGAGTTCATAGACAAACTCAAACCAGCACCGGCAGAGTACTATGCACATATCCATTCTTTTGGAGATAAAGATGAATCTGGTGTCAAACAGATTTCCTGTATCGGCATTACACTGCAAAACTACACCAACGGGACAGGAAAAAACATCAAGCGCGTTTCTGCAAATATTTCACCGGATGAAGCGGAGTATATTTTCAATCAGCTGCAAAATGGCGTGCAGGAGTTTAACTTCCAGCAAGAAAAAATATTTGGTACGCCAGATGAAAATGGACGCAGTCATGTAACAAAGTTGCGAATCATCAGAGCGGTAACCGGCAGTGATGGAAAACCAAGACGTTATCCGTGGTACTTGGAAATCGCCAATGGAACTGGAGAAAAGGTCAAGAAGGATAATGGCGGGATTTTTATGAAAGCAAATTCTTATCAGGAACAAAATAAGGAGTATATCAACCTGAATGATATGGACTTTTATAAACTTATGATCCGTGTCAGCAAGTATATCAAGGCATGGGAAGCTACTGTGGCGCCACATATCATTACAGAGGGCAAACAAGCAATCGCTCAGATGCAGGAAGAAGGAAGAAGCTAAAAGCTTGAATGGGCAGTATTTTTTGGATATAATGAGATCAGAAAATGTAAAAGGCGTAATAACATAACATCGCTTTTTAGATTGGAGAAGATGATTATGAAAGAGATATTGCTATACCATGGTGGTAAAGAAGTCATAGAGTTTCCGGAAATCCGTAAAACAAAATATACCAAGGATTTTTCATGGGGATTTTACTGTACGAAAAGTTTGGAACAAGCAAAACGCTGGGCATCTCGTAGAAATCAAACCGGTATTGTCAATGTGTATTCGTATCAAGAAAATGCAGATTTGAAAATACTGAGATTTGAAAAAATGACAGATGAATGGCTGGATTTTATCGGTCAATGCAGAAGCGGATATGTACATGATTATGATATTGTGGAAGGTCCTATGGCAGATGATACCATATGGAACTTTGTGAATGACTTTTTAAATGGTACAATCAGCAGAAAGGTTTTTTGGGATTACGCTGAGTTTAAGTATCCAACGCATCAAATGAGTTTTCATACATTGAAAGCATTAGATTGCTTGCGGTATGAGAGGAGTGAACGGGTTGAACAGGGAAGAATATAAGGATAATGTATTTTATGTCTGCACATTGATTGAATACATTGCCAGAAAGACGAAAAATCATCGTCAGGATGTGGTGAAGCATTTTACAACCAATGATATATTGCATCAGTTAGAAGCGGCACCGATGAATCATTGCTTGAGCTTAGAACAGGTTTCGGATGAAGTGATTGAGGATTATCATATTACAGAAGGTACTTTTGATACTGTAAAGGAATGCCGATATCAAGTTCCATCAGAAACCGCTATTGGCAGAGTTTATCAGGCATTGGTATTATCTCTTTATGCAGATAACTATGCACAAGGGATACTTGATGTGTTTGCTTCGTTTATCAGCGATGAGATTTCGGATTTTAATTCCAATGTATATTACAGTAATCCGGATTATTTGAAATATTCTTTTCAAGAAGGATATATGTTGGCATAAGTAAATAGAATGGACGAAAAGCAAGGATGATGAAACACGAGAATGTGTGAATTATCCTTGCTTTTTTTGATTGGAGGATGGAAGCATGGACATTTTTCAAAAGATAGCGAAGGAACAACCTCTGGATTTTCGTGTGTTTCAAAATAAAAAAACACATATGCCCCCAGAACAAACAGAGAAGAAGGAAATAAAGCATACGAATCAGGAAACTGAATTGAAGGATGAACAAGTTAGTGTAAAGGAAGAACCCAAAGACGTTTCTGGTGTTGTCAAGCATATGGAAAAAGATGCTGTATCGAATCAAGGTGAGTTGGCAGACAAAAATGCCATAGCAGAAGAACCGAAACAGGAAGAAAATCAGAATAAAATTCATCCAGAAAAGCAGGAAGAAGCTGTGGTGATCTCATTTCCTACGCCTAAAAATAACAATGAAGAAGCGGTTTTGAAATTGGAGGTACAGCTGGAAACGCAAAAATCGTACATGCTGCCAGTATTTCCTATCGTCAGATACCTGAAAAATAAATGCTTGGCTGATACGGATTTTGCCTCGAAGGTAAACGATGAAAAAAAGACACTGGAAAAGTGTTTTCGCTTTGTTGCGGAGGAAGTGCGAAAAGCACTTTGTGGCAGCAATGGTTGGCTTGATGACAATGAGGTCTATGCTCTTGCAGAAACTTATTTCCTGACAGATGAAGTCGTTTTTGAAAAGATGGAACAGGAACGAAAAGAAGCGGAAAAAAGACGTCAGGAAGAAGTGGCAAAAAAGCGCAAAGAACAGGAAGAAAAGAGAAAGGCTGCTATGAAGAAGTCAAAGAACAAATCGGAAGAAAAAAAGGAACCTGTTGCAGCAACGATAGAAACAGCACAGGCTGATGAGCCTGAAAAACCAATGCAGGAACAGTTATCCCTGATTTGAAGAAAGGCAGATGAAGTTAGAATGGATAAAAGAAGTTTAAAAAGATACCCCATAAAAATGGCTAGTAAAAGTACAGTCAGTCAAGCCTGTAGGATTGAAAATACAGATTTTTATCTGCATGCACATACCGCTTTGATTTCACACCAGAGGATGCTTATTGTTTCTTTGTACGAGAAAGATAAACTGAGAAATAAAGAAAAGTATCCGTCATTTCGTATTTTTATGACAAAAGAGAACTATATTACACAGGACTTTCGTGAAGAAGAGCCTGTATGGCGTACAGGACGTATGGAACATTTAACAGAAAGTACATGGTATAAGAAGATCGAAATTTCTTGCTGTGATGATCGTTCAGCTACTGTTTTGAATCGCTTTTTTTCATATCTCAATATGGAGAAGCTTTCTCCAGTAGATAAGTTGATAAAAGGGCAAAAAAGAATCATGGAAAAGCGGCTGGAGAAAAAACATCAAAGGGAGAAATCGAAAATCGACCAAAAAATGCGTGAGGTGAAAAAACTGCCAAAGAACTTTATGGATTGGATTGATGAAACGGCAATGGCACATAGCAGATATATCTACTATCAATATAGCAGAAAAAAATACATGGATGGATACTGCACCCATTGCCACAGTGATGTGAAAGTAAGCGGTGTAAAGCACAGAAAGATAGGGGTTTGCCCAAACTGTGGCAAAAAAGTGCTGTTTTTGGCGGCAGGCAAGGCAACTCGTATCTTGGATCATGGAGAAGCTGTATATTTCCAGAAAACAAAAAAAGGGTTTGTGGTCAGATTTTTCTCTATCTATAAATACTATGGGAAGCATTATAAAACGCCTGAAATCAGGACGCTAGAATTAAAACGTATCTTTTATGAAGATACAAAGTGCCTGAAGTATGAATGGAGAAATTTCAAGCAGACAGGCGAAATGCGCTGGTGCGCTGGTTGGGATTGCTATACCTTTTATGATGCTGCTTGCTATACAGCAAATTTAGAAAAGGTGTTAACTGGCACGCCATATCAATATTGTGCTATAAAACAGTTTGCAGATCGTTATGAGGGTGCTGGTGTCAACGTGCCTTATTATCTGAAGCGTTATGGTTCAAAGCCGTTCATAGAGTATATGGTAAAAGCGGGACTTTATCATATGGTAGAAGAATTGACACAGCCTTGGTATTTTTTCGGTGAATATAATCAAAATGGGAAAAATCTATTGGAAGTATTAGGCGTGACAAGAGAACAATTCCGTTTTATACAACAGAATGATATGTATAGCTTTGAATTTAGAACCTATAAAAAGATGCTTTCACAAAAAAATTGTAAGATACCGGAAGACTTCCGCAGTTTCTGTCAACAGTATGAGCGTGATATCAGTTTGATCCTGGAACTCATGGAATATACGACGCTGCATAAAGTAGAGCGATATTGCAGCCAGCAGACAACAGAAAAACAACCATATTTTGCAGTTATGCAATTGTGGAGAGATTATCTGAGGTTTGCTGTAAAGTTGGGGTACAACATGAAAAATAGTTTTGTTCTTTTCCCCAAACGTCTGATTCAAGCACATGATGATGCGGCAGATGCGGTGCGGAAAATGGAAGAAAAAGAATTGCGTGAAAAAATGAAACTGGAAAATGAACGGGCAAAGAGTCTGCTGGAGCAGTACAGAAAGATTTATTCCTGGACGGATGGTAAGTTATCTGTAGTGGTACCGGAGGATCTGTTTTCTATTCGAGAGGAAGGTCATAACCTGCATCATTGCGTTGCAAATTATACACATGATGTAGCAGAAGGTAAAACCATTATCTTATTTATTCGCAGAAATGCAGAGCCTACGAAGTCTTTTTATACCATGGAAGTAATGGATAAAAATATCAAACAATGTCAAGGGTTTGGACATTGCGAACAGACAGAAGAAGTGAAAAACTTTGTGAATGCTTATGAAAGGAAAGTACTAAAACCGTTGAAATTGCTGGCTCAGGCTGTTTCGTGATAAGGTGAGGTGATGTTATGGATGATATGGAAAATTTGCAGGAGATTTTTCGACTTTATGAAGCACGATATCAAAAAGCTGAATCTATGGGTGTCAAAGAAGGTTCAAAATATTATCCTGCAATGAAGGAGATTGAGTGCAGATATATAACACTCTATTTTGTTCTGGAAATGCTACGTTCTCTAAAGGAAAAATGCTATGAACAAGGATTCAAAAAATACTGTTATGAGTTTTTTCAAATGATTGCAAAACAAATTGTTCTCTATGAAGAAATCATCAACGAGGACGGGAAGAAAGAGTATATTGCTCAAAAAGTGAGAATATCAAGGCAAGACGCATATGCAATGAACGCCTATCAAAACGCAAAACGAGCATTTATTTCTTTTCAGGAAATGGATTATGAGGAGGATGATAAAAGCAAAGTTTGTATGAAAATATCTGAAAATATCTTAAATATGATACATTGGATGATGATGGTCAGGGAAATACATTTTCCTGTGAATCGTGGGAAAATTGATATGATATGTAGTAAGTAGATGAAAAAGCTGTGAATCTTATATATTCACAGCTTTTCTATCATCTTGTCGATTATTGTCGAAATTTTAGTATATTTTTTCTTTGTTTTCATATTGATTGTGATAAAGAATAAAATTATAATCGGTTGTAAAAGTGATACAAAAGAGCATTACTCTTTTGTTCCGTTAATCAAATAATCACAGCTTACTTGAAACAAATTGGAAAGTGCCTGTATTTCCAAATCCGTCACATATCTTTTATTTGTTTCAATACGAGTGATAACATTTTTATCCATATCAATACCCAAAAGTTGAAGAGCACTTGCTAAATCTCTTTGGGACATACCATGCATTTCACGTAATTCTTTTAAACGATTACTGATCAAATTTTTTTCGCCGGAACTTGTTCGTGGTTTTGGCATTGTTATCACCTCACTGTCTCATTTTTTGCACCATTTTAGTTTATCCCAGAATCAAAAATATATTGGTTGTAAAAATGAGACAAGAGGGATAATTACGTATTTTTATATGCGAAGAAAAGTTTTTTGCCAAAGGAGATGTTATAATGTCTGATTTTCCTCAAATATTAAAAACATTAAGGCGTAGTCGAAAAGTAACACAATCAAAGCTAGCTGAAGCTTTAGGGTATGGTTATTCTGCAATAGCAAATTATGAATCTGGAAGAAATGAGCCAGATATTGATACCTTATTAAAAATAGCAAACTTTTTTAATGTGCCTGTAGGTTATTTATTAGAGAAGGAAAGTAGTATGTATAGAATAGATGAGGAACTTGAATTTGTGATTCAAAAATTTTCTCAGTTAGACCGAGAAAAGAAAGATTATTTACTTTTTACATTGAGTATACTTTGAGAAATGAATTTAAACAGAATAGAATTAACAGGGTAATAAAAAACTGACGTCCTTGACAGAGTGATATTGCCCGTGTTATGCTAAGTTATATATTGAGTATTATGTTTCATTAAATCTGAAACAGGCTGTTTAAGGATTATATGCGTGATTGTTATGTGTTTTTACATATAAGTCACGCATTTTTTTATTTTGGCGATAGCGGGAAGAAATCAAATGAAATTTTGGTTTTCTTCCCGCTTTTTTTATTGGTCAAAGGGCGAAGGAGCCTTTGATATAAATAAATAATTTTTAGAAAGGTGGAAGCGTTTATGAATGAAAAAGTGTTTATGGATCAGTATCAAAAGAATTTTTTGAATGAGGAGGAATTTATTGTCTTTCTTCAGGAAAGGGAAGAAAACTCTGCTTGGCAGCGAGAAAAGAGTAGTGAAATCCGTTTTTTAGCAGCAGATGACCAGAAAGTGACAATGTTCATGGAGAACGAGGAAAATCATGAGATGCAGCCAATCATGGAAGATACCATGGAACATACCCGTCTGGTTCTGAAGGTGCAGGATAGTTTTTATCCGGTACGTAGCTGTGCAGTGAAAACCATTTTAGATAGGGCAAGGGTCTCTGGCAATGCCTTGAACAAAGTGGAAAAAACTGTCCTTGCTAAAATTTTGAACTACTGTATGGAAGTTGCATCTGGAGAAGCATTGCTCAGGTTTTGCGAGAAAAAAATATCCGCTGTTCATGGTGGTGATCCGTCAGACTACGCAGTATTAGAAATGCCGGAATTATTCCGCAAGACAGTGGAATACCTGCAAACAAATTTCCCAGGATATACCTTTGCAGGTGCGTCTTATGACCATAGTGTAGCTACTGCTTTATGGGAGCTTAGCAATGAAACAGATTTGCTTCAGGAGTACAGGGAGCTGCTGAAAAAACACCGTTTACCAACAGATGGGTTAAAAGCTGGACTTCGTTTAACGACTTCTGATGTGGGGTATAGTGGTGCAAACTTATATCCATTGCTCTTTGTTGGAAGCGGAGCTAAGATTTTACCCCTTGGCAGTCCTTTAAAATTGGAACATAAAAATGGTGCTAGTCTTGAGAAATTTGACAGCCAGTTAAATCTGTTGTATGCCCAGTATGGAAAGGCGTTAAGCAATCTGGAAAAAATGATGAGCCTGATTTTGTTTCATCCTATCAATGCTATGCTTGGTGTTATGAAGCGTATCGGTATCCCCAAAAAAATTGCCATGGAAGTTGCGGAGAATTTCCAGCAGCAGTATGGAGAAAAATGTAACTGTTGTTCAGCGTATGAAGTCTATTTGGGCATTACAGAGGCAGAACATATCCTCATGCGTGATGAGCCAGAAGGCGCTAAAATCGTGAAAATGGAGGAGAATATTGCTCGTGCGGTACATATCAGATGGAAGGACTATGATCTGGCTGGAGAAATGAAATGGTAAAAGGAGGAACAAAATATGTCTTTGAATTTACAGTATGAACCAGAAGTTGTAGTGGATATTACAGGATTAAGTAATGAAGATTGGCTGGAGTATCGAAAAAGTGGTATTGGTGGCAGTGATGCCGGCATTATTCTCGGTGTGTCATCCTATAAACACCCAAGAGATGTTTATTTTGAGAAAATTGGCAGAACACCCGACATGCCAGAGGATGAAAATTGGGTCACTCTTGAGGTTGGAAAGCGTTTGGAGGATCTGGTTGCAGAAATCTTTGCAAAAAAGACAGGATTTCGTATCTGGAAGGAAAAAAGGATGCTGCGTCATCCATTATATCCCTATATGATTGCAGACATTGATTATATGTATGAAACGTCATCTGGTGAAATCGGTATTTTAGAATGCAAAACTGGCAGCCATTATGTGAAAGATAAATGGGATGGCGGTGCAGTACCCTATACTTATGAGGTACAGTGCAGACATTACATGGCAGTAAGAAATGTTTTTGCCAGTTATGCTGCTTGCCTGCATGGCAACACAGAGAACGATTTTATTTATCAGAAAATCGAACGTGATCTGGATTTTGAAGAAGATCTGATTGAACAGGAAGGGATGTTTTGGTACGACTATGTGGAAAAGCAGCAGGAACCGCCGTTAACAGGTGATGGTGATTTGATGCTTAGGAGCCTGAAGCGTTATCAAGCAGAGCGTAACCAACAGGAAGAATTGCTTTTTGACGATGTATATGGTGATATATTTGAAAAAATCCTGGAGATGAAAAACGAAAAGTCCGCATTAGATAAGGCGGGTAGAGAATTGGAAGGAAAAATCAAGACCCTGTATGCACAATTTGCAGCCATGTTGGGTTCTGGTACAAAGGGAAAGTGTGTAGCAGATGGGTGTGAGTATTTGATCACCTATAAGCCATCTTACCGTACCTTGATACCAAAAGAAGCAATGGAACGAATGAAGTTAAATGACAAAGAAATGTTTGATAAATATGCTTCTGTTTCAGAAAGCAGAACATTTCAAGTGAAGAAAGTGATAAAGTAAAAGGTAAGGTGATGTATTTTGATTGCGTCCTATGAAAAAACGATTTATAAGAATGAAGATAACGGATTTTGTATCCTGCGTATGGTGAGTGAAGAAAAGGGGTTGTTTCCAAAAGAAGCATTGGAACAGCTAAACAGCAGGGATGACAAGATCCGTTTTTCTGTAAAAGGATATTATCTTCCGGAAAGAGCCAATATGATGCTGGAGCTTAATGGAAAATGGGAAAACAGTAAATATGGTCTGCAATACATGGTGGACAGTTTTCGTGAAATCATCCCCAAAACGAAAGATGGAATTGCAGCATATCTGTCTTCTGGTTTGATTCAAGGTGTCGGTCCAGCCACAGCCACATTGATTGTATCAAAGTTTGGATTGGATACATTGGAGGTTTTAGAACACGAACCAGAGCGTTTGTTAGAAGTGCGAGGCATTACCCAAAAGAAGCTGGATAAAATCCGTCAATCTTTTGCAGATAGCCAAAGTATCCGAGAACTGATGACCTTTCTTTCACCTTATGGCATTTCTGTCAATAAAGCAAAAAAGATACAGGAAGCCTTTGGAGTGAATGCAGTGGAAACCATTAAAAACAGACCATTTGCCTTATGTGAAATTTCCGGCTTTGGATTTTTAACGGTTGATGAAATTGCAAGAAAAATCAATTTCCAACCGGATGATCCCCTGCGCATTGAAGGTGCTATCATGTATGTATTGGAGGAAGGAAAAGACCATGGCAATGTTTATTTGCCAGAGAGTGAGGTGCTGAAAAAGGCATTAGAGATGCTGAATGAGAAGTGTGAAGATACACCAGTGAGTGAATCTAAAATTCAAAAGGTTTATGACTTGATGCAGAAGAAAAAGATAATTATTTCTGAGCATGAGCAGGTCTATCTTCCGAAACTTTATTTATATGAAAAGGAAACGGCAAAGAATATTGCGGCACTGTTGTGTCGAAAAAAGAAACCAGAAGATTGCAAAAAATTTTTGGAGGAAGCACAGAAGGAAAATGGAATCTGGCTTTCTGAAGCTCAAAGTCAAGCTGTGGAAATGTGTATGGAACATCCGTTTTCTATTATTACAGGTGGTCCTGGTACTGGTAAAACAACGGTACTGAAAGTCATTCTGGCAGTCTATGGAAAGATGTTTCAAGGCAAAGAGGTCTTACTTGCAGCACCCACTGGGAGAGCTGCAAGAAAAATGTCGGAAAGCACAGGATATCCAAATGCTTCTACACTGCATTCCGCACTTTCTTTGACATCAGATGCCAATGAGCAAGATACGACGGTTTTATCTGCTGATTTCATTATTGTAGATGAAGCATCTATGCTGGATATGCAGCTGGCATATTATCTTTTTGAGGCACTTGCCAGCGGAACAAAGGTTTTATTTGTAGGTGATATAGATCAGCTTCCATCTGTTGGTGCAGGAAATGTACTCAGTGAGTTGATTGGCTGCGGATTAGTCCCAGTAACAGTACTGGACACGGTATTCCGTCAGCAGAACACCAGTAGGATTGCCTTGAATGCCCATGCAATGAAAAATGGAGAGACAAAGCTTTTATATGGCGATGATTTCCAGTTTATAGATGTGAGCGATGTTGCAGAAGCAGTTCAGTCTATTCAGGAAATTTATCAGAAAGCGGTGAAAACCTATGGACTAGAACAGGTGCAGGTATTATCTCCGTTCCGCCTGAAAAGCGATGCCGGTGTGAAAAATCTGAATCAGATGTTAAGAGAATTAGCAAATCCATTGCTCAATAAAACCATGGAACTCTCTTATGGAAACACATCATTTCGCTTTGGCGATAAGGTAATGCAGACAAAGAATACAGAGGTTGCGAGCAACGGTGATATCGGTTTTATTGCAAAGGTAGATAAAAACAACGATGATGTATTGACAGTCAAGTTTTCAGACCATCGCTGTAAGACATATACAATAGATGAGCTGAATCAGCTGGAGCTGGCTTATGCCACGACCATTCATAAATCACAGGGTAGCGAGTATGAATGTGTAATCCTGCCGATTTTATCCTCTTTCTATGTAATGCTGCAAAGAGCCTTGATCTATACAGCCATTACCAGAGCGAAGAAAAAGGTGATATTGGTTGGTCAGAAAAAGGCGCTTTTTATGGCAATCCATAAAAACAGCAGTGTCAAGCGTTATACATGGTTGGGAAAAAGAATTCAAGATGCGTATAAGCAGAAGACAGAAGGGAAAAAGACTGCTGTGGTACATACAAAAATACCAGAACAGTTAGCATTGTAAAAAGGGCGCTGCGTGATTATGAGAGTACTCTGATCACGCAGTTATTTTTTGAAAAGGAGAGAATCAGCTATGAATGAAACGATGGCAAAAAATATGGAAATTATCAATGGTTTGAATGAAGTGGAAGGCTTTGATCCTGCTGCTTTTTTAAGAAAACTGCAAAGCGAAGCAGGAGAGGAACAGCTCTATCTGGATGTAAAATATCGTAAGCTGTGGTTTCGATTGAAATACCCTTTAGGAAAAATAGCAAAACGTATCATCAAGCTGGAGAATGATTATGCCATCATTGAAAGTAGGATATATCTGGATCGAAACGATCCAGAGGACAGCTATATTTCCTGTGCGATGGCACAGCGTTGGCGTACAGAAGATGATGCCTATGGGAAGAAATATGTGGAGTCTGCTGAAACAGCTGCAGTGGGCAGAGCTTTGGCGGATGCTGGCTTTGGTATCCAGTTTGCTGAACCAGGTGAAGAACATGATCCAAATCCGGTAGACGCACCGGTCACAGTATCAAAAACAAATGAGAATGACCTGTCACCAGAAGATGATGAGCCGTTGCTGGAAGAACCTGTGCCACAGCAGAAGAAAGTTAGTGATGAGGTCGGAAGTGAAAAATCGAGTCCCAAAGGCAACAAAAAAGAGGAACTGTCGGAACACATGAGTGTTGAGGAACTGACCAAGAAAATGACTTTGGATGATGCCAAAGCATATATCATTCCCATGGGTTTTTATAAAGGAAAAACCATAGGAGAGCTTTGTCTGGAGAAACCTAGTGCTCTGACTTGGTATATAGACTCATACGGCGGCAAAAACAACTTACTTCGTGCCGCAGCAAAAGTATTATTGGATGCTGCTAAATAACAAGGAGGGTACCATATGGAGAAAATATATCCGTTTACCATATTGGATGTGGCAGGAATATTAGACCTGAAGGTTCGCCGTAGACAACCCACAAATATGGATGTAGACTGCCCTTTTTGCAATCACAAAAAAGGAAAAATGAATATCAATCTTGTGAAAAATGTTTTCCGCTGTAACTATTGTGAAACATCAGGGGGCATGATCGACCTATACGCCAAACTGCATAAGATAAGCCAAAGACAGGCTTTCGCGGAGATTTGTGAGATTCTGCACTGTGGGAAAAAGGCACCAGAGTACCAAACATTAGCTGCGAAACAGAAAAATATGGTGCCAGAGTTAGAGCAGGTAGAAAGGGCAGACCTTGAAACGAGAGATCAGACCTATCGTATGCCGCTTTCTCAGTTGATATTGACAGCTTCACATAAGCAAAATTTGCTGGAAAGAGGGCTTTGTGTTGATGAGATTGTAAAATATCAATACAGAAGTACGCCAGCCTTTGGATTTCATAAAATTGTATCTGCATTGGTGGCAAGTGGCTGTCAGCTCAGCGGTGTGCCAGGTTTCTATACAAGAAAGGATAATACCTATGGTATACAGTTTCATAAAAAGGCTTCTGGTATTTTAATTCCGATCTGTGCTTTGGATGGACGTGTGGAAGGCTTTCAGATTCGATTAGACCATCCCATTGAAGATAAGAAGTATATCTGGTTTTCCAGTTCCAATCAGTTTCGAGGAGCTTCTATTGGTGGTCCTGTGCATTTTATTGGTAATCCAGCAGCTAAGACAGTATATGTGACAGAGGGTGCGTTAAAAGCGAATGTTGCTCATAGCCTGTCTGGTAGGACTTTTCTTGCAGTAGCTGGTGTGACGCATTATGAGGCTTTAAGACCAGCTTTTGCACAGCTTAGGGAAAACGGTACAACAGATATCATCGAAGCATATGACATGGATAAGGAAACAAATCCACATGTGCAGAGAGCTTGTATGAATATGATACGGATTGCCAATGAGTATGGGTTTCAGGTACATCGATTGAAATGGGACGAAAGATATAAGGGGATTGATGACTGGCTCAAGCATCAACAGGTCATAAAGACTATGAGATAGGAGGTTTCATTTGATGGATAAGATAAACCAGCTTTTTATGGAAACATTAAAGAAAGCTGAAAGGGAAGAAAAAAAGGAGTATGTATTTGCTGCTATCTGGAGTTTGATGAAAGAAATTCAAGAGTTTTCTCAAATGGGGTTTCTTAAATCACTAATTTATGAAATTGCCTTAAAGAAAATAAATTTTTTGATGAATGCCAAAACAAAATCTGAAGTAAAAGAAATTTTACGCCCGTCAGCACCTGTATATAACGGAAATGGTTTTGTACCAAGTGGAGTTTTTCATATTGAAGAAGAAGAGTTGCTTTTATGGAGCATAACGTCATTGAGGGCACCTCTAAATCATGATGGATTTTTAAGATACCAACAATTATTTCATAAGTATGTTAGATAGTATTGTCACATTTGATGAATTAATATCTTGTGATAACACTTAATTTTTAGTGCTGCATGAAAAAAACACATGCAGCACTTTTTATATATATTGCAAATAAAATTTAAAATATACACTGGAAATTAGTCGGTAATATGGATATTTTTAACAAAAAATAATTTTCTTGTAATTATTTGGTTTTTTTCTGTCAAGAAGTGATTTATTAAATGAAAAGGGCAGTAAGATTACAAAACGTGAAGAGGGAGGTGGTGGGATGAAAGTGCTTCCTTTTGAAGATGCTGATTTGCTCAATCAATTCGACTGTTTTTGTAAAAAAGTTCTGAAGTATAGAAATTACAGTATTTTTAAATCAGAGGAAAAAGAAAAAAGAAAAGGGGTCATATACGTAGGAGAAAATGAAAAATTATTTGATCAAGTATATATAGAAGATGAATATGGAATATTGTATTTTTGGCTAAAAATAGATGGATTAACAGTTGCGATAGAAAATGAGCTACTATATCGTGCCTTACTGCTACTACCAAATAAAAAACTAGTCATTCTTATATTGAGTTTTTTTGAAGGAATGACGGATAAAGAAATATCCAAAGAAATGCTGCTGCCTCAAAGTACGGTACAATACAACAGAATAACGGCATTAAAAAGGATTAGAAAACTAATGGAGGGGATGAAAGATGAGCCCTAGAAAAGCCAAACGTATTAGAGATGAAAAAACGAAAAGACAGGAAAATCCTTTTAGTAAAAGCAGAGAAAAATTGGATGAGCAGACAGTACTAAAAGCGATTTCCGGTGAACCTTTAGCACTTATGAAAATTGTAGAAATCTATGAACCATATATCAATAAACTATCCTTGCGTCTTGTTTCGACAGAGGATGGGGATTATACAGAACAAATCGATGAAACTGTGAAAAAAATGTTGGAAACAAGTTTGATTGCAGCCGTTATGAAATTTGATCCTTGTAAAAATTGATCAATACATAAAATTTTTTAAAGTGATTTGAGAACCTTGAAAACTAAATATTGTAAGCAAGTGGATAACATAATAATGATACTTCTGTTTAGCCACAGTCCGAGCGTGATAAAACCGTCGCAGGCAATGGGAATAGGTCGTCTGAATGGGGACAGGCTGCTGATTGCAGACTTATGGGGGGGAAACCGTCCACTTGTTAAATATACGTAAATCTTAAAATGTCAAGTATGCGATTATGAAATTTGCACATTTGTAAAGTGAATTTTCTTTATATAAAATAAATGCAGAATCATTTCTGCGCGCGGGAGATGATAAAAATGAATGATACTTCTGAAAAAATGGTATATGACGCTTCTGATATACAAAGATTACTTGGAATTGGAAGGAGCATGACCTATGTTTTTTTGGAAAAAGTTTATGAAGATCAAGCCCCATTTAAAGTTATTAAAATAGGTAAATTATATCGTGTTCCAAAAAAATCTTTTGATGAGTGGCTTGATAATCCTTAAGTAAGGAGGAATATCTATGGATCAAAAAAATGGATGTGCGTTTTATGAAAATGGTTCTTGGTATCACAGAACAAAAGTTTTAAATGAAGATGGAACAGTTAAATATAGCAAAAAGGGAGGTTTCAAAACAAAAACTGCTGCTGAAAAAAGTTTTAAAGAATATGAAAAGAATTTTCAATCTTCTTTAAGAAAATATCAGTTAGCACAAAACCAAAATGAATCTATTACATTAAAAAATTATCTACTTTATTGGTTTGATGAAATTTTCTCTAAAAGAATTGAGCCAACAACTCAAATGGTATCAAAGTTTGTTTTAAATAATTATATACTTCCCTTTCTAGATACTGATATCAAAATTAAGTTTGTTAGTGTGGAGTATATAGATGAACTATTGAAAAAAATTGCCCCAATTTCTGCATCAGCTGGAAACAAGTCAAGAGAACTTTTGAATATAGCATTAAAAGATGCTGTATCAGCTGGTTATTTGAATAGAAACCCTGTAAGTGCATCAAAGACATATCCAAGAAAAAAAGCTAATATTTTTGTATTGGATAAAGTACAAACAAAACGGTTACTAAATGCTGCAAAGTATAATGAGTGGTATTTAGAGATTTTATTAGGAATATTTTGTGGGTTAAGAAAAGGAGAAATACTTGGTTTAAAATTTGGTGACTTCGATTTAGAAAATCATTCTGTTAAAATCTCAAGACAGCTTTCAAATAACCCACTAATTGATAATAAAAGTAACAAACTGGTTGATGAATATAGACAAGTTGAAAAAGCTCCAAAAACAAATAACAGCTATAGAACATTAAAAGTTCCTCAAATTATAATAGATGAATTGGAAAAAAGAAAAGGGTGGGTAGAATACTGCAAAAACAGTTATCTGGATCAGTATGAAGACCATGATTATATCAGCTGTCAGAAAAATGGAAAACCACATTCAATGGCTTCTATGAATATTGCACTAACAAAGATTTGCAAAAGGAATGGCTTGCCCCCAATCAGTGTACATAGCCTAAGACATATATATTCTACGATTTTGATGGAAAAAGGAGTACCCCTTGTTCAAATTTCAGCTGCACTCGGTCATGAATCTATTCATACTACTTTTGAATATTACTGTGATGTAATGAATGGAGATAAAGAAATTATTGAATTTATGAACCAATCATTTGTACCAGATTGTTAATGAAAAGGATGATGTTTATGCTACATGATACCGGTGTACAGAAATACGTTAACTGGGAAGTGACCAATGTAATTCAAATAAAAAACAAATATGGATTTAGGATAGTTCTTCACTACTTGGATGGTACTAAGAAAATACAGCAAAAATCGGGTTTTCTCACAAAAAAGGTAGCCAATGAAGAACGGAACAAAACAATAGGGGCTTTATATAGTGGGACATATATTGTTTATACTGATATATCTGTAAATGATTTCTATGTTCATTGGTTAGAAGATGATATTAAAAATAGAGTAAGAAGCAGTAATACATACAATTCTTTTAAAAATATAGTTTATAATTATATCTTGCCTATGCTAGGAACAAAAAAACTGATCAATATAAGTAAAGGTGATGTTCAAGATCTATACAAAGTTTCGGCTTTGAAATCTCCATCTTCAGTCAGAAATGTAAAAACTGTAATGAATATATCATTAAAATATGCCGTAAGTAAAAAAATGCTATCTATGAATCCAGCAGAAAATGTTCCATTGCCTAAACATATAAAAGCGAAACCATATAGAACAAGAAATATCAATTCGCAAAAGACACTTACATTAGAACAGTTATATACCTTAATAGAAGCCAGTAAGAATACACCAATCTATTTACAGGTATTGTTTAATGCGTTGATGGGACTTAGAAGAAGCGAAATAATAGGTCTGAAGTATTCAGACATAGATTTTGTTGAACAAACATTAACTATTCAAAGACAGTTGGGAAAACCCCTTGATGTAAATATAGAAGAAATCAGAAAAAAACTTTGACAAAACAAGAACTAGGATTAAAAACACCATCCAGCTATCGAACTTTAAAAATTCCTGATTATGTGTTTCAAGCTATTTTAGAACAGCGAAAAATATATGAAAAGAATAAAAGCAAAAGAAAAAAAGAATTTTTAGATGAAGGCTATATATGTTGTTCCACATATGGTCATTCCAGAAGTAAAGACTTCCATTATAAATATTTTAAGAAAATACTGGAAGAAAATAATTTACCTAATATCAGGTGGCATGATTTAAGAAGTTCATATTGTACGCTTTTGTTGAAAATGAATTTTAGTCCTAAGGCAGTATCAAATTTGATGGGACACGCAAAGGAGTTAATTACGGTTGATGTATATGGGGATAATGCTCAGCTGATTACGGACAACACTGAAGCATTAGACCAATTCATACAAGAATTAACTTTATTACCTTATGAAGAATTTGATGCAGTACAAGATAGTAATGAAAACATTTCTGTCATCGACATTGGAACAGAAATGGAACAAATGTTTGCATAATTTTTGTGTTCCCCTATACTTTAGTATTTAACTGTGATATACTTCTTAGTAGCTTGTTTTTTGAATAATTATATGTGATGATATCTAATGCTATTTAATGTTATTCTGTTTTAAAATTTTGATTTTAGTGACCAAAATTCGTAAAAGGGCTTTTTTGGGCAAAAACGGAATATCTGCCTTTACGAATGATGGGCTGACTGTAATCACTTCACTTTGTGCGAACGGAGGTGTATCATGGACAAACCATTTAAAATACATTCAAAATTTCAGCCTACTGGCGACCAGCCACAGGCGATAGAAAAGATAGCCGACGGATTTAAGAAAGGCTTGAAATTCCAGACTTTAAAGGGTGTTACAGGCTCAGGAAAGACCTTTACAATGGCGAATATTGTAGAGAAATTACAAAAGCCTACACTGGTCATTGCACACAATAAAACCCTTGCTGCCCAGCTCTACAGCGAGTTTAAAGAGATATTCCCAGATAATGCGGTGGAATATTTTGTCAGTTACTATGATTACTATCAGCCGGAAGCCTATGTGCCCAGCACCGATACCTATATTGAGAAAGATTCCGCAGTTAATGAAGAAATCGACAAACTCCGCCATTCTGCCACAGCGGCATTGGTGGAACGGCAGGATGTTATCGTTGTTGCCAGCGTATCCTGTATCTATGGCTTGGGTGACCCGGAAGAATACTATGGCATGATGCTTTCCCTTCGTCCAGGTATGGAAAAAGATAGGGATGAAGTGCTGCACAGCCTCATTGAAATGCAGTATGACAGAAATGATATGAATTTTGAACGCGGTACTTTTCGTGTTCGTGGGGATGTGGTGGAAATTTTCCCTGTGGCATCTTCAAAATATGCCGTCCGTGTGGAATTTTTCGGCGACGAAATCGACCGCATCACAGAAATTGACGTGGTGACAGGGGAAATCATTGGTACCAGAAATCATATTTCCATCTATCCAGCATCCCACTATGTAACTTCACCGGAAAAAATGCAGATGGCCATTGCCCGTATCGAAGCGGAATTGGAAGAACGTCTGGCGGAACTGAAAAGAGAGGATAAACTGCTGGAAGCTCAGCGATTGGCACAGCGCACCAATTATGACATTGAAATGCTGAAGGAAATGGGATTTTGTACGGGCATTGAGAACTATTCCCGTCATTTGTCTTTGAGGGAAGCAGGCAGCACGCCTTTTACACTCATTGACTTCTTCCCTGATGATTTTCTCATTATCGCCGACGAGTCCCATGTTTCTATTCCCCAGATTCGTGCCATGTACGAAGGGGACAGATCCAGAAAAACCACACTGGTGGACTTTGGTTTCCGTCTGCCTTCTGCTTTGGACAACCGTCCTTTGAAATTTGCGGAATTTGAAAGCAAGATCAATCAGCTTCTATTTGTTTCTGCCACACCTTCTGTGTACGAAAAGGAACATTCCCAGCAGACCGTGGAACAGATTATCCGTCCCACAGGGCTGTTAGACCCAGAAATCTCTGTGCGGCCCATTGCAGGGCAGATTGACGATCTCCTTTCGGAAGTCCAGAAAACCACAGAAAAAGGGCAGAAAGTGCTGGTAACTACATTGACCAAGAAAATGGCGGAACGTCTGACAGATTATCTCAGAGAAGCTGGCGTCAGAGTACGTTACCTCCATTCCGATATTGACACACTGGAACGACTGGAAATCATTCGCGATCTGCGCATGGATGTTTTTGATGTGTTGGTTGGTATTAACCTGCTGCGAGAAGGTCTGGACATTCCAGAAGTCAGTCTGGTCGCTATTTTGGATGCAGATAAGGAAGGATTCCTTCGCTCGGAAACATCTCTGATTCAGACCATTGGTCGTGCTGCAAGAAATGCCGAGGGGCGTGTCGTCATGTATGCCGATGTGATGACAGAAAGCATGCAGAAAGCCATTAACGAAACTAACCGCCGTCGTGGTATCCAGCAGGCGTACAACGAAGCCCACGGCATTACGCCCCAGACCATTGTGAAGAAAGTCCATGATGTGATCCAGATTACCAAAGCGGCAACGGAAAAACAGAAATTCGGTCTGGAAAAAGATCCAGAATCCATGAGTGAAAAAGAACTGAAAAAACTCATCCAGACTTTAGACAAAGAAATGAAGCATGCTGCCATGGAACTGCAGTTTGAACGGGCGGCGGAACTTAGAGATAAAATTCTGGAGCTGAAAAAACTTATGTAAGATGCGAAAGGGGGAACCCTATGAATTATCGAGTATTGCATCTGGCAGATCTGGAACATTTTCTGGAACTGCGTATGGAATTTCTGCTGTCTTATCAAGATGTGCCTGAAGATTTTCTGGATATAACAGAAAATTATTTGCGTAAGTATATGGAAACAGAAGATTTGCTCCTGTTGGCTGCGGAGGAGGAAGGCACTCTGGTGGCAGCCTGCATGGTTTGTTTTTACGAAACCTGCCCAATGGTGGACAATCCCTCTGGCAAATATGGAGAATTGCGCAATGTTTATACTAAGCCAGCTTACCGCAGGAAAGGCATTTCTGAAAAATTGGTTTGCATGGCTCTGAAAAAAGCCAAAGAACGAGGAGTAAGCAAAATGCGTCTGCATTACACAGACCATGGCTTGCCTTTGTATCAGAAACTTGGTTTTGTGCCAGAAGAAAGATATATGGAAAAAGATTTATGATAGATTTCCTTTTAAAAGGAAAAAAGGAGAGAATATGAAAAATGAAATCGTCATCAGGGGTGCCAGAGAGCACAACCTGAAAAATATAGATTTGACCATTCCCAGAGATAAACTGGTGGTCTTTACTGGGGTCAGCGGCTCAGGGAAAAGCTCCCTTGCCTTTGATACCCTTTATGCGGAAGGACAGCGCAGATATGTGGAATCCCTGTCCTCTTATGCCAGACAGTTTTTGGGTCAGATGGAAAAGCCTGATGTAGACCAGATTGATGGGCTTTCTCCTGCCATTTCCATTGACCAGAAAACAACCAGCCATAACCCCCGTTCCACTGTTGGTACCGTAACGGAGATTTATGACTATCTGCGTCTGCTCTATGCCAGAATTGGCGTGCCCCATTGTCCTAAATGCGGCAAGGAGATCAAAAAGCAGACCATTGACCAGATTGTTGACCGTGTGCTGGAACTGCCGGAGCGGACAAAAATCCAGCTTCTTGCCCCCGTTGTCCGTGGGAGAAAAGGGGAGCATGTGAAGCTGCTGGAGGATGCGAAAAAAAGTGGTTATGTCCGTGTCCGTGTGGATGGCATCATTTATGATTTGTCCGAAGAAATCAAACTGGAAAAGAACAAGAAACATACCATTGAAATCATCGTCGACCGTCTGGTGGTAAAAGAAGGTATCCAGAAACGTTTGACAGAATCCATCGAAACCGTTGCAGCACTGACAGGGGGACTGTTGGTGGTAGATGTGAATCAGGGGGAAGATGAATTGGTATTCAGCCAGAATTTCTCCTGTCCTGACTGCGGCATCGATCTGATGGAAATCGAACCCAGACTCTTTTCCTTCAACAATCCCAGCGGTGCATGCCCTACTTGTACAGGTTTGGGCATGCAGATGAAGTTTGATGAACAGCTCATCGTGCCAAACGATAGCCTTTCCATTGCCGGCGGTGCCATTGTAGCGCCGGGGTATAATTCTATTTCCACAAAGGATACCATGACGAGAGTTCTTTTTGACGCATTGGCGGAAGAATATGGGTTTTCTCTGGATACGCCTTTTCGTGAACTGCCGGAGGAAATCAGAAAGATTATTTTCTATGGCACCGGCGGCAAAAAACTGCGGATTACCTACAGCAATTACCGTGGCACAGGTTCCTATGACTACGCTTTTGAGGGCATCATTCCCAATTTACAGCGGCGTTACAGCGAAACTTCCGAAACCATGCGTGGAGAATATGAGGAATACATGACAAACATTGAATGTCCTTCCTGCCATGGCATGCGTCTGCGTCCGGAAGTTCTTGCCATTACCGTAGGCGGAAAAAATATTTCTCAGGTTACAGAAATGTCTGTGGCGGATATTCAGAAATTCTTCCAGAACCTTCAGCTCAGCGGCAGAGATGAAATGATTGCAGAACGGATTTTGAAGGAAATCCATGCTCGTATCGGTTTTCTGGTGGATGTTGGGCTGGATTATCTCACATTGTCCCGTGCGGCAGGAACCCTTTCTGGCGGTGAAGCCCAGAGAATTCGCCTTGCCACACAGATTGGTTCCGGTCTGGTGGGGGTTGTTTATATTCTGGACGAACCTAGTATTGGTCTGCATCAGCGAGATAACGACAAGCTGCTGAAAACATTGCAGCATCTGCGGGACATCGGGAACTCCCTCATTGTGGTGGAACATGATGAAGATACCATGTATGCGGCGGACTTTATCGTGGATGTAGGCCCCGGCGCCGGAAAAGACGGCGGCAATATCATTTGCACTGGTGATGTGGAGGAAATCAAAGCATGTACCGAATCTTTGACTGGCGATTACCTCAGCGGCAGAAAGAAGATCGAAGTGCCGGAAAAACGTCGCTCTGTCAATCCCGAAGCTATGCTTCATATTGTAGGAGCGGCAGAAAATAACCTGAAACAGATCAATGTGGACATTCCTCTTGGAATTTTCACCTGCGTTACAGGGGTCAGCGGCTCTGGAAAAAGCTCTTTGGTCAATGAAATTCTCTATAAACGGTTGGCAAGGGACTTGAATCGTGCAAAACTCCGTCCCGGCAATCATGAAGATATGAACGGGCAGGACAAGCTGGATAAAGTTATCAATATCGACCAGTCCCCCATTGGGCGTACCCCTCGCAGCAATCCTGCAACCTATACAGGGCTCTTTGATATGATTCGTGATGTGTTTGCCCAGACTACGGAAGCAAAGATGCGTGGGTATCAGAAAGGCAGATTCAGTTTTAATGTGAAGGGCGGCAGATGTGAAGCCTGCGCCGGAGATGGTATCATCAAAATCGAAATGCACTTCCTGCCGGATATTTATGTGCCTTGTGAAGTCTGCCATGGCAAACGATATAACAGGGAAACGCTGGAAGTAAAATATAAAGGCAAAACCATTTCCGATGTGCTGGAAATGACCGTGGAAGAAGCCTTGGAATTTTTTGAAAACATTCCCAGAATCAAAGCAAAATTACAGACTTTGTATGATGTAGGTCTTTCTTATGTACAGTTGGGACAGTCCTCCACAACTCTTTCCGGCGGTGAAGCCCAGAGGGTGAAACTGGCAACGGAACTGAGCAAAAAAAGCACTGGACGAACCATGTATATTCTGGATGAACCAACCACAGGCCTCCACATGGCAGATGTCCATAAACTGGTGCATATCCTTCAGCGTCTGGCAGAAGGCGGCAATACGGTTGTTGTCATTGAGCATAATCTGGATGTCATCAAAACAGCGGATTATATCATCGACTTGGGGCCGGAAGGCGGTACCGGCGGTGGTACCATTGTTGCCTGCGGTACGCCAGAGGAAGTTTGCGCTGTGCCAGCGTCTTATACCGGAAAATATCTCAAACCTATATTGAACAAAAAGTGAAAAAAAGAAAATCCGATGTATTTGCGTTCATCGGATTTTATGCTAAATAAAAAATTTTTTTAATGAAAAAAAGGGGTTTTTGTTGTAAAATCAATACTTTTTCTTTTTGTGAAACTATCAAAAAATACGGTTGTTATTGACAAATCCGTCGGTTATCAGTACCATAGAAACAGATAGCTTTAGTAAAATTGCGGAGGAAGAACATGGCAAGAAAAGAACCTGTTTTGGATTTTGAACAGTCCAGAAAGAGGGTAGCTGATTATTTCGGCTGTGATGGAGATTTTTTTTTGAAGCCTCTTTTAGATCTGGAATGGGCGATTAAAGGAGAAGAAGATTTTCATTTTCTTTCTTATTGGACAGCAGATGGAAAAAAGATAGACGCTGTGATCGTGAAAAAAGGCGGCGAACCGATGATATATGAAACAAAAGACTACACAATGGTGGTGGCGATCGACTGTGTGAAGATCGGTTTTATCTTCCGAAACGGAAAACACATCACCGGTGGAGAAGGATGAGAAAAGAAAAGATCGTATTATCCAAATGATAGTATGAGTTAGATCAAGATGTTTTTCTGTTTCAACTTCTAAAGGCTTTTGTTCAAGCATAAAGTAAGTTACAGAAGAACAAATGCCGGAGCGTGTGCAGTTGCTGCGGCACAGAAAAGGGGAGAAAATGCAAATGAACAGTTTGCCTGAAAACAATTCCGTAGTCATTACGGGTGTTGTAGTGGAAGATGGCGTATTCAGCCATGAAGTTTATGGTGAAGGCTTTTATACATTCAAGATTTCTTCGGAACGGCTCAGTGAAAATGCGGATATCCTGCCGATCACTGTGTCGGAACGGTTGTTGATGGACCAAAAGATTGCGTGCGGCAAGCATGTGAAGATCAAAGGTCAGTTGAGAAGCTATAATAATTATACGGGAAACCGCAGTCGGCTGGTATTGACGATCTTTGTCAGAGATATTCAGGTATTGGACGAAGGGCAGATGCATAACGAAAATGAGATTATTCTCAATGGTTTTATCTGCAAAGCACCCATTTACCGGAAAACACCTTTTGGCAGAGAAATTTCCGATGTATTGATTGCGGTGAATCGTGCATACAATAAGTCTGACTATATTCCCTGCATTACATGGGGACGCAATGCGAGATATATTTCCTCTCTGGAAGTGGGTACAGCCGTGAAAGTTTGGGGTCGTATCCAGAGCCGTGTATATCAGAAGAAAAATGGCGATCAGGTGGAAGAAAGGATTGCTTATGAAGTATCTGTATCGAAAATATCTCTGCATACAGAAGAACACATGCCTCAGGAAAGTGCGGAAGATGATGTACAGACTGATTTGGCAAAATAACAGGAGTGAACAAGAGTGAAAACAGGACAAATTGCAATTTATTATGGTGCAGGTAAAGGCAAAACGAGTGTATCCCTTGGTAAAGGTATTCGGGCACTTGGTGAAAACCTGCGGGTGGTTATGATTCAGTTTATGGATTATCATAACAATCAGGAAATTGCATTGCTGGAAAAATTAGAACCGGATTTTCGTATCTTCCATTTTGAGAAAGATCGGGAAGGTGCAGAAATGACAGAAGAAATCCGTAAGGAAATTGCTTCGGAAATAAGAAATGCTTTTAATTTTACGAAAAAAATTCTGGATACAGGTGAATGTGATATGCTGATGTTGGACGGCATTTTGGAATGTGTAGAAGAAAATTACCTGTCAGAAGAAGAAGTGGTGGAGATGATGGAAAAGCGTCCCAACACCATGGATATGATTTTAACAGGTACCAGTCTGCCACAGTCCATTTCCCAGAAAGCAGACCATATTTATCAGATTGTAACCGAAAAATAAAAACAAACAATTCTTTTTGGTTGTTTCATTAAGAAAGCAAAAAGCTGGAATCCTTTATATGGTGTGGATTCCAGCTTTCTTATTTATGTCTGCCCCTAATCATACTTTTTTCTGCTAAATTTGCTTGGAGCAGTTTTTTTTGTATGCTTATGCCAGAACTTCTTTCATGGAGTAAAGACCAGCAGGCTGTTCAGCCAGGAATTTTGCGGCTTTTACAGCGCCAACAGCAAATACTTCTCTGCTGGAAGCATGGTGGCTGAGGGTGATGACTTCGTCACGTCCTGCGAAGATAACATCATGTTCCCCAACGATATTACCGCCGCGGATAGCATGGATGCCGATTTCTGTGCGTTCACGCTTTTCGCGTTTCTGAGAACGGTCATATACATAGTGGAATTTTTCATCCATAGCAGCATTGATGGCGTCAGCCAGTGCCATTGCAGTGCCGCTGGGTGCGTCAATTTTCTGGTTATGGTGTTTTTCTACTACTTCAATATCGAAGTTTGCATCATAGAGAATCTGTGCCGCACGCTGTACCAGATCCAGCAGCAGGTTTACGCCGATGGACATGTTAGCAGACTTCAGTACAGCAACGCTTTTTGCGGTTTCTTCCAGTTTTGCCTGTGTTTCATCGGAAAGAGCTGTTGTGCAGACAACAACGGGAATCTGTTTTTCTTTCGCGAAGTCCAGCAGTGCGGGAACAGCTGTTGCTGTGGAGAAGTCGATGATGACATCAGCGTCAACAGTGCATTCCGCAGGAGTAGCAAATACAGGGAAATCCAGTGCAGGAACAGCGGGATCGATACCTGCTACAATCTGACAATCGGGGTCATTTTTCACCAGATCTGCTACGACATGACCCATTTTGCCGCCGCAGCCATGCATGATAATATTTACCATAAATCAAAAACCTCCTTAAAATTAAGTTAGAACAGAAGTGTCAAAAAGAAAGAGCCGGAACCTTTTTGGGGTGTTCCGGCTCTGATGCATTTCAGTACGGATGCCCTCACTG
The DNA here is from genome assembly GCA_902477755.1 of uncultured Clostridia bacterium. Classification (GTDB taxonomy): domain Bacteria; phylum Bacillota; class Clostridia; order Lachnospirales; family Anaerotignaceae; genus Anaerotignum. Next base: position 33,407 of record CABSIK010000002.1, read on the forward strand.
GATGCATATATGCTGCTTCAACATGCCGATATGTCTTATTTCAGCAAACCGTAGTTTTTCAGTGCGGTTCTCAGTGTTTCCAGGTTCTTATCTTCCATATCGCACAGAGGCAGACGGCAGGGGCCTACTTCATAACCCATCAGGTTCAGAGCTGCTTTTACAGGGATGGGGTTTACTTCACAGAACAGAGCGTTGATCAGTTCAATGGCACCCAACTGCAATTTTGCAGCACCTGCTACATCGCCAGCCATGAATTTTGCAACCATGTCATGAGTGTCTTTGGGTGCAACGTTGGACAGTACGGAGATAACGCCTTTTGCGCCCAGTGCCAGCATAGGAACGATCTGATCGTCATTGCCGCTGTAAATATCGAAGTCGGGGCCACACAGTGCAGCAATTTCTGCAATCTGAGAGAAGTTGCCGCTTGCTTCTTTGATGGCTACGATATTTTCTACTTTGGACAGTTCGTAAACAGTCTTAGGTGCGATGTTGCAGCCTGTACGACCAGGTACGTTATACAGGATAACAGGAATGGAGATGCTGTTTGCAACTGCTGTGTAATGCAGGATCAGACCTTTCTGTGTTGCTTTGTTGTAGTAAGGTGTTACCAGCAGAACAGCGTCAGCACCTGCTTTTTCGCAGCCCTGTGCCAGTGCGATGCAGTGAGCGGTATCGTTGCTGCCTGCGCCTGCAATAACAGGAACACGACCGTTAGCAACTTCTTTGGAGAAACGTACACATTCGATCTGTACTTCGTCAGACAGTGTAGATGCTTCGCCTGTTGTGCCGCAGATGATCAGTGCATCTGTTTCGTTTGCGATCTGGAATTCAATGAGTTCTTTCAGTTTATCAAAGTTTACGCTGCCGTCAGCATAAGTAGGGGTAACCAGTGCCACCCCAGCGCCTGTGAAAATAGACATAAGAATGACCTCCTTCGATGTTCAGCAATTACTGCATGTTTTTGATGATTTCTTCTGCAATCTGTACAGCGTTTGTTGCAGCGCCTTTTCTGATATTGTCTGCTACAACCCAAAGGTTTACGCCGCTTTCCACGCTTTCGTCACGACGAACACGACCGATGTACACTTCATCATGACCTGCAACGTCTACAGCCAAAGGATATTCATTGGCTTCAGAATTGTTCTGCAATACAACGCCGGGAGCGTTTTTCAGTGTTTCCAGCAGATCATCCATTTCGAAAGGTTTTTCAAATTCGATGTTGATGGATTCGCTGTGGCAGTCGAATACAGGTACACGAACAGTTGTTGCAGTTACGCGCATTTCGTCGTTATGCAGGATTTTTCTTGTTTCGTTTACCATTTTCATTTCTTCTTTTGTATAGCCGTTGTCCAGGAAGACATCGATGTGAGGCAGGCAGTTATTAGCGATGGGGTGAGGGAATTTCTTAGGAGCTTCGCCTTTGAGACCATTTTCCAGATCTTTCCAACCAGCAAGACCAGCGCCGGATACTGCCTGATATGTGGAGTAAACCACACGTTTGATTTTGTATTTGTCATCCAGTGGTTTCAGAGCAACCATAGCCTGGATTGTGGAGCAGTTGGGGTTGGCAATGATGTTTTTGTGCCAAGCGATGTCCTCAGGGTTTACTTCGGGAACTACCAGAGGAACTTCAGGGTCCATACGCCACTGAGAGCTGTTGTCAATAACGATACAGCCGTGTGCTGCTGCGATGGGGGCGAATTTTTCACTTGTGCCGCCGCCTGCGGAGAACAGAGCGATGTCGATGGGTTTATCAAAAGAATGTTCTGTCAGTTCTTCTACTGTATATTCTTTGCCGTTGAAAGTCAGTTTAGAGCCAGCGGAACGGCTGGATGCCATTACATAGAAGTTTTCGATGGGCAGCTGTCTTTCTTCCAGAACCTTCAGGAATGTTCTGCCTACCATACCAGTTGCGCCTACAACAGCAAGATTGATTTTTTTCATAATGATTGATACCTTCCTTCCCAGAAATACGTTTGTGCTAGAGATGTTTTTTGGTAACAAAAAAGCCGGCCGGCGCCGACTGCAAAAAACCATAGAAAATAAACAATAGCAATAAACTATGGTAATTATCCAGTAGCGCTCCATCGGAAATCCGATGACAGTCATACGGCTCTTAACCGCACAACCAGAAAAAAACAGATAAGGCAGTCTTTTTCTTCGGCATTTTCCCCTTTCGACGAGCCTCCTGTATCCCTTATGATATTGGCTCGGTTACTCTTGAAAAACGCACCTCTACTTTGTATTTTTATGTACTTATGAAGTTAGTCTAACATCCAAATTTGATTCTGTCAAACCTTTCCTGCATAATTTTCAAAATTATTTAAAGAATAAAAATAAGTACAAGAAAAAAGCCCATTTTTCAAGGAAAACAGGAGGTTATAAAAATCATGAAAAAAGAACTGACACCACAGCAAAAGGCAGATCTGCGTATGAAATATGAAATTGCAGAGGAATTAGGTTTGCTGGATAAAATTTCAGAGAATGGATGGAAAGGACTCACATCCCGAGAAAGCGGACGCATCGGCGGCATCATGGGAAAGCGGAAGCGCGCTCAGCAAATGGAAAAAGAAAACAAGAAAAAGGGGGATGAATAAAGGGAAATACTTGCTTTTCTATTTAGAAAACGGTATAATTTTAGATTATGGCAACAAGGAAAGCGAGTGGAAAGAATGAACGCATATACAGACTTTGCCACAGTCTACGATTTGTTTATGGAAGAAGTGCCTTATGACCAGTGGCTATCTTTTATGGAAGAAATCTGGCAGAAAGAAGGCTTGCAGCCAAAGGTCATTGCAGACCTTGGATGTGGGACAGGCAATCTGCTGGTGCCTTTGACAAAAAAGGGATACCGCACCATGGGGGTAGATCTGTCTTTTGATATGCTTTGTCAGGCAGAGAAAAAACTGCGTGAAGAAGGACTTTCTTCTATATTATTAGAGCAGGATCTGACAGAGGTTTCTCTGCCGGAGGAGGCAGACTGTATCATCAGCGTTTGTGACAGCCTGAACTATCTGACGGAGGACGGAGAACTCTCAGCAGCGTTTGCCTGTGTGAAAGATTCTTTGGGGCAGGGCGGCCTGTTTTTGTTTGATATGAATACAGAGTACAAATTCAGAGAAGTCCTTGCCCAAAATACTTATGCCGTCACAGAGGAAAATGCTGCCTATATTTGGGAAAATGATTATGACCCGGAAGAAAAGATCAACGCCTATGCAGTGAACTTCTTTATTGAAGGAAATGACGGCAGATACGAAAGAACAGAAGAAGTACATTATGAAAGAGCCTACAGTGTGGAAGAAATCAAAAATGCATTGACAGAAAACGGATTTACGCTGTTAGGCATGTATGATGATTATACATGGGAAAGCCCCAAAGAAGATTGTCAGCGCATTGTGTTTGTGGCAAAAGGGGCAGAGTAAGAAACGGAGGAAATACAACATGCAGGATTATATTATTCGCGCAACGGCAGGGAACGGCAGTATCCGTGCTTTTGCGGCAACAACAAGAGAAACTGTACAGTATGCAAGAGAAGTGCACCATACTTCTCCTGTAGCTTCTGCGGCACTGGGCAGAATGCTCACAGCAGCGGCTATGATGGGCAGCATGCTCAAAGGCGACAAAGACTTGGTAACACTGCAGATTCGCAGTCTGGGTCCTTTGAAAGGCATTGTGGTTTCCGGTGACTCCCACGGTCATGTAAAAGGCTATGTGTTCAACCCTAATGTGGATATTCCCAGCAAATATCCCGGCAAATTGGATGTGAGCGGTGCCATTGGGGAAGGTTACCTGAGCGTTATCCGTGACATTGGTCTGAAAGAACCCTATGCAGGCAGAATCCAGCTGGTAAGCGGTGAAATCGCGGAAGACCTGACATATTATTTCGCACAGTCTGATCAGACACCTTCCGCAGTTGGTCTGGGGGTACTGGTAGAAACAGATACATCCATCCGTCGTGCCGGCGGTTTCATTATCCAGCTGATGCCCGAAGCAACAGAAGAAATGATTTCCAAACTGGAACAGCGTCTGAATACCATTCCTTATGTGACAGACCTGCTGGACATGGGCAAAAGCCCCGAAGACATTCTGGAAATGATTCTGGGAGATATGGATCTGAAGATCATGGATAAAATGCCAGTGGAATTCTACTGCAACTGTTCTAAGGAACGCGTAGAAAAAGCTCTTATCAGTATTGGTAAGGAAGAACTGGAGAAAATCATTCGGGAAGATAAGAAGGCAAATCTGCACTGTCATTTCTGTAGTAAAGAATATGATTTCACAGAAAAAGAACTGAAAGAATTGCTGGAAAGCGCAAAGTAAGAAAAGATGAGGAAGGGAGGTGAATCAGATGCATCGGGATTTTGCGGTGGCAGTAAAGGCTGTCATTGTACGGGGGGATGAAGTATTGGTGCTGCGTCGCTCCAAAGGAGAAATGGCAGGCAGTTATATGAATAAATACCAGAAATGGGATCTGCCTGGCGGCGGACTGCATTTTTATGAAAAAGCGGAAGATGGACTGCTGCGAGAGATTCAGGAGGAAACAACACTGTCTGTAGAGATTGGCAGACCTGTTTCCATGTTTGACATCATCCGGCATCAGGTTCACCTCTGCATTTTTACATATGCGGCTTTATGGAAGGAAGGGGAAGTGCAGCTGAGCAAAGAACATGATGGTTTTTTGTGGCTGAATAAAGACGAAGTGGAAGAAAGCGAGTTGCCCCATTGGATGAAACGGGATATTTTTCGTGCCCTGGAATCCTTGCAAAATAAGTAAAAAGACGAAAAACGGACTTTGTTCTCATGGAAATTCCATGTAAGGGCAAAGTCATTTTTTTGCAGAAAAATCTGCAAAAATGAAAAGAGGAAGGAAATGGTAAGAAAAAGATGAGAGATACATTCTGTATGACAGTAGTAAAAGGATAAAAGAATATCTAAAATGGACATATGTATTTTGTGCTATATAGACAATTGCATATTAGATTAATAGGGAAAATAACGGTGAATCATTTTGCCTGCAAATAGATAGGACGCAAAGTATCCCTCGCAAAACCTGTAAATTACAGGTTTCCGATTTTTTATGAAAAATTTTCGATTTATATTTAACAATAATGTTGAAAAAACTTCATTTTTTTAGAAACATGAGGGAGGAAGTGTATATTGACAATGCAGTCAAGAACGATTATTATTTAGATTAAGGTATGTTTGATATTTGATACATATCTGGAAGGGACTGGTAAAACTTATTCATATTAGACATTTTTTACCAGATGTTACCTTCTCTTTTTTGTATTATCTATTAAGAAGAGAAGGCGGAACTGCATTTGTTTATTCTCAGGATATTTTTTATGTAAGGAAACAGAACTTGACATTTTTTTGACAAAGAGTGTTTTTTGTGTCTATACATCAGAAACACCTGATAACATGCAGTAAACTTGCAGCGAGAGAGGTGATAAAAGTGGCTTATGAAATTCTGAAAAGTATTGTGGATGCAGAAGCGCAGGCTGTAGAGAAAAAACGCCAGGCAGCAGCACAGGCAGAGGAGCTGAAAGTAAAGGCACAGGCGGAAGCGGCGGCTCTTCTGGAAAAGACCCGTAAGGATGGATTGCTCATGGTGGACGAAACAGTGAAAAATGCTGTGGAAGACAGTGAAATGACCATTCAGGGTATTCGCAGAGAAGCAGAGGAGGCTTGTCAGGAAATCAGAAAGCAGGCTGCGGGAAAGAAAGAAGAAGCAATACAGGCGGTCATTGGAAAGGTTGTGGGTACTTATGGCAGTAACTGATATGCAAAAACTGACTGTCATCGGTCTGAACAGCAGCCGTACCCCATTTCTGCATGAACTGATGCGCCTGGGCGTTGTGGAAATCAATTCTCAGGAAGGCGTAGTCAACGACGAAGAATGGATGCCGGATATTTTCCGTACCAGCAACAGCGCGGACGTTTCTCGTTTGGAAGCGGACATTGCCCGTGTCAGTGTTGCGTTGGATGCCATCAATCTGTATGACACCGGAAAGAAGCCGCTGATCCATACCAGAAAAGAAATGAAGCGCAATGCCTTCGTTGACCACATGAACGCTACCAAAACAGCAACGGAAATGAATGTAGACCATGCGGTGGCGTCCAGTAAGAAGATTGCAGATGCAACGACGGAGATCAATCGTCTGCGGACAGTCATCCAAGGTTTGCAGCCTTGGGCAACACTGGATGTACCTATGGAAATGACAGAAACAGCCCATGCTTGTATGGTGCTCGGCACAGTAAATGCAAAAACCAATGGCGCACAGTTACAGACGGATGTGCTGGCAGCATTGCCTTCGGCAGTCGTAAATGAAGTCGGAGCAGATAAACAACAGAGATATTTCTCTTTTATCTGCTGGAAAGATGAAAAAGATCAGCTCTATGAAGCTTTAAGACCATACAATTTTGTATCGGTGACTTTGGGAGAAACCAAAGGAACCCCAGCAGAACTGATACAGTCTTATGAAGGGCAGATCGCAGGGCTGGAGCAGGAAATCCAGGAAGAAGAACAAAAACTGGCTGCTCTGAGCGTAGCAAAACAGGATATTGAATATCTGTATGACAGTTTGTGTATGCGGCGTGACCGGGCAAAAGTTGTCGGGGATATGCTTAGTACAGAAACCGTATTTTATTTTGACGGATGGATGCCCAAGTGGAGCAGAGAAAAAGTGGAAAATCTGCTGAAGAAGTACGAATTCTACTATAATATTGAGGAACCTGATCCTGATGAGGAAGTTCCCATTCTGCTGCACAACAACGGTGTGGTAACAGCCTTTGAAGGCGTTACCAGCATGTATAGCCTGCCGGCAAGACATGACATCGATCCGACTGCAATTCTTGCACCATTTTATTTTATTTTCTTTGGGCTGATGCTCAGTGATGCAGCATACGGTATCATCCTTTCCGTAGGCTGTGCCATCATTTTGAAAAAGTATAAACTGGAAGGTACCATGTACCGTATGTTCAAAATGTTCTTCTATTGTGGGATTTCCACATTTATCTGGGGCGCATTGTTCGGTGGATGGTTTGGCGACTTCTTTACGGTAGCCGCACGAACTATGTTTGGTGTAGACTTTGTCATCAACCCCATCTGGTTTAACCCTCTGGAAGAACCCATGAAGCTGTTGATCTTCTCCCTGATTCTGGGCGGCATCCACATCTTCGTTGGTATGGGCGTACAGGCGTATATGTATATCCGCGACGGTCATCCTCTGGATGCGTTGTTTGATATTGGCTTATGGTATCTGCTGCTGATCGGTCTGGTACTGTTCGGTTTTGGCGGCAGCCTGATGCCTTCTCTGGTACCTGTAGGCAAATATATGGCAATCGTTGGCGCTGTTGGCATTTTGCTCACCGGCGGCAGAAAGAAAAAAGGTTTGGGGAAAATCACAGGCGGTCTGGGCAGCCTTTACGGCATCACCAGCTACCTGTCTGATGTACTTTCTTACTCCAGATTGCTGGCTTTGGGCTTGGCAACAGGGGTAGTTGCACAGGTTATCAACACACTGGGCTCTTTGGCAGGCGGCGGTATCGTCGGTTCCATCGTGCTGATTGTGGTATTCCTGGCAGGTACAGTATTCAATATTGCGATTAACGCACTGGGTGCTTTCGTTCACTCCTGCAGATTGCAGTATGTAGAATTTTTCGGTAAGTTTTACACAGGCGGCGGCAGAGAATTCCGTCCCTTTGAAAGAAAGACAAAATATGTAAAGATTTTAGAGGAGGATGTTGAAGATGGTAGATAGTTTATTAAACGGTCAGGTATTGGCATTAGCTGGCGCTGCGATCGCTGCAACTCTTGGCGGCATCGGTAGTGCTCTTGGTGTTGGCGTAGCCGGTCAGGCTGCTGCAGGCGTTGTTTCTGAAGACCCTAACAAATTTGGTCAGGTACTGCTGCTGCAGGCGCTGCCCGGTACACAGGGTATTTATGGTCTGCTGATCGCCTTCATTGTTATGGTAAAAGTTGGTCTGTTGGGCGGCGACGGTATGCTGGATCTGACTGTTGCACAGGGTGCTTCCATTTTTGCGGCATCTCTGCCCATCGGTATTGTTGGTCTGTGTTCCGCTATCGCACAGGGGAAAGCAGCAGCAGCAGGCGTAATGTTGGTTGGCAAAAGACCCAGCGAGCTGGCAAAAGGTATGCTGTTTGCAGCCATGGTAGAAACATACGCAGTACTTGCGCTGTTGGTATCCTTCCTGATGCTCAACAGCCTGCAGCTGTAATTTGCGGATAAAGGAGGTATGACTCCTATGAACGACGGTAAAATCATCATTGATAGAATCATGGCAGAAGCGGACAAGGAAATCGAAGCCTTCATGCTGGAAGGCAAAAGAGAAGCCGATGCCATTATGAAAGCGGCAGAAGACAAAGCACGCCGTGAAAAAGAATCCTACCGCAAAACAGCGGAGGAAGAAGCAAGGAAAGCTCGGGCAAAAGAAATTTCCGGCGCAGAGATGGAAGCCAAGAAAGCAATCCTGCAGGAAAAACAGGATATTCTGGAAGAAATCATCGCTGAAGCAAAAAAACGTCTGGAAAATCTGCCTGACGCGGAATATGCGCAGGTTATCGGCGGCATGCTGGAACGTCTGGACGAAAGCCAGGGCAAAGAAATCATCGTTTCTGCAAAAGACAAAGCACGTCTGGCAGATGTGGTTAAAGAAAAGGGCTATGTGCTCTCTGATGAAACCCGCGATATCGACAGTGGCTTTGTAGTAAAGAACGGTGACATTGAGTATAACTATTCCTTTGATGCAATCATCATGGTACAAAAAGAAGAAATGCAGATTACAGCAGCAAAAATCTTATTTTAAGGAGGGGTAGAAATGTCTAAAAATAAAATTTACCCTTTCGCCGTGGCCAGTGTGCGTTCCATGGAAAATAAGCTGCTGAGCCAGCAAAAGCTCATGCAGATGGCAGAAGCAAAAAGCGCCGAAGAAGCGCTGCGCCTGCTTTCTGATACGGCTTATGGCAAAACCCAGGTGCAGGATGTGCACCAGTTTGAGGAAATGATTGAAACCCATCTGGAAGAAACATACACTTCTGTGGCAAAGCTCATTCCCGATGAAGCCCTCATTGATATTTTCCTTTATAAGAATGACTACCATAATATTAAGGTGCTCATCAAAGAGGAAATTTCCAAAGTCAGCGGCAAAAAACTGCTGGTACGGGGCGGCACCATTCCCGTGGAAGATATGAAAAAGAACTTCAGGGAACGTAATTATGCGGAAATGCCCACCATCAACGGTGATGCTGTGGAAGAAGCCATCAGCCTGTATGCAAAGACCAAAAATGGTCAGTATATCGACACAGTTTTGGATAAAGCATGCTTCGCTGCCATGGATGAGAGAGCTTCTGAGATGAAAAATCCCTTTGTACGCAAATATGTAACCATGTTGGCAGATTTGACTAACCTGAAAACCATTTTGCGTGTGAAACAGATGGGACGTCCTTTTGAAGCCTTTGAAGACGCTTGTGTGCCTGGCGGTGAAATCCGCATGGATGTGTTCCAGCGGGCATATCGTGAAGAAAGTATGCTGCCAGTGCTGAAGGAAACTTCCTATGGTCTCCTTTGTGAGCAGTATATGGACAAAGGCTTTACGGTTTTTGAAAAAGCATGTGATGACTTCCTGATGGAATACATCAAGGAGGCAAAATACAAAACACTGACGCCTGAGCCTGTTGTGGCTTATATCCTGGCGAAAGAAACAGAAGCGAAATGTGTCAGAATCATTCTGACCTGTAAGCTTCATAATATTGACACAGAAATTATCAAAGAGAGGGTGAGAGAAGTTTATGTCTAAAGTTGGTATCATTGGCGATAAAGACAGTATCATGGGCTTCCTCGCTCTGGGGATTGATATTTTCCCCGCTTACACGCCTGAAGAAATCAAGAAAACCATCCATAATCTGGCGGAAAAGGAATATGCCATCATTTATATTACCGAACAGGCCAGCCTTCAGGCAGGAGAAAGTCTTGCAAAATATAAGGACTTGGAATTGCCAGCTATCATTGTCATCCCCGGTATCGGCGGCAGCATGGGCCTTGGCATGAACGAAGTCAGAGAATCAGCAAAACGTGCTATCGGCGCGGATATATTGTTTAGTGAATAAAGATTGTAGGTGAATGAAAATATGAAAGCAGGCACGATCGTGAAGGTGTCAGGCCCATTGGTCATCGCAGAAAACATGCGTGAAGCCAATATGTTTGACGTGGTGCGTGTATCCGATAAACACCTGATTGGTGAAATCATCGAAATGCACGGGGACAGAGCGTCCATTCAGGTTTATGAAGAAACCTCCGGTCTGGGTCCCGGTGAAGAAGTGGTTTCCACTGGCATGCCCATGAGCGTTGAACTGGGCCCTGGTCTGATTTCCACCATTTATGATGGGATTCAGCGTCCTCTGGAAAAGCTGTATGAAGTCAGCGGCACAAACATTCATAAGGGCGTAGAAGCACCTTCTCTGGACAGAGAAAAGAAATGGAAATTTGAACCCACACGCCAGATCGGTGATGTTGTAGAAGCAGGTGACATCATCGGTAAAGTACAGGAAACAGCGGTAGTAGAATGCCGTATCATGGTTCCTTATGGCGTGAAAGGTACTATCAAAGAAATCTATATCGGTGAATTCACCGTAGAAGAAACTGTTTGTATCATTACAGACGAAAAGGGCAAAGACATCGAAGTAACCATGATGCAGAAATGGCCCGTTCGTAAGGAACGTCCTTACAAAGTAAAAGAAACACCCGACTCTCTGCTGGTAACAGGGCAGCGTGTTATCGACACATTCTTCCCCATTACAAAAGGCGGTGTTGCAGCCATCCCCGGTCCTTTCGGCAGTGGTAAGACTGTTACACAGCATCAGCTGGCAAAATGGGCTGACGCCGACATCGTTGTTTACATCGGCTGCGGCGAACGTGGGAACGAAATGACAGACGTACTGAATGAATTCCCCGAACTGAAAGACCCTCGTACCGGCGAATCTCTGATGCAGAGAACCGTACTGATTGCAAACACTTCCGACATGCCCGTTGCGGCTCGTGAAGCGTCCATTTATACAGGTATCACCATTGCGGAATTCTTCCGTGACATGGGCTACAGCGTTGCGCTGATGGCTGACTCCACATCCCGTTGGGCAGAAGCCCTTCGTGAAATGTCCGGTCGTCTGGAAGAAATGCCAGGTGAAGAAGGTTACCCTGCTTATCTGGGTTCCCGTTTGGCACAGTTCTATGAAAGAGCAGGCCGTGTTGTTTGCCTGGGTTCTGACGGCAGAATGGGTACTCTGACAGCGATCGGTGCCGTATCTCCTCCTGGTGGTGACACATCCGAACCCGTATCTCAGGCAACACTGCGTATTGTTAAAGTGTTCTGGGGTCTGGATTCCTCTCTGGCGTATAAACGTCATTTCCCTGCCATCAACTGGCTGACCAGTTACTCCCTGTATCAGGATAAAGTAGACGCATGGGCAGACAAGAACGTTGATGTGCATTTCTCCGAACAGCGTACACTGGCAATGCGCCTGCTGCAGACCGAAGCGGAACTGCAGGAAATCGTACAGCTGGTCGGCGTGGATTCCCTGTCTCACAGCGACAGACTGATTCTGGAAACTTCTCGTTCTATCCGTGAAGACTTCCTGCATCAGAACTCTTTCCACGAAGTAGATACCTATACTTCTCTGCATAAACAGTATCGTATGCTGAAACTGATCCTGACATTCTATGAAGAAGCAGGGGAAGCCATCAAACAGGGCGTTCCTATCCAGAAGATCACAAAACTGGATGTGGTAGAAAGAATCGGCCGTGCGAAATATGTAGAAGAAGCAAACGTAGATAAGAGCTACGATGAAATCGAAGCTGATATCAAAAATGAAGTAAAAGATCTGATCGCAAAGGGGGCTGATGAATTATGATAAAGGAATATCGTTCCATTCAGGAAGTCGCAGGCCCTCTGATGGTTGTTTCCGGCGTAGAAGGCGTAAAATACGATGAATTGGGCGAAATTGAATTGTCCAATGGTGAAGTCAGAAGATGTAAGGTGCTGGAAGTAAACGGCGATACCGCTCTGGTACAGCTGTTCGAAAGCGCAACAGGTATCAACCTGTCTGACAGTAAAGTTCGTTTTCTGGGCAAGAGCTTGGACTTCGGCGTATCTCCTGACATTCTGGGCCGTGTCTTCAGTGGTATGGGTAAACCCATCGACAATGGCCCCGACATCATCCCTGAAAAACGTCTGGACATCAACGGCGCACCTCTGAACCCCGCGGCAAGAGAATATCCTGCGGAATTCATTCAGACAGGCGTTTCTGCCATCGACGGTCTGAACACACTGGTTCGTGGTCAGAAACTGCCGATCTTCTCTGGTTCCGGTCTGCCTCACGCAAATCTGGCAGTACAGATCGCAAGACAGGCAAAGGTTCGCGGTACTGATTCCAAATTCGCCGTAGTATTTGCGGCCATCGGTATCACATTCGAAGATGCTGAATTCTTTATCAATGACTTTAAACAGACAGGCGCTATTGACCGTTCTGTCGTATTCGTAAACCTGGCAAATGACCCTGCCGTAGAACGTGTATGTACCCCTCGTATGGCACTGACTGCTGCGGAATATCTGGCATTTGAACAGGGCATGCATGTACTGGTTATCCTGACAGATATCACAAACTACGCAGAAGCCCTTCGTGAAGTATCTGCGGCGAAGAAGGAAGTTCCCGGCCGTCGTGGTTACCCCGGCTATCTGTATACTGACTTGGCAACTATGTATGAACGTGCAGGCCGTATCAAAGGCAAACCCGGCTCTATCACCATGATCCCTATTCTGACCATGCCTGAAGATGATAAGACCCATCCGATCCCTGACTTGACAGGGTATATCACAGAAGGTCAGATCATCCTGAGCCGTGACCTGTATAAAAAAGGTATCCAGCCTCCCATCGATGTTTTGCCTTCCCTGTCCCGTCTGAAAGATAAAGGTATCGGGAAAGACAAGACCCGTGAAGACCATGCGGATACTATGAACCAGCTCTTTGCGGCATATTCCCGTGGGAAAGACGCAAAAGAACTGATGGCAATTCTGGGTGAAAGCGCATTGTCCGAAATCGATCTGATGTATGCGAAATTCGCAGATGAATTTGAAAAACAGTATGTTTCTCAGGGCTTCCGTACAGACAGAACCATTGAACAGACACTGGATACTGGCTGGAAACTGCTGCGTATGCTGCCTAAGAGCGAATTGAAACGTATTCGTGATGAATATCTGGAAAAATATCTGGCGGACGAGGAGTGATGCATTGTGGCTAAATTGAATGTCAATCCTACCAGAATGGAAATGACAAGGCTCAAACGTCAACTCAAAACCGCGACCAGAGGTCATAAGCTGCTGAAAGATAAACTGGACGAACTGATGAAACAGTTTCTGGAAATCGTGCGTGAAAACAAACGCCTCCGTGAACAGGCGGAAGCGGCTTTGGAAAGCGCATACCAGAACTTTATCATCGCCAGAGCCGTTATGAGCGAAAGCACATTGGCGGAAGCACTGATGATTCCCCAGCAGTCTGTAGCGGTCAAAGTAAAGAACCGTAACATCATGAGCGTAAATGTACCTGTGTTTGACTTCCAGAGAGAGGAAGGCAGTGGGGATATTTATCCTTATGGTACAGCATTTACCTCTGGGGAACTGGACAGCGCCATGAATTCTTTCTCCGATGCCATGGAGCCTCTGCTGCGTCTTGCAGAAAGCGAAAAGACAGCACAGCTTTTGGCCCAGGAGATCGAACGTACTCGCCGTCGTGTAAACGCACTGGAGAACGTAATGATTCCCAATTATCAGGAAACCATTAAGTTTATTGCCATGAAGCTGGAGGAAAACGAAAGAGCCAGCACCACACGACTGATGAAGGTCAAAGATATGGTTTTGAAGAAATCTATTGAGGAAAAACGTAAGCAGGACGAGGCTTTGCAGAGAGCATAAGCCACCGAAATGTCATTTCGGTACCATAATTGTACTCTAGATATTATGGTATATAACAACATCAAAAGGTACTTATCTGTTAAATCAGGTAAGTACCTTATTTTTTTGAAGAGGTTAAATTGATAGTTAAGTTACTAGCAGTTATGAATGGCATTGCGATAGGTAATAAAGACAATTTACCTAGTTTTTAGGAAATATTCCTTGCATTAACACCACAGACATCATGTTTCAACAGTGTTATGATCGGTTTGTAATTGAAACAACCAGAATTTATTTAGCGACTTCCAGCAGAGAACACATGAAGTGGCTTGAGCAAGTGAGATTGGTGTCATAATCGACATTTTGTGCCAGTGAGATGCTATGTCTTTTTTTACTAGAAAAATATTTTTTGAAAAACCATACAACCGTTTTTGTTTAACTTTATAAACAAAAAAAGGCAAGGACACAGCAAAAAAACAGGCTATAGCCTTCTTTTTATACCCAAATTTTGACAATATATTGCAAATGAGAGAATTTTGTGTTTTAATTATATTAAAATCTTCCTATGTATCAAGCGCTTTGTGTAAATACTTGGTCAAAATGTCGATTTTGTGCTAGAGAGGTACTGTGTCTTTGCAGGACAGACGAAGCCATATAAAAGGTTCTTAATTTTTTGCGTAAACACAACCCGGACAGGTACAGGTTATAATTCTGGTCAACATGAAAAGTAGGATATACAGGAAGTCCTGACAGCTTTGTATATAAATTTCAAATAGACTGGAGGTGAACAAGGAGAGGGGATATATGATTGAGAGCGTGCCGAAGATTGAATACCCTTTGGTGCACTCTGCAGCTCGTGTTGACTACGTTGGGCAGGTGGTTAATCGAAACAACTATGTCATTGAGGGTGTACCCTCCTACGGAGCTGAGCGAACATGACCGCGCGGAGCTAGTTCCAAAGCACGCACGGGAATCTAAGAGAGAAAGGGATGTATAAAAGTATGGCACAACAGCGTAGAAAACGGACTCTATCCCAGCGTTTGGGATCTTGGATGCTGACCAGCACCCTGTTAGTGGGCATGTTGCCCGTTGGATCTGTACCTGCCTTGGCGGCTATGGAAAAGTATGAGAACCGAGATGGTATAATGTGGCTTCAAGAAGATGCATTTTCCAAATCAGAGAATACAGAATGTACTATAGTGACACCGGTATCCGAAACTACCTTTGAAGAACCTAACAGAATTGTTATGGGTGGTACTGTCGAGGGAGATAAGAGCCACGAAAAAGCGTCTCGCAGTGATACGGTAACCATCACTAGCAAACACGCAATTGACTGGTCACAAAGCTTTGAACTACACACACACTTCAAAAATGATGGGTTGGCAGACGGTATGGCAATCAGTTTCCACAACGACCCCGACTACGATGGGAGTGAACACACAAATGGAGACTTGGGTGTTTATTCTTCCAGTCAGAAAGGCCCAGGTGTAAAGAATGCAGCTATTTTTGAGGTAGACCTATTCAATAACCAAAATTCCCCTGGATATGGGCAGGGAAATGGCAGCGATGGCCAATTTGAGGGCAAAGGTAATGATGCTCGTCATTTGGGATTCTCTCTGACAGATGGATCCGGCAATGTAACAAAGACCAGCGTTAGTAATGCAAACTCCAAACTTGCCAACAAAGGCAGAAATATAGTTACTATTAAGTGGGATGTCGATCAGGGTGAAGTAACCTTGTCTTTTAAAGATGAAGAAACTGACGGTGCAACAGTTTCTGAAACTTTGGTGGTTGACTCCACACAATTTCATCCCGACACATTATGGGGAGACGAACCGGTTTATATGACGATTTCCGCTGCTATTCATCAGGATAATAAGAACAGCAAATGGGGTGAATATGAGCTGGAGGTAGATAGCTTTACATATACTGGTCTAACTCCCGAGGAATCTGCCCAATATTGGGTGTACCGGGAAGACGACATGGACCCTAGCCCGACTCCGTATAATTCCGGGGACACGACGACCTGGCCCATGCCCGGAGACAAGGTAGTGGCTGAGCACACCATGCAAAATAAGGAGAATGGTGTTGCCAAATCCATCTCCATCCCTATCCGTGTGCCGGAGGCTCGGATTTCCAACAGTAGCGATGGGTACAGCGTGGTGCAAAAACTGACCCCCACTGATTTGAAGGGTACCACAGAGAATAAGGATATCTTTAACGGTGCGATGTCCGGTTCGGCTCTCTCCACCGACACATTTACCTTCCCTTCTACCGATGGGGCCGGGGAAAATCGAGCGAAGATAGTCCAGTATACCTATACCATCCCTAAAGATGAAGCTATCAAAGAGAACTATGTTATTGAAGACAAGGTGGCTATCGGTTCTCCAATCATGACCCAGTATACCTACTACAACAAGATTAATCTGGGTGGTCTGCCCACCGTCTCAGCTCCCGATGTGCAGCTTAAGAAAGGCGACTACAACGGCAGTTTTGCTCTTGACACTGGCCTGACCTACGCAGACTACAGTGGTGGCAATAGCAATACTACGGTCAAGATCACCAATGAGGCTGGAGATGAGGTCAGCACTATCGACACCAACAAAGTGGACACTTACAAGATCACTTATACGGTGACAGATCACAATTTCTATAAAGCGGAGTCCAAAGTCGTACGTACTATCACTGTGACCGATGATAGCGGCAGCAGCGGTGGTGGCAGTACTGGTGGCGGCAGCAAAAAGTATACACTGACCTATGAAAGCAATAATGGTACCTCTTTTGACGATGAAAGGTATGCTTCTGGCACTGAGGTCAAACTGAACAAGATTCCCCAGCGCGACGGATATGTTTTTACTGGTTGGTATTCTGATGCCGAGCTCTCTCAGCGAGTTACCAGTGTTACCATGCGAAAGAATATGACTGTTTACGCTGGATGGGAGGAAATCGAAGTCTCTGATCTGCTGAACATAAAGGATCACATGGCTTACTTCTTCGGCTATGATGATGGCCTTGTGCATCCCGTTGACAATATTACCCGTGGAGAGACTGCTATGGTACTTTTCCGTTTGCTCAACGCGGATCATAGAGCAACTATCCTCACCTCACAAAACAACTTCTCAGATGTTGACAGCCGCATCTGGTATAATGAAGCGGTTTCCACTCTGACAAACGGCGGATACATCAGCGGTTATCCTGACGGAACTTTTGGCGGTAATAAAACGATCAGCCGCATGGAGTTCGTTAGCATGATGGTTCGTGTTATGGGCGTTGACGAGACTGCTGAATGTAATTATATCGATGTTAGCCCCGATCACTGGGCTTATCGCTATATCGCTACCGCTACCCAGAAAGGTTGGGTGAGTGGCATGGGAGACGGTATCTTCTGTCCTGAGCGGCCTATTACTCGTGCAGAGGCCATGGCCATCTTTAACCGAATCCTGAATCGTGGTGTGAATGAGAACAGCATTATTGACGGCTACAAGTTCTGGGCAGATAACCAGCCCGGTACCTGGTACTATTATGAGGTTATCGAGGCTACTACTAGCCACGAGTACACTGGATCCCGTCCTTCCGAGAATTGGATTTATGTGATCCAGAATTGAGCAATGTGAAGTGATGGCTGTCAAGGCCAGAACTTTTGCTGAATCTTAAGCAGAGGAGAATGGGGGAGCGATCCCCCTTCTTCTCTATGCCCCCCATCATTTGATGGGGGGCATAGAGAAGAAAATGCTATTGAACAGGAAGATTATGAAAACAAAAATTTTTGGTGTGGAATCAGATATGCCAATGCCTTAAGAATATGGCACCATTTCTGAAGCGGACTGTTTTGGTGTTTGCCCTAATTGTGCTTTTTGTTATTTTGTTTCCAGTTCTGATATATGTTGCTGGTGTTTTTTCGGCTTTCATGATTGTTTTTTAATTGTCTGAGTCTAAAGCATGGTTGATGCCGGCAGATAGACTGGAGGACGGAAGTAGCAAGAGGAAAGTATAGACAAAAACGGCTAAATAAATTAAGGCGTGAAACGAGTATATCTTCTTTGGACTTATCTATCCGGATCACGACACTACTTGAAGCTAACGGAATCAAAAATATGGTACATACCAAATAATTTCTGATTGGAAGTGCTTTCCTGGCGTGTAATTTACATAGGAAACATGCCATATGACAAGGCTAGGGAGGAAAAAGAATTTGCATGAAACAATGGAATCAATCGTATTGCCGCCACATGAAATTGGAACAGCTGTTGAAATAGTGGTACAATCAGCGAAACTTTCCACTCTCTTCCTTTGATGTGTCATAGTGGAAGCAAGAAAAAAGTGTGGTAGTGTTGTGGGAAAGGGCACGAATGGCAGACGGCTATTGTGTCCAGAACGTCAGGGGGGGCATCGGCTGCCCTGTTTGCAATGGGAAAAGTGCTGTCAGGAGAAAATGATCTGACGAGTTAGTTTTCCCCAATTGCAGAGCAAGGGCATCCTACGCGAAACGGAGCGCTGAAACCTGATCAGGTTACATCCTACTCCAATCGCGAAATCTGATGGGGATATGACTTAAATCATGATTATTTGGCTGCTATATCAACCATACTATGCATGATAGTGCTTGCCCTTTTTGCTTGGGATGAAAGGTTTTACCTGGTTTTAATGATTTAGAAACCCTGGAGCTGAAACTTGCTTAGTATTGGCATCCTCTCTTAAAGGGAGACCTGACACCCAAGATGGTGACAGTTGGATTCCGCTGCAAAGTATGGTGAAAGTGCGATCAAGGCATGTATGGAAGGCGATAATTTGTTCTCGTACTGGAACCAGAAGATTGGATGCCCTATATGTGCAGGCCGTATCAGCCGAAAACAGTTGGAAAAATACCAAAAAAATTTAACAAGTCAAGAGTGAAGTTGCCCGACCACTATCTTGGCTTATTCACTTAGATAAAAAATTCAGACTATCACTACCTGTCACAAGATAGGCATGATTCTACGGAGGTAAACATTGCAACTCAATATTTCTACCGATTACGCACTGCGCATTGTTTTATATCTATCCGGAGCAAAAGATGTGGTAACATCCAGCCGATTAGCGGAAGAGCTTGGCATACCGCACAGCATTGTTTTTAAAACGGTCAAAAAGCTACAAAAAGCAGATATTGTTCAATCTACCACGGGTACAACAGGCGGTTATGTTTTGGCCAGACCATCCACGGAAATCAGATTGTACGATGTTGTCAGCATTATGGAGAAAACCATGAAGCTCAACCGCTGCCTTGAGCCGGATCAATATTGCAGCCGGGCTGCTGTCGATACCTGTCCTGCCAGAAGATTTTATATTAATCTTCAGGAAAAAATAGAACAGGCTCTTAAAGAAATGACCATTTATGAGCTAATGCAAGATGAAAAAGAGGAGGAGGTTGATGCTTAATCTATGTTTGCTGGAGTTCCTTTTCCTTGAGACACTGTGCCTGCTTTTTTCTCTGATGCTCATAGGTGTGTATGCAGCAGATACCGGTTTGAACGTGATGGCGGAAAAAAAAGAATATGATTTCTCCAACTTACTAACCGGCCGGTCTGGCCCAAGATGGGTAATCTTTTGAGTATAGTGGAATGATATATGCCCAAATTGAGCAAAGCGGCACAGGCAATCGGAGCCGCCAACGAACAATCTATGTGACTGGTGACGCTCTTCTTGATACAGCGGATGACAATATCAGGATCCAGAACGGCGAGGATATAGCCATTACCGGCAAAAGCGGTAAGTTGCCTGTTTTGAACTGGAGGACGATGTGAAGTGGCTTATTTATATGGAAGATGGTAGCCTGACTCTTGGAGCAGGCTGTCATTTCTCTGCAGGGTGTGGATTTTACCATTGATGGGGTTGTCATTCAAAACAATGCGGTCAAGTCCGATGTACAATTCTTCAGGAATGTCATCTGCGTTGGTGTTCCATCTTCAGGGTGATCAGCACATTCTACGGTACCACTGTGGTGAACAGTGGTAGCATCTCCAGAAACTGGATCGTCTTAGACGTGGACTACTTCGGAAATGATGAAAACTGGAACTATGACATGTAAAAGAAGCTGTCCCCTACATCCTGTGGGGAGGCAAGCCACAGGTTTCAAACATTACGGTGATCGATAATACTGCAGTCAATGTGAATGGTACTAATTCCGCAATTTCCGCTGGGCAGTCGTGGTTCTCTGTCGGGCTAGTACCTTTGTGAATATACACCTTGAAAACAGTAACGCTGAGTCGATAGATTGGAGTATCTTTTTTCGGAGATACAAAGGCATCCATTAGGGTGACAGTGTGATCACAGGAAACAAAGTCTGTCAGAATGGCAGAGTGGCAGTTTTTCAAAACAGTAGTATTATCTTCGGCGGAAATACACAAATTTTCGGAATACTGTCTCCAACAGGGGAGGAGTAGTGCTCTTAGGAGACAATATCAAGGACATATTGATTGGGAAAGCAGCTTGCAGTCTGTTTATAGGAACTGTAGATAACCATTCAATATTCTATCTGAATACTATGGATACCATGTTAGATGATAATAGAGCATCCTATTTGCAGAATCCTTAGTATATGCCTTATTTGGGTCAGTTGGTACCTATTTTGGCTGAGAAGCGGTACATGGGATTTTACTTGCCTGGCGAAGCGTAGGAGTAGGCCATAGTCGTTGTGTCCGAGATCTATCTGTTTTCTAAAATAAGTACTGTGTCCGGGGAAGGTATTGTTGCAAAACAGAGCCAGAAAGCCATTGAGCTGGCAAAAGCAAGGCACCATCTGGCAACGGTGCAGTTAGCAGAAAATCAAAGAGAACTGGTTGATTATCAGAATGAAGGAATCAAGGTCATTCGTAATCAAAGCAAATTTGATATGGTGTTTCTGGACGAATTTGTCTCCTTTAAAGAGTTCTGCACAATGCAACAAGGGGCCAGACTCAGGGAACAAATGAACAACCTTTGGTATATATCATGGCATAAAAAAGGCAGACTTGTGTGAACAAGTATTCCTTTGGTGGACCCAATCGGGAGCGAACTGATGACTTTACGGATGCGAAACGGATGGGAGCCATGTGAGCCAGTGGCCCAATAGAGAGGGCACTGTGCGTTCTTGGATGTGACACAGCGTTCCCAATTAACATTGGAGGACTTGCAGACATGGAAAAATTGTGGTACGTTAGCAGGAGAAAAGTATGCAGACATGGTAGCTTACTATATCAGCCAGCATGAACATAGTGGCGGTACTGCATGTTATCTTCATGATCCTTCTGCCGCTGTCTGCGCTGTGCATCCTGAGTGGTTTACCATGCTTCCAATGTATATGACTGTTGTGACCGAAGGGGAAGCGGCAGGACGTACCATTGGTGATCCTATGAAATTTAGGGAAGCAAATCCCAATGTGAAAGTTTGCATTGGTGTAGATTCTACGAAATTGGAGGCGCATTTGAAAGAAATCCTTATGCGTGCTTTTCTGGGAAAATAAGATAGTATATTTTTATGAAAAAAAGGACAGCATGATGGGGAGAAAATTTTTTTTGTAAAATGCCGTGCATCATGCACGAATTTTATAAACATCATAACTTGAAATGTTTCAATACCAAGATGGGAGTGAGAGAATGAATTTTGCAGAAGTGTACAAGAGAAAATTGAAAACACCGGAAGAAGCTGTGAAACTGGTAAAAGATGGTGACTGGGTAGACTACAGCGTGGGCATTGGTTTCCCCACATTACTGGATGAGGCTTTGGCAAAACGCAAGGACGAGCTGCATGATGTAAAAGTCCGCGGTTGTCTGGCAATGCAGCCTATTCAGATTGTGGAACAGGATAGAGAACGAAAAACATTTACTTATAACAGCTGGCATTGCTCCGGATATGAACGGAAACTGTGTGACGAAGGGCTTTGCAATTACATTCCTATGATCTTCCGTAACATGGCATCTTATTACAGACGATATCTGACAGTGAATGTAGCTATGGTTTCTGTAGCACCCATGGACAGCAAAGGCTTTTTCAATTTCTCCATGGTAAACTGTACAACCAGAGCTATTTTGGACGCAGCAGATCTGATCATTGTGGAAGTCAATGAACACATGCCTCATGTGTATGGCGGTCAAGAAGATTGCATCCATATTTCTGAAGTGGATGTGGTAGTAGAAGGAGAACATGGACCTTTGGCACAGCTCCCTGTTCCTCCAGCAACAGAAATCGATGAAAAGATTGCATCTTTGCTGCTGCCTTATATTCCTGACGGCGCAACGATCCAGCTTGGCATTGGCGGTATGCCTAACTCTGTGGGCAAACTTATGGCTGAATCCGATCTGAAGGATTTGGGTATGCATACAGAACTTCTTTCCGATGGTTTTGTAGATCTGTACGAAGCAGGTAAGCTGACAAACAGCCGGAAAACATTGCATCGCGGAAAGGGTGTATTCGGCATTGCTTTGGGTTCCCAGCGTCTGTATGACTGGGTAGGGGAAAACCAGGGACTGCTTTCCTTCCCTATGGACTATGTGAACCAGCCCAGTGTTATGGCACAGATGGAAAACATGATCTCCATCAATAACTGTATTGCCATGGATCTGTATGGTCAGGTTTCTTCTGAAAGTGCAGGTACACGTCATATTTCCGGTACCGGCGGACAGCTGGACTTTTCCACAGGGGCTTATGACGCACCTGGCGGCAAAGGCTTTATCTGCATGACATCTTCTTATCGGGATAAAGCAGGCAATCTGAAATCCAGAATTATGCCCAAGTTTACACAGGGGGATATTATCACCACTCCCAGAACACAGGCGTTCTATATCGTAACAGAATATGGCATTGTGAATCTGGCAGGCAGAAGCACATGGGAAAGAGCAGAACTGCTCATTTCTCTGGCACATCCTGAATTCAGAGATGAACTCATTGCCGCAGCAGATAAACAGAAGATTTGGAGAAACTCCAATAAAATCTGATATGTATACAAAACAGGAATTTCTGATTTTTTTCAGGAATTCCTGTTTTTTTATTCCCATGAAGATAATAGGTGCATACAATAGAAGTAGGAGGTGACGCCTGTGGGCAGAAGATGTGTGAACCAATGGAGAAAGAGATGGGTCGGTTCTCTGATGATTGCGTTGGGAATTGGTATGTTTTTGGCATTGCTGCTGCCGGGGTGCATGTTTTTGGTGGCTGTCCTGCTCATTTGCGGCGGAGCTTGCCTTCTCTATAAAAGCTGAATATCAAGTGACGCATGTATTCTTTTTCCAAAAAAGAACCACATGCGTTTTTTGTTGTATTACAAAATATTTTTTGCAGGCTTTTCCGTTTTTCTCCTTTTTGTTATAATTTAATAAGAGAAAGATTAAATACGCAGGGGATGAAAGTATGAATGAACTGTATAAAATTCTGCTGGTGGATGATGAGGCGGAAGTCCGCACCAGCATTATTCGAAAAATAGATTGGTCTGCTGTTGGTTTTCAGGTGGTGGGCGATGCGGAGAATGGCGTAGATGCGCTGGAAAAAATCGAGCAGCTGGAGCCGGATGTGGTACTGACGGATATTCGTATGCCTTATATGGATGGTCTGGAAATGGCAGAAAGACTGCGAGAAATCCACCCGTCCATAAAAGTGGTGCTCTTTTCCGGTTTTGATGATTTTGAATATGCCCAGAAAGCCATCAAACTGAATATTATCGAGTATATTTTAAAGCCTGTCAATGCAGAGGAAATGATGGAAATTTTGCTGCGCATCAAAGGAACACTGGATGAGGAAATCCAGCGCTTACGAGATCTGACAAACTTACAGGAAAGTTTCCGTAAAAATCTGCCCATATTGCGAGAGAAATTTTTGAGCAATCTGGTAAAAGGCAATGTGGGAAAAGAGGATATCCCTGTACTCATGGAGGAATATGGTCTTTCCCTTCTGGAGGGAAACCGCTGGGTAGCGGCAAAGGTCATGGCACAGGAAATGGAAAATACAGCTTGGAACAGTTGGAACCTGCTGTCTGTATCGGTACAGCGACTATTGGAAGATCGTTTTCAGGATTCCGGCAATTACAACTGTTTCCAGCGTCCATCTGGTATTTGTGTCATTGCTGCCATGAAGGAAGAAAAGGAACTTGTGCAATTGACTACCTTTTTCAGGGAATTGTGCAGAGAAGTGAAAAAGATTTTGAATTGTACCCTGATTGTGGGCATTGGACGTGTGGTGGAGAATATTGAAGATATTTCTCACAGCTATGCGGAGGCAAGAGAAGCTGTAGCTTACAGCAGGACTGCCGGTGAAGTGGTCTTTATCTCTGACGTGGAGCCACAGAAGGATACATTGCTTCATCTGGATGAAAAAGATGAAAAGGAACTGAGCTATGTATTGAAATTCGGTGACGAAGAAATGATACAATCCTGTGTGGAAAGCATTTCCGGCAGAATGCGCCAGCCAAAGGCAATGCAGAGTGGTTTTCAGGCATATATCATCGACATTTTGAGTGTCATTTTGCGTGTGGTACAGAAAAATGGATTGGAAGAAAATATTGTATTTGGCAAATACGCAGATTATAACGGTGTGCTCACAGGTATTTGGGACAGTGGGGACATGCAGGACTGGCTTTGCGAGGTCTGCTTTGCCATCAGCGGCAAATTGTATCGGGAACGTGTGGGAACTACCCAGACATTGATTGAAAAGGCAAAAAAATATATTGGTGAGAACTATGCCAATTCCGCCCTTTCACTGGAAATGGTATGCAGCTATCTCCATATCAGCACAGCATATTTTTCCACCATATTCAAAAAAGAAGTGGGAGAAAGCTATATTTCCTATCTGACTGCCATCCGTATGGAAAAGGCGGCAGAACTTTTAAAGGAAACAGACGAAAAAACCTATCAGATTGCTGCAAAAGTAGGGTATGACGAACCAAATTATTTTGGTTATGTATTCAAAAAGAAATTTGGGGTTTCCCCCAATAAGTTCCGCGGAAAGTGAGGAAAGTCATGGGGATTTTGCAAAGAGGAAAAGCATATTTGCAGCAGCGATTTTTTAACGGCAGCAAGCATATTGAACTGCGAAAATTGCTGTGGATTTCTTTCACGGTGACTTCTGTGGTAGCAACTCTTTTGATGGGAATCTCTTTTTATTATCGTTTTGCGGCACAGTCTGCCCAGACCACATGGGAAGGAAATGATACCCGTATGGAGGATGCGGCGGAACAGGTGACAGCCCATTTCCGCAATATGATAAAGGTGTCTGACACTCTCTATTACCGCGTTATCAAAGGGACAGATCTGCAGCAGGAAACCATTTCCGATGATTTTCGGCTGATCTATGAGATGAACAAAGACTATGTGGAAAATATTGCGCTTTTTTCCATTGACGGCAATTTGATCTGTGCCACACCCAACAGCCATTTGCGCCCCAATTTTTCATTGCAGAAGGAAGGGTGGTATGGCAGTGCGCTGGATACAGAGGAGAATATCCGGTTTGGTGCGCCGCAGGTTTCCCGTGTTTTTCGGGCAGAAGGTGATGGTTATACAAGAGTCATCCCCATGAGCCGTATGGTACAGCTGACCATGGGAGACCAGACGAAGCGCGGTGTGCTGCTTATCAATCTGCGTTATGATGTGCTGCAGGATATGCTGGAAAATGTCATGGTGGGGGAAGAATCCTATGTTTATCTGGCAGGGGAAAATGGCAATCTGCTCTATCATCCTATGCAGGATCAGATTGCAGCAGGCACCATGAAAGAAGATACTTTGCCGCTGCTCATGTATTCTTTGCAGGGAGATGTACAGGCAGAACCTTATACATTTTTACATAAGATCATCGGCTATACGGGTTGGCACATGGTGGGGGTATCCAAAGGAGATACGCCGTCTCTCCATAACTGGAAAACAAGAAGCTTCATCCTGTTTTTGCTGGCGTTTTTCCTCAATGCCATGATGCTCATTAATTTTTATGTTTCCAGAAAAGTGACAGAGCCTATGCATCGTCTGGAAGGTGCTGTAAAGCGCATACAGGCTGGGGATCTGAATACGAAAATACAAGCTTCTGGTGTGTATGAAATACAAAATCTGTCCACTGCCATTGAGGAGATGGAACGGAATCTGAAACAGCTCATGGAGGATATTGTGCAGGAACATGAAGCCAAGCGGAAAAGCGATCTGATGGTGCTGCAAAACCAGATCAACCCACATTTCCTGTATAATACACTGGATGTCATTGTGTGGATGATCGAAAATGAAAAAAGCGGCGATGCGGTGAAAGCTGTAACGGCATTGGCACGGTTTTTCCGCATCAGCCTGAGCCGCGGCAAGACGGTCATTCCTGTTTCCGACGAAGTAGAGCATGTGCGGAACTACCTGATGATTCAGGAAATGCGCTTCAAAAATAAATTTACCTATCAATTTGATGTCGAAGAAGAAACAAAACAACTGGGGACGGTGAAGCTCATTTTGCAGCCATTGGTGGAAAACGCCATTTATCATGCCATGGAATTTATGGATGATGATGGAGAACTGACCGTAAAAGGCTATCTGGAAGGGGAAGAACTGATACTTTCTGTCACAGATAATGGCTGCGGCATGACCAAGGAGAGGGCAGAAGCACTTTTGAGGGGAGATTTTGTCCAGACAGGAAAAGGCTCCGGTGTAGGTCTGCGGAATGTGCAGGAACGAATCCAGCTGGTTTTTGGGGAGAAATATGGTCTGCGCATCCTTTCGGAACCAGATGAGGGTACTTGCATCGAAATCCATCTGCCAGCCATTCCTTATGAAGAAATGAAGGAAAGGGGGATGGTATCATGACTATAAAACAGAAAATATTTCTTTTTGTGGACATCCTCATTTTGGTGGTGCTGTTTTTGATCTCATCTACAGATTATGTCTGGAAGGAAAGGAAAGTGGATGTTTCCAATATTTCTGTTATTGTGGACATTCCTCAGGACAGCACCAATATCAATCTTCGGGAAGGCGCCAAAAAGGCGGCGCAGGCATATCATGCAGATATGCATTTTCTCAATTTGCGGGATTATGAAGCCCAGCAGGTGGATATGCAGACATTGGTGCAGAGAGAATTGGATGCTGGATGTGAAGGCATTGTGCTCCAGTGCGGAAGCAGAAGAGTTACAGAAGAAATACTGGAAAATATTCCTGTAGGCATTCCGGTGGTGCTTTGGGATACAGAAGCAGAATCCCCCCGTGTGAAAGCCCATGTATCCTTTGACAGAGAAGCCATTGCCAGATTATTGGTGGAAAAGGTGTCTGAGGCAAGGGATAAGGGGCAGAGTGTGACACTGGTATCTCATAAAGACTGCGGAGATCAGGTGAAGAATATGTATGACCTTCTGGAAGAATTGTTCCCGCAGGCAGGCATTATGGTGCGCAGAGTGGAGCTTGCGGATTATGCGGAGACACAAGCCCTTGTCAGCGGTCTGACTGTTCAAGGAGGAAATATGGTGGTTTCCTGTGACGGACAGGCTTTGGAAGCCATGGCACAGGTATGTGAGAACAATGATTATAAACTGCCTTTGTATGGCATGGGCTGGAGCGGCATGATTCGGGAGCAGTTAGAAAAAGGAAATATTGCTGGTGTGGCAGTGACAGACGCTTACGGTGCAGGCTATCATAGCGTACAGAAATTGACCATGATTTTGACAGGGACAGATCAGGACGGAACGGAACGCAATTTCCAGACAGTATGGGTGACTGGTGAAAATATGTATGATCGAAGTCGGGAAGCGATTTTGTTTCCTTTTGCGTGAGGTGAGAACAGATGCGGATAAGAAAACAGGCAATGGGAATTTTTTTAGGTGTGATTTGTGTAGTCTTGGCTTTTGTTTGGCTATGGATACCTCGTACAAAGGAAAAAAAGGAATTGAAGATCGGAGTTTCTCTTTATTCAGACAGTGATACTTTTGTGGACAGTATCGTATCCTCTATGCAGGAGCAGGCGGCGGCTTATGAAGCGGAAACAGGATGCCCTGTGACCTTGAACATTTCCCGTGCCAATGGCTCACAGAGAGAACAGTTCGATCAGGTGGAACAGTATGTGGCACTGGGGTATGACGCGGTCTGTGTCAATCTGGTAGACCGCACCAATGCTTCCAGCATGGTGGATCTTGCCCAGTCGGAAGAAGTACCGCTGGTGTTTTTCAACAGGGAGCCTGTGCGTGAAGATATCCTGCGCGGAGAAAATGTTTATTATGTTGGCACAGATGCCAGAGAAACGGCGCGGATGCAGGGAGAAGCAGTATTGCAGAGCTATGCTGCTGCTGCGGAAAAAATGGACAAAAATGGTGACGGCATTTTACAGTATGTCATGCTGGAGGGAGAAATGGGACATCAGGACACCATTCTCCGCTCTGATTATGTGATCCAGACCATTGAGGATGGCGGCGTGAAGCTACAGAAGCTGGATGCAGAAACGGCTGATTGGATGCGGAGCCGCGCTGATGCCATCATGGAACAATGGATTGCAGAAATGGGTGATGAAATCGAACTGGTATTGTGCAACAATGACGATATGGCATTGGGAGCGGCAGATGCTTTGAAACGAAAAAATTTCTCTGCGGCAGTCTTTGGCATTGACGGAACGCCGGCAGGTCTTTCGGCACTGGAGGAGAAAGTCATTTGGGCAACGGTGGACTGCGGCGCAAAAGAACAGGGAAAAGCTGTCTTTGATATTGCATCTGCCCTTGGCATGGGAAAAGGTCTGCCAGAAGATATGGAATGGAATGATGGCAGATATGTAAGGGTGCCTGTACATGCACGGATACATGAATCCATAATCTGAACAGTTTTTTTGACAAAAACCGAAAAAAATTATATGTTTCGCCAAGAGAAAGAGAATAAATTTCATGTATATATAAAAAAATCTCTATTTTTTGCCACGGACAGATTTGATATAATGTGATTAACAACAGGGAGATTGTTGTGTTACATGTGTTTCGGTCTTGGACTGGACAAAATTTAAAGGAGGGTTTATACAATGAAAAAGAAATTTTTAGCGATGTTAATGGCATCCGTGATGGTGTTGGGCCTTGCAGCCTGCGGCGGCGGCTCCAGTGACGCTGCTACAGAAGGCGATGCAGCAAGCGGCGATCTGCCCACAGTCGGTGTATTGATCTACAAATACGACGATACATACATCTCTACCGTAAGAAATTCCCTGCAGGCAGCTCTGGAAGGCAAAGCAGTTGTAGAAATGCAGGATGGTAAAGGTGACCAGGCTACACAGAACGACCAGCTGGATGTTATGATCTCCAAAGGCGTTGACGTACTGTGCGTAAACATGGTTGACGCAAAAGCTGCAAGCGGCGTTGTAGAAAAAGCATCCGCAGCAGGTATTCCTACTATCTTCTTCAACAGAGAACCCGACACAGAAGTAATCAAATCCTATGATAAAGCATGCTTTATCGGTACAAATGCAATTGACGCCGGCAAAATGCAGGGTGACATCATCAAAGAACTCTTTGATGCACATCCTGAATATGACCTGAACGGCGACGGCAAAGTACAGTATGTAATGTTCCAGGGCGAACCTGACAACCCCGAAGCAATCGCTCGTACACAGTACAGTGTAGAACAGGCAGTAGCTAACGGTCTGACAATGGAACAGGTTGGCGAAACACAGGTATGTAACTGGGATACAGAAACAGCTCAGAAAGCAATGGAAGCTATGCTGGCTGCGAACGAAGGCAAAATCGAACTGGTTATCGCAAACAACGACGGTATGGCTATCGGTTGTGTAGCTGCTCTGTCCAACATTGGCTACAACACAGGTGCTGAAGGCGCTTCTTTCATCCCTGTAATCGGTGTTGACGCTACAGACGCTGCAAAAGATGCAATCGCAAAAGGCCAGATGAGCGCAACTGTTCTGCAGGACGGTGACGCAATGGGTAAAGCAATCGCAGCTGCAGCTCTGAACGCAGCAAACGGTGCTGAATTCCTGGATGGCACAGAATATACATACGATGACACAGGTATTGCAGTTCGTATCCCTTACGCTCCTTATACAGGAGAATAATCTCTGATTTTCAGTAATAGATAGGAACATTTGGTTCGCACAGTGGGGTTTTTCCTCACTGTGCGTTCTTATAAGCGAAGAAAGTCCGTGACTGAGAAACATTTGAAAGCACAGCAGCTTATTTTTTGAGAAGAAGCTGTCGTTGGGGAAGTTTTACAAAGAGAAGTTGGCACAACAGACGATTAGGAAGTGTGGTGAAGGCAGTGAGCCAAGAAAAATATGTACTGGAAATGACAGATATCGAAAAGCAGTTCCCCGGGGTAAAAGCACTGGATCATGCAATGCTCAAACTGCGTCCCGGTACTGTACATGCCCTCATGGGTGAAAATGGTGCAGGGAAATCAACATTGATGAAATGTCTTTTTGGTATTTATAAACAGGATGGTGGCAAAATTGTCATTGATGGTCAGGAAACAGCGTTTTCCGGCCCTAAAAATGCGCTGGATAATGGTGTAGCGATGGTACATCAGGAACTGAATCAGGTACTCAAGCGCAGTGTTATGGAAAATATCTGGCTGGGTCGTTTTCCCAAACAGGGTGGACTGGTCAGCCATAAGAAAATGTATCAGGAAACACAGAAAGTATTCGAGGAATTGGAAATCCCCGTCAACCCTAAGACAATCATCGGCAAATTGAGCGTATCCCAGAGACAGATGGTAGAAATCGCAAAGGCCGTATCATATAATGCAAAAATTCTGGTATTGGACGAACCTACATCCTCTCTGACTCATGAGGAAGTAGAGCATCTGTTCCGCATCATCAACAAACTGCGTGACAGAGGCGTGGCAATGGTTTACATCAGTCATAAGATGGAAGAAATTTTGCAGATTTCCGACGAAGTTACTATCATGCGAGACGGCAAGTGGATCGCAACGGAAAATGCGAAGGATCTGACAACAGATAAGATCATTCAGCTTATGGTAGGCCGTGACTTGACGGAGCGTTTCCCGCCCAAGACAAATAAGCCCGGCGAAGTTTTGCTGGATGTAAAAAATCTGACAGGAAAATATATGCCGACCTGTCAGGATGTAAGCTTCCAGCTGCGCAAAGGCGAAATCCTTGGTGTGGCAGGTCTGGTGGGCAGCAGAAGAACAGAGCTTCTGGAAACCATTTTTGGTATTGCCCATCATCAGAGCGGCGAAATGTATATGCATGGCAAAAAAGTAGTGAACAAAGACGCAAAGACAGCCATCAAAAACGGCTTTGCGCTGCTGACAGAAGAACGTCGTGCCACAGGTATTTTCGGCGGCATGAGCATTCAGTTCAACTCTGTTATTGCCAATATCAAGAATTATCGGAAAGGTCTTTTGCTTTCCAATGGGAAAATGAAAGAAGACACAAAGTGGGTTATTGACAGTATGCATGTAAAAACCCCCAGCCAGAAGACTCATATCCGCTCACTTTCCGGCGGTAACCAGCAGAAGGTAATTTTGGGCAGATGGCTGCTGACAAAACCGGAAGTCTTGCTTCTGGACGAACCCACTCGCGGTATTGACGTAGGTGCGAAATACGAAATCTATCAGCTGATCATTGATCTGGCGCAGGAAGATAAGGGCGTTATTGTGGTTTCTTCCGAAATGCCGGAACTTTTGGGGATCTGCGACAGAATCATGGTTATGAGCAATGGTCACTTGGCTGGTATTTTGGATGTCAAGGACGCAACACAGGAAGAAATCATGCGTCTGGCAGCAAAATATGTATAATGGGGAGGTAAAAAAGAATGGAAAAATTAAAGAGTCTCAAAGGGGACAAGACCTGGCAGGAACTTCTGCTGGACTATGCTCTGTACATCATCCTGATCATCATGATCATCGGTGTCATTGCAGCTGACCCTACATTTTTATCTAAGAATAACTTTTTGAAAATTTTGGCACAGGCTTCTACCAGAGGTATTTTGGCGCTGGGTGTTGCTGGTATGATCGTATTGGCAGGTACTGACTTGTCTGCTGGTCGTATTCTGGGCTGCGGTGCTGCAATCTCCGCATCCTTATTGCAGAGCGTTACATATGCATCCCGTATGTATCCCCAGATTACAGAACCACTGCCTATGATTCTGCCTTTGCTGCTGTCTATCGTGGTTTGTGTGGCTTTCTGTCTGCTCAACGGTTTTGGTGTGGCAAAACTGCACATGCATGCATTCATTATTTCGTTAGGTACGCAGCTCATAGCCTATGGTGCTCTGTGTCTGTACATCGATAGCCAGAAGGGCGGCGCACAGCCTA
This sequence comes from uncultured Clostridia bacterium, assembly GCA_902477755.1. Taxonomy (GTDB): domain Bacteria; phylum Bacillota; class Clostridia; order Lachnospirales; family Anaerotignaceae; genus Anaerotignum. The sequence continues at coordinate 65,581 of CABSIK010000002.1, forward strand.
TTGCCAGCCTGGATCCCAGATATATCGAACTGGTAAACGGTTACTGGCTGGGTATTCCTCACCTGGTTTACTTCATGGTTATTTGTGCTGTTATTATGTGGTTTGTATGGAATAAAACCACTTTGGGTAAAAACATGTTTGCCATCGGCGGCAACCCTGAAGCGGCTGCTGTATCTGGCGTAAACGTAGCAAAAAATATCATGTTGATTTATCTGGTGGCAGGTATTCTCTATGGTATTGCGGCGTTTCTGGAAGCAGGTCGTATCCAGAGTGTAACAACAGCTACAGGTACTAACTACGATCTGGATGCGATCTCCGGCTGCGTTATCGGTGGTGTATCCTTCTCTGGTGGTGTTGGTACCATCCCCGGTATCCTCATTGGTGTTATCATCCTGCAGGTAATCAACTACAGCCTGTACTATCTGGGTGTTAATGCATATCTGCAGTACATCATCAAAGGTCTGATCATCATTCTGGCCGTTGCCATCGACGTTCGTAAATATATTGCAAAGAAATAATTTTTTCGGTAAGATGTGATATGAAAATTCCCCCGTTTGACTACGGGGGAATTGTTGCAATTTGAAGCCATAAAAACAAAGGAGGGATTTTGTGACAGATGCACAAAAACCTGTAAACCCGGAGGATTTGGAACAGCGGTTACAGGCGCTGGAGGAACGGGAAAGAGCTCTGGAAGAAAAAGAAACAGAGCTGAAACAAAGAGAAAGTAAATTTACAGGGGCGAAGTATAACCTGTATTCCCATATCAATGTTTCTTTAAAGACCATGAATATTGTGGTGGGCGTCATCGCAGCGGCATTGGTTATTGCTATTGTGGCAGGGGTCATTTATCGATAAAACAGGAGGAACACCATGAAACAAAATTGGAACAAAGAAAGCCTTTTGGCAGCCTATCCCCGTTTTGAAGCACAGCCGGATTTTTATCTGGGACGGATGGCAGATGCAGAAAAAGGCTTTGCAGATACATTCGGCAAAGAAGCGGAGCGTTTTTTCAGCGCACCCGGCAGAACAGAAATCGGTGGCAACCATACAGACCATCAGCATGGCTGTGTATTGGCAGCGGCAGTAGATTTGGATATTTTCGGTGCGGCAGCGAAAAATGACAGCCGTATCATCCGTATTTTCTCCGAAGGCTACGGCATGGAAGAAATTTCTCTGGATGATCTGGAAGTGAAAAAAGAAGAAATCAACACAACAGCTTCTCTCATTCGTGGGGTAGCTTCCAAAATTACACAGATGGGTTATACACTGGGCGGTCTGGATATGTATACCGTTTCCAATGTACTGAAAGGCTCCGGCATTTCTTCTTCCGCGGCTTATGAAGTTCTGGTAGGTACTGTCATCAACGCACTGTATTGTGAAAATAAACTGACACCTGTGGAAATTGCCCAGATTGGCCAGTATGCGGAAAATGTGTACTTTGGCAAAATGAGCGGTTTGATGGATCAGACAGCATCTTCCGTAGGCGGCGTTGTTGCCATTGATTTTCGGGATAATGCAAATCCCATTGTAAGAAAACTGGATTTTGATTTCACAAAAGCAGGTTATGCCCTGTGTATCATTGACAGCGGCGCAGACCATGCGGATTTATCTGATGAATATTCTGCCATTCCTATGGAAATGCGGCAGGTAGCAGCACACTTCGGCAAAGAAGTGCTGCGGGAAGTGGCTCTGGCAGACTTTTTGACAGATATGGCTGCTGTTCGGGAAAAAGCAGGTGACCGTGCAACACTGCGTGCATACCATTTCCTGAAAGATAATCAGAGAGCCATTGACGAAGCGGCAGCACTGGAAGCAGGAGATTTTGATAAGTTCTTATCTTTGGTGAAAGAATCTGGCTATTCTTCTTTCATGTATTTGCAGAACGTGTATGTTTCCGGCAGTGTACAGCATCAGGAAGTTGCTTATGCTCTGGCAGCTTGTGAAGCGGCATTGGCAGGCAAAGGCGCTTACCGTGTCCATGGCGGTGGTTTTGCCGGAACCATTCAGGCTTTTGTGCCTCAGGAAATGCTGGCAGGTTTTGTGGAACAGATGGAAAAAGCTGTGGGTAAGGGCAGATGTCATGTGCTGTCCATTCGTCCCGCAGGCGGTACAGAATTGATGAAGGTTTGAGAAAAATAGGAGGGATGCTCTATGGCAATTTTGGTATTGGGCGGCGCAGGCTATATCGGTTCTCATACGGTGTATGCCCTGTGTGAAGCAGGCAGAGAAGTAGTGGTTGTGGATAATCTGGAAACAGGACACGCAGAAGCGGTACATCCTGATGCAAAGTTCTATAAAGGCGATATTTCTGATAAACCTTTTCTGAACGAGGTATTCCAGAAGGAAAATATCGAAGCAGTTATCCATTTTGCCGCTTATTCTCTGGTAGGGGAAAGCGTGGAAAACCCCCTGAAATATTATGAAAACAACTTGAGCAAAACAAGAGACATGTTGGAGGTTATGGTTGCTAACGGCGTAGATAAATTCGTGTTCTCCTCTACAGCGGCGACATACGGTGAACCGGAACGGGTACCTATTCTGGAAAACGACCGTACAGAACCTACGAACCCTTACGGCGAAACAAAACTGGCAATGGAAAAAATGTTCAAATGGACAGGCAACGCAACAGGTCTGCGTTATGTATCCCTACGTTACTTCAACGCCTGCGGTGCCCACGTCAGCGGCAACATCGGGGAAGCGCACAATCCTGAAAGCCATCTGATTCCCTTGATTTTGCAGGTACCTAATAGCAAACGGGAATTTATCAGCATTTTCGGCAATGACTATCCTACACCCGACGGCACATGTATCCGTGACTACATCCATGTAACAGACCTGGCAGATGCCCATATTCTGGCGGTGGATTATCTGCTGAAAGGCGGGCAGAGTGACATTTTCAATCTGGGCAACGGCGTTGGTTTCTCCGTAAGAGAAGTTATCGAAACCGCAAGAAAAGTAACAGGTCATCCCATTCCTGCAAAAGAAGTGGCTCGCCGTGCCGGTGATCCTGCACAGCTCATTGCTTCCAGTGAAAAAGCGAAAAAAGTGCTGGGCTGGAACCCTCAGCATGACAGTCTGGAAGAAATCATTTCTTCCGCATGGAATTGGCACAAAAATCACCCCAATGGTTTTTGAGAAAGGGGAAAGACATGGTATATAAAGCAATTCGAGATTTGGCGCTCTATGGCGTCAGAACAGGGCTGATTACAGAAGCGGATGTGCCTTATGTCATCAACCGTTTGATAGACGAAATGAAACTGGATGTTTATGAAGAACCCACAGGCGAAGCGGAAACCGATTTGGAAACCATTCTGTCTGTTCTGCTGGAAGATGCCTGCAAACGGGAACTGATTCCTGACAGCATCGTATATAAAGATTTGTTTGATACAAAGCTCATGGGTGTCATGACACCTTTCCCTAGAGAAGTCATTGGAAAATTCCGTGAACTTCATGCGAAAGACCCGGAAAAAGCAACAGATTGGTATTATGATTTCAGCTGTAATACAGACTACATCCGCAGATACCGCATCAAAAAGGATATGCGTTGGAAAACCATGACAGAATACGGTGAAATCGACATCACCATCAATCTGTCCAAGCCGGAAAAAGACCCCAAAGCCATTGCGGCGGCAAAACTGGCTCCCCAGAGCGGTTATCCCAAATGTATGCTTTGTCGGGAAAACGAAGGCTATGCTGGTCGGGTGAACCATCCCGCCAGAGAAAACCACCGCATCATTCCTCTGCGTATTGCGGGAAATGATTGGTTTTTCCAGTATTCTCCCTATGTGTATTACAATGAACACTGCATCGTGTTCAATGGACAGCATGTACCTATGAAAATCGATAGAAACGCTTTTGCGAAAATGTTTGATTTCATCAACTTCCTGCCGCATTACTTTGTAGGCTCCAACGCAGATTTGCCCATCGTAGGCGGTTCTATCCTGTCCCATGACCATTTCCAAGGGGGACGTTATACTTTCGCCATGGAACGGGCAGAAGTAGAACGGAAAGCAGTCTGCAAGGGCTTTGAGGATGTGGAAATGGGCGTTGTGAAATGGCCTATGTCCGTTATCCGTATTTCCCATAAAGACCATAATCGTCTGATTGACTGCGCCGATATGATTTTGCAGAAATGGCGTGGTTATACAGACGAAGATGCCTTTATCTTTGCGGAAACAGATGGAGAACCTCATAACACCATTACACCCATTGCAAGAAAACGTGGCGATAAATACGAACTGGATTTGGTACTGCGCAATAATATCACTACAGAAGAACATCCTCTGGGTGTGTACCATCCTCACAGCCATTTGCACCATATCAAGAAAGAAAACATTGGCTTGATTGAGGTTATGGGGCTTGCGGTACTGCCTGCCAGACTGAAAGAAGAAATGCAGTGCCTGAAAGAAGCCATACTTTCCGGCGCAGATTTGGAGGCAGACGAAAAGACCAGCAGCCATGGCCAGTGGGCACAGGAATTCCTGAAAAAATATGATACTGTGACAGCAGAAAATCTGGACAGCATCATTCAGGAAGAAATTGGTCTGGTGTTTGCACAGGTTCTGGAAGATGCCGGCGTATATAAGAGAACAGCGGAAGGTCAGGCGGCATTTGACCGTTTCCTGCGTCATTGCGGCGCGGAAATCTGATTCCTTCAATAAAAATAAAATAACAGACAAAAAACAGAAGAGCAGGGTTGGAGAATCCCTGCTCTTCTGCTGTCTTGGAATATGTTATCAAATATTTGAAAGTAAGCTATTATAACTGCATCATGCCGGACATGATGCATCCGCCTTTGGCACCGCAGTCCATAACTTCCTGTAACTGTTTTTCATTGATTTTGATGCCGCCAATGGCGTAAACAGGAATGGATACCCTGCGGCAGACCTCTTCCAGAAAAATAAGTCCTCTGGGGGGGAGACCTTTTTTGCAGTCTGTGACGTAAATATGCCCAGCGGTGATGTAAGTTGCCCCCAGTTTTTCCGCTTCTTCTGCCTCTGCCGGCGCGTGAATGGAGGTTCCTACATGGGAGAAACCAGACAGTTCCGTTTTGTGGGCACGGAGCAGAGGAAGGGGCAGATGGATGGCGTCACAGCCCAGTTCTTTTGCCGCACGGAAATAGGTGTGCAGGATACAAGGAACGTTATGACGCTGACAGATTGCCAATACATCTTTTGCCAGAGCGGTGTATTCTGCTTCTGACAAATCCTTTTCCCGCAGAATCAAACCCTTGGGATGGTGTTTGCAGATTTCTTCTATCTGTTCCAGAAAGGGGTGTTTGCTCAATGTGCGGTTTGATACCGCCAGAATATGGGAAAAGAATGGGTCATTATACATAGATATAATCGCTCATGACCGGCTGGAGATTGTTTTTCAGCAGAGCATCATAAACTTCTTCCACAGATCTGCCGTCATCGATCTCGAACTGGTCATCTCCTTTCTTTTCGGTTTCTTCGGAGTGTTCCCCGATGCCGGTGCTGACACCAGCGGAAATTTTAGTGGCAGCAATATTTACCAGATTGTCACGAACACGGGCACACTCTCTGCTGGAAATGGTGATGTTTGCAAAAGGCATGAATAGACGATAAGCGCATACCACCTGCAAAAGCTGGGTCTCGTGAACGTCCTTGGGATTGATGCGGTCATTGTTGATGATGGGGCGCAGTCTGGGACAGGAGAAAGCGATTTCTGCATGGGGATATTTCCGCTGCAGCAGATAAGCGTGATAGCCTGTTGCGAAAGCGTCCTTGCGGAAGTCGTCCAGACCCAGCAATGCGGCAAAACCAACACCACGCATACCGCCTTTCAGGGCACGTTCCTGGGCATTCAGACGGTAAGGGAAAATCCGCTTGTGTCCAGCCAGATGGAGTGTTTCGTATTTATCGGAATTGTATGTTTCCTGGAATACCGTTACATAATCGGCGCCACATTCATGGAGATATGCGTATTCGTCAGAGTTGACAGGATAAATTTCCAGACCGATGACTTTGAAATATTTCTTTGCGATTTTGCAGGCTTCCCCGATGTATTGTACTGTGGATTTGCTGCGGCTTTCTCCAGTAAGAATCAGGATTTCCTGCAAACCTGTTTTGGCGATGGCTGCCATTTCTTTGTCGATTTCTTCTTCGTTCAGCTGGGCACGGTTGATTTTGTTGTGGCAGTTGAAACCGCAGTAAATGCAGTAGTTTTCGCAGTAGTTAGCGATATAGATGGGTGTGAACATGTATATGCTGTTGCCGAAATGCTTTCTGGTTTCCACGCGAGCTGCCTGTGCGATGTCTTCCAATAAAGGCAGAGCGGCAGGAGAGAGCAGAGCTGCAAAATCTTCAGGCGTACGGCTGTCGTGTACTAAAGCCCGACGTACATCCGCTTCTGTATATTTGTCGTAATCATAAGCTTCCATGGCTGCAACGACCTGATCCATCACATCAGAATCCAGCACTTCCATATCAGGCAGATAGGTCATGTGGTCGATGCGGTTTTTCTTCTGGTCTTCCAGAATTTCTTCACTTAAAATACTTTCGTTCAAATGTTCCTGATTCATATCCTTTCACCTCTCAATCCTGCAAAAATCCTGTCAGTGGAGAAGATGCGCTGGCGCCTCTTTCAAGGGTTCTGCCAAGACCTGCCAGATAAGCGCTGCGACCTGCTTCAATGGCTTTTTTGAATGCTTCTGCCATCAATTCCACATTTCCGGCGGTAGCAACGGCGGTGTTTGCCATGATGGCAGCGGCACCCATTTCCATGGCTTCGCAAGCCTGAGAAGGTCTGCCGATACCAGCGTCTACGATGATAGGCAGGTTCATTTCGTCAATGAGAATCTGGATGAATTCTTTTGTGCAAAGACCTTTGTTGGAACCAATGGGAGCACCCAGAGGCATGATGCAGGCAGCACCTGCATTTGCCAGATCTCTTGCCACATTCAGATCGGGATACATGTAAGGCATAACGATGAAGCCATCTTTTGCCAGCATTTCTGTGGCGCGGATGGTTTCCTGATTGTCAGGCAGCAAATATTTGGAGTCACGCATGATTTCTACTTTGACAAAGTTCCCGCAGCCCAGTTCTCTGGAAAGTTTCGCAATGCGTACCGCTTCTTCTGCGTTTCTTGCGCCGGATGTATTGGGCAGCAGGGTAACGGTATCGGGGATATAGTCCAGAATGTTGGCAAGACCGCCTTCGTTGGCACGGCGTACAGCCAGTGTGATGATCTGTGCTTCGGCTTTTTCCACACAAGCCTTTACCAGATCCAGAGAAAATTTCCCGGAACCAAGGATGAAACGGGATGTAAATTCGTGTCCGCCTAAAATGAGTTTGTCATTGTTCTGCATGATAAAATTCCTTCTTTCTTCCAAAATCAGATATTATACGGTTTCTTCGCCCAGAAGCAAACGGGCGATCATATTGGATTCATGGGCAGCGCAGAGGGCCGCTCTGGGTGCCATGAGACATTGTCCATGGGCAATATCGGTGGTTTCGTCGCCGCAGAGATAAAAATTGCTGCCAATCTTTCGGGTATGGATGGTGTTGCTGCTGCCGAAGCCTGCCATGCCGGAAGCGCAGACCAGTTTTTTCTGGGGAAAACATTCCAATACGCCGTTGACGAACATGGCTTTTGTTTCTGCGTTGTCAAAGGCTTCGCAGATGATGTCTGCATCAGCAAAAAGGGTTTTCAGATTTTCACTGGTCACTTTTACGCAATCTGTGGTGATGTCCAGATATGGGTTGATCTGGAGCAGCTGTTCTTTCAGAGCATCTGTTTTATACATGCCCACATGGCGCAGCAAATATTGCTGGCGATTCAGATTGGTCAGGTCTACACGATCAAAGTCAATGAGGTGCAGATGTCCAACCCCAAGGCGTGTCAATGCAAAGGCAACATTGGAACCAAGTCCACCAAGCCCGGCAATGGCAACGTGTCCGGCATCCAGCTTTTCCTGATAGGCTGCTGTGTGGCGTTCCACCAATGCTTCATAGATTTCTGTTTTCGTAAATGGGTGCATCATCAGCCGCCTCCTACAAAACTGACAATTTCGATTTTGTCGCCGTCATTGAGATATGTGGTGTCATATTCGCTTTTGGGCAGGATTTCTCCGTTTTTTTCCACTGCGATATATGTCCGGCGATAGTTGTTTTCGTCCAGGTATTCGCCAAGGGTTTTGGGTGCGGATAGGGTCAATGTTTTTCCGTTAATGGTGATCATTCAGAAGCCTCCTTTCCGGCGGCGGCAAGAAAAAAGAGCTCACAAAGAAATACACCCGTGGTGGTGCACCCCTTCATGAACTCTTGTTCACTCTCAACGCTGCCAATATTCTGTTTCCGTAAAAAGTTCTGTCTTTGGCTGTCTGTACGCAATAAAAATGGGAGATGCCAAACATCTCCCGAAAATTCATTCAATGGTTTCCTACGTTGGCATTATCCAAATCAGGTGTAAGGGTCGAAGCAAAACTTCCTCTCAGCCCAATGCATTGAGCTCCCCTGTTTTCTTTTTACGAGAACAGTATAAACATCAATTCCGAAAATGTCAACAGGCAAAATGACAAAAATTACAAAATTTTCGGAAATATGCACATATCTTTGCATGTTAAAATGAATCCATAACCAAAGAGGAGGAATTTTTTATGTGGCATTTGGAAGAAGAATTACAGAAAGAAGGGGTCAGCGTCAGCCTGCTCAAGGAAATCCAGAAGTTCCGTGAAAGCCATGCTGTAGATGCTTCTGTGACAGGACGCGTACCAGTGCCCCGTTTTTTATATTATGGCAAAGAAATCTGGGAAGAAGCGGCAGCAGCGCTGTTATGTGGGGAGAATTTGCTGTTGTCCGGCCCCAAAGCAACAGGGAAAAACGTGTTGGCTGAAAATCTGGCGGCAGCATTCGGCAGACCGTCATGGGACATTTCTTTTTACGTGAATGTGGATGCCGCTTCCCTCATCGGGACAGATACATTCCGGGATAATCAGGTGGTATTTCGTGAAGGGCCTATCAGCCGTTGTGCCCACATGGGCGGTTTTGGTGTGCTGGATGAAATCAATATGGCGAAAAACGAGTCTTTGGCAGTGCTTCACGCAACATTGGACTTCCGGCGCTCCATTGATGTGCCCGGGTATGACAGAATCCCCTTGCACGAAGCAACCCGTTTTATCGCAACTATGAACTATGGCTATGCCGGCACCAGAGAATTGAATGAAGCGCTGGCATCCCGTTTTGTGGTCATCAATATGCCGGTCATTTCTGAGGAAAACCTGCGGAAATTGCTGAAACGGGAATTTCCTGCATTGAAAGATAAATGGGCAGAACAGTTTGCCGCATTATTTAGGGAACTGGAAACAAAATGTGATAATGCGGAAATTTCCACAAAGGCGCTGGATCTGCGTGGGCTTATGGCATCCATTCATTTGATGGAAAAAGGTCTGAAAGCTGTCCGTGCGCTGGAAATGGGTATCATCAACAAAGCCTTTGATCCCTTTGAACGGCAGTTGGTGGCAGACGCCATTGCCGCAAGGATTCCGCAGGATTTGGACAGAGGAAAGCTGTTTGGTGATCGCTGATGAAAAACAGAGAGATTACGGAGCGTCGTGCCGTCAATCAGATTTGGAATGCTGCCCAGGACTATTCCCTGCAGCCGGTATATGTTGCCTTTGATGAGGACGGCGACGCGGATTTTTATTTCAATACGGTCATTGGTGCCGTATATCATTATTTTCAGTTTGAAACGTTGGATAAGATGTTTACCTATCTCCAGCGCAGACAGGATGGGGAACTATATGTAGAACTGCTTTGGCTTGGACTGGAAAACTGTGTATTTGGCAAAGCCAAGGACGAACGCCCAGCTATGGCAGAGATGCGGAGAGCTTATGCAGAAAAATTTCTGGCAAGACCCAAAGACCATGTGGGGGAATCCTTGCTGTGGGATTTGAAGCGTGCCCATTGCCAGCGCATATTGGGTCAGGCAGATGATTTAGACGAAGAAAAACGGAAAATGTTGGACGCTTTGGAATTTCCTGCGGATTGTAACACAGAACAGGTGACAGACCGCATGGATCGTCTGCTGAATCAGTATTTTTTCAAAGGACATTTCAAGGAGTTTGAGGAACTGGGCGGTCATATCAGTGATTCTCCGTTTTTCTGGCCAAAAGGCTGGGGAAAACGGGCAGGCAGTGCTTTGCGGCGTATCGACTGGGAAGGCAAAACCAAAGAGGAAAAAGATTCCCTCATGGGCAAAGCAAGAAAGCTGTATCAACGGCTGACCTTTTCCAGACCCAGTGCTAAGGTGGTGCACGCTTATGTGGAAAGCTGCTTTGGAAAATCCATGTTTTCCACAGCGGAAGTGGCAGAAATTGAGAAAAAACTCTGCACGGAAGCCCATCGGGAATGTTTATTGCATTTTACCCGTGGTGAGTTTGTGGAAACGGGAGAACTGACCCGAGAGGCGGCAGAACAACGGGAATTTGCTGAAAAACAGCGAGAAGCCAATGAAGCGTATTTTCAGGCAAACGAAAGCCAGACCATGCTGGCCGTCAATAAACTGACAGAACGCATACGCAATGCCATATTATTGCAGCTGGAACCTACGGTGTACCGCACCCGGGCTGGAAATCTGTTGGCAGGGAAGGTATGGCGGAATGTGTATCTACACGATGAACGGATTTTCGAAAAAACATCAGACAGCCAGCTGGATACTTTAACGGTGGATATTTTGCTGGATGGTTCTGCTTCCCAACGGGAACAGCAGGCAAAAGTGGCAACACAGGGCTTTATCATTGCGGAAAGCCTCACACGCTGCAACATTCCCGTCAGGGTAAGCGCTTTCAGCAGTGTCAGCGGCTGTACGGTCATGCAGGTATTACGAGATTACCATGATATTTCCAGAAATAAGGATATTCTGCATTTTCTGGCGGCTGGCTGGAACCGAGATGGCTTGGCACTGCGGGCGGCGGATTACCTTATGGAACAGGAGAGAAGCGAGCACAAAATGCTCATCATCCTTTCCGACGCCCATCCTAACGACGATCAGCCTATGCCGTCAAAAGAAGGGCTCCATCTGCCCAAAGATTACGGCGGTGAAGCCGGAGTGCAGGATGTGGCAGAAGAAGTGAGCCGTCTCAGAAGAAAAGGCATCTGGGTCATTTCTGTTTTTACGGGAAACGATCGGGATTTGCCGGCAGCCCATGAGATTTATGGCAGAGAACTGGCAAGAATCCGCTCTGTCAGTTGGTTTGCCGATACGGTAGGACGGCTGATACAGGAGAGAATCAGAGAAATGTAAAAGTGTAAAAAGACTGGACGATATTAGGGGTATCTTCAAAGGAAAAGATTTTCCTAAGAGGAATTTGCTTTGTCCGGTCTTTTTGTATGTCTGTGTGTTTTATGGGAATCATAAAGTCATTGTATTACAAGAGCGGTTATGGTAGAATCAATGTGCAGTATATGATTTTTCATGACATATCGAACCCATGGGTTCCTGACACCAAAAAGAAATTTGCGGCGGAAGGTACAGTATGGAAATACAGGGCAGCTATGCCCTTTTTCCCGTACCTTTCGTGGTACGGTTTTTTTTATTTGCCAATAGGAGGTATGGAAATATGGAAACAAAAAAGAATGAAAGCAGAATTGCGGTCATTGGCATTGTTGTAGAACAAGAAGCATCTGTGGATGTGCTCAACGAAACACTCCACGAATACCGGGAATACATCATCGGCAGAATGGGCATTCCCTATCGTGAGAAAAAAGTGAATATCATCAGCATTGCCATTGATGCCCCTCAGGATAAGATTTCCGCTTTGTCCGGAAAAATCGGCAACCTGCCCGGCATCCAGTCCAAGACCGTATATTCCGGTGTGAAGGCATGAGTTTTGCGGCAAATTTAGCTGAAAAACTAGTCACGGAACACGATCTTTCGGAAGAAGAACTGCTCTATCTTCTGGAACATCGGCAGGAAGTGGCACCTTATATGCAGGAACAAGCCAAAAAACTTTGTCAGGAGGTTTTTGGCAAAGAAATCTATATTCGCGGATTGTTGGAAATTTCCAACATCTGCAAAAATGATTGTTATTACTGCGGCATTCGTAAAAGCAACCGAAAGGCGGAAAGATACCGTCTAACAGAAGAAGAAATTCTGGAGGCGTGCCATGCTGGTTATGCTTTGGGATTTCGCACATTTGTGCTCCAAGGCGGCGAGGATATGTGGTATGACGATGACCGTCTGTGCCATTTGGTATCTGCCATCCGAAAAAATCATCCCGACTGCGCCATTACCCTTTCTGTAGGGGAACGCAGTCGGGAAAGCTATGAAAAACTTTTTGCCGCTGGCGCCAATCGGTATCTGCTGCGCCATGAAACAGCAACTCAATCCCATTATGCCATGCTCCATCCATCTGATATGGATTTCGCAAACCGTATGCGGTGTTTGCGGGATTTGAAGGAAATCGGCTATCAGGTGGGCTGTGGATTTATGGTAGGCTCACCCCATCAGACATTGGAACATCTGGTGAAAGACCTTCGTTTTTTAAAGGAATTTCAGCCCCACATGGTAGGCATCGGGCCTTTTCTTTCTCAGAAAGACACGCCTTTTGCCCATTATGAAAATGGTTCTGGAGAGCTGACGTTGTTTTTGCTTGCTGTCATACGTCTGCTTCTGCCGAAGGTGCTTCTGCCCTCTACAACTGCCCTGCGAACACTTTTGCCGCCGGGAATGGAATGGGGCATTGCTTATGGTGCAAATGTCATCATGCCCAATCTTTCACCCATGGAAGCACGGAAAAAGTATACCCTTTATGACAACAAGCGCATCATGGGAACAGAAGCGGCAGAGCAGATTGAATGGCTGAAAAAGCAGTTAGCGGATATGGGCTATACCGTTGCTGCATCCAGAGGGGACAGCCCTATGATGAAAGAACAAAATCACTGACAGGAAAGAGAAATCTGACCTAGAAGAAAGGAAGAAAATGAATATGTATGATCCCAAATCAATGAAAGCGGAGGAATTTATCTCCCACAAAGAAATTCTGGACACTTTGGCTTATGCTCAGGAAAACAAGAACAATGAAAAACTCATTGACGCAATTTTGGAAAAGGCAAAACTGCGTAAAGGTCTTTCTCACAGAGAAGCTTCTGTGCTGCTGGCATGTGAAATGCCTGATAAAATACAGGAAATTTATGTTTTGGCGGAACAGCTGAAAAAAGATTTTTATGGCAATCGTATTGTTATGTTTGCGCCGTTATATTTGTCAAATTACTGCATCAACGGCTGTGTGTACTGCCCTTATCATGCAAAAAATAAACACATTGCCCGGAAAAAACTGACACAGGAAGAAATCGTCAAAGAAGTGACGGCTTTGCAGGATATGGGGCATAAGCGTCTGGCGCTGGAAGCAGGGGAAGACCCGGTGAACAATCCAATCGAATATATTCTGGAATGTATCAAGACCATCTATTCCATCCAGCATAAAAACGGTGCCATCCGCCGAGTGAATGTGAACATTGCGGCAACCACAGTAGAAGAATATCGAATGCTGAAAGAAGCTGGCATCGGTACATATATCCTGTTCCAAGAAACTTATCATAAAGAAAGCTATGAACAGCTTCATCCCACAGGCCCGAAACATAACTACGCTTACCATACCGAAGCCATGGACAGAGCCATGGAAGGCGGCATTGACGATGTAGGTCTGGGGGTACTGTTCGGTCTGGAACGATATGCTTATGAATTTGCGGGACTTTTGATGCACGCGGAACATCTGGAAGCCGTTCACGGCGTAGGCCCCCATACCATCAGTGTACCTCGTGTGAAACGTGCCGACGACATTGACCCCGATGCTTTTGATAATGGCATTGATGATGAGATTTTTGCAAAGATCATTGCCTGCATCCGCATTGCTGTGCCTTATACAGGTATGATTATTTCCACCAGAGAAAGCAAAGAAGTGCGGGAACGTGCATTGCATCTGGGCGTTTCTCAAATCAGCGGCGGCTCTCGTACCAGCGTAGGCGGTTACTGCGAAGAAGAGCCAGAGGACGAAAATTCGGAACAGTTTGATGTGAGCGACAAACGGACATTGGATGAAGTGGTTCATTGGCTTATGGATTTGGATTATATTCCCAGTTTCTGTACCGCATGTTATCGGGAAGGGCGTACTGGTGACCGCTTCATGAGTTTGTGTAAGAGCGGACAGATTCAGAACTGCTGTCATCCCAACGCCCTTATGACCTTGAAAGAATATCTGGAGGACTATGCTTCACCGGAAACAAAGAAAATCGGGGAAGCGCTGATTCAGAAAGAACTGGGGAATATTCCAAAAGAAAAAGTTAGAGAAATTACTGTGCATCATTTGCAGGAAATTGAAAAAGGAAATCGGGATTTCCGATTCTAAAGGCAGGAGGTTTTTATGGGTTTACAGGATACACCATCTTCAGAACGGGTGCAAATCGGGTTTTTTGGCTGCCGCAACGCAGGCAAATCCAGCTTAGTCAATGCGGTAACCAATCAGGAAATGGCGGTGGTTTCGCCAGTGAAAGGCACTACCACAGACCCAGTGACAAAAGCCATGGAACTGCTGCCCCTGGGTCCTGTTCTCATCATTGATACCCCCGGTATTGATGATGAAGGTGGTTTGGGAGAGCAGCGTGTGAAACGAACAAAGCAGATTCTCAATCGCATTGATTGTGCCGTTTTGGTGGTAGACGGTGTGGCAGGGAAAACGAAAGCCGATGAGGAACTTCTGAGGTTGTTTCAGGAAAAACAGATTCCTTTTCTTGTTGCGTATAACAAAAGCGACCTGCAAATGCCCACTTTATCAGAAGAAAATGAAGTGGCAGTCAGTGCCCTCTTGAAAACAGGCATCGAGGAACTGAAAGAACGTATTGCCGCATTGGGAAAAGAAAATCAGAAGGAACGGATGCTGGTAAGAGATTTGGTAAAGGCAGAAGATTTGGTGGTATTGGTGACGCCTATCGATAGTTCTGCACCAAAAGGACGGCTCATTCTTCCACAGCAGCAGACCATTCGGGATTTGCTGGAAGCAGATGCCATTCCTGTGGTGACGAAAGAAAATACACTGAAAACCACTTTGGAAAGTCTGGCAAAAAAGCCTGCTATGGTCATTACGGACAGTCAGGCATTTGCGCAGGTCAGCAAGGATACGCCGCTGGATATTCCACTGACTTCTTTTTCCATTCTTATGGCGCGGTATAAGGGATTTTTGGAAGGTGCCGTGCAGGGGGTAGCAGCCATAGAAACATTGCGGGATGGGGATAAAGTCTTGATTTGCGAAGGCTGCACCCATCACAGACAGTGTGAGGATATTGGTACTGTGAAGATTCCTCGTTGGCTGCGTCAGCATACAGGAAAAAAGCTGGAATTGGTGCATACTTCCGGCAAGGATTTCCCAGAGGATTTATCTCCATACCGTTTGGTGATCCATTGCGGCGGCTGTATGCTCAATGAACGGGAAGTGGCGTATCGCCAGAAATGTGCCGCTGATGCAGGGATTCCCTTTACCAATTATGGCATCGCCATTGCTTATATGACTGGAATTTTGAAACGGAGCATCGAAATTTTTCCGAAGCTGTATACATTGATTTGATATAAAAAAGACTATGGGAACCCCATAGTCTTTTTCGCATCAAAGAGGAAAATGTCCGCTGCGGCGCAGTGCCACCAAAATGCCGGGAATCAGAATCAATTGCAGTATGATGCCGGGAATGGCTTCCAGCAAGGCGCCGGAAAGGAACATCTGCCAAGTGAAGGCGTTTTCGCCAATGCCAAGCAGCAGAACTTCCACAATGCCCCATACCACACGTCCCAGAATCATGGCAGAAATCAGAGCAATGTAAAGAGCAGTCGTGGATTTTTGTTTGGAACGTCCATAAATCAGCCCTGCGATAAGTCCATAAGCTGCCAGTTCAAATGCCATGGCAATGGCAACAGGGAACATATGGGGCATGCCGAAAATCATGCTGCGGCAAATGGGCAGCAGAAAGCCTAAAAACAGCGCATATTGCCAGCTGCAGAGAAAGGCGCAGAGAAAAACGGGAAAGTGCATTGGCAGCAGCATATTGCCGAACTGTGGAACTTGACCTGTCAAAAAGGGCAGTACTAGCCCCAGTGCAAAAAATAAGGCGCTGACAGTCAATTGTTTTGTGGATCGATTCATAAAAACCTCCTGATTGTTTCTGTTAAAATTTCGGTTTTTATCATACCACACTGTTTTGGAAGAAAACAGCTTTTTTTCAAAACACTGCGTTGAAATGTATGTTTTGGAAAAATGGGGACAAACTGAGAAAGAAGGACTTGACAGAAAGGGGTTTTTACGGTATGAACTTGAGTGGTACAAGAACAGAACAAAATTTGCTTGCCGCATTTGCGGGGGAATCTATGGCTGCCAATAAATACGATTTTTACAGCAGTCAAGCAAGAAAAGAGGGCTATGAACAAATCGGCGCTATTTTCAAAGAAACAGCGGATAATGAACGGCAGCATGCCAAACAGATTTTCCGTTTCTTAAATGGCATCGGCACCACAGAAGCCAATCTGACCGCAGGCGTTGCGGGGGAACATGAGGAATGGACAACCATTTATCAGGATATGAGCACCATCGCCAAAGATGAGGGCTATCCAGAAATCGCCATGTTTTTCCAGAATCTGGCGTCTGTGGAAAAAGAACATGAGGCGAGATATGCTATGCTGCTGGAAAGAATCAAAAATGAGCAGGTATTCAAGGATAACGCCAAAACGGTATGGGTGTGCCGCAACTGCGGACATGTCCATGTGGGGGCAGTGCCGCCGGATGCCTGTCCTGTCTGCAAACATCCCAAAGCATATTTTGAGCGGAAAGCGACCAATTATTAATGGAAACAGATTGAGAGGGCAACCTCTCATTACATAGAAAAGAGGAATTCAATGGAATATCAGAATCAAATCAGAGAAGCTGTATTTTACAAACGCCCCAATCGTTTTCTGGCGGAAGTGGAATTGGATGGAGACCGGGAACTGGTGCATGTAAAAAATACAGGCAGATGCCGAGAATTATTGCAGGAAGGCGCAAGGGTATTTCTGGAAGAAAGCGGAAACACAAACCGGAAAACGAAACATTCCCTTGTGGCAGTCTACAAGGGAGATATGCTGGTGAATATGGATTCGCAGGCACCTAACGCTGTGGCGGCAGAAGCTGTGGCGGAAGGGAAAATACAGGAAATCGGCGAAGTGACATTTGTGAAACGGGAAGTGAAATTCGGCGGTTCCCGTTTTGATGTGTACTATGAAGCAGGAGAGCGGAAAGGCTTTCTGGAAGTGAAAGGGGTGACGCTGGAGGAAGATGGCGTTGCTATGTTTCCCGATGCGCCCACAGAGAGAGGCGCAAAACATTTGCTGGAATTGGCAGAAGCGGTGGAAAAAGGATATGAAAGTGCGGTGCTGTTTCTGGTGCAGATGAAAGGCGTTTCTGTTTTCCGTCCCCATGAAGCCCGTGACCCAAAATTCGCCGAAGCATTGCGAAAGGCGGCAAAAGCAGGGGTAAAAGTATTGGCTTATGACTGCAAGGTGTGGGAAACGGGATTTTGCTTAGATGCGCCTGTGCCTGTGGAATTGTAAAACAGACATATCCCGAAGGATTCGGACATAAAGTTTAGTAATGACGAATATGGAGGGAAAATACATGAGGCATAGAGTTTTGACAGCGGTTTTGACACTGTTTTTTAGTGTTGGCTGTTGTTTGCCTGCATTGGCGGCAGAAAAGCAGTATGAAAATCTGACAGACCTTGGGTTGACTTCCAAAAGTGCTCTGTTGATGGAAGAAGATACAGGCACCATCTTGTATGAACAGAACAGCCATGAAGCTCTGCCCCCTGCCAGTGTTACAAAAGTTATGACACTGCTTCTCATTTATGAAGGAGAACGGGATGGGAAGTTTGAATGGACAGATACGGTGCAGGTCAGCGAACATGCGGCGTCCATGGGCGGTTCTCAGGTGTTTTTGGAAGAAGGAGAAACCCAGACAGCGGCAGACATGACAAAATCTATTGCCATTGCTTCTGCCAACGATGCGGCTGTTGCTATGGCAGAATTTCTGGCAGGCAGTGAGGAAGCCTTTGTGCAGAAAATGAATGAACGGGCAAAGGAATTGGGTATGGAGGATACGAACTTTGTCAATGCCTGCGGATTGGATACAGAAGGGCATGTGTCCAGCGCCTATGACATTGCCCTTATGAGTCGGGAATTGATGGAGAATTTTCCGGAAATCAAGGAGTATACTACCACATGGCAGGACAGCATCGTACATAAAACAAGACGTGGAGAAGAAACATTTGGTCTGACCAATACCAATAAGCTCATTCAGTGGTATGATGGGGCAACGGGGCTAAAAACAGGTTCCACTGGCAATGCGTTGTACTGTTTGTCGGGAACAGCGGAACGGGATGGTATGGGGCTCATTGCCGTTGTTATGGCTGCGCCGGATTATAAAGTCCGCTTTCGGGAAGTGATGCAGCTTTTGGACTATGGCTTTGCCAATTACGCCATTGAAAAAGGAAGGGAAAAAGGTTACGCCATGGGAGAAGTGCCAGTGGAAAAAGGTATGACGGATACGGTGGAAGCAGTGGTAGCAGAAGAAATTTCTGTATTGGTGCCCAAAGGAAAGGAATCCCAGTGGGAAACCAGAACGGAACTTTTGCCAGCCGTTTCAGCACCTGTGGAAGCAGGCACAAAGGTTGGTGAACTGATATATCTCCGTGATGGAGAAGAAGTGGGTCGCGTAGAACTGACTGCTGGAGAAAATGTGGAAAAGGCAAATGTGGATACCATGCTGCGGCGGATGCTGGCTGGATGGTGTTAGGGCAAAAGAAAGGCTTTGAAGTGCAGGACTTCAAAGCCTTTTTCTAATTGATGAAATCAGTATTTTTTAGAATAGTAAAAGATACATCCCACAATAATCACAGCGTTTCCTGCCAGTACCCAGCAGAGGACTTCCGCATACTGAGGTGCTACAAAACCACAGACCAGAATGGCAGCGAACAGGCAAAACATAGAAAGCATGGCGTAGGCACTGTATGCCTGTTTTTCGATGAAGATGTTGCGTTCATCCGTTTGGGAAACTTCCGCTTGTGCCTGTTTTTCTTTATCATGGATGAGTCGGTCGATACGGATGAGCTGGACGAAACAGCAGATGGCACCACTGAAGCCAATGGAAGAAAAGGGGGATTCTGGGTAGACTCCAATCTTTGCAAAAAGGGAAACTGCCAGAAAAATCAAAAAGAGAACAACCATTGCGAACATATCTCGTTTTAGTTTTTGCTCAAATGATTTCGGTTTCATGGAAATGACCTCCTTTATTCACAGGAATTGCGGATGTTGCAGTAGATGGCAGCTAAAAACAGCAGTGCCACATCTGCCAGCATCAGCAGCAGGAAAGGAATCAGCAGTTCCGGTCTCCGCAAAGCAGCCCATAGGGTAGCCAAATAGAGCAGAACCAGTGAAAACAGGCTATGCAGGCTGTAAATCTGTTTCTGGATAAAAATATTTCGCTCGTCATAGATGCGGATTTCTTCTTTTTTCCGCAGGGATTTATTTTTCAGAAGGTGGATGGACTTGATGATGTGGATAAAGCCAATGGCAATGAGTCCGCCGCCAGTGCCTGCGCAGTAGGTGAGGGGATAACCGGAAGGAACTTTTCCGCTGAAAGCTGTCACACAGGCAAGTACACCTAAGCAAATCCAAAGAATCCCACAGGCAAGCTGTATTTTGAGTTTCTTTTCAAATTTCATGATTCATCCTCCTCCTCAAACAAAAAGACTTCTTCAATGGTCATGCCAAAAAACTTGGCGATTTTATGGGCAAGGAGGAGAGAGGCGGTGTATTTTCCCACTTCCAGAGAAGTGATGGTCTGGCGAGTGACACCTACATGGATTGCCAGTTCCTCCTGTGATAATTTGCGCTGTTTTCGCAGCTCTTGAATGCGTGTTTTCATAGGTACCTCCTTTGCAAAGCTTGCTTTGCAATTTTAGTATAGTTTGCTTTGCAAAAAATGTCAAGTAAACTTTGCAAAAAAGAACATGGTTTTTGCGATAAATGGAGGAGTCTTGATTTGACTTGCCGCAGAAAGTCTGGTATTATACCATAGGGAAGGAATCCAATACAGAAAGGAATTGAATATATGAATAACTATTTATTGGCATTTCTTTGGAGCATTCCGGGGTTGTTGGTGGCTACGACCATGCATGAATTTGTCAGAGCACTGGCATCTTCCGCTATGGGGGACAACTTACCCAAAAGTCAGGGAAGACTGACACTGAATCCTTTGAAACATTTTGAACCCATCGGGTTTTTGCTGCTGTTTTACACAGGCGGCTTTGGCTGGGGGAAACCTGTGGAAACCAGTGGACTCTACTACAAAAACAGAAAACGGGATACTTTGCTGGTAGCCATTTTGCCTTCTGTGGTGAATTTGCTGCTGGGGATGGTATTTTTGGGTGTATATGTGAATGTTGGCGACAGTGTCAACACACATGTAGCAAACATCCTGCATTATCTTTGTTTTTACAACGTGGGCATTGCGGTATATAACATCGTGCCCGTATCTCCCATGGACTGTGTGAAAGTGCTTTCTGTGGTGATGCCTGCAAATAAATACTACAGCTATTTACAGTATGAAAAAATGATCCAGATGATCTTCCTGTTCCTGCTGTTTTTGGGCTTCTTCGGAAATATTTTTGGTACCATCACTTATGGTGTCATTCAGTTTTTGGGGCATCTGTTCTTTATTCTGTAAGGAAGTGAAACTATGGAACAAGTGACCATACGGCTGGATGCTTTTGAAGGTCCTATGGACCTTTTGTATCATCTGATTGAGAAAAATGAAATTGATATTTACGATATTCCCATTGCTTCTTTGACAGACCAGTACCTTGCCTATTTGGATGCGGCGGAGGACCGCAATATGGATGGCATGAGCGAGTTTTTGGTGATGGCGGCGACCCTTTTGGAAATCAAAAGCAAGCTGCTGCTGCCAAAACCGAAAAAAGAAGCAGAGGAAGAAGGGCCAGACCCCCGTGCGGAACTGGTGGAACGTCTGCTGGAATATAAGAAAATCAAGGGCGTTACGGCAGAATGGAAAGCGAGAGCGGAAGAAGCTGCCAGACTGCTGTATAAGCCTGCGGACAAAGCTATTGCCAAACTGCGCAGGGAAGAAGATCAGCCCCTTGAGGATTTCCTCATGGGTGTGACTATGGAGGACTTGTATTTGGCTTTTCAGGAAGTCATGCAGCGAAAAGAATCCAAGGTTGACCATGTCCGCAGTTCTTTCCGAGCGGTGGAACGGGATTTGTTTACCATTCAGGATAAAATGGACTATATTCGGGACTTGCTGATTTTGCAGCCCCAGATTACATTTTTTGGTATCTTCCGTAGAAAATCCAGAAAAATGGAAAAAGTCGTGACTTTTTTGGCATTGCTGGAGCTGATCAAACGAAAAGAAGTGCAGATCACCCAGCAGGGAACATTTTCGGAAATTTATATCCGCAGTTATGAGGAAAGGGATGCAGTATGAGATTGGCGCAGTTGGAAGCTGTTGTGGAATCCCTCCTGTTTATTTCGGGAGAAGCGGTGCCACTAACAGCCATTGCCCAGACAATTGAAATGGATAAAGCCACTGCCAGAGCCATTGTACAGTCTTTGGCGGACAAATACGAAGCGGAACAGCGAGGCATCCGTATTGTGGAGATCAACGGCTCCTACCAGATGTGTACAGCGGCGGAATGTTTCACCTATATCCGCAGTATGTATAAAAGCCCACAGCGACAGGGCTTGACCCAGTCTTTGCTGGAAACTCTGGCCATCGTTGCCTATAAACAGCCCATCACCAAAGGGCAGATTGAGGAAATTCGTGGCGTCAGCGCAGAACATGCGGTCAGCAAGCTGGTGGAAAAAAAGCTGGTCTGCGAAGTAGGCAGATTGGATGCGCCGGGGAAACCCATCCTCTTTGGTACTACTGAGGACTTTCTGAGGTATTTTGGATTTAAGTCCGTATCAGAACTGCCGCCGCTGGAAGAAGAAACAGGGCTGGCAGAACAGGAAGAAACAGAAGAACAGACGGAAGTTTGAAAAGAGAACCGACAGAGGAATCTGTCGGTTTTTTGATTGTAAAGGCAGGAAGTATCTGTTAATCTGAATGTAGGAGGTATAGTTTTCTATACAAAAAGGGGGAAGAAAAGATGAAAAGTATCAAATGGATGTTGCTGGGCAACGCGATATTGATGGTGGTCATTCTGATTCATTTGTTTTTGGAACAGCCGTTGATAACAGATTTCATTGGATTGGTAGGTTTGTTTTTTATTTATTTGGGGTTTTATCCTGAGAATAAAGAATGATGCAGATCAGGAACCTTTAGGGGCATCTTCATAAGAAAACAAAGAAAGCTGAAATCCTTGTCATGATAGAGGGTTTCGGCTTTCTCGTTTTTACGGAAATTTTATTCAGTATATTTTCTTCTAAAGACTGCCGTCGCAATTTCCCTTAAGAAATCAAGGAAGTGAAAATGAATGTTTTCTTAAAGGGAAGTTGCTTTGGAAGTTCCTTTTTCTATGGATACCCTTTTCCCAAAAAGCATACAATGATGAGGGAGGGGTACGCATGAAGAAATTTTTGAGTTTTTGTGTGGTGCTGCTGTTGTGTGGGCAAACAGTGCTGGCGGCAGAGCCAAATGTGGCGGCACAGGGAGCGGCGCTTATTGACGGAGAAACAGGGCGGCTGTTGTGGGGAAAGAATGCGGAAAGTCCCATGGAAATGGCAAGCACAACCAAAATTATGACAGCCATATTGGTATTGGAAAAAGCAGACCCGAAAGAAGTGGTGACTATCAGCGCAAACGCCGCAAAACAGCCTGATGTGCAAATGGGATTGAAAGAAGGGGAACAGTGGTATGCAGGAGATTTGCTCCGTGCCATGATGCTGAAATCCTATAACGACGCGGCGGTGGCGCTTGCGGAGCATGTCAGTGGTTCAGTGGAAGCATTTTGCATGGAAATGACGGCAAAGGCGGCGTCCATTGGGGCAACGGATACAGTCTTTGGCTCGCCCAATGGGCTGGACAGTCATTTAACCAGAGAGCAGCACCATTCCACGCCTTTGGATATGGGCATCATCACCGCTTATGCCCTGCAAAATCCTGTGTTTCGAGAGATTGCTGTTCTGCCTAGCCATACCTTTGCGGATGTTTCTGGAAAGAACGTACATACGGCAGTGAATACAGACCGATTTTTGCAGATGTATGCAGGTGCCCTTGGAGTCAAAACGGGATATACCAATAAGGCAGGACATTGTTTTGTAGGAGCGGCTAAGCAGGAGGATATGACCCTTGTCAGTGTGGTATTGGCTAGTGGTTGGGGCAACACAGGCAAAGAAGCCAAATGGACAGATACGAAAAAACTCATGGATTATGGCTTTGCCACTTATGAGAAACAGGAAATCGCAGGGGCTGGAGAAAACATGGGAGAGATTACAGTGACCCGTTCTCCTGTGAAGGAAGTTACAGCAGGTCTTGGGGAAGGATACAGCGGCATATTCTCAGAAGATGAGGTTTCTCGTTTGCAATGGCAGACGGAATTGCCGGAAACATTGGAAGCGCCTATCGAACAGGGAGAACAGATTGGGACAGCCATCTTGGAACTGGATGGAGAAATCATTGCGGAGCTTCCCTTGACAGCACAAACAGCGGCACCAGCCTATACACTTTCGGAGCAGTACTGCAGATTGCTTTCTGTTTGGTTTGACTGGATAGAATTTTTGCCGGAAATGTGATTTTTCTTTGACTTTCCGCTCTTTCTCCTGTATACTGATGGGACGAAAAGGACGGAGGAGAGAATATGGAAGAAAGATTGCAGAAATTTCTGGCAGAAGCAGGCATTGCTTCCCGAAGAAAGTCAGAAGAACTCATTGCCGCAGGCCGTGTGCAGGTAAACGGACAGGTGGTACGGGAACTGGGTGTCAAAATCGACCCTGCAAAAGATAAAGTATTATTCGATAATAAGCCTGTGAAAGCGCAGGAAACAAAGAAAGTATATATCATGCTCCATAAGCCCGAAGGCTATGTGACAACAGCGAAAGAGCAGTTTGGACGTCCGGCGGTGCTGGACTTGGTACAGGGCGTAAAGGAACGTATTTTCCCTGTAGGTCGATTGGACTATGACACATCCGGTCTGCTGCTTTTGACAAACGACGGCGATTTGACTTATAAACTGACACATCCTAAACACGATGTGGATAAAACCTACATTGCAAAGCTCTATGGTGTGCCTGACGAAGGTGCTTTGCAGAAATTCCGCAGAGGCGTTGTCATTGACGGCAGAAAGACCAGACCTGCGAAAATTCAGATTCTGGAAAAAGAAAAAGATATGCGGTTCTGCACAGCGGAAATCATTATCCACGAAGGCAAAAACCGTCAGGTCAGAAAAATGTGTGAAGCCATCAAGCATCCCGTTGCACAGCTGAAACGTGTGGCTACAGGGGAGCTGACACTGGGGGATCTGCCCAAAGGCAAATACCGCCATCTGACAGAAAGAGAAATCAAATATTTGAAAAAACTGTAAGTAAGAAAGCCTCGGTTTTGGAAAATCCGAGGCTGTTTTAGGAGCATCTTCATAAGAAAACAAAGAAAGCCAAAATCCTTATGATTACAAAGGGTTTTGACTTTCTTATTTTATTAAGATTTTATTTGTTATGTTTTCTTATGAAGACAGCTGTCGCAATTCCCCTTAAGAAATCAGGGAATAAGGAAAATCAATGTTTTCATAAGGGGAATTTGCTTTTGTCAGGATATGTTTTTTATTTTGAAATCAGGAGGATTATCGGCTTTATGCTTGAAAGTCCGGCGATTTTCTCATATAATTTAAGTTTAGAGTACATCATAAAGGTAGGCTGAATTATGAGCGAACAGAAAACAAGATTTTACCTGATCCGTCACGGGGAAACACTGTGGAACCGTCAGGGACGGTATCAGGGTTCTACGGATATTGAACTGTCCGAAGAAGGTCTGGCACAGGCAGAACTGGTGGCAAAGCGTTTCCGTTATCTGCCTTTGGATAAGATTTACGCTTCTCCCCTGAAGCGCGCGTTGGTGACAGCCCAGACCATCGGCAGAGAAACAGGCATTACGCCCATTGTGGATGAACATTTTAAAGAAATCAATTTTGGCGCATGGGAAGGCATGAGCATTCCTGAACTGAAAGAAGCCTATGGACAGGCATACATGGATTTCTATGAAAATCCCTTTGCCCATCCTTTTCCGGGAGAGGGTTCTTTTGCAAACGTAACAAAACGTGCGGTGGAAGGCTTTGAAGCAGTTTTGGAAGAAAACAGAGGCAAGCATGTTGCTATTGTGTCCCATGGTGGTTTGCTCCGTGTTATGCTGGTGGGCATCATGGGCATGGATGTGAATTTTTACCGCAAAACTTGGATGACCAATACATCCATCACCACAGTGGATGTTATGGAGGACGGCAGACGCATCCTCATGACACTCAATGACAAAGCCCATCTGGAAATGGCAGATTTATTCAAAAAAGGGGAATGATTATGGCAAAGATCGCAGTCATTGGCGGCGGCGCCGCAGGAATGCTGGCGGCAGGCCGTGCGGCACAGCGAGGGCATGAAGTCCATTTGTTTGAAAAGAATAATCGTTTAGGCAAGAAAATACTCATCACCGGCAAGGGACGTTGTAATGTGACAAACGACGGGGATTTGGATGCCTTTCTGGATAACATCCCTGGCAATCCTTATTTTATGTACAGCGCTTTTTATCGTTTCGATAATCAGGCACTGCGTCAGCTTTTGCTGGATATGGGATTGGAAACAAAAGTAGAACGGGGTAACCGGGTATTTCCTGTGACAGACCGTTCTTTGGACGTGGTACAGGCATTGGAAAAATATATGCGGCAGAATAAAGTTGCTCTCCATCTGGAAAGCCAGGTGGAACATGTTGTCATGAAAGAAGGAAAAGTCACAGGAATTCGTCTGAAAAATCAGAAAGAACTGCCTTTTGACGCTGTCATTGTGACCACAGGAGGACTTTCTTATCCAAATACAGGCTCTACAGGGGATGGCTATCGTATGGCAAAAGCCGCAGGACATACTGTCACTAAGCTGTATCCTTCTCTGGTTCCTCTGAAAACAGCGGAAAGCTGGTGTCAGGAGCTCATGGGGCTGAGCCTTAGAAATATTGCCATTCGCATCTGTAATGAAAAAGGCAAAACCGTTTATGAGGATTTTGGGGAAATGCTCTTTACCCATTTTGGGGTGTCTGGCCCTGTGATTTTGAGTGCCAGCCGCCATATTTTGACAGATACGGAAAAGGGATTCCATCTCTATATTGATTTGAAGCCTGCGCTTGACGAAAAACAGCTGGATCATCGCCTGCTGCGGGATTTTGAAAAGTACAGCAATAAAGATTTCCGCAATGCGTTAGGGGATTTGCTGCCTCAGAAATTGATTCCTGTTATCATTTCTCTTTCCGGTATTGACCCTGAGAAAAAGGTGAACGGCATCACCAAGGAAGAACGGAAACAGCTGCTGCATTTGCTGAAGGCATTGCCTTTGACGATCGTTGGTGTCACAGGCTACAACGAAGCCGTTGTCACCAGCGGCGGTATTTGCGTGGACGAGATTGACCCGTCCACTATGGAAAGCAAACTGGTGAAAAACCTGTATTTTGCAGGGGAAGTGCTGGACGTGGACGCATACACAGGGGGATTCAATTTACAGATAGCTTTCTCTACAGGCTACGCTGCCGGAGACAGCGTTTGTGAGGAAGTATAAGGAGGCAGAACGACATGAAAAAATTTGCAGTGGCAGTGGATGGGCCCGCAGGCTCCGGCAAAAGCACTGTAGCAAAGGAAATTGCGAAGGCATTGGGTATCTTATATATTGACACAGGCGCTATGTACCGCACCGTTGGCATGGCTTGTCTGAAAAAAGGTATTGACCCTGCCGATGAATCTGCTGTTGTGGATTCTCTGAATGATCTGGATATGAAGATTTTCCCGGAAGCTGGCGGACAGCGTATTTTGCTGGATGGGGAGGACATCACTTCTCGTATCCGTACAGAAGAAATCGGTAAGGCGGCTTCCTGTGTGGCGGCTTATGAGAAAGTTCGTGAAAAACTGGTGGAAATCCAGCAGGGACTGGCAGAGGAACAGTCTGTCATCATGGACGGTCGTGATATTGGCACTAAGGTTCTGCCGGATGCGGAAGTGAAAATTTATCTGGATGCCAGTGTGGAAGAAAGGGCAAAACGTCGTGTGGGCGAACTGGAAGCTCAGGGCAAAACCGCTGATCTGGCAATCATTCAGGAAGAAATCGCTCAGCGGGATTATCAGGACATGCATCGGGAAAACAGTCCTCTTTGCCGTGCGGAAGATGCGGTGAATGTGGATACGACAGGACTGGATATTCCAGCGGTGACAGAAAAACTACTGGCGCTCATTGCCGAAAAAACAAAATGAGGTGAAAAGATATGTCATTTTATACATTTGCAAGAGGTTTGGTAAAAATCTATTATAAATTCGCATTCCGTATGGATATTCAGGGGGAAGAAAATATTCCGGAGGAAGGCGGCGTGGTATTGTGCTGTAATCACATGAGCAATCTGGATCCAACTACCATGGCAGGTTTTGTGAGACGCCCTGTACGGTATATTGCAAAAAAAGAACTGTTTTCCAAAGGCTGGTCTGCAAAGCTCATGTATGCATTGGGCGCTTTTCCTGTAGACCGTCAGACAACAGATATGAAAGCCCTGAAAACAGCCATCAAACTGCTGAAAAATGGCGAAGCTCTCGGGATTTTTGCAGAAGGCACCCGTGTGAAAGAAGGGGAAGCCAAAGCGGCAAAAGCAGGGGTTGCTCTGTTTGCGCTGAAAGGGGAAGCACCCATTGTGCCCATCTGTATCAGCAGTAAGTATAAATTCCGTTCTGTTGTTCATATCCGTTATGGCAAGCCCATTTATCTGGATGAATACAAAGGGCAGAAAGTGACAACGGAAATGATGGAAGAAATCACGGAAAAAGTCATGGAAAAAGTAAGAGAAATGAGGGTGGAAGTATGAGCAATATTCGTGTGGCAGAATCCGCAGGCTTTTGTTTCGGCGTAAAACGCGCCATTGAAATGGCATACGAAGCAATCGGCGTGGAACCAAAGCTGTATTCTTATGGTCAGCTCATCCATAATAAAACCGTAACAGACGACTTGGCATCCAAAGGTCTGGAAATTGTGGAAAGTCTGGATGGACTCACAGAAGGAACCCTCTTGATTCGTTCCCATGGCGTTGGCAAAGCGTTGTATGACGAAGCGGAAGCAAAGGGATTGAAGATTTTGGATGGTACTTGTCCTTTTGTGAAAAAAATCCATAACATCGTTCATGACAAACTGGCAGATGGCATGGGCATCATCATCGTTGGCGATGGTACACACCCAGAGGTCATCGGGATTAATGGCTGGTGCGAAAATGCCGCTGTGATTCTGGAGGATGAAGAAGCGGCAAAAACAAAGGAAATTCCTGACAAAGAAAAATATGCCGTTGTGGTGCAGACCACATTCCGTCAGGCAAAATTCGACAAGATTCTGGAAATTTTGCAGCGCAGAGGCGTAAACATGGAAGTCCATAACACCATCTGTTCCGCAACGGAAAAACGGCAGACTGAAGCGGAAGAACTGTCCAAAGCCGTAGATAAGATGATTGTCATCGGCGGAAAAAACAGCTCCAATACACAGAAGCTTGTGGAAATTTGTGCAAAAAATTGTGGAAATACCGTACATATTGAAACAATTTGTGATTTGGTGTTGAATAATTTCGGAAAAGATGATAAAATAGGTATAACTGCAGGTGCGTCTACACCGCCTGCAATAATTAAGGAGGTAGTTGTTACTATGAGCGAAGCATTAGAAAATGCAGTACAAAATTTAGGAGGAAGTGAGGAAGCGACATTCGAACAGATGTTAGAAGAATCCCTCGTTACCCTGCACACAGGTGACGTGGTAAAAGGCACTGTTATTCAGGTTGTAAACGAAGAAGTATCCGTAAACCTGGGCTTCAAATCCGATGGTATCATCGCAAGAGGCGAATTCAGCAGTGACCCTACAGTGATTCCCAGCAAAACAGTTCAGCCTGGTGATGAAATCGAAGTATTCGTAGTACGCGTAAACGATGGCGACGGCAATGTTATGCTTTCCAGAAAACGTATCGAAGCTCAGAAGGGCATCGAAGAAATCGAAGCTGCTTACAACGAAAAAGCTGTTGTTACAGGTACTGTAACAAGCGTTGTAAAAGGCGGTCTGATCGCAGTTGTCAACGGCGTAAACGTATTCATTCCTTCTTCTCAGGTTTCTAATAGATTTATCGAAGACCTGAGCGTATTCAATGGTCAGGAATTGGAATTCAACATTATCGAAGTTGACAGAGTAAAACGTCGTTTCATCGGCGGCAGAAAAGCACTGGTTGAACAGGAAATCGCAGCAAAACGCGCAGCTCTGTTCGAAACAATCCAGGCTGGTTCCAGAGTAAACGGTACAGTAAGCAGACTGACAGATTTCGGCGCATTTGTTGATCTGGGCGGCGTAGACGGCCTGATCCACATCTCCGAAATGAGCTGGGGCAGAATCTCCAACCCCAAAGAAGTTCTCAAAGAAGGTCAGGAAGTAGAAGTATTCGTTCTGGACGTAGATAAAGAAAAAGGCAAAATCAGCCTGTCCCTGAAAGATGCAGACAAGAACCCTTGGAAACTGGCTGCTGAAAAATATGCAGTTGGCTCCATCGTGGAAGGTAAAGTTGTACGTATGGTACCTTTCGGTGCTTTCGTAGAACTGGAAGCTGGCGTAGACGGTCTGGTACACATCTCTCAGATTGCAAACAAACACGTTGTAAAACCTGAAGACGAACTGAAGGTTGGCGAAGTGATCAGCGTGAAAGTTCTGGAAGTGAACCCTGAACAGAAGAAGATCAGCCTTTCCAAGAGACAGGCAGATGCTCCTGTAGAAGAAGCTCCCGCAGAAGAAGCAGCAGCTACAGAAGAATAATTTCTGTTTTCTAGCCTAAAAGATTAGGTCATTTATACAGAATCATTCAAATGGATAGAACATTGTAGATGCTACAAGGTTTTATCCATTTGTTTTTACATAGGATTGTGAAAGGAAAGACAATGGTATAAACCCCAAAGGAGGAAAACCACATGGACTGGAGAGCGGCATTTACCAGAGAGCATCAGCCGCAGCCCGCAGAAATGGCAGCATTTATCAACAGCCCTTTTTGGCAGACATTGCGAAATTATATCGAGGATACATATAAGATTCAGCCGGTATATGATTACAGCACATGCAGTATGCAGGAAGGTTGGAGCATCAGATACCGTAAAGGTGTGCGTGCCATTTGTTCCATGTATCCCATGGAAGGATATTTTATGTGCATGGTCAGTATTGGACATAAAGAGCTGGCAGAAGCAGAAGAATTGATCAAGGACTGCGGCGAGTATATCCAGCGGCTTTTTGAAAAAACAGACCTGTTCAATGGCGGAAAGCTGCTGTTGGCAAAAGTGCAGGATGAAGAAGTGCTGGAGGATGTGAAAAAACTCATCGAACTGCGTTGCAGAGGAAAGAAAAAGAAGGCATAAAGAAAGGAAAGATGTATTGTGATACGTTTTGAATGTGATTATGCGGAAGGGGCACATGAGAAGATTCTGGAAAACATGATGCGTACCAATCTGGAGCAGACAGCAGGCTACAGTGAGGATGTTTACAGTGACCATGCTCGTGCACTGATCCGTCAGGCTTGCGGCAAAGAAGATTTGGATGTACATTTTCTGGTGGGTGGTACACAGACAAACTTAACTGTCATTGCGTCTGTACTGCGCCCTCATCAGGGTGTACTCTGTGCTGTTTCCGGTCATGTAAATGTCCATGAAACTGGCGCTATTGAGGCAACAGGACACAAAGTGCTGGCAATGCCCAGCACAGATGGCAAAATCACTGCGGCACAGGTGCAGGAGGCTTATGACGCTCACTGGCGCGATGAATCCAGAGAACATGTTGTGCAGCCGGGAATGGTATATATTTCCCAGCCTACAGAAAATGGTACATTGTATTCCAAGGAAGAACTGACAGCACTACATGAAACATGTGTGAAATGTGGACTGCCTTTATATGTGGATGGCGCAAGACTGGGCTATGGCATGGCAGCGCCTACAAATGACGTGACATTGAAAGATTTGGCAGAACTGAGTGATATTTTCTACATCGGCGGTACAAAAGTAGGGGCGCTTTTTGGAGAAGCTGTTGTCATCGCAAACCCTGCTTATGGTAAGGATTTCCGTTATATCATCAAACAGCGCGGCGGTATGCTGGCGAAAGGCAGACTGCTGGGCATCCAGTTTGAAACACTTTTCACAGATGGTTTGTATTTCGAAATTTCCAAACATGCTGTTGATCTGGCTATGAAGATTCGCAAGGCATGTGAGGAAAAAGGTTTTGGCATGCAGTTTGATTCTTATACCAATCAGCAGTTCCCCATCCTGCCAAACGCACTTGTGGCTGAATTGCGTCAGAAATATGCGTTCTACACATGGCAGAAAGTGGATGAAGATCATACTTCTGTTCGTTTCTGCACAAGCTGGGCAACAGATGCGGAAAATGTGGAACAGCTTCTGGCAGACATTCGTGCTTTTGGCGCATAAGAAACAGACATATTTTAAAAACAATTACCTCAGCGGAAAAAATAAAAACCAGAAAGAATCATTTCGATTCTTTCTGGTTTTTTGTGTTTAACCCTGATATTCTGTATCGTCTACGTCCAGCGCTTCTACCAGCTTCACTTCGGGGTTCTTCTGCATGAAGTTATTCAGTGTGTACTGGTTTGCAAAGAGCAGGATGGGACGTTCAAAGTGGTCATATACCAGTGTGCTTCTGGCTACTACATAATCTTTAACATCCTTGGGAGAGCCGGGCGCTACCCAGCGGGCTACGCTGTAATCCAGAGGTTCCATACGGATTTCGGAGTTGTATTCGTTTTTCAGACGATATTCAAATACTTCAAACTGAAGCTGACCAACAGCACCCAGAATAACGTCATTGAATTCGTTGTGGTATACCTGAATGGCACCTTCCTGTGCTAACTGCTGTACGCCTTTCTGGAACTGTTTTGCTTTCAGAGAGTTTACAGGATGCACACGGCAGAAAAGTTCGGGAGGGAAGGTGGGCAGTGGTTCAAAGAAAAGTTTTTCCTTCCGGTCGGTAATGGTATCGCCGATCTGATAGTTGCCGCTGTCGTAAATACCGATGATATCCCCAGCAATGGCTGTTTCTACGGTTTCTCGGTCGTTTGCCATCAGGTGGGTGGACTGACTTAGTTTGATCTGTTTGCCTGTACGGGACAGGGTAACATTCATACCACGGTTGAATGTGCCGGAGCAGATGCGCAGGAACGCCAGTCTGTCACGATGGGCAGGATTCATGTTTGCCTGAATTTTGAAAATAAAGCCGCTGAAGAATTCGTCTGTGGGTTTTACTTCGCCTGTTGTTGTTTTTCTTGCACCGGGAGCAGGAGACCATTCCAGGAAATGTTTCAGGAAAGGTGTGATACCGAAGTCAGCCAGAGCGGAACCGAAGAACACGGGAGAAAGTTTCCCTTCTTTGATTGCCTGCAGGTCAAAGGGGTTGCCTGCGCCATCCAGCAGTTCCATTTCACCACGGAGAATATCCAGATTAGCATCGGAAATAACCCCTTCCAGTGTGTCACCAAATACACCGTTAGCGCCCAGTTCCACCACGCCGTCTTTCTGTTTGTAGAGATATACTTTGTTTTCCAGACGGTCATAGATGCCTTCAAATGTCAGACCGTTGCCAATAGGCCATGTAACAGCTGTGGAGGGCAGTCCCAGAGCGTCTTCCAGGTCAGCCATGCAATCCAGAGGATCTTTGGACTGACGGTCTAATTTGTTGATGAATGTAAAAATGGGGATTTCACGCATGCTGCAAACTTTGAACAGTTTTACAGTCTGTGCTTCCACACCTTTTGCCGCGTCGATAACCATGACAGCGCTGTCTACAGATGTCAGAATACGATACGTGTCTTCACCGAAGTCATTATGACCGGGTGTATCCATGATGGATACCACTTTGCCGTCATACTCGAACTGCATAACGGAAGAAGTAACGGAAATACCTCTCTGTTTTTCGATTTCCATCCAGTCACTTTTTGCAAATTTTGCGTTTCTTCTTGCTTTTACGGTGCCGGCTTCTCGAATAGCGCCGCCGTGGAGCAGCAGTTTTTCTGTCAGTGTGGTTTTACCTGCGTCGGGGTGAGAGATGATGCCGAAAATACGCCGTTTTTGAATGGCTTCCAGATTACTCATGTTCATTTTCCTTTCTGTCCAAAATCTATATTGAAAAGTTGTTGCTTTTTGTATCCATAACATTTCTATTTTAACCGAAACCAGACAAAAAGGGAATAAAAATTTGCAGAATTTCATACAAAAAGTAAAAAATGCTGTATCTGATACGAAATACATTGACTGTATATTGTCTTTGGACTAAAATAAAGATAAATAAAATATAAGCAAAAATATGGAGGTTATCAACATGTTTAAAGTAACAAGCACAGACAAAGCACCCGCAGCTATCGGCCCTTACTCTCAGGCTATCGAAGTAAATGGTTTCCTGTTCGCTTCCGGTCAGGTTCCCATCAACCCTGAAGTAGGCGATGTTGTAGCAGAAGGCATCGTTGACCAGACAGAACAGGTTATGAAAAACATCGGCGCTATTCTGGAAGTAAACGGTCTGACATACACAGACGTTGTAAAAACAACATGCTTCCTGGCTGATATGGGCGACTTCGCTACATTCAACGAAGTATACGCGAAATACTTCACAGGCAAACCCGCTCGTTCCTGCGTAGCAGTAAAAACACTGCCTAAGAACGTTCTGTGTGAAGTAGAAATCCTGGCTGTAACAAAGAAATAATTGTTACATCTGATTTTTGCAAGTGAAAGTGGGACAGGCTTTTTGGTCTGTCCCAACTTTTTTGAAAAAAATCAAAAAAGATGTTGACAGATGAAAAAAACTGTAGTAAGATAGAGAAGTCGTCGAGGCGTGGCTCAGCTTGGTAGAGCGCTACATTAGGGATGTAGAGGTCGCAAGTTCAAATCTTGTCGCCTCGATTGGACAGACCGGAAATGTCGGGAACGGCATTTTCGGTTCTTTTTTCCAAGTCAGCTTCAAAGAAAATGTTCCTGAAAATAAACAATAAAAGAAGTTGACAAACGAAACAAAATATAGTAAGATAGAGAAGTCGTCGAGGCGTGGCTCAGCTTGGTAGAGCGCTACATTAGGGATGTAGAGGTCGCAAGTTCAAATCTTGTCGCCTCGACTTTTTTTAACTCGTTAAAACGTTGTCTGCAATGTTTTGGCGAGTTTTTTTCTTTTCAAAAAAGAATTTTCACGGTACAATGGAGAAAGAATATCTTTTAGGTAGCAACCACGAAATTGGGGTGAGTATGTGGAAAAAAAGAACGATGCCGCAGAAAGCAATGCATTGGTATCTCGTGCGAAAAATGGGGATATGCAGGCATTTGAACAGTTGCTTTTGCAGCATGAAAAAATCGTTTATAATATTGTCCTTCGTATGATGGGACCTGGTGAAGATGTGAAAGATCTCTCCCAGGAAGTTTTTTTGAAGGTTTATCGCAATCTGTCAAAATTTGATGAAAAATCCGCTTTTTCCACCTGGATCTACCGCATTGCCGTCAATACCTGCATAGATGAAATGCGCCGCCGGAAAGGAAAACAAACATATTCCTTAGAGGCAGAGATCGAGGATACGGAAGGCAGTTATCAAAAACAGTTTGCGGATACGGGAGAAACACCGGAAGAAAGCCTGATGCGTAAGGAAGGGCAAAGCGAAGTCCTTCGGGCACTGGAAACTTTATCGCCGGAACATAAAACAGCAATTGTACTGCGTGACATCCGCGGTTTTTCCTATGAGGAGATTGCAGAAATGACAGATACGGCGTTGGGAACCGTGAAATCACGCATTTCTCGAGCCAGAATACAATTAAAGGAAGAAATTTTGAAAATCAGGGAACGAAAATCAAATGACTTACGTCAAAAGAGCAGAAAGGAGGGAAGGACATGATGAAATGCAGCCAGTATCAGGAAAAATTCTGGGATTATTACGACGGCACACTCTCTGCCAAGGAAGTGGCAGAACTGGAAAAACATCTGGAAAACTGTCCAGAATGTGCTGCTGAAGCAAAACTGGTAAAACAAATGTTGGAAAGTCTCCATACCCTTCCCGAAGCTGCTTTGCCGGAAGGCTATCATGAAGAATTGATGGGAAAAATCGCGCAAGAAAACTTGGCGAAAGTATCCAATACTTCTATAAATCAGACAGAAAAACAGGAAACAGGTAAGGTAGTACCGTTCCCTCAGAAACGTCGGAAAAACTGGAAGAACTTCGGTTTGGTTGCCGCAGCAGTGGTGCTGGTGGCAGCAGCAGGCGGCATTCAGGGTATTCAGCAGCTGCGGGCACCGCAGGAGGCCATCATTCAGGAGGCAAGAAATACACCGGAGGTATCCGGTTACGAAACAGAAGAAACAATGACAGCAGACAACAGCGTGGCTGATGAAACATTGCCGGATACAGCAGTAAACGAAACCACAGGCGCTGTGTCTGCGGAACCAAAACAGACAACAACTCAGCCGAAAATCTCTACGACGACACCAAAAACAACAACCACTACAGAGACGACACAACCAGCAGATAGCGGGCAGAAAGCACCTGTACAGAATATGCAGGAAGAAGCCGCTGTGTCAGAATCCACAGCAAACCAGCCACAGGCAGATCAGCCTTTGGTGGGAGCATATTCCATGAATACAGTATCAGACGACGCAGCAGGCGCTGGAGAGGCAGAATCCAGCCAGCCAGTTGTTGTGCGTGCCAGTGATATGCAGATGCCGGAACAGGTTTCCTTGGAAGTAAAGGATGTTCAGGAAGCTATGGATGGCATCCGTACCATCATCACTGAAATGGAATTGACAGAAAAAGAAGCAACAGAATCTTCCATCACAGTGACCATGAAGGAAAATCAGAAACAGACATTTTTGGATGAATTATCTCAGATTGGTACACTGCCTGAAACAGAAGTCAGTGAAAGCACAGCGGAAACAATGATCGACCTGAAAGTTGTTTGTGTGGAAGCAGAAAAATAAAAAATTTATGCAAGAAGAAAAGTCGGAACCAACAGATTCGTTGGATTTCGACTTTTTTTATTGGTAAGTTTTTGTTGTAGCTGTGTTCATTGAAGTATGTACGGGAATTTATACAATTTGTATAAATATCTGAATAAAAAATTAGCAATTTGTATATACATACCAAACTTTAATAATCTACTTGACTAAAGTGCTAAACTGGCTTAATATGTAGAAAAGCATGTGGGAGGTGCCTTATGACCGATTGGGATGGATTATTGAAAAAAGAAGAACAGACAGTGTTTCGTCTGCGGGCGCTCTTTGAACAGTACGGCTATCGTAAATTCAAAATGAGCAAGTTTGAAGAATATGATTTTTACGCAGAAAACAGAAGTTTTTTGACAACGAAAAATATCATTACCTTTCAGGGATTGCAGGGTCATTTGCTGGCTTTGAAGCCTGATGTGACATTATCCATTGTCAAGCATACCAAAGGCAGTTACGACTGTCCCGAAAGAGTATATTACAACGAAAATGTATACCGTGCCAGAAAGGACGACGGAGAATATAAAGAAATTATGCAGGTGGGTCTAGAATACATTGGCGAAGTGGACGATTATGCCGTCAGCGAAGTGATTCTGCTTGCTAAAAAGAGTTTGGACAGCATTTCCAGCCGCAGTGTATTGAATCTTTCTCATATGGGCTTTGTACAGGGATTGTTGGAGGAAACAGCACTCCAGCCTTCCCAGCAGGAGAGGATTCTGGTCTGCATTGGTGAAAAAAATGCCCATGGCATTGCACAGATTTGTCAGGAAAACGGTGTTTCCGAAGAACTCACAAGCCGTTTGCAGACATTGGCATCCCTCCATGGCAGTCTGGCAGAAATCCTGCCTAAAGCAAAAGGATTGTGCGGCAATGAAAAAGCACAACAGGCCATTGAGGAACTGGAACGGCTCTATGTCAATTTGAAAGCCTGCGTTTACGACCATGGCATCCATTTGGATTTTTCCATTGTCAACGATATGGATTATTATAATGGCATTATCTTCCAGGGGTTTGTGGATGGTATTCCCACAGGGGTGCTTTCTGGCGGCAGATATGACAATCTGGTGCATAAATGCGGCAAAAACGCAGATGCGCTGGGATTTGCCGTTTATATGGATATGCTGGAACGTTATGGCGAAGAAGAGAAGTCTTATGATGTGGACGCATTGCTTTTATGCGACGAAAATACCGATACCATCGGAAAACTTAGAGCGGTACAGATGCTTCAGAGCATGGGGCTTTCCGTGGCAGTACAGAAACAGGATGACGGCAGACTGAAATACAAACAGCTTTGCCGGTTAAGTGAAAGTGGGGTGGAAGTCATTGGCTGAGTATTTGAATATCGCGCTGCCAAAAGGCAGATTAGGGGAAAAAGCTTATGATATTTTGGAAGGTATTGGCTTTGGCTGCCCCTCCATTCGGGAACAGAACCGAAAACTGATTTTTGAAAATGAGGAAAACCGTGTGCGGTATTTCTGGGTGAAGCCTTCCGACGTTGCCGTTTATGTGGAACGGGGCGCCGCTGACGTGGGCATTGTAGGCAAAGATATTTTGCTGGAACAGGGGTCTGATGTCTATGAACTGCTGGATTTGGGCATTGGCAAATGCCGCATGGCAGTGGCAGGCATCAAAGGCACAAGACTTACCACAGACAAGACCCTTCGTGTAGCAACAAAATTTCCCAATATCGCAAGGGAATACTTCCGCAGACAGAGCATGGAAATTGAAATCATCAAACTCCATGGCTCCATTGAAATTGCGCCAATCCTCCACATGTCTGATGTCATCGTGGATATTGTGGAAACAGGCACCACGCTGAAAGAAAATAATCTGGAACCACTGGAGGACATTGTACCCATTAGTGCAAGGCTCATTGCCAATAAATCCAGTTATCAGTTCAATTATGAACGGGTGCAGGAAATGTGTGAAAAAATAGAAGGACTTCGGCAGGAAGCAAAAAGAGGTGATACCAATGATTAAACAGTATCGTTATGCAGATATTTCCATTGACGATATTTTTCATAGAACAGAAGAAAAAACAGACGTGGAAGATGCCGTAGCGGAAATTCTGGCAGATGTACGGAAAAATGGCGATGAAGCCCTGCGGCGTTACAGTGAACGCTTTGATGGTGCAAAGCTGGATGTGCTGGAAGTAACGGCAGAAGAACGGGCAGCGGCCATGGCGGCAGTAGACCCGGAACTTATTGCCATTTTGGAAGAAGCGGCGGCCAATATCCGTGCTTTCCATGAAAAACAGAAACGGACTGACTTTGTTATCACAGAAAAAGGTGGCGTGGTACTGGGACAGAAAATCATTCCTTTGGACAGAGCCGGTGTCTATGTACCCGGCGGTACAGCATGTTATCCCTCTACGGTTTTGATGGATACCATTCCGGCGAAAATTGCAGGTGTAGGGGAAATCATCATGACTACGCCAGCCAAAGGCGGCAAAATCAATCCGGTCATTCTGGCAGCGGCGGAAATTGCTGGCGTAGACCGTATTTTTAAAATTGGCGGTGCTCAGGCCATCGGCGCATTGGCGTATGGTACAGAAAGTGTGCCTCGTGTGGATAAGATTGTAGGCCCCGGCAATGCTTTTGTGGCAGAAGCCAAAAAACAGGTTTTTGGTCGGGTTTCCATTGATATGATTGCAGGCCCCAGTGAGATTTTGATTTTGGGGGATGATACCTGTGATGCGGAAGTGGTGGCGGCAGACATGCTTTCTCAGGCAGAACATGATACAATGGCAAGCGCCGTGCTGGTTACAGACAGCAAACGACTGGCAGATGCTGTTTCTGCGGAACTGGAACGGCAGATTCCTTTGCTGCCCAGAGCAGAAATTGCCAGAGAATCCATTGATAATTGCAGCAAAATCATTCTGGCAGAATCCATGACACAGGCGGTGGAAATTTCCAATGAAATTGCCCCTGAACATCTGGAAGTCTGTGTGGATAATCCTTTTGCATATTTGGCACAGATTCGCCATGCAGGTTCCATTTTCCTTGGGAAACACGCACCGGAAGCCTTGGGGGATTATTTCGCAGGGCCAAACCATACCCTGCCCACCAGCGGTACAGCCCGTTTTTCTTCCCCCTTGTCTGTAGATGATTTTATCAAGAAATCTTCTTTTACATACTATACCCAGCAGGCACTGGAGCAGGTTGGCAAGAAAATTGTACGCTTTGCGGAAGAAGAAGGCTTGCAGGCACATGGTAAATCCGTTTCGGTACGTCTGGAAAAAGGAGGAAAGTTATGAGCAGATTTTTAAGCACCCGTTTTGCGGGTTTGGAAGCATATACTCCGGGAGAACAGCCTCAGGACATGCAGTATGTGAAACTGAACACAAATGAATCTCCTTATCCTCCTTCACCGGAAGTTTTTGCAAAAATAAACAGGGAAGAAATCGGAAAATTACAACTGTATCCAGACCCGGAAGGAAAAGTCCTGCGGCAGAAGCTGGCTGACCTTTACGGAGTCACAGCAGAGAATATTTTCCTTTCCAATGGCTCTGATGATATTTTGAATTTCGCTTTTATGGCATTCTGTGATGAAACCCACGGAGCCATGTTCCCGGAAATCAGTTATGGTTTTTATCCTGTCTATGCTGACCTCTATGGGGTGCAGGCAAAACAGGTGCCTTTACAGGCGGATTTTACCATCTCTGCAGCAGATTATTGTAAGAATGAGGCAATGGTAGTCATTGCCAATCCAAACGCTCCTACGGGGCTGGAATTGTCTCAGAATGACATTGAAAAAATCATTCAGTCAAATCCAGACCATGTGGTTGTCATTGATGAGGCATATATTGATTTCGGCGGTACCAGCTGTGTGGATTTGATTCATAAATACGATAACTTGCTGGTGGTGCAGACCTTTTCCAAGTCCCGTTCCATGGCTGGGGCAAGACTGGGCTTTGCCATTGCGTCCAAAGGTATCATCGAGGACTTGAATAAAATCAAATACTCCACAAACCCCTATAACATCAACCGCATCACATTGGCGGCAGGGGAAGCGGCTGTGGACAGCAATGATTATTATATGGAAAACTGCAAGAAAATTGCCGCAACCAGAGAAAGAACCACCGCGGAACTGCGAAAACTGGGCTTTACAGTGCTGGATTCTGTAGCAAACTTTATTTTTGCTAAGTCCGACGCCATCAGTGGTGTGGATTTGTATGGAGGTTTGAAGAAAAAAGGCGTTCTGGTGCGTTATTTCGGCAAAGAAAAAATCAAGGACTTTGTGCGTATCACCATTGGCACCGATGAACAGATGGATATTTTGCTGGAAAAAACAAAAGAACTGCTGGAAGAAGGAGGAAAGGCATGAGAACAAGTGAAATCAACCGGAAAACAGCGGAAACAGATATTGCCCTTTCCTTGAATCTGGACGGCACTGGCAAAAGTAACGTAGATACAGGCTGTGGTTTTCTCAATCACATGCTGACCCTCTTTGCAAGACACGGTCGTTTTGATTTGGACGTGACCTGTCACGGGGATGTGGATGTGGACGACCACCATTCTGTGGAGGATATCGGCATTTGTTTGGGCATGGCATTTGCGGAAGCCTTGGGCAATGGCGCAGGCATCCGCCGTTATGGGCATATCATCCTGCCCATGGATGAAACATTGATTTTGTGTGCCGTGGACCTTTCCGGTCGTGCCCATCTGGAATATGGGCTGGAAATCCCCACAGAAAAAGTGGGTACCTTCGATACAGAACTGACAGAGGAATTTCTCATTGCTTTTGTGCGGAAGGCAAACATGACTTTGCATGTGAAACAGCTTTCCGGCAGAAACAGCCATCACATCATCGAAGGCACATTCAAAGCCCTTGCCAGAACGCTGGCACAGGCAGTTTCCATTGACGAAAAATATCGGGATGAAATCCCGTCAACAAAAGGGGTGCTGTAATGGTAGGAATCATTGATTATGGCGTAGGGAATCTCTTTTCCCTGAAAAGCTCATTGGCATATATCGGAGAAGAAGCAGTGGTGACAAATGACCCTGCTGTATTGCAGAAATGCGACCACATCATCCTGCCGGGGGTCGGCGCTTTTGGGGATGCGGCGGAAAAACTGCAGAAAAGCGGCATGGAAGAAGTGGTGCTGAAAGAAGCGGCGGCAGGCAAGCCTTTGCTGGGCATTTGTCTAGGGATGCAGCTGCTTTTTGAAAAAAGTTACGAATATGGCGAATATGCAGGTCTGGGGCTCATTCCCGGGGTGGTGCGACCCATTGCGCCTATGATTGGCGAAGGGCTGAAAGTGCCTCACATCGGCTGGAATGGACTGCATTTCCCCAAAGAGAAAGAAAAATCCTCCATTTTTGCGGATTTGGCAGAAAATGACTGTGTGTACTTCGTACATTCCTTTGCAGCGGTTGACTGCGCAGATTTCGTGACTGCGACGGCAGAATATGGCGCAGAGCTGACAGCGGCAGTGGCAAGAGGCAATGTATATGGCTGTCAGTTCCACCCGGAAAAAAGCGGAGAAGTGGGACTGAAAATTTTGAAAGCATTTTGTAACCTGTGAGAGGAGGAAGGCACATGTTTATTTTTCCTGCCATTGATCTGATCGAAGGCTGTGCGGTGCGGCTGGTGCGTGGGGACTATGCCCAGAAAACCGTTTACAGCGATAATCCTGCGGCAGTGGCACAGTCCTTTGCCAAAGCAGGTGCGGAGTTTTTACATCTGGTGGATCTGGAGGGGGCAAAAGACGGCACAACACCCAATCTGGAAACCATTCGGGATATTGTGGCAAAAAGCGGATTGAAAACAGAAGTGGGCGGCGGTATCCGCTCCGAAGAAACCATTGAGAAATATCTGGATGCTGGCGTATACCGGGTGATTTTGGGAACAGCAGCCATCACTCAGCCGGATTTTCTGGAAAATATGGTGGCAAAATACGGCGAGAAAATCGCCGTTGGTGTAGACATCAAAGATGGTATGGTTGCCATCAAAGGCTGGACAGAAGTTTCTGCCCTGACTTGTGACGCTTTTTGTGAGAAGCTGGAAAAGATGGGCGTAAAAACCATCATTTGCACAGATATTTCTAAGGACGGGCTTCTTTCCGGTACCAATCTGGAACTGTACCGCCACTTAGGCGAAACATACCACATGGATATTGTGGCATCCGGTGGTGTTTCTTCTTTGGAAGATGTAGCGGCTCTGGAAAAAATGGGGCTGTATGGTGCTATTTTGGGAAAAGCTTTGTATACAGGCCATATTGATTTGGCGGAAGCCGTAAAACTGGCAAAGGGGGAAGGCAAATGATTACAAAACGCATCATTCCCTGTCTGGATGTAAAGGACGGACGGGTGGTAAAAGGCGTCAATTTTCAAGGACTGAATGACGTTTCTTCTCCCGTTGAACTGGGGAAATATTACAGCGATAACGGCGCTGATGAACTGGTGTTTTATGACATCACAGCGTCAGCGGAAGGACGTGCCCTCTTTACAGATATTCTGAAAAAGGTTGCGGAAACCATTTTCATTCCCCTGACTGTTGGCGGCGGCATCAATACCTTAGAAGATTTTGACCGTGTGCTGAAATGCGGCGCCGATAAAGTCAGTGTCAATTCCGGTGCTATCAAAAATCCTGACCTCATTGCACAGGCAGCGCAGAAATACGGTGACCAGTGCGTTTTCCTTTCTGTGGATGTGAAACGGGTAGACGGTAAGTTTACGGTCTTTGCAAAAGGCGGACGGGAAAATACCGGTATGGATGCTATCGAGTGGATCAAAAAATGTGTGGCATTGGGTGCTGGGGAAGTGGTTGTCAACAGCATTGACACCGACGGCGTGAAAAAAGGCTTTGACTTGGAAATGCTGGAAGCGGTATGTGATGCCGTTTCCGTGCCTGTTATCGCATCCGGCGGCGCAGGGTCTATGGAGGACTTTGTGACACTGTTCAAAGAACTGCCCAAAGTGGATGCAGGTCTGGCGGCTTCCATTTTCCATTTTGGCGAAGTGAATATCAAAGAATTGAAAGAACGTCTGGCGAAAGAAAACATTCCCATGCGGTTATAAAAGGAGATTGGACGTATGTTTGATATCAATACATTAAAATTTGACGAAAAAGGGCTGATTCCTGCCGTTGTGGTGGATGCCCTCAGCAAAAAAGTCCTGACAGTGGCTTATATGAATCGGGAAAGTCTGGAAATCAGCATGAAAGAAGGCAAAACCTGTTTCTG
The DNA here is from genome assembly GCA_902477755.1 of uncultured Clostridia bacterium. Taxonomy (GTDB): domain Bacteria; phylum Bacillota; class Clostridia; order Lachnospirales; family Anaerotignaceae; genus Anaerotignum. The sequence continues at coordinate 109,020 of CABSIK010000002.1, forward strand.
GTCTCGCTCCCGTCAGGAATTGTGGCGGAAAGGGGAAACTTCCGGCAATTACCAGCATATTGTCAGCATCACTGCCGATTGTGACAGAGATGCCCTGACGGTGGAAGTACTGAAGGACGGTCCTGCCTGCCATTTAGGCACAGAATCCTGTTTCAACGAAACAGTATACCAGAGTGAGGAAAACCATGGTTTTTCCATTGATGGGCTCATGGAACTGCTGGAAGGCAGAAAAGCCGATAAACCCGAAGGTTCCTACACCACATACCTTTTTGAAAAAGGTCTGGACAAGATTTTGAAAAAAGTAGGGGAAGAATCCACAGAAGTGATTATTGCCGCAAAGGCGGAAGATCAAAAAGAAACCATTTACGAAATTGCAGATCTGGCGTATCATGTACTTGTATTGATGATAGAAGCAGGGATTTCTCTGGAAGATGTGCGGAAAGAACTGGCTTCCCGTCATATCATCGACCATAAAGTAAAACAGGAGAAGATGACAAAATGATACCAAAAGCCAATTATCATACCCATACAAAATATTGTGACGGCAAAAACACTGCAGCGGAAATGGCAAAAGCCGCTTTTGAAAAGGGATTTACCCATCTGGGATTCTCCGGTCATGGCTATACGGACTTTGACCAAAGCTACTGTATGTCCAAGGAAAATATCCAGAAGTATCTGAGGGATATTGCGGCAGTCAAAGCGGAATATGCCGGAAAAATGGAAGTTTACGCCGGTGTGGAACAGGATTGTTTTTCTACAGAACCTACGGACATTTATGACTATGTCATTGGTTCCACTCATTATGTATACAAAGACGGGCTGTATCATACCGTAGACGAATCCGAAGAAAAAACAAACGCCATTGTTCGGGAGTTTTTCGGCGGTGATTTCCTGAAATACGCTGCTGCTTACTTTGAAGCAGAAGCACAGGTGGTGGCGAAAACAAAGCCGGACATCATTGGGCATTTCGACTTGATTTCAAAGTTTAACGAAGGAAATAAATATTTTGATATGGACGAAAAAGCATATCGTTTTCTGGCACTAGAAGCCATGGAGGAATTGGTGCGGACTGGAGTGCCTTTTGAAATCAACACAGGCGCTATGTATCGTGGACTCAGAACAGAACCATATCCCTCTTATGGACTGCTGAAAGAATTGCAGAAGCGAGGTGGGGAGATTGTTCTTTCCAGCGACAGCCACGACTGTAATTCCATTGGCTTTGCCTTTGGGGAAGTTGCGCAGGCTTGTCGGGAATTCGGTTTCCGTTATACAAAAATCTGGACGCCGGAAGGCATGAAAGAAATTCCTTTAGATTGACAGAATAGAAAAGCACAAAATTTCTTTTGCAAGAGATTTTGTGCTTTTTTGTTTCTATAATAAAATTTGGTGAGTTGACTTAGTTATCCCAAAGGATGATTTCGCCTGTTTCCAGTGATTTTTTTACATCAATGGTGCGCTGGTTTTTGCTGCCTTTGAACCGCAGTTCCAAAGAACGCTGCTCCATGAGGAAAGGCCCATCTACCAGAACATCGGTGTTTTGAAGAAGTGCCATTCGTTCGGGATTGTTTTCCGTGAGAAGGGCTTCCCATGTGTAGCCGGTATAAGTCCAGACATTCAGACCCAAGGCATGTGCGCCTTCTGCCAGAGCAGTGCAGGGAGCAGGCTGTTCCAAAGGATCACCGCCGGAAAGGGTAATGCCGTCCAGCAGTGGATTTTCCGCCGCTACCTTCAAAATATCTTCTGTATCAGACCAGAAACCGCCTTCCGGGTCATGGGTCTGGGGATTGTGGCAGCCCTTGCAGTTGTGATGGCAGCCTTGTGTAAATACCGTTAAGCGAAAGCCTGCGCCGTCAACGATGGAATCGTTGACAACGCCGCTGATTTTGATTCTCATATTAATCTTCCTTTGGTGTCAGTTTTACTTCTGTTACAACGGAGTGTTTCACTCTGTCGCGGACTTCCGCGCGTTTTGCGTTATTGAAACGATCCAGTGTACCTACCAGATAACCGGTGATACGACGGATTCTCTGGAAGCCTACTTCGCCTTCATCTTCTTTTCTGCCGCATTTGGGGCAAGTGTCGCCGATGATGCCGTTGTAGCCGCAGATGGGGTCGCGGTCAACAGGATGGTTGACGGAACCGTAACCAATGCCCTGGGCTTTCATGTAACGGATGATTTTTTCAAAAGCATCCAGGTTTGTGGACGGATCACCATCCAGTTCCACATAAGTGATGTGACCTGCGTTTGTCAGTGCGTGATAAGGTGCTTCCAGCTGGATTTTCTTATAAGCGCTGATAGGGTAGTATACAGGAATGTGGAAACTGTTTGTATAGTATTCCCGATCGGTCACGCCTTCGATGGAACCGAAACGCTTCCGGTCGATTTCTACAAATCTGCCAGACAGACCTTCCGCAGGTGTTGCCAGCAGGGTAAAGTTCAGTTTTGTTTTCTGTGACAGTGCGTCCAGACGATTGCGCATGTGGCTGATGATGTCCAGACCAAGGTTCTGTGCCACTTCGCTTTCGCCATGGTGTACACCAATCAAGGCTTTTAGTGCTTCTGCCAGACCGATGAAGCCAACAGAAAGGGTGCCGTTTTTCAGCACTTCCCGTACTTCTTCATTGCAGCCCAGTTTATCGCTGTCAATCCAGATGCCTTCGCCCATGAGGAAAGGATAGTTGTGTACTTTTTTCTTCGCCTGGATTTCAAAGCGTTCCAACAGCTGTTCCACAACCAGATCTGTCTTGTGATCCAGTTCGTTGAAGAACCAATCAATGTTTTTATTTGCCATGATGGCGATTCTGGGCAGGTTGATGCTGGTGAAGCTCAGGTTGCCTCTGCCCGGTGTGATTTCTTTTTCAGGGTCATGGACATTTGCCATAACACGCGTACGGCAGCCCATATATGCGATTTCTGTTTCAGGATGCCCCTCTTTGTAGTATTTCAGATTGAAAGGCGCATCCTGGAAAGAGAAGTTCGGGAACAGACGTTTTGCGCTGACACGGCATGCCAGTTTGAACAGGTCGTAGTTGGGTTCGCCGGGATTGAAGTTGACACCTTCTTTTACACGGAAAATCTGGATAGGGAAGATGGCTGTTTCCCCATTACCAAGGCCTGCTTCTGTTACCAGCAACATGTTTTTCATGACCATTCTGGCTTCTGTGGAAGTGTCCATACCATAGTTGATGGAGGAGAATGGTGTCTGTGCGCCGGCACGGCTGTGCATGGTGTTCAGGTTGTGCAGCAGGGCTTCCATTGCCTGATAGGTTTCTTTGTCTGTTTCTTCTGTGGATTTTTTTACAGTGAAAGCATGTGCTTTCGCATAGATTTCTGTAGGGATACCGATTTCTTCTGCCAGTTTGGCTTCTTCGGCGTCATATGTTTCGTTTTTGTCCAGTGTAGGTACCAGACCCATATCTTCCAGCTTCACAAAAGCTTCTTTCATAGCTTTTGCGTGTTCTTCGCTGTCCATGACTTCAATGAGGGAAGCCAGATTGGAACGATAGCGTTTTTTGTATGTCTTTGCAACGCCGGGAGCCATGCTGTAATCGAAATTGGGTACAGACTGACCGCCGTGCTGATCGTTCTGGTTGGACTGGATGGCGATACATGCCAGAGAAGCATAGCTTGCGATGCTGTTGGGTTCTCTCAGCACCCCATGACCTGTAGAGAAACCGCCTTCAAAAAGTTTTAAGAGGTCAATCTGACAACATGTTGTGGTCAGTGTATAGAAATCCAAGTCGTGGATGTGAATATCTCCGTTGCGGTGTGCTTCAGAATGTTTGGGGTTCAGCACATAAGATTCATAGAAATGCTTTGCACCTTCAGAGCCGTATTTCAGCATGGAACCCATGGCTGTATTGCCGTCGATATTGGCATTTTCGCGCTTGATATCACTGTCGGTTGCGTCTTTGTAAGTGATGTCCTCGAAAGTTTTCATCAGACGGTCATTCATGTTACGGATACGGGTACGTTCCGCGCGATACAAGATATAGGCTTTTGCAGTCTGTACAAAACCATGGTCAATGAGCACCCGTTCCACTCTGTCCTGAATCTGTTCAACAGAAGGGGAATGAATATTTTCTTTTTCAAAATAATCAGATACTTCCTGTGCCATTTCCAGACAGGTTGCATAACTTTTTTCTCCGCTGGTTGCCTGGAAAGCTTTTTCGATGGCATTGGCAATTTTGTTGATGTCAAAATAAGCCACGCGTCCATCTCGTTTTGTAATCGTTGTAATCATTTCAATCCCTCTTTCTGCCTCAATCCACCTGATCGGCTGCAAGTTTTTTTCGTCCGCACAGAGCACCATGACTGAAACCATAGGCTTTTCGAATCTAAAGAAATACAATATATTGATTTTTGTGCGGTGATATCGTACATATATTGTATTACGATTTCCAAAGAGCGTCAAGGGGCAAAAGTCACACTTTTGGATTTTTGTGCAAGGTTTCTTATAGGCAGGGCATAAAGTGAAATAAGACCAAAAAGGAGGAAAAATCAATGGAAAAATTCTCCGATCTGCAGGAAAAAGAAGTTATCAACATTTGTGATGGCAGGCGGCTGGGCTTTGTGGGAGATCTGGAACTGGATATTCCCTCTGGCAAGATACGCACGCTGATCATTCCCATGGAAGGCTGTAGGTGGAACCCTTTCGGCAGGGGCAGAGCCTATTATATTCCGTGGCGTTGTATCCGTCGTATCGGGGACGATATCATATTGGTGGAGGTGGATGCGGACAGCATGGAACGGGAGGAGACCCTATAGGACAGAAACTGCCCTTTGTGCTTGACCTATGGGCAGTTCTGCTTTATACTAAAAACCAGAGAATTTGAGAAACACAGGAGGAGGATTGGGCATGAAATGTCCTTTTTGTAATTTTGCGGATACGAAGGTAATTGATTCCCGTGCACAGGACGACAATTCCGTGATTCGCCGCCGCCGTGTCTGTGAACAGTGCGGCAAGCGTTTTACCACATATGAAAGAGTGGATATGATTCCCATCACCGTCATCAAGCGTGATGGCACTAGAGAAATTTTTGATAAGGCAAAACTTCAGAACGGGATCATGAAATCCTGCAACAAACGCCCCGTTACTGCACAGCAGATTCAGAAGCTGGTGGATGATATCGAAAATACACTGGCAGGCAGCGGTGAAAGAGAAGTGGAAAGCAAACAGCTGGGCAATCTGGTTATTGAACGGCTGAAAGATCTGGACGAAGTGGCTTATGTACGTTTTGCGTCCGTATACCGTCAATTTAAGGACATCAACAGTTTTATTGACGAACTGGAAAAAATGCTCCATGAAAAGAACGGCAATTCCTGAGAAAAGAGGCGGCATTCTATGGAACAGAAAGTAAAAGCAGTTTTTGCTGCCCATCCTGATGGTCAGGAAACAGCGGCACGCATTGCCAGAGCGTATCTGGCGGCAGGTGTGGAAGTACTGGAAAGCCAGCTGGAAGGTCTGGCGGAAAATCAGGCACTGGCAGCGGAAAAAGGCATGAGCCATTTGTTATACTTCCATGATGCGGAACACATCACCATGGTGAGTCTCATGGATGAAATGGGTGGTTTTACTGTGGACATTCTGGTTTCAGATCTGCAGCTTCCCCAATAAAAAAATTTTTTAGAGACAGGCAAGAAAGCAAAAAATACCTCATAAGATGAAATTGTAAGTCGATACAATTTTACTTAAGGAGGTATTTTTATTATGTGTGGATTCGGTGGTTGTGGTAATGACAGTTTCATTTGGGTGATTCTGCTGTTGTGCCTGTGCGGCAATAACAACAACAGCAGCTGCGGCTGTGGCAATGACAATTCCTGGCTGTGGATTCTGATCCTGCTGTGCTGCTGCGGCAACAACAACTGCGGCGGTCAGCTGAACAACTGCGGTAACTGCTGATACCCTCTGGGATCAGACGGTACAAATACAGGCGGCGGTGCACAGCCGCCTGTTCGCTCAAAAAAGAGTGTTTTGGCTGGATGCGAAAACACTCTTTTTTTGTTGTCATTTGCGGTGAAAATCCCCCGTGGACAGGTCTGCTTTCTTTTACAATAGAATAAAGAAGGAGGAATTTTCATGCAGTTACATATCAGACAGAAACAGGACCCTGTTACCCTTTATCTGGAAGGGCAGAAAGAAAGCTATCTTGCCAGAGCGGCACAGGAAACACCTTTTTATGAAGCATACTATATGCAGTGTATCGAAAGTACCGTAGCCGATGGCTATGAAATGTTTTTGCTGGATTTCAGTCGGGAGAATTATTTCAGAGCCAACGTGGAACGGTTAGATTTGGAAAGCGGCAAGCGTTTTTTCAAGCTGGCTGGTATCCACCATACTATTCGTGTGGTGCGGCGACGGAAAAAACAACTGGATTGGGAGGAAATGTCCGCAGCCATGGCAAGGGTTTATGAACTGAACGAAAAAGAGCGGCAAATGGCAGATATTCTATACCGCTGCGCTAGTCTGTATCAAAGCGGTTTTGCGGAACTCTTTGCCCGTACCACGGCAAGATATCTTTTTCATACCATTGAGATGACACCGCAGACGTTGGCGTTTTTGCTGAACTTCTGGTATAATTCTTACAGTAGTTTTATGGCGTCTTTTGTGGGATATGTGCCTTTTCATATCCGGCTGCAAAAGGCGTCCGGTTCCTAAGAAAAGATGAGGTGAACAGCGTGGGAGCAAAGTGGACAACACAGCAGAAAGAAGCCATTGACGCAAGAGGGAGTGATATTCTCGTTTCTGCGGCGGCAGGCAGCGGCAAAACAGCCGTATTGGTAGAGCGTATCATTCAGCGGATCACAGCCGAAGAAGAACCGCTGGATATCGACCGTTTGCTGGTGGTGACGTTTACAAAAGCGGCAGCGGCAGAAATGAGTCAGCGTATTGGCGCCGCCATTACGAAAAAACTGGAAGAAAAGCCCGATGATGTCCATTTGCAGAACCAGCTCACTTATTTGAGTCGGGCAGACATCAAAACCATTCACGCTTTTTGTCTGCAAGTCATTCGGGAGTATTATGACAGATTGGATATTGACCCGGCAGTGAAAACGGCAGACCCGGCGGAAATCGCTTTGCTGCAAAAAGATGTGCTGGGAGAATTGTTTGAAACCCTTTATGAAGCAGAGGATGAAGGCTTTCTCCGTCTATTGGAAACCTATGGAGAAAATACAGGAGATCAGCGGCTGAAGGATTTGATTTTGCAGGTTTATAAATTCTCACAGGGGTATCCCGACCCGGATAATCTTTTGCGGAAGATGGCAGAGCAGTTTTACATGGCAGAAGGAGATACCGTTGACCAGTGCGCATGGATGCCCCTCATTAGGGAAGGTATCACCAATGGGGTGGATTATGCTCTGTATAACTTGCAGAAGGCTTATGACCGCATTTGCGGCAATGGAGAATTCACTGCCTATGGAGAGCGTTTAGAGGCAGAATTAGAAGGTGTAAAAGCCCTGCGGCAGGCGTTGGAACAGCCTTGTTACGCAGATTGGCATCAAGCCTATGTTGCTGTGGATTTTGCCCGTATGCCAGCTTACCGCGGGAAGGATAAAGAAACTGCGGATTGGGTGAAAAATCTGCGGAATGAAGCAAAAGAAGCCATTGGCAAATTGGGAGAAACCTATTTTTGCTATGGCGCAGAAACCCAAACAAAACTCATTTCCTCTCTGTATCCCATTGCCAAAGCCTTGTCAGAAACAGTTATCCGTTTTGCGGAAGCCTTTGCACAGGCGAAAAAAGAAAAACTCTGGCTGGATTTCAATGACTATGAACATTTTGCCCTGCAAATCCTCACAGAACCCGGCAGTACCAAAGACAATATCATCCCCACAGACGCCGCAAAACAGATGCAGCAAAAGTATGACGAAATCATGATTGACGAGTATCAGGACAGCAATGTGGTGCAGGAAATGCTGTTGACGGCAGTATCCGGTGCTTATGCAGGCAAAAACAACCGCTTTATGGTGGGGGATGTGAAGCAGAGCATTTACCGTTTCCGCCTTGCTATGCCTCAGCTGTTCAATGAGAAATATCGTACTTATCCTGTGGAAAAAGGCGGCAAAACCAGAAAAATCATTTTGTCTAAAAACTTCCGCAGCCGGAAAAATGTGCTGGATGGCATCAATTTTATTTTCCGTCAGACCATGTCAGAAGCTTTTGGGGATGTGGATTATGATGACGAAGCGGCATTGTATGCAGGAGCGGATTTCCCAGACTTTGATGGGCTTTGCGGCGGTGAAAATGAAATGATGCTGTTGGATTTGTCCTCGGAAGGAACGGATGAGCAGCTGACCGATTTGGAAGAACTGGATAAGCGGCAAATGGAAGCCACCATGATTGCCGGAAAGATCAGAGAAATGATGAAGGCTGGCTATCAGGTCTATGACCGGGGGCTGGAAAGCTATCGCCCTATGGAATATCGGGATGTGGCAGTTCTGGTGCGGAGTATCCGCAGCTGGGGTACAACACTGGATGATATTTTCGGCAAAGAAGGCATTCCTTATTATGCGGAAACGGCAGAAGGATATTTTGATGTGCCGGAAATTGATACAGTTTTGAATTTCCTCCGCCTTATTGACAATCCTTATCAGGATATTCCTTTGCTTTCTGTGCTCCATTCGCCTTTGTATGGCATCAGTGCTGACGCTTTGATGGAAATCCGTCTTTTTGGCGGTGATGGATTGTTTTATGAATGTGTCCTGCGGTATCTGGCAGAGGGTGCAGAAGAAGAAATTCTGGAAAAACTGGAACGCTTCCAGTCGGATTTGCTGGATTGGCGTGAAAAGGCAAAAGAATTGTCCCTTTGTGAATTGCTGCGGTATCTCTATCAGCAGACGGGATATTATGATTATGCAGGCATGACGCCCGGCGGCAGTCTGCGTCAGGCAAACCTGCGGCTTTTGCTGGAAAAAGCGGAAACTTATGAAAATAACAGCGGAAAAGGGCTGTTCCATTTTATCCGTTTTGTGGAGGATATGAAAACGGCAGAAACAGAATCCTCTGCCGCAAAACTCCAAAGCGAAGCCGATGATTTGGTGCGTGTCATGACCATTCATAAAAGTAAAGGGCTGGAATTCCCTGTGGTCTTTGTAGCAGACCTTGGGAAACAGTTTAATGACGCCGATGCAAAGGCCGCTGTCATCACCCATCAGGAATGGGGATATGGCATGGATTATATGGACTTAGACCATCGAGCTTCCTATCGGACGTTGTCCAAAACCGCATTGGCAGAAGCCATCAGACAGGAAAATCTGTCAGAAGAAATGCGTGTATTATATGTAGCGTTGACCAGAGCAAAGGAAAAACTGATTTTGACAGGAACGGTGCGCAATCTGCAAAAATCTGTGGAAAAATGGGCAGAAACAGCAGATTCTGTGGAAGAATTGCTGCCAGTATTCCGTCTGCGTCGAGGAAGGAGCTATCTGGATTGGATTATGCCTGCACTCCTGCGCCATCCACAGGGAAGGGTATTGCCGGAACCTTGGGAGCCAGCAGACAGAGGTGAGGCACGACAGTTTTTGGACGAGCCATCCCGTTGGAAATTTACTTTTTTGGAAAAAGGGGATATCTACGGAACAGAGCAGGAAAAACAGGAACTGGCAGAAGAACAGCAGAATGTCTTTGAAAATTGGGATACAGAGCCGGATTACAGCGGCAGAAAAGAGGAGATTTTCCGCATCCTGTCATGGAAATATGATTATGAAACTGCCACCATGCTGCCCACAAAAGTTTCTATTTCTGAAATCAAGCGGCGGTATCAAGCAGAAATTTCCGGTGAAGAAGTACCTATGCCGCAGGAATTGCAGATTCCTCAGTTTGGTCAGAAAAAAGAAGGGCTGACAGCGGCAGAAATCGGTACTGCTATGCATACAGTTATGGAAGCGGCAGACCTGCGAAAAGCCTATGATGCCGATACTTTGGAAGAACTGCTGTCACAATTGCAGCAGCAAGGTCGGCTGACGGAGGAAGAAAGGGCTGCTATTCGCCGAAAAGAGCTTCTCAATTTCTTTTCTTCTGATTTGGCGAAACGGATACAAAAGGCGGAAGAAATTCATAAAGAACAGCCTTTTGCTATGTTGGTGGAGCCGAAAGAAGTTTTTCTGGACGAAATATATCAGGATATGGAGGAATTTATCCAGATTAATGGTATTATCGACTGCTATTTTGTAGAAGAAAAGGGCGTTGTGCTGGTGGACTATAAAAGCGACCGCCTTTGGCAGGAGGATGCTTTTTTGGAGAAATATAAAATCCAGCTGAAGCTTTATAAAGAAGCGCTGGAACGTGTGACGGAACTGCCTGTAAAGGCATGTTATATCTATGCTTTTGCACCGGGTAAAACGATCCAGATTGACTTTGGGTAAAAATAAAAAAGGAAACACCTGAAAATATAGGTGTTTCCTTTTTTTGTGTATTTGTCATGTGCAGGATATGTTTTTGGCAAGAAAACATTGTAAAGAAAAAAATATAGGTCAAAGGTAGTCTTTGTATTTTGCAGCAGAACGTGGTAAACTGGTTTTGATGAATAATTTAATTTTTTTGTAAGGAAGTCACCGTTTTTTTGTAAAACTTACTTGTTATGATAGAATTGAGAAAAAATGCAATACAGGGGGAAAGAACATGGAAAATAAATTCAATATTCTGGTTTGCGATGATGACAAGAGCATTGTGGATGCCATCGAAATTTATTTAAAACAGGAAAATTATAATGTAATTAAAGCATATAACGGTTTGGAAGCACTGCAGGCGTTGGAAGAAAATGAAATCCACCTGATCCTGCTGGATATCATGATGCCGAAAATGGATGGGCTGAATACGACAGTGAAGATTCGGGAAACCCTGAATATCCCTATCATTATTCTGTCTGCGAAATCGGAAGACACAGATAAGATTCTGGGGCTGAATTTCGGCGCCGATGACTATATCACAAAGCCTTTCAATCCACTGGAACTGCTGGCGAGAGTAAAAAGCCAAATGCGCCGTTATACTTCTTTGGGCAGTATTGCGGAAAAAAGCAATGTCATCAAAATCGGCGGTCTGGAACTGGATAAGGATGCCAAAGAAGTTCGCGTAGAAGGGGAGCCGGTGAAACTGACTGCAACGGAATATGGTATTTTGCAGCTTTTGATGGAAAATGCCGGAAAGGTCTTTTCCATTGACCAGATTTACGAAAAAGTATGGAATGAATTATCTTTCGCACCGGAAAATACGGTTTCTGTGCATATTCGTCGTATTCGTGAAAAAATCGAGATCAATCCGAAAGAGCCAAAGTATTTGAAGGTGGTGTGGGGTATTGGCTACAAGATCGAAAAAATCTAAACTGTATCAGACTGGATGGAAGGTGTGCGCAACCTGCATACTTTTCATCATGGCAATGGTGATTTTTTTCTGTGGTGTGGTGTTTTCCAGTGTTACGAAAAACTGGGGCAGCAGTATTCTAACGGAAGAAAATTTTTATGATACGGTGGAACTGCGGAATCTGTTTTTCTCCACGCTGGATGAAGCAGTTCTTGCAGATGTTTATTATGAAAGCGAAGCCAAAATACAATCTGGGGAAAAAGTAGACAGAGAAGCACTTTTGGCAGGTTTTAAACGATATTACAACATCATTGACGGGGTCATCACCGGTAATACAGAAATCAATGACACCTATGACGGGCTGATTGTATACGGAAACATTCCGGAAAGGCTGGAGGATAAGTTCATAGAATATGAGGGATTGGTGGAAACCAGACTGCCCCAGTACCGCCAGATGTATATTCAGGATCAGCTGGATGAATATCGTGAAGCTGTGCGGTATCTGGAAAGCCTGACCAATTTCTATTATTTTGTGGAAGACGAGCAGGGGCGTGTGGTAGCTGGCAATGCAACCCGTGCGGAGGTCAGCAGCAAGAGTCATACCATTATGCTTTCTGCGGAATTTTCCAGTGACAACCTCAGTGATAAGTCTTATTATGCCTACAGCAATGCTTATGTGGAAAACAGCAACTATCGTGTGTATGCTGCGGTGGATGAACCTCTGCGTGAAGGAGATGACTTCTATGATCTGTATCAGGAATTCATTCTGGCAAAAAGCAGCATGCCTTACTTGTTTGTGGTATCCACCATTGCATGTTTGCTGTTTATGATCTGTTTGGTATATCTGATTCGTGTGGCAGGTCAGAAGAAAAAAGGCGGACAGGTGAAATACCTGCTGGTAGATAGGATTTACAATGAAATACATTTCCTGTTGGTAGGATTGTTCGGTTTATTTTCTTTTTTCATGGCACTGACGCTGCTGGAATTCATCCTCTATCGCGGCATGCCCTTCTGGTCGTATGTATTCCTGACGCTTCTGGGAATTTTATATATCGCAGATGTGGCAGTGGGACTGAGCTATGTCTTATCCCTGAGCAGACAGATCAAGGGTAAGATTCTGGCAAGAAATACACTGGTTTCTGTGTTCCTGCGAAAGATTGCTTCTCTTTTTACAGGAGCGACTTTCCGAGGCTGGATGCTGTTGGTAATGCTGGCTTATGGCCTTGGGAACTGTTTCCTTGTGTTCATGATCTGCATGTATTTCAACAGCAGTCTGGTACTGGCATTCTTTGGTCTTTTGATCGTGTTTAATATATTCTGTTTGTATCTGTTTTTGCGCGCACTGCGTTCTTTGAAGCGCATTATGATTTCCGCAAGAGAAACTTCTAAAGGCAATCTGACTTATCAGCTGGATTTGGCAGAGATTTCACCCTCTTTCCTGAATTTTGCGGAGGATATTGCCAATATTCAGGACGGTTTGAAAAATGCCGTAGAAGAAGCGGTCAAAGGGGAACGAATGAAGACAGAATTGATCACAAATGTTTCTCATGACCTGAAAACACCTCTGACATCCATTGTGACCTATGTGGATCTGCTGAAACAGCAGAAACTGGATAATCCAGTTGCCAGAGATTATGTGGATGTACTGCAAGTGAAGTCCTATCGTCTGAAACAATTGATCGAAGACCTCATTGAAGCCAGCAAGGTTTCCAGCGGAAATGTGGCTGTAGAAAAAATGCGGATAGATTATCGTCAGCTCACCATGCAGGCCATTGGGGAAATGGAAGAAAAAATCGAAGAAGCCAGACTGGAATTCAGACTTAGTTGTCCAGAGCCTGTATTCATCGAAGCTGACGGCAGACACATGTGGCGTATTTTGGAGAATATGCTCTCTAATGTCATCAAATATTCCATGGAAGGCTCTAGGGTATATATTGATATTTTCCAGACGGAAGAACATGGTATATTGGTTATGAAAAATATTTCTGCAACACCTATCGACTTTGATGCAACGCGCTTAACAGAGCGTTTTGTTCGCGGTGACAGCTCCCGTACCACAGAAGGCAGCGGTCTGGGACTTTCCATTGCCCAGAGTCTGGCAGAAGTGCAGGGCGGAACATTTGGTATACAGGTAGATGGTGATTTGTTTAAGGCTGTTGTCAGTATGCAGCTTTGGAGAAATGATCCGGCAGATGTGGAAGACGAAGAAGAAATGGAAGAAGATGCGGAAGTGGAAGACGCTGCAGAGGTTTCACAGCCGGAAGCAGCTTCTGCGGAAACTCCGGAAGAAATGGAAATGCCTGAAGAAGAAACCAAATGATGCATCAAATCAATATACTTGAAATGTATATTTAAATTCCAGAAATTTAAAAAGCAATTTTTTCGGAAGGATATCTTTTGAAAAAATTGCTTTTTCTCTGCAAAAACATTTCTGTTTTGTTTTGCAGAAAAGATACCCTATGGTATAATGACTGCAAACTGTTTCAAAGGAATTTTTTGCAGAAATTTTCTGAAGTAAGAAAAATCAGGATATAAAAGGAGAGATTCGGTTTGCTGGAAAGGATCAACCGTTATTTAGAAGGCAGTGAAAAGGGGATTTATGTTTTTCTGATCTGGTCTTTCATTGGCGCTGTCATTGGTACTGTTGTTGGTGTTGTGGGCATTGCCTTTCATATATTGCTGGAGGAAGTGACTGTTTTTCGCATGAACCATCCATGGATTTTGTTCCTGCTTCCCATAGGCGGTCTTGCCATTGCCGGACTGTATCATCTGCTGCGCATGCAGAATGACAGAGGAACTAATTTAATACTGTTTGCAGTTCGCGTCAATGAAAAAGTAAGTTTGCGTTTGACGCCGCTGATTTTTATCAGTACCATCATCACGCATTTGCTGGGCGGCTCTGCTGGCAGAGAAGGGGCAGCCCTCCAGATTGGTGGGAGTATCGGCTCATTTATCGGCAGAAAGATTAAGCTGGATGAAAAAGATGAACGAATCATCACCATGTGCGGCATGAGCGCAGGGTTTGCAGCATTGTTTGGAACACCAGTGGCGGCAGTGGTGTTTTCTATGGAAGTCATTACGGTTGGTATTATGCATTACTCGGCCATTGTGCCCAGTATCATTGCAGCCGTTACAGCAACAGGACTTTCTATGGCCTGCGGTGTGACACCAACATCTTTTACGTTACAGTCTGTACCTGCATTGAGTGCGGCAGGCGTTGGGTCAGTCATATTGCTGGGGGTATTTTGTGCTGGAGTCAGTGTGCTGTTTTGTCTGGCTATGGAAAACGCAGGAAAATACTATAAAAAATATTTTAAAAATGGATATATCCGGATTTTCGTGGGAGGCTGCATTGTAGTGGCCTTGACTTTGCTGCTTGGCACAAGAGATTATAACGGCGCAGGTATGGATGTCATTACCCGTGCCATTGCAGGAGAAGCGGAGTATCCGGCATTTTTGTGGAAGATCTTGCTGACAGCCCTGACCTTGGGAGCAGGCTATAAGGGCGGTGAGATCGTACCATCCTTTTTTGTTGGAGCAACCTTTGGATGCATCATTGGGCCATGGATTGGTCTGCCGGCATCTTTTGCTGCCGGAACAGGCATGGCGGCGCTGTTTTGTGGTGTGACCAACTGCCCCATTGCTTCTGTGATCCTTTGTGTGGAATTGTTTGGCGCTGAAGGAATTGCATACTATGCCTTGGCGTGTGCAGTCAGCTATATGCTGTCTGGTTATTATGGTTTGTATTCAGAGCAGAAAATCATGTATTCCAAAATGCAGCCGGAATTCATCAACAAAAGTGTTCATTGATGTCTGCGTAGAGGACAACATTTTTTGAAAGCAGAAGTCGCAGAACGAATAGAAATTTTGAATAAATGGATTTTATGCATCATTTTATACATATTCTTGTTCTGAAAAGATTACAAAAGTAGTGTTTGGAAAAAGAAAAAACCCCTTAAAAAACTTGAAAAACAGGAAAAACTGTGCAAAGTGAATAAAAAAAACAGGAATTTAAAAAATTTCTGGTGAAACATTCTGATTGCATTTTATGCATGAGTCTAGTATAATCCTATTTGTAAGACAGCAGTGACTGTAAAGCAAGTTCAAAAAAGAGAAAAAAGTTTTAGGGAGGTAATTTCGTATGAAAAAATATTTAAAAGGTATTCTTGCAACAACAATGGTACTGTCCATGACAGCAGCTCTGGCTGGCTGCGGCGGCAGTGGTGAAACAGCTACAACAGATGCAGCAGAAGGCGGCGAAGCAAAAGATACTCTGGTTCTGGCAACAAGCGCAGACTTCCCTCCTTACGAATATTACGAAGGTCAGGAAATCGTTGGTATCGACGCTGAAATTGCAAAAGCTCTGGGCGAAAAACTGGGTTGTGAAGTAAAAATCGAAGACATGAACTTCGACTCCATCATCCCTTCCATCGTTTCCGGCAAAGCTGACATCGCAATGGCAGGTCTGACAGTAACAGAAGAACGTCTGCAGAGCGTTGACTTCACAGACAGCTATGCAACAGGCGTACAGGTAGTAATTGTAAAAGAAGATTCTGACATCACAAGCGTTGATGATCTGTTCGCAGAAGGCGCAAACCACACTGTAGGTGTTCAGACAGCAACAACTGGTGACCTGTACACAACAGGTGATATCGAAGGCGAAGGTCTGGGTACAGTAGAACGTTATACAAAAGGCGCTGACGCAATCGCAGCTCTGACATCCGGTAAAATTGACTGTGTTGTTATCGACAACGAACCTGCAAAAGCATTCGTTGAAGCTAACGAAGGTCTGAAAATTCTGGATACAGAATATATCACAGAAGACTATGCAATTGCTCTGGCAAAAGACAGTGAACTGACAGAATCCATCAACGCAGCTCTGCAGGAACTGAAAGATGACGGTACAGTACAGTCCATCATCGACAAATATATCACAGCAGAATAATCAAATAAGAACCATGAACCGGGGACGGGAAACCGTCCCTGTTTTGGCATTACAGGAAAAAAGGAGGATTTTTTTTGGAAGGAATACAGAACTGGTGGGAAGGGATGCAGCAGCAGTTTTATATAAACTTTATTCAGGATGATCGGTGGAAATATCTTTGGAATGGTCTGGGTGTTACATTGCAGCTGACATTCTGTGCCGTATTGATCGGTATTGTTCTGGGTGTCATTCTGGCAATGATCCGTTCTACTTATGATAAAAATTATCAGGAAATGCGTCCTGGTTTTGGACGTTTTATGCTGAAAATCTTAAACATTATTGCGAAAATTTATCTGACAGTGATCCGTGGTACACCTGTTGTTGTACAGCTGATGATTATGTACTACATTATTCTGGCATCCTCCAACAACAAACTTTTGGTTGGTATGATTGCTTTCGGTGTCAACTCCGGTGCCTATGTTGCAGAAATTGTACGAAGCGGCATCATGTCCATTGATCCCGGTCAGTTTGAAGCTGGACGCAGTTTGGGCTTTAACTATGTGCAGACCATGCGTTATATCATCATTCCGCAGGCACTGAAGAATGTACTGCCTGCGCTGGCAAACGAATTCATTGTATTGCTGAAGGAAACCTCTGTTGCAGGCTATATCGCAATGCAGGATCTGACAAAGGGCGGCGACATCATCCGTGGTGTTACATACAGCCCCTTTATGCCTTTGATCGGCGTTGCGCTGATTTATCTGGTTATGGTTATGTTCTTTACCTTCCTGGTAAATAAACTGGAAAGGAGATTGAGAAGCAGTGAGCGGTAATGAATCCTTGATCCGTGTGGAAAATTTACAGAAACATTATAATAAAGGTGCTATCAAAGCGCTGGATGGCATTAATACAGAAATCAAAAAAGGCGAAGTTGTGGTTGTTATCGGACCCTCTGGTTCTGGTAAATCTACTTTCCTGCGTTGCTTGAATCTGTTGGAAGTACCTACAGGCGGACATATCTATTTTGACGGTGTGGATATCACAGATGTGAAATCAGATATCAACATCCATCGTCAGAGAATGGGTATGGTGTTCCAGCATTTCAATCTCTTTCCCCACATGACCATTTTGAAAAATATGATCATTGCACCTATGAAGCTGCAAGGGAAAAGTGAGGCAGAAGCAACAGAACTGGCAATGAGTCTGCTGCGCCGTGTTGGCTTGGAAGATAGAGCAAATGCATATCCTTCCCAGCTTTCCGGTGGTCAGAAACAGCGTATTGCCATTGTGCGTGCCCTGTGCATGCAGCCGGAAGTAATGCTTTTTGACGAACCCACTTCCGCTCTTGACCCTGAAATGGTTGGCGAAGTTTTGGAAGTTATGAAACAGCTGGCGGAAGAAAATATGACCATGGTAGTGGTTACCCATGAAATGGGCTTTGCCCGTGAAGTGGCAACCCGTGTTATGTTCATGGCTGATGGCCGTCAGGTGGAAGAAGGCACACCAGAAGAAATCTTTACAAATCCCAAAAGCGAACGTTTGCAGACATTCCTTGCAAAAGTACTGTAATAAAAACCCCTTTTGTTTATACACAAAAGGGGTTTTTTATGTCAGAATATAAGAATATTCGGTTTAAGGCTGTAAACTGAAGGAGCCGTTGGAAAGAGAAGTTTTGCCGCCGTTTTTTTCTTTCCGATAAGAAGTGCTGTCCTCACCGCCGGAAAGAACGGTTCCGTCGGATGTGGTAACGGAGAAGGTGATGAAATAATCTGTACCTTGTTCAAATTTGTTTGTAAAATCAGCGGAAAATCCTAACCGCTGCAAGTTTTCTACATCTGGCGTGGGGGCCATAGGATCGGCAGTATAAACATCTTCTAAAGCGGCATCAGGATTGTTCATAAGAGACATGGGAACTGTGAAACATTCGCCTGTATTAGCGTTTTCTATATTAGCTTCGGCTTTTATGATGTCTTTTACTTCATAGAAAGAATCTGATGGATATACCAGCAGATATAATGTAGCTGCATTTTGCCCCCATTGGCTTTGGGCGTCTATGTTACTGTACTGGGCTGTGGAAACACTCCCTAGTTCTTCCTGTCTGGTGACGCCGTTGGATGATATGGCAATGAAAAGGGTTCCGTCATCAAAAAGCCCTGTTTCCATAGTGACTTTCCATACACCGTTTTCCAATGTGGCTTTTTGGGATTGTACAGAGCCATCTCCTTTTTTTATCCGAAATTCAGCCGTTTCTCCGTCTGCAATGGCTTTCGGTGTGGCTTCTGCCAGAAGAACAATGATGCCATCTTGTTTTTGAACAGAAAAATTTGAATTGGAAAGGAGAGAGGACTGTTCATCTAAAATACTTTCCATCCGCTGGGTGATGCTGGAGGTGTTGACAGAAATACTGTCCATGACTTGGTTTTGCATGTTTGCCATTTGTTGTTCCAGTGCTTTTTGTCTGCTGGAAATCTGGAGTAAAAATCCTGTGTTTGCTACTAATAAAGCGGCACAGATGCCTAAGGCAATATGGGTTTTGTTCATCATAAGCTTTCTCCTTTCTATTTTTCGTTCGGAAAAAAGAAACTGCGAAAAAGTTTGGCGTTGGGACAGTCTGGTTGGATGCCGTCGGTTTTGTTTGGCAGAAAGGGAGCCATCTGTGAATCTTCTGTTCCACAGAGCCCCACTGCCGTATACCGTTCCAGAAAATCCCCGAAGGAATGCCCCAATACACAGAGGTGATATTCTGCGGCATATAAATCTAAATAAAGAACTGGTGGGTCGAAAGCATCCTGACTGTAATCCAGCACCAGAAAATCACCGCAGGGCACCCAAGTCAGAGGGAGTACATTTTGCAGCCGTGTAGCGGAGGGATGCTCTGGCTCTGCCAGACAGACGTGAATCGCCTCCTGACAACTTTGGTTTAATAACGGCAGGTCATCCAGAGAAAGTTCCAGAAAAGCGGAAAATAAACTATGGATGGAAGACGGTAATTTTTTAGAAAAATCATCAGAAAAATACGCGGTCAATTTCAGATAGCGTGCATGATGGAGAAAAAATGTCCGCAGGCTGTCAGGAAGTCTCCGATTGATTTGCTTTTCCACAGCAGAGATTTCTTCTTCTGTGGCTGGCGGTTCCAACTGAAATAAAGGGGAATCATCTTTATCACAGATTGGCGCGTATGCCTCCATCCAGTGGGACATGGTTTTCAAAATTTCTTCATAGTCCATAAATATCCCTCCATTCTTCCGAAAAAGAACTCTTTTTTTCATCATAAAGAAAAAGGGGGACTTTGTCCAGAAAAAACAGCTTTGATGATTTCATGAAAGCTGTTTTATGGGCATCTTCATAGGAAAACAAAGAAAGCTGAAATCCTTATCAATTTATAGAGGATTCCAGCTCTTTTATTTATATAAGATTTAATTTGATTTTGCTTTTTATGTATCTATTATTTCTGATCTGCTTTTTCACTCTGCAATGCAGTAACAATGTGGTCAATGATTTGGGCTGTCAGGCCCCAGATGGTTTTGCCTTCATAATTGTAGAACAATTCGGGAACCTTGTAATCCCGGAAGCCATATTCTTTACCATTTTCAATGCGTTCATAAGGAAATGGCACGGACATATCTGCACGCCAGTACATGTAATGGACTTCTGGTTTCTGTTCCATGAAAAAGGAGAGAGGCACTGTAAAGACTTCTGCCACTTCTTCTTTCTGGCAAGTCAGATTTTTGTAATGGTCATAGGATACAAATCCGATATATGGCTGAATCAGTGCGCCGTAAACAGTGAGCATGAAGTTGCTTTTACCTAAAATCTGGATTTGTTCCGCAGGAATGCCGATTTCTTCTTCTGTTTCACGCAGAGCGGTCTGTTTCAAATTTTCTCCTTTTTCCTGATGACCGCCGGGAAAGCAGATGTCACCGGGCTGGCGCACATGGGCGGCGCGTTTTGTCAGGACGAAGTGCAGTTCATTGTTTTTTTCGGTCAGTAAAGCCATAATGCCGAATTTTTTCAGTTTTAGTATGGGCTGCGGTTCTTTTTCGCCAAAAGTCTGGCGAAAGTCCGCAGTAGTAGGTTTTTCTGCCAAGATGCTCAGTCCTTTCTCAGCTTGATATAAGAAGCGGCGCGTTTTCTTCGGTTTTCTTCGATTTCCGCATAGTGTTTTCGGGTGGTGTTGACGTCTGCATGTCCTAAGGTATCTGCAACCAGATAAATGTCACCTGTTTCCTGATAGAGATTGGTGCCGTAAGTGCTCCGCAGTTTATGGGGTGTGATATTTTTCGCTGTAACGCCATGGGCGTATTTTTTTACCAGATTCTGCACAGCACGGACGGAGATGCGTTTACCTTGAGAAGAAAGGAAAAGGGCATCATCATTTTCATCTTTGGTGACAACCTGATTCCGTTCCTCCAGATAATCAGAAAGGGCTTCTGCCACTTCTTCTCCGAAATACAGCATCACTTCGTTACCGCCTTTGCGCAGGACTTTTACGGCATAGTTCTGAAAATCCAAATCTTTCCGGTTGATGCCTACACATTCCGATACACGCATACCGGTGCCTAACAGCAATGTGATCAGTGCCAAATCTCGTTTTTTTGTTTTCTCATGACGGGCTTTTTGTCGGTCTGTCAGGTTGTTGCCGCTTTCCACCGCATCCAACAGGTTTGCCATTTCATTTACATCCAAACGAGTGATTTTCTTTTCATGGATTTTTGGTGTATCCACAATGGTGGCTGGGTTGGCTTTGATCTTTCCTTTTTTATAGAAATATTTGTACATGGAACGAACAGAAGCCAATTTTCTTGCCTTGCCTTTTTCATCGTTGTGGTGGGCTGTCTGCTGCTGGGGCTGGTTCTGGTCAGGGGCTATATAATAGGAAAGATATTCCAAATAACATTCAATATCCTCTGATGTAATTTGATCCAGCGCATCTACTTCCAGATGACGGGTTTCCATGCCCCCCAGCTTATCATGTTCTTCATAAAGATAGCGGAAAAACACACGCAGGTCATAGGCGTAAGCCAGTCTGGTTTTTGTGGAAGTGGTCTGGGCAATACCACGGAAAAACTCCCGCAAAAATGGCGGCAGGTCTGCCTGCACCTCTCGCAGCAGTTCTGTTTCTTTGATCTTCAGTTCTTCATGGTAAACAGACATCTTAGATCTCTCCGTTCCAACCCTTGATTTGTGAACGCTTGATGGCGCCGAATACTTTTTCCTGCAAGTTGTCATAGTCCTTAGACAGCTCTGCCAGCAATTCTTTTGTTTCCTGACGTTTGGTGTTGCCGTCTGCCAGACAGGGGTTTTTTACAATATCAATGCCGCTTTTTGTCACAAAAGAACGGCATTCCCATTCGGGCACATACATGAGCGGACGAATGGAATAAAGTTTGCTTCGATCCAGATAACTCACAGGGGCGAAGCAGTTGATGCGTCCTTCATAGAACAGGGACATGAAGAATGTTTCTACCACGTCATCTTTGTTGTGACCTAATGCCACTTTATTACAGCCCAGTTCTTCCGCTTTGGTATTCAAAGCGCCTTTACGCATTTTTGCGCAGAGGGAACAGGGATTTTTTTCTTTTCTTTCTTCAAAAATGATCTGTCCAATGTCTGTGTTGACAACGGTATAAGGCACGCCGATACTGTCACAAAGTGCCTGGATGTCATCATAAACAGCTCCGGGCAGTCCCAGAGAAACAGTGATGGCTTCCAGTTCGAAATGTTTGGGATAAAAACGCTGCAAATGCTTCAGCGCAATGAGCAGACAGATGCTGTCTTTCCCCCCGGAAACGCCCACAGCGATTTTGTCGCCTTCTTCGATCATGTGGTAATCGTCCACAGCACGGCGGACATAACTCAGTAATTTCTGTAATTTCATAAATGCTTGTTCCTCCTCATTTCATGGTATCCATTATAGCGAATTTTTACGAAAAATCAAAGGGGAATACTGTTCATTTTTTTGGAAAAAGGATATAATGAAAACAATATAGATTTTGAAACGTATCATAGGAGGAACCTTATGAAAAAGTCAATGACCCTTCTGCTGGCGGCAGTGGTGGCAATGTTTGCAGGATGCGGACAGGAAGAAACGGCAGAGAAACAGCCGGAAGTGACTGTGGAAAAAACGGCTGAAGAACTGAAGGAAGATGCTGTGACAGAAAAAGTGGAGCAAATGACTGTAGAGGAAAAGGTGGGACAGATGCTCATGATGGATTTTCGAAAGAATCCTGATGACAGCGGCATGACTGTTCTTTCGGAGGATGTGGCACAGAAGATCGCGGACTACCATTTGGGCGGTGTCATTTTGTTTGCGGAAAATCTGGATACGGCAGAGCAGACAAAAGAACTTGTGGCAGATATGCAGAAAGCGGCGGACATGCCTTTGCTCATTGGCATTGATGAGGAGGGGGGCATGGTTTCCAGACTGGATAAAAGTCAGATTCCTCATACCTCCATTCCCAATGCGAAGGACATGAATGGGGATACAGCACAGGCAGAAACAGCCGGCAAAGAAATTGGCAGTGTGCTGTCAGAGATGGGAATCAATGTGGATTTTGCGCCCATCGCGGATATTCACACCAATCCGGAAAATACTGTCATTGGTGATCGTGCTTATGGCACCGATGCCCAGACAGTAGCAGATATGGCATCCGCCTTTACAAAAGGACTGGAAAGCGAAGGTGTCAGCGCAACAGCAAAACATTTCCCGGGACATGGTGATACAGGAACCGATTCCCATGACGGCATGGCTGTTTCAGAGCATGACCTGCAACGGCTGGAAGAAGTGGAATTTGTACCTTTTCAGCGTTTGGCAGACGAAGGAATTGACTTGATGATGGTGGGACACATCACCATGCCTAATGTGACAGATGACGGTCTGCCGGCAAGCATTTCCAAAGAAGCCATTGATTTATTGCGGGAAGAATTGGACTATGACGGTATTGTCATCACCGATGCCATGAATATGGGTGCCATTGTGGATTATTATCCAGATGGGGAGGCGGCAGTGAAAGCTGTGGAAGCAGGGGTGGATATTGTGCTGATGCCTGCGGATTTGGATGATGCTTACAATAGCCTATGTGAAGCAGTACAAAATGGGGAAATTTCTGAAACACGACTGGATGAAAGTGTGGAAAGAATCCTTTCTTTGAAGTATGACAAGGGAATGTTGGTTCCCTAAATGCAAAGTATTGAAAAAACAACAAAAAATTGGTATAATACTTTTTAATCTTTTTTAAAAATCCGAAGAAAAACGGGGAGTTAAAATATATGAATGAAGAAGAAAGAGGGGTGACAGGTATGGCTGTTGAAGATCAACTGTATCAGGAACTGGTGGAAAAAATCAAAACGTACCATCCTGCAAAAGATTTTGATATGCTGGAAAAAGCATACAATCTGGCGAGAGAAGCCCATAAGGATCAAAAACGCAAATCTGGCGAGCCATATATCATTCATCCTTTGAAAGTTGCGTATATTCTGGCTGAACTGGAATTGGACATGGAATCCATTGTTGCGGGGATTCTCCACGACACCATTGAGGATACGCCTTATACCTATGAAGATATTTCACATATTTTCAGTGAGGAAATTGCCGTTTTGGTTGACGGCGTCACAAAATTGGGTAAGTTGTCTTACTCCACAAAAGAAGAAATTCAGGCAGAAAACTATCGTAAGATGTTTTTGGCAATGGCAAAGGATATCCGCGTTATTTTGATCAAACTGGCTGACCGTCTGCACAATATGCGGACATTGAACTATATGACGCCGGAAAAACAGCGGGAAAAAGCCCAGGAAACCATGGATATCTATGCGCCTTTGGCACATCGTCTGGGTATTTCCAAGATCAAATCGGAAATGGAGGATCTGTGCTTTAAGTATCTGAATCCTGAAGCCTATTTTGATTTGGCTGCAAAAATTGAAAAGAAACGTATTGAGCGTGAAACATTTGTTGCGGATATTGTCAAAGAAGTCCGTGAAAAAATGGAAGAAGCAGGTATCAAAGGTAAAATTGATGGCCGCAGCAAACATTTTTTCAGTATCTATAAAAAAATGGTCAACCAGAATAAAACACTGGATCAGATTTATGACTTATTTGCCGTTCGTGCCATTGTGGATACGGTTCGTGACTGTTACGCAGTTTTGGGTATCGTCCATACCATGTATAAACCTATGCCGGGACGATTTAAGGACTATATCGCTATGCCTAAGCCCAATATGTATCAGTCCCTCCATAATACACTGATTGGCCCTTCCGGTGAGCCTTTCGAAATCCAGATTCGTACATGGGAAATGCATCGTACCAGTGAATATGGTATCGCAGCCCATTGGAAATACAAAGAAGGCAAGTCCGGCGAAAAAGGCACCAAAAAAGAAGAAGCAAAACTGGCATGGCTCAGACAGATTCTGGAATGGCAAAAGGATATGTCTGATAACAAAGAATATCTGGATACCATTAAACTGGATTTGAATATCTTTACCGATCAGGTGTATGCCTTTACACCGCAGGGGGAAGTGATCCAGCTGCCAAAGGGTTCTACACCCATTGACTTTGCTTATATGATCCATTCCGCTGTGGGCAATAAGATGGTAGGGGCACGGGTCAATAACCGTATGGTAACCATTGACTATAAGATTCAGAACGGGGATATTGTGGAAATCATGACATCCCAGAACTCCAAAGGCCCCAGCCGTGACTGGCTCACATTGGTCAAGAGTTCACAGGCTCGTACCAAAATCAAACAGTGGTTTAAAAAGGAAGAAAAAGAAGAAAATATCATCCGCGGCCGTGAATTGATTCTGGCGGATATGAAGAAAAAAGGCTTGCAGCCTTCTGACTTGCTTCGTCCGGAATGGCAGGAGCTTGTCATCAATAAATATGACTTCAAGGACTGGAACGCTGTTCTGGCTGCCATTGGATATGGCGGCTTGAAAGAAGGCCAGGTTGTTAATCGACTGAAAGAAGAATATCTGAAAGAAAAACGGAAACAGCAGACAGCAGAGGACATTCTCAACGATTTCGAGAAAACTGTCAGCCAGAAACCGTTGAAACATAAGAGCAAGAGCGGCATTGTGGTAGAAGGCGTCGGCGACGTTGCCGTGCGTTTCTCCAAATGCTGCAGCCCTGTTCCCGGTGATGAAATCATTGGTTTTGTTACCAGAGGCAGAGGTGTTACCATTCACAGAACAGACTGTATCAACATTCTGAACCTGAGCAACGAAGAACGGGGCAGATTGATTGATGCAGAATGGGATACCCAGTATACCCATGGGGAAGTGAATGCTTCCTATCTGGCAGAAATTCGTGTCATTGCCAACGACCGTACAGGTCTGCTGCTGGAAATCAGCCGCCATCTGGCAGACGAAGATATTTCTGTCAAAGGCTTCAATATCCGCACTACAAAGGATATGACAGCTATTTTCAACATTACTATGGAAATCAGAACAAAAGATCAGCTGGAACGTGTCAATAAACGTCTGAAAGGCATCAAAGGCATCATTGATATTGAACGTGTCAGCGGCTAATAAATAGGAGGATAAATATGCGCGCAGTATTGCAGAGAGTTTCACAGGCAAGTGTAACCGTTGACGGTCAGGTCATCGGTGAAATCGGAAAAGGTGTTATGGTATTGTTCGGCATGCTGGGAACAGATGACGACAAGACCATCGAATATATGCTGGATAAGGTTGTAAACCTGCGTATTTTTGAAGACGAAAACGGCAAAATGAACCTGTCCTTGCTGGATATTGACGGGGAACTGCTTATTGTGCCCAACTTCACCCTTTACGGTGATGCAAGAAAAGGCAGACGTCCCGGTTACTCCGGCGGTGCAGCTCCTGATGTGGCAACGGTGCTGTTTGACAAACTTTGTGCAAAAGCAAAGTCCATGCCCATTAAGAAAGTGGCAACGGGTCAGTTCCAGGCAGATATGAAAGTGGCACTTATCAACGACGGCCCTGTGACACTGCTGCTGGATAGTGAAAAATTGTTCTAAAAAAGGATTTTGGATATGATATATTATCGTTTACGGGGACATGAGCTGCAAAATGATGTGCAGACCATGGTACAGGTGTTTTACCCCAACTTGCATTATTATCGGACAGAGGAAATCTCAGCCGAAGAAACAACTGTAGAAAGTTCCGTGGAAAAAGGCATTGCTTCGGCAATGCTTTATCGGCGTGGAGCACAGGTTTCTGCATGGTCTGTGCCTTATACGGAACCTTTGACAGAAAAAGAGAAAAAACGTCTGGTGAAGCTGACCATTTTTGCCCTTTTGAGCAGAGAAACAGGCATGTATCCCAGATGGGGGCTTTTGACAGGGGTTCGTCCTGCGAAAATCGTCAATACCCTTCTTTCGGAAGGGAAAAGCGATGAAGAATGTCTGCGTTATCTCACAGAAAAATATCTGGTGGCGCAGCATAAAGCGGAATTGACGTTGAAGGTAGCGAAAGCAGAGCGCAGGCTTTTGGCAGGCAATGAAAAAACAGACATCAGCCTGTATATCGGCATTCCTTTCTGTCCTACCCGTTGTCTGTACTGTTCCTTTACGGCTTATCCCTTGAAGCAGTATGAAAAAAGAGTGGACGAGTATCTGGATGCCATGTTCAAGGAAATGGAATATCTGGCTGAGTATGCCCAGAACTTCCATTTGAAAAATATTTATATCGGCGGCGGCACACCCACCTCTTTGACCGAAGAACAGCTGGAACGTCTGCTGCAAAAGGTACAGGAATTGTTCGTGCCTACAGAAGATATGGAATACACTGTGGAAGCTGGTCGTCCTGATACTATCACGAAGGAAAAACTGCGTTTGATGAAGGTTTACGGTGTCAACCGTATTTCCATCAATCCCCAGACCATGAACGAGGAAACCCTTAAGCGTATTGGCAGACGTCATACGGTGGAGGATATCCGTCGGGTATTCTGGGAAGCCAGAGAAGTGGGACATGATAACATCAATATGGACTTGATTTTGGGTCTGCCTGAGGAAACACCGGAAGATGTGCGTCAGACCATGGAAGAAATTATGGCACTGGAACCGGATAACGTGACCGTTCATACACTTGCGGTAAAACGTGCATCCCGTTTGAAAGAGCAGTTTGACCTGTATACCATGACCACAGCAGAAGTGCTGGAGGAAATGCTAGAAATCGCGGCAGATTATGCGGAAAGAATGGGACTGGAACCTTATTATATGTATCGCCAGAAAAATATGGTAGGGAACTTTGAAAATGTGGGATACTGCAAACCTGGCAAAGAAGGGGTTTACAATATTCAGATCATGGAAGAAAAACAGACCATTCTGGCAGCAGGGGCAGGGGCAAGCACAAAGACCGTGGACCCTGCTACTGACCGCATTGAGCGTGTGTTCAACGTAAAGAGCATTGAAGATTATATCGGCAGAATTGACGAAATGATTGAAAGAAAACGGCAGGGATTGCCGCAGGGAGGTAAATTATGATTCAGTTGGTAAAAGGTACAAAGGATATTTACGGCGCAGAGGTAAAAGCTTGGCAGCGCATCGAAGGCAAAATGCGCAATCTCTGCGAAACATTCGGCATTGGGGAAATCAGAACTCCTGCCTTTGAATTTACAGAACTTTTTGTCAGAGGCGTAGGGGAAACAACCGACATTGTGCAGAAAGAAATGTATACCTTCACAGACGATGGCGACAGAAGTCTGACACTGCGTCCCGAAGGTACAGCAGGTGCTGTTCGTGCGTACATCGAACACGGTATGCACAACAACGCGCAGCCCACAAAGCTGTATTATATTTCCCCCACATTCCGCTGCGAAAACACACAGGCAGGCAGACAGCGTCAGTTCCACCAGTTTGGTGTGGAAATGCTGGGTTCTTACAGTGCAGCACAGGATGCGGAAGCCATTTCCGTTGCGGCAGCACTGCTGGAAGAAATGGGCATCCATGGCGTACAGCTGCGTATGAACAGCTTGGGCTGCCCTGAATGCCGCAGCAGATACAACAAACAGCTCCGTGAATTTATTGGTAACAATCTGGATAAGCTGTGCCCTACATGTAAAGAACGTTTTGAAAAGAACCCTCTGCGTGTTCTGGACTGTAAAGAAGAAAGCTGTCAGGCTGTTATTGCAAATGCGCCTTCCGTATTGGATTGTCTGGATGAAGAATGTACTGCGCACTTCCAGAAAGTACAGGATATTCTGACAGAAATGGGTATCGAATTTGTCATCGACTCTAAGATCGTTCGTGGTCTGGACTACTATACAAGAACTGTATTCGAATTTGTATCCGATGGTCTGACTGTTTGCGGCGGTGGTCGTTATGACAATCTGGTAGAAGAATGTGGCGGCAAACCTACAGGTGCCGTTGGTTTCGGTCTGGGGATCGAAAGATTGATGATGATTCTGGAAAAACAGAATGGTCCCATCGAAGAAGTACCTGAACGTGACGTTTACATCGGTTCCATGGGTGAAAAAGGTTTGATTAAAGCACAGGGCATCACACTGGCTCTGCGGAAAGCAGGCGTACGCGCAGAATGTGATACTGTAGAACGCAGCGTAAAAGCACAGATGAAATACGCTAACAAAATTGGTGCAAAATACTCCGTGATTATCGGAGATTCTGAACTGGAAAACAACAGCGTGGAACTGAAGGAAATGGAAACAGGTGAGAAAGAAACCGTTGTTCTTTCCGAACTGGCAGAAGTGCTGAAAACAAAATTGAAATAAGAAGAAAAAAGGGACAGATAAAGCAACTTCCCTTAAAAAACATATCAAATAAAATCTCAGTAAAAATCAGAAAGCTGAAATCCTCTGCATAACAAAGATTTCAGCTTTCTTTGTTTTCTTATGAAGATGCCCCTAATTCTGTCCCTTTTTTATTAGAAATGAAATGGCAATGGATTCTTATTGCAGTATTTTGTTTCTAAAAATGATGAAAATGGATACGGAAAAGAGCAGAAATCCAATTTTTTCGCAAAAAAAGCAGTGTTTTGACAAAAGAATGTCTGTATTGTGGCAAAAGTCCTTGCCACAATGCCTATTCTGGTATTATAATTTTAAAGTAGGATATTTTATTCCTAAAAAAGAGAAAGAGGTGTTTTAAAAATGGCATTGGTAACAACAAAGGAAATGTTCGAAAAGGCATTCCAGGGCGGTTACGCCATCGGTGCGTTTAACATCAATAATATGGAAATCGTACAGGGCGTTGTGGCTGCCGCACAGGCACAGAACTCCGCAGTCATCCTGCAGGTATCTAAAAGTGCGCTGAAATATGCTCACCCCAAATATCTGAAAGCTATGGTTGATGCGGCTGTAGAAGAAACAGGTCTGGACATTGCGTTGCATCTGGATCATGGCCCCGATCTGGAAACATGTAAAGAATGCATCGAATGTGGTTTCACATCCGTTATGTTCGACGGTTCTCACTATGACTACGAAGAAAACGTAGCAAAAACAAAAGAAGTAGTAGAATATGCGCATGCAAGGGGCGTAGTGGTTGAAGCGGAATTGGGCAAACTTGCAGGCGTGGAAGACGATGTAAAAGTAGACGCTGCCAACGCTACTTACACAGACCCTGACCAGGCTGTTGACTTCGTAAAACGCACAGGCGTTGACTCTCTGGCAATTGCCATTGGTACAAGCCATGGTGCATACAAATTCAAAGGTGAAGCAAAACTGGACTTCGACCGTCTGGAAACCATCACAAAGAAATTGGAAGATGCCGGCTTCCATAATTTCCCTATTGTACTGCATGGTGCTTCTTCTGTTGACCAGAGATGCGTTGCAATGTGCAATGAATTTGGTGGTAAAATCGACGGTGCAAAAGGTATCCCTGCGGAAATGCTGCGTAAAGCATCTTCCATGGCTGTTTGCAAAATCAACATGGACACAGACCTGCGTCTGGCTATGACAGCTGCAATCCGTAAATCCTTTGGCGAAAATCCCGCTGCTTTTGACCCTCGTGGTTACCTGGGTGACGCAAGAAACCTGATTCAGGAACTGGTAGAAGACAAAATCAAAAACGTAATCGGTTCTGTAGATTCCATGAAATAAGAAATATCAGAATGATGATATTTAACTAAAAATAGAAAGAGCAATATCTGTTGAACATGCAGATGTTGCTCTTTTTTTGTACGGGAAAAGATACATATTCTTGCAATGTTTTTATGGATGGGATAAAATAGAAACAGAGTATTTTGTAATCTGAGGAGGGATTGTTATGTATGAACTGGTTCAGGTGGCAGCAAACACCTATTATATCAATAGCCCGTCCAAAATGGGCGTATACCGTGTCAGCGACGATGATGTATGGCTCGTTGACAGCGGCAACGACAAAGACGCAGGCAGAAAAGTACAGAAAATTCTGGAAGCTCAGGGGTGGAAACTGACAGCCATTATCAATACCCATTCCAACGCTGACCACATCGGTGGCAATACACTGCTGCAAAATCGTTTGAATTGTGCCGTTTACAGCACACCCATGGAAAACGCTGTCATCGAAGCGCCAATTCTGGAACCCTCTTTTCTCTATGGGGGCTATCCCTTTAAAAAACTGCGGAATAAATTCTTGATGGCAACACCATCCAAAGCCCAAGATATTGGGGAAGCGAAACTGCCGGAAGGTATGGAAATCATTTCGCTGGGCGGTCATTTCTGGCAAATGATCGGTGTGAAAACGCCGGATGATGTATATTTCCTGGCAGACTGTCTGTTTGGCGAAAATATTGTGGCAAAATACCATGTATCCTTTGTATATGACTTGCAGGCATTTTTGGATACACTGGATTTCGTGGAACAGTTCCAAGGAAAACTGTGTATTCCTGCCCATGCGGAACCTACAGAGGATATTGTGTCATTGGTGAAAGTGAACCGTGACAAGTCTTTGGAAATCCTGAGTAAGCTGCTGGAAATCTGCAAGACACCAAAAAACTTTGAATTGGTATTGAAAGAAGTCTTTGAAGCCTTTGATCTGATTATGGATTATGGGCAGTATGTGCTTGTGGGCAGTACCATCCGTTCCTATTTGTCCTATTTGCTGGATAAAGGACAGATGGAGGCTTATGTAGAGGAAAATATGCTTCTTTGGAAAACAGCAGAGACTGTGTAATTTGCTGAAAAAAATCGTGACATTTTTTGTTATATTCTGTATACAGATTTCCTGTTTTTTGTTGACAGTCTAACAAATTCCCTTTATTATATTGCATAGACCATTGAAACAGCACTGCTTCGGCAGTGCTTTGATTTCTGTTAGGAGAAAAAATGAAAACAGCACAAAGGAGGAAACAAAAAAATGAGCACGACTGCGGTTCAGCCCAAAGAAAACAAAATGGGAACCATGCCCATCAACAAGCTGCTTTTGAACATGTCTTTGCCTATGATGATCGCTATGCTGATTCAGGCGCTGTATAACATCATTGACAGTATGTTCGTAGCACAGATCAGTGAAAATGCCCTTTCTGCGGTTTCACTGGCATTCCCTATGCAGAACTTTATGATTGCTGTGGGTACAGGTACAGGCGTTGGTGTCAATGCGCTGCTTTCCAAGAGTTTGGGTGCAAAGCGCATCAAAATCGCAAATAAAACAGCCAATGTCAGCATGTTTCTGGTATTTATGAACTGGATCCTGTTTATCTTGATTGGTCTGTTTGTGGCAAAACCCTTTTTGATGGGGCAGACAAAAGTGGCGGAAATCGTTGATTATGGCAATACTTATCTGCGAATCTGTTGCGTAGCATCTTTGGGGATTTATGCGGAAATTGCTCTGGAAAGACTGCTGCAGGCAACAGGACGTACCTTCTATACCATGATCACACAGGCAACAGGTGCAGTTGTGAATATCATTCTTGACCCCATCCTGATTTTTGGTATGTTCGGTATGCCTGAAATGGGGGTTGCAGGTGCGGCATTGGCAACTGTTATCGGTCAGTTCATTGCGGCAGGTCTGGCACTGTTTTTCAATTTGAAAGTGAATCACGACATTAAATTTGAATGGAAAAACATGCTGCCTACAAAATTTGTGCTTTTCCATGTATATAAAGTAGCAGTGCCTTCCATTCTGATGGTTTCCATTGGTTCCGTCATGATGTTCTTTATGAACCGTATTCTGGAAGTGTTCACTACAACAGCCATTGCGGTATTTGGTGTATATTTCAAATTACAGAGTTTTATCTTCATGCCTATTTTCGGTATGAACAATGGTATGGTGCCCATTATTGCCTATAACTACGGAGCAAGACATCGTGACCGTATCATTGGCACCATCAAACTGGCAGTTATGTACGCTGTTGCCATGATGCTCATTGGTTTTGCAGTATTCCAGATCATTCCCGATAAACTGCTGCTGATGTTCAATGCATCGGAAAATATGCTTGCAATCGGTGTTCCTGCATTGCGTCTGATTTCCATCAGCTTCCTGCTGGCAGGTTTTAACATCATTTGTTCTTCTGTATTCCAGGCAATGGGCAATGGTGTTTTCAGTCTGATTGTTTCCGTTGTTCGTCAGTTGTTTGTATTGGTGCCTGTGGCATTCCTGTTGTCTAAAATGGGTGTGCTGGATCGGATCTGGTGGGCTTTCCCCATTGCGGAAGTGGTGGCAGCGGCAATCTGTATTTTCTTCCTGCGGAAGATTTTCAAAATGCTTCATTTTTAAGAAATTTGAAAAGATGGTTTGTCCTTAAAGCAACTTCCTCTTAAAAAACATTGATTTTCCTTTTCCTTGATTTCTTAAGGGGAATTGCGACGGCTGTCTTCATAAGAAAACATAACAAATAAAATCTTCATAAAATAAGAAAGCCAAAATCCTTTGTAATCATAAGGATTTTGGCTTTCTTTGTTTTCTTATGAAGATGCCCCTAAGGGCAGCCATCTTTTTTTGTTTGGTTGCGAAAGATGCCTTGAATATGGTACACTGGATTTATGAAAAAGAGGGAGGATACCCATGGTTATTTATATCTGTTTGATGGCAGTGATGGCATATCTGGCGTTTCGATGGGGGAAGGAAACAAAGGCAGGCACCTGTCATATGATGAAAGAGTATACGGAGAAAAAAGAAATGGCAGAGCAGGTTGGAAATTTACTGCAATTTGTGGGGAAATGCGCCTGTGCCAGTGGTGGACTCATGGCAGTCTGCTTTTTCTGGAAAATGGTGGCAGGAGATTTTCCGAGAGTATTGGCAGCGGTTTCTATTTTGTTTTACAGCCTTGGTTTCATCCGTGCCATGCTGATCCTGCAAAAAATACAGAAGGAAGAGAGGGAAAGAAATTGAAGTATTTTGGCATCATATTGTCTGTTTTTGGTCTGGATACCGTTACAAAAATCTGGGCAAGAAAAAAACTGCCTTTGGGAGGAAAAACGGAGATCATCAAAGATAGATTTTATTTTCGACGCATAAAAAACGATGGGATGGCATATAATACCCTTGAGCGAAATCCAAAAGCGGTGTTATATCTGACAGGCGGACTCATCGGTTGGTGCTTCGCTATTTTCTGTATGATGCTTACAAAACAGGAAGAGAAAAAGCATCTGTTGCTGCCGCTTTCTTTCATGATTGGCGGCGCATTGGGGAACTTTTGGGATCGCATTTGCCGTGGAGGTGTAACAGATTTTCTCTATATCAAGTGGAAAAAAGCACCTATTTTCAATCTGGCAGACATTGCTATCGTAAGCGGCGGAATCTGGGGAACGCTTGCTTCTTTATGGAAAAGATAACAAGGATATGGTTTTATTTTTAAAAAAACTATGGTATTTGTATAGATTAGGGGTTGAAGAATGTCGACAAACGTAGTATAATACACTCAGGAAACATCCTGAGATGCTCGATAGCCCATCGTTATTGAACCTACATGACTGAAAAGGGATTCCTATAAGCTGAAGTGATGTCAGGCCTCAAGATAATTCCCTTTGGGCGGAGGAAGGCTGAGACTTTGGCTGCGGTTGCCCACCTGGCTTAGGCTAGGTGTCAAGAGATGGGAACGGCATTTCGGGATCTCCATTGCGTATGAGAACAGGTATATGGATATTGCATAATATTCATATACCTGTTTTTTCGTGTATAAAAAAAGAAGTTCTATTTTTCTGTGCATGTCCATAGACTGTTATAAAGTTTAACAGGGAGTGTGAGGATGTACATGAAGCGGATATTTTTTTTCCTTTTGATACTGACCAGTCTGTTTTGGACAGGCTGTGGAAAGGCAGTGACGGGAGAACTGGCAGAAGCAGGGCGCATCGGTGATGATCTTTCCATCAGCCGTGCTATGGCGGCAAAGACCATGGCATTGGTTTTTTATACGGAGGAGGAATTGGATGGGCTGGAAAAGACAGCAGATTTTCCAGATGTGGCGGAAACGGACCCTTTTTATGGATATATCAATGGGGCAGTGCATTTGGGATTACT
The DNA here is from genome assembly GCA_902477755.1 of uncultured Clostridia bacterium. Classification (GTDB taxonomy): domain Bacteria; phylum Bacillota; class Clostridia; order Lachnospirales; family Anaerotignaceae; genus Anaerotignum. Next base: position 143,612 of record CABSIK010000002.1, read on the forward strand.
CTCCGGCGATGAGGATGGTAATTTTTATCCAGAAAAAGATTTGACATTGATACAGGCGCAGGCTTTGCTGGATCGGCTGGCACCGGATTATGACAGCCGCATGGTACTGGATGAAAGTAATCAGAATATGCCAGTGGCTTATAGTCTGTGGATTCAGTTATTGCAAACGGCTTTGGAAGCAAGAGAAGAAGAACTTTCCGCTTATGGCATTACGGAAGAAACCCGTGTGCTTTTGACAGCGGAAGAAGGCGGCGGACTGTTTGACAATGGGTATTATGGGGGAGCTGGTTTGGATCTAAAGCCTTATGAAAATACAGCATTGCGGTATTGGGCAAAAGATGGGGAAATTCTGGCACTGCTGGAAGTCACCGACAGCACACCCACCATTGAGAATATCTACTGCACCGCTTCTGGCGGAACCATTCGCATGGAAACAGGGGGAGGCAGTGTGACAAGACCCTATAGGGGACAGGCAGTGGATGGTATTTGTGATGTGACCCTTTCGGAAGGAAAAGTGACAGAAGCAGTGCAGGCGGCGGAATTAGGACTTTGTACTGTAAAGCGCGTCAATGGACAGGAAGTTTATCTGGCGGAGCAGGGGCTTCTTTTCTGGGCAGATGATTTTCGTATTTACGATGCCACAGGAACGGAATGGTCTAGTCAAAAAGTATCGAAACTGATCTGCGGTACAAAAGGGGCATCTTATTACTTGAAAGACGGAAAAGTGGCAGGGGCAGTCATTATGCAGACGGTACAGCCAGAGAACATTCGTGTACTTATTGGAGGCGCAGGTCAGACAAAAGTGACTATTTCCGCAGAAGGGGGATTTACCCTGAAAAGCAGTGATGCGGAAAAAACATTTTCCAATGAAGAACAGGCTGTGATGACGGCAGATCTGCCATGGTTTGACAGCGGCATTGTGGAGGTGACTCCTACAGGGGATAGATCGGTATCTGTGACTTTTTCTGACGGTACAAAATGCCAGTATTTTGGTACGGTGGAACTGGAACGGCGTCAGGATGGCATTTCAGTTATCAATGAATTGCCCTTGGAAACTTATCTGAGAGGTGTAGTCCCTCATGAAATACCTGTGGATTTTGGAGAAACAGCTCTTGAGGCTCAAGCCATTACTGCCCGCAGTTATGCCTATAACCAGTTTTATGCCAACAGCTATTGCGGATATGGTGCTCATTTGGCAGATACCGTAGCCAGTCAGGTTTATCTGGGGGCGGATACAGCAGAACTGTCTGATGCGGCAATCAAAGCAACAGAAGGAATGTGCCTGACAGCAGGAAACGAAGTGGTGACCACGTATTTTTACTCGACATCCTGCGGATATGGTGCAGACGCACAAGAAGTATGGTCGGCAGACGGCACGTTTTCGGAAGAAGGCAAATCATATCTGACTGGTGGAATCCATGGCATTTCTGTGGAAAAACCGGATACAGAAGAAGAATGGCTGGCGTTTTGGCAGGATTGGGAGATTGCAGGGTATGATGACGCATCTCCTTGGTATCGGTGGAAAACATATTTTGGTGCAGGGCAGTTGACAGAAATCACCAGTGTCAAACTGAAAGAAGCCGCAAAATCTCATCCGGCTCATGTGGAAGTTTTGCAGGAGGATGGCAGTTGGAAGGCACAGACACCACCAGAAGATTTAGGACGGCTTACAGGGATTTCTGTGGCAAAGAGAGGAGAAAGCGGTGTTATGGAAGTACTTCGCTTGGACTACGAAAAAGGTTCTGTACAGGTGAAAACAGAATATACCATCCGACAGGTGCTTTCTCCTACCAAAATGACAGTTGGTGACCCTATTTACCTGCAAAGGAAAGATGGAGAGTCTTTGACGGGAAATAGTATGCTTCCCAGTGGATTTTTTGCAGTGAAAGAAATGAAAAATGAAGAAGGAAAACTGACGGGTATTGCCCTTTATGGCGGCGGAAACGGCCATGGTGTGGGAATGAGTCAGTATGGCGCCAAAGGTATGGCGGAAGAAGGCAAAACAGCGGAAGAAATTCTGGAACATTACTATACAGGAACAATGGTACAACAGGTGATTGCATAAAAAACAGCATGCAGGAATTTTTTCCTGCATGCTGTTTTTTAAATTTCAATGTGATTTTTTTCTTTATATTCTTCCGCCATATCAGCCAAAGAAATATTGTCCACGACATCATCCAGCGCTTCTTTCATCTTCTTCCAGATGGAAAGGGAAACACAGGTGTCGGAGTTGGGGCACATAGGGTTATCCACACAATCTACGGGAGAAAGGGAACCCTCCAGAATTCTCAGGACTTCGCCAATGGTAATATCTTTTGGTTCTCGTGTGAGAATATAGCCCCCTTGAGCGCCGCGGTAGCTTTTTACCAGACCGGACTTTGTCAGGGGATTGATAATCTGTTCCAGATATTTTTCGGAAATATCCTGCTCTCTGGCAATGGATTTCAAAGCCAGTGTGCCTTTGTCGTAATGGAGAGCCAGACTTAACATCAGGCGTATGCCATAGCGGCCTTTTGTAGATATTTTCATAAAAATACTCCTTACTAAAAACGGGTGTTTATTCTTCTTCCCAGCCTTTGCAGATGTCAACCCAAGCTTCACATTTGCCGTAATGGAAAAGTTCGTCGCAAGTCAGTTCAACTGCGGAATTGCTGCTGCCGGCAGCTGGGAATACGGTATCAAATCGCTTCATGGAAACATCGGCAAATGCGCGGGTGCCTTCCGGCAGTGCGAAAGGACAAACGCCGCCTACAGCATGTCCAGTTGCTTCCAATGTTTCTTCGGGAGAAAGCATTTTTGCCTTCAGACCGAAAGTGTCTTTAAATTTGCGGTTGTCGATCTTTGCGTCCCCTGCAACGGAAATGACGATAGGCCCTTCCTTGGACATCAGGCAAAGGGTTTTGGAAATCCGAGCAGGAATAACGCCGGCTGCCTCTGCTGCCAGTTCCACAGTTGCGCTGGAGGTGGCAAACTCCAATACTTCCTTGGGACAGTTCATATCTTTCAGATAAGCTTTCACTTTTTCAATAGACATGGTTGTATACATCTCCTCTTTGGGATATTCAGATTTACTTATACGCAATAGCATAGCAGAAAAGTAGTCTTTATGCAAGATAAAGTGTATAAGATTCTGGAAAAAAGTGTTGACAGATAGAAAATGTAGCGTTACAATGGGCAAAAGATCACAGATGATGGACAAGGAGTTTTCGACATGCAGAAATTGGCATTTGCAGGAAAACTGAATATGGATATGATGATGAGCATGTGCATGATGATGTGCATGCTTTTTGTGATGTTCATATGTTACTTGCAATCGTTCTGAGATGCTTTGAAAAATGATTCTTACAAACGGCTCGGAAGATGCGAGCCGTTTTTTTATTGGATTATGGCTTGCACTCCGAGGAAAAACACAAAGGAGATGAATTTATGCCACTGATTATCAATGAAGAACTTCCAGCATTTGATGTGCTGCGCAAGGAGCATGTTTTTGTTGTCAATCCTTATCGGGCAGTACATCAGGATATTCGACCTCTGCGCATTGCCATTTTGAATTTGATGCCTAATAAGATCGAAACGGAAGTACAGCTTATGCGTCTGCTGAGCAATACACCTTTGCAGGTGGAAATTGAATTGCTGCAGATGAAAAGCCATAACGCAAAAAATACCGCTTCAGAATATCTGGACGCTTTTTATAAAACATTTGATGATGTGAAAGATCAAAAATTTGATGGGCTTATCATTACCGGCGCACCTATTGAGAATTATGATTTTGAAGATGTGGATTTTTGGCCGGAACTGTGCGAAATACTGGAATGGGAAAAAAGCCATGTGTTTAGTGTGCTGCATATCTGCTGGGGCGCACAGGCGGCACTGAATTATTTCTATGATATTCCTAAGTACAGTCTTCCAGCAAAGAAATTCGGCATCTATTCCCATCAGGTGGAGAAAAAGGATCATGTGCTTATGAGAGGCTTTGACGAAGCCTTTTATTGCCCCCATTCCCGTCATACGGAAGTGCGAGCAGAAGATATCCGGAAGGTGGAGGATCTGGAAATACTGGCAGAGTCCGCCGGTGCAGGCCCTCACATCATTGCCGATAAATCCGGCAGACGCATCTTCCTGACAGGGCATTTTGAGTACGACGCAGATTCTTTAGCGAAAGAATTTTATCGGGATTTGAACAAAGGACTTCCTATTCAGCTGCCCTATGGCTACTTCCCAGAGGATGACCCCAAACAGACGCCTTTGATGCGCTGGAAAGCTCATGCCAACCTGTTTTATTCCAATTGGCTGAACTATTTCGTATATCAGGAAACACCTTATCATATCAATGACATTCAGGCTTAATACAAAGGAGGAAAAAACATGAAAGATTTGAGATTGGAAACAAAATGTATTCAGGCAGGTTATGTACCTACAAACGGACAGTCCAGACTGCTGCCCATCGTTCAGAGCACCACATTCAAATATGACAGCAGTGAAGAAATGGGCAAACTGTTCGATTTGGAAGCAGAAGGATATTTTTATACACGTTTGCAGAATCCCACTAGTGATTGGGTAGCAAAGAAAATTTGTGCACTGGAAGGCGGTACAGCAGCAATGCTGACTTCCTCTGGTCAGGCGGCAAACTTCTATGCTGTATTCAACCTGTGTCAGGCTGGAGATCATGTGGTAGCTTCTTCTACAATTTATGGCGGCACTTATAACCTCTTTGCTGTTACCATGAAGAAAATGGGCATTTCCTTTACTTTTGTTGATCCTGACTGCACAGATGAAGAATTGGAAGCGGCTTTCCAGCCCAATACAAAAGCGGTATTTGGGGAAACCATCGCCAATCCTGCACTGGTGATTCTGGATATTGAACGCTTTGCAAAAGCTGCCCATGCCCATGGGGTGCCTCTGATTGTAGATAATACTTTTGCAACACCCATTAACTGCCGTCCTTTTGAATGGGGCGCTGATATTGTGACCCATTCCACAACAAAATACATGGATGGACATGATGCAACAGTCGGTGGCTGTATTGTAGACTCCGGCAATTTCAATTGGCAGGCACATGCGGATAAATTCCCCGGTTTGACAACACCAGACGATTCTTATCATGGTATTACTTATGCGGAACGTTTTGGCAAAGAAGGTGCTTACATCACAAAAGCAACAGCACAGCTCATGCGTGATCTGGGCTCCACACCTGCACCCATGAATGCTTATTTGCTGAATCTGGGACTGGAAACACTTGCTCTGCGTATGGAACGTCATTGCCAGAATGCCCAGAAAACAGCGGAATTCCTGAATAGCCATGAAAAGATTGCATGGGTAAATTATGCTGGGCTGGAAGGCAACAAATACTATGAACGGGCAAAGAAATATATGCCAAACGGCACCTGCGGCGTCATTTCCTTTGGTGTGAAAGGTGGCAGAAAAGCGGCAGAAGCCTTTATGGCAAAACTGGAACGGATCATCATTGCAACCCATGTGGCTGATGCCAGAACCTGTATCCTGCATCCTGCGTCTTCCACTCATCGCCAGATGACAGATACAGAACTGGTGGCGGCAGGCGTAGGACCAGATTTGGTCAGACTTTCCGTTGGCATTGAGCATGTGGATGATATCATTGCCGATCTGGCACAGGCACTGGAAAGCATTTAAAGAAAAAAAGATTGTTTTCTGCTTTTCGGTATGGTATACTCAATACCGATAGAAATCATCGGTATTGTTTGTGCAAAGTCTTTTTCACTGACCATGCGAGAGACAGAGCAATAATGATACAATTCTCAGAAGCCTTATACATCCCCGTGTATAAGGCTTCTTTTTTATAGAGAAGATTGTCACAAGGAATGTTTCCATGCTATGATGAAATCAAATGTTTCATTGCGTATTTTGCCTGAAGAAGGAAAAGGAGGGATGGCATGATACAGTTGAGAACTTTTCAACCGGAAGACGCGGAAAAAATCATTTCTTGGGCAGACAATCCTTTGGTGTTTTATCAGTGGTGTGCCGGTTTTTTGGGGACTTATCCCATTACATCGGAAAATCTGCGGCAGTATTATGAAAAAGAAGGTGAAGATACAGATTATCATGTGCTGACGGCTTTTCGTGAACAGGGGATATTTGGACATCTGACCATGCGCTTTTTAAAGGAAGAACCGGGAACGGCACGACTTGGGTTTCTCATTCTGGATGCGAACCTGCGCAGTCAGGGATATGGTAAAAAGCTGATGCAGGAAATTTTAAAACTTGCGTTTTCTTATGACCAGATCAAACAGGTGACGCTGGGGGTTTTTGAGAATAATCCAAGAGCGAAAGCCTGCTATACAGCTTGCGGTTTTCAGCAAGAACAGGGAAAAGAACCCAAAACATATTCCTGCATGGGAGAAGCGTGGCAGTTTTATGATATGAAGCTGTCCAGAGAAGATTGGGAAAAAGGCTGTTTTTCTTAAAAAATGGATAGAATCAAGAGGGAAGCAAGGTCTTTTGTTGACTTGAATTTCTGATGGTGTTATACTCTTTTGAGACTGCGCTTTTTTATGGAATGTGCAGAGAATCAGAATTGAGGGAATAAAATGATCAGAAATATTTTGGAATATGCAGAAGAAACGGCAAAACGCATACCGGATGCCGTGGCTTTTGCCACAGATAAGGAAGAAAAAACTTTTGGTCAGCTGGTACAGCGGGCGAAAGAAATCGGTTCCGCATTGCTGTCTTATGGCGTGAAAAACGCGCCTATGGCGGTGATGACCGACAAAACCCCTGACATGATTGCGGCATTTCTGGGTTGTGTTTACAGTGGGAATTTCTATACGCCCATTGATGCGACTATGCCCAAAGAACGGATTCTTTCTATCTTTGAAACATTGAAGCCTGTGGTGCTCCTCATTGATGAAAAGAGCAAAAAACAGGCGGCGGCGCTGGGCTATACAGGAGAAACACTGGTGCTGGAAGAAATTCCAGGAGGAAATGTGAATGAGGAAGCCCTGGCGGAAGTGCGTCGGAAAGCCATCGACACAGATCCACTCTATGCGCTGTTTACCTCTGGTTCCACTGGAGTGCCCAAAGGTGTTGTCATCAGCCATCAGGCTGTTGTAAACCTGACAGAATGGTATACCGAAACTTTTTCCATTACAGAAAAAGAAGTTATCGGCAATCAGGCGCCTTTTTACTTTGATTCTTCCGTCAAAGATATTTACGCCGTATTGAAAACCGGAGCAAGAATGGAAATCATCCCTAAGATGCTTTTCTCTTTCCCTGTGAAACTCCTTCCTTATATGGAAGAAAAGAAAATCAATTATATTGACTGGGTGCCTTCCGCTTTGTGTATCATTGCGAACACAGATGCGCTGGAAAAAGTGCGTCCGGCTTATTTGAAGAAAATCATGTTTGTAGGGGAAGCAATGCCAACCAAACAGTTTAACTACTGGCGGCGGCATTATCCAGATGCCATGTTTGCCAATATTTACGGCCCTACAGAAACCACTGTGGACTGTACCTATTATATAGTAGACAGAGAATTTGCCGATGATGAGCCTTTGCCCATCGGACATGCTTGTCGGAATACAGACATTTTCTTATTGAAAGACAATCGTCTGGCAGAACCTGGAGAAGCTGGGGAAGTTTGTGTCAGAGGGCGCTGTCTGGCATTGGGATATTACAACAATCCCGAAAAAACAGAAGAAGCCTTCATCCAGAATCCCCTAAATCCTTATTATCCAGAAAAAATTTATAAAACTGGGGATATTGCGAAATATAACGAGTATGGGGAAATCATTTTCCTTGCAAGAAAAGATCATCAGATCAAGCACATGGGACATCGCATCGAGTTGGGAGAAATCGAAACAGCAGTCCTTTCCATCGACTTGGTGGAAAACGGCGCCTGCATTTATGACAACGATACCCAGAAAATTGTGCTTTTCTACTGCGGTGCAGAAGCTACACAGGCTTATATTCTGAAGAAACTCAGAGATAAAGTGCCCAAGTACATGTTCCCTAATGTGATGATCCAGATGGAATCTCTGCCTCAGACACTCAACGGAAAAATTGACAGATTGCGATTGAGGGAGTATTATGTTCAAGAAAATTCCTGATACCAAAACTTTAGAAGGGCTTTTGCGGGCTTGGCACAGCAAACGGGCCATGACCAATTTCTTTTTGCCAGAGGAGGAATATCTGCCGGTGGCGAAAAAATGGATGGTCATGCGTTTTGAACATGGCTGTTACCTGATTTTTGAAAAGAAAGAACATTATGATTTTTATTTCTTTCTGGAAAAAGGGACTTTGCCGGTGGCTGTACCGGAAATGGATAAACCGCTGGTATTGGAGCAGGTTTGTTTGGAACGGAAAGGACAAGAACCAAAGGCTTCCGCTTGGGAGGCAGTTGGATTTGTGCCTTATCTGGAACGGAAACGGCTTATGATGCCCATGCAGGAAGGTATTTCCGCTACCCGTGAAGCAAAGTTTGCAGCAGAATCTCAAGCAGATGAGATTCTGGAAATCATGACAAACAGTTTTGAGCCTTATACATCCGCTTTGCCGGAGAAAAAGGAGTTGCTGGCGTCTATTCGGGCAAAAGAAGTGCTGGTTGCCATGGAAGATGACAAAATGCTGGGTTTCCTGCGTTTTGGACCTGAAAAGAAAGTTTCCGTTCTGTGGCAGGTGGCAGTGAAAGAAGAAGCCAGAGGAAAGGGCATCGGCAAAATGCTGGTGAAACACTGGATCTGGCAGGTGAAGGACAGCGCACTGCGTTGTCAGCTGTGGGTGCGGACAGATAACCCATCAGCACAGAGAATGTATGAAATGCTGGGCTTTTTGCCAGACGGCAGAATCGCACCGGTAATGATAAAAGAGAAGAAAGGATAATGTGACATGGAAAGCTTATTGAAAATCTTAGCAGAAATCAGACCTGACGTAGACTTTGAGGACAACAAAGAACTGGTAGACAGCGGCGAGCTGGATTCCTTTGACATTGTTACACTGGTTGGCGAACTGTGCGACGCTTACGACATTGAAATCGGTGCAGATGAAATCGTACCCGAAAACTTCAATTCTGTTGAAGCAATCATGGCACTGGTAACCAGACTGCAGGAAGACTAATCAGGCACAGGGAGAAACATTATGGCATTCACATCTATGCAGTTTGTGGTGTTTCTGGTGTTGGCTGTAGCCGTATATTATTTAACGCCGAAGCGTTACCGTTGGGTAACGCTTTTGGTGGTTAATTATGTTTTTTATTATTTCGCAGGTGTGAAATACTTTGTATACCTGTTTGCTACAACCATCAGCACATACATCGCAACAACAAAATTAGGAAATATGGCGGCGGAAAACAAAGCCGCTTATAATGCCGTGAAGGCAGAATTGGACAGAGACGGCAAAAAGGCGTGGAAAGCGGATTTTACCAAGAAAAAACGTCAGGTGCTGGTACCTACATTGGTATTCAACTTCGGTATTCTGGCGGTACTGAAATATTCCGGCTTTGTCAGTGAGAATCTGAATGCTTTATTTGCGAAGATTTCCGCACCTGTGGAACTGCCTGTGTTCCATTTCCTACTGCCTTTGGGGATTTCCTTCTATACCTTCCAGACCATGGGCTATCTTATCGACGTTTATCGGGAAAAGGTGGCGCCAGAGAAGAATATCGGGAAATTGGCGCTGTTCATTTCTTTTTTCCCTACCATTGTGCAGGGGCCTATCGGGCGATTCCAGCATCTGTCTAAGCAATTGTTTGAAGGAAATGATTTTTCCTATGAACGTACCAAATTTGGTGTGCAGCTGATGTTGTGGGGGGCATTCAAGAAATTGGTCATTGCCGACAGAGCTTCTGTATTGGTAGATAATGTGTTTGGATTCCCCGATACATTCGGTGGAACTTATGTAGCTGTAGCGGCATTGGTATACTGCATCCAGCTTTATGGGGATTTCTCCGGCGGTATTGACATTGCTACCGGTGCGGCACAGATTTTTGGTATAGACTTGGAGAAAAACTTTGAACGCCCTTATCTGGCAACAAGCATCCCGGACTTCTGGCGCAGATGGCACATCACCCTTGGGGCATGGTTTAGGGATTATGTGTTCTATCCTTTGTCTTTGTCTAAATTCTTTACAAAGGTAGGGAAAAAGGGGCGTCAGGTGCTGGGCAACTATATCGGTAAAATGCTGCCTGTTTTGATTCCCCAGTTTATCATTTTCTTCCTCATCGGTATCTGGCATGGGGCAGAATGGAAATACATTGCCTTTGGTTTTTACAACGGTACCCTTATTGTACTGGGGATTTTGTTTGAGGAACCTCTGCGGAATCTGGCAGAAAAACTCCATATCAATACCCAGTGCTTCAGCTGGCATCTGTTCCAGATTCTGCGGACACTGGTGCTGGTAGCTTTGGGGAAAATTATCACCAGAGCGGCAGGCTTCAGCCTTTCCGTATCCATGATGCACTCTATGATCGTCAACTGGGATACAGATATCCTCTTTAACGGCGGTCTGCTCCAGCTTGGTCTGGACGGCAAAGACCTGTGGGTATTGGTACTGGCATCTTTGGTGCTGCTGGCTGTCAGCATCATGCAGGAATGTGGCATCAAAGTACGGGAAACACTGGCAAAACAGAATCTGTATTTCCGTTGGGCAGTATATCTGTGTGCAGTATTTTCATTGATTATTTTCGGCGTTTACGGTTTGAACTATAACGCGGCAGACTTTATTTACAGGGGGTTCTAAGCATATGGGTAAAAAAATCAATATCATTGCTCGTTGTTCTGCCTTCTGTCTGGTATTTGTACTGGTGTTTGGACAGTTCACCCAGATGTACCGCCGGAATGACGATGAAACAAACGAAATTCATGCTTTTTATGATGAACCAAAAAATAGCTTGGATGTGCTTTATATTGGCAGCAGCCCACTTTTGCGTGGGGTATCTTCCATGCTCATGTATCAGGATCACGGCTTTACAGGATATGCCAGAGCGTCCGCATTGCAGGCGCCCTCTGTCAGCTATGGACTTCTGGCAGAATCTCTGGAATACCAGAATCCAGAAGTGGTGGTGCTGGTCTGTGACAACCTGTTCCAGTCTTACGATTATGCGGAACAGGAAGGGGATATGCGCCGTGCCATGGACGGCATGAAACTTTCCACTTATAAATGGGAAATCATTCAGGAAGTGACAGCGGCAGATGAACGTCAGACTACATTGTCTTATGTGTTCCCGCTGTTCCGTTACCATGAACGGTGGAAAGAAGTGAATCCGGCAGATGCGGAACCAAGACCGCTGATGAAACATTCCTTCAAAAAAGGTCATGTGTATCTGCGGGACATTTCTCCGCAGGTTTATCCCGATGGATTTATGGAACCTACGGGGGAAACAGCGGTTTTCGATGAAAGCGCATTGGCATATACAGAAAAATCCATCGCTTTGTGCAAGGAAAGAGGCATTGATGTTGTGCTGCTCCACCTGCCGAAAATGAGCTGGACTTATGAAAAGAGTCAGGCTATGGAAGCTTTTGCGGCAGAACAGGGCGTGGATTATGTGGATTTCGATACAGAAGAAATCCGCACACAGGTAGGTCTGGATCCTGCGGTGGATTATTACGATCAGGGACATGTGAACTTGACAGGCTCTGTGAAAGTCAGTGAATGGCTGGGCAATTATCTGGATGAGACTTATGACCTGCCAGACCATAGAGGCGAGGAAGGTTACGCCCAGTGGGACATTGATTTACAAGCATATCTTGAAAGAACTGGATTATCATAAAAGAACTTTATTTAAGGATATTTCTTCGAAGAAAAAAGAGGAAATATCCTTTTTTGTTGGAAAATGAATGTTTTTATAGTAGGAATCTCTTTTTGTATATCATGTTGCACAAAAAGGAGTTTGTAAATTTACGATTATTAAGAAAATTTTAAATAATTGAGAGAGATTTCGTAATAAGTCCATGCTATAATGTGAATATTAAAAAATGATTAAAAGGGTTTAATCATTTTCCAAATGAAGGGAGGAGAAGCCTTGGGAAAAAGCATTATCCGAATCAAAGATGTGACGAAATTTTACCGTATGGGGGCGGAAACCATAGCCGCAGTCAACGGGCTCAGTCTTTCCATCAAACAAGGAGAAGTTTGTTGTTTGTTTGGGAAATCCGGCTCGGGTAAGTCCACATTGCTGAATTTGATTGCAGGGTTAGAGAAGCCCACCAGCGGACAGATTATATTCAATAAAAAGCACATTGAACGCATGAATGAGGATCAGCTGGCAGAATTTCGACAAAAGTATGTAGGTTTTGTATTTCAGTCCTATAATCTGCTGCCAACGCTGACAGCCATGGAAAATGTGACGTTGCCGTTGATTTTCCGCGGTGTGCCTGTACAGGAACGGAACGAGCGGGCAATGGAGATGCTGAAAGCCGTTGGATTGGAAGGGAGAGCCAATCATAAACCAAGCGAAATGTCCGGCGGGCAGCAGCAGCGTGTTAGTATTGCCAGAGCCTTTATCAACAGTCCACAGGTGGTGTTTGCTGATGAACCTACGGGGAATCTGGACACCAAGACGACTTACGAAATGATGGATTTGATTACAGGCTTGGCAAAGAAAAATAATCAGACCCTTGTCATCGTTACCCATGATATGGAATTGTCGGAATACGCTGACCGCATTGTGGTTATGATGGATGGAAAGATAGAACGGATAGACGAGCAACAACAGAGTGGAGGAGAGGAAGTATGAGGAAGAAAACGTGGAAAAGTGTGTTTGCCATGATTTTGTCAGTGTCCATATTGATGGGGCTTTCAGTTCCAATTATGGCAGCGGATAATTTTGACATCGGTACCCCACAGGTGTTTGTGGCAGGCGATGGTGTTTATGAAGTAGAGAACAATAAAGAAAATCGCTTGAACATTCAGATTAAGAATAAAGGGGATGCCATTGCGGATAATGTAGTGGTTCGTGCAAAAAGCGATGAAGCCATGCCGCCTTTTAAACTGAATTTTTCCGATGGGGAAAATGTGGGAAGTTTGGGGGTCAATGGCACAAAGACATTGAAGCTCTATGTAAATATGAATGGCTCTCCGGATAAGGCGAGTTATCCCATTACACTGAGTTATACATACAAAGACCCGTTGGGCGGTTCTCACAGTGGTTCTGATACCATTTACATCAAGCTGAAAGGTTTTGACAGAGAACCTTCTTATCTGTTCGATCAGATGAAAATGACACCGGAAAGTCTTTCCCCCGGTACTGGCGGTACCCTTACCGGACGTGTGAAAAATACAGGCAGCCAGATCATGTATCAGGCAGAAGTCATTCTGGATAAACTGACAACAGAAGGCATCAGCTTGAGCGGTGGTTTCAGCAGCGTACAGCTGGGAACGTTGAACATTGGACAGGAAGGCAAATTTTCTTTCCCTCTAGCAACCAGCGCGGATATGGCGGCAGGGAACTATCCTGTGACTGTGAAGCTGAAATACATGGATGAAATGGGCAAAGAATACGAAAAGACACAGGATTACTACATCAATGTAGGCGGTGTCAGCGGCAAAGCATCTCAGATCATCATTCGTAATATGAAAGAACCTGCGGGCACTTATGGTGTTAACCAGAATTTCCCCATTACCTTTGAATTGTACAATGCTGGACAGGTAGCGGCGAAAGATATCATCATCACAGCGGAAGGTCTGGACCCTGCGGCAGTGGTACCCAAATCCAGCAGCGTAAAGAATGTCATGTCTTTGGCACCTGGCGCAAGCATGCCTATGACATTTACCTTTGCAGGAACCAATCAGGCTTCCAGCCAGAACTATGCCATCCAGTTTACAGTGGAATATACTTCCGGCGGAACAAAAGTGAATACATTCAAACAGTACGCAGGCGTCAACATTTCCAATCCCAAAAAGGATAAGGAAGAAGAAGGAGAAGACGATAAGAATAAGAGCAAACCTAAGATTATCGTCAGCAAATATGTCTGCGATCCGTTGATTGTTATGGCAGGGGAAGAATTTGACCTGAATCTGTCTTTGATGAATACTCACAAAGACAAAGGTGTGAAAAACATCAAAATGTTCCTGACACTGGCAGAAGAAACTTCTTCCGAAACAGAAAAATCCGGGAATATCTTTACCCCTGTCAACAGCAGCAATACTTATTATTTCGATGCCATTCCACCCAAAGGGACTGTGGATAAAGAACTGCGGCTGTATGTCGTACCCAATGCGCAGCCAAAGACTTATACACTGACTGTGAATTTTGAGTATGAAGATGCGGAAGGCAACGAATATACTGCAAAGGAACTGCTGGGCATCAACGTGGAACAGGTAACAGAACTGAACATGGACGACTTTGCTATGCCGGAATCCGTAGAACAGTATATGCCCGTGACTGTCTCCTTCAACTACTATAATACAGGTAAGGTTGCTCTGAATAACGTTATGTTCAAAGTGGAAGGTGACGTAGATTGCAGCCAGAGAAGCACTTATGTGGGGAATATGGATCCCGGTGCAAGTGATTACTACGAAGTGACATTTACACCCAATACCATTGGGGAAGTGCCCGTCAGCATTATAGCGACCTATGAAGATGCCAGCGGCGAAACCATTGAACAGCGTCGGGATTATGTGCTCAATGTGACAGAACCTGTGATGCCCGAAGGCGAAGGGGAAGGCGCGGAACCTCCTCAGAATGGCTTGACTATGAAAAATATCATCATTGGTGTTGGTGTGGTTGTAATTCTGGGTATGGGTCTGTTCCTGTTCATCAGAAGGCAGAAGAAAGATCCTGACGGTTTTGTGGAAAGCATGGATTTCGATGATGAAGACGAAGAATTGGAAGATGATGAAGACGACGATGATAAAGAAGGTATGCCCTTATGAGTACACGAGATTTGATCATGATGGCAGTGCGCAACCTTTGGAAGCGAAAACTGCGGACATTTCTGACCATTCTGGGGGTAGTCATTGGCACAACTTCCATTGTAGTCATGATTTCCATCGGGATCGGCATGAATGAAAGCTTCCAGAAACAGGTGGAAGAATGGGGCAGTCTGCAAGTCATTGACGTTTACAGCAACAATGGCGATATGTATATCAGCAGCGATTCAAATGCCAATAGGGGAAAACCACAGAAGAAAGCGGTGTTGGATGCGGCAGCCATCGATAAGTTTAAACAGATGGAGTATGTGGAGGCTGTATCACCTATTGTGCGAGAAAGTATGATGCTGGTTTGTGGAAAGTATGTAAGCAATGCCAGTTTTATCGGTATAGATCCGGGGGCTATGGAAGCCCTTGGTTATAAAGTGGAAGAAGGGCGTACATTGACGGCGGAAGATAAAGAAGGTATCATCATCGGCCGCGGCGTCATTACGAGCTTCTACAATCCTAAGCTGAGCTGGCAGATGCAGATGCAGGCAGAACCTCCGGAAATCAATGTGATGGAAGATAAAGTCATTATGACTTATGACTGGAATTATGGCACAAAGCATGCAGATAAATCCATCAAACCCATTAAAACACCTGTATTGGGAATTATGCCTGATGGAGGCGGCAATGGATATAATGTGGTTATGCCCCTGAAGCAGATGGAAAAAATCCAGAAGGATAAAGAAGCATGGCAGAAAAAACAGAACAATTCAGGAAGTGCGAACCAAAAGAAAAAAGGTCAATATGAACAGGTAGCTGTGAAAGTAAGTGACCTGAATAAGGTGCAGGAAGTACAGCAGCAGATCAAAGACATGGGATATCAGGCATCTAGCTTGACAGATCAGCTGAATACCATGAAAGAAACCACAAAAATGCTGCGCATCGTACTGGGAGCCATCGGTGCCGTATCCCTGATTGTAGCGGCCATCGGTATTACAAATACCATGGTTATGGCCATTTATGAAAGAACTAGAGAAATTGGTATCATGAAGGTAATTGGTGCTTCTCTGAGGGATATCAAACTGCTGTTTTTGACAGAAGCGGCGTTTATTGGTTTTGCCGGAGGTGTGCTGGGGATTATCACCAGTTTCCTCATGTCGCTCATTGTCAATTTGGTTGCTACCAAACAGGCAAGTGAAATGACATCTTCCATTCCTGTATGGCTTTATCTTTCAGCAGTTGCTTTTGCCACAGTTATTGGTGTGTTGTCTGGATATCTGCCGGCAAAACGTGCCATGAAACTGAGCGCATTGACAGCCATCAAAACGGAATAAGAAAAGGCAGTATGCTTTTTCAAATATAGCAACAACAGGCAGTGGAGAAATTCTTTACTGCCTGTTTTGTTTTAGATCAATGAGAAAAGCGGAGATGGAAAAGGAGTGATTTTATGTATGAAATGGGAATTTCTTTGCTGCTTTCTTTGGTATTGATGTGCAGCAGTAGCGGCAGTGTGTCTCAGGCAGAAATCGTGCCATGGGAGCCATCTGTACTTTATACAGATGATGAGATTCTGGATGCCATTGCGGTAACAGAAGATTATTTTGCTAAGGAATTTAAAGGCTGTACATTGCAGGAGATTTCTTATGTGGGTGATGACCGCCTAGATGAATTCGCAGAATGGGCGGAAGATTATGAAGCGGAAGAAGGCATTGTGCTTATATCTACCTTCGATGTGGATGCCTCCGGCGGAGATGGTTCTTTGAATCCCAATGATACTTATGAAGATTGGGAATGGGTTTTGGTCAGAGATACCGATGGCACATGGCGTCATGTGACACATGGATACTGCTGATTTCTTCTAACACCTATATCGCTTTTGTTTTTTATGATTTTTCTGAAAAAAAGAAAATTTTTTCGGGAAAATGGGGAAAGATATAGAAAACAAAAGGTGGTGAAAACGTGATACAAGCAGCAACAGCTCCCATAATGGCAGGTTTGTTTTATATTTACATTCGGGATAAATACGAAAAAGAGCCTTGGCAAATGCTGTTATGGGGGCTGCTTTTTGGCGTTTACGCAACTTTTGTTATTTATGGCGTAGGACAATGGGTGGAGCGTATGTTTCCGCTGACAGATTTGCCTTTTGCGGCAGCTTTTTTGCAGGCGGCAATGGTGGAGGAAAGCGTGAAGCTGCTGTTTGTGCTGGCGCTTCTTGCACGGAATCCAAACTATAATGAGCCTTTCGACGCCATTGTATATGCTGTTTTTATTTCGCTGGGATTTGCCTGGATCGAAAATATTGTCTATGTAACCCATCCTCTTTGGGGCGGCATAGGCACGGCGCTTGCAAGAGCAGTGATTTCTATCCCTGGACATGGATTATATGCTGTGCAGATGGGATATTGGCTTTCTGAGGCGAAATATGCTGGAAGAAAAGTTGGTTGGCTTCTTGCCTTTCTGGTTCCTTATCTGTATCATGGCTGGTATAACTATCTGTTGTTGGCAGATGTTCCGGGTGCAGAAGTTTTTTTGGCACTGCTTATGGCACTGCTTGCCATTACCAGTCTGCGTCATATAGCAAAACTACTGAAAAAATCACCATTTCGTCCCACAGGAGAAAAATTGTCCCAAAAATAGTAAAATTTACTCTTTGTCTTGAAAAGCAGAGGAAAAAGCGGTATACTGATATCAAATGGCATATAAAATAATAAAGCGGAGGGAATGCGGTGATTGAAGCAGTAAGCTGCGGCGGCGTCGTAATACACAGGTGGAAGATCCTCCTGCTCTATAAGAATCAAAACGGCAGATATATGGGCTGGGTTCTGCCCAAAGGAACCGTGGAAGAAAATGAAACATACCGCCAGACTGCTCTGCGTGAGGTGAAGGAAGAATCCGGCGCCAATGGCGAAATCATCAAATATGTAGGAAAAACACAGTATACCTTCAAAGGCGGAGAAGATACCGTCAACAAAACGGTGCATTGGTATTTGATGAGTGCAAATTCCTTCTACTGCAAGCCGCAGAGTGAGGAATACTTTGCAGACGCGGGTTTTTATAAATTCCATGAGGCTTATCATCTGCTCAAATTCAACGATGAGCGCCAGATTCTGAAAAAAGCATACTATGAATATAGTGAGATGCGAAAGAATAAGGAATTTTTAAAGAAGAAATTTATGCAGAACAAAACGTGAAGGAGAGAGTGCTATGAAAAAGTATTTTGAAGTAAGACCCAGCTTCAGCGATCTGAAAGAAAAAATTGTTGTGCTGCAGGATCGTGACGAAAAGAAAACCATGTTTATCGTGCTGGCTGTTGTTGCAGCTGTGCTGGCAGTGGTTACACTTGGCGTTGTTTATCTGCTGAAAACAAAAATGGATGACGAATATGATGAAGATTGGGATTACGATTGGGACGATCTGGATGACGAATGCTGTGACGATGAATGCTGCTGCACAGACAGTGATGTAGATGATTCCGTGAAAGTAGAACAGGCTTAAGAAGATTTAGACGCATGCGTCTGGAAGCGGCTGATATGAGAAGGATTTGGGGAATACCGGGAGATTTTTTCTTGTGTCAGCCACTTTTTGAAGTTTGGCGGGACAAAAAACGCACAGCGGGACGAAAAGCATCCAAAGAGGTGAGCGAATGGAAGAAAGATTACAGATGGTGCGTAAAATCGTACCTGATTTGACGGAAGAACTGGTAAAGAGATACCGCATTTTGAAAACCGTTCGTCTGCTGGAACCATGCGGCAGAAGGCTGGTGGTAATCTCGCTTGGAATGACGGAAAGAACGGTACGCAGTGAAATTGAAAAACTCAATGCGCAGGGATTGGTGAAGGTATCCAAAACAGGTATGTCTGTAACAGAAGACGGGCTGAGTGTATTGGAAAACCTCAGTGATTTGTTCTCCAGTTTGACAGGAATGTCCGAACTGGAAGAAAAAGTACGGGAAATCCTTGGCGCTCAGCGCGTATTGCTGGCACAGGGCAATTCTGACGAAAGCGACCGCACAGTGAAAGAAATGGCACAGATCGGTGCGAGAGTGCTTCTGGAAAACATGCGCCGCAGCAGCCGCATCGCCATCACTGGCGGAACGACCATGGCGGCACTGGTGGAAGCCATGCCTTATACAGCAGTGCAGAAAGCAGAAATGGTATTGCCTGCACGCGGCAGCATCGGCAGAAAGCTGGAATTGCAGGCAGACACTTTGGCGGCAAAACTGGCGGAAAAAGCCGGAGCCGATTACCGTATGCTGCATTTGCCGGATAACCTCAGCGCCAATGTGCTGGAAGAAATGAAATCAGAACCGGAAGTAGCAGAAACCATTAACGAATTGAAACGGGTGGATATTTTGCTGCTGGGTGTTGGAGATGCCATGGAAATGGCAGAAAAACGCCGTCTGGATAATGACACATGCAAACTGCTCAGACAGGAACATGCCGTTGCAGAAGCCTGTGGATACTACTTCAATCATAAAGGAGAAGTGGTTTATGAAACAAATTCTATTGGTGTGGATTTTGAAGAAGTACACCGGATGGAGCATGTGATCGTTTCCGCAGGAGGCAAAAAGAAGGCAGCAAGTCTGCTTGCATTGAGCAAGAGCATGTCCAATGCGGTATTTATCATGGATGAAGGTGCAGCGCTGGAAATGCTGCGGCTTGCGGGTCTTTGAAATGCGCAGTATAATACACAGTAGAATGGTAATTCTGTTCATACAGAATAAAAAATATACCGATATATTTTAGAATGGAGAGGAGAACCCTTATGTTACAGAAAAAAACAGTAGATGATTTGAAAGTACAGGGCAAACGTGTTCTGGTAAGATGTGATTTCAACGTACCTTTGAAAGATGGTGTGATTACTGATGAAAACAGAATCACAGCAGCACTGCCTACCATCGAAAAACTGATGAAAGACGGCGGCAAAGTAATCCTTTGCTCTCACATGGGCAAACCCAAGGGTGAACCCAAGCCTGAACTGTCTCTGGCACCTGTAGCAAAACGCCTGTCCGAACTGCTGGGGAAAGAAGTTGTTTTCGCAAAAGACGACAATGTTGTTGGTGAAAACGCGAAAAAAGCAGTGGCAGAAATGAAAGATGGCGACGTGGTACTGCTGGAAAATACACGTTACCGCAAAGAAGAAACAAAGAATGAAGAAAACTTCAGCAAAGAACTGGCTTCTCTGGCTGACATCTTCGTAAACGACGCATTTGGCACCAGCCACAGAGCACACTGCTCCACTGTTGGCGTAACTGCTTTTGTGGAAGAATCCGCAGTTGGCTACCTGATGGAAAAAGAAATTGCTTTCTTGGGCAACGCAGTAAACAACCCTGTTCGTCCTTTCGTAGCAATTCTGGGTGGTTCCAAAGTTTCCGACAAGATCAACGTTATCAATAACCTGCTGGAAAAAGTTGATACACTGATCATTGGCGGCGGTATGGCTTATACTTTTGCGGTGGCACAGGGCGGCCATGTTGGCGAATCTCTGCTGGAACTGGATAAAGTAGATTACGCAAGAGAAATGATTGAAAAGGCAAAAGAAAAAGGCGTAAACTTCCTGCTGCCCGTTGATACTGTGATCACAAAAGAATTCAAAAACGACACAGAATACAAAACAGTTCCTACAGGCGAAATTCCTGACGGTTGGATGGGTCTGGATATTGGCGAAAAAACAAGAGAACTGTTTGCCGATGCCATCAAAGGCGCAAAGACAGTTGTATGGAATGGCCCTATGGGTGTATTTGAAATGGAAAACTTCGCAAAAGGCACAAAAGCAATTGCAGAAGCTATGGCAGCTATTGACGCTACAACCATCATCGGCGGCGGTGATTCCGCAGCAGCTGTAAACCAGCTGGGCTATGGTGACAAAATGACACACATCTCCACAGGCGGCGGCGCATCTCTGGAATTCTTAGAAGGGAAAGAACTGCCCGGCGTTGTGGCTGTAGACGATAAATAATTTCATCTTGGGGGAATTTGTTTTCGGGGAAACAAAGAGAAGGTAAATATAAAGAGAAAGAAGCGGCATAGAACTATGAAACGAATTTTTACGATTTTTATGACTATGGTCATGCTTTTGGGCATGACGCAGGTTGCCATGGCAGCGGAAAAGAACCCCGATGCTTTTCAGGCGGCAGTGGATGTTTTAAAAAGTGACCAGAAGGCGGAAGAAACAGAAGCATTGCCCAAGGTGGATCCCACAGAATACATTCCTGTATTGATGTATCATCATTTTGCAGTACGGGACATGGGCTTTGGTGATGGTATTACAACCATGCAGTCAGAGCTGGAAGAACAGATCCGTTATTTCAAAGAACAGGGATATACCATCATTTCTATGGAGGAACTGGATCAGATCCTGACAAAAAAAGAACAGGAAAAAGACACAGACGGTGACAGCGGACTGGATATGAAAATCAAGTATCTCTGCATCACCATGGATGATGGGTATTACAGCAACTATGATCTTGCATATCCTGTTTTCCAGAAGTATCATGTGCCTGCAACCATCTTTGTGGTGACAGACTACATTACCAACCAGATCGGTCTGAAGAAATTCACCTGGAGCAATGCGGCAGAGATGATTAACAACAGCAAGGTTGGTATTTATAACCACACCAGCAACCATGTACCTGCCAGCAAGACTACTACAGAGGATTTCGTGGCAGCAGCTCTGGCAGGGGAAGATGCGCTGAAAGCAAACCTGCCTACACGGAAAACAACAGTAAAAGCATTGGCTTATCCTAACGGACAGAACACACCGGAATTGCAGCAGGCATTGCTGGATGAAGGTTTTTCTCTGCTGTTTACCATTGAACCTGGTGTCATTAACCGGAATACTTCTCGTGGGGCAATTCCCAGAATCATGGTTTCTTCCGGTATGACTGGCGCAGACATCGTAGCGAGAATCGAACAGACAGCAGCCCGTACCATGGGCAGCTGAAAAATAAAGAAGGAAGGTATTTCATTATGAGAAAGAAAATCATTGCAGGGAACTGGAAAATGAACAAAACACCCGCAGAAGCAAAAGCACTGTGCGAATTGCTGAAAGACAAAGTGAATACAACAGATGCCGACGTTGTATTCTGCGTGCCTTTCGTAGATCTGTACCCCGTGCTGGAAGCACTGCAGGGCACAAACATTGCTGTAGGTGCAGAAAACATGCACTTTGAAGAAAGCGGCGCTTACACAGGCGAAATCTCCGCAGCAATGCTGAAAGAAATGGGTGTAAAATACGTTGTAATCGGTCATTCCGAACGCAGACAGTATTTTGCAGAAACAGATGAAACTGTAAACAAAAAAGTGAAAAAAGCACTGGAAAGCGGTCTGCTGCCCATCATGTGCTGCGGCGAAACTCTGGAACAGAGAGAAGCAAACATCACCATCGAATGGGTACGCATGCAGATCAAATGCGGTCTGGCAGGTGTCAGCGCAGATGATGTGAAGAAAGTTGTTGTAGCTTACGAACCCATCTGGGCAATCGGCACAGGCAAAACAGCTACTTCTGCACAGGCACAGGAAGTTTGCGCAGCAATCCGTCAGGTACTGGCTGAAATGTATGGACAGGCTGTGGCTGATGAAGTGCGTATCCAGTACGGCGGCAGCGTAAACGGCAAAAACGCAGCAGAACTGTTTGCTATGGCTGACATCGACGGCGGTCTGGTAGGCGGTGCAAGCCTGAAAGAAGAATTTGCAGATATTGTGCATTACAATAAGTAAGTTATCTCACGAAACGGGAGGTAAACGAGAATGGATAAAAAAACAACGGTACTGATGATCTTAGACGGCTTCGGTATCAATGAAAGAACAGAAGGCAATGCCATCAGACAGGCAAAAACACCTGTTTTGGACAGCCTGAAAGAAAAATATCCCTGTGTGAAGGGTTATGCCAGCGGCCGTGCCGTTGGTTTGCCTGATGGACAGATGGGGAACTCTGAAGTTGGTCACCTGAATATCGGCGCTGGCCGTATCGTATATCAGGAATTGACCAGAATCACAAAATCCATTGAAGACGGTGATTTCTTTGAAAATCCTGCTTTGATGGACGCTGTGGAACATTGCAAAAAGAATAATTCCGCACTGCATCTGTATGGTCTGCTTTCCGACGGTGGTGTGCATAGCCATAACACACACCTGTATGCACTGTTACAGCTGGCAAAACGGAATGGTCTGGAAAAAGTATTTGTTCATGTATTTCTGGATGGCAGAGATACACCCCCTGCTTCCGGCGCAGATTACACTGCACAGCTGGAAGAAAAAATCCGTGAAATCGGCGTAGGCAAAATTGCCACAGTGATGGGTCGTTTCTATGTCATGGACAGAGATAAAAGATGGGAACGGGTACAGGAAGCTTATAATGCTATGGTACTTGGCAGAGGTGAAACAGCACAGGATGCTGTGGGCTGTATCCAGAAATCCTATGAAAACGGCAAGACAGACGAATTTGTTATACCTACTGTCATGGTAGGGGAAGACGGGCAGGCTACTGGCAAGATCAGTGATCATGACGCGGTGATCTTCTACAACTTCCGTCCTGACCGTGCAAGAGAAATCACCAGAAGCTTGTGCGACCCTGATTTTGACGGCTTTGCCAGAGAACAGGTGCCTCAGGATCTGAAATACATTTGCTTTACAGAATATGACCCTACCATCCCCAACAAAGAAGTGGCATTCAAACCCCAGCGTCTGGACAACACTTTGGGTGAATACATTTCCTCTCTGGGTCTGAAACAGCTGCGTACTGCTGAAACAGAAAAATATGCTCATGTCACATTTTTCTTTAACGGCGGCGTGGAAGAACCCAACCCCAACGAAGATCGTTGGCTGGTGCCTTCCCCTAAGGTAGCGACTTATGACATGAAACCGGAAATGAGCGCAGTGGAAGTAACAGATGGACTGATTAAGGCTCTGGAATCCAGAGAATATGATCTGATCATTGTCAACTACGCAAACCCTGATATGGTAGGGCATACAGGTATTCTGGAAGCAGCGGAAAAAGCTGTGGAAACCGTGGATACCTGCATCGGCAGAGTTATGGACACCCTGCTGAAAGTAAATGCGCAGATGTTTATCTGTGCTGACCATGGCAACAGTGACCAGATGGTGGATTATGAAACAGGGGAAGCTTTTACAGCCCATACAACAAACCCTGTACCCTTTATTCTGGTTAATTACACAGACGGCATTGGTCTGAAAGACGGCGGCAAACTGGCAGACATTGCCCCTACACTGCTGGAAATGATGGGTCTGCCCAAACCTGCGGAAATGACAGGTGAAAGCCTGCTCATAGATAAATAAGAGAAACAACCAATAGGTATTTTTAAGGAGGAGTTCAACACATGAAAGGTTATTACGAAATTACAGACGTTTATGCAAGAGAGATTCTGGATTCCAGAGGCAATCCTACAGTAGAAGTAGAAGTTGTTGTTGACGACAGCGTAATCGGTCGTGCAGCTGTTCCCAGCGGCGCTTCCACAGGTGCTTTCGAAGCTGTAGAACTGCGTGACGGCGGCGACAGATACAACGGCACAGGCGTACAGGATGCAGTTGACAACGTAAACAACATCATCGCTGACGAAATCATCGGTATGAATGCGCTGGATCAGGTTGCTATCGACAATGCTATGATCGCACTGGACGGCACACCCAACAAAGCAAAGCTGGGCGCTAACGCAATCCTGGGTGTTTCCATGGCAGTTGCAAAAGCAGCAGCAGAAGCTCTGGATATGCCTCTGTATCAGTATCTGGGCGGCTTCAACGCAAAAACAATGCCCGTTCCTATGATGAACATCATGAACGGTGGTAAACACGCTGACAACACCGTTGACGTACAGGAATTCATGATCATGCCCGTTGGTGCTTCTTCCTTCAAAGAAGCTCTGCGTATGTGTGCAGAAATCTACCACATGCTGAAAAAAGTTCTGAAAAACAAAGGTCTGTCCACAGCTGTTGGTGACGAAGGCGGTTTCGCACCTGACCTGCCTACAGCAGACGCTGTTATCGACCTGATCAAAGAGGCTGTTGAAGCTGCTGGTTACAAATGGGGCGAAGACATCAAGATCGCTCTGGACCCTGCTTCTACAGAACTGTATGATGAAAAAGACGGCAAATACCACTTCCCCGGCGAAAGCAAAATGGCTGGCAAAGAAATCGTTCGTACTTCCGCAGAAATGGTGGAATTCTGGAAAGCTCTGGTTGAAAAATACCCCATCATCTCCATCGAAGACGGTCTGGCAGAAGAAGACTGGGAAGGCTGGCAGCTGCTGACAAAAGAACTGGGTGACAAAGTACAGCTGGTTGGTGACGACCTGTTCGTAACAAACACAGAAAGACTGCAGAAAGGCATCGACCTGAAAGCTGGTAACGCAATCCTGATCAAAGTAAACCAGATCGGTACACTGACAGAAACATTCAACGCAATTCAGCTGGCGAACAGAAACAAAATGACAGCAGTTGTATCCCACAGAAGTGGTGAAACAGAAGACGCTACAATCGCTGATATCGTCGTTGCTGTAAACGCTGGTCAGATCAAAACAGGTGCGCCTGCAAGAACAGACCGTGTTGCAAAATACAACCAGTTGCTGCGTATTGAAGAAGAACTGGACGAAACAGCTCAGTACCTGGGTCTGGATGCATTCTTCAACCTGAAATAAGATATTTTGAAATCATGGAGAAAGCTCTTTTAGGGGCATCTTCATAAGACAACAAAGCAAGCTGAAATCCTTATGATATAGAGGATTTCAGCTTGCTTATTTTTATAAGATTTTATTTTATATGTTTTCTGAAAGGGAATTTGCTTTAGAGTTTTTCTGCAAAAATTTCCATGTGCTTGAAAATTTGCGTTCCCTTCGTCTGTATTTTCTTTCCCTGTATAGGATGCTTTTGACTGGCAATCATAAAAAAGAAACAAGCTTGTTTCAAAAAAACAATGCGGGAGGCTTTTTTATGGAAGGAAATACAGGAAAATGCCGATGGAAATGCCTGACGCTTTGGGTCGTGGCAGTAGTTCTCTTTTGCTGGGGACTTATACGCTTTTTGCTGCCGGACGATATGACACTGATGGCAGGGAGGACAACAGCTTATAATCTACGGCTGCCTGTTTCTGTGAAAACGGAAGAAAGTGTGGAAGTGTTGGGCATTTCGGCAAAGCCTACGGCGGATAATTTTCATTTGTCAATAGGTACGGAAGTGTCTGCAGAAGCCTATGAGGCTGGAAATACGGCAGTGACCTTTTATCTTTTTGATAAGGTACCTGTCAAAACTGTTTCCGCTAATATACTGCCTGATATGGAATTGATTCCTTGTGGACGCACTGTGGGGGTACAGATGGATACAGATGGTTTGCTGGTGTTGGGTACAGGTTTTGTGGAGGATGCAGAGGGAAATAAAACAGAACCCTGCAAAGGCATATTGCAGACAGGAGATCTGATTCAGTCTGTAGATGGAGAAGCAATGCCTAATAAGGAAGCTTTTCTGGAGGCTGTGGGCAGCCATGACGGCACACCGGTACAGGTGGTTTTTGTGCGGGATGGCGTGGAGCAGAAAGCAGAAGTAACGCCTGTGTATAGCCCAGCGGATGGTGCTTATAAATTGGGTATCTGGATTCGGGACAGCATTCAGGGCATTGGCACTGTGACTTTTTTTGACGAAACCACAGACCGTTTCGGTGCGCTGGGGCATGGCATTTATGATGTGGACACAGGCGGTTTGATGTCTTTAAAACAAGGGCATATCACATCTTCTCATTTGACAGAAATCGTGAAAGGGCAAAAAGGTGAGCCTGGGGAACTTAATGGCATTATTGAAGCGGATGATGTGCTGGGCGATATTGAAAAAAATACAGAAGTAGGTATTTACGGTACAGCGGATACCGCTGCCTTTACTGGTGAAAGTTATCCCATTGCCCTACAGGATGAAATTGAGGAGGGCAAGGCACAGATTCTTTCCAATATTGCGGGAGATGCGGTAGAAACCTATGATGTGGAAATTGAGCAGGTACACCGTTTTGGAAAGGAAAGCAGCAAAGGTATGGTCATCCATGTGACAGATCCTGATTTGCTGGAAAAAACAGGAGGTATTGTTCAAGGTATGAGCGGAAGTCCCATTTTGCAGGATGGGAAGCTTGTAGGTGCAGTGACACATGTGTTTGTCAATGACCCTACAAGAGGATATGGCATTTTTATTGAGAATATGCTGGAGGCGGCAGGGTAAAAAAAGGGCAGTCTGTTGACTGCCCTGAAAAAATTTTTTTTATAATTTGAATGGATTCGCTGACTGCAATCGTATTATAATTGAAATCACAAGAATGGAGGAATTATATATGAAAAAAATAGTTGTTGGAATGTTGTTGGCAGTTGGTGTGTTGTCCATGGGAACTGTAGGCGCCTTTGCGGCGGAACCACTCTTTTTGAACAGCCGGAATTTTGTAGATGCTGACGGCAATGGTATATGTGACAACTATGAAAAGGGCGGCATTGGTCAGTGGTTTGTGGATGTGAATGGAGACGGCGTATGTGATAACAGAACCAATGATGGTTTTTACAGAGGCTGTATGGGCAGAAGAATGGGACATAACTGGTAAAGGCAGGTATTTTTATGCGGAGCGAAGGGGAACTGAATCGAGCAATGGAATTATATTCAGATATGATAAAAAGGATTTGCTTGATCCATCTGAAAAATCACGCAGATACGGAGGACATATTTCAAGGAGTGTTTTTGAAGTATGTCCTTAGCTCCGTTGTATTTGAAAATGATGCCCATGAAAAAGCGTGGTTTATCCGCGTTACCATCAATGCCTGCAAAGATCTGCTGAAAAGCTTTTTTTATAATCGTACCGTTTCGCTTGTGGAATTTCATGAGCAAATCGCAGCTGCGGTTTCTGAAGAAGACATGGAGGTCATTGAAGCGGTTCTGCGATTGCCTGAAAAATATCGCAAGGTTATTTACTTACATTATTACGAAGGATATACGGCTCCGGAAATCGGCGAGATTTTAGGAAAGAACGTAAATACCATTTATACATATATGCAAAGAGCCAGACAAATGCTGAAAAAAGAGCTGGGTGGTGAAAATGATGCAGGATAAGATACAAAAAGCATTTGATCAGATTTGTGCAGAGGATTGTTTGAAAGATATGACAAAAAAAGCTGTATGGGAAAAAGCATATCAGCGACAGAATAAAAAAGGCAGAACAAAGCGGCTTTATGGATATGCTTTGGCCGTATCTTTTGCCTTGTGCTGCATCATTTTCATGGGGAAGCATCTTTACTTTACGCCGACTGCTGTCATCAGCATTGATGTCAATCCATCTCTTGAGTTAGATGTGAACCGATTCAACAAAGTAATCCATGTAGAGGGATATAATGAGGATGGAATGGAATTGGCGGAATCCTTAGATGTGCTATATAAAAATTACGAATATGCCATTTCTGAAGTGTTGGAAGCTCAATGGATGCAAGTGTATCTTCAGGCAGATGAAATGCTTTCCATTGCGGTGGTTCAAACAGAAGAAAGGCAGGGAACAGAGATTCTCAACTATGTAAAAGGATGTACCAAAGAGCAGAAAAATACCCATTGCTACTGTGTGAATGCAGAAGATGTTTCCGCGGCGCATGCTTTAGGATTATCTTATGGAAGATATAGATGGTATTCGGAGATTATACTGTATGATTCTCAGATCACACCGGAGGAACTGAATGAGATGTCCATGAAAGAAATCAGAGAGCTGCTGATGACTGTAAAAGATGGATCTGCACAAAATGGAAATGGTCTCCGTCAGGGAAATGGGAATCAGTATGGCAAAGGATACGGAAAAGGTATGTATGGCGGTGTGGATCATTGATAAAGTGAAGTATGACAGGTTATTTATGCAGTTTGCGTATGATGTGTTTCTTTTTACTGTCTGGTTATGAAAAAAATACAGAGCAGAAAAGTCCATACTGGTAAGTATGG
Source organism: uncultured Clostridia bacterium (assembly GCA_902477755.1). Taxonomy (GTDB): domain Bacteria; phylum Bacillota; class Clostridia; order Lachnospirales; family Anaerotignaceae; genus Anaerotignum. Next base: position 172,387 of record CABSIK010000002.1, read on the forward strand.
GCTCTTTTTGAATTTTAGGAATGCAGAGAAAGCTGAATGGAGGCACTATATTTCTGGTTTATGCAGAAAGGAAAAAAATATCTGAAAAAATAAATGAACAATTCCATCAGGAAAAAAGAGGGAATTTTCATTACATGGGGAATATTAAAAGAAAGAGGATTGTCTGGGACAAGACCACTGTTTTTTTACTGACAATGGAGAATATAAAACGCAGAAGGGAAGATGGAAGATGAATAAAAAATTGTGGGAACAGTACGCAGATTGGAAAGAAAATTACAGATTTGTGGATCTGACACATGAACTTTCTCCAGAAACACCCCATTGGGCAGGTTTTCCGGCAATGGATGTACTGCGCCTTTTTGACTATCCTGTTGGGTTCCGTACCCATGAGTTCCGTCTGGTAAGCCAGTATGGTACCCATGTAGATGCGCCGGTGCATTTCATTCCCGGCGGCAGAGAACTTCAGGATATTGCTGTAGAAGAAATGATCCTGCCTCTGTGCGTCATTGATGTATCTGCAAAGGCAGCAGAGAATTGGGACTATGTAACCACTGTTGAAGATATTCAAGAATGGGAAAAAGCTTATGGTGAAATTCCTGCGGGTTCCTTTGTGGCAGTGCGTACGGACTGGTCTAAACGGGAAGATATGAACAACTATGACGATGAAGGCAACCGCCATTATCCCGGCTGGAGTATGGAAGCGCTGCAATATCTGGTGGAAACACGCAATGTAGCGGCAATTGGTCATGAACCTGCTGATACGGACTCTGCGACAAATGCCAGAGAAAAAGGTTTCCTGTGTGAAATTTATGTGCTGGAGAAGAACCGTTACCAGGTAGAATTAATGAACAATTTGTCAGAAGTGCCCCCTGTAGGCTCCCTGATTTTCTGCGGTTTCCCGAAAGCGAAAAATGCAGCTGGTTTTACTGCAAGATGTATTGCCATCTGCCCGAAAGACTGATTTTTTTATAAACTCAAAGACATGGTGCCTGTTTTGACAGGTATCATGTCTTTTTTGTTTTTCGGAGGCGCCAGTTTTAGGAAAAATCATAGAATGTGTCATGAAATGCAGAAATTTTTGCCTGAATAACACTTTTTGCGGCAGCCTTTGCCAAAAATGAACAGGAAACGGCAATTAGGAAGGTGTCTATGGATGGAAGTACATACCAGCATTATAATAGGCTTACGCAAGGGGAAGTTTCCGAAAAACAAAAGAAGTAAATGGGGGTTTTTATTTTGATGCAAGTAAGGAATAAAATTCGGGTGGTTATTGCAGATCGGGATCTGTTTTATCTGCAGAAGCTGAAGCTTTGTCTGGAGCGCCGCGGTGACATGGTAGTAGTAGGTATGGCAGATAATGGACCGGCGGTTTTTCGCATGGTGCAGGAAAGTACGCCAGATGTACTGCTGATGGATGTCATTTTGGGGGAAAAAGATGGCGTCTGGGTGCTGGAACAGATGAAGGAGCAGAAAAAGGAATGTGTATGCATTATGATTTCTGCCATTGACAGTGATACAGTGGTACGCCGTGCAGTTGCTATGGGTGCAGATTATTACATGGCAAAGCCCATACAGGGGGATCTGCTTCTGGAGCGGATCAGACAGCTGACAGAGCCCATACATCCTTATGGAAGCAAGGAGAAGATTTGGACAGCACAGAGAGAAGAAATCGTTCCGGAACGTCAGCGGGTATCTGCCCTTGAAGCGGAAATTTCTTCTTTATTGAGCCGCATGGGAGTACCTGCCAGCATTAAGGGATATCACTTTATACGGCAGGCGGTGATGATGGCCGTAGAGGATGCAGAAGTGATGATTGGTATCACCAAAGGATTGTATCCCGATATTGCGCGGATGTATCACACTTCTGCCAGCAAGGTGGAGCGTGCCATTCGTCATGCGGTGGAAAGTGCCTGGAAGAAAAACGGCAGACAGGTATATTTTGAAATATCCGGTTATCATATGATAGAAAAGCCGACAAATGGTCAGTTTATCGCCATTTTGGCGGAATATTTCCGCATGCGCTATGGTCAGTCTTATCAGGTGGTTCCTTATGAAAAGGAAATGGTAAAGACTGAAAATGATTTGCACAGAGAAGAAAAATTGCTTTTGTTTTCCTGATATAAAGAAATCGTAAAGAGTGTGTGAATCTGCATTGCTTAACGGAATTTTTATAGCTTTTTTGCATAATGATTTTTATAATCTCATTAAAAGAATCATTGTGGAAGGGGCGAGTAAAATGGAACGGCGTATGTTATGGGAAAAACAGATTGCAGATGAAAAAAATCGTGAGTTTACATTGCGGTATTTCTTGCTGGTGCATCCCGTTCCCAAGGGAGAAAATGTGTATGGTGTTGCCATTGATAAGATCAGTGGAGGACAGGTACTGGAACGGGAAGAAGTTTCCGGTCTTTCTGACAGACAGGAAGAAATGGAAAACTTTTTGCAGAAATTATGTCAAGGAGACGCATTTCCGATGGAATTGGCAGAATTAGGAGATGACTATATTTCCGCCAAAGAATTTATCTGCTGAGGAAAAAGCGTATTTCATACAAAAACAAAAAGCACGGATTTCTATTTTTGTAGAAATAACCGTGCTTTTTTCTTATGAAGATTTAGTATTTTTTCAGAAGCCATTTTTGACTGCCCCCATTATAGGTAACTTCGTAAATCCGTTCCTGCCCACAAATGCTGCTGGAACAGCGAAAAGAAATGGTGGGAGTGCCGCCGAACATATTTTTTTCTGTTTGTAAGATTCGTCCGATGCGAATGACAATGGTTTTTCCGTCTTCTTCCATGCGAAAGCGCACAGGTGTGACGATGCCTTCTTTGGAAGTCCAGGAAATCATATCAATTTGTTTATTTAAAAGCTTCATGGCAATCCCTCCAGTCTTGTTGCTTTTATTATATACGAACATACGTTCTTGTTCAAGAGGAAAATATGGGAAAATTATTTTTTTCAGAACCATGACAAATTTCTTAAGATGGAGAAAGAACTATTGTGCTTTCAAGCTGTTTTTTGTATGATAGACAAAAAAGAAAAGGGGGAGCAGACATGGAAAAAATGCAGTTTGTTTGTCCGAAATGCGGATGTCATGAATTTGTGCAGGATCAGTTCCAAGCCACTGGCGGCACCATGGCGAAGTTATTTGATATCCAAAACAAAAAATTTATTACCATCAGCTGTGAAAAATGCGGATATACAGAAATTTATCGGGCAGAAACATCTACAGGAGCAAATATTCTGGATTTCCTTATCGGAGGCTGAAAAACTGTGTAAGAACAATAAGAACAGTGTGGCTGTGAAACCGCATTGTTCTTATTTTTGTACAGAAAAGAAAAGCAGGCATTGGAAAAATCACGAAAAAATGGAAAGGGAATGGAAAAAAGGTGATGGTTTCGCTGTTTTTTACCAAGTAAAAGTAAAATCGTTGCAAAATGAAAAACACATTTGTATAATATAAATATCATGCTTATAAGGAAATACAACTGTATGGAAGGAGAAAGTAACGGCGTATGTACGAAAAAGTATCAATTCCAGAAATTTTTGGCATGAATGTATTCAATGATTCCATGATGCGGGATCACTTGCCAAAACATGTGTATGAAGAACTGAAAAAAACCATTGAACGAGGCGAAATGCTGAATTCTTCCATTGCGGATATCATTGCCAATGCTATGAAAGATTGGGCATTGGAACGTGGTGCGACACACTATACCCACTGGTTCCAGCCTATGACCGGCATTACCGCAGAAAAACATGATTCCTTCCTGGCACCGCCTGTCAATGGCAGAGCCATTATGGAATTTTCCGGCAAAGAGCTGATCAAAGGGGAATCTGACGCATCTTCTTTCCCTTCCGGCGGTCTGCGTGCCACATTTGAAGCCAGAGGATATACCGCTTGGGACTGCACATCTCCTGCGTTTTTGCGTGAGGATGCAGGCGGCGTTACATTATATATCCCTACAGCGTTTTGTTCCTACACAGGGGAAGCGCTGGACAAAAAGACACCTTTGCTGCGTTCCATGGAAGCAGTCAGCAGCCAGGCTATGCGTATTTTACGTCTGTTCGGCAATACAACAGCCAAAAAGATCAGCGTGTATGCCGGTGCAGAACAGGAGTATTTCCTCATTGACCGTGAATTGTATAATAAAAGAAAAGATCTGATCTTTACAGGCAGAACATTGTTTGGTGCGGCACCTCCCAAAGGACAGGAGCTGGATGACCACTATTTCGGCAGCATCAAAGAAAGAATTGCCTGCTTCATGCATGAATTGAATGTGGAACTGTGGAAGCTTGGCGTTTCTGCAAAAACACAGCATAACGAAGTAGCGCCTGCACAGCATGAATTGGCGCCTATTTTCAGCGACTGCAACACAGCTACAGACCATAACCAGCTGATTATGGAAGCTATGAAACGTATTGCCAGCCACCATGGTTTGGCTTGTCTGCTCCATGAAAAACCTTTTGCTGGTGTAAACGGCAGTGGTAAACACAACAACTGGTCTATGGGTACTGATGATGGGCAGAATCTGCTGGATCCCGGCAAAACACCTCACGAAAATGCACAGTTCCTGATCTTCCTGACAGCTATTATCAAAGGCGTAGATCAGTACGCGGATATTCTGCGCGTGGCTGCTGCCAGCCATGGCAATGACCATCGTTTGGGTGCGGCAGAAGCGCCTCCGGCAATCATTTCCATTTTCCTTGGGGATCAGCTTCAGGATATTTTCGACCAGATCGAGCATGGGGAAGCAACCAGCAGTTTGCAGGGCGGTAAAATGCGCGTAGGCGTAAACACACTGCCTTACCTGAATAGAGATGCAACAGACAGAAACAGAACATCTCCGCTGGCATTTACAGGGAATAAATTTGAATTCCGTATGCCGCCTTCTTCTGGTTCTATTTCTGGCCCCAACTTTGTATTTAATACCATTGTGGCAGATGCCCTGAAGGAATTTGCGGATCATCTGGAAAAAGCAGAGGACTTTAATGAAGCTGTACACGACTTGATCCGTGACACATATATTGCCCATAAACGAGTTATCTTTGACGGCAATGGCTATTCTGAAGAATGGAGACAGGAGGCGGCTCGCAGAGGTCTGCCCAATATTGACAATACAGTGGATGCCATTCCTGCGCTGATTACAGATAAAGCCATCAGCCTTTTTGAACGTCATCATGTATTGAGTCGTCTGGAACTGCATTCCCGTGCAGAAATCAATTATGAAGCATATATCAAACAGATCAATATTGAAGCAAAGACTATGATTGATATTGCTTCCAAACAGATTCGTCCTGCTGTGCTGAAATACGCAGGCAGTGTGGCACAGTCTTTGGCAGCTATCAAATCTGTAGGCGGAGATACTTCTGTTGCAGAAGAACTGCTGCAGGAAATCAATGAAAATATTGCTCAGTTCCATAAGGCATTGAAGCATTTGGAAGAAGTGGCAGAACAGGCACAGCTTCTCCAGGGCAGCAGCCGTTCTCAGGCTGTATTCTGCCGTGATTATGTATTCCAAGCCATGCAGGCACTACGTGTTCCTGCGGATGCTTTGGAAATGCTGGTGGACGAAGATGTATGGCCATTCCCTACTTATGGCGAACTGCTGTATAATATCTGATGTAATATTGTAAGACAAGTTTATATAGTGCGTTTGAAACCTCACCGCTTTTTCTGTGAAAACATGGAAAAAAGGTGAGGTTTTCTACGTTTAACGGGAGTGGAGCCAGAAAAGAAAAGAATAGAAAAGTTGTAAGACAAAGTGGCAAAAGATATAAATAAAATGTATCTTTTTTAGAAAAAATATAAATAGTTTACAAACAGAAAAGGAAAACAGATAGGAAATTGCCTTATATATGGGTAGCATTTTTCTAGGGATTTATGTTTTTTTTTCTGTGCTTGCCAAAAAAACTGTTAAATTTCTTGCAAAGTAGAAAGAAGTGTGTTATTATGTATACATAAAGCAGAAGAAAACGGGGAGTTTTGCATAAAGTTTGAAAAAAATTAAACATCAAATTATGCATTTAACCTATTTGAATTGATAGATTATAAAAAATAACTAAAAAATATAGTGTTTATTCTATGTGCATTATCGAAAAGTAGAGGTGGAAAAGATGGTTTCTAATGATAAAAGAATCCGTATCATCACAGGTCACTACGGTAGTGGGAAAACAGAATTTGCAGTCAATTATGTGACCGCTCTTCGGGAACAGACCGAAGGAAAAGTAGCCATTGCCGATTTGGATATCGTAAATGTTTATTTCCGCTCCCGTGAAAAGAAGGAAGAACTGGAAGCGAAGGGAATCAAGGTTATCGCATCCAACATCGAAGGAGCCGGCGCGGATGTGCCTGCTGTTTCCGGTGCGATGACAATGCCTGTTACAAACAAGGAATTCCAGTATGTGGTTGACTTGGGCGGCAACGATGTTGGCACCCTGGTTCTTGGCAGAATGAAACCCCTTCTGCATCCGGAGGAAACAGACTTTTTTATGGTAGTCAATACATATCGTCCCAATACCTCTACACCGGAAGGTGTGATCGAACAGATGGAAAATCTGGAGTATGCTTCGGGACTCAAAGTGACTGGCTTCATCAATAACACGAATCTGGTTCGCGAAACAACAGCGCAGTGTCTCGTAGAAGGAGATGCGGTATTGAGAGAAGTAACCAAACGTACAGGCGTCCCTGTAAAGTATGTGACATATGTTGAAGAACTTTTGACAGAAGGCATACCGGAAGGGCTTGCAGGGGAACCTTTCCCCATGAAGTTTAATATGCGGAAAACCTGGATGTAAATTCAAATATTTATGGAGGTGTATTTTGAATGGCAAAAGGTAGAGTAACAATTGATGAAGTGATCTGTAAAGGTTGCGGTCTTTGTGTTTCTGTTTGTCCTAAGAACGTACTGGCTCTTTCGACAACAAAAATCAATCCCGCAGGTTACAATCCCGCAGAAATGGTGAGCGAAGACTGTATCGCTTGCACAAGCTGCGCGAAAATGTGCCCTGACTGCGCAATCACAGTAGAAAAGCTCGACTAATAAGGGAGGAGGAACATCAATGGCAAAAGTTTTAATGAAAGGCAACGAAGCAGTTGGTAAAGCAGCGATTGAGGCGGGTTGCAGATATTTCTTCGGTTATCCCATCACTCCTCAGAGCGAAGTACCAGAATATTTATCCAGTGAACTGCCCAAAGTAGGCGGTACATTTGTTCAGGCAGAATCCGAAGTAGCAGCGATTAACATGGTTTATGGCGCAGCAGCAGCAGGCGCACGTGTTCTGACCAGCTCTTCTTCTCCCGGTATCGCGCTGAAACAGGAAGGTATCGGTTATATCTCTAACGCAGGTCTGCCCGCAGTTATCATCAACATGATGCGTGGGGGCCCGGGTCTGGGTACCATTCAGCCCGGTCAGGCTGACTATAACATGGCTGTTAAAGGCGGCGCAAACGGTGACTACCACAACGTAGTACTGGCACCCGCATCCGTTCAGGAAGCAGTTAACATGGTTATGGAAGCATTCGATATCGCTGATATGTACGGCATCCCTGTAATCGTTCTGGCTGACGGTCTGATTGGTCAGATGATGGAACCTGTAGAATTCAACTATGTTCGCAGAGAAGGTATCCCTGAAAAAACATGGGCTCTGACAGGTAAAGGCAAAGGCGAAAGACATAACATCAAAAACCTGGTTATTGATCCCGATGACTGTGAAGACTGGAACCATGAACACTATGAAGTTTATGAAAAAGTTGAAGCGAACGAACAGGCTTGGGAAGAATATCTGCTGGATGATGCAGAATATGCTTTCGTTTCCTATGGTACAGCATCCAGAGTTGTAAGAACAGCAATCGGCTACCTGAGAGCTGAAGGTTACAAAGTTGGTATGCTCAGACCTAAAACACTGTGGCCTTTCCCTCAGAAAGCATTTGATAAATGGAACGATCAGATCAAAAAATACCTGGATGTAGAAATGTCCATGGGTCAGATGGTTCCTGACGTTGCTTATGCATGTAACGATAAAAACAAAGTAGCATTCCACGGCAGAACAGGCGGTAACGTACCTACTGTTGACGAAGTGGTTGCATTCGGTAAAGAAGTTATGGGAGGTGACAAATAATGGCAGTTGTATTCGAAAAAACAAAAGCGTTAACTGATGTCAAATTGCATTATTGTCCTGGTTGTGCACACGGTATCGTACATAGACTGGTAGCAGAAGTACTGGAAGAACTGGGCGAAGTTGAAAACGCAATCGCTTGCGTACCCGTAGGTTGTGCTGTATTTGCAAACAACTACTTCAACTTTGATGCTATTCAGTGTGCACACGGTCGTGCTCCCGCAACAGCAACAGGTATCAAGAGAGTTCATCCCGATAACATCGTTATGACATATCAGGGCGATGGTGACTTGGCTTCCATCGGTACTTGTGAAATCGTTCATGCAGCAGCTAGAGGCGAAAAGATTACAACAATCTTTATCAACAACGGTATTTACGGTATGACAGGCGGTCAGATGGCTCCTACCACACTGCCCGGCATGAAAGCTACAACAGCAAAAGCTGGCCGTGATCCTAAAATCAATGGTAACCCTCTGCGCGTTTCCGAAATGCTGGCTACACTGACAGGTCCTGCTTACATCGAAAGAGTAAGTATTTCTACACCTGCACAGGTTACAGCAGCTAAGAGAGCAATCAAAAAAGCTTTTGAAATTCAGAGACAGGGTCTGGGCTTCACATTCATCGAAGTTGTTGCTAGCTGCCCTACAAACTGGGGCTTGACACCTGTAAAAGCTATGGAATTTGTAAGAGAAAAAATGATCCCTTACTATCCTCTTGGCGTATTCAAAGACATCACAGCAGAGGAGGGCAAATAATATGAGTACATTTTCTTCTATCATTGCAGGTTTCGGTGGTCAGGGCTCTTTGCTGATGGGTAAAATTATGGCTTACTCCGGTATGCTGGAAGGAAAAGAAGTATCTTGGTGTCCTTCCTACGGCCCCGAAATGCGTGGCGGTACTGCAAACGTAAACGTAATCATTTCTGACGAAGGTATCGGTTCTCCTGTTATCACAAAAGATGCTGACTGCATCGTGGCACTGAACCAGCCTTCCCTGGATAAATTTGCTCCCGTTGTAAAAGCTGGTGGTTCTCTGGTTATCAACGCTGACCTGTGCACAGCAGATCATCTGGAAGTAAAAGAAGGCGTAAAAGTATATGCAGTTCCTGCAAACAGAATTGCAACAGACGCTTTCGGTGGTTCCAAACTGGCTAACTTGGTAATGCTGGGTGCAGTTGTTTACGCAACAGGCGCAATCGCAGTTGAAGGCATGGATGACACATTCGCTCATGTATTCGAAGGTGGTAAAGCGAAATTTATCCCCGACAACAAAAAAGCATTCGAACTTGGTTTCAACTATGCAAAAGAAAACTGCTAATTTCAGTTGACTGAAAATGCATTTCAACCCCCGTATCGGATTTTCCCGGTACGGGGGTTTTTTATAAAAACTCTAAATATTTACACAGAAATACGCCTAGTCTAATAGAAAACGGGACTGCTGTTTTTATTCTGGTTATTAACAGTTTTACTAAGCGTGGATATGGTTCCAATGTGCACAGCAAAGAGCGGATTTTTGATATATGCTGTAATAAAGTGAATTGTTTGAACGAAAGCATCATGATCACAAGTGACTGTCATTGACCCAAAGGCTTTGGTGACAACGCCTGTTTGATATGCTATGATTGAATTTATAATGGTTTTCTTATTTTTTGTCTGCATAGATAGAAATATATTCTGATGATCAGGAGCGTGATATATGAATAAAAAGAAAATTTTTATCGTTGTGATAGCTGTGTTCTGTGCTGTGGTATTATGGCTTACTGTTGGTATGATTGACTATTACAGACTTCATAGGTTTGAAAAGCCTGTCTTTTGTGTTGGAATCAATTTATCTGACGATGGTGGGTCTGGCAAATATGTTGGCCTTGGATATTCCTACGACATTGAAGGAAATTTTATGCCGGAAGATGAATTTCCGGGAGTGACAAAATGGACATATTATTTGTTTGGATTAGAAATGGAAACGCAAATAAGAGATTGATTGCATTCCGTGCAATGAACTGCGTTTATCAAAAAGGTGTGTATGAAACTTGCGTTATTGACAAGTGATGTGCACCTTTTTGTATATATGACTGTATCGATACGGATGTGTGACTGAGAGTATAAAAAAAGATTTCTTCCCTATGTGATTTATGGTATAATGGATTGAATACAAATAGGCACATATCGGATAGGACACAAGTTTCATTTTGTTTTGCCGAAAAGAAAGAGGGGAGGCAAATGGCTGTGAATAATAAAGTAAAAATCAATATCGATGGGAAATCTTTTACCTTGATGGGGCCTGAAACAGAAGAACATATGATGCAGGTTGCCGGATATATCGATCAGAAAATGGCGGAGATTCGAAAAAATTCAAAAGCTGTGGCAATCGACAGTAGTCTGGCGTATATCTTGACTTCCATTAATGTGGCAAATGATTATTTTAAAGAAGTCAAGCAGCATTTGGAGCAGGAAGAGTGCATAGATGACCTGCGTTTGCAGATTATGTCGGAAAAGGCTAAGACAGCAGACCTGCAGGAGCAGATAGAACAGTTGGAACGAGACAAAAGAAGACTGGAACGTAAACTGCAGGAGTATCAGGCAGAAGAAGAAGCTGCGAATGCAGGGCTTCATACCTCAAGAGTACGTCCCAGAAAAAGATAAAATATGACAAAATAGCAGGGGATTTTTGACGGGTGCAAAAAGAAAAAAACTGCTATTTTTCCTTTTGCATCAAAATTCTTGAAGAAAAAACAGACAAATATTCGTTTCAAAAAGAAAGGGGAAACAATATGCCTTTTAGAAAAAAACCAGAACTGCTGGCGCCTGCAGGCTCTATGGAAAGTTTGAAGGCGGCTGTGCAGAATGGCTGTGACGCCGTTTATTTAGGCGGAAAATTATTCAGCGCCAGACAATACGCAGGGAATTTTTCTCTGGAAGAATTGGAACAGGCTTGTGACTACTGTCATCTGCGCGGTGTGAAGGTATATGTCACTGTAAATACAGTTTATAAAGACAAAGAACTGCCGGAATTTATTCAGTTTATCGGTAAATTGCATCGCATGGGTGTTGATGCGCTGATCATGCAGGATGCCGGAGCGGCAAAACTGGTGCGAGAACATTATCCTGATTTCCCTCTCCATGCCAGCACTCAGATGACATCCAATTCCTTGGCGGATGTGAATTATTGGTATGAACAGGGCTTTGACAAAGTGGTTTTGAGCAGAGAACTGACTTTGCCGGAAATCCGCCATATCACAGAGCAGACTGGTGCGGAAGTGGAAACCTTTGTCCATGGCGCACTTTGTGTTTGTTATTCTGGTCAATGCATCATGAGCAGTATGCTGGGGGGAAGAAGCGGTAACCGCGGACGCTGTGCCCAGACATGCCGACTGCCCTATACCCTTTATTGCGGATATGATAAAGTGACAGAAGGCCATCTGCTTTCTCCAAAAGATATTGCGACAGTATCCATTTTGCCAGAATTGATAGAAGCAGGCATTGCTTCCTTGAAAATTGAAGGTCGTATGAAAAATCCAGAATATGTGGCTGGGGTAACACGGATTTATCGGAAATATATCGACATGTATTTTGAAGATCCGGAACACTATGAAGTGTCTTTGGATGATATGAAAGAACTGACACAGTTGTTCAATCGCGGTGGTTTTACAGAAGGCTATTACACTTCTCGCGGTGGTCTGGATATGATGAGCGTGGAACGACCTAAAACGTGGGGCTTAAAAGTGGGGATTGTGGATAAATACCTGCCCCAACATAAAAAAGTAGTCATCCGTACCAGAGAGCCTTTGGTTCCCGGCGATGGCATTGAGGTATGGACTAGCCGCGGCCCTCATGTAGGCTGTCAGGTGACAAAACATTCCAAAGCAGGGGAAGTTATTACACTGACTTTGGAAGGGGATATTGAGAAAAACGATGTGGTTTATCGTACCTATGGGAAGGCGCTGAATGACGCTTTGCAGAAAACATGGGAAAAAGAAACCAGAAAACTGCCGATTTATGGTGTTTTAAAAGCGAAAAAAGGTGAACCACTGGCACTACAATTATGGGATAATATGGGCAGCAGTGTATATGTGACTGGTGAGGTGGTGCAGGAAGCCGCTAGTCAGCCTACTGCTGTGGAAAAACTGCGTCAGCAGATTGAGAAAATGGGTGCAACACCATTTGTTATGGCAGATCTGGATGTGCAGGCAGATGAAAACATTTATGTGGGTATCAGCAGTTTGAACCAGCTGCGCCGTGATGCGGCAGAAGCGCTGGAACAGGCAATGCTCAAAAAAACAAAACGGAAAAATACAGAACGGGGAGAAGCACCTCGTCAAGCAAAGGAACCTCGTCTGCTGAAAAAGAAACTCCATGTGTTGGTGAGCAATTTGGAACAGTTGGATGCTGCTGTGAAGCAAAAAGGCGTGGAGCGGATTTATGTGGAATCCACCATGGAACTGGAAGAACATCTGGAAGATGTCATTGCAAAATGTCACCGCTATGATGTGGCATGCTATGCAGCATTGCCCCGTGTAGATCGGGAACGCCCCGAAGACGAAAGCAGATTGCAGCGGTTCTTGGAAAGTGACTTGGATGGTTTCCTGGTGCGTTCCGCTGGTCAGTTTGGCGCAGTGAAACATTCTGGCAAAAAAATCACAGCTGACTATAATCTGAATGTGGTGAACCGGGAAGCGGTACTGTTCTGGCAGGAGCAGGGGGCAGATAATGTATGTCTTTCTGTGGAAAATAATTTGCAGGAAATCCGTACAATGGCAGACAGTTCCTGTGAAATGGTGGTTTATGGTTATTTGCCTTTGATGACAACACAGCAGTGCCCCATTGGGAATTTTGCAGGGGAAAAACATAGTGGTCAGTACTGCAAGAAACGCTGGAATCAGGATTTGTATTTCCTGCGTGACAGAAAAGGGGAAAAATTCCCGCTGATGACAGACTGTGAACGATGTGTATGTTCTATTTTGAATGGAAAACCCCTGTTTGCATTGAAGTTTTATGATGAAGTTCTGGACAACGCAGTGGGGAGTGTTCGCCTGAACTTTACCAAGGAAGGTCCGGCAAGGGTGGAACGTATTGTTCGGGCTTATGCCGAAATGACAAAGGACACTGCGCATTGCAGTGCGGAAACAAGAGCTCTTTTGCAGCAAATGAGCGAAAAAGGCAGTACAAAAGGGCATTTCTTCCGTGGAGTGGAGTGAGGATATGTTTGATTTGATTATTATGCTGAGCAGATACCTGTTCGTTATCTATATCGGACTGTATCTGTGGGAAGCCATTGTGTATATCGCGTATGAGCAGGGCGGCTATCTGGGCAGCCCTTACCGCGCGGTATCTGTACAGCGCAGATTGGTTGTGCTGATGCATCTGACGGCGTTCCTGATTTTGTCTTATAATCGGGATACTTATCTTTTTGATTGGCAGGCACTGCTTTTCGGAGCAATATCGCTTGTATTTCTGTTGGTAGCCATTCAACTGCTGGATCGATTTTATTATGAAGGATGTCCCCTGATCTGGACGGGGATGCTGTTTCTGATGGATGTCAGCCTGATTATGCTCCAAAGAGTAGATCCGGCGTTGGCACATAAACAGCTGGTATGGATGGCACTTGGTCTGGCAGGCATGCTGGCGCTGCCGTCTATTTTGCGGCTGATTCCTAGATTTGAGATTTTTGAATGGGCATATATCATTGTTTGTTATGGCTTGCTGCTGTTCACCCAGATTTTCGGTGTGGAACACGGTGGTTCCCAGAACTGGCTGGAAATCGGCAGCATTAGCTTCCAGCCTTCTGAACTTGCCAAGTTCCTGTTTATATTCTATTTGGCAAGTGTTTTCAGAAAACGTGTGGAACTGCGGGAATTGCTCATTACTGGCGGCTTGAGTGCTGGTGTGGTCATTCTGTTGGTACTTCAGAAGGACTTGGGCAGCGCCCTGATTTTCTTTATGACATTTATGACTATGCTGTACATCGCTACATCCAATGAAGTACTGTTTTTGATGGGTATGGGGGCAGCCAGCTTTGCGGCGACCATTGCCTATAAACTGTTTTCCCATGTGCAGGTGCGTGTGGCAGCGTGGCGTGACCCTTGGGCGGACATTGACCACGGTGGTTATCAGATTGTTACTTCCTTGTTTGCCATTACCACATATGGACTTTTTGGCAGCGGATTGACAAAGGGTATGCCTGTTAGTATTCCTGTTGTAGAAAGCGACTGTATTTTTGCGGCAATCTGCGAGGAATTTGGCGCGCTCTTTGGCGCTGGCATCATTTGTATTTTTATTATGTTGTTATATCGTGGTATTAGAATCACACTGGACTGCACAAGAAGATATTACAGCCTGTTGGCAGTAGGCTTTACAGCTATGATTGCTTTTCAGGCATTTGTCATCATCGGCGGTGTTATCAAACTGATTCCGTTGACTGGGGTTACATTGCCTCTGGTTAGCTACGGCGGCACTTCCGTACTGGTGAGCCTGATGATGTTCGGCATTTTGCAGTGGGTTTGCGTATATTGCGAACAGCATAGCCAAGCTGCGGCAGAACCTATGCAGCAGCAATATGTGGAAAGGAGATACGCCGATGAATAATATGAAAAAAAGCGTCAGACGGATCTTCTGGCTGTTGGCACTTTGCTTTTTTCTGCTGCTGGGGTATCTGGGTAAGTTGGTAATTGTAGATCGGGCTGAGATATCCGGCAACTCTTATAATATCCGCCTGCGTAACGATGAGGAAGGTATCCAGAGAGGTGATATTCTGGATCGAAACGGAGAGGTGTTGGCAACCAGCACCTTACAGGAGGATGGCAGCTATCTGCGGGAATATCCTAGAGGACGTATGGCAGCTCATGTAACGGGATATAGTAGTGTAGGGAAAACTGGTGTGGAAGCGGCTTACAACTTTGAATTGATGTCTGTACATCAGGAGTTGCTCCAGCGTTTGTCTGGTTTGCTGGAGGGGAAAGACCCCAAAGGCAATGATGTGGTACTGACACTGGATATGGATATCCAAAGTGCGGCTGGAGATCTGCTGGGCAGCACAAAAGGCGCTGTTGTGGTCATGGAACCATCAACGGGGCGGATTCTGGCAATGCAGGCATATCCTGACTTTGACCCGAACACTGTTTCCGGCGATTGGGATTATCTGACTACAGATGAGGACAGTCCTCTTGTGAATCGTGCAACCCAAGGCTTATATCCGCCCGGTTCCACATTCAAGATTATCACTGCACTTGCGGCAATGGAATATGTGCCGGATTGGCAAAGCTTTACTTATGACTGCACAGGCGAAGCAGAATTCGAAAATAAAGTGATTCATTGTTACAATAATAAAGCTCATGGCACTGTGGATATGGAGGAAGCCATGGCAGAATCCTGTAACTGTTATTTTGCAGCGCTTGCGGAAAAAATAGGTGCAGAAAATCTAAGTAAAGTCATGAAGGAATGCGGTATTCTTTCTGATTATGAATTTGCATTGGCACACAGCCAGAGTGTCATGTCATTGAATAAAGACTCTACAGAAAGTGAATTGGTGGAAACTTCCATTGGTCAGGGGAAAACAAGCGTTTCTCCGCTGTATATGGCAATGATGATTTCCGCTGTGGCAAATGACGGCATTATGATGCGTCCATATATTGTTGACCATATCCAATATGCAAATGGAGAAATCGGTGATACAACAGTGCCGGAAAAACTTATGGAAATCTGCTCTCCTACAGAAGTAAGTCAGCTTAATGATTTGCTGGTAGGTGTTGTAGATCATGGTACAGGTACGGCTGCGCAGATCAGCGGTGTAACCGTTGCCGGGAAAACAGGTACGGCAGAAAATGCTACAGGCAAAGACCATTCCTGGTTTGTAGGCTATGCACCTGCAGAAGATCCAAAAGTTTCTGTGGCGGTTGTCATTGAGAATTCTGATTATGGAAAAGCAACGCCCATTGCAGGAAAAGTTCTGGAAGTGGCATTGGAAAAATTGGCAGAATAAGGGGGAAGCCATGGAGATCAAGCTGGATTTGTCAAAAGAATATGCCATTGCGTTGGAAGGCGGCGGCGCAAAAGGTGCTTATGAAATCGGTGTATGGCAAGCGCTGGAGGAAGCTGGCGTGAAATACTGTGCTGTTTCTGGTTCTTCTGTGGGAGCATTGAATGGGGCGTTGATGGCAATGCGTGATCTGGACAAAGCGGTACATCTTTGGGAAAATTTGACTTTTTCTCAAATCATTGATGTAGATGATGTGCAGATGAAAGCCTTTTTTGATAAAGAAATGCGTTGGAATGAATGGCCTTCTTTTTTGCTGGATATGGCAAAGGTTATCAGAAATGGCGGTTTTGATGCGGAGCCCCTGCGGAATTTATTGGAAGAAGTGGTGGATGAAGAAAAAATCCGCCAGTCCGATGTGAATTTTTATCTAGTGACATATTCTCTTACAGATAAAAAGGAGCTGGATCTGGAAGCAGGAACACTGCCTGAAGGAACCATACACGATATGCTCCTTGCCAGTGCTTATTTTCCGGCTTTCAAACGAGAACCACTGAGTGGAAAATTCTATGCAGACGGCAGCATCAAAAATGTAGTGCCTTTGAACAGTCTGGTGGAAAGAGGATATAAAAATATCATTGTCATCCGTATTTTTGGTGTGGGGTATGAAAAGAAAGTGAAAATCCCGGAAGATGTACAGGTCACTGTAGTTGCACCAAAGGAAAAGCTTGGTGGGATTCTCCAGTTTGATGGAGAACAGACCAAAAAGGATATGACACTGGGATATTTTGATGGTATGAAGATGCTCTATGGTCTGGCTGGTGAAAAATATTATATAGACAGACAGTGGAGTGAAGAAAAGGCTTATGCTATGCTGCGAGCAATGCTCCAGTGGGAAAATGCCCATGGCAAACAGCTGCTGAATTTGAGGGAAATCAATGAGGAGATTCTGCCCAAGATGGCAAAGCGCCTGCATGTAAAAGGCGGTTATTATGAATTGTGCCTTTCCATGTTGGAGGAGAAAGCGGAGGCTTTGGGCATTACACCTTTTGTTATCCGAACGGAAGAAGAACTGCTGTGGGAAATTGCCCAAATGAAAAAGAAAAAATAAATGGAAAAAAGCGAAGGAATCCGTGGTTTATGGCATCTTTCGCTTTTTTATTTTGTGAAAGAATTGATGAAATTCACCTTTTGGTATGTGGCTATTTTTGCAGATATTTTAACAAATTCTAGTGATTTAGAAGGATTTGGAATACAAATAATTCGTATACGAAGCAATTTTGTGTGCATCGTGTATACATACTAACATTTTTCGTATTTGGCAAAATGTTGTGATTCCTCTGCTGTTTTGCTAAAAATTCAAGGATATTTTAAAAAAATCATACGAATTTTTACAAAAAGTGGCAGGAAAAAATAGGAAAGGGAACCAAATTGTATACAGAATCCAGCATTTTTGCAGGTGTGTCGTTTTTTTGTTTGATTTTTGAAAAAATATAATAAATTTTTAACAATATGGTTGCAATCAAAAAGTAAAGATGTTATAATCAAGACAAATGCAGGGAGTGAAATAAGTCATCTGCATTGCAAAACGACGAAAACTTATATGCAAATATGGGTTTTTTGTAATGTGATTGCTGGCACAATCACGAAATTGCCCATCAAACGGGGAAGGGCAGTTGTTCATAAAAAAATTACATTTCATTTTGTTTTTATCGCATGGTCAAATATATAGATCAAAGGAGGACAAAAAATGTACACAATGGGTGTTGACGTTGGTTCCGCTTCTTCCAAGGTTGTTATCCTGAAAGACGGGAAAGACGTTGTGGCCGCAGAAGTTGTTCAGGTCGGAACAGGTTCTTCAGGTCCCCAGAGAGCTTTGGAACAGGCTTACAAAGTAAGCGGCCTGACCAGAGAAGACATCTCTTATTTGGTTGTAACCGGCTATGGCAGATTCGCTTTTGAAGGCGCTGACAAGCAGATCAGCGAAATCAGCTGCCATGCAAAAGGTATTTATCACTTGATACCCACTGCACGCACCATCATTGATATCGGCGGTCAGGATGCGAAAGCAATCAGACTGGACAGCAAAGGTGGCATTCGGCAGTTTTTTATGAATGATAAATGTGCAGCAGGTACAGGTCGTTTCCTGGAAGTTATGTCCAGAGTTTTGGAAACGACACTGGATCAAATGGCAGACCTTGATGCACAAGCAACAGATACTGCTCCTATCAGCAGTACCTGTACCGTATTTGCGGAATCTGAAGTTATTTCTCAGCTGTCCAACGGCGTAAGCAGAAATAACATCATCAAGGGCGTTCATTTGTCCGTAGCCAGCAGAGCATGTGGCCTTGCTTACAGAGGCGGCTTGGAAAAAGACGTTGTCATGACTGGCGGCGTTGCCCAGAATGCCGGCGTTGTAAGAGCGGTTGCAAGCGTATTGAAAACAGACGTAATTGTGGCTCCAAACCCACAAACAACAGGCGCGCTCGGTGCAGCACTGTTTGCATACGAAGCGGCTCAAAAAAAATAAGAAAGAGGGATTAGAATGAGTTTAACACAAGGCATGAAAGCAAAACAATTGTTAGGCTACTATCAGAACAAAGCCGATCAGGACGCTAGAGACGCAAAAGAAAGAGGCGAACTGGTATGTTGGTCTGCTTCCGTAGCTCCTCCGGAATTCTGCGTAACTATGGGTATCGCTATGGTTTATCCCGAAACACATGCAGCTGGTATCGGTGCTAGAAAAGGCGCTATGGATATGCTGGATGTAGCAGAAAGAAAAGGCTACAACATCGACTGCTGTTCTTATGGTAGAGTAAACATGGGTTACATGGAATGCTTGAAAGAAGCTGCTATGACAGGTGTAGAACCTGAAGTTCTGGTAAACTCTCCCGCAGCAAGAGTTCCTCTGCCCGATCTGGTTATCACATGTAACAACATTTGTAACACACTGCTGAAATGGTATGAAAACCTTGCAGTAGAACTGGATATTCCCTGCATCGTAATCGACGTACCTTTCAACCACACAATGCCTATTCCTGAATATGCAAAAGCATATATCGCTGACGAATTCAGAAATGCTATTTCTCAGCTGGAAGTAATTTGTGGCAGACCTTTCGATTGGAAGAAATTCCAGGAAGTTAAAAACCAGACACAGCGTTCCGTATATCAGTGGAACAGAATCGCTGACTTCACAAAATATAAACCCTCTCCTCTGAATGGTTTCGACCTGTTCAACTACATGGCTCTGATCGTAGCATGCCGTTCTCTGGACTATGCTGAAATCACATTCAAAGCTTTCGCTGACGAACTGGAAGAAAACCTGAAAGCAGGTATCTACGCATTCAAAGGCGCAGAAAAAACACGTATCCAGTGGGAAGGTATCGCTGTATGGCCTCACCTGGGTCACACATTCAAGACTCTGAAAAACATGGGTACAATCATGACAGGTTCCGCTTATCCTGCAATCTGGGATCTGACATATGATGCAAACGATGAATCTCTGCACTCCATGGCAGAAGCTTACACAAGAACATACATCAACACATGCCTGAGCAACAAAGCAGACGTGCTGATGAAACTGATGGAACATGGTCAGGTTGACGGTGTTGTTTACCACCTGAACAGAAGCTGTAAGCTGATGAGCTTCCTGAACGTAGAAACAGCTGAAGTTATCAAAGAAAAGAACGGCCTGCCTTATGTAAGCTTTGACGGCGACCAGACAGACCCTCGTGTATACTCTCCTGCACAGTATGAAACTCGTGTTCAGGCTCTGGTTGAAATGATGGAAGCTAACGTAGCAGCAGAATAAGGAGGAGAAAACAATGAGTAAAGTTGAAGCTATCTTATCTCAATTGAAAGACATTGCAGCAAATCCCAAAAAAGCAATGGATGACTATAAAGCAGAAACCGGTAAAGGCGCTGTAGGTATCATGCCTATCTACGCTCCTGAAGAAATGGTTCATGCAACAGGCTACCTGCCTATGGGTATCTGGGGCGCACAGGGCAAAACAATTTCCAAAGCTCGTACATATCTGCCTCCTTTTGCTTGTTCCATTATGCAGCAGGTTATGGAACTGCAGTGCGAAGGTGCTTATGATGACCTGGCAGCTGTACTGTTCTCCGTACCTTGTGACACTCTGAAATGCCTGAGCCAGAAATGGAAAGGCACATCCCCTGTTATCGTATTCACACATCCTCAGAACAGAGGCCTGGAAGCAGCTAACACATTCCTGGTACATGAATACGAACTGGTTAAAGCTCAGCTGGAACACTACCTGGGCGTTAAAATCACAAACGCAGCTCTGGAAAGATCCATCGCTATCTACAACGAAAACAGACAGGTTATGCGTGAATTCGTAAAAGTAGCAGCTGAATACCCTCAGGTAATCGACGCTGTTAGCCGTCACGCTGTATTCAAAGCTAGACAGTTCATGCTGAAAGAAAAACACACAGAACTGGTTAAAGAACTGATCGCTGAAGTAAAAGCTATGCCCGTTCAGCCTTGGACAGGTAAAAAAGTTGTTGTTGCTGGTATCCTGCTGGAACCCAACGAACTGCTTGACATCTTCAACGAATTCGGTCTGGCTATCGTAGACGACGACCTGGCTCAGGAATCTAGACAGATCCGTGTAGACGTTCTGGATGGCGAAGAAGGCCCTCTGTACAGAATGGCTAAAGCATGGCAGCAGATGTATGGTTGCTCCGTTGCAACAGACACCAAAAAAGGCCGTGGCAAAATGCTGATGAACAAACTGGCTCAGACAGGCGCAGACGCAGTTATCATCGCTCAGATGAAATTCTGTGATCCCGAAGAATGGGATTACCCTGTAATGTACAGAGAATTCGAAGAAAGAGGCGTTAAGAACCTGATGATCGAAGTTGACCAGGAAGTTACATCCTTCGAACAGGTTAAGACAAGACTGCAGTCCTTCGTTGAAATGATGTAATTTACATCTGTTTCGAAAATAAATAAGTAATTTGAACGCTTTGACACTGGGGCAGTGGTCTGCCCCAGTGTCTTAGAATTATGCAAAAGAGATTTAGGAGGATTTTAACGATGAGAAAAGTTAAAATTATTACTGCTGATGAAGCAGCTAAACTTGTAAAAAATGGTGATACCATTACTACCAGCGGTTTCGTTGCAAGTGCTATTCCTGAAGCACTGAACAAAGCAGTTGAAAAAAGATTCCTGGAAACAGGCGAACCCAACAACCTGACATATGTATACTGCGGTTCTCAGGGTAACAAAGACGGCCGTGGCGCTGAACACTATGCTCACGAAGGCATGCTGAAAAGATATATCGCAGGTCATTGGGCAACAGTTCCCGCTCTGGTAAAAATGGCTCTGGAAAACAAAATGGAAGCTTACAACGTATCTCAGGGTGCTCTGTGCCACCTGTTCAGAGATATTGCAGCTCATAAACCCGGTACTTTCACAAAAGTTGGTCTGGGTACTTTCATCGACCCCAGAAATGGCGGCGGTAAAGTAAACGATATCACAAAAGAAGATATCATCGAACTGGTTAACATCAAAGGTCAGGATTACCTGTTCTACCCTGCATTCCCTATTCATGTAGCTATGATCAGAGGTACATATGCAGACGAAAGCGGTAACATCTCCTTCGAAAAAGAAGTATCTCCTCTGGAAGGTACATCCGTATGCCAGGCTGTTAAAAACAGCGGCGGTATCGTTATCGTTCAGGTAGAAAGAGTTGTGAAAGCTGGTACTCTGGATCCTAGACTGGTTAAAGTTCCTGGTATCTATGTTGACTATGTAGTAGTAGCTGACTCCGCAGATCATCAGCAGACACTGGATTGCGAATACGATCCTACTCTGTCCGGTGAAAAACGTATGCCTGACGTTGCTCCCGAACCCCTGCCTCTGAGCGCTAAAAAGATCATTGGTCGTCGTGGTGCAATGGAACTGGAAAAAGACGTTGCAGTTAACCTGGGCGTAGGTGCTCCTGAATATGTTGCATCTGTTGCTAACGAAGAAGGTATCGGCGACTTCATGACACTGACGGTAGAAGGCGGCGCTGTTGGCGGCGTTCCCGCTGGCGGCATCAGATTCGGTTCTGCTTACAACGCAGACGCTCTGCTGGATCAGGGTTATCAGTTCGACTTCTATGATGGCGGCGGTCTGGATCTGTGCTACCTGGGTCTGGCAGAATGTGACGGCCATGGTAACATCAACGTTTCCAGATTCGGTCCTAGAATCGCTGGTTGCGGCGGCTTCATCAACATCACTCAGAACACACACAAAGTATTCTTCTGCGGTACTTTCACAGCCGGCGGCCTGAAAGTAAAAGTTGAAGATGGCAAAGTTATCATCGCTCAGGAAGGTAAACAGAAAAAATTCCTGAAAGACGTTGAACAGATCACATTCAACGGCGATATCGCTCTGCAGAACAAACAGGAAGTTATGTACATCACAGAAAGATGCGTATTCCAGCTGAAAGAAGATGGTATGCACCTGACAGAAATCGCTCCTGGTATCGACCTGCAGACACAGATTCTGGATATGATGGATTTCGAACCCATCGTTGACAGAGATGCTAACGGCGAAATCAAACTGATGGATGCAAAACTGTTTGCAGAAGGTTTGATGGGTCTGAAAGAAATGAAAGAAGGCTGCTAATTCCTTTATTTCTGCATAATGGAACATAAGGAGTTCTCGTTTGAGGCTTCTTCATAAGAAAATAAAGAAAGCTGAAATCTTTGTAATACGAGGATTTCAGCTTTCTTCTTTTGTAAAGGATTTATTGGATCTATTTTCTTATGAAGATGGCTGTCGCAGTTTTCCTTAAGAAATCAAGGTAATAAAAAAATGATGTTTTCTAAAGAGAAGCCTGCTTTAAAGAGTTCCTTTTTTATGGTAAAAAGGAGTGTTCTGTGGTATGCTGAAAAGAAAAGTATGATATGTTTTTTATGGATAAAGGAGGACTTGAAATGCAGTTTTCATCCGCTAAAATTAGAAATTTAGAATTGAAAAATCGCTGGATTATGCTGGCAATGCATACAGGTTTCGCTGAAGGGGATGTATTGACAGAACGAGAATATGCCTTTTACGAAGAACGTGCAAAAGGCGGTGCAGCGGCAGTTACCATGGTTTTGGGCGTGAATGATGCAGGTGCACTGAAAGGTATGTATCATGCAGACACATTAGATGGAAATAGCTTGCAAACATTGGCTGAACGTCTGCATGCGTATGATTGTAAATTAATCGTGCAGTTATTCCATTGCGGCAGAAACGAAAGCAGAAAAAATCATGGAGATAAGCCGCTGTTGGCGCCATCCCCAGTGGCTTCACCTATTTTCCGTGAAGAACCTCAGGAAATGACAGAGGAAGATTTGATGCAGACAAAAGCAGACTTTGCCAAAGCAGCTGCTTTTTGTAAAGAAAATGGCGTAGATGCAGTGGAAATCAGTGCTTCTGCTGGATATTTGTTGTCTGAATTTCTGTCACCCATTACCAATTTGCGCACAGACAAATATGGTGTAAATGAAGAAAAAGGAATGACGTATCCTTTGGAAGTTTTGCAGGCAGTTAGAGAATCTGTAGGCGATTATCCTATCTTGATGAAAGTTTCTGGGGTACAGATGCTGGATGGCGGCTATGAACTGACAGATACCATTGTTTTTTGCAGAAAAGCGGAACAAGAAGGATTGATTGATGCCATTACTGTAACAGGTGGTTGGCATGAATCCCCGGTGGAACAGATTTCTTTTTACGTATCCAAAGGGGCCTATGCTCCATTGGCAGGTGCAGTGAAGAAATATACTTCCGTACCTGTAATCGCATGCAACCGTATTCAGGATGTAGAAACAGCAGAACGGATTTTATCAGAAGGCATGTGTGATTTTGTTGGTTCTGCAAGAGCTTTTCTGGCTGATGCACATTATGTGGAAAAATTGCAGAAACAGGAATTTTTCAATCCTTGCCAGGCTTGCAATCATTGCATTATGGATGTTTTGAAGGGAAAAGAACTGCACTGTGCCTTCTGTCCTGAAGCAGGCAATGAATATATGGAAAACCAGCGGCGTAAAATTGCAACCAGAAAAGAAGTTCTTGTTATCGG
Source organism: uncultured Clostridia bacterium (assembly GCA_902477755.1). Taxonomy (GTDB): domain Bacteria; phylum Bacillota; class Clostridia; order Lachnospirales; family Anaerotignaceae; genus Anaerotignum. Next base: position 196,552 of record CABSIK010000002.1, read on the forward strand.
TGGCGGTCCTGCAGGGATGTATGCAGCGAAAAAGTCTGCCGAACGTGGTTTCTTAACAACTTTGGTATGCAAAGAAAATCAATTGGGTGGTCAGCTGAATCTGGCAAAACTGCCGCCTAGAAAAGAAGAACTTGGCACTTTTGTTGCCCATTTGGAATATAGATTAAAGGAATTGGGCGTTAATATCATTCTTGGCAAAGAAGCTGATGTGGATTATGTGATGGAAAAGAAACCATATTTCACTGTACTGGCAATGGGAAGTGAACCTGTGATTCCTCAGATCGAAGGATTGCACACCATAACTTATGAGTTGGCGCAGAATGTCTTACAGATGGATGACGAGGCGTTGCAGCCCTATGGAGAAGGGCAGATCATCATTGTAGGTGGCAGTTCAGTAGGTTTGGAAGTTGCAGAATTTCTGGTGGATAAACTGCCGGAAGCAAAAATCAAGATTTTAGAAGCCAACAGCCGAATGGGAGCAGAATTGGGAGCTATGGCAAGACCCTTGCTTAATGGTTTGAAACTGGCTGGCGTACAGACCATGTGTGATACAAAAGTGACATCTTTTGATGGCAAAAAGGTTATGATTTCCATTGGTGGACAGCCATTTTTTGTAACAGCAGATCATTTGATTCTGGCATGTGGCTCTGAATCTGTTTCCGCTGGTGAAATTGCTATGGCGTTGATGGATGAAAGGCTTTCTTATGCTGTTGTAGGGGATGCAGATCATGTAGCAGATGTGGACGAGGGACTGAAAAGTGTCTTTGAGCTGTTCTCACGTTTTTACCTTGCGTAAGTTAATTTTTTGTTAATTTTGCCTAAAAGTTGTCATACATCAACAAATAATTTAGTCCATTATTGCAAAAAAATTCATTGTATGTTATAATGTACATGCTGAAACAAAAACGTTTGTCTTTGTTTAACAGACAATTCAGAAAGGAAGCGTATGAAGATGGATTTTATTAGAAGAACTTGGGCAGAAATTGATTTGGATGCGCTGGATTATAATATTAAGAGCATCAAAGCAAAAATGAAAGATAGTCAGAAAGTTATGGGGATTGTCAAAGCGGACTGTTATGGTCATGGCGATGGTTTTATAGCCCGTAAACTGGACGCGGCAGGTTTTGACTGGTTTGGTGTTTCCAACATTGAAGAAGGCATGAGCCTGCGTACAGAAGGTATCACAAAGCCCATCCTGATTTTAGGATATACACCTGTAGACTGCGTGAATATTCTGGCAGAACAGAAGATCACACAGGCGCTGATCGGTATGGAATACTGCAAGGCGCTGCAGGCAGCAGCAGAAAAAGCAGGCGTTGTTGTTGACGGTCACATCAAGCTGGACACAGGTATGACACGCGTGGGCTTCCAGACAGATGATGCAAATTTTGAAGAATCTCTGAAAGAAATTATCGAAGTGAGCAAAATGCCCAATATCCATATTACAGGCATCTTTACCCACCATGCAGTTGCCGATGCATATCAGGGGGATAATCCGGAATTTACAGATATGCAGTTCCATCGTTTCATGAAAATGACAGATGCATTGAAAGAAGCAGGCGTAGATATCGGCCTGCGTCATTGCGCAAACAGTGCTACTATCATTTCTTATCCTGAAAAACATCTGGATATGTGCCGTTCTGGTATCATTACATATGGTATGCTTCCTTCCGGCGAATGCGAAGGCAGAATCGATCTGAAACCGTTGATGACACTGAAGACATCCATTGGTTTGGTAAAACATGTTCCTGCAGGTTCTCAGCTTTCTTATGGCAGAACTTATACAGCAGAAACAGACAGAGTCATTGCAACGGTGCCTATCGGTTATGCTGATGGTTATAACAGAAATCTGTCCAATGATGCAAGAATGCTGGTAAATGGTAAATTTGCTCCTGTTGTGGGCAGAATCTGCATGGATCAGTGTATGTTGGACGTAACAGACATTCCAGATGTCAAAATGGGTGATGAAGTTGTTGTATTCGGTAAACAGGGTGACGAAGTGCTGCCTATTGAAGAATTGGCAGACAAACTGCATACCATCAACTATGAATTAACCTGTGTTATCACAAAGAGAGTACCTCGTGTATATCTGGAAGGCGGTAAGATCGTTGGCATTGTAGACCATGTTCTGCATCGTTATAAATAATTGATTAAATAGCAGAAAAGCCTGAAATTCTTGTATAAGAATTTCAGGCTTTTTTTGTTAAGCTACTTCAGATTCATTGTTCTTTGGTTTAGGCTGAACCGATAGAAGAAATACTGTTATGATGATGCAGGCAATTCCAAGGTAGTCAATCAACTCTAGATGCGTGTGGAGCCAAAGTACGGAGGCGGCTGTAGAAGATAAAGGTTCAACAGAAGCCAATAGACTGGATTTTGTAGGCCCGATGTATTTCACTCCATAAAGAAATGTCAAATAAGGAAGCATGGCACCAAAGAATATGACGAATAGAATCCAACCTACAGAGACCAGATTAAATGTTCCTTCAAAATCCCAGAATGGTGCAACAAAATTGGTGCAAAAGCCGCCGATAAACATTCCCCAAGCGATAAGCAGTATGGTATCGTATCGTTTTAAAAGGTTTTTGGGGAAAACTGTGTAAAAAGCTAAGGCAATAGCAGAAAGCAATCCCCAGAACAATGCAAGAGGGGAGATGGAAAGGCTTTTGATATTTCCGTGTGTAGCCAGTAAGAAAGTGCCCAACAGTGCAAAGAGTACAGCACAAAATTCAAAAAGTGAGGGCATTTTACGGTATCTTATGGAAACATAAACAACGATCATGACAGGTGCCAGATACTGAAGTACTGTAGCAGTAGCTGCATTGGAATATCCGATGGCAAGAAAATAACCGTACTGCATGAATAACATTCCAATCAAGCTGAACAGGAGCATATCGCGTGCATCTTTTTTATTTTTCCAGATATCAAAAATTTCTTTTCCTCTACGCCAATATATAAAAATAAGAAGGAAAATTCCTGCTGCAAACATTCGATTGGACGCAAGCCACTTTGATGAGATTCCCATTTCTTGAAAAAGGAATTGTCCAACAGTACCAGTAAAGCCCCACAAACACGCACTAAAGATACAAAGCAGTGCTCCCCGGGTGCTTTTGTTATTTAACATAAGAAAAATAGCCCCCTTACTTTTGTAAAATATTTTACATAGCATAAAAAAGTCTCATTTCTCTTAGAATTTTAAGGAAATGGATAATCCATGCTGAAACAATGATCAGCACAGCAAAGTTAATTTTCGGAAAAGTTCAAATGATGATTTTACAGGACAGTTTAACAAAACTCTCCCATAAAAATATTAATTTGCTGCTTTATGCTAACATATAGTAGTAATAAAGTCAACTTTTCACAGGTATAAAGCCGGTCATTTAACATAGATTTAACATAAATGAGATATTCGATTTAACGTTGGCACAGTAATATGAATTTGCAACACAAGGAAAGAAGAAATAAAAGGAGAGAATTTATTATGAAGAAATTTTTAGCACTTGGTTTGGCAATGATGATGTCTGTTGCAGCACTGACAGGCTGCGGCGGCGGCAGCGAAGAAGCAGCTACAGACGGCGGCGAAACAGCTGCAGCAAGCGGCGCAATCTCTGTTGTTTCCAGAGAAGATGGTTCCGGTACAAGAGGTGCTTTTATTGAACTGTTCGGCATCGAAGAAAAAAATGATGCAGGCGAAAAAGTGGATATGACAACCGAAATGGCAGAAATCACAAACAGCACAGCTGTTATGATGACAACTGTAGCTGGTAACCCCAATGCAATCGGTTACATCTCCCTGGGCTCTCTGGATGACAGCGTAAAAGCTCTGAAAATTGACGGTGCTGAAGCAACAGCAGAAAACATCAAAAACGGTTCTTACAAAGTAGCTCGTCCTTTCAACATTGCAACAAAAGCAGATGTTTCTGAAGTAGCAAGTGATTTCATCACATTCATCATGAGTGACGAAGGTCAGGCAGTTGTTGAAGAAAACGGTTACATCAGCCAGGGCAGCGCAGGTGCTTACACAGCATCCGGCATGAGCGGCAAAATCGTAATTGCTGGTTCTTCTTCCATCACACCCGTTATGGAAAAATTGAAAGAAGCTTATGTCGCTCTGAACCCTGATGTAACAATCGAAGTTCAGCAGAATGACTCTACAACAGGTATGACATCCGTAGCAGAAGGCACATGTGATATCGGTATGGCTTCCAGAGAACTGAAAGACAGCGAACTGGCAAATGGTCTGCAGCCTACAGTTATCGCAATGGATGGTATCGCAGTGATCGTAAATCTGGAAAACACAGTTAGCGATATGACAAGCGATACAGTAAAAGCTATCTTCACAGGCGCAACAACAGATTGGTCTGAAGTTGCTTAATCAACAAAAGAAAAAGTGAAAAGAGAAGGAATGTGTTATGCCGAAAGAGAATCCTTTCGGCATAACTTTTGAAAAGAGAAAGGAGAGGAAAAATACCAATGAAAGAAGGCGTAATGAAAATTGTTTTCCTGTTGGCTGCGTGCATGTCCATTTTGGCAGTTGCACTGATTTGCATCTTCTTGTTTGCCAACGGTGTGCCTGCAATTCATAAAATCGGTATAACGGAGTTCCTGTTTGGTCAAACATGGAAACCCTCCAATAACATTTATGGAATTTTCCCCATGATCATCGGCAGTATTTATGTTACAGCTGGTGCGGTTATCATTGGTGTTCCTATGGGGATTCTGTGTGCTATTTTTCTTGCAAGATTCTGTCCTGAAAAGTTATATAAAATTGTAAAGCCGGCAGTTTCTCTGCTTGCAGGGATTCCCTCCATTGTATATGGTTTCTTTGGGCTGGTTGTGATCGTACCTATCATGCAGGACTTGACAGGTACAAACGGCAAAGGTATTCTGACTGCATCCATTTTGCTGGGCATTATGATCCTGCCGACCGTTATCGGTGTATCTGAATCTGCCATTCGTGCTGTGCCAAATTCTTATTATGAAGGTTCTCTGGCACTGGGTGCGACTCATGAAAGAAGTGTATTTTTCGCAGTGCTGCCTGCGGCGAAGCAGGGGATTCTGGCTGGTGTTATTCTGGGTGTTGGTCGTGCCATTGGGGAAACCATGGCGGTTATCATGGTTGCCGGCAACAACGCAGTAATGCCAAAGAGCATCTTCAGCGGCGTTCGTACATTGACAGCAAACATCGTTATGGAAATGGGTTACGCAACAGACTTGCATCGAGAGGCACTGTTGGGTACCGGCGTAGTCCTGTTCGTATTTATTTTGATTATTAACTTGTCCTTCTCCGCATTGAAAAGGAGGAATCATTGATGGAAGCCATTAATAAAGAATCTACATTGCAGCGGTTGAAAAGTTACCGCAAACATCCGCTTTCCGCAATCCTGTTTTTGCTGGTTGTTGTTTCAGCGGTGATCACATTAACTGTATTGATTGCTTTGATTGCCTATATCCTGATCAAAGGGATTCCCAATCTGAGTCCTGAACTGTTTGAATGGGAATATACAACAGAGAATGTTTCCATGATGCCAGCCATTATCAATACACTGATCATTACAGCATTATCTTTGCTTTTTGCACTGCCTATTGGTATTTGTTCTGCAATCTATCTGGTAGAATATGCAAAACGTGGGAATAAACTGGTTTCCATTGTGCGTATCACCACAGAAACACTTTCTGGTATCCCTTCCATTGTATATGGTCTGTTTGGTTATCTGTTCTTTAATATTTTCTTGGGATGGAGTTATACCATTCTGGGTGGTGCGCTGACACTGGCAATCATGATTTTGCCTTTGATCATGCGTACAACAGAAGAAGCCCTCATTGCGGTGCCAGACTTGTATCGTGAAGGCAGTTTTGGTTTGGGTGCAGGTAAGCTGCGTACCGTATTCCGTATTGTACTTCCTTCTGCGGTTCCCGGCATTCTGGCTGGTGTTATCCTGGCAGTAGGCAGAATTGTTGGTGAAACAGCTGCACTGCTGTATCCTGCAGGTACAGCCACAACGGTTGCGGATGGTCTGATGTCCTCCGGCCGTACGCTGGCAGTTCACATGTACGCACTGCTGAATGAAGGTTTGTACATGGATCAGGCTTATGCTACAGCGGTTGTACTGCTGGTTGTTGTTATCGGTATCAATGCTTTGTCAGGATTGATTGCGAAAAAGGTAGGAGTGAAAGATTGAGTATGAATAAATTTGAAATTTCCAATCTGGATTTGTTTTACGGCGATTTCAAAGCCTTGAAAAATATTAATTTGAATATCACAGAAGGGGATATTACAGCATTCATTGGACCTTCCGGCTGTGGGAAATCCACACTGCTGAAATCCCTGAACAGAATGAATGATTTGGTGGAAGGCTGCCGCATTACAGGCAATGTTCTGCTGGATGGGGAAGATATTTATGGCAGCATGGATTTGAACCATCTGCGCAAACGGGTAGGTATGGTGTTCCAGAAACCCAATCCTTTCCCTATGAGCATTTATGATAATGTTGCTTATGGCCCCAGAACACACGGTATCCGCTCCAAAGTAAAATTGGATGAAATTGTTGAAAAAGCACTGCGTGATGCAGCCATTTGGGATGAAGTAAAAGATCGTCTGAAGAAAAATGCTCTGGGCATGAGTGGTGGTCAGCAGCAGCGTCTTTGCATTGCAAGAGCTCTGGCTGTACAGCCGGAAGTGCTGCTCATGGACGAGCCTACATCTGCCCTTGACCCTATTTCCACTTCCCGTATTGAGGAACTTGCAGTGGAATTGAAAAAAGAGTACACTATTATTATGGTAACACATAATATGCAGCAGGCAGCCCGTATTTCTGATAAAACGGCGTTTTTCCTGCTGGGCGAAGTCGTAGAGTATGGTGATACAGAACAGATCTTCTCCATGCCTAAGGACAAACGTACGGAAGATTATATTACGGGGAGGTTTGGTTGATATGCGTACAAGATTTGATGAACAGTTGGAACAGCTTCATGTGGAATTGATTACCATGGGGGCTTTGTGTGAAGAAGCCATTACATTGGCTCTGAAATCTCTTTTCGATCGTGACACCACTCTGGTGCCTGTTGTACTGGAAAAGGACAGCGAAATTGACCGGAAAGAACGGGATATTGAAGCATTGTGCATGCGTCTGTTGCTGCAGCAGCAGCCCGTTGCAAGAGATTTGAGAACCATTTCTTCTGCTTTGAAAATGATTTCCGATATGGAAAGAATCGGGGATCAGGCGGCAGATATTGTGGAATTGACAGAACATATGCATGACCAGCATTTGGAGATGTCCAGCAGCCTGCATATTCGTTCCATGTCTGTTGAAGCGGTGAAAATGGTAACACAGAGTGTAGACTCTTTTGTAAAGTCTGATCTGGAACTGGCACGCAGTGTTATTGCTTACGATGATGTTGTAGATAATCTGTTTTCTAAAATTCGCGGCGAAATCATTGAACAGATTGCTGCAGATGGCACAAGCGGCGAAGTGTATATTGATCTGCTGATGATTGCGAAATATCTGGAAAGAATTGCAGACCATGCTACAAATATTGCAGAATGGGTTGAATATTCCATCACAGGCATCCATGGAGAAATGGATGGTGAATAAATATGATTACATTTGAGGATATCAAAAATAATGCGGATATCCGCACTTATATTCAGTGCGCAGATGAATCTCTGGCGGCACTGGGTTTTACGGAACATTCCTTTGCCCATGTGACACGAGTGGCTGAAACGGCAAAATATATTCTGGAAACACTGGGATATTCAGAACATGAAGTGGAACTGGCGCGGATTGCCGGATTCATGCATGATATTGGCAACGTGGTCAATCGTGTAGACCACTCCCAAAGCGGCGCTGTCATGGCTTTTCGTATCCTGGATAAACTGGGGATGCCTGCGGAGGATATCGCAACAGTGGTAACGGCTATCGGGAACCATGACGAAGGCCATGGTGTTCCTGTTAATGCCATTGCTGCGGCACTGATTCTGGCAGATAAATCAGACGTACGCAGAACTCGCGTGCGCAATCAGGAAAAATCAACTTTTGATATTCATGACAGAGTAAACTATTCCGTAGAAAAATCTGTCCTGAAAATCAATGAAGCCCATACGCTCATTAAACTGAAATTGACTGTTGATACCCATTACAGTTCTGTTATGGACTATTTTGAAATTTTTCTGGAACGTATGACACTGTGCAGAAAAGCGGCAAAGAAATTGGGACTCAGATTTCAATTGATGATCAATGAAAATTCTCTCATGTAAGGAGTGAGGCTGTAGATGATTTATCTGGTGGAAGATGATAACAGCATTCGGGAATTGGTGGCATATACATTCAATACAGCCGGACTGGAGGCAGAAGGCTTTGACAAACCTTCTTTATTTTGGGAAGCATTGGAAAAGCGTAAGCCTGATTTGGTACTGTTGGATATCATGCTGCCGGAAGAAGATGGCATACAGATTTTACAAAAATTAAGACAAAGAGAAGATACAAAAAAACTTCCTGTGATTATGCTGACAGCAAAAGGCAGTGAATATGATAAAGTCATGGGGCTGGAAAGCGGCGCAGACGATTATGTATCCAAACCTTTTGGCATGATGGAATTGTTGGCAAGGGTGAAAGCGCTGCTGCGAAGAACAGAAGACTTGCGTCCTGCACAGGAAAGCAGATATGTCATTGGTGATTTGACCGTAAACCGTAAGCGCCATGAGGTTTTTGTAAAAGGAGAAGCTGTTACACTGACAAAAAAAGAATTTGATATGCTTTGTTATCTGTTGGAAAACAGGGGCATGGTTTTAACAAGAGATCAACTTCTCAATCAAATCTGGGGATATGATTTCGATGGGGAAAACCGAACTGTGGATGTGCACATTCGGACACTGCGGCAGAAATTAGGAGATTGCGGTACATACATTGAAACCATACGAGGTATTGGGTATAAGATGGGAGGCAATCCATGACTAAAAGAATTTTTCGGGCGATATTCAATGTATCGCTGTTGATTTTGATCGCATCTACTTTCATTCTGGTTGCTTTTGTAGGGGATTATAACAGTGACCAGACAAAAAAAGCGATGCACGCAGATGCTGTCTATATTGCAAAGGCCATGGAAACGGAAGGCGTTTCGTATCTGGAACAGTTACCGAAACAAAGCCAGAGAATCACATGGATTGATGCAGATGGTACAGTTCTGTTTGATTCTCATGCGGATATTTCCCAGATGGAAAATCACGGGGAACGCGAAGAAGTCGTTGAGGCTTTGAAAACCGGCAGAGGCGAGAGCACACGTTACTCTACTACACTGGCGGAAAAAACAGAAAACTATGCAATGAAACTGAGTGACGGAACAATTTTGCGTTTGTCCGTAACAAGTTTGAGTGCATTGAGCCTTTTCCTTTCTATGACACAGCTGTTGGCTCTGGTGCTGGTGATCGCATTGATTCTTGCAGGATTTTTGGCAAGCAAAACATCCAAGAGTATTGTGAAACCTTTGGAAAATGTGGATCTGGAACATCCGGAACAGGCAGAAATCTACGATGAAATGGCACCATTCCTGCGCCGAATTGCTGTGCAGAATAAACTTATCAGCAAACAGATGCAGGATCGTCAGCGCAGACAACGTGAATTTGAAACCATTACAGAAAATATGCAGGAAGGGCTGTTGGTTCTGGATGCCAGAGGAGAAGTGCTTTCCTGCAATAAAGGTGCACAGCGTTTGCTGGGTGTGGATTATGTTCCTGAAAAACAGAACGTATTCGCATTGAACCGTACAGAAGGTTTCAGACGCTGCATCAAAGCAGCACTGGCAGGCAGCCATGAAGAAGTGACAATGGAAAATGAAGGCAGAAGCTATCAGCTGTTGGCAAATCCTGTCACAGAAGATGATCTGGTGGCAGGCGTAGTTCTGCTGCTGTTTGACAACACAGAAAAAGCAGATCGGGAAAAACTGCGCCGTGAGTTTACGGCAAATGTTTCCCACGAATTGAAAACACCTTTGACCAGTATTTCTGGTTTTGCGGAAATCATGAAAAATGGCATGGTGAAAGCAGAGGATGTACCTCGCTTTGCAAACAATATTTATGATGAAGCCCAGCGCTTGATTTCTATGGTGCAGGATATCATTCAGCTTTCCAGACTGGATGAAGCACAGGAAACCGTGGAAAAGACAGAAGTGAATGTGGCTTTGATTGCGGAAACGGTGGCAAAACGTCTGGAAGGGCAGGCTGCCCAGAGAAATATTGTTTTCCACATCGAAACAGAATCAGCAGTGCTGTCAGGGGTGCCCCATGTGCTGGAAGAAATGATCTACAATCTGTGTGACAACGCAATTCGTTATAATAAAGAAAACGGTTCTGTCACATTGAAAGTAGAAAAACATCCTGAGGATATTACTGTAACGGTTGCAGATACAGGGATTGGTATTCCTTACGGCGAACAGGAAAGAGTATTTGAACGGTTCTATCGTGTAAGCCGCAGCCGCAGCAAAGAAATCGACGGCACAGGCTTAGGTCTTTCCATCGTAAAACATGGTGCACTGCTCCATCAGGCAACTGTGAAAATGGAAAGTGAAGTCGATAAAGGCACTACCATTCAGTTGATTTTCCCAAATAAATAAAAAAGAGGATGTCTTAGGGACATCTGAACTGCACCCCATTTGTTAGACGGTATGTTAAATAACAAGTGGGGTGATTTTTTATGCCAAAAGGAGTGAATAGTAACTGTGCTGGAGGAGAAATTAAGCTACTGCGAAACAGCAAGATGGTTTGAAGTCAGTTGTGACACTCGAATAAAAAGTTGGGAGCGCATTACCCAACGGAAGATCTGGATGGTCTTGCAGTGAAAAGGTGAGGCAAGAGAGGTAAAGGCAAATCCAAGCAACTGCTGAAAAAAGTAGAAGAAGATCTGCTTGCCGAGATACAGAGACATCGTGCGGAGAACGAATACTTAAAAAACTTACAAGCCTTGGTTTTGGAGAGAACGCGACGCCAGCAGAGAAATCACTGACAGTTCAAAAACTAAGGAAAAAATATTCCTTTTCCCTTCTGCTGGAAATCGCTCAATTACCTCGTGCGACCTTTTACTGTCATTTGAAGCAGATGGGAAACTCAGATAAATATTAAGTGGTAAAGAAATCACAAAAATCTACCATGAAAACAAAGGTCCATATGGCTATTGTCGTATAACGGCGGAACTTGGCAATCGTGGGTTTTGTTTCAATCACAAGACGATTCAGAGGCTTATGAAACCATATCAAAGGGAACTGGGCTGATTCTCCATTCCGATTAGGCATGGCAGTATCAAAACAAGTATTACCACCAGATACTTAAGTAAAAAGGAATCCACCAGAGTAAGAGCCGAAAGGGCAACTGTCTAGACAATGCTGTTATGGAAAATTTCTTTGGGCTGCTCAAGAGCGAGCTTCTTTATCTACAAAAGTTTCAATCCATAGAACACTTCAAGCAGAAAGTGGTAGAGTATTTGGGTTATCGAATCAAAGCTAAAGGGCTTGCCGCCTGCGATTTACAGACAACAAGCCCTTCTGGCTTCTTGAACAATTTGAATTTGAAAATATTGTCTAACTTTTTGGGTTCAGTTCATGATGCCCCAATAGATCATTTATGTTTATAGCCGGTGTAAAATGCCATAAAACCACAGAACAGCATAGCCCATGCCCAGAAACGATGTTGTTTCATCCAAATCACCTCTTCTCCAACGCAAAAGTTAATAAAAGCTAATTAAAGTTTACTATGGCTGACTTTGTGGTGTCAAGGAGTAATATGATTGTAAGATAATTTGTTTTCATTTTTTACAGACATGTGATATGATGAAAAAAAGGGCATACTGAAAGGAGCAAATGGATATGTTATTTACAACAACAGAACAGGTTATGGGCAGAGAATACGAAATTTTGGGACTGGTAAAAGGTGCCACTATCCAGAGCAAAAACATCGGCAAAGACTTTGGTGCCGGTTTAAAATCCATTGTTGGCGGCGAGCTGAAGGGCTACACAGAGATGATGGAAGAAGCCAGAGATGTTGCCATGCAAAGAATGGAAGAAGAAGCAAGACGTTTGGGTGCAGATGCCATTGTTTGCATTCGTTTTTCCACCAGTGCCATCATGCAGGGTGCTGCTGAAGTAATGGCATACGGCACAGCAGTAAAATTTAAATAAGAAGTACGAGGAGGGGCGTGGAAGCAGTGTATTTGCAGATTGATGAAAAAGGGTACCAGTTTACAGAGGAACAGCCCCAGGAACGGGCATACATCGGTGTTTTTACTTATGATATGATGCAGGAGCAGGCGCGTCTGCGAAACATTTCCTATCATGTTCTGGAGGATGCCAGACGTTTTGGATTTGCCCGTTATGACAGTTTTGAAAATTATGACTGCATCAGTCTGGAAATGCCGGACTTCCACAATGTCCTCATCAGCCACGGAAGTGTGGTCATTTATCTGGAGAAAAATCAGGCGCTGTTTTTTACATCTAAGGCTCAGCACGTCAGACATATTCTGCGTGATTGTGCCGAAAGTTTGGGAGAACGGATTTCTTTCCAGAGACTTATTTATCTTTTTTTGGAAACACAGACGAAGGAAGAAGAAGTGGCTTTTGATAAGATCGAAAAGGAAATTTTGGAACTGGAACAGGCTCTTATCACATCCCAGAAGAAGAATTTTGTGTCAGAAATCATCCATCTGCGAAAACGTCTCATGCTCATGAAGCGATATTATGAGCAATTTTTGAATTTGTTGGATGTGGTAATTGAAAACGAGAATAATATTTTCGACGGAAAAACACTGCGGTCTTTTAAAATGCTTTCCAGAAGGATGGAGCGGAGTTATCAGAATGTGCTGAACCTAAGAGAAGCAGTTACCCAGATCAGGGAATCCTATGAAGCGGAAGTGGATATTAGTCTGAATACCACTATGAAAGTCTTTACAGTCGTAACGACCATTTTTCTGCCGCTGACCCTGATTGCAGGATGGTACGGCATGAATTTCCAGATGCCGGAGTATAGCTGGGAACACGGTTATCTTATGGTAATTGTGCTTTCTGTGGCTTTTATTGCCATTGGAATCGCGTTTTTTAAGAAAAACAAGTGGTTTTAAAGGGCAATGCATCTTTTTTGCATAGGAAATCTTCTGTGAAATTTTTGTAAAAAGTGTTGACAGTAAATTTTTGTGTGATATAATCTGATGTATAAACGTCGACGAGGACAGTAGTCCTTTACGAGCGGTCAGAGAGGGATATCTCGGCAGAGTTTCTGCCGTGGCTGTGAGTATCCTGCGCAAGTAAAGTGTATGAAAACCACCTCCGAGTGGCCCTAATCCGGCACGGCCGACACCGTTATCGTCAAAATGAGTGGTTTTGAAAACAATAAGGGTGGAACCGCGGGAGATGATAACTCTCGTCCCTTTTCCGAAAGGAAAGTGGACGGGATTTTTTTATTGCAAAAAAATCGCACTTTCCAAAGCAAAAAATCACATGCAAAAGGAGAGATTGAATATGAAGATTACACTGAAAGACAATGTAGTAAAAGAATTTGACAGCGCAATGTCCGTTCTGGATATTGCAAAATCCATCAGCGAAGGTCTGGCAAGAAACGCTTGTGCTGGTATCGTTGACGGTGAAGTAAAAGATCTGCGTTATGTAGTAGATAAAGATGCGGAAGTAAGCATCTGCACATTTGAAGATGAAGCTGGTAAACTGGCATTCCGTCATACAACATCTCACATTCTGGCACAGGCTGTAAAAAGACTGTACCCTGATGTAAAACTGGCAATTGGCCCTTCTATCGCAGACGGTTTCTACTATGACTTCGATAAAGAAAAAGCTTTCACACCTGAAGAACTGGAAGCTATCGAAGCAGAAATGAAAAAGATCGTAAAAGAAGATCTGCCTATCGAACGCTTTGAACTGCCTCGTGCAGAAGCAATCAAATATATGGAAGAAAGAGAAGAACCCTACAAAGTAGAATTGATTCAGGATCTGCCTGAAGATGCTATCATTTCCTTCTACAAACAGGGTGACTTCACAGATCTGTGCGCAGGCCCTCACCTGATGAGCACAAAAACTGTAAAAGCTATCAAACTGACATCCGTTGCAGGTGCTTACTGGAGAGGCAGTGAAAAGAACAAAATGCTGTCCCGTATCTACGGCACATCTTATCCGAAGGCATCCGAACTGGAAGCTTACCTGACAATGATGGAAGAAGCGAAAAAACGTGACCACAGAAAACTGGGCAAAGAACTGAAACTGTTCACAATGCTTGAAGAAGGTCCTGGTTTCCCCTTCTTCCTGCCTAATGGTATGGTACTGAAAAACACACTGCTGGATTACTGGAGACAGATCCACAAAGAAGCAGGCTATGTAGAAGTTTCCACTCCTATCATTCTGAACAGAGACCTGTGGTACAGAAGCGGTCACTGGGAACACTACAAAGACAACATGTACACAACAGTCATCGATGATGAAGACTATGCTGTAAAACCTATGAACTGCCCTGGCGGTATGCTGATCTACAAACAGGATATGCATTCCTACAGAGATCTGCCTATCCGTATGGGTGAAATCGGTCTGGTACACAGACATGAAAAATCCGGTGCGCTCCACGGTCTGATGCGTGTTCGCTGCTTCAACCAGGATGATGCGCACATCTTCATGACACCTGAACAGATCAAAGACGAAATCAGCGGCGTTATTCGCCTCATCGACGGCGTTTACAAACAGTTCGGCTTCAAATATCATATCGAACTGTCCACAAGACCTGAAGACAGCATGGGTTCCGATGAAGATTGGGAAATCGCAACAGACGGTCTGCGCAATGCGCTGGATGAAAACCATATCGAATACACTGTAAACGAAGGTGATGGTGCATTCTATGGCCCTAAGATTGACTTCCATCTGGAAGACTCCATCGGCAGAACATGGCAGTGTGGTACAATCCAGCTGGATATGCAGATGCCCGAAAGATTCGAACTGGAATACACAGCAGCAGACGGCAGCAAAAAACGTCCTGTTATGATTCACCGTGTATGCTTCGGTTCCATCGAACGTTTCATCGGTATCCTCATCGAACACTTCGCAGGTCAGTTCCCTACATGGCTGGCTCCCGTTCAGGTAAAAGTACTGCCTATCTCCGAAAAATTCGCAGATTACGCAAAAGAAGTTGCTGATAAACTGGATGCGGCTGGTATCCGTGTACAGACAGACAACAGAGCTGAAAAGATCGGCTATAAGATTCGTGAAGCAAGAAACGAAAGAGTACCTTATATCATCGTTGTAGGTGAAAAGGACAAAGAAGTGAACAAAGTTTCCCTGCGCTCCAGAAAGAACGGCGAAGAAGGTCAGATGGATCTGGCAGATGTTATCGCAAGAATTCAGGAAGAAATCAAAACAAAAGCTCTGGATTGATAAAAAGAATTTAGCAGAAGCCCCTGTGCATCAGGGGTTTCTGTTTTTTGAAAATATTTGAAAAAAAACATTGACGTAAAGACAAATGCGTGATATAATTTCTCAGGTAACAAAGAAGAAGTTCCGCTTCTCACCTTATGGCATGGGCTGATAAGGTTAATACAGTAGTACAAAACAGGGGTTCCTCTGTTTTTCTGTGTGCGCGGCGGATTTCTTCCGGCGCTATTTTTATGCAGCCGAAAAGGGAATATTTCAAAAAATTTTAGGAGGTGCTTGGCTATTACTGACTTAATGATTAACGAACAAATTCGGGACAAGGAAATTAGACTGATTGACGAAAATGGCGAACAGCTCGGCATCATGTCTTCCAGAGACGCCCAGAAAATCGCTGACGAAAGAAAGCTGGATCTGGTGAAGATCGCACCAACAGCAAAACCGCCCGTATGTCGAATTATGGACTACGGTAAGTACAAATTCGACCAGGCGAAAAAAGAAAAAGAAGCGAGAAAGAAACAGAAAACAGTGGACGTAAAGGAATTGCGTTTGTCCCCCAGTATCGATACCCATGATGTTCAGGTTAAGGTCAAGAAGGCCAACGAATTTTTGAAAAACGGGGATAAAGTTAAGGTAAGCATCCGTTTCAGAGGTCGTGAAATCGGTCATTCCAAAGCAGGCATGTTGATTTTGGAAAACTTTGCAAAAGAAACAGCAGAATTTGGTATGATTGATAAAGAGCCTAAAATGGAAGGCAAGAGCCTGGTAATGTTCCTGGCGCCCAAAGGCTGATAAGCCGGCAGAAAACAGTAAACAAAATGGTTTTTAGGAGGAATACGAAATGCCTAAGTTGAAAACAAAAAAAGCAGCAGCGAAAAGATTCAAAATCACTGCAACAGGTCAGCTGAAAAGACAGAAATCCAATACACAGCATATTCTTGGTAAAAAGTCCAGAAAGAGAAAAAGAAATCTGAGACACGCTACAACAGTAGACAAAACTGTTCTGAACAGCGTGAAAAAGAGACTGTTACCTTACGCATAATTTCGAGGATATTTTTTAGGAGGACTTTAACATGGCAAGAGTAAAAGGCGCGTTGAACGCTAGAAAAAGACATAAAAAAGTACTGAAACTGGCTAGAGGCTACCGTGGCGCTAGAAGCAAACAGTACAGAGTAGCAAAACAGTCTGTAATGAAAGCAATGGCATTTGCTTTCGCTGGCAGAAAACAGACAAAGAGAGATTACAGAAGCCTGTGGATCACAAGAATCAATGCAGCAGCTAGAATGAACGATATCTCTTACAGCAAACTGATGCACGGTCTGAAACTGGCTGATGTAAACATCAACAGAAAAATGCTGGCTGAACTGGCTGTATCTGATCCCGCTGCTTTCACAACACTGGTGAACACAGCAAAAGCAAAATTGAGCTAATCAATTTTCGGGTAGGAAATAATGGATAAAATCCTGTAAAAGCAGGATTTTATCCATTTTCTTTTTCTGTGAAATATTCCTTGGGGAGGGATTGTGCGATGGAAGCAATCATCGTAAAAGCTGTAGGCTTTCTGCTGATTATTGCATTGGGTTTTACGCTGAAAAGTATTGGATTGTTTCGCTCAGAAGATAGTCGGGTTTTGGCAAATCTGGTGTTGAAGATTACACTGCCTATGTCCATTATCCATAATTTTGCGACGCTGACACTGAGTAAAACACATTTGGTGCCCATTGGATTGGGTTTTTTGACAAATTTTGCCGTGATTGGACTGGTGCTTCTGCTGACAAGAAAAATGGATGGCGCAAGACGTGCCTTCTTTCTCATTAACTGCGCAGGGTATAATCTGGGACTTTGCGTACTGCCTTATTTGCAAAGTTTTTTCGATGCGGAAGCAGTTGCTATTATTTGCATGTTTGACGTCAGCAATGCCATGATGTGCTTTGGCGGTACATTTACCATTGCCATGACTGTGGCAAAGGGCAGAGGACAGATGGACAAAAAGGAAATCGTCAGGACGCTCTTTTCCTCTATGCCTTTTGTGACATATCTGCTGATGATTATTATGGCAGGGCTGCATCTGCGTTTCCCAGAACCGGTTTACACCGTGGCAGGGATGATTGGGGAGGCAAATGCCTTCTTGGCAATGTTCCTGATTGGTTTGCTTTTTGAACCAAAGATCAGACGCAGCGAAGCAAAGGATATGATTTCTGTCATATCCATTCGTTTGCTTGCAGGTACAGTATTTGCATTGATTATTTACTTCTGCTTGCCTCTGCCTTTGCTGTATCGCCAGATATTGGCGCTGCTGGTTTTTGGCCCTATTTTGAGTGTTGCCCCTGTCTATACGGAGCGTTGCGGATATAACCGCTCTGTTGCGGCGGTGCTCAATTCCTTTATGCTGCCATTCAGTCTTTTGATCATCACAGTTTTGATGATGGTGATGCATATATAATGAGAATTTCTCCGAACAATCATATAGTTCGGAGATTTTTTCTGTATTGTTTTCTGTAATGGAGAAAATATTGCGTATCGGGAAAAGTATGATAAAATAATAAGAATATGGGGAAGTTTAGGAGAGATAAAAAGGAGAAGGAGACAGATAATGGAAGTATTTATTACAGCGGTAAATAAGTTGATCATCATTTTTTTGCTGGTGCTCATTGGCTGTTTTGCTAAGAAAAAAGACATCATTGATGATTGCTTTATTGATAAGTTTTCTGGATTTTTGACAAAAATCGTTGTGCCTTGCTTTATCATTTCATCTATGCAGTTATCCTATACGACAGAGTTGCTGCAAAAAGGCATTGTGGTTTTCGTAACGTGTATGATCATGCATGTTTGGGGGATGCTGGTCGGTTTTGGCACAGGAAGGCTGCTGCGCGTGCCGCGGATGAATCTGGGGATTTGGGTATTTAGCTGCATGTTTGCAAACATTGGCTTTATGGGGGTACCTGTGATTTCCATGATTTTTGGCGGAAACAGCGTATTTTACTGTGCATTTGCTACAGCAGCTTTTAACCTTGCGTCTTATACATTGGGAATTTGGATCATTGGAAAATATGGTGATGGTACTCGTCCTGTGGAAATATCTCTGCGTCAGTTATTGAAACTGCCTGTAAATATTGCAATCATCATTGGCATGATACTGTTTATAGGCAATATCCAGTTGCCAGAAGCCATTGGTGGTACAGTAAAAATGGTGGGGGATATGATCGCGCCTCTTGCTATGATCTATATCGGCGCTGTTTTGGGGCGGATGCAGCTGAAAGAAATGATCTATGACCGCTGGGCCTATGTAATTTCTTTGATTCGGTTGGTTGTGGTGCCATTGACAGCTTATCTGATGCTGCGTCCTTTTATTACAGATCAGTTGGTATTGGGGGTTGTCATTGTAGGGCTTTCTACACCTATCGGTGCATACTGCGCTATTTTGGCAGCACAGTATGGAGCTGATGAAAAAACAGCTTCCCGTTATATCTTCATTTCAACAGCTTTGAGTATTTTGACAATGCCATTTTTCTTTTTCTTGTTTATCTAAGAAATCTGGTATGACAGAGAGGAAGTGTTCTGTTTGGAAAATAAGAAAATGTCGCAGCACACCAGACGTCGTTTGACGATCCGAGGTGTATTATCTGCGTTAATTATTTTTGTTTTGGTGCGTTCTATTATCGTAGGAAACTATGAAAATGCCTTTGTATGCATTTTGTCATTGGTTTTGTTCTGTGTTCCCATTTTTCTGGAAAAGCATCTTGCTATTGATATTCCGCCAGTTATGGAAGGGATTATTTATTGCTTTATATTTGCCGCAGAAATTTTGGGCGAGATCAATTCTTTTTATACTTTGATTCCCGGTTGGGATACTATGCTTCATACATTGAATGGATTTTTGGTGGCGGCAGTGGGATTCTGTCTGGTGGATTTGTTTAACCGCAGTGAACGGATGACATTCCGCTTGTCACCACTGTTTTTGTCCATTGTCGCTTTTTGTTTTTCTATGACTGTAGGCGTTTTGTGGGAGTTTTTTGAGTTTTCCATGGATCAGCTCTTACATACAGATATGCAGAAAGATTTTCTGGTGCAGAGTGTCAATTCGGTACTGCTCAATCCGTCAGGGCTGAATAATATTGTTCGTGAGCCTATCCATAGTCTGGTGGTCAACGGTAAGGACTGGATGGAATTCCCGGGAGGATATGTGGATATCGGTCTGATTGATACCATGAAAGACTTGATGGTGAATTTCATCGGAGCAGTTGTTTTCTCCATCATTGGATTTTTCTATGTAAAAACCAGAGGAAAGGGCAAAATTGCTGCTTCTCTGATTCCTGTTGTGTTAAATGAGAAAGAGAAGAAAAAGGAGTAATGGTATATGGCTGATTTTGAAAAAGTGAAGGAAAATCTGAAAAAACGGGGATATGCTGTTCAGGAGTTTGCAACAGCAAAAGAAGCGGCAGACTATCTCAATAGCGCCATTGATGGCGTAAGTGTTGGATTTGGCGGCTCTGCCACATTGGATGTAATGGGACTTTATGACATGCTTTCCAGCCATAATACTGTTTACTGGCACTGGAAACAGGAAAAAGATATGGCACGAAAAGCGGCTATGCAGACAGATGTGTACCTGACTTCTGCCAATGCGCTGGCGGAAACAGGGGAAATCATCAACATTGACGGTGTTGGTAATCGTGTGGCATCCACTTTGTTTGGACATAAGAAAGTTTATTATGTTATAGGGGAAAACAAATTGGAGCCCGATTTTGAGAAGGCAGTTGCTCGTGCCAGAAATATTGCGGCACCTCAGAGAGCGGCACAGTTTGGCAAAAAAACACCCTGTGTCGTAACAGGAAAAGGCTGTCAGGACTGCAGAAGCCCTGAGCGAGTTTGCCGGGCAATGGTAGTCCTCTGGGAACCTATGATGGGCATGGATGCGGAGGTCATTCTCATCCATGAAAATCTGGGCTTGTAAATAATACTGGAAAACAATGGAAAGGGAAAGGCTTTTCAACTTTTCCTTTCTATGATAATATGTTTGGAACAGAGAGTGATCATAAGGGAAGGGAGGCATACCCTTGGACAGCGAAACAAGGCGGCAAAAGATTATAGAATTGCTGAGAAAACAGGAAGAACCTATCAGTGGAAGTCAGTTGGCAGAGCAGTTTGGTGTGACCCGTCAAGTTATTGTAAAGGACATGGGTGTCATCAAAGCAGGAGGACAGCCTTTGCTTGCTACGGCAAAAGGGTATTTGCTCCAGAAAGAGGTCGATGGCTTATGCAGACGAGAAATACAGGTGTGTCACAGCAGAGAGCAGATTGGTGATGAAATGCGGCTGATCGTGGATTTGGGCGGATATATATTGAATACCCATGTGGATCATCCTATATATGGCAGTGTTGGGGAATCTTTGCGGATCAAGAGCCGTAAGGACATCCAGAATTTTCTGACAAAAACAGAAGAAACAGGCTGTATGCCATTACTGGCGCTGACAAACGGGGTACATAGCCATACCATTGCCGCAGAGGATGAGCAGACGTTGGATGAAATCTGTGCAGAGCTGAAAAATGCAGGCTATTTGTTGATATAAATAAAATGTAATAAAAAGGGTAGGCCTAAAGCAACTTCCCCTAAAGAAAACATTGATTTTTGCTTCCTTGATTTCTTAAGGGGAATTGCTACGGCTTTCTTCAGAATAAAATATATCAAATAAAATCTCAATATAATAAGAAAGCTGGAATCCTTTGTCATCATAAGGATTCCGGCTTTCTTTGTTTTCTTATGAAGATGCCCCTAAAAAGGTATATCCTTTTTTGTTTGCTGTATCAGGAGAATCGCTTGCTTTTTTTTAGGAAATATGATACCATACAACACATGTAAATATAGGTGTATATACATCTTGGGAGGGAAATATTCGTGGAAGCAAATACACTATGGCAGAAGATACTCAAGCGCTATTTTATCAATGGACTCAATGGCATGGCTTTGGGATTGTTCTGCACATTGATTGTCGGATTGATTATTAAGCAGATCGGGACTTTTATTGGCGGAGATGTAGGGGCATTTGTTGTAGCTTTGGGGAATTTTGCTACCATGTGTACAGGGGCAGCCATTGGCGTTGGTACGGCTTATGTGATGGAAGCACCAAGAATGGTTGTTTTTTCCTCCGCTGTCACAGGTCTCTTGGGAGCAAATGCCGCAGCTTTTGCCAGTGGTGCATTATTTCCAGAAACAGGCGGTATGCTCCTTAGCGGCGCAGGTGATCCTCTGGGGGCATTTATCGCCGCATTGGCTGGTCTGGAAATCGGGCGTCTGGTTTCTGGCAAGACAAAAGTGGATATCATTGTAACGCCTGTGGTAACCATTGGTGTGGGGGGATGTATCGGAACTCTTGTGGGACCGTCTTTATCTGCGGCTATGACACAGTTAGGAGATTGGATTCGGGTAGCTACTTATTTGCAGCCTTTCCTTATGGGTATCGTCATTTCTGTTGTGATGGGTGTTGCCTTGACACTGCCCATCAGTTCCGCGGCATTATCCATCATTCTGGGATTGTCTGGCTTACCTGCCGGTGCGGCGACCGTTGGATGTTCTGCTCAGATGATCGGCTTTGCTGTTGCCAGCTTCCGGGAAAATAAATGGGATGGTCTGTTGGCACAGGGCATCGGCACTTCCATGCTGCAGATTTCCAATATTGTAAAAAATCCATTGATCTGGATTCCGCCCACATTGACATCTGCCATTTTGGGACCTTTGGCGACAGTGGTTTTTCAGATGGAAAATAATCCTGCCGGCGGCGGTATGGGCACCAGTGGTCTGGTTGGGCAGATCATGACATGGCAGACCATGGCTGGCAGTAGGAGCGCAGGACTGCTTTTGTTCCAGATCCTTCTGCTGCATTTTATTTTGCCTGCTGTTTTGTCTTTTGTTTTTTCTGAAATCATGCGGAAAAAAGGTTGGATTCGTTTTGGTGATATGAAACTGGACATTTAATGTAAAAAGCATCGGAAAAGTTATCCGATGCTTTTGTTATATATAAATAAAAAAGGGGGATCTAAACAAGGAAAAGAATCTGAGAGAATCGGGTGTTTCGACTTCAAAAGTTGCATGATAGTTGCATTGCATTTCTAAAATGCTGTAAATATTTCTAAAATACCATAATTATTATAGACTGTAGAAATGTTGAAAAATCAATGGTTCTTACATAAACGTCGAAAATCCCACACAGGGAAGATGTGGGATTTTCTTTAAAGGGGAGGGTATGTATTACTATGTCTTCTTGCTTTGCCCTTGCTTTGGACACTTATAGGATACAAAATGACTGTGAATGGCGTGTGTAGAGAATGTAAACAATTTGTGAACAATTCCCCTTTTTCTGGGAAAAGATTGCCATTTCATGACAGAAAACGTATAATGAAGCCATTGAGAGAAAAAGGGGGTACGCGTATGTATCAGAAAGAAGATGTGAGAAATTTTTTAGACGAAAAAGGGATCTCCTATGAATGGTTCGACCATAAAGCAGTATTTACCATTGACGAAATGCTTGAGATTGGTCTGGAAAAAGAAGAAGATATTGCCAAGAACCTGTTTTTGCGGGATAACAAAGGCAAACGCCATTTTCTGGTAGTCATTCGCGAGAATAAACAGGCAGATCTGAAAAGTCTGGGTGAAAAAATTGGGGCTGGACGTCTTTCCTTTGCTTCAGAAGAACGCCTCATGAAATATCTGGGACTGACAAAGGGTTCTGTAACACCTTTTGGCATTCTCAATGATACAGACTGTGCAGTGGAAGTGATTTTTGACGAAGATTTCCGCAATCTGGATGCCATCGGCGTACATCCCAATGACAATACTGCTTCCGTTTTCCTTGCCTTTTCCGATCTGGTACAGATTATCGAGGAACACGGCAATTCTGTTACATTTCTTTCCTTATAATGTATGAGAAAAAACCGCTTTTTCTGGGAATTTGCCATTGAGGAACAAGTCGTATTGTGGTATACTAAATCCAAATGCGGACAATTTTGTTGTACGCAGAATAACCATATAGAAAGGAAATTCCATGGAAAGACAAAGAACAACCGCCCTGCCTGCGGAAGCGGAACTGGCGCGGCAAATGGAATATATCCGTGAGATTCGTCAGGAAAACGACAGATATTTTGCGGAAACCGGCAAACACAAAAAGTTCTATAGTTTGGCTATGGGCTGCCAGATGAACGCCCATGACTCGGAAAAACTGGAAGGTATGCTGGATGAAATGGGTTACGAACGTACCCAGGAAGAAACAGAAGCGGATTTCATCATCTACAATACTTGCTGTGTCCGTGAAAATGCGGAACTGAAGGTATACGGCAAGCTGGGATGGCTGAAACATTACAAAAAAGAAAATCCTGATGCGGTGGTAGCACTTTGCGGCTGCATGATGCAGCAGGATACGGTGCTGGAAACCATCCGTCAGAAATACCGCCACGTGGATTTGGTTTTCGGCACTTTCAATCTGTATAAGCTGCCGGAACTGATGAAAACCAGAGCAGAAAGCGGTTGCACCGTTTTCGATATCTGGCAGGAAAATCAGGAAGTGGTGGAAGACCTGCCCAGCATCAGACATTTCCCTTATAAGGCGAGTGTCAACATTATGTTCGGCTGCAACAATTTCTGTTCTTACTGTATTGTGCCTTACGTGCGCGGCAGAGAACGCAGCAGAACACCGGAAGACATTCTGGCAGAAGTACGCAAATTGGCGGCAGACGGCGTAAAAGAAGTGATGCTGTTGGGTCAGAATGTAAACTCTTATGGTAAAAATCTGGAAAATCCAGTTTCCTTCGCAGAACTGCTGCGCATGGTAAATGAGGTGGAAGGCATTGAACGTATTCGTTTCATGACTTCTCATCCCAAGGATATGTCCGATGAACTGATTCTGGCAATGAAGGAATGTGATAAGGTCTGCAAAAACCTGCATCTGCCTTTCCAGTCCGGCAGTACGGAAATCCTCAAGAAAATGAACCGTCATTACACCAAGGAAGGCTATCTGGAACTGGTGCGGAAAGTACGGGAAGCAATGCCGGAAATCACACTGAGCACTGATATTATCGTTGGTTTCCCCGGTGAAACGGAAGAAGATTTCCAGGAAACACTGGATGTGATCCGTCAGGCGCGCTACTGCACAGCCTTTACATTCATTTATTCCAAACGGACAGGCACTCCTGCGGCGAAGATGGAAAATCAGGTGCCGGAAGATGTGGTAAAAGACCGTTTTGACCGTATGTTACGGGTGCTAAACCCCATTGTCCACGAAGTAACAGAAGAGCAGGTTGGCAAAGTCCTGCCTGTATTGGTGGAAGAAGTCAGCAAGCATGACGAAAATATTCTGACAGGCAGAACCGAACAGAATACACTGGTGCATTTTTCAGGCAGCAAAGACCTCATTGGTCAGATGGTGCCTGTGAAGATCATAGAAAATAAGACATTTTATGTAATTGGAGAAAGGATTTAAGGTGAAACAACATGGCAAGCGTATTTGAATTGGCAAGAACATTGGGTGAAGAACTGCAGAAAACTCCTCAGGTAGAAGCACTTCTGGCTGCAAAAAAAGCTTATGAAGAAGACCCTGAAATTTCCAAAGCAGTAGCAGAATATACACAGATGCATGAAGAATTCCAGGCAAAAATGCAGGCTGGCGGCATCGCTCCCGAAGAACAGAAAAAATTCTCTGAAGAAATGAAAGTGCGCGGCGAATTCATTAAAAACAACAAATTGGCAGCAGACCTGTATACAGCAGAAATGAACTTCAACAACTTCATGAACTCTGTATTCAACATTATCACAGCAACATTGGCTGGTGAAGATCCTGCAGCACAGGGCGGCGGCTGCAGCCCCAGCTCCTGCGCATCCTGCGGCGGCGGCTGCCACTAATCGCAGTAAGTGAAAAATATCGTGTGACAATACCCGAACTCCTGCGAAACAGGGGTTCGGGTTTGCTTGTAAAATAGCATAGGAAAGGAGAAAGATGGATGGCGAAAATAACACCCATGATGGAGCAGTACTTTGCGATCAAAGAACAGTATAAGCATTGTCTGCTTTTTTTCCGCTTGGGCGATTTTTATGAGATGTTTTTTGAAGATGCCGTCATCGCCTCAAAAGAACTGGAAATTACATTGACGGGAAAAGACTGGGGACAGGAGGAGCGTGCGCCTATGTGCGGCGTGCCTTTCCACAGCGCCGATGGATATATTGCCCGTCTTGTGGAAAAAGGCTATCATGTAGCCATTTGTGAACAGGTGGAAGACCCCAAACAGGCAAAGGGCATTGTAAAACGGGATGTGATCCGTGTCATTACTCCTGGTACTGTATTAGACCATGCAGTGCTGGATGAAAGCAAAAACAATTACATTATGTCTGTTTTTGGCGGGAAAAACGGTTATGGTCTAAGTGTATGTGACGTTTCTACAGGGGAATTTCAGACAACAGAATTCCCCACCATTTTGGCGGCTTCTCGTATTTTGGATGAAGCAGCACGCTTTTCTCCGGCGGAAGTGGTGTGCAACGAAGCTTTTTTGGAGCATCCTGTGGCAAACGAACTGAAAGAACGTTTCCGTATTTCTTTCAGTGATGTGGATAACCGCATGTTTGCTTATGCAACAGCCAAAGATACCCTGGAACATCATTTCCATGTGTCTTCGCTGGACGGCTTTGGATTGGCGAAAAAAGAAATTGCTGTTTCTGCCGCAGGCGGTTTGCTCTGGTACCTGCTGGAAACCCAGAAAAATGATCTGGAACATATTTCTGCTTTGAAATATTATACAGTCAGCGATTTCATGCCCTTGGATGTTGCCAGCCGCCGGAATCTGGAATTGACGGAAACCATGCGGGAGAAAAACAAGAAAGGCTCTCTGCTGAGTGTGCTGGATGAAACCAAAACAGCTATGGGCGCTAGAACATTGAGAAAATGGGTGGAACAGCCCTTGCTTTCCGCGGCGGAAATCTGCAAACGTCTGGATGCTGTGGAGGAACTGAAAAACGATCTGTTCCTGCGAGAAGAAATCAAGGATATTCTCCATACCATGTTTGACTTTGAGCGTATCATGGGGCGTGTAGTATATCAGACAGCCAATGCCAGAGAATTGTCCATGCTGAAAAATTCCATTGAAAATCTGCCTTTGCTGAAACGAACACTGGGCAGATGCAAAAGCCCGTATTTGCAGGAAATCTATGAAAAACTGGACCCTCTGGAAAATATTCATGACCTCATCGCGCAGGCAATTGTGGAAGACCCTCCTTTTTCTGTGAGAGAAGGGGGCATGATTCAGCCGGGGTATTCCGATGAACTGGATACCTATACCAAAGCCAAAACAGAAGGCAAGGCTTGGATTGAACAGATGGAAGAAGAAGAACGGGAAAAAACAGGCATCAAAAACCTGAAAATCCGTTTTAATAAAGTTTTCGGCTATTATCTGGAAGTGACAAAATCCAATCTGGAAGATGTGCCGGAAAATTATATCCGCAAACAGACTCTGGCCAACTGTGAGCGTTTCATTACGCCGGAACTGAATGATCTGGCAGAACTGATTCTGGGTTCTGAAGAAAAAATCGTAGATCTGGAATATCAGCTCTTTACGGAAATCCGTAATGCTGTTGCGGCAGAAGTGGAGCGAATTCAGCTTTGCGCACATATCATTTCTGTCATTGACGCCTTGCAGTCCTTGGCAGAGGTTGCGGAAAAACAGAATTATACCAAACCTGTGGTGGATGAAGGCGACATCATCGACATCAAAGAAGGTCGTCATCCTGTGGTGGAAAAAGCCATGGCAGGACAGTTTATCTCCAATGATACATATCTAGACAGCGGAGATACCCGTTTGGCAATCATCACCGGGCCCAATATGGCAGGGAAATCCACCTATATGCGGCAGACAGCCCTCATTGTGCTCATGGCGCAGATTGGCAGTTTCGTGCCTGCGTCATCTGCCCATATTGGTGTTGTTGACCGTATTTTCACCCGTGTAGGGGCTTCTGACGACCTGAGTGCCGGACAGAGTACCTTTATGGTGGAAATGACAGAAGTGGCAAATATCCTGCACCATGCTACACCCAAAAGCCTGCTGATTCTGGACGAAATCGGCAGAGGTACCAGCACATTCGATGGTTTAAGTATTGCATGGGCAGTGTTGGAATATATCGCGGACACAAAGCATGTGGGAGCGAAAACGCTGTTTGCTACTCATTACCATGAACTGACAGAACTGGAAGGCAAGCTGGCAGGGGTGAAAAACTACTGCATTGCCGTACAGGAACAGGGCGAAGATATTATTTTCCTGCGTAAAATCAAACGAGGCGGCGCAGACCATAGCTATGGCGTGCAGGTTGCCCGTCTGGCAGGATTGCCGCCGAAAGTCATCAAACGCAGCAATCAGATTTTGAAACAGCTCAATGCGGCAGACATTACGAAAAAAGCCAAGAAAATCGCGGTGGAATCCCAAGAACAGCAGGAAGAAACCGTACAGCAGGTAAATATGTTCAACATGGGTGAAATGCAGCTGACAGAAGAACTGAAACAGCTGGATGTTATGGCAATGACGCCCATTGAAGCTCTGCAGAAACTCTTTGACCTTCAGAAAAAGGCAAAGGGCATGTGATAGAAAGGAGGACTGTATTTGCAAAAGATACAACTTCTTGACCAGAAAACAATCAATAAAATTGCGGCAGGGGAAGTGGTGGAATCCCCCAAGTCCGTTGTAAAAGAACTGACGGAAAACGCCATGGACGCTGGCGCAAGCACAGTGACCGTGGAAATCAAGGAAGGCGGCATTTCTTACATCCGTGTGACAGATAACGGCTGCGGCATTCCCAAGGAACAGGTAAAAGAAGCTTTCCTTCGTCATGCCACCAGCAAATTGGCTCAAATTGAAGATTTAGAGCATATTTACACCATGGGGTTCCGTGGCGAAGCGTTGGCGTCCATTGCGGCTGTTGCTCAAGTGGAAATGACTACCCGCACCAAGGACGAAGAAACCGGCACTCGCATTGAAATCAGTGGGGGAGAAGTAAAGTCCATACAGGATGTGGCATGCACCGAAGGGACAACAGTCATTGTCCGCAATCTCTTTTATAACGTGCCTGCAAGACGAAAATTTCTGAAAAAACCGGCAACAGA
The DNA here is from genome assembly GCA_902477755.1 of uncultured Clostridia bacterium. GTDB lineage: Bacteria > Bacillota > Clostridia > Lachnospirales > Anaerotignaceae > Anaerotignum. The sequence continues at coordinate 225,078 of CABSIK010000002.1, forward strand.
AAGCGGTTATGTTTCTGACCTCATGAATAAATTGGCGTTGGGGCATCCGGAACTTTCCTTCTGCTATATCAATAACGGCTCTACTATGCTTCATACAGCAGGAAACGGTGACGCAAAAGCCTCTGTATTTTATGTTTACGGCAAAGAAGCAGCAACTTCTATGATGGAAATTTCCTTTGAAAGAGGAGATTATCGTCTGTCTGGGCTCATCGGGAAACCGGAATTGTCCAGAGGTAACCGCAATTATGAAAATCTGTTCATCAACGGTCGTTTCATCAAAAACCGCATTGTTTCTTCTGCCGTGGAGGACGCTTATAAAACCAGAATTATGATTGGGAAATTCCCTGTTTATGTGCTGAATCTGGAAGTGGATGCGGCACAGGTGGATGTGAATGTCCATCCGGCAAAACTGGAAGTACGGTTCAAAAATGACGATGAAGTTTATGACTTTTTCTATGACGCCATTTCTTCCGCTTTTCAGGATCAGGTGTTGATTCCAAGAAGCAGCTGGGAAAAGAAACCGACGGCAGAACCGAAGCCCCAGGTGGAACAGCAGAGCCTTGTGGATATGATTCTCCAGCGGAAAGCAGAATTGCCTGAAATGCCTGCGGAAGAAGAACAGGTTAAGCCGGAAAAAACTGTTGTTACAGAAAAAACTGGAATTGTTGAAAAGCCGACAGCAGAAAAAACATATCATGCACCACTTTCGGAACCACCCAAGGCAGGGACTGGTCCCAGTGTAGACCAGCTTTTAAAACGGAAACAGCCAGAGCGGTCTGTGGTACGGGAAGAAGTGGCTTCTTATACAGCGAAAACACCAGTGGTTCCTGCGGATTTTGCGGTGGATGGCATTTCCGAAGAAAAACCTCTGGAAAAAGTGGAAACACCTCTGCAGAAACAGGCGTTTTTCCATAATTATAAAATCATTGGGCAGATTTTCCGCACATACTGGATGGTGGAACAGGGGGATTGTGTGTACCTCATCGACCAGCATGCAGCCCATGAGCGGATTCTCTATGAAAATCTCATGAACCAGTTCCGTCAGGAATCTGTTATTTCCCAGAGGTTAGTAAGCCCAGTGATGCTGCGGCTCACACCTATGGAAACACAGATTTTAAAAGATAATCGAGAACTGTTGGAACGCTTCGGCTTTGGTTTTGAAGTGTTTGGCAGTGATACCTTTGGGCTAAACGCCGTTCCTGTACTGCTGAAAGAACCCAGCGGTGTGGGATTTTTTACGGAAATACTGGATGCCATCAGTGATGGAACGGTTTCCAATGTATATGACACAAAAATTTTAGCGGTGGCAACCATGGCATGCAAGGCGGCGGTAAAAGGTCATGACCGTTTGAGCATCCAAGAGGCAGAATCTCTCATTTCTCAGCTGTTGAAGCTGGAAAATCCCTTTACCTGTCCCCACGGACGCCCGACCATCATTGAGCTGACCCGCTATGAACTGGAAAAGAAATTCAAACGCATACAGAATTGAGGGATGTCCATGAAAAAACCGCTTATTATCATTGGCGGGCCTACGGCCTGCGGCAAAACAGCCATGTCCATTCTGCTGGCAAAGAAAATCGGCGGCGAAATCATTTCTGCCGATTCCATGCAGGTATATCGTTATATGGATATTGGCACAGCAAAAGTGACGAAGGAAGAAGCCGACGGCGTACCTCATTACCTCATTGATGAATTTGATCCCGATGAGGAATATAATGTCATGATCTTCCAGCAGAAAGCCAAGGCTTATATGGAGGAAATCTGGGCAAAAGGAAAAATTCCCATTGTGGTGGGAGGCACCGGCTTTTATATCAACGCATTGCTTTATGACAATGCCTTTACAGAAACAGACGGTGATGATAGTTTCCGTCAGGCGTGCTACAAACAGGCGGAAGCAGAAGGACCGGAAGTCCTTTTTCAGAAACTTTTGGAAATCGACCCGGAATACGCCGCAACGACCCACGCGAACAATGTGAAGCGTGTGACTCGTGCGCTGGAATATCACCACATGACAGGACAGAAATTTTCTGACCATAATGCGGAACAGAAGCAAAAGGAATCACCCTATGCGGCGGCAGTCATCATTTTGACCATGGAACGCCAGAAGCTCTATGAACGTATCGAACAGCGTGTAGATCTGATGATGGAAGCAGGTCTGCTGGAAGAAGTGAAAGGGCTTTTGGACAGAGGATATGATGGTAGCCTGGTTTCTATGCAGGGATTGGGTTATAAAGAATTTTTGCCGTACTTTGCCGGAGAGATTTCTCTGGAGGACGCGGTGACAGAATTGAAAACAGGCACAAGACGCTTTGCCAAACGTCAGCTTACCTGGTTCCGCAGACAGATCGACGGCCTGTGGATTGATCTTTCTCTGACAGATAAAGATACGGCTCTTGTGGATATGCAGGATTATGTGAAACAATGCGGCATTTCTCTGCCGGAAGAAAGCGAGGAGGCGTAAGGTATGTGGACATCGGAGCTTTTTGGTTTTACCTTTTTTCAGCTCTTTTACTATTTTATGCTTTACAGCTTTCTTGGATGGGCAATGGAATCGGCTTTTGTTTCCATTACTACCAAAGAATGGGTGAACCGTGGCTTTATCAATGGGCCCCTTTGCCCTATCTATGGCACTGGGGCGTTGCTCATTCTGGTTTTGCTCTCACCTGTGCAGGAAAATCTGCCGCTTCTGTTTTGCGGCGGTTTTCTGGTGGCAACGGTGGTGGAATACGCCATTGCCGTGCTGCTGGAAAAACTCTTTCATGCTTCTTGGTGGGATTACAGTCAGAAAAAGTTTAATATCAAAGGCCGTGTCTGCTTAGAACGCTCTGTGGAGTGGGGGCTTTTGACCGTATTTGTCATGCGGCTCATTCAGCCGGCGGTTGCGGACTTTGTGGCAAAGATTCCTCTTGTGCTGGGGGAATGTGTGGGCACAATGCTGATGATCTATCTTTTCGCAGATGCAGGCATTACCGTACAGCAGATTCTGCATTTGAACGAAAAACTGGCTCATTTGAGCGAAGCCAGAGAAGAACTTCGTGCCAAACTGGAAAGCACAAAATTGTATACTGCCCGTCAGGAATTGGCAGAATATTTTGAAAACCGTCCAGCGGCAGAATTCTTACGGGAATGGAAAGCCCGTATGGATGAAACTTTTGGTGACATCGAACAGATGCAGCTAGAAGAAAGACTGCGTGGAGAATATATTTTCAATGAAATTCGGGAACGCTTGGAATACAAAGCTCGTGCGCTGGAACAGGAAACAATGGTACAGCGCCGTCTGATGAAGGCTTTCCCGGGACTGCGTTCCAAGCGATTTGACAAGGAACTGCAGGAAATGCGTGCCCAGATGGAAGCGCGCAAAAGAAAAAGAAAACAACAGAAAGGAGAAGGAAAATGAAAAAGCGGTGGCATAAAGTCCTTGCTTTGACGCTGGCAGCAGCCCTTTGTTTGGGTGCGGTCGGATGTGGAAAAGACGAAGGTACGACTGAAGAACAACAGATAACCACTGAAACAGAAGGTACTGAAGGACAGGAAAATACAGAAAATCAGGAAAATAAAGAAGATGCGGCTGCCGATCAGACAGAAGGCGAAGAAAATCAGGCAGAAGGAGCAAAGGAGCCTGAAGAGGGAGCAACAACTGAAACAGAAGGCGCTGCGGCTGCAAGCCCCGTGGCACTGCAGGAAGTTTGGCTTCAGGCAGATGGTGCGCCTACCATTACAGCGGAGTCCGCGCTGCTCATCGATCAGGAAAGCGGCACCATCCTTTATGAAAAAAATGCCAAGGAAAAAATCTATCCTGCCAGTGTGACAAAAATCATCACAGCACTGGTTGTTATGGACTATTTGCAGCCTGATGAAGTCATCACAGTGGGTACAGAAATTAATGAAGTTACATTGGACTCCAGCAAGGCTGGCCATGTACTGGGTGAAAAACTGACTGTAGAAAATGCTTTGAGAGGTCTGCTCATTCCTTCCGGCAATGACTCCGCCAATGTATTGGCAGCAGCTACAGCCAGAAAAGCGGAAAACGATGAAGATATGTCCTTCGCCAAATGCGAAGCGGTATTTACCGACCTGATGAACAAAAAAGCAGAAGAATTGGGAGCTGTCAACAGCCATTTCACAAATGCTCATGGCTATCATGATGAAAATCATTATTCCTGCGCTTATGACATGGCACTGTTTGCTATGGCCTTTATGCAGAACGAAACTTTGGCAGAAATTGTTTCTGAAAAGAGTTATTCTGGTAATGGGGCAGACGGACAGTTTGCCGATGATCCCGAAGTGATCACACAGGATTATAACTGGGTGAGCCATAACGATCTCATTACTGATAATGAATATCAGTATGCTTATGCGACAGGTTTGAAAACAGGTTTTACAGACGAAGCTGGAGAATGCCTGACAGCTTCTGCGGAAAAAGGCGATGTGAAACTGATTTCTCTGCTGTTTAAAGGCAGTGATCCTGCTCGTTGGACAGAGAGTGCCAGCCTGCTGGAATATGGCTTCAATAATTACGCTCGTGTAGAATTGACAGCGGCAGGTGCAGCCATTGAGGAATTGCCTTTGACCAAGCATAATAAGCTGCAGGGCGACACTGTACCTCTGGTTTACCAGAATGCGCTGGTAACATATCTGCCTACAGATGCCGTTGACAGTGTGGAAACAACTGTCACCATTCTGGATGATTATAAAGTGGAAGAAAAAGATGGTACTGTGAAAGTGAAAGCGCCTTTGACAAAAGGTGAAGAAATCGCTACAGTAACATACACCATCGACGGCAAAGAGGTGGTACAGATGCCTGCTTATGCCGGTGCGGATGTTGAAAAGGGCACGATCTTCAACAATATTTGGTATGGTATGAAAACATTCTTCTCTAACTTGTTCTCTTTGAAAGGTCTGATCACAGTCGTTGTGATCGTTGTGATTCTGGTAATCATTTATTTGATTCTGAAACGGATGCGCTATGGTGGACATCGCAGAAGAGGCGGCTATACTTTGAAAAGCCCTTCTCGCCGCAGAGGCAGAAGACGCTGGTAGGCATTGAGTTTTATATGAAAATAAAAAATACCGACAGAGAATATCAATTCTGCTTTCTTTGATTTTTGAAAGAAACCAGAATTGATAAAATTGACGTGTTATCGTGACAAAATAAGAAAGCTGAAATCCTTTGTATTTGGAAGGATTTCAGCTTTTTGTGTTTTTGTTAGTTTTTTATAGAAAAAGGATGTTTATTTAGGGGCATCTTCATAAGAAAACAAAGAAATCTAAAATCCTTTGTACTGATAAGGATTTTAGATTTCTTATTTTATTAAAATTTTATTTGTTCTGTTTTCTTCTGAAGACAGCAGTCGCACTTCCCCTTAAGAAATCAAGGAAAAGAAAAATCAATGTTTTCTTAAGGGGAAGTTGCTTTCTCTGTTTCCAGTTTGTAGAAGGCTTCCAAAGCAGTCAGGATTTCATGACGTTCGCCTTCCATAGACAGATTTTCTCCGTCTACATAAGAACCGATGCTTTCGGAGGTATCCTGTTCGTAGGCAACAACGTTGTTCAAAATGGAAGCGGTTTTTACACCACGGAGATGGCCAATAGTAAACAGTGCGGCTGTTTCCATGTCACAGCCTAATACCCCCTGTTTAGACCAGTAAGCGTCAATGGCTTCTTCGTCATCGGTATAAAAACTGTCATGGCTGCGGGCAATGCCTACATGGTATTGGAAATTTTGCTCTTTTGCCGCTTCCATGCAGTACAGCATCAGCTGTGCGTCGGGAACAGCTGGGAACATGGCATCGATATATGTTTTGGATGCGCCATCGTCACGGACAGCACCGTTGACGATGATAATGTCGCCTACTTTTACCTGTGGCTGTAAGCTGCCGCAGCTGCCGATACGGATCATGGCTTCTACGCCGATATTATGCAGTTCTTCCACAGCGATGCCTGCGGACGCGCCGCCAATGCCTGTGGAAATAGCAAGGATGGGAACGCCTTTGTATGTGCCGGAAAGACTGCGGTATTCCCGGTTAAATTTCAGTTCGGTTACGTTTTCCAGAAAAGGTGCGATACGATCCAGACGAGCAGGGTCTCCGGGCATCAGTGCGTATTTGATTTGTAAATCTTTACCCAATTGAATATGGGGCTGTAAAAATTCCATTGTGATTCCTCCTTTGTTTTTATTCTAATTTACATGATTTTTCGCAAAAATGCAATGGACTGTATAAGGTGTTTGAAGTCTGAGGGGGATTATGTTACAATAAGGTGTAATGAAATACTTGGAAAGGGAGAAAAGAGATGATTTATTTCCTGTTTTTGATTTTATCGGGGCTGCTGCAGGGCATGATGATTTCCCTCAATGGACAGTTGGGGAATTATTACAGTATGTTCGGCATCAGTTTTTTTGTCCATGGAATTGCGGCAGTTCTTTTGATTTTGTATCTGAAATGCAAAGAAAAGAAAAAAATTCGTTTCCGTGGGGTACCTGCCTATGTGTATCTGGTAGGCTTCATGGGCATTGGCATGGTTACCAGCAGCAGTTGGTGTACCCTTGCCATCGGTGCAACAGCTATGACAGGACTTTCTGTCATTGGGCAGATGATTTCTTCCGCAGTGGTGGATCATCATGGCTGGTTTGGCATTGAAAAACAGAAGTTCAACTGGAAAGAGCTGCCAGCTTATCTGCTGGTATTGGCAGGTGTTTGGCTGGTAACAACAGGCTGAGGAGGAAAAGGGAAATGATATTTTATATAACTGCCGTAGCCAATGGTTTTTTGAATACGGTCAATAAAATGGTAAATGTAAAAGCAGGGGAATGCTTGGGGACTGCCAACGGCGCCCTCATCAATTATGTGGAAGCGACAATCCTTTCCCTGTGCCTGATCTTTGTAACAGGAAATGGTGCGGAAATGAATTTTTCTCATATAGCGGAAGTGCCGCCGCTGTTTTATCTGGGCAGTGTCTGTGGTTTGATTGCCATGATCTTTTTGATTTTAGGCACCAGTCATACAGGGGCAATGGCTTCTACTATTTTGGCACTGTTGGGACAGCTTGGCATGTCTGTGGCGCTGGATTATGTGTTTTTCCAGACATTCAGCTGGAAACGGATTTTAGGCATTTTTTTGATTACTGCCGGCATTGCTTGGCGAGAATATATCAAAATACAGGATAGAAGAAAACAGATAAAGGGGGATGCAGCTTGAAGATTTGCAATTTTGGCTCCATGAATTTGGATCATGTATATCAGGTGGATACGTTTTTACAGCCGGGAGAAACAAAGTCCTCCCGTTCTTTGTTCACAAACTGCGGCGGCAAAGGCTTGAATCAGTCCATTGCGGCGGCAAAAGCTGGTAATCAGGTGGTACATGCCGGTGTCATCGGTTCCGGCGGCGAAATGCTGGAAGAAGTAATGGCGAAAAATGGTGTGGACGTAAGCCTTCTTTCTCATGTGGATGCACCCAGCGGTCATGCCATCATTCAGGTGGATGATGCTGGGCAGAACTGTATCCTGCTTTTTGGCGGCACCAACCAGATGCTGACAGAAGCTTATATCACAGAAGTGTTGGATAAAATGGATGCGGATACCTTGGTTCTGCTTCAGAATGAAACCAATCTGGTGGGCTTTATCATGGAAGAAGCTCATAAAAGAGGTATGAAAACTGCACTGAATGCGGCACCTATGGATGAAAAAGTACTGACTTATCCTTTGGAATTGCTGGATTGGCTCATTGTCAATGAAGTAGAAGGCAAACAGATCGCCAACTGCCAGGCAGATGACGAAATTCTGCCGATACTGCGGAAAAAATACCCCAACTGCGGCATTTTGCTCACATTGGGCAGCAGAGGTGCAATCTGTGATTATGCAGGGGAAACTTATCAGATTGGATGTTTTAAAGTGCCTGTCATAGATACCACTGCGGCAGGGGATACCTTTACAGGATATTTCCTAAATGGTATGGGCAATGGCATGGGCGTTGCAGATAGCTTGCTGCTGGCAACCACAGCAAGTGCCATGGCTATCGGCAAGAAAGGTGCTGCCGATTCGGTGCCTCTTTATGAAGAAGTGGCAGAAAACATGAAAAATCAGGTGTTTGGTACATTGAAAGCACAGAAAAAATAAAATCGTATTGAAGGAGGAAGCGAAATGAAAAAGGTATTGTTTGTAAACTGCTGTATCCGCAGAGAAGGCTCCAGAACACAGAAGCTGGCAGATCATTTTCTGGAAGGTCTGCGGAAAAAAGAAGGCTATGAAATAGAAGAACTTTGCCTGATGGATGAGTCTTTGTCTTATTTTACAGATGGATTTTTTGAACAGCGGGAACGCCTGTTGGCAGATCGGCAGTTTGACCATCCACGGTTCCGCTATGCACACCAGTTTGCAAAAGCGGACAAAATTGTCATTGCTGCGCCTTTTTGGGATTTGAGTTTTCCTGCTTTATTGAAAGTATATATCGAAAACCTTTGTGTGGAAGGCATTACATTTGGCTGTAACGAAACAGGCTGTTTTGGTACTTGTAAGGCAGACCAGCTTATTTACCTGACCACTAGAGGCGGATTCTATAACGACAATCCCATGGAAATGGGTTCCCGTTATATTTGGGCAATGTGCGATTTCTTCGGTATTCCTCGTTATGACTGTGTGGCAGGGGATGGACTGGATACAGGGGTACGCCCTGTGGAAGAAATTCTGGAAGATGCCAAGAAGGAAATCGACCGTTTGCTCACTGAGTTTTAAAGAGAAAAGAGGTAAAATACCATGGAAAAAACAATGAAAGCAGTTGTATACAAAGGAAAAGGTCAGGTAGTTCTGGAAGACAGACCCATTCCTGTCATTCAAGACCCCAGAGATGCCATTGTAAGAGTGACACGTTCCACAATCTGTTCCAGTGACTTACATATCAAACACGGCACCGTACCCCGTGCGAAAGAAAATACGGTTTTGGGTCATGAATTTGTTGGTGAAGTTGTGGAAGTAGGCAGTGCTGTGAAAAAATTCAAAGCAGGTGACCGTGTTTCTGTGAATGTGGAAACTTTCTGCGGCGAATGTTTCTTCTGCAAAAGAGGCTATGTGAATAACTGTGTAGAAGGCGGCTGGGAACTGGGATGCCGCATTGACGGCTGTCAGGCGGAATATGTTCGTGTACCCATTGCCGATAATGGCATGACACCCATTCCCGATGATGTTTCTGATGAAGCGGCACTGTTCAACGGCGATATTCTGGCAACAGGCTACTGGGCTGCCAGCATCGGAGAAATCAAACCTGCGGATACTGTTGTGGTGCTTGGCGCAGGTCCTACAGGTCTTTGCACCCTTATGAGCATCCGTCTTTACAGCCCTGCAAAAGTTATTGTTGTAGACGTGAGCGAAGAAAGAATGGCACTGGCAAAAGAACAGGGCTTGGCTGATATTTGTCTGAATCCCACAAAAGTGGATGTGGAAGCAGAAATCCTTCGTTTGACAGATGGCAGAGGTGCTGACCGCGTCTTTGAAGTGGCTGGCGGCGAAAATACTTTCCAGCTGGCATGGAAAGTGGCAAGACCCAACGCCATTGTGGTTCTGGTTGCCCTTTACGCAAAAGAACAGGCATTGCCTTTGCATTTGATGTACGGCAAAAACCTGACATTCAAAACAGGCGGTGTGGATGCCAACTGCTGTGAAGATATTATGAAAATGATTCAGTGCGGTAAAATCGACACATCCTGCCTGATTACCCATCGTGCACCTTTGAATGATGTTATGGAAGGCTATCGGATATTTGAAAATAAACTGGATGGCTGCATCAAATGGGTCATCACACCTTATGAAAGAGATTGATCAATAAAAACGGTATGTCTTTCGGGGCATTTCCAGAAACAGAAAGCCCACGGAAGTGGGCTTTTCTTTTTAGAAGGAATTTCCAGAGAAAGGAGAAATGACAAATGAAATTATTTCATTTAAGTGACCTGCATTTGGGCAAACGGGTCTATGCCTTTTCCATGCTGCCGGATCAGCGATATGTATTGGAGCAGGTCTGCACTTTAGCAGAAAAACATAAACCGGACGGTATTTTGCTCAGCGGCGATTTATATGATAAACCTATCCCACCTGTGGAAGCGGTACAGCTTTTGGATGAATTTTTGACAAGAATGCAGCAGATGGGCATTGCAGTTTATGCCATTTCTGGTAACCACGATTCCGCTGGACGTGTAGATTTCGGCAGCCGCATTTTGCAGCAGCAGAATCTGCATATTTGCGGTGCTTTTGATGGCAAGCTGTATCATGTCTGCAAGGAGGATGCTTTTGGAGAAATCCATTTTTATCTGCTCCCTTTTTTGAAACCTGCCACTGTTTCTGCTTTTCGGGAAGGCGGCGAAAGTTTATCTTATGCAGATGCGGTCAAATGGGCTTTGGAAACAGCCGATATGGATACCACAAAACGCAATGTACTTTTGGCACACCAGTTTGTTACATGGAGAGGAACAGCAGAAGAAAGTGATTCTGAAACAAAAACGCTGGGCGGCGTAGATGAAATGGATGCCAGCCTGTTCTTTGATTTTGATTATGTGGCTTTGGGGCATCTGCACAGTCCTCAGCGCATTGGACGGGATACCATTCGCTATGGCGGTTCTCCTCTGAAGTACTCCTTTTCAGAACTGCGCCAGAAAAAAGGCGTGACCCTTGTGGAAATACAGGAAAAAGGAAATGTTACAACAGAATTTTTACCATTGGAACCCTTACATCCTTTGCGTGAAATCAAAGGAATGTTAGCAGACCTATTGGATGCGGCAGAAGAAGCAGGCGGTTCTGAAGATTATGTAAGGGCTATTTTGACCGATGAAGGGGCAGTTTATGACCCTGTGGGACGACTGCGTGTGTACTATCCGAACCTGATGACATTGGAAATGGCACCACGAGGGGAACGTCAGCAGGACTTTTCTCTCCAGCTGGAACAGGAACCGCTGTCAGGACCTGCACTCTTTGCTGGTTTCTTTGAAAAACAAAATAACCGAGAAATGACCGAGGCACAAAAAGCTATTGTGGAAAAAATCTGGCAGGATTTGGGAGGTGTTGAGGAATGAAACCATTGGAAATTACCGTTTCCGCTTTTGGCCCTTATGCAGGATGCGTAAACATTCCCCTTTCAAAATTGGGAGAACAGGGGATTTTCCTGATTACCGGGGACACAGGTGCCGGAAAAACAACATTATTTGACGCCATTTGTTTTGCTTTATTTAATGAAGTCAGCGGCTCCAACCGAGAGGTGGACAGCCTCCGCAGTGACTTTGCTTCGCCGTCCACAAAAACTTATGTGGATTTGACATTCTCACATCATGGAGAAACATATCGTATCCTGCGGAATCCCACTTATCAGCGTCCCAAAAAAACAGGGGAAGGTACTACCAAAGAAACGGGAGACGCTACCCTTTGGTATCCCGATGGCAGTGTGGTATCTGGTGCGGAAAAAGTAAGAAAAGCTGCGGAAGCATTGCTGGGCATTGATGCGAAACAATTTAAACAGATTGCTATGATTGCGCAGGGGGAATTTTTGAAACTCCTTTATGCCGACAGTACAGAACGCGGAGCTATTTTCCGTCGGGTGTTCCATACGGATTTTTATTTGGCTTTCCAGAAAAAACTGAAGGAATTGGAAAAAGAAAATCGCTCTGCATTTGACGACAGCAAAGAGCGTCTTTTGACATATCTTTCCCAGTGCGGCATTGACGAAACAGATGAAAAAGTTCTGCTGCAAAGAGCAGAGCAGTTGCTGACAGAAGCAGAAGCATCTTATGGAGAGGCAGAAAACCTGTGGCGTCAGCAGGAAGACGAAATTGCGGCAAAAGAAGAAAAACGTGTAAAAATTGCCGCACAAATGGCAGATGGAGAAAACACAAACCGTCTTTTGGATGCTTTGGAAAAAGCGAAAAAAGACTATCAATTCCTTTTAGAAGAAGAATCTGCTCAGCAGGAAAAGAAAGTGAAATTGCAGAAACAGCGTCGTGCTGTTGACTATGTACAGCCCAAAGCTCAGGATTGGAAACTGAAAAAAGAAACAGCGAAGGATTTGGAATCCCAGTTGGAAGATCTGAAAAAAAGGGAACAAAAAGAAAAAGAAGAACTGCAAGACAGAATTGAACAGGAAAAGGCTCTGGAACCTTTGGGTATCGAACTGGAAAATGATAAGGCAGATGCGGTGAAAAAACAAGAACGTCTGAAAGACTTTGAGGTAAAAGACGAAATCAATCAAGAAATTGAGAAATGGAAGGCAGAAATCAGTAAAATAAAAGAACGCAAGGAAAAACTGGAAGAAGAACAGACTGCTTTGAAAGACTGTCTGGAAGTTTTGCGCCAGCAGGAAAGCCAGCTTCCTGCCATTCGGGAACGGCTGTTGACATTGGCGCAGGAGAAAAAAAGCTTGCAGGAGCGAAAAGATTTGCTGAAAGAGACCAATGATGATTTGCAGAAAGGTCTGGAGGTAAAAAAAGAGCTGGATAAAACCCAGAAAGATTATGAGGCGGCAAAAGCAAAATGGGAACAGGCAAAAGCAGCTGCAAATCAGGCAGAAATAGATTATCTGGATGCCCAAGCTGGTATTTTAGCTGAGAAACTGACAGAGGGGAAGCCTTGTCCTGTCTGCGGCTCTGTGCATCATCCGGCGAAGGCGGTGCGTCCTGCCAAAGCACCTACTCAGGCAGAGTGGAATCGCCTGCGAAAAGTGGAAGAAACACTTGGGGAAGAAACAAAATCTCTTTCTGCAAAAAGTGGCGAATTGAATGTTTCTCTGGATCATTTACGGGAAAATGTGAGGAATGGTCTGAAAAAATTAGGATTGGAGAATATTTCTCAAATGCAGGAATTGGCAATTTCTCTGCAAACAAAAGAAAATAAGCTGGATGCAGAACAGAAAGAAAAGGAAAGTCAGGAAAAAGAACTGATGAAAGTTCCGAATAAATTGAAAAATGAGGAAGCTGAACAGCAAAAATTGCAGGAATCCTGGGAAAAAACAGACAAATTGCTGCGTGAGCAGGAAAGTGCTTTGCATAAGAAACAAGGGGAATATACCCAGCTGGAACAGCGCATTGGTGAAGGAACTTTGGCAGAAGCCAAGGCGGAATGGAAAAAACTTTGTGATGATATCAAAGAAAAAGAAGATAAGCTGAAGGAAGCGGCAGACAAAAAACTGCAGGCAGAAAAGACATTAGGCAATACCCAGACTTTGTTGCAGCAGACGGAACAGAATCATCAGAAAAGCTGTGAAGCCGAAAAACAGGCCAAAGATGTTTTCTTGAAAACATTGAAAGAGCAGCATTTTCAAGATCAAGAGGACTTTGCAAATGCGCTTGTTTCCAGAGAGATTTTGGAGCAAGCAGAGGAAGAAAACCGCAGTTATTTTACAAATTTACAGACAAGCAAACAAAATCTGGAAAGTAAAAAATCAGAAGCAGCAGGAAAAACCTATCAGGATTTGGAAGATATGAAAAATAAAATGGAAACGCTGCGTATAGAAAAAACAGACATTCAGAAAGAAGTGGATACCCAGAAGGCAATTTGGCAGGCGCGCAAAAAGGCGACAGAAAGGGCATGGACAGAATTGCGAGCATGGAAGAAAGCAGAAAAGGACTATCTTCCCATTGAGGAACTTTCTAAGACAGCCAATGGTGACTTGGAAAAGACCGCTAAGATTGCTTTTGAACAGTTTGTGCAGGGATTTTATTTCGATCGGATATTGGCGGCGGCAAACTTGCGTTTTGCGGAAATGACCAATGGTCGATATCACATGAGAAGAAGGGAAACGGCATCTAATCTGAGAAGTCAGTCAGGGCTGGAACTGGAAGTGATGGACTATTTCACAGGCAAGGCAAGAGGGGTTAAATCCCTTTCTGGCGGGGAAGCTTTCAAGGCTTCTTTGAGTCTGGCACTGGGACTTTCTGACTTAATCCAGCAGACAGCAGGCGGCGTGGAAATCAAAGCCATGTTCATTGACGAGGGCTTTGGTGCACTGGATGAAGAATCCAGAGAGCAGGCGGTGCGTATCTTGCAGCAGCTTTCTTATGGCGATCGTATGGTGGGCATTATTTCCCATGTAACGGAACTGAAGGAAAGCATTGAAAAGAAATTGATCGTGAAAAAGAGCAGCAGAGGCAGCACTGTTTCTTTGGAAGTATAAAAAAGAGGCTGGAATCATTTAGATTCCAGCCTTTTAATGCTTTAGTAATTGGGGTTGGATTTCATTGCCTGCAAAGTGCGGTTCAGCAGATCATCCAGTTCCCAGCCCAGCTGTTCCGCACCACGACGGATAATGTCACGGTCACAGCCAGCAGCAAAGGATTTGTCTTTGAATTTCTTTTTCAGGGATTTCAGTTCCATATCCTGTACGCTCTTAGAAGGACGCATCAATGCGGCTGCACCGATAAGTCCAGTCAGTTCGTCTGTAGCAAAGAGCACTTTTTCCATTTCATGAACGGGTTCTACATCGGAACAGATGCCATAGCCATGGCTGGCAACGGCATGGATAAGTTTTTCGTCCAGATCCAGATCTTTCATGATTTCCTGACATTTGATGCAGTGCTGTTCGGGATAAAGCTCAAAGTCCAAATCGTGGAGCAGACCTACCATACCCCAGAATTCTACATCATCGCCATAGCCCAGTTCCTGTGCAAAATAGCGCATAACACATTCTACGGTTTCGCCGTGCTGAATGTGGAAGGGTTCTTTGTTATATTCTTTCAATAATGCATACGCTTCGTCTCTTGTCAATTCTTTTGCCATAATCTTTCCCTCTTTCCTTGGTGGTGTTTCTATTTTTATACATTATAACGGTTTGTGGGACAAAAAGCAATGGTTTTTCCCAAGGGGTGTGCTATTGCTTTTTCTGTCAAAAAAAGATACAATAGGGAAACAGAACAGAGAACAGAAAGCGAGGATCATTATGGACGTTACAAGTTTTGGCATTGACCATAATCGTTTGTTGAGAGGAATTTATGTATCCAGAAAAGATACAGTAGGGGATGGCGTTCTCACTACATTCGACGTGAGAATGAAAGAACCTAACCGTGAAATGGTCATGGATACTTCTGTGATGCATACCATTGAACATTTGATGGCAACATTTTTCCGTGGACATGACCAGTGGGCAGATCAGACCATCTATGTTGGTCCCATGGGTTGCCGTACAGGGATGTATGTGATTTTCAAAGGGGATCTGGAATCCAAAGACGTTGCGCCAATCATGGCAGACGCATACCGTTATATGGCTGAATTTACAGGAGAAATTCCTGCGGCAAAAGCGGAAATGTGCGGCAATTATCTGGATCATAATCTGGAAATCACAAAAATTGAATGCAGAAAGTTTCTGGAAGAAGTGCTGGAACAGATCAAAGAAGAAAACATGGTTTATCCCAGACAGCAGGGATAATAAGAAAAAAGCCGTCAAACCAAGAGGTTTGGCGGCTTTTTGTTATGATATCAATGAGGGGGAGGTTTTATTGTGTGGATGTGAGTTATCTTCTGCAGCAGTTGTTGTTGCCGCAGGAATTGGAGCTGCGGTTGTTGCCGCAGGAATTAGAGCCGCAGCTGCTGCCGCAGGAATTACCGCAGCCACTGCGTGTGTTGGAGCCACAACCGGAATCACAGCTGTCATTGCATCCACATTCTTCGTGACAGCTTGCGGAACCGTATGTGTCACCGAAACCGCAGCAGGAGTGGGGCTGTGCGGAAGGAGAGAACAGATCCAGAGGGAAAGGTACCCGGTCAAAGTTGCGGCAAGGATCTACATCTCCGTTTGTGGAAATGCTGCAAGGTTCAGGCACGCAGTTGCCAAAGCTGTGTACCAGCATGTTTACGGTACGGAACAGTTTGATGATGGTGAACAGACCTAATGTGACATTAACGGCAATGGGTGCGCCCATGGAAGCGTCGCCATTGTCACAGCCGCAGTTGTTGCAGCCGCAGTTATTGCAACCACAGTTACCACAGCCGCAGTTGCTGCATCCGCAGTTATTGCAGCAGTTGCAGCTGCATCCACAGCCGGGGTATTTCAATTCTGCTGCCAGACCAACGGCTTTCCCCTCTGCTGTTACGAAAGGCCCGCCATGAGAATTGCCGCAGCAGTCAAACAGATCAGATACAGTGGTCACATCGGATTCTGTGGAACCAAACAGTGTCACTTTCAGTGTGTAGGAGCTGGTGGCATCTGTGCAGCCGATGGGGCAGCCGTCTGCTCTGCGGAATTCCAATGTGTAGTCAAACACATACCGCAGTTCCAGATCCCAGCAGCCTTCCCGGAAAGTATTGGGGCATTTGCGCAGAATGTCGATTCTGCTCAGTTCCGGATTGTGCATGGTAACAGTTGCTGCATTGACAGGGGGGATGATGATGTCGCCGTCGCACATCATGTCGTTGCAGCCGTTCATGCCGCCGCAAACGCTTCTGGCAGGACCGAGAATGTCAGGACTCAAACATTTCTGGATTCTGCACTGGTCAAAGATTTTCTGTGCGATGATGCAGGCTTCGTTCTGGTTGTTGCTGCTGTTGCATCCACAGCATCTTGCGGTGATTTCCGCATTGTTTTCAAATTCAAAAGCTCCCATAAGACAGCCTCCTTTGGATATTGTGATTGGATTCTTTTATATACTATGTGGCTGTGTGAAATGGGTGCATTTGACAGGAATAAAAAATATGTCGTAGAAAAACATTTGTATTTGCACTGTGGATTTGGTGAGTTTTTTTGCAAAAAAGATGTTATAATAACTGTAAGCTCATAGAAAAGGGAGCTTTACATCTGAAAAATGACAAAAAACAGCAGATTCCAAGGAGGAGATGACGATGTTAGACTTTAGCGAGATTAGAAAAATTGACGGGGCGGTGGCAGATGCCATTGTTGCGGAATTGGAAAGACAACAGCATAATATTGAACTCATTGCTTCTGAAAACATTGTTTCCAAAGCAGTCATGTATACAATGGGAACCCCTTTGACAAATAAATACGCAGAGGGTTATCCTGCAAAACGCTATTATGGCGGATGTGAAAAAGTGGATATTGTGGAAAATCTGGCAAAAGAGCGTGCAAAAGAACTCTTTGGCTGTGACCATGTAAACGTACAGCCTCATAGCGGCTCTCAGGCAAATCAGGCGGTATACTTTGCTATGCTGGAACCAGGCGATACGGTTATGGGTATGAATCTGGATCATGGCGGTCATCTGACTCACGGCAGTCCAGTCAATATGTCCGGGAAATACTTCAACTTTGTATCTTACGGCGTGAACCATGAAGGGTATATTGATTATGAAGCTTTCAGAAAGAAAGCGCTGGAAGTGAAACCGAAAATGATCGTCGCAGGTGCCAGTGCTTATGCCAGAACCATTGACTTCAAATATATGAGCGATGTGGCAAAAGAAGTTGGGGCATATTTTATGGTAGATATTGCTCACATTGCAGGCTTGGTTGCAGCTGGATATCATCCTTCTCCTGTACCTTATGCAGATTTTGTGACAACCACGACCCATAAGACACTGCGTGGCCCCAGAGGTGGTATGATTATGTGCAAAGCAGAATATGCTCAGAAAATTGACAAGGCTATTTTCCCCGGTATTCAGGGCGGCCCACTCATGCATACCATCGCCTCCAAAGCCGTTTGCTTCCAAGAAGCATTGCAGCCTGCCTATAAAGAATATATTGGACAGGTAGTAAAGAATGCCAAAGCAATGGCTGCGGCACTGCAGAAAAACGGTGTGGATGTGGTTTCCGGCGGAACAGATAACCATTTGATGCTGCTGGATCTGCGTTCTTTGAATATTACAGGCAAAGAAGCAGAAAAAATATTGGACGAAGTGGCAATCACCGTCAATAAGAATACCATTCCCGATGACCCGCAGTCTCCTTTTGTAACAAGCGGTATCCGTGTGGGAACTCCTGCCGTCACATCTCGCGGCATGAAAGAAGCGGAAATGGAAGAAATCGCAGAAATCATGGCAATGGTGCTGAAGGATTATGAAGGCAGCAAAGAAGAAGCGGCAAAGAGAGTGCGTGCACTGACAGACCGTTTTCCTATCTATGAAGATTAAGCAGTGAGAAGTATTTATAGAATATTTTGAACATAAAAAAGGTGAAACTTCTTTATTGGGAGGTTTCACCTTTCTTTGTTTATTCTTCAGATTGTTCTTTTGTTCTGGATTCGTGTTCGGAACGATATCTGGACATAAGACCGTGGAACAGTTCCATTGCAGTGGGCGGTGTAAAGCTGATGGCGTTTGCCCCTGCTTCAATGGTACGTTTAATACTTTCTCTTGTAGGGCCGCCTGTAGCAATAATAGGGATTTCAGGATATTTCGCCCGAATCTTTGCAACCACTTCCGGTGTTTTTCCAGCAGCAGATACATTCAGGATGCCTGCGCCGGCTGCGATTCTGGCGTCGATATCTGTATTTTCGTCCAAAACGGTGATGACAACAGGAATATCAACGATTTTGCTGATTTCATGAATGACTTCATTGGTGGTTGGCGCATTTACAACAACTGCCATAGCACCAAGAGCTTCCGCGTCTTTTGCCAGCATAACCACACGAGGACCAGTGGTGGTACCGCCGCCTACGCCTGCAAAGACAGGAATGCTGGAAGCGGTGATGATTGAATTGGTAATGACCTGCTGGGGTGTAAAGGGATATACTGCCAAAACAGCATCAGCGTTACAGTTACGGATGATGGCAATGTCTGTGGAAAAGACAAGGGATTTGATACGTCTGCCCCAAATAACAATGCCGCTGGCTGCCCAGATTTCTTCCGGCATGGTAACGATATGCTTCCGCAGTCTGGTATCAATGCGAGGTGGTTTTTTTTCTGCCAATTCACTCACTCCTTTATATCTGTTCAGTTTAAAAGTGTTTACATAAGAATTACAGTAACAGAATATAACGATTTTTTTTGTTTGTCAAGCGTGGGCAAAAGCACAAAATCATCCATTGTGAGAGAAGATGAAAGAGACTGTGGGAGAGGAAAAAACTTGACAGGGAAAGGGTTTGGGGATAAACTTTGAAGTGTAAATATGTAGATTTTGATATTTGGAGGGAGATTATTTTTGGAAACCATAATTGGTCTAGGCGTTTCCGTTGTATTGAATATCGTGTTGATCGCAAAGATCATGCTTTTGCAGAAAAAGCAGGCACAGAACACGGTAACAGAAGAAGGCATTCGCCAGATGGTAGATGAAGGCGGCAGCAATGGCTCTATTGATGAATCAGAAAAAGAGATGATCAACAATATCTTTGAGCTGAGCAATACATCTGTGGAAGAAATTGCTACACATCGTACAGATATTGTTGCGGTGCCGCTGGAAGCCACACTGGCAGAAATCAAGGAAGTGCTGATGGAGGAGAAGTATTCCCGTATTGTGGTCTATGAGGACAATATTGACAATATTGTGGGCGTATTCCATGTGAAGGATCTGGTTAAGTATATCCTGACGGATTCCACCAGAATGGAGGAAGGCAATTTCCATCTGGAGGATATTTTGATGCAGCCTTATTTTGTGCCCTTTTCCAAGAAAACGGACGAGCTCATTGAGGAAATGCAGCGGGAAAAAGTACACATGGCTATTGTTATCGACGAATACGGTGGCACATCCGGTATCGTTACCATGGAAGACGTCATGGAAGAAATTGTCGGGAATATCTTTGACGAATACGATCTGGAAGAAGAGGAAGACATCTGTCCTATTGATGAAAATAGCTATTCCATCAGCGGGAAAGCGGATTTGCAGGATGTTGCAGAACAGCTCGGCATCGTCTTTGAAGATGACGAGGATTATGACACATTAGGCGGTTATCTGATCGGTCGTCTGGGCAGAATTCCGGAGGATGATGAAATGCCGGAAATTGCTGTGGGCGGCTGGCTGTTCCAAATCAAACAGTTTGAAGAAAAACGCATCGAAAAAGTTTATGCTTTGCGACAGCCGGAAGCCTTGGATGAGGCAGAGGATGTCACAGAGGATGAAGGATAAGAATATCAAGGAGGAAAAGGATTATGTTAAATGAAAAAGTAGCGCAGCTCATCAATGAACAGGTAAACAAGGAATTCTATTCCGCATATCTGTATCTGGATTTTGCGAATTATTATGAATCTAAAGGTCTGGCAGGTTTTGCAAACTGGTATAAAATCCAGGCGCAGGAAGAACGCGACCATGCACTGCTGTTCTATCAGTACCTGCATAACAATAGCGCAACTGTTACACTGGAAGCTATCGGCAAACCCGATGTACCTCTGAACAGCCTGATGGATCCTCTGAAAGCTGGCCTGGAACATGAAGTTTATGTAACCAGCCTGATTCACAACATCTATGCAGCTGCACAGGAAGTAAACGATTTCCGCACCATGCAGTTTTTGGATTGGTTTGTAAAAGAACAGGGTGAAGAAGAAACAAACGCTAACGACCTGATTACAAAAATGGAACTGTTCGGCACAGACCCCAAAGCACTGTACCTTCTGGATTCCGAAATGGGTGCAAGAGTTTACGCTGCACCTACTCTGACACTGTAATTCTTAGCGAAAAAGATAACGCTTCTTTTGGGGCGGCTACATAAGAAAACAAAGCTGGCTGAAATCTTTCCAATATATAGGATTTCAGCCAGCTTATTTTTATGGATTGTTGTCTTTTGAAGAAAGCTATTTTGGTCTTGTCTTTTTTTCTGTACATATTTCCGCTTTCTCTCTTGTTCCCCTTTTTGATTTGCGGTATACTGAGGTCAATAGGGAAAAAGGGGGAAGGACTATGAATGTATTGGCTATTGTGCTGCCGGTGTTCTGTATGCTGGGGCTTGGTATGGCTGCCAATCGCTTTGGATGGATTAGTCGTGCCGGCATGGATGGTATTAAATTGGTAGCAACCAATATTATGCTGCCTGTTGTTTTGGTAGATGCATTGGGGATGGCAGAATATAACAAAGTGACGTTGCTGCTGTTAGTTGTGATGTTGATACAGCTTTTCATTGCCACAGGCGCTGGCTATTTGCTGCGTCCTTTGGTTGGCGGCAGTCAAGGCAGATATCTGCCTTTTCTGACAGCAACTTTTGAGGGCGGTATGATGGCATATCCATTGTATATGGCATTGTGTGGCTCAGAAATGCTTTCCAATATCGCTGCTTTGGATATGGCAAACTGTATTTTTACATTTACAGTATATCTTGCACTGATCACAGCTACAGGCAAAGGAAGAAGCGGCAGTGGGCAGCTGCTGTCTACTGTATTGCGTGCACCTGCCATGTACGGGGTTGTACTGGGTATTTTGTTGGGTGTTACAGGCATATTGCCGAAGATTGCAGGAAGCTGGGTAGGCGATGTATATTCTTCTTTGATTTCTATGATTACGACACCTGTTTCCGCATTGATTCTGCTGTGTGTTGGTTATGATTTGAAAATGGATCATCGGGTGCTTTCTTCTGCTGGAAAATCTGCTGCCATTCGTCTTGTGCTGCAAGGTGTGCTTTTGATTGGCGTATGGTTTGTACTGCGGAATTTTGTAGCAGAACAGGAAATGAAAATTGCGGTGTTCCTGTATGCTTTTATGCCGCCTTGTTTCATGAGCCCTCTGTATGCTGTCAGAGAAAAAGACAAGGTATATACATCCACAACCATTTCACTTTATACCATTTTATCCATCATCGCTTTTACCATTTTGTCTGTGATTTTTGGATAATGGAAAAGGTCGTCTTTCTAGGAAGACGGCCTTTTTGTTTCAAATTTGTCTGAAAGTGCTTTAGAAAAACATGTATAGAAAAACTTTACGAAATTCGCTATTGTATCTTTTTGTATTTCTATTTATAATGTACCATAGCGAACACGCATAGAAAATGCAATGAGCAACAGAAAGGCGGAACAAACATGAAGAAAAATGTGCTGGTAGCCCAATCAGGCGGCCCTTCGGCGGCCATCAATGCCACTCTTTGCGGCGTGGTGGAAATGGGATTGGAGCATCCGGAGATTGAAAAGATATATGGCGTAAAAAATGGGATTATGGGGATGTTGTCTGAACGGTTTGTGGACCTGACAGAATTGTTGGCGGATGAAAGTGCTCGTCAGCTCCTTTGCCAGACACCGTCTTCCGCATTGGGCTCCTGCCATATGAAATTATCTCCTTGGGAAGAAAATGCCTTTGAATATGAAAAGGCCATCAGCATTTTTAGAAAATATAACATTGGCTATTTTATGTACATTGGCGGCAGTGATTCCATGGACACCGTTCATAAGTTCTCTGAATACTGCCGGAACCATCATATCAATGACATTAAGATCATTGGTGTGCCTAAAGCCATTGAAAACGATCTGCCGGAAACAGACCATTCTCCGGGTTTTGGCTCCGCTGCGAAATACATTGGTACTACTTTGACAGAAATTGCATGTGACTGCAATGTATATGCGCTGCCATCCATTACAGTGGTAGAAATCATGGGGCAGGATACAGGCTGGCTTACAGCATCCTCTGCATTGGCAAGGCTCAATGGTGATGTGGCACCAGATTTGATCTATCTGAGTGAACGCCCTTTTTCTGTAGAGCAGTTCCTCTTTGATGTACGGGAAAAAATGATGGAAAAACGCTCTGTCATTGTGGCAGTCAGCGAAGGTCTGCGCAATGAAGAAGGGGCTTATCTGACAGACAGCCTTCAGAATCGGGTGGAAGATGAATTTGGTCATCGAATTCTGGCAGGGGTTTCCCGTTTTCTGGAGGAAATCCTGCGGCAGGAAATTGGCTGCAAAGTCCGCAGTGTGGAACTGAATCTCATGCAGCGCTGCGCATCTCATGTGGCAAGTGCAACTGATATTCAGGAAGCACGTTCCTTGGGACGGGAAGCAGTGCGTTATGCGTTGGAAGGCGGCAGCGGCGAAATGGCATGCCTGCGTAGAATTTCGGACGCACCTTACGCATCGGAAGTGTTCTTCATCCCTGTAGATCAGGTGCTAAATCGTGTAAAACCTGTGCCTGATGAATGGATCAATGAAGAAGGCAATGACATCACACAAGAAATGTTGGATTATCTGATTCCTTTGATTCAGGGTGAAATTCCCTGTGCTTATGAGAATGGTGTGCCTGTGCATTTCCATCTTTCCTGATTGATTTCAAAAAAATGTATAAATCAGCCAAAAGTCGTCCATACTTTTCATCGAGGTGGTAGGTATGAAAAGAGGGATTGCGCTTTTGGCTGTTCTTGTTTTTCTCTCCTGTACAGCAGCAGGATATTTGTATACGCAGAGGATACAGGAATCTGTGATACAGGAGGAAAAAAGGGAACAGACAGAACCCGTTGCAACAGAGGAAGCTGTTATTGGGGAAAATGCGGAAATCGTATACCAGTATTACTATACAAAAGATCAAATGACTGCGGAGCAGACGGAGCCAGTGCAAAGCTATCAGGAAGGTTTGAATCTGGCGCAGATACGCAGTATTTATGACGGATGGCAGGTGGTATTCTTTTCGCCGGATAAAGTGATTCTGCGCAGTACTGTGGAAGGACGCAGTGACGAAAGCTTTCTGCTGGGAGAACAGAATGGTATGCTGGCTGTTTTTCGGGAAGACGCCAACGGAAAAATAACATTATATGAATGTACGGATGTTCCGTTGTCCATACTGCCGGAATTGGAGCGTCAGCAGATACAGGAAGGTGTGCGGATATTGGGAGAAGATAACCTTGCCAGAGTTTTGGCGGATTATATGAGTTGATTTCCATAAATAAAGAGAAAAGTCATAAAATAGGCGAGGAATACTGGCTTTTGTGGAATTACAGCGGACTTCCTGTATAAAAGCGATTTGACAAGAGTGATAAAATTTTGATGTAAAATAGGAATCATTTATCAAAAATGACGGAGGAATGTTTGACAAGAGAAGGATTTTTGAAAAAATGATAAAAAGAAATTCGCATTTTTGATTATCCATAAGAAAAAATTTTTGGAAAAATTTTAAAAATGGGCTAGACATTTAATGTCCCACATGCTATAATAACAACTGTGAAAACTCCCCAATATTTTCACATTGCGGTAAGACGCAATCCCAATAAGAAATACCTTCTCTTTGTGAAAATGAGCAGCCATCGGCAGGTTGCTCATTTTCATTTTGTCCAAAAAAGAGTCAGTGTTTGACATGAATTTTCTGGCATATTATAATTGGTGCAGGGACGGTGAAAATATGGATTATTATTTGGACTTGGTGCAAAGCGTAAAAAAGAAATACAGACTTTGCAAGGAAGCGTTTTTGCCACAGGCTGTGTTCAGTGACGAATCGGAAAACTTCCGGAAACCGACAGAACCGTCAGCCAAAGACTTTGTGGAAATTTCCATACTGACTGGACGCAATAATGCGTCAGCGGTATGTTTATGCGTAAATGACAAAAGATTATTGATGGAACGAGTGGAAAACGGCAGCGTGTTTGATCGCTACCGCGTTGTTCTGCCACCGACGGAAGAAACGGCAAACTACTTTTTCCAGATTATATATAATGAAACAACTTATTATTATACAAGAAACGGCGTATCTCAGGAATTTCCCATGGATGGATATTTTCGGCTGCTGCGGAATCTCCAGACGCCTTCATGGGCAAGAGGGGCAGTGATGTACCAGATTTTTGTAGACCGTTTTTGCAATGGAGATCCTTCCAATGATGTGAAAACGGGGGAATACAATTATCTGGAAAATCAGGTGCAAGCTGTAAAGGATTGGTATGCTCAGCCGGAGGATGGAGATTTCTGCCATTTTTACGGCGGTGATTTGCAGGGGATTTTGCAGAAAATGGACTATTTGCAGAATTTGGGTGTGGATGTATTATATCTGAATCCCATCTTTGTTTCCCCCAGCAGTCATAAATACGACATTCAGGATTATGACCACGTTGACCCACACTTTGGTGTCATTGTAGAGGATTATGACAAAGTGGTGGAACCCGGAGAGAAAAACAGTCAGGCAAAAGCCTATATTACCAGAACCACCAGTGAACGGAATCTCATGGAAAGTGATGCCCTTTTCATTCGCTTGGTGGAAGAAGCTCATAAAAGAGGCATGCGTGTCATTTTGGACGGTGTATTTAACCATTGCGGCGGCTTCCATAAATGGCTGGATCGGGAAGAAATTTATAAATATCAGAAAAAAGGCGCTTATTACTGCAAACAGAGCCCTTACCACGATTATTTTTATTGGAAAGAAGACGGTTCTTACGAAGGTTGGTGGGATTATCCCAACCATCCCAAGCTGAATATGGAAAACTGTTCTGCTCTGTATTGGGAAATCATGCGTATTGGGCAAAAATGGGTTTCCCCTCCATATAACGCAGACGGCTGGCGTTTGGATGTGGCGGCAGATGTTGGCAAATCAGAGGAATTTAATCACAAATTCTGGCATGATTTCCGCAGTGCTGTGAAAAAAGTCAATCCAGAAGCCCTGATTCTGGCGGAGCATTACGGAGATGCGGAAGCATGGCTCAGAGGTGACCAGTGGGATGGCGTCATGAACTATGATGCTTTTATGGAACCAGTGTCATGGTATTTCACGGGCATTTCCAAACACAGCACAGAATCTCGACCAGATTTGAAAAACAATAATGCTGCCTTTTGGAACACTATTCGGTATCAGATGGGCAGAATGCCCGCACAAGCGGCAGGTGTTGCCATGAATGAACTTTCCAATCACGACCATTCTCGTTTTCTAACCAGAACAAATGGAAAAACTGGACGTCTCCATACAGATGGCGCACAGGCAGCCAATCGTGGTGTCAATAAAGCAGTATTTCGAGAAGCGGTATTGCTGCAAATGACATGGCCTGGTGCACCTACAGTGTATTATGGGGATGAAGCTGGTGTGACCGGCTGGACAGACCCGGATAACCGCAGACCTTTCCCTTGGAATCGGGAAGATGATGAACTGGTGCAGTATCATAAAATACTGATTCATTTGCGAAAAGAACATATTTCTTTGGGGAAAGGCTCTTTGAAACCTTTGGATACAGAAAATGGTATTCTGGCTTACGGGCGTTTTTGCAAAGAAGAACGATGTCTCATCGTTTGTAATAACCGAGAGGAAGCTGTGCAGGTTTCTTTGCCTGTATGGGAAATCGGTGTACAGCCCTGCGGCGAAATGGAAATTTTGCTCAAAACAAAAGAAATGGATTATTCAGCGGAAAAAGAACTGTTGTCAGTGGAAAACGGCATGGTACAGCTGGAAATGCCGCCCCATAGCGGTATTTTGATGAAAGAAGTGTAAGTTATGGATTTGCAGATATTATTTGAAAATACAGATATGGTAGCAGTGGAAAAACCACAGGGCATGCCTGCCCAGCCAGACAGAACAGGGGATGCAGATTTGCTTTCTCTGCTGTCAGTACAGATGAAGCAGGAATTGGGTCTGGTACATCGTTTGGATCGCCCTGTTGGGGGCATTATGGTGTTTGCCAAGACAAAACAGGCTGAAGCAGCCCTTTCCAAAATGATGCAGGCTGGCGGCTGGCGGAAATCTTATCTGACTGTCCTTTGGGGCACTTTGGAAGAAAAAAGCGGTACATGGACAGATTATCTTTTCAAAAATGCCAGAACCAATCTGTCAGAAGTGGTGCTTCCTTCCAGAAAAGGCGCAAAGAAAGCCATTCTGCATTATAAAGTACTGACAGAAACAACATGGAATGAGCAGCCCCTTTCTCTGGTGGAAATCACATTGGAAACAGGGCGGCATCATCAGATTCGTGTCCAGACTTCACACCATGGCGCACCCATTTGGGGCGACAGAAAATATAATACATTACAGCCCATGAGAGGCGTTGGCAACATGGCTTTGTGGTCATGGAAACTGGAGGGGAAATGGGAAAAACAGAAGGATGGTTTTTCCATTCGTTCCTTGCCAAGCGATATGCCATTTTCGCTTTTTTCGGAAAAATTGGGAGAATTGTAAAAAAGTTGTTTTGCTTTTTTTTGCAATGTGTATTATAATGTTCTTGAAAATAGAGAAACAGATAAAAGAACAGCAATGTTCTTTTATTTTCATCATAAAATTAGCAATCACAAAGGTGGTTGGCTAACAAAATAAAGGACGGTGAATGACAATGCAAGGAAAATTTACAAATAAAGCCCAGGAAGTGCTGAAAAGAGCCCAGGAGGCTGCTTTGAAGCTGGGAAATAAATATGTAGGAACAGAACATATTTTGTTGGGACTGACATTGGTCAGCGACAGTGTAGCCGCAAAAGCACTGGAAAGTCAGGGTGTTACCTATCATCAGGTTATGGACAAAATCCAGTCTATGACAGGGGGCACTTCTGCTTACTATATTCCTGCGGACTTTACACCTCGTGCAAAACGCGTGGTGGAAAGCAGTGTGCAGGAAGCATTCCGTATGGGTACTGGTTATGTAGGTACAGAACATATCCTCATTGCCTTGATTCGGGAAAATGATAATATCGCTGTACGGATTATGGTATCTTTGGATTTGAATCTCCAGCGTTTGTATGATGACATCATGAATATGCTGGGAGAAGGGGAAGACCAGAACGGCAATGCCCGTGGCATGAACAGCCAGGGAGAAAAACAGGAAAAAAGTGCCACAGAAACACTGGATAAATTCAGCCGTGACATGACAGCACTGGCAAAGAAAAATAAATTTGACCCCATTGTTGGCAGAGATAAGGAAATTGAACGGATTGTGCAGATTTTGAGCCGCCGTACCAAAAACAATCCTTGTCTGGTAGGTGATCCCGGTGTGGGCAAAACTGCCATTGTAGAAGGTCTTGCTCAGAAAATCGCAGAAGGCAATGTGCCTGATACTTTGAAAAATAAAAGAATTGTGGGTCTGGATCTTTCTGCCATGGTAGCTGGCTCCAAATACCGTGGGGAATTTGAAGAACGTATGAAAAAAGCCATGGACGAAGTAAAAGCCGATGGCAATATCATTCTGTTTGTGGACGAAATTCATACCATTATTGGTGCAGGGGCTGCGGAAGGCGCCATTGACGCATCCAATATTCTGAAACCTGCTCTTTCCCGTGGGGAAATCCAGCTCATTGGTGCCACTACATTAGAAGAATATCGCAAACATATTGAAAAAGACGCTGCTTTTGAACGTCGTTTCCAGCCTGTGAAAGTGGAAGAACCCGATGAACAGGCGGCAGTGGCAATGCTGAAGGCTTTGCGTGATAAATACGAAATGCATCATAAAGTGACCATTTCCGATGATGCCATTGAGGCGGCTGTGAAACTGTCTTCCAGATATGTATCTGACCGTTTCCTGCCGGATAAAGCCATTGACCTCATTGATGAGGCTGCTTCCCGTCTGCGTCTGAAAACATTCAGTGCGCCGGATAATGTGGCAGAAATGGAAGCAAAACTGGCAGAAATGGAAAAAGAAAAAGAAGCGGCCATCAAGACAGAGGAATTTGAAAAGGCTGCGGAAATCAAACGGGCACAGGATGCCCTTCGTGCCCAGTGGAAAGAAGCCAAAAAAGAATGGGAAAACAACCATGAAAATCAGGCGCAGGTAGTCACTAGAGAAGAAGTGGCAGAAGTGGTATCTGTTTGGACAGGTGTGCCTTTGCAGAGCTTGCAGGAAGAAGAAAGCCAGCGGCTTTTGCATCTGGAAGATACCTTGCATCAGCGTGTCATTGGGCAGTCAGAAGCGGTAAAAGCGCTGGCAAAAGCCATCCGCCGCGGCAGAGTTGGTTTGAAAGACCCCAATCGCCCCATCGGTTCCTTCCTGTTCTTGGGGCCTACAGGTGTTGGTAAAACAGAATTGTCCAAAGCTTTGGCAGAAGCCCTCTTTGGGGATGAAGATGCCATGATTCGTATCGATATGTCCGAATACATGGAGAAACACAGCGTATCCCGTATGGTAGGTTCTCCTCCGGGTTATGTGGGCTACGAAGAAGGCGGTCAGCTTAGCGAAAAGGTTCGCCGAAATCCTTATTCTGTTGTACTGTTTGATGAAATCGAAAAGGCATCTCCTGATGTATTCAATGTATTGTTACAGGTGCTGGACGATGGTCATATCACCGATGGTCAGGGCAGAAAAGTGGATTTCAAAAACACAGTCATCATCATGACTTCCAATGCCGGCGCAAGAAGCATTGTAGAGCCCAAACGTGTAGGCTTTACCAGCATGGAAACAGAAGAACAGAGTTATCAGAACATGAAGAAAAACGTCATGGAAGAAGTGCGCCATATTTTCAAACCGGAGTTCCTGAACCGAATTGATGATATGATCGTGTTCCATTCCCTGACACAGGAAGATATTCTGGAAATCGTGAAACTCATGACCAGAACCGTTTCCAAACGCATCAAAGAAAATATGGACATTACCGTAACCTTTACGGATAAAGCACTGGAAAAAATCGCGGAAGAAGGCTATGATAAAGCCTTTGGCGCAAGACCTCTCCGTCGTGCCATCCAGTCCCACATTGAGGATGCTTTTGCGGAAGAATATCTCATGGGCAACTTCAAAGCAGGGGATAAAGTTTCTGTTGGGCTGAAAACAAACGGCTTCCTTTTCCGTGTGGTAAAATGAACCAACAAACATGCAGAAAAAAGCAGAATTTTGGTATATACCTGCGGCAGGTTTTGTGATATAATCAATCTGATATAATATCAGAAATATTACCGTGCATATTCTTGTTCGGAATAGACAATAAAGAAAGGACGCTTGGGAGGTAAGCAACATGGCAGTAATTGAGGAATTGATTAGAAAAGAAGATGACGGCAGCATCAGCTTCGGCAACTACCTGATGGATGAAAAGAAAAAAGTGCTGGACTTTGAAGTGCAGGGCGATTTGTATAAAGTAAAAACATTTAAAGAAATCACAAAACTGGAAAAGAACGGTAAAATGCTGCTGGAAGCAGTACCCGGCGCAACTGTTCTGAACTTCGCACAGGATGAAAGAGGTGTTTCCTTCCAGGTGGAAGCAGAAGAAGATGTTCAGCTGACACTGGAACTGGAAGCAGATACAGAATATAAAATTCTGGTTGACGACGTAAACGTTGGCAAAATGAAAACAAATATGACAGGCAAAGTGACATTCTCTGTAGAAATCCAGAGAAATGCAACTGCTGTAAAAATTGAAAAAATCGGCTAAAATCTGATTTTTCGGTACATGATGAAAAGAAAATCGATAGAGTCTTGCAGAAGGCTTTATCGATTTTTGTTTATCTGTCTGTTTTTGTGATGACAACAGAAAAGGTTATCATCGAGGTGGAAGAATGAGAGTAAAAACATCTTATATTTGCGGTGAATGTGGATACAAAAGCTCAAAATGGATGGGAAAATGCCCGGAATGTGGAGAGTGGAACACATTTTCTGAACAGGAAGAAACGAAAAAGGAAAAAAGCGGCCCAAAACCTGTGCAGCTGACCCTTTCCCGTCTGAAAGAAGTGGAAAGCAGTAAAAGTCAGCGGCTTTTGACAGGTATCGGGGAGTTTGACAGAGTCATGGGTGGCGGTATTGTACGGGATTCCGTAACGATTTTGACATCTCCTCCCGGCGGCGGCAAATCCACATTGTCTTTGAAGGTGGCATACCAACTGGCAAATGCTGGCTATCGTGTGTTATATGCAACAGGGGAGGAAAGTGACAGCCAGATCAAGAATCGAGCGGATAGGATACTGGGAGATATTGCGGATAATATCTGGATTTTGGCAGACACCTCCATGGATGCTGTATTGTCTGCCGTTGGAGAAGTAGACCCGGATTTGATTATTCTGGACAGTATCCAGACATTCTCACTGGCGGAATTTTATCCGGCTAGGGCAGGCAATCCCACCC
Source organism: uncultured Clostridia bacterium (assembly GCA_902477755.1). Classification (GTDB taxonomy): domain Bacteria; phylum Bacillota; class Clostridia; order Lachnospirales; family Anaerotignaceae; genus Anaerotignum. The sequence continues at coordinate 255,810 of CABSIK010000002.1, forward strand.
AGACTATGGAATGTGCGTCTGCCTTGGTGCAGTGTGCAAAGGATAAGCGCAGACAGCGGGCAGTGCTCATGATTGGGCAGATGAATAAGAATGATGAGATTGCCGGACTCCGTGCATTGGAACATCTGGTGGATACGGTTTTGGTGCTGGAAGGGGAAGGTGCTGACGAGCTTCGTGGGCTTTTGGCAACAAAGAACCGTTTCGGCAGCACTGGAGAAATGGGCTTTTTTGCCATGACGGAAAAGGGGCTGCGTTCCATTGACAATCCATCTGAATATTTCATCACCAAACGCAATCGAAATGAACTGGTTTCCGGCAGTGCTGTTACGGTTTTGCGAGAAGGCTCCCGTCCCATTGTGACAGAAGTGGAAAGTCTGGTTTCCCAGTCCTTTACACCATATCCTTCCCGTATCAGCGAAACCATGAAAAAAGATACCCTTCACACCCTCCTTTCCATTTTGGAACAGCGGGGCAATGTGAAGCTGTATGATAAAAATGTGGTGGTTAAGACCACAGGGGGCTTGTTTTTAAAAGAACAGGCGGCAAATCTGGCAGTGCTCATGAGCATTGTTTCCTCTGTGAAAAACAGACCCATTCCGCCGGATTGGGCTTTTATTGCCGACGTGGGGCTGACAGGAGAATTGAAACGGGTACCTGCCATGGAAAGCCGTTTGAAGGAGCTTGATCGGCTGGGATATGCAAAAATCATTGTGGCAAAAGGCGCTGCAGGGCAGGTAGTTTTGCAGCATGCAGAAGTGGTTGAATGTCGTCTTTTGCAGGATGTTATGGCAATTTTGACAGGATTTTACAGCAAAATGCGTGATTGATTCTCTGTATCTTCTGGCGTTCATTGTATTTTTATAGTTTACGAATGGAAAAACCTATATTATAATAAAGCAATAGGCATTGAAGGAATCAAGATTTTGACTGATGATTCAGTGAATATACAAAGGAGGTATGATAAGCATGCAGGAAGTAAAAATTAAAAAGTTCAAAAAGGTACTGGTTGCTAACCGTGGCGAAATTGCCATCCGTGTGTACCGTGCCCTGAATGAACTGGGTATTCAGACAGTTGGTATTTTCTCCAAAGAAGACAAATACTCTCTGTTCCGTACCAAAACAGACGAAGCATATATGCTCAATCCTGAAAAGGGTCCCATCGACGCATATTTGGATATTCGTAATATCATCAACATTGCGAAGGCAAAAGGTGTTGACGCTATCCATCCCGGTTATGGTTTCCTTTCCGAAAACCCTGCTTTTGTAGAAGCATGTAACCAGGCTGGCATTGCCTTTATCGGCCCTGATGTGGATGTTATGTATGCCATGGGGGATAAAATTTCCTCTAAACAGATGGCAATTGAATGCAATGTACCCATCATCCCCGGTGTTGACCATGCCATCAGAAGTCTGGACGAAGTAATGGAAGTAGCGGAAAGAGTTGGCTACCCCGTTATGCTGAAAGCCAGCAATGGCGGCGGCGGACGTGGTATGCGTATCGTCAACAGTGCGGAAGAAATGCCTAAGGAATTTGACGAAGCAAGAAATGAAGCGAAAAAAGCTTTCGGTGACGATAAAATTTTCGTTGAAAAATATCTCCGTGACCCGAAACACATTGAAGTTCAGGTTTTGGGTGATAAATACGGCAATGTGGTTCACCTCTTTGACCGTGACTGTTCTGTACAGCGCCGTCATCAGAAAGTTGTGGAATTTGCTCCCGCTTTCACTGTCAGCGATGCAGTTAGAGAAAAAATCTTTGCAGATGCCGTTCGTCTGTCCAAACATGTAGGATACAAAAATGCTGGTACACTGGAATTTTTGGTGGACGCAGACGAAAATTACTATTTCATTGAAATGAACCCCCGTATTCAGGTAGAACATACCGTAACAGAGGAAGTAACGGGTATTGATATTGTGCAGGCACAGATTCTGATTGAAGAAGGTTATCCTCTGGATTCCCCTGAAATCGGCATTAAATCTCAGGATGACATTCATGCAAACGGCTACTCCATCCAGCTGCGTGTCACCACAGAAGACCCTGCCAACAACTTCCTGCCTGACACAGGCAAGATCAGTGTATACCGTTCTCCTGCCGGCAATGGTATCCGTCTGGATGGCGGTACTGCCCACACAGGTGCGGAAATCACACCTTTCTATGACAGCTTGCTGGTAAAAATCATTGCTCACGACAGAACATTTGAAGGCGTGACAAGAAAAGCTGTTCGTGCCATCAAAGAAACAAGAATCCGTGGCGTAAAAACAAACATTCCTTTCCTGATCAACGTATTGCAGAGTGATGTTTGGAATGCTGGTAAATGCACCACAACATTCATTGAAAAAACACCTGAACTGTTCCATATCGTATTGGGCAAAGACAGAGCGACAAAGATTGCTGAATTTATCGGCAACAAGATTGTAAACGAATCCAAAGGTCACAAGCCTGAATTTGATCCCATTGTGCCTCCTTCCTTTGGACAGGATAAAAATGGCAAAACCATCTTTGTGGAAGGTGCAAAAGACAAATTCCTGCGTATGGGCGCAAAAGACTATACACAGAGCCTGCTGAAGGAAAAACGCCTGCTGGTAACAGATACCACCATGCGTGACGCACACCAGTCTCTGATGGCAACACGTCTGCGTACCAATGACCTGATCGTTGCAGCACCTGCAACCAATATGGCGATGGCAAATGGTTTCTCCGTAGAAGCATGGGGCGGCGCAACATTCGACGTTGCTTACCGTTTCCTGACAGAATCTCCTTGGAGAAGACTGCAGCAGCTTTCCGAAGCAATGCCCAACACACTGATCCAGATGCTGCTGCGTGCATCCAACGCTGTTGGTTACGCAAACTATCCTGACAATGTAGTTAGAGAATTCATCAAAGTTTCCGCAGAACGTGGCGTAGACGTATTCCGTATCTTCGACAGCTTGAACTGGCTGGAAAACATGAAGATGCCCGTTGAAGAAGCTCTGAAAACAGGTAAGATTGTAGAAGGTGCTATCTGCTACACCGGCGATATTCTGGACCCTAAGGAAACAAAATATACACTGGATTACTATATCCGCAAAGCAAAAGAACTAGAAGACATGGGCTGCCACATTTTCGCAATCAAAGATATGGCAGGTCTGCTGAAACCTTACGCTGCAAAAGAACTGTTTACAGCTCTGAAGCAGGAACTGCATATTCCTCTGCACCTGCATACCCATGACACAACAGGCAACGGTGTCAGCACTGTACTGATGGCTGCGGAAGCAGGCGTAGACATTGCCGACTTGGCAATCCAGTCCATGAGCTCCCTGACCAGCCAGCCTTCTATGAACGCAGTTGTAGAAGCACTGCGCGGCACAGAACGCGATACCGGTCTGGATCCCGATCAGCTGGTTGAACTGAGCCATTACTATCAGGGTGTACGTCAGATCTTCACTGGCTTCGAAAGTGAAATGAAGACACCCAATACTGAAATCTATAAATACGAAATCCCCGGCGGTCAGTACTCCAACTTGCTGGCACAGGTAAAATCCATGGGCTCTGCAGATAACTTTGAAGAAATCAAACATCTGTATAAAGAAGCCAACGATTTGCTGGGCAATATCGTAAAAGTAACACCTTCCTCCAAGGTTGTTGGTGATATGGCCATCTTCATGTCCAAAAACGGTCTGAACAAAGACAACATCCTTACAGAAGGGAAAGATATTTCCTATCCTGAATCCGTTGTGGATTACTTCATTGGGAACATTGGTCAGCCTGAAGGCGGTTTCCCGAAAGAATTGCAGGAAATCGTGCTGAAAGGCAGAAAACCCATTGATGGCAGAGCAGGTGCGCTGCTGCCTCCCGCAGATTTCGATGCCATTGCAAAGCATTTGAAAGAAGCACACGTTATGAAAAACGTGAACCCCAGAAACATCATCAGCTATGCTCTGTATCCAAAGGTATATGATGATTACTGCGACCACTGGGAATACTACACAGACGTTTCCAAACTGACCAGTGATGTATACTTCTTCGGTCTGGCAAAAGGTGAAGAAACTTCTATTGAAATTGGTGAAGGTAAAGACATCATCATCAAATTCATTGATATGTCCGAACCTGATGCAGAAGGTTTCCGTGCGCTGACATTTGAAATCAACGGCGTAATGCGTGAAGTAAAAGTTCTGGATAAACATCTGGAAGTTAAGAGCGACGGTAAACTGAAAGCGGATAAGAACAATCCTTACCATCTGGGTTCTTCTATCCCCGGTACCATCAGCAAGATTCTGGTAAAAGAAGGCGAAGAAGTGAAGAAGAACCAGCCTCTGCTGACCATCGAAGCTATGAAGATGGAAACATCTATCGTTGCAAGAGAAGATGGCGTTATCGACAAGATCTATGCTGTAGAAGGCGAAAAAGTCAGCCAGGGTGACCTGCTGGTATCCTTCGCAAAAGAAGAAGAATAATTTTCTTCATTCGCATATTTTTTAACACAATAAAACCCCAAAATATATTTGGGGCATCTTCATAAGAAAACAAAGAAAACCGAAATCCTTATCATGACAAAGGATTTCGGTTTTCTTATTATGTTGAGATTTTATTTGATATGTTTTCTTCTGAAGAAAGCTGTCGTACTTCCCTTTAAGAAATCAAGGAAAAGAAAATCAATGTTTTCTTAAGGGGAAGTTGCTTTTTGTGTTTCGGGTTTTTAAAAATAATCTAATGCAGAATTCTCATTAGGGAAACAATATTCGTAAGATTAAAGCAAAAAAGATAGCCAGAAGACCTTTTATGCTAAGGAATTCGGCTATTTTGTTTTCTTATGAAGAGTAGAGCCTCTTTTTTATTTTACTCTGTTTTCGGCTTTACAAAAAGCATCAGAAAAGCAACTGCCAGAAGGATACAGCAGATTACCAAAGAAGGACTGCCCCAGAGTTTTGTACCGACAGCACCGATGGCTGCGCCTAAAATGAAGAAAAATATGATGCTGTAGTAATGAAAGCTTTTTTCTCTGCGGGAAGGGTCTTTTGTCTGGAAATATTTTACCAGATGGTCTGTTCCGCTGCGCAGATTGCCGGTACACATGGTGGTGGCATAAGGCATGCCATGGAATTTGCGGAAACTTTGTACCTGCATGGCGCAGATAAAGGAAACCAGTGCGTTGGCAAAGGCATCGGCTTTTCCAAGAGGAAGAAAGATGACGACAATGAGAGCTAAAATTTCAATCAAAAGCACAGTCTGCCGCCAGTGCAGTGCCATTTTTCCGTCCAGAGAATGTTTGATCCATTCGTCTACGAAAACCCCGGCCACAAATGCCAAAATGGGTACTAGATAGAATAGCGCTTTTTTCAAATCACCTTCAGACAGGTGCACACCAAGCAGAACAATGTTGCCTGTTTGCGCATTGGCAAAAACCTGTCCGCGTGCAAGATAAGTATATGCGTCCAGAAACCCACCTACGGCTGCCAGTATGGCGCCGATACGGAAGGAGTCGGACATTTGGTCAGTATGTAGTGCCATAGTCAATCTCCTGTTATATCATGTATTTTCTGTCCAAAGAACGGTATTGCAGAACTTCTGCCAGATGGCGGACAGTGATTTCTTCATTGCCATCCAAGTCTGCTGCCGTTCTGGCAACTTTCAGTATTTTATGGTAAGCCCTTGCACTCAAGTCCATAGATGAGAAGGCTGCCTTCAGTAGTTTTTGCTCTGCCTCACCAAGAACACAGTATTTTTCGACTTGTGCGGCGTTAAGCTGAGCATTGAAGAAAATTCCTTCCTTTGTATATCGTTTCAGCTGGATTTCGTGGGCTCTTACCACACGCTTTTTGATTTCTGCGGAGGATTCTCCAGAAGCACTGTTTTGCAGGTCTTCGTATCCTACCGCAGGCATTTCCACCATCAGGTCGATACGGTCTAATAGAGGTCCACTGATTTTGCTTTGGTATTTGGCAATCTCATTGACAGTACAGTGACATTTGTCACCACTGCCCAGATAACCGCAGGGGCAAGGGTTCATGGCGGCTACCAGCATGAAATCAGAGGGAAATGTCAAAGTGCCGCTGACACGGGCGATGGTAACTTTGCCATCTTCCATGGGCTGACGCATGACTTCCAGAGCGGAACGCTGAAATTCCGGCAATTCATCCAGAAACAACACACCATTATGCGCCAATGAAATCTCACCGGGCTTCGGGATTCTGCCGCCGCCAGTAAGAGCAGAAGCGGAAATGGTATGGTGTGGAGAACGGAACGGTCTATGATGAATCAAAGCATTTTTGTTCTGCAAAAGACCTGCCACGCTGTAGATTTTCGTGATTTCAATGCTTTCCGCAAAAGTCAGGTCAGGCAGTATGGTTGGGAATCGTTTTGCCAGCATGGTTTTGCCGGAACCGGGAGGTCCAATGAGCAGGATATTATGTCCACCGGCAGCAGCCAGTTCCATGGCGCGCTTGGCGTTTTCTTGTCCTTTTACATGAGAAAAATCCAGACTTTCCCATTCTTTATCGTTGGCAAAGAGATTGTCCAGATCCACATGATAGGGCGGTAATGTTTCCTGATTTTGCAAAACAGCAACTAACTGACGCAGACTATGAAGGGGATAGACCTCCATGCCTTCCACAAGAGCCGCTTCATCAGCATTTTCATAAGGTACAAAGCATTTTGTGATGCCATCCTGCAATGCGCCATAAACCATAGGCAGGATGCCGTTGACAGGACGCAGAGAACCATCCAGCGAAAGCTCTCCTGCCAGTAAATATCCGTCCAGAGCATCCACAGGCAGGGTTCCCATAGCAGTCAAAATACCGGCGGCAATGGGCAAGTCAAAAGACGCCCCTTCTTTTTTGGTATCTGCTGGTGCTAAGTTGACCGTAATACGTTTGGTGGGGAAGGAAAGTCCTGTGTTTTTGATGGCAGTGCGTACTCTTTCTCTGGATTCTTTCACTGCGGAATCCGGCAGCCCAACAATGTCAAAAGCAGGCAGACCGCTGCTCAAGTCAACTTCTACATTGACAGCATAAGCGTCAATGCCAAGCAGTGCAGCGCTATGGATAATGGAAAGCATGACCTCGCCTCGTTTCTCATAAAAAATTCTGTTCTTATGATAACAATTCTTACGAAAAAGTGCAATGAAAATTGGAGATTTCTACTAGTGCATGCATAGGGATTCACATTATTTTCAAATTTTTAGAAAAAAATCATTGAATTTTGAAAAGAAAGCATATATAGTAGATTGCGTAACTGGCAAGGGGATAAGGAGGCATCGTTGTGGAAGAAACGTATCTGATGTGGCTGGCAAGAGTGACATTGCATAACACAAAGAAAGCCTTTCAGCTTTTGGGAAGATTTGGTACAGCGGAAAATATTTTCTATGCAGAACCAGAAGAAATCCGCAGTGTACTTGGCAATGCCACAAAACTTGCAGATACCATTTTATCCCAACGTGACCCAGAAATGCTAGATGAATGGATGATTGAATTGGAAGAAAAAGAAATTTCCTTTTATTCCTATTTCCATCCGTCTTATCCTTATTTGCTGAAACAGATTTATAACCCTCCTTTGGGGATTTATGTGAAAGGCGTTCTGCCTGATGACCATATTGATAAAATTGGCGTCATTGGTGCCAGAAGATGTTCTCAGTATGGCGCATCTGTGGCTTATCGCATTACAAAAGACTTGGGTCAGACCAATGTGATTGTTGTCAGCGGTATGGCAAAAGGCATTGATGCCGTTGCCCATAAAGGCATTATGGATGGCGGCGGAAAAACCATTGCTGTACTGGGCTGTGGTGTAGATGTTTGTTATCCTGCGGAAAATCGGGAGTTAATGGAGCGGATCATAGAAAACGGCTGTGTGCTGTCAGAGTATCCGCCGGGAACCAAAGCGGTTCCCTACCACTTTCCTTATCGTAACCGCATCATCAGCGGTCTTTCCAAACTCATCGTTGTTATTGAAGCAGGAAAACGCAGCGGCACATTGATCACAGCGGATATGGCACTGGAAAACGGCAGAGATGTTTTTGTTCTGCCGGGCAATGTGACCAGCAAGCTGAGTGAAGGCACCAATAACCTGATTAAACAGGGATGCCCAATCATTACAGAATCGGGAGATATTTTAGAGGAACTTGGCATATCCTATCAAGAAAAGGAAAAGACCCGTTTCTATGAAAAAGTAGAAGAAAAACTGACACCCGAAGAACGGGAAATTTATGAGAAAATAACTGAGGCTGTGCCAGTAACGGCTGAGGAATTGAGCCGCATGCTGGAAAAGCCAATTCAGGATATACAATATGTACTTTCTCTGTTGGAAATCACTGGATATATTCGAAAATTACAGCAGGCAGGCTATGTCCGCAATTAACAGAGAGGGCTGAGAGGTGAAGATATGAGCAAAGAAGCGACTGCAGCAAAACCAAAGAAAACAACAAAAAAAGCTGCGTCAAAGAAATATCTTGTCATTGTAGAATCTCCTGCAAAGGCAAGTACCATTGGAAAATTTCTGGGAAGCAATTATAAAATCGAAGCTTCCATGGGGCATATCCGAGATTTGCCCAAAAGCCAGATGGGTATTGACATTGAGCACGATTTTGAACCCAAGTATATTACCATCCGCGGCAAAGGTGATTTGCTGAGCAAACTGAAAAAAGAGGCGAAGGCTGCCGATAAAGTCTATCTGGCAACTGACCCGGACCGTGAAGGGGAAGCCATCAGCTGGCATCTTCTTCACGCCCTCAATTTAGGTGATGACAAGGACATCAGTCGTATTACCTTCAATGAAATCACAAAGGCAGCGGTAAAACGCTCTATTTCTGAAGCAAGAGAAATCGACATGGATTTGGTAGACGCTCAGCAGGCACGCCGTGTGCTGGACAGAATGGTGGGCTATACGGTCAGCGATTTATTATGGAAGAAAGTCAAAAAAGGTCTCAGCGGCGGTCGTGTGCAGTCTGTTGCCCTGCGTCTGATTTGCGATAGAGAGGACGAAATCCGCGGCTTTATTCCTGATGAATACTGGACGATTGGCGCGAAACTGACCGATGCGGAAAAGAAAACATTTGAAGCCAGATTTTACGGCAAAGGCAGTGAAAAAATGGAACTGCCCAACGCACAGGTGGTTCAGGAAGTGGAAAATGGTCTGAAAGGACAGGGTTTCATCGTCAAAGAAGTGAAAAAAGGCACTCGACAGAAGAAACCCGTTGCGCCTTTTACCACCAGCACCATGCAGCAGGAAGCCAGCAAGCATCTGAACATGGCAACGCAGAAAACCATGCTTATTGCCCAGCAGCTTTATGAAGGCGTTCATGTAAAAGGGGAAGGCAATGTGGGTTTGGTTTCCTATATCCGTACGGACTCCTTCCGTATTTCCGATGAAGCCTACGAAGCGGCAGTTTCCTATATCGGTGAAAACTTCGGGGAAGAATATGTGAATCCTGAACGTGTGGTATATAAATCCAAAGGGAAAACACAGGATGCTCACGAAGCCATCCGTCCCACAAACGTACAGCGGACACCTGACAGCATCAAAGAATCTTTGACAAAAGATCAATATAAATTGTATAAACTCATTTGGGAACGCTTTGTTGCCAGCCAGATGAGTCCTGCACTTTATGATACTATGCAGGTGAAAATGGCAGCGGGGGAATATAGTTTCCGTGCGTCTGGTTCCCGTTTGACTTTCCGAGGCTTCTTGGAAGTTTATAATAAAGGGGAGGAAGAAGCGGATGTGCAGATGCCTGTATTGCAGGAAGGTGATGTGCTGAAAGCACTGGAAATTCTGCCGGAACAGCATTTCACACAGCCCCCTGCACGTTTTACAGACGCATCCCTCATCAAAACACTGGAAGAAATCGGTGTAGGCCGTCCCAGTACCTATGCGCCTACTTTGACTACCATTCAAGCGAGAAACTATGTGACAAAAGAAGCCAAAAACCTCTATCCCACAGAATTGGGAGAAGTGGTAAACGATATTATGAAATCTTATTTCCCGGATATTGTGGACGTTGACTTCACAGCCAATATGGAAGAACGTCTGGATGATGTGGAAATGGGCAGAGAAGAATGGAAACAGATCATCCGTGATTTCTATCCCGGTTTCCATGCTGCAGTGGAAAATGCCGTGGAAAAACTGGCGAAAGTGGAAATCAAAGATGAAGTGACTGATGTGATCTGTGAAAAATGCGGCAGAAACATGGTCATCAAATATGGCAGATACGGAAAATTCCTGGCTTGCCCCGGTTTCCCGGAATGTCAGAACGCGAAACCATTCTTTGAAGAAGCTGGCGTGAACTGTCCCGAATGCGGCGGCAAGGTTCTTATCAAGAAAACAAAGAAGGGCAGAACTTATTTTGGTTGTGAAAACAATCCTGAATGCGGCTTCATGTCCTGGAACAAACCTACCGGGGAAAAATGTCCTGTCTGCGGCAGTTTCCTGGAAGAAAAGGGTAAGAAAAATCCCAAAATCGTATGTTCAAACGAAAAATGCGGCTACATGCGGGAGCCTGAACCGGAAAAAGAAGAAAACACAGAAGAATAAATCCCTGTTTTTTCAGAAAAATTTGAAAAAAACCATAATTTATGGTTGTAATTTGTATGGGATTGTGCTATAATCCCATAGGTAACTTAAAAACACACGCATTTGCTGCCCTGTGTCCGGTGCCGAAGTGTTCGGTGACATGGGGGATGATGCGGAGGACAAACCACAGGAGGTGCGCTATGAGCGTAATTTCAATGAAACAGTTGTTGGAAGCTGGTGTACATTTTGGTCACCAGACAAGAAGATGGAACCCTAAAATGGCTGAATACATCTTCGCAGAAAGAAACGGTATCTACATCATCGACCTGCAGAAAACCGTTAAAAAAGTAGACGAAGCTTATGCTGAAATCTGCAACATCGTAGCTGACGGCGGCGAAGTTCTGTTCGTTGGTACAAAGAAACAGGCACAGGAATGCATCAAAGAAGAAGCTGAAAGATGCGGTATGTACTACGTTAACCAGAGATGGCTGGGTGGTATGCTGACAAACTTCAACACAATCAAAACAAGAATCGCAAGACTGAAAGAACTGGAAAAAATGCAGGAAGACGGCACTTTTGAAGTTCTGCCCAAAAAAGAAGTTGCAGCCCTGATGCACGAAATGGAAAAACTGGAAAAGAACCTGGGCGGTATCAAAGAAATGAAGAAGATCCCCGATCTGATGTTCGTTGTTGATACAAGAAAAGAAAAAATCGCTGTTCAGGAAGCACACACACTGGGTATTCCCATCGTTGCTATCGTAGATACAAACTGCGATCCCGATGAAATCGACTATGTAATCCCCGGTAACGATGACGCGATCCGCGCCGTAAAACTGATCGCTTCCAAAGTAGCTGATGCAGTTCTGGAATCCAAACAGGGTGAACAGGAAAACGCAGAAGCAGCTGAAGAAACAGTAGCTGAATAATTTCATAGGCAATTTGCCCGAGCTTCAGCCGATTCACGGGCTGAAGCTCTTTCTTATCATAAAACCAATATACGGAGGGAAAAGAACATGGCTATTACAGCAGCAATGGTAAAAGAACTGAGAGAAATGACAGGCGTTGGCATGATGGACTGCAAAAAAGCCCTGACTGAAACAGACGGCGATATGGAAAAAGCAGTTGAACTGCTGAGAGAAAAAGGTCTGGCAGCTTCTGCGAAAAAAGCAGGCCGTATTGCTTCCGAAGGTATCGTTGATGTTTACCTGAGCGATGACAACAAAGTTGGTACAATCGTAGAAGTAAACTCCGAAACAGACTTCGTTGCAAAGAACCAGGTATTCAGAGATTATGTTGCAGCAGTTGCAAAACAGGCTTCCACAACAACAGCAGCAGATATGGATGCTTTCTTCGCTGAAAAATGGGATCTGGATCCTCAGTTCACAGTAAAAGAAGCTCTGAGCCAGCAGGTAGCAGTTATCGGTGAAAACCTGAACATCAGACGTTTCGAAAAATTCGAAAAATCTGGTTCCGGCAGACTGGTTTCCTACATCCACGGCGGCGGCAGAATCGGCGTTCTGATCGAACTGGCTTGCGATAACGACAGCGATGCTCTGGAAGAACTGGGCAAAAACGTTGCAATGCAGATTGCAGCTCTGAACCCTAAATTCATTGCTGAAAAAGACGTTCCTGCTGACTTCATCGAAAAAGAAACAGAAATCCTGACAGTACAGGCTAAAAACGATCCTAAAAACGCAAACAAACCCGAAAACATCATTGCAAAAATGATCGAAGGCAGACTGAAAAAAGAAATGAAAGAATTCTGCCTGATCGAACAGCCTTATGTAAAAGATGGCGATCTGACAGTGAAAAAATACATTGACTCCGTAGCAAAAGAAGTAGGCGCTCCTATCGAAATCACACGTTTCGTACGTTTCGAAACAGGCGAAGGTCTGGAAAAGAAAGACGAAAACTTTGCTGACGAAGTAGCAAAAGCTATGCAGTAATCTGCAAAGATATTTTGCACATCTTATGAATTCCAAAACGGATAGAACCTTGCAAAAGGTTTTATCCGTTTTTTCTTTGCAAAAAACTTTTATGGAAATATGGTTGCACCTGTTCACAAAAAATGGTTAAATGAAGGAGAGAATGTGCACTAGGAGGGAATAAAATGAAGCAACTGGTTTATCATTACTGTAGTTTATCAACCCTTTTGAATATATTGGAACATAAAACCATTCGTTTATCTGATATCAATAAACAAAATGATACCAATGAAAGCAAGGCGCTTTTGCATATCACTCGAAATCGCGCCATTCAGATCATGCTTTCTCGTCCTGGCGTGGACAGTGAACAGACTTTTGGTGGCATGACCTATCGGGAATTCATTGTATATCTCATTGATAAAATGATTGAACATGTAAAAGAATATAAAGATTTGATGGCGTATATCGCCTGTTTTTCTGAGTCTGATGACTATTTGGCCCAGTGGAGAGGATATGCGGATAACGGCAGAGGTGTTGCCATTGGTTTTGATGTGGAGACCATTGAACGGCTCATCGAGCAGATTCCTGATGCACAGTTGGAATTCCGTAAAGTCCATTATATCGACACCAATAAGAATGTTATGGACTGCGATACTACCCAGTGTAATCTGAGCCTGAACCGCCATGCGGCAAAATTAGTGGAAACGCTGTTTTCCTATATGGAGAAAAACGAAACAAAGCAGATTTTGAATGGCTCTTATCTAAATTCTCAAGCAGGGCATTGGTTTATTCCTCTATTGCAGGATTCCTTTTTTTACAAAGATGATTCTTTTGCCGAGGAGGATGAATGGCGCCTGATTTTGAAAGATGAAATCATCAAAAGCGAAAGTGATTGGGAGCAGATTTATAATTGGAAAAGAACGGGAAATGCGGCAAATACAGCAATGAAGCGTCTTTTTCCAAAGGCTTTGGAATTTAGGGTAGAGGACAACGACATTGTTTCCTTTATGGATATGGATTTTTCTGATGGGGATTATATGCATAATGATATGATTCGGGAGATTGTCATTGGGCCAAACTGTCGGCTGGAGGAAGAAGATGTTTTCCAGCTTCTTGGTCACTTTGGTTTTGATACGGAAGATGTCAAAATTCGTAAATCAGATTCCTCATATCGCATTTGAATAGAGAATGAAAAAGGCTGTTTGTGGGCAATCTTCCACAGACAGCTTTTTTTAACATAAAACAGTCAAAAACAATCAAACTTCGTCAATTTCAATAAAAAACAGCAATAATTTTTGTGACCTAATATGATTGAATTTGACTGAATTTGATTATATAATAAATCTAAGTTAAAAATAATTTAAAAACAGTCATAGGGGGTGAAACTGTGATCTACACAGTTACCTTTAATCCATCATTGGATTATATTGTGGAAGTGCCCTCCTTTCAGATGGGCATGACCAATCGTACGACTTCAGAAAGCATTTTCCCAGGGGGAAAGGGTATCAATGTTTCTATGGTGCTGCAGAATCTTGGTGTAGAAAGTACAGCATTGGGATTCATTGCCGGATTTGTAGGCGATGAAATCTGCCGCCTGTTACAGGAAAAAGGATGCCATACAGCATTTAAGACTTTGCCGGAAGGATGCAGCCGTATCAATGTGAAACTGAAATCTGCAGATGGTACAGAAATCAACGCCAGAGGCCCAGTCATCACAGAAGAAGCATTGCAGCAGCTTCTGAAAAAGCTGGATATGCTGGAAAAAGGGGACGTACTGATTCTGGCAGGCAGCATTCCGACTGGATTGCCTGCAACCATTTATCAGGACATTCTTCAGCGTCTGTCAGGCAAAGAAATTCTGACCGTTGTGGATGCAACTGGAAGATTGCTTTGCAATGTATTGGAGCATCATCCGTTTTTGATCAAACCTAATCATCATGAACTGGGTGAGATCTTTGACGTAATCATTGATGATATGGAAAAGGTAAAGATGTATGCCGGAAAATTGCAGGAACAGGGCGCAAGAAACGTACTGGTTTCCATGGGTGGAAAAGGTGCGGCGCTGCTGACAGAAAAAGGCGATTTTTATCATTTGCCTGCTCCTGAGGGAACACTGGTCAACAGCGTTGGTGCAGGAGATTCCATGGTGGCTGGATTTTTGGCAGGCTGGCTGGAAAGCGGAGATTATGCTCATGCCTTCAAGATGGGCATTTCCGCAGGCAGTGCCAGTGCCTTCAGCGAAAATCTGGCAACAAAAGAAGAAGTGTTGGCTTTGTATAAAAAGTTAAAATAAAGGGAGGGGACCCACATGCGTATTACAGATTTGCTGGATCGCCGCAGTATTGCCCTTGATGCAAAACCGGCGTCCAAGAAAGAAGCTTTGGACACAGTTATTCAGTTGATGGTAGACAGTGGTAAGATTAAAGATGCAGAGGCTTACCGCAAAGAGGTTTATCGCAGGGAAGAAGAAGGAACAACAGGTATCGGCGAAGGGCTGGCCATTCCTCATGGGAAAGGCGAATTCGTTGAAAAACCTGGTCTGGCTGCACTGGTTGTGCCAGAAGGCGTTGATTTCGAATCTCTGGACGGCGAACCTGCAACATTGATCTTCCTCATTGCTGCCCCTAATACAGCAGATAATGTGCATCTGGATGTATTGAGCAAACTTTCCGTTATGATGATGGATGAAAATTTTGCAGATAGCTTGAGAAACGCAAAAACAGTGGATGAATTCCTGAAAGTCATCGACGATGCGGAAGAAGCAGAAAATGAAGAAAAAACAGAAGTTGCTCCCGTAGAAACAGCTGCACAGGCTGAACCTGTTTGCAAAGTTCTGGCAGTTACTTCCTGCCCTACAGGTATCGCTCACACATATATGGCTGCTGAAGGTCTGGAAAAAGCAGCGAAAGCAAGAAACTGTACAATTAAAGTAGAAACACGCGGCAGCGGCGGTGCGAAAAATGTGTTGACTGCAGAAGAAATCGCAGCAGCTGACTGCATCATCGTTGCAGCAGATACACAGGTGCCTATGGATCGTTTCCATGGCAAACCGGTTATTTCCTGCCATGTAGCAGATGGTATCAGCAAAGCAGATGAACTGCTGGATGAAGCCATTTCCGGCAAAGTACCTCTGTATCAGGCAGAATCCAAACCTCAGGAAACAGTGAAAGCAAGCGGCTCCGTTGGTCACAAGATCTATATGCAGCTCATGAACGGTGTATCTCACATGCTTCCTTTCGTTGTTGGCGGCGGTATCCTCATTGCCATTGCCTTCCTGATTGATGGTCTAAGTGTAGATATGACAACATTGCCGGCAGATATGCGTGCAAACTTCGGTACCATCACACCTGCAGCAGCACTGTTCAAACAGATCGGCGGTGTAGCATTTGCGTTCATGCTTCCTATACTGGCTGGCTTCATCGCAATGAGTATTGGTGACAGACCTGGTCTGGCACTGGGCTTTGTAGGCGGTTCCATTGCGGCTTCCGGCAGCTCAGGTTTCTTGGGGGCTCTGGTAGCAGGTTTCCTGGCAGGTTATACAATCGTTTTCCTGCGTAAAATTTTCGACAAACTTCCTGAAGCATTGGAAAAAATCGCGCCTGTATTGCTGTATCCTCTGTTTGGTATCCTGATTGTAGGTCTGATCATGTACTATGTGGTAGAACCTCCTGTTGGCGCCCTGAATACAGCAATGAATACAGCACTGACAAACATGAGCGGCACCAGCAAAGTGCTGCTGGGTATTCTGGTAGCAGGTATGATGTCCATCGACATGGGCGGCCCCTTCAACAAAGCTGCTTATGTATTCGGTACTGCTTCCATTGCGGCAGGCAACTATGACATCATGGCGGCAGTTATGGTAGGCGGTATGGTACCTCCTTGTGCCATCGCTCTGTCCACCATCCTGTTCAAGAAGAAATATACAAAACAGGAACGCGAATCCGGCCCTACAAACTTCATCATGGGTCTGGCATTCATCACAGAAGGTGCAATTCCTTTTGCAGCATCTGACCCTCTGCGTGTACTGCCTTCCTGTATCGTAGGTTCCGCACTTGCAGGTGCGCTGTCCATGGCATTTGACTGCACATTGATGGCACCTCACGGCGGTATCTTCGTATTCCCTGTTGTAGGCAATGCACTGATGTATCTGGTTTCTCTGGTAGCAGGTACAGTAGTTGCAGCAGTACTGCTGGGTATTTTGAAAAAGAACGTAACAGAATAAGCTTGCATAGATTTGCGGCAAAGCATATTGCTTTGCCGCTTTTCCTTTTTCTGGTTTGTGTTTTTGGTTGATTTTGATTGTTTTTGCGTGATATAATAATACAAAGGGAGGCTTTTGTATGTTGACAGAACAACGATATGAAAAAATTCTTGATTTGGTAAATGAGAAAAAAAGTGTGACCGTCAAAGAAATGACGGATTTGCTGGAAAGTTCTGAATCTACCATTCGCAGAGATTTAACGGTGCTGCATAAAAAAGGGCGTCTTGTGAAGGTGTTCGGCGGTGCAGTTGCCATAGATATGGAATACCATACCAAAGATGAAGAAGTCAATCGCAGAGAAGATGAAAATAAGGAAGCAAAAGAGCAGATTGCCCGTTTTGCAGCATCTATGATCCGTGCGGATGATTTTGTGTTTTTGGATGCAGGCACCACAACAGCTTGGATTCCTGACTTTTTGACAGAAAAATCTGCTGTGTTTGTGACAAATGGCATTGCTCATGCGAAAAAACTGGCAAGACTTGGTGTGGAAGTCCATCTGTTGGGAGGAGAGTACAAATCCTCCACAGAAGCCATTGTAGGGGATGAAGCGGTGGAACAGCTGCGGCGGTATCATTTTACAAAAGGCTTTTTTGGCACAAACGGCATCGGAAAGACGGCAGGATATACCACACCAGATATTCGTGAGGCGTCTTTGAAACGCTGTGCAGCCCAGCAAAGCCGTGAAACTTATATACTGGGTGACAGCAAAAAATTCAATCGTATGAGCGCTGTGAGCTTCTGTGATTTTTATGATGCGACGGTGATTACAGAGGAAATCCTGCCTGAATTTGCTTTGTGTAAAAATATCATGAAAGCAGAATGATTTTTTCAAAAGGATTGCAGTGAAGTGTTGAACCTGTCATCGTTGTATGGTATAATCATCGACGGCAATAAAATTTCAGGTTTTGTGTCAAAACAAAAGAGGAACAGTAAGGGGAAATGGTTGGACATTTCCCTTTTTACAGGTTTCCGCATGTTTACTGCATGTCGGAAAATATATGTGGAAATTTTATGCGGTTTATGATACATTATAAATTAAGGAGGCTGTTTGCATGTATAAGAGAATCGTGCTGAAACTGAGCGGAGAAGCACTGGCAGGAGATCGGGAAGGCGTTTCTTTTGATGACGCAGTTGTTTCCGGTCTGGTAAAACAGATTCGTCAGGTAATGGAAATGGGAACACAGGTATGTCTGGTGGTAGGCGGCGGCAATTTCTGGAGAGGCAGAAGCGCTGACAGTGCCATGGACAGAACAAAAGCAGACCAGATCGGTATGCTGGCAACTGTGATGAATGCCATTTATCTGGCTGATGCATTCCGTCAGCAGGGGACAAAAGCGGTGATTCAGACACCTGTTGTATTTGGCACAATGACAGAACTGTTCTCTAAAGACAGTGCTCTGGCACATCTGGAAAACGGTGAAGTGTTGATTTTTGCGGCAGGATTGGGACATCCTTTCTTCTCTACAGATACCATCACTGCTCTGCGCGGTGCGGAACTGGACGTAGATGGTCTGTTCTTTGCAAAGAATATCGATGGTGTATATGACGATGATCCGGCAAAAAATCCCAACGCGAAAAAATTTGATGTGATCACATCCGAAGATATCGTGAAAAAGAATCTGAAGGTTATTGACACATCTGCAGCAGCGCTTTGTTTTGAAAGAAAAATTCCGGTAGTTATTTTCGGCCTCAATGAAGAAAACAGCATCATGCGTGCAGTCAAAGGCGAAAAAATCGGTACATTGGTAACAGTATCTTAAGATTGACAATTTAGGAGGAATCGATATGGCATCTGAAGCAACAAAAATTTACGACGAAAAAATGAAAAAAACTCTCGCCGCATTGGACAGTGATTATGCTACGATTCGTGCGGGCCGTGCAAACCCTCATGTATTGGATAAAATCATGGTAGATTACTACGGTGCGCCTACTCCCATCAATCAGGTAGGTAACATTTCTGTTCCCGAACCTCGTATGATCCAGATTCAGCCTTGGGACAGCACAATGCTCAAAGCCATTGAAAAGGCTATCAACACATCTGAACTGGGTATTAACCCTGGCAATGACGGTAAAGTGATTCGTCTGATCTTCCCTGAACTTTCTGAAGAACGCAGAAAAGAACTGAATAAGGACGTTAAGAAAAAAGCTGAAGCTTCCAAAGTAGCAATCCGCAACATCCGTCGTGATGCATTGGACGCTTTCAAAAAACAGGAAAAGAAAAAAGAAATCACAGAAGATATTCTGAAAGATCTGGAAGAAGAAATGCAGAAACTGACAGATAAATATATCGCAGATATCGACAAAAAATGCGAAGATAAATGCAAGGACATTCTGTCTGTTTGATTTTTTGAATTTGCTGCCCCTCTCATTGCAGAGGGGCTTTGCTACATGGAGGGGAAAAAATGTTTTTTCAGCAAACAGAAACAAATAACTATGAAATTGATATGGAAAGAGTGCCTCAGCATATTGCCATTATCATGGATGGCAACGGCAGATGGGCGAAGAAACGGTTTTTGCCTAGAAAAGCTGGACATAAAGCAGGTGCGGAAGCACTGGAACGAATCATTGAAGATTGCCGTGATTTGGGCGTAAAACATCTGACTGTATACGCTTTTTCCACAGAAAACTGGAAACGCTCTCAGGAAGAAGTGGATGCCATTATGGATCTGCTGCGTCAATACCTGAAGAATTATTTCAAAAGATTCCTGAAGGATGATATCCGTCTGAATGTTATTGGGGATATCCATCGTCTGGATCAGGATATTCAGGACAGTATTCTGGAAATTGAAAACCTTTCTAAGGATAAAACAGGTCTTTTTGTTCATATTGCGCTGAATTACGGCGGCCGTGATGAACTCCGCAGAGCCATCACCAAAATTGCGGCAGAAGTGGAACAGGGAAATCTGAAAGCGGCAGACATTACAGAAGAAATGATCAGCGATCATTTGGATACTGCCCACGTTCCTGATCCGGAGCTGGTAATCCGTACCAGTGGGGAAGAACGGATCAGCAACTTCCTGCTGTGGCAGATCGCATACTCCGAATTTTTCTTTACAGATACTCTTTGGCCTGATTTCAACAGAGCTTCTCTGGAAGAAGCCATTTATTATTATCAGAACAGAGAACGCCGTTTTGGCGGTAGATAAAAAGAGGTGAAACAGATGAAAACAAGAATCATTTCTGCTGTGATCCTCGTGCCTTTGCTGCTGTTTTTTGTAATCAGCGGGGGGATTTGGCTAAAAATCGCTGTGGGATTTCTTGGGCTGGTTGGCATGCATGAATTTTATCAGGCATTTTCCAAAGAAAACAAAAGCCTGCATGTGATCTGTTATGCCTTTGCTTTGTTCTATATGATATTCATAGAGGACATCATCAACGGGAATAATTATTTCAATATTTTTGTTTCCGTATTTATGGTGGTGCTGCTGATCTATACGGTATTGTATCATAACCATACCAATGCCCTGGAAGGCATGACAGGATTCTTTGGCTTTTTCTATGCCTGCTTCTTGTTGTCCCATATCTATCTGGTAAGAGAATATACTTATGGGAAACTGCTCATTTGGCTGGCGTTTATTGCTGCTTTCGGTTGTGATACAGGGGCATATTTTGCAGGCATCACATTCGGCAAGCATAAGCTCATTCCCACACTGAGCCCTAAGAAAACCATCGAAGGCTCTATTGGGGGCATTGTGACAGCAACCGTTCTGGCATTACTCTATGGATTGTGGTTACAGCGTTCTTTCAGTATGGAAGGTGTAAACATCCTGCTGTTGTGCGGTTTGACAGGGTTCTTTGGTTCTTTCCTGGCACAGATCGGCGACTTGGCTGCTTCTGCCATGAAGCGTCTGACAGGCATCAAAGACTTCGGGAAATTGATTCCTGGTCATGGTGGTGTGCTGGATCGTTTTGACAGCGTCATTTTGACAGCCCCTGCCGTATACTATATAATGTTGTTTTTGATTGATGTACAAATATGATATAGAGGTGGAAAACATGAGAACAATCTCTATTTTAGGCTCTACCGGTTCCATCGGCACACAGACACTGGAAGTTGTGGAAGTGCTGGGAGATATTCAGGTGGGGGCCATCAGCGGCAATTACAATATCAAGCTGCTGGAAGAACAGGCGAGAAAATTCCGTCCTAGATTGGTTTCTGTCATGGACGAGGATAACGCCAAAGAATTGAAAAGCCGTCTGGCTGATACCAACTGCAAAGTGGTAGCTGGCATGGATGGTCTGGTGGAAGCGGCAACACTTGCAGAAGCGGATACCGTTGTCACATCTGTTGTGGGCAATGTGGGTCTGCGTCCTACTTTTGAAGCTATTTCCGCAGGAAAAAATATCGCGTTGGCAAATAAGGAAACGCTGGTTTCCGCAGGTCAGCTGGTCATGGATCTGGCAAAGAAAAAAGGCATTTCCATTTATCCTGTGGACAGTGAACATTCTGCCATTTTCCAGTCTTTGCAGGGAAATAAAGGCAATAAAATTCGTCGTATCCTGCTGACAGCTTCCGGCGGTCCTTTCCGTGGAAAAACATTAGATGAACTGAAAAATGTGACAGCGGCAGATGCCCTTTGCCATCCCAACTGGAGTATGGGCAAAAAAATCACCATTGACTCTGCTACATTGATGAATAAAGGTCTGGAAGTCATGGAAGCGAAATGGCTCTTTGGTGTGGATACAGATCAGATTGAAGTGCTGGTACATCCCCAGAGTATCATCCATTCCGCAGTGGAATATGAAGATGGCGCTATTATGGCGCAGCTTGGGGAACCTGATATGCGTGTACCCATTCAGTATGCGCTGACATATCCCAAACGTGTGGCAAATCCTTTCCCGAAAATTGATTTTGCCAAACGTGCCCAGCTGACTTTTGACCATCCAGATATGGATACATTCCGTTGTCTGGCACTGGCTTATAAAGCACTGAAAATCGGCGGTACCATGCCTACGGTGCTCAATGGTGCCAATGAAATCGCTGTGGCAAAATTTCTGTCTGGCGAAATTGGATTTTTGGATATTCCTGCATTGATAGAAAAAACAATGGAGGCATATACTGTAAAAGAAAACTACACATTGGAGGATCTGCTGGAAGCGGACGCATGGGCAAGAGCTTATGCGGCGGAGGCAGTTCTTTGATGTAAAAATTTTTGGAGGTGATTGGAATACTTTCCTCTATCATTATTTCTTTGATTGTTATCGGGGTTCTTGTCATCGTCCATGAATTTGGACATTTTATTGTGGCAAAGAAATGCGGCGTATGGGTAGAAGAATTTGCCGTTGGTATGGGCAAAAAAATTTGCTCCAAACAAATCGGGGAAACGGAATACAGCCTTCGTCTGTTCCCGCTGGGCGGTTTTTGCCGTCTCCATGGGGAAACAGAGGAGGGCGAAATCACAGAACGATCTTTTCTGGCAAAGTCTGTGTGGGCACGTATGGCAATTATGGCTGCCGGCCCAATCATGAACTTTCTTTTGGCCATTATTCTGATTTTTGGTCTGTCTGCCGGTGGCTATATCATTCAGCCAAAAGTAGCGGCAGTGCTGGATGGTTCTCCTGCACAGGCAATTGGCTTGCAGGAAGGCGATGAGATTTATCGCATCAATGGTGACCGCATTCATATTTACGATGAAATGCAGGCCATCATGCTGCAAAACGGTGGGGAACCCATTGATTTGGAAATCAAACGGGATGGCATGATTTATGAATATGAATTGACACCACAATATTCCGAAGAAACCCAGTCTTATCTGGTTGGATTCACGCCCACCATCAAAAATGGTATTTTTGCAGAAAAAGTCGAGGGCTATGATACAGCAAGTGTTATGGAAACTGTACATTACAGCTATTATGCCATGCTGAACTATGTGAAACTGACAGCGGAAGGGTTGGCAAGGGTATTTACTATGCAGGCATCTCCTGATGAATACGGCGGCCCTATTTCCATTGTAAAAGTAGTAGGGGACAGCTATGAAGCGGGACTTAGCTACAGTTTCATGGCAGCGGTACAAAATGTGGTTTATATTGCTGCTGTGCTCAGTGCTAACCTTGGTGTGCTGAATCTGTTCCCCATTCCCGGACTGGATGGCGGACGTATCTTGCTTCTGCTCATTGAGATTTTGCGCAGAAAACCTATGAATCCGGAAACAGAAAGTAAGATTCTTTTTGGCGGGTTTGTGTTCCTCATGGGCTTTATGGTCTTTGTTATGTACACAGATATCATGAAAATATTCTGATGAAAGATTATTAGGAACATTTTTATAAGAAAACAAAGCAAGCTGAAATCCTTATGATATAGAGGATTTCAGCTTGTTTATTTTTGCCGAGATTTTGTTGGACATGTTTTCTTAAGAGGAAGCTGTTTTCTGATTTACCTTTTTTTGTTTTTCTGCTAAGTTCATTGCATTTTCAGAAGAAATTCGTTAGAATACAGTAAGAAGTACCGAAAGGAGAATGCAACATGGAACAACATGTGTTTCAAATCGGGCCTATCCGTCCGCCCAGTGAGGCAAACAGCCTGCTGCTGCGAGTAACGGAAAACTGCCCTTGGAATAAATGTAAATTTTGTATGCTTTATAAAAAGAACGATTTCCACACTCGTCCTGTAGCGGCCGTGAAAAAGGATATTGATACCATGGCGGATTACCGTGATATGATCCTTGCCCATAAAGATGGTGAAAACTGGAATATGCTGGCAGTGCAGAAGGAATACGCGGAACTTCCTTCCGATGAAGCCAGAATGTGTTATCAGATGGTATTCACTTGGCTCACAGAAGGGGATCGTCAGGCAATCTTTTTACAGGATGCCAATACCATGGTACTGCGGACAGAATGGCTGCTGGAAATCGTTAGCTATGTACGGGAACGTCTGCCGGAGATTAAACGCATTACCTCTTATGGCAGAGCCAATACTCTGGCGAAAATTTCTGAAGAAGATTATCGGGCTTTGCGTCAGGCTGGTTTAGATCGCATCCATTCTGGCTATGAATCCGGCTCTGATAAAGTTTTGCAGCTCATCTGTAAGGGCACAACCCAGGAAGAACAGATCATTGGCGGTCGCAAAGTGCGTGATGCTGGGATCGAGCTTTCTATTTACTTCATGCCGGGGGTAGGCGGCAGAGAACTTTCTGATGATAACGCTTTGGAAACCGCAAAGGTTATCAATGCCGTAGATCCGGATTTTGTGCGCCTGCGCACTTTTGTATTGCGTACTGGCTCTTTGATGGAAGAAGTACGGGCAGCAGGAAATTATACAGAAGAAACGGATATGGAAAAGCTGCTGGAAATCAGAAAACTCATTGCCAACATCGACCCGACAAAGGCTAGAGGTCGTATCACCAGTGACCATATTATCAACCTTTTGCAGGAAGTCAGCGGCGATATGGATAGAGATATTCCTTGGATGCTCTCTTATATTGACCAATATCTGGCATTGCCTGAATTGGAACAGAAAAAATATCAGCTTGCAAGAAGAATGGGTTTTCCGCTGGACTGGAAGCAGCTGTATCGCTTGAAAGAAAGTGATCTTGCATATATTGAAGATTTGGCAAAAAATACGGTGGACGAAAAGCAGTGGGAAAACCTGCTCCATCGCTACATGGATCGTTATATTTAAGGAGGGAGAATCGTGGATAAAATGGATCTGATTACAAAGGTCATTCCGGGACTTTTGGTAGTTGGTATCGTGTGGTTTAATATGCGGAAACTCCAGCGCAATCTCAATGCCATGAAACAACAGCATTGCAGCGGCTCTTGCCATAACTGTGCCCATAGTGCTGGATGTACTTCAGTGCAGAAGGAAAATACAGATAAAGAAGCGTAAGATGCTTTGAATTACAGGGGGAATGAAAGATGAAAAAAAGAATTTTGGCTATGACATGCGCGGCAGCTGTAGCTGTGACCGCAGTTCCTGTTTATGGGGCAGAAGAAACAGCAGCAGAGCCTGTACAGTCTGCGGAAGAAACCATAGCCACCAATCTTGGTGTAATGGTCAATGAGGAGGCCGTAGTATTTGATGGACAGCAGCCTGTCATCATTGATAATGTGACACTGGTACCTGTCAGAGGTGTTCTGGAAACATTGGGGGTTACCGTTGCATGGGATGCAAAGACGCATACCATTACATTAACAGAAGGAGAAAAAACAGGGACTCTGACCATGGGCAGCAATGTATTCCAGACAGGAGATACCACTGTGCAGATGTCCGCACCTGCACAAAATATCAATGGTTCTGCTATGATTCCTTTACGTGCTGTTGCAGAATATTTTGGCGCGGAGGTTGGCTGGGATGCAGCAAGCAGAATGGTTCTTGTGACAAAAGCGCCGGAAGTACAGTATCTGGCAGAAGCTACTTACGAAAAAGTATTGAAAGATGAAAATGGAAATTTGCTGGCAGAAGTGAAAGCAATCTATCCTGTTTTGACAGCAGAAGTGCCAGAAGCAGCCAGAGACACTGTCAATAAAAATATTGAAGAATTGACCAAGAAAGCAGCAGATACCTACCTGACAGAAGTCAAAGAGGAAGTAACACAGGAAGCGGCAGCTCTTGGAGAAAACTTCCATCCTTTCCAGCTGGTGATTTCTTATGAAGACGCATTTTATGGAAAAGGGGTACTGTCCTATCTGACAACTGTTTGGGAATATCGCGGCGGCGCAAATGGCACCACAAAAGGTGTGGGGAAGATTTATGACCTGCAAACAGGAGAAACCAAAAGCTTGGGAAACTATATCAATCTCCAGTCCGGTCTGACAGAACGGGATTACATGGTGCAGGTATTCCGCAGAGATATGGCTTCCAACAGTGAAAAATATTTGGAAGGTGCGGCACAGAGCCTTCTGGATACGAACACAAATCTGGGTTATTATCTGAAAGATGAAAAAACAATGGTGATTTTTGCAGATCAGACAACTTTGCAGCCTCACAGCGCAGGCATTGTGAAATTGGAGATTCCAGTCAATAAATAAAATCATAAAAGTCAGAAATCTATAGTTCTTATGGATTTCTGACTTTTTTTGTAGGAATTCATTATCTCTTGCGCAGAAAAAAGAAATTTGTTACAATGAATGCGAAAAGAAATTGGCGAAAAATACAAAGTTTTGGTTAAAATTTTGTGAAATTATTGTAAAATTGTGTAGCTTTTAGGAAATGTCTTATCAAAATTCATATAATATGCTACAATATGGAGAGTCCAATGAAAAAGGAGGAGTATTATGAAATTTGGCAAATTATGGTCTGCAGTCCTTTCGGCAGCAATGGTGATGGGTACCACTGTACCTGTACTGGCAGCAGATATGGATGGGAAATTGGTTGTGATTCACACCAATGACATCCATGGCTATTATGCAACCACTGAAGAATCAGTCGGCATTGCGGGCGTCGCTGCTTTGAAGGATTATTATGAAGCACAGGGGGCAGATGTAGTTCTGTTGGATGCAGGGGATTTTTCACAGGGAACTACTTTGGTAAATCACAGCAATGGTCTGAAAGCGGCAGAATATCTTGCAGCAGCAGGCTATGATGCAGTATCTTTGGGAAATCATGAATTTGACTTTGGTTTTGAAGCGCTGAAAGATACAGCGGCAGTACTGAAAGCTGGTAATGTTCCCATTATTGACGCCAATGTCCTGAAAAAAGGAACAGATACCCCTTATTTTGAATCAAATACCATTGTGGAAACTGATGGTATGAAGGTTGGTATTTTTGGTCTGGATACAGCGGAAACACGGACGAAATCCAGTCCCAGCAGTGTGAAAGATCTGACATTCCTGGATGGACAGGAAATGTTTGATTGTGCACAGGCGCAGGTAGACGCTCTGGAAGCAGAAGGCTGTGATTATATCATTGCTTTGACTCATCTGGGTGTGGACGAAGAAAGTACAGGCAGACGTTCCACTGATTTGGCAGCGGCTGTTGAAGGCATTGATCTGATTGTAGACGGTCATAGCCATACAGTGATGGACGGCGGCCAGATGGTAGGAGATACCATGATCGTCAGCACAGGTTCTTACCTTGCCAATGTAGGCACTGTTGTAGTTGATAAAGCAACAGGCGAAGAAACAGCAAAGCTCATCAGTGCAGCTGATTATGCAGCAAATTACAAAACTTATGATGAAAATCTTGCGAAAATGGTAGCAGCGGATCAGGCTGAAGTAGACGCATATTATAGTCAGGTATTTGCTACAACAAAGGTAGATTTGAATGGTGAAAAAGATCCTGGCGTGCGTACAGAAGAAACAAATCTGGGTGACTTTACTGCCGATGCTTATCTTTATGCAGCAAGAGAATATGTGAAAGAACAGGGACTTGATATCAGTGTTGACGTTGCGCTGTCTAATGGCGGCGGCATCCGTGCAAGTGTGCCAGCAGGTGAAATCACCATGAATGATTTGTATACCGTTTTCCCTTACGGAAATACCGTTGCACTGGTGACAATCACCGGTGAACAGCTGCTGGAAGTGCTGGAAGCGTCCACATTCTGCACACCTACAGCCATTGGTGGTTTCCCTCAGATTGCAGGAGCAGAATATACCGTAAATACTGCAGTGCCTTATGAAAATGGCGCACAATATCCCGATTCTACATACTACGCACCTGCAAATCCTGGCAGCCGTGTGACTATTACAAGCATTGGCGGCAAGCCTTTTGATCCCAAAGCAAATTACACTGTAGCAGTGAACAGCTTCCAGGCAGAAGGCGGCGATACATACTATGTATTGACACAGGGTTCTTATATGCAGGATACTGGTATCGTGGACGCGGAAGCGCTGATTTCCTATGTGGATTCTCTGGGCGGCGTCATTGATGAAACATACGCAGAACCTCAGGGCAGAATCAAGATTGTTTCCACACCTGTTGAAAATCCCGAAACAACTGTACCAGAAGAAACAACAGAACCTGAAAAACCTGTGGAACCTGAAGTAGAGGCGCCTAAAACAGAAGCAGAAGTGCCAGCTACAAAACTGTATACTGTTGTTGCAGGGGACAGCCTGTGGAAAATTGCACAGAAAGAATTGGGCAACGGTTCCAAATGGAAACAGATTTATGAAACAAATAAAAAACAGATTTCCAATCCAAACCGCATTTATGTGGGACAGAAATTGGTGATCAATCAGTAACAAATACAGTAAAACCGCATCTTTTTAGATGCGGTTTTTTTTATAAAAAAGCTTCATGTAAATGAATATTGGGCTGTTAGAGCTATTTTTTGTTTTTTATACACGGGAGAAAGCAGGAAAAAAGAAGCACTCTTTGTTTGATGTATATAAAAATGTACATTTTAACTTAGTCAATTTAGACAAAAGATGGTGGGACAAAAAATGTCCAATATCAATAAATAGATGGGACATAAATCGTCCCAAATCTGTGTATACTTCCGAAAAAGAAAAACTTTCCCGAAAACCGATGACATTTTAATCTTGTGTGCTACAATAAGGTTGTCAATCGGAATTTTACGAAACGAAAAGGAGAGAATAGCATGGCAATCAAAGTTGGCATTAACGGTTTCGGTCGAATTGGTAGAGTAGTATTTCGTGTTTTGATGCAAAGAAAAGATGAGTTTGAACTTTGCGGCATCAACCTGCGTAATGCAGAACTGGATTATATGGCATATCAGCTGAGATACGACAGTATTTTCGGTCGCTTTGAAGGTGATATCGAAATTGGCGAAAACGAATTGATCGTGAACGGTCAGCATATCCATGTGTTCAGTGAAAGTGATGCTTCTCTTATTCGCTGGGCTGATTGCGGTGCTGAATATATCATTGAATCCACTGGCGCTTTCAACACAATGGAAAAAGCGGCTCTGCACAAAGTAGGCGGCGCAAAGAAAGTAATCCTGACAGCTCCTTCCAAAGATGATATCATGCCTACATTCGTTGTTGGCGTAAATGAAGATACATATACACCTGATATGGATATCGTTTCCAACGCATCCTGTACTACAAACTGCTTGGCGCCTCTGGCAAAAATTATTCACCAGAGCTTTGGCATCGAACAGGCTTTGATGTCTACAATCCACTCTGCAACTGCAAAACAGAAAGCGGTTGACGCCAGAGCAGGACGTGACTGGAGAACAGGCCGCTCTGTATTCAACAACATTATTCCTTCCACAACAGGTGCGGCAAAAGCTGTTGGCCGTGTTATTCCTGAACTGAAAGGCAAAATGACAGGTATGTCTTTCCGCGTTCCTACCAATGATGTTTCCGTAGTCGATTTGACAGCCAGACTGAAAACAAATACAACATACGAAGAAATCTGCAAGAAAGTAAAAGAAGCGTCTGAAACATATATGAAAGGCATCGTAAGCTACATTGCAGATGATGTTGTTTCTTCCGATATGCTGGGTGATTCCCATACATGTATCTTTGATGAAAAAGCAGGTATCATGCTGGATGATAATTTTGTAAAACTCATCGCATGGTACGACAATGAATGGGGCTACAGCAATAAAGTTGTTGACCTGATCGCGCACATGTACAGCGTAGATCAGAAAGCATAATCAAGTATGGTTTTCCTAAATATATAAAAAAGCACCCACTTACCAGATAGAGTTTGGAAAAGTGGGTGTTTTTTTGCATGAAAAATCCCAAAGAAATTTTTCTTTGGGATTCGTTTTTTATTCTTCAGCCATGCGATATCCAACGCCAACTTCTGTAAAGATGTATTGGGGCTGCGCAGGATTTTTTTCTAATTTCCGGCGGATGTTTGCCATATTTACACGAAGGATCTGATTATCTTTGATGGCATAAGGCCCCCACAGTTCTGTGATGATATAATCGTATGTCAGAACGCGGCCAGCGCTTTTGGCCAGCAGGGATACAATCTTAAATTCAATCTGGGTCAGGTGAACATCTTTGCCGTCTACGATGATCTGACGTTTATCAAAATTAATTGTCAGACCGCGCAGAGTAAAGACATCCCCAACGGCATTTCCATTGCCGCCTTTTGCCACATGGCGCAGGGCAGTTCGGATTCTGGCCAGAAGCTCGGAGGTGCCAAAGGGCTTGGCGATGTAATCGTCAGCACCCATATCCAAGGCCTTTACTTTATCTGCTTCTTCTGTTCTGGCGGAAACCACGATGACAGGAATATTTGACCATTCCCGAATCTGCTGCAAAATATCAATGCCGTCAATATCCGGCAAGCCAAGATCCAGCAGGATCACATCAGGGCAGTGGGAAGGAATCATGGAAAGTGCTTCTTTCCCTGTACGCGCCATGATAACATTGTAGTCATTTGCTTTTAAAGTTGTGGCAATGAAGTTGCTGATGGCTTCTTCATCTTCTACAACCAGTATTTTCAGTTTATTGGACATTCTCAACTTCTCCTTTCATGGGCAGCACAAAGGTAAAATTCGCACCGCCGTTTTCGTTGTTCTTTGCATAGATTTCACCGCCATGAGCAGAAATGATGGTCTTGCAGATAGGCAGCCCGATACCAAGACCCCGGGAAGAATCTGAAGATTTGCTGCTGGTGGTACCGTCAAAAATATGAGGCAGACGTTCTTCTTCAATACCGATCCCCTGATCTAGTACAGAAAAATAAACGTGGTGCCATAAATGTTTTACTGTCAGATAAATAGGTTTTGCTGTGCCGGAATGGCGGATGGCGTTTTCCATCAAATTGATGAGCACTTGTTCAATGAGCATGGCATCCATGGGAACAAGGAGCAGCTCGTCTGGTACCCGCACACGGATTTGAGAAGCAGGAAAGCGTTTTTGGATTTTTGCAACAGATTCTGCAACGATTTCTTCCACCACTTCTTCTTGTTTTTTCAGTTTTGTGCCTTCGCCGCTGATCTTTGTGACAGAAAGCAGGTTTTCTACCATTTGAATAAGCCACTCGGCATCGTGATGAATGTCACTGAGAAGACGGTCGCAAACATCCTCCTGAAGCAGGGAACGGTTTTCCATCAAAGTGGCTGTGGAACCCAGAATACAGGTCAATGGTGTGCGCAGATCATGAGAAATGGCGCGCAGCAGATTACTCCGCATATTTTCTTTTTCTTTTTCCAGTAAAATTTTCTGGGATTCATCAACAATTTCCTGACGATCAATAGCCAATATGGTTTGGGATGTCATGAAGTTCGCGAACTGCAAAGCATCATTTTCGATATAACCGTTTTTGGAGAACAACAGCCCCAACACACCATAAATTCTATCTTTATTGGAAAAGGGAATGTAGGTGCCAAGGCAGTTCTGACATGTTTTTTCTGTACCAAGACCAGCCATTTCACCTTTTTGAAATGCCTGTTCTGCTACTTGTTGTTCCAGCATGCTTTCCAGAATTAATTCGTCTTTTTCGTTTACATATTTTGTGACCTTTTTTTCAGGCGCAATAGGAGAGCCGATGTAGAGCACTGCGCTGCACTGGTTAGCGGCGTATACACTGTCAATGGTGATCTGCATGATCTCATCAATGTTGTTTGCGCTGAGCAGAGCTTTACTCATGGAGTTCAAGCTTTCAGCCCGTTTTTCACGAATAGAGGACAGAATGGCCGCCTGTTTGACTTTAGCTGTCAGTGCGCTGGTCAGTATGGACATCAAAAGCAAGATGCCAAATGTAACAGGATACCCAGCAAGGGTGAAGTTCAGTGCAAAATAGGGGAAGGTGAAGAAGAAGTTTACCCCTACAACGCCGCAGAAGGATGCCACAATTCCCCAAAAATAACCGCTTGTGATGGAGGAGGTGATGGCAACTGCCAGCATATAAACCCCAAAGATATTGTCATTCATAACATCTGCTTCCTGGAGACATAATGCGAATGTGGTAGCGATCAGAAAAACCAGTATGGTTTTAAACAGATCGTATAATATCATGGTAAAATGAAATTCAAAGCTTTTGGAACGGCGTTTCATAAGATACCTCTCTAATAAAAATGTACTTTCTCTTAATCTTATATTATACACAGAGTTTGATTAAAAGGAAAGAGTATCAGACAAAAGAAATGTTTTTTATCTGGGTGCAAAGAAGGAGAAAAAAGGCAATCCTCGTTGAAATTACGAATATTATTTGATATAATTGTATCAAATTTTGCAGAAATGGAGATAGACAAATGAAAAAACCTTTTGTTTCACTGGAACAGATACAGGAAATCAAGAAAACATATCCAACACCTTTTCATATTTATGATGAAAAAGGCATTCGGGAAAATGCTCGTGCGGTAAACCGCGCCTTTTCCTGGAATAAAGGATTTCGAGAATATTTTGCCGTAAAAGCGACACCTACTCCCGGAATTTTGCAGATTCTGAAAGAAGAAGGCTGTGGCGCAGACTGTTCTTCTTATACAGAATTGCAGATTGCAGAAGCAGTTGGCATCACAGGACACCAGATCATGTTTTCTTCCAATGTGACACCTGCGGAAGATTTTGCACTGGCAGCAAAACTGGGTGCCATCATCAACTTTGATGATATCACTCATATTCCTTTCTTTGAAAAAATTGCACCCATCCCTGAAACCGTATGCTGCCGTTACAATCCCGGCGGTGTATTCCAGGTAAGCAATGAAATCATGGACAACCCTGGAGATGCAAAATATGGCATGACAAAGGAACAGATGAAAGAAGCTTTCCGCATGCTGAAAGAAAAGGGCGCGAAACATTTCGGTATCCATTCTTTCCTTGCCAGCAGCACAAGCTCCAACGTGTATTATCCTATGCTGTCCAAGATTCTCTTTGAATTGGCAGCGGAACTGAAAAATGAACTGGATATCCATATTGCTTTCATCAACCTTTCCGGTGGTGTAGGTATCCCTTATCATCCCGATGAAGAAGGCTGTGACATCATGGCAATTGGCGAAGGCGTACGCAAGGTATATGAAGAAGTGCTGGTTCCTGCTGGTATGGACGATGTGGCTATTTTCACAGAAATGGGCAGATATATGCTGGCACCTTATGGTGCGCTGGTTGCAGAAGCCATTCATGAAAAACATATCTACAAAGAATACATTGGTCTGGATGCTTGTGCAGCAAACCTCATGCGTCCTGCTATGTATGGTGCTTACCATCATATCACTGTACTGGGCAAGGAAGATGCACCTTGTGACCATAAGTATGATGTAACAGGCGGTCTTTGCGAAAACAATGATAAGTTTGCCATTGACCGTATGCTGCCGAAGATTGACATGGGAGATTTGATTTACATCCACGATACAGGTGCCCATGGACATTCCATGGGGTATAACTATAACGGCAAGCTTCGCTCTGCGGAACTGCTTCTTTGCGAAAACGGCGATGTAAAACTGCTGCGTCGTGCGGAAACACCTGCGGATTACTTTGCAACATTTGATTTCACAGGTTTGTTTGACAATAAAAAATAATGAAAAATAAAAAAGCCAGAGATTTATGGATTTTTTCCATAGACCTCTGGCTTTTTCTTTTTGTGATATTATCTGAAATCAGATTTTATTTCAGATGTGTATGCATGTATTCTTCACGGATTTCCGCAGGAACCAGACTGCCGCCTGTTGCCCAAGGAATGTGTACAGCATTTGCCATTTTGTCTTTCAGACCCATTTTTTCGATATATGCCTGCATTTCAGGAGATTTCTGCTGAATAGGACCCCAGAAGGACGCACATGCGGAGGGTTCCAGGAAGATGTCTTCTGTATTAACAATGTCACGCATCAAGTCGTAGATATGGTAGTCTTCCAGAGAAAGGATACCGGACAACAGATTTTTCATCACGCCTCCTACAAAGCCGGAAGCACGACCAACTGCCAGACCATCGGCATGTGTCTGACCGCTCAGACCAAAGTCCTGTACGGAAACTTCGTTTTGCAGACCGGAAGCCATACCAACCAGCATACAAGGTGCCTGTGTGGGTTCGATGAAGAAAACATGAACATTGTCGCCGAAAAGCTGTTTGAAGCCGAAAGCAACACCGCCGGGAGCACCGCCTACGCCGCAGGGAATGTAAACAAACAGAGGGTGATCTGCGTCTACAGTAATACCTTTTTCTGCAAACTGTTTCTGGATACGTTTTGCAGCAACAGCATAGCCAAGGAACAGAGTTACAGAGTTTTCGTCGTCTACGAAATAACTGGAAGGATCAGCGTCAGAATTTTTTCTGCCTACTTCTACAGCTTTGCTGTAGTCATCATCATATTCGATGACTTCCGCGCCGCGCTGACGAAGGAGGTCTTTTTTCCACTGCTTTGCGTCAGCAGACATATGTACGATAACATGGAAGCCCAGAGCTGCACTCATAATACCGATGCTCATGCCCAGATTGCCAGTGGAGCCAACCTGAATTTTAAACTGGCTGAAAAATTCCTTAAATTCAGGAGATGCGAATACGGAATAGTCATCAGTCAGTTTGATTTTGCCGTGTTCCAATGCCAAATCTTCCGCGTGTTTTAATACTTCGTAAATGCCGCCTCTTGCCTTAACAGAACCAGAGATTGCCAGATGGCTGTCCTGTTTTAAGAATAAATGTCCGGGAATGGCGGTGGCATATTCTTCTTCCAATTGTTTCTGCATATGAGGGATTTCAGTCAAGGGAGATTCGATCAAGCCGTTCTGAGGTTCTGTTTCAGGAAAGACTTTTTTGATAAATGGCGCAAAACGAGCCAATCTCGCTTCTGCATCGTCAATATCAGCCATAGTGATGTTGATTTTTGCCAATGCATCGGCTGTTTTTTCCAGATTTTCATTGATCCAGATGACTTCTTTTCCTTGGCTCACCTGTTCCAGAAGTTCTTTGTTATTGACACGATTCCAAAATGTTTTTTCCATAAGATTCCCTCCTATATAAGTTAAAATAAGACAAATGTCTTTCTTGATATCATAACACAAAAAAGGGATTATGTCCTCGGTTTTGTACAATTATTATGATACAAGCAGAGGCTTTGCAGTGAAATGTATGATTCATCGAATATCTTGCAGAATAAAACCAAAGGATGGGTTAGACATGAGTGTGTTGTCCGAGTGTGGCGTGAAGATGGCAATTGCGCAAATCTGCTGAAAGAGTATACAAAAGCAGAATTGTAAAACGCCTATGACAATTATGCATTTGATTTGAAATATTTGGATTTGGTCATTGGTCATACGGCTCCATGATGGAAGCGGCAAATGGTTATGACTAAACAGGAGCAGACAAAAATAGTTACGAATCTTAGGGATGCTCATTAAGTTCATAGAAAGCTGACAGCGGCAGGCAACTGCCGCTGTTTTTGTATCCATTGGGAAAATAGAATGGAGGAAGTCTATTGCCAGCATCCATAGGGTACGGTATAATGCCCATAGATGAAATTTGGAGGTGTTCGGGTGTTTTTATGTGATTACCATACCCATACAGGATTTTCATGCGACAGTGAAGAATCTTTGAAACGTATGTGTGAAAAAGCCATGGAATTGGGATTGCAGGAATTGGCAATTACAGACCATGCAGATTTTTTGACCCATGGTGTGTTTGAGGACGAAATAGATTTGGAAAAACGGAAGATAGCCATGGAGGCTGCACAGCAGAAATATGGCGGCCGGCTGATAATACGCAACGGCATTGAATTGGGACAACCACAGGCAAATCCGGCAGAATATCAAAGGTTGATGAAAAACTATGCTTTTGACTTTATCATTGGTTCTATACATAATCTGGAAAAAGATCTGGAATTGGATCGGCTGGATTATGCTGCTGTGGATTTAGAACAGCTTTATGGTCGTTTTTTAGATGCAGAAATTGTATTGGCCAAAGATTACGACTTTGACGTACTGGGACATATCACATTGCCGCAGCGCTATCTGTATCGTCAGTTGGGAAAACAAGTGGATTTAAGACCTTTTGAAAAACAGTATAAGGATTTGTTTTCTATATTGACAGAACGAGAAAGGGGCATTGAAGTCAATACCTCAGGATTGTATAAAGGCACAGGGGAAACATTGCCTACACCACAGGTTTTGAAGTGGTATCACCAATGCGGTGGGAGGATATTGACTGTTGGGTCAGATGCCCATAATGCTTCTGACTTGGCTTTCGGTATCAAAAAGGCTTATGAGATGCTGCGTGAACTTGGGTTTTCTCATATATCCACTTACGAAAATAGAAAGAGAAAGATGCAGCTGCTGTAATCAAGTGTTTCATAAACAGAAAACGGCAATGACTGTCTATAGAAGAAAATAATTCTATAAAAATAAGATGGCTGGAACCCTTTGCATAGTAAGGATTCCAGCCATCTTTGTTTTATGAAGCAATCTTTAGAAAATATTTTTCATTGCTGTTATTTTTTCTGTTTGTTATTTCCGCGCACATCTACAGGAATCTGTTCTGTTACCATGTCGTTTCTAACACCTACCAGCCAGCTTGTCAGGTTGGCAGAAGAACAGGAGTGGTTGGGAATGATTTGAATTTTGTCACCAATCTTCAGAGAAGTGGTACCGTTGACTTTGATTTTCCCGACTTCTTCTGAAAGTCCGTAAACTGTCAGCTCTGGATGATTTTTTACAATGCCAAATCCAGAAACGGCAGCACTGCCATGGGCGCCCTGATCCAGTCCCAGACATTTTGCCCCAGCATCGCAAAGGAAAACATCTTCGGAAGGATGGGAAATGATGGTGGCAAGTACTGTCAAAGAGCAGTCGGCTTCTGTGGCGCTGCCCAGTGCAATCTGAATGGCATCATGATAGATGTAATTGCCGGGATGATAAATCTGGATTTCCGGCTGATCCACTGTCAATGCGAATGTGGGTGTAGAACCGCTTGTAACAAAAAAGTCTGTAAACCCGGCAGCTTTCAGATCAGCTGCTACACTTCCCATTGTCTTTGTTTCCAATTTTGCCACTGACTGACGATCTTCCTGGGTTGTGCAGCCGTAAACCTGTCCGGGATGTGTAGAAATGCCGAAAAATTTCAGGTGAGAGAATTGTTTCATTTCTTGGGCAAAAGCAACCACTTTGGAAGGGGAAATGCCGAAACGGTGGAAATCCATATCCACAATAATAGAATAGAAGAATGTAATGCCTTCTTTTTCTGCGGCATTTTCCAGCATGCGAGCTACATCTAAATGGTCTACACGAATGATTACATCTGCTTTATGGGCAAGAACTGCAAGACGGCTGATGTTTTTGGGATTGGCAGGGGGATAAGCGTACATGACCTTTCCTGCACCAGCTGCAACAGCCATTTCGCATTCATCAATGGTACCGCATAAAAAGCCTTCTGCTCCCAATTCGATTTGTTTTTTTAACAGAAAGCTGCTTTTGTGGGTCTTGACCATAGGCCAAAGAGATTTTTTATACTTGCTGCATGCTTTCTGGTATGTCTGAAGATTTTTCTCAGCAATATCCAGATCAAGCAAAACAGCAGGGGTTTCCAATTCTGTGATATACATAAGCAACACTCCTTTTCGTTGTATTTATTCAAGCACAATGGTGTCCAATTGTCAAGCAATCAGTGAACCCAGAAGACTGGTATTTTGAAAAAAGCAGTGCTAAAATATGAATAAAGAATGGGAAAGGAAGGTGTTTACCATGACAGAAGAAGAAAAAATTTTTGCAGGAAAGATGTTTGATCCAAGAAAACAGGAGTTAAAGGATATTAAGCATAAAGCCCATATTGCCTGTCAGAAATACAATGCTATGGATGAATATGATCCTGAAAGAAGTCCGATCATTCAGGAATTCATTGGAAAAATTGGGAAAGTATATTATTTTCAGGGACCTATTCAGTTCAATT
Source organism: uncultured Clostridia bacterium (assembly GCA_902477755.1). Taxonomy (GTDB): domain Bacteria; phylum Bacillota; class Clostridia; order Lachnospirales; family Anaerotignaceae; genus Anaerotignum. The sequence continues at coordinate 293,147 of CABSIK010000002.1, forward strand.
ATGGTTCCCACACATTTATTGGGGAGAACTTTTTTGCCAATTTTAATTTGACAGTTATGGATGATGCTCGGATATATATTGGTGATAATGTATGTTTTGGTCCGAATGTTTCTTTGATGGCAACGTCTCATCCGCTGATTTCACAGGAAAGAATGGGGCTGGATGATGAAGGAAAAACCACCATGGCAGAATATGCTGATGAAATCCATATTGGAGATAATGTATGGATTGCCTGCAATACTGTTGTTATTGGTGGTGTGCATATCGGGAATAATGTTGTCATTGGGGCAGGCAGTGTGGTTACAAAGGATATTCCTGATAATTATCTGGCTTATGGCAATCCATGCAGACCCATTCGCCCGATTACAGAGGCAGACAGCAAAAAGTCATTGATTTTGCCAGAGGATATGGAACACTTTTCTTATAATCTGAAAAAATTTGAGAAATAAAATATCGCAAAATAGCACGGAAGAAATGTCTTTTTTTCCAGATACTTGTCCGATCGTATCATAGAAAAGATGTTTTTCGCATAGGATAAAAGAAAAACGGAGGGAAGAACATGCAATTTTTCCGTGCGATTTATTTGAAAAAGAAATATGTGGTTTTAGGTGTAGCAGTATTGGCTGCCATTGGCTTGGGGGTACATTTCTTGCCGCCAGCAGCAGAATACGCTTCTGCAGTGCTGACAGCTCAGACAAAACGTGAATTACCCATTTACTGTGTGCAGACAGATGAGAAAAAAGTGGCAGTTAGTTTTGATGCAGCCTGGGGAGCAGATGATACAGATGAACTGCTGCGGATTTTGGATGACAACGATGTAACGGCAACCTTTTTTCTTTGTGGATACTGGGTGGATAAATATCCAGAAGAAGTAGAGAAAATTGCTGACGCAGGACATGATTTGGGCAATCATTCCGCAACACATCCCCACATGAGCACTTTATCGTCAGAGCAGATCACAGAGGAATTGCGGAGATGCCATCAGACAGTAAAAGAATTGACAGGAATTGATATGAATCTATTCCGTCCACCCTTTGGGGAATATAATGATACTGTTATCCGAACGGCAAAGGAAAACGGGTATTATTCTATCCAGTGGGATGTGGATACATAGGAAACAAAAAGAAAAGAGGAAAAGCGATTGCTTTTCCTCCTTTTATTTGAACCGAACATCCACGCCATCCTCACTCAAAACCACCCGGTCGATCATACTTTTTGCAATATCTTGCCGGTCTTCAAAAGACATGTTTTCCCAATCTTCCGCAGTAAAAGGAATGATTTCAACGGCATTGAATTCCGTCAGTGCTTCTGAATACTGATGAATCAGGAGCTGCTTTTCCCGGTGAAGGGTTTCGATTCTGCGGTTGATATATTCCGCAGAAATCTGGCTGACGTTTTCCAGTATGGAAATCAGATTTTCGATTTTGCTGTCAATGTCTGCGATTTTCTGTTGATGTTGTTTGATGACATTGTTTTCCCGTTTTTCTCTTGCCAGATGGTAGGCTTCCGCTTCTTGGATGAGCCGTGCCTGCACTTGCGCTTCGATCTCCCGTACTCGATGGGTCTGTTTTGCATCGCAGCATTTATGTAAATACTTCCCAGAGCAGACGAAGTAGGGGATACGCTCGTCTTTGGTACTGGCAAACCGGACGGAAAAAGCATAACCACAATGACCACATTTCACAAGCCCTGTGAGCCAGGAATGTTTCCCTTTTCCGGTGTTTTTGATCTGCCGATTTTTGGACAGCTTTTCCTGACAATAGAGAAATGTGCTACTGTCAACGATGCCGTTATGATGCCCAATGGCAAGGAGGTGATTGGATACGTCTTTATATTTCCGTTCGCTGGCATCCCGTTTGCCTACAAGAATGCAGCCGTGGGTGCCGTCAAAATCCTCTGGTTCGTTTGCCATAATGGCGCCTTTGGATTTGTAGTAATTGTAAATGGCAATATCCGCTTGGACGTAAGCAGGATTTTTCAAAATGCCGGAAAGTTTCACGCTGTCAAAGTTGACGCCGCCGGCAGAAAGGGCACCGCTGCGGATTAGGACTTTTTGAACATCTGCCAGACTGGTATAAGGCTGAGCATATGTATCAAAAATCTGGGACACGATTTCCAGATCAGAATTGGGTTCATAAATGGTGGCTTTCTTACCATCTAATGTGGTACGCACCAGATTGTAGCCATAAGCGGCAGGACCGCCGCCCCAGGTGCCTTTTTTGACACGGGCATAATAGTTATCCCGGACACGTTCAGCGATGGTTTCACGCTCCAACTGGGCGAAAACAACGATGATATACAGCATAGCACGTCCCATGGGGGTGGAGGTATCAAACTTTTCCGTGGCAGAAACAAAGGAGATGCCGTTGTTTTCCAGCACATCAATGAAATCTGCGAAGTCCACGATGGAACGGCTGATTCTATCCAGACGATAGACCACCACTTTTTCAATCTGCCCCGTTTGGATGTCATGCATCATTTCCGTAAAGGCAGGGCGGTTGGTATTTTTGCCGGAATAACCGCTGTCCTCATAGATTTTGCACTCTTCCGAAAAGATTTCCCGTTTGGCAAAGGCAATCTGGCTTTCGATGCTGATGCTGTCTTTTTTGTCGATGGATTGTCTTGCGTAAATAGCTACCATACAAAAGACCTCCTTTTCCTATATTTAGGGTATAGCAAAAAGAGCGGTCTTATGATACAATACAGTTGCGAAGTGTGGTTGTATTTTACGACCGCTTTATGAAATTCCCTTTCCTGTTGGCGCAGGAGAGGGGATTTTTAATTATCAAAGAATTTTTTCAGAAATCAGTTTTCCGAGTTTTACGATATCACTTTCTCCTGTGAATTCAAATTTCACTTTACCTAATCCAGAGAAATAGAGTTCCAATTCACTGTCTAAATCCAATACTCCAGCAGTTTCAATGGAAAAAGCCTGAATTTTGGAATAGGGTAATGTGGAGAAATCTTTCTTTTTCCCGGTAATACCTTGAACATTTACGGAGATGATGCGCTTATTTGTGAAAATAACAAAGTCCCTGAGTGCCTGATATTCCCCGATCAGTTCTTCACCGTCAATAAATAAAGGCTGCACGGTGTCTTGGTTTGAAAATTTTTTTGTTTTGCTCAGTTTAAAAACAGCGCCGTTTTTGAAATCAATCATAGTTTTTCCTCCTTAAGTTGTAAAATATTGCAAAATGTGATATAGTGACCGAAAGGGAAAGTTGTGAGGAAACGGCTTTCTTTTCCCCTTGTGGCATTGGTGGTACCGCAGGGGGTTTTTAATATTTACATTTCTTTCATTTTCAAACTTTGACGATACTGTTCAGCATCTGCGAATTTTTTAAATTCAACGCTCTTATCAAAATTCTTTTTCACTGCTTCTTCGATTTCATCTAATGTAACACGGAAAAATTCTCTACGTTGATTTACCATGTTGATTTTTCTGTCTGAGAATTCATTATGTAACGCAGCTTCCAGTTTTGGAGCATCATCAGAGAAGATCATAGCGTGAACATCGAAGTTGAAAGGAACAGAAGCATCACCCAATTCGTCTACACGATCCTGCGGATCCAGACGACGTGTCATACCAATTTTATAAACATTTTCCCCAAAGGAGCCGATGTTTGAAATGATATATACATAACCGGCACGTTTGTTGGCTTCTCTATAATCGATGTCCTTCAGATTCTTTTCGATTTCAACCAGATGTGCTTTCAGTTCATCCAGCTTTTCTTTCCAAATTTCTTTATCAATATCATCTTTTGCGGCAGCGTATGCACGTTCAGCTCTATCCAAAGCATTGGAGTAGTGGCGTTTTTCTTTTTCGATTGATTTTCTGGCTTCTTCTATTTCACGCTGCAGTTTTGCTTCCTCACGCATCTGCTCACGAAGCATTTTCTGTTCTTCTTTTTCTTCTTGTTTTTTCTGTGCATATTCAAAAGCAAGGGCAAGCTCCTGTACTTTTAATTCATAATATTTCATAGAAATGGAAAGAGATATTATCGTGCCAAGTTTGGAAATGGCATCTTTGGAAGCAGTGATTTTCTTTAAGGAAGCGTCAAAGTTATTATATTTGACCTTAGAAATCACTTCATCACAGTCAGAGTTGAAAGCACGCAGGAAAAGTTTTTGCATATCTTTGACCATTTTTTTGCCTTGTGATGCACTATTGTTTACAGTCCAGTTGGTATTTGCTGTTACAGCGGTACCAGCTTTGATCATTTCTTTTTGCTGCTCTCTGATAGAATTTAGTTTTATTTTATATTGTGTGGAGTTGGCAAAGTCGTATCTGGGTTTGTATAAACCGAACTCCTGGAACAAAATTTCATCATCCAAGGTGATAATCAAATTCTTTTTATCTTTGATTTCTTTATCCAGTGTGGCAACAGCATGGTTCATGCGTGCAATTGTTTCGCCCAGAGTTTCTTTTTCTTCCTTCATAGAGTTAATCATTTGCCGAAGAGAATCAGCCTCCTGCATTTCAGGAGTAAACATAGACTTCATTTCTTCGATTTCTTTGTTGGATTTTTCCAATTCAGCTTTGTATTGCTTGCCTTTGAACATGTCTGTAAAACCCATATTTCATTCCCCCGATTTTGTTTTTATTAAAATTCCATATCACGTAGCATTACTGTTTAAGAAAAAGCTTCATTCATACTGTTGGCAAAAGAGACCAGTCCGCCTGTGATGGCATCGGCTAAATCATCATCTGGTACGATGAGCCAGTTATTTTCGCCTTTGACCAGAGAGATATCCACTTCTTTGGTATAAGTCGTGTCTTTGTTATTGGCAATGGCAGAAATCATAGCTTCAGTGGATTTCTGTTCCAATTCTTCTTCAGACAATCCTGCGAAAGCCAGTGGAATCATTTCAGAGATTGCCTTACTCATGGCATTTGCCATATCCACGTTTGTGATGGATACTTTGACTGTTGCAGTGTCATCTTCTTCTGTGGAAGAAAGGATTTCAAAAGTCAGGTTTTCCACGAAAGCTTTGCCAGTTTCGTCATTTTCCAAATCGGAAATGGCATCATCTGCGGTATCTGTTGTTTCACTGGTATCATTCGTATACTTATCAATGGTTTCCAGATCAAGGCTCTGGAACGCTGTCAGATAGTTGGTGACAGCCGTTTCCGGAGATTCCCCGCCAGAGCAGCCAACAAAGGCAAATACCATCACCAAAGTTGTCAAAAAAGCAAGGATTTTTTTCAGCATATACATTCCTCCCTGAATGGTTGCCACGTGATATGAAATTACATACAGTGTTGTTTGCAAAAGAAAAATTCAGTTTTCACGGAAATATTCTGCCAGATCTTCCAGCACCGGCAGGAAGCGGGTAGAAATATCTCTAGCGATTTTTGCCGCGATCCGGTCATCGTATATATGAGAGGTGCGGTTTCTGGATTCCAGCATGTCCAGCCAGACGCTTTCGTCGTTGATCATTTGATTCCCGTAAGCGGTTTTCAGCACCTGCTTAGGAAAATTCAACTCATTTGCAACGCCCTGATCCAGCAGGTATTCCTTTGCGGCTTTCCAGGAAAGCTCAAAGGTAAATTCAAAACGCTGGATCATACCATCCCGAATGACATCATTATTGGGATGTTTCAAATGTTCTTCCACTGCTTCCCGCAGCCGTTGTACTGCCTGCAGGAAATTAGCAACTTTTTTCATATAAAATGACACCATCCTTTTCAATGTTTTGGATCAGTTCTGGATTTGTATCTGGTGAGATATGAACCAGATCAAATTCCAGAAGGGTAGGTAGGTCGTCTATATCAGACCAGAAAGACGATTGATCTTTTTCTGAAATCCCGTATATGGCAAGATCGATATCACTGCGTTCTTTGTGATCGCCTCTGGCACGGGAGCCAAAAAGAACGATTTTATCCGCATGGTATTTTTCGCCAAGAAGGGCGATGAGATGAAATATCTGTTCCATACAATACCTCCGAGATTATTCAAAACATTGCATTAAGTCGGATTCTTTTAAAATTACGATGGGATGACCATTTTCCTGCATTTCAAGGGCTTTTGAAACTTTTGCTCCATAGTTTCCAAATTTCCAGTTATCACTACCAGCTCCACCAACAATCAAATAATCTGTTTTTTTCGTCACACCACTTTTGCAGATTCCGCCTTTCTCTGTAATTTTTGCTTCGACTTCTTTTTTAGAACCAGAAGTAAAATCACCAGAAAGTACAAAAATTTTTTCGGAAAAAATGATATTGCAGTTACAACATCCAGTTTCCATTGGATTTACAAATTGCTTCAAGAGGAAAAGCATTTGCTCTCTTTCATCATCAGATATTATATTATCTTCAAAAATGCTGTCACACAATTCGGAAATTTTATCAAAAGGATAGTAACCTGCAAGATCAGGATGATTAGATATCCAGTCAGATAGATCTGTAATTTCTTGTATATCTACTTCTCCATCGGAAATGATAGACGCAGCGTAGGATTTTAGTTCTTGCATGGCAATCGTGTTATCGCTATACTTTGTCTGGAATTTAGTATAAAAAGTCCTGTTTACATTTAACTTTGAAAACGGATGTACGTATTGTTGATAGTGTTTACACAGATCTTGGAAGTGTACTGTATCATGATTTTTTAGAATTTGTATGAGAATGTTGGCAACTGTAGTTGAATCGTCTAACGCATTGTGATGTGTTCCAATATCAACTGAAAAATAGGCAGCGGATGATTCTAAGTTGTAGGAACTTAATGAACTATCAGATTCACGTCTGATGATATTGATGCTATCTATATAATCAAAATCAGGCAGAGGAATAGAATAGCGATCCAGACAGCAACGAAGAACAGACATGTCAAATTGTGCATTATGAGCGACAATAAAACAAGAATGTTCAAAATAATCTTTGATATTGTTCCATATATCTGCGAAGGAGTATTCGTTTTTCACCATATCATAAGTAATGCCATGAATATTTGTGTTTTTGATATCAAATTCAGGCGTTGGTGGATTGATCAAAAAATATTCCCTTTTGATAATTTCGCAATCCTTTACAGCGGTAATGCCAATAGAGCAGGCGCTATCCATATTTTTATTCGCAATCTCGAAGTCAACGGTAATAAAATCGTACATAAAGACACCCCATCTCATAAAAAGATTAAAATCTGTTTTTATATCAATTTGAGCTAAAGCACATAGTCTATTTTACTGCACTCAAAAAAGCAATAGCTTTTCCAATGATACGTACTTTGTTCATATCGTTTTCAAAGAATATCATGTCCTGGTAGTTAGGGTTTTCAGCGCAAAGGCGGATCTTATCATCAGAAACATAAACCCGTTTCAAAGTCGCTTGACTTTCTGAGCAGTCATCCATAAGAACGGCTGCGATCTCTCCGTTATCCACCATGTCCTGTTTACGAATAAAGACGATGTCCCCATCCATAATGCGTGCATTGATCATGCTGTCGCCTTGGCAGCGAAGGGCAAAGTCTGCATGGACATCTGAATCCATATCTACATAAGATTCAATATTTTCCGTTGCCAGGATTGGTTCCCCACAGGCGATCGTGCCAAGTAGGGGGACTTTTTTTGTTTTTGGCAGAGGAAAGATATTTGGAAATAAAGAAGTGTCAATAAAATTGGTTGAGGGAATTTCCATATCATCAGATTTTCCGATAAGCCAAGCCGGATTTACATTTAATACTCTGGCAAAGGATTCTACAACAGGTAATTTAATATTCTGTATTTTTGCGGTTTCATATCTTTGTACAGTGGAACGAGCAACGCCGGAGGCTTCAGCCACATCTTGAAGGCTCATCCCTCTCAGTTCGTCACGTGCATATTTTAATCGTTCGCCTATTATTTTTCTATCCATAGGAATGCCTCCTTTTAATTAGAATTGTATCACTGAAAATTGCATAGTGCAAGATAAAAAATAAAATATTTTAATATTTGTTGCATAATGCTATTGACAATAATGTTGCACAGTGCTACAATCGAGAAAATGAAAGGGGTGACAACTTTGATTAACAGCAACAAAATAAAGGGCAGGATGGTTGAATTAGGGATTACGCAAAAAGAAATGGCAGAAAAAATGGGATTGGCTGCACCGACGATATCTCAAAAAATCAATAACGTAAGACCTATGGATTTGATAGAGGCTGAAAAAATAGCGGAAATTTTGAGAATAACAGAAAATGAGTTCGGAGAATATTTTTTTTGCAGAGATGTTGCGCAATGCAACCACAGAAGGGTGAATGAATAAAAAAAGAGTTTCATGTACCAAAAGCAATTTGTCAATGTGTAAAAATCATCAAAGCCCCCAAAGCATAGGACAAACCGTCAACCACATACACTGCAACAGGAGGTGTTACATATGTCGAAACCAAAAAAGGAATACCGTGTGACCGTATCTTATTGTGAGAAAACCCCGGAGGAAGCAGAACGCCTCCGGCGGCACATCACCAATGTACTGTATGACAAAAAAATGCTGAGCCTCCAACGGCAGAAAGAAAAAGAAGCCGTAGCGGCGCAGAAGGTATGACGGGACTTCGGTCCTGCCAGTGGACAAGCATAGAAAGGAACCAAAAATGTTAAAACCGGGATATCGGTATGTGGTTTGCGGCGACTGCGGTGAAATCTGAAACATTGCCAAAGAGCAGGACACCAGACGTGGCTATCTTTGCCCGCAATGTACATACAAGCGTCGCATGGAGAGGAGGAAAAAAGATGGACAAGCTCATCATTACGCTGCTGGTGGTAATCGGGGTGTTAGTTCTTTTTCTGGGAATTGCTCTGGAGGAGATCAAAGCCCTGCAACAGGACAAGCGTGACTGGAAAAACCGCTATTACGCAGCGGCGCAAATCAAAGCCAAAGACAGAATTTGACAAGATAAATAGTAGGAAGTGAATCTATGAAATTTTCAGACATTACGAAAGTAGCGAAACGATTCCGCTATGCCGTCATTGTGACAGATGCCGGAAACAATCAGTGGTGCCTTACAGGAGCGGCTGCCTACAAATTGGAAGGATTGCCATACCTGACAGCAGACGATTTTCTGAACATTATTGGCATAGCGGAAGCAAAGAAATGTAAGTGGTATTTGGGCGATCGGCAGGATGAAGCGGGACTTTTCAAAATAGATCGTCTGGGAGAGCAGGAATTGACCGGAGATATGGCTGGCGTTTCCATTTTGTATAACGGACATAAGCTGATGCCTTTTTATCTGGCAGAAGGTGTTGTTTGGCTGGATGTGGACTTGCTGGCGCCGGTATTGAACGGAAAAACAGAATACCTTCGTTTTTTCCTGCGGAATCAGAACGGCAGGCGTACCATTGCCGTCAAAGACGGTCTGGTATTGATTGCGGTGATTGGGGAGTTCCCCTTAGACCAAGGCTTATACGAACATGTGAAATTGATGTGGCAGCAATGCCAGATACAGGGAGTGGAGGTGGAATCTCATGAAGACAGTGACGATGATGCTGATTGAAGAAACAGGAGCAAAGATTATCAAACAAAATCCTGCCATGGAAGAAATGGCAGCTAGAATCGGAGCGGTGGGCAGAATGGACATCATTCCCATGCGCCCAAACTTTGACCAAATCTATCTGGCATTTGATATGGCAAAAAATCCAGATGGTCCCATGTACGACGGCTGGGAAGGAGAACGGAAGCTTATTGTGGGCAAAGGGATTTTGTTTCGCATGGCAGGCATGCGGATTTGGGATTTGCCCATGGAAGATGGAGAAAAAGCGGCGGAGCTGGTGGAAGTCAGAGGAGAACAGCTGGCATGGGACAAGCTGTGATGGACATAAAAAAATCCCTGTGGCGGGAACCACAGGGAAAGGGCATCGGGAAATGCCCAAGATACATCTGGAAAAGCATAGCATAAATATGGAAATTTTTCAAGCGTTCTGACGGTTTCGGCTGTGAGAACGCTTTTGTAAAGAGAGGTGTGGGAGCCTCTTGGAACCTTGATAAAGAGATTATATTTACGACCACGGAGGGGAGTATATGCCAAGATACATCAAAAAGATATGGAGTGGGGACGTTTACGAAGCAGAGGAATACTATTCCAGACGGAAAATCAACAAAAGCTGTCTGCGGGGACCAAATGAAAATGGAAGCAGTGCGGAGCAGCAGGAACGGAATCTGAAATATGCCAGAAAAAAACTGGCAAGAAAAATCAATGCCAATTTTGGAAAGGGAGATTTGTTTTTGACACTGACCCATAAACAGTATGTGGGATATGGGGAAGCCAAACGACAGCTGCAAAATTTTCTGAAGCGTCTGAAACGGAAACGGAAAAAAATGGGACTGCCGGAACTGAAATATGTGGCAGTGACAGAAGCGGAGGAAAAGCGTGCTCATCACCATCTGGTGGTAAGTGGTACCGATCTGACCGTTGACCAGTGGACGGAACTGTGGGGACAAGGGCGGATTATGATTTCCCGTTTGGAACCGGATGGAGATTATACGGGGCTGACCAGATATATCACCAAAGAATGTCCGCTGGATCATTCCAAACGATGGAGCTGCTCCAGAAATCTGGTGGAACCAAAAGTGGAAGTGGTTCCTATGAAAGACGAAAAACCAAAACAACGACTTCGTGTGCCAAAGGGATATCGGGAAGTGGAACGCTATGAATACACATCTGAAGAAAACGGAATGTTTCGTTACATAAAAGCCATCCGTAATGGTGGGGCTGACTATGGGGAAGGAAAGGAGCAGGAGTCATGAAACGGAGAGAAGGAAGTCACTCATGGAGCATTTTGACGGGAAAGGAAAAAAGATGCTTTGTGACAGGCAGGACAAGCTGTTTGCAGAAACACCATATTTTCCATGGAAATGGAAGGCGAAAGATTTCCGACAGGCATGGCTTTTGGTGTTATTTGGTGCCAGAGGTACACCTTGCGGGGCTGCGTGGTTTGCATGCGTACCCGGAGAGTGGTCTGGATCGGGCTTTGAAGTGTATCTGCCAGCGGGAATTTGAGAAAGCACATACCAGAGAAGACTTTATTGCCCTGATTGGGAAAAATTACATATTGCTGGATTTGGAAGAAGCGCTGCAGCGGAAAGCGGAAATGGAAAGTATGGTGGAGCGGAAAGGCATGGAGAATTACAAAGCCTACGCCATAGAGAAGTACGGGAAGATGCCGGTAAATGACTGCTGGATGTGCGAGTATGAAAGCCAGTTTGTGGAAGAAATGGATTTGTGCATTCATGGGGAGGTGGCTGGGTTTTGGCTGATGTGAAAGGAGTGATCTACAGAGGATCGTCTGGGTGGTTTGTTGGTGGAAAAGAGATTGCGTTTTGAGGTGAATGAAAATGGAAGCATATGAAAAAAAGACGAAAGAAAATGTTTTAGAACGTATGGAACGAATCGGCGCAGATCGAAAAATAGCAGATTTCAATGTAAAAATGAGTATGGATTATGAATTTAAAGTAAAATACGCAGAAATTAGAGCATGGGAATTTCACAACGAATGTATGAGCAGAGGTTTTAACTGCCATGTATCTGTAGGTGGACTAGACAGTATTACATTATTTTTGTTTTTGAAAAGTATAGGAATCCATATCCCGGGAATTAGTGTTTCATATTTGGAAGATAAGAGTATTCAAGATGTTCATAAGGCTTTAGGTATAGAGCGGCTTTTGAGTGCCAAGAAAAAAGATGGAACACACTGGAACAAAGCTGAAATTATTAAAGAGTTTGGATTCCCGGTCATTTCAAAGGAAGTTGCTTCCAAGATTGAATTGCTTCAAAATCCATCTGAGAAAAACAAAACAGTAAGGCATGCCATTATTACAGGAGAAACCGGAGAATATGGTGGATTTCAGAAAAACAGCAGGATGAAACTAAGTCAAAAATGGCTTGATAAGTTTGGAGGTTATGAAAATGATGTGGAGGGTGTTTCTTACGGCACACCTGATTTTAAGGTATCCTCCAAATGCTGCTATTATCTCAAAGAAAAGCCATGCGAAGACTGGGCGAAAGAGCATAACAGCGTTCCTTATTTAGGGTTGATGGCATCAGAAGGTGGAAGAAGGGCAAAGAGTTTAAAAATCAACGGTTGCAACTATTTTGGGAAAAGCACAATTCGTTCAGCTCCATTTGCCATATTCAAGAGACAAGATTTGTTACAGCTTGCAATGGACTTGAATGTTCCTGTTCCTGAAATTTATGGAAAAATCGAGAGAAACCCGGATGGTACATTATACACAACAAAGGCACAAAGAACAGGATGCAGTATGTGTGGATTTGGAATACATATGGAAAAAAGACCACATAGATTTGACCTTCTTAGAGAACGGAATGAAAAAGAGTGGGCTTTTTGGATGTATGAAATGGGATGGGGACATGTGCTGGATTATATTGGAGTGGACTGGGAGAACAAATATATTTCAACTGGAGAACAATTAAGATTGGAGATGAATTAATAGATGGAAAAAACAATTAGAATTTTACGGTATTTTGCAAAGGTTCAAAAATGCAGATTATGTGGAAATTGTAATGATTGTTTATTTATTGATTTGTGTGCAGATGTGAATATGGAGTCAATGAAAGAGGATGTTTTTTCAAAAGCAGCGGACTACTTGGAACAATACAAAAGAATCATGGATGAAGAATCTTCAAAAGAAAGTAGTTTTGAAGAAGCGGAAAAGAAGGCTGAGAAGGTAAGGCGGCGTGATGGTTGTGAAAAATGTACGGTTACGGATTCATATGAGGTATAGACCATTTTCGTGAGATCAAGAAAAAGGCAAGAGGTACATGAAAGGAGATAAATATGCAGAAGCCATTATATGTGGATGCCATTGCTTATTTTGAAAAGCTGGAAAAGAAACATGCTTACCAAGCGAATAAGGCAAAGTGGCAGGGGCGCAGTGAACAGGAGATTGAAAACATCCAGCGGAAAAAGGAATATGCAAGGCTGGCAGTGGAGGCACTGCGGCAAATGGAGGAGTGAAGTATCAATGAACAAAGTGGAATTGCTGGGCAGACTGACAAAGAATCCTGAGATACGGTATGCCGAAGGAGAAAATCCGGTTGCCGTTGGGCGGTACACACTGGCGGTCAACCGAAGATGGAAGAAGGAAGGCGAAGCGGAAGCGGATTTTATCCCATGTATTACATTCGGGAAGTATGCCACTTTTGCGGAAAAGTATTTTTCCAAAGGACAGTTGGTTTGTATTGTTGGACGCCTGCAGGTGCGAAACTGGACGGATAAAGACGGCAATAAAAGAAGAAATATGGAAGTGGTTGTGGAGGAACAGCACTTTGCAGGCAGTAAAAACGAGAATCAGGAGCCGAGGAGAGAACCGACACAGGATGGATTTTATCCCATAGATGATATAGAGGATGATGATTTGCCGTTTTGAGGAGTGAAAAGGAAAGGGGCTTGCAAGGTGTCAAAGGATGAAGTGAGAATGTGCCGCATTTTTAATTGCGACAGAAGGAGAGGAAATGTTTGCTGTGCTGATTGTGGTTATCGGAAAAAGTGCAGAAATAGTTGCCAGAACAGACCGGAAGTCTGTGGGTGTGTAAAGGAAAACGGGTGATGTCATGCGGAAAGACAATATCAGAGATTATGCCACAGAAGCCTTCCGTTTTTATGCTGCCTGCGGAAGGCTGACGGCAGCGGAACTGGAAGAAAAGGTGCGGCAGGAGATTTATACCAAGTCAAAACGAGAGTTTTTACATAATGGAGGACCACATCTGCCAAGCGATGCCACAGCTTATGCAGTGATGCAGGCAGAGGATGCTGTGGCGGAAATGCAGGCGGAATTTTTAGATATTCTGGCAGTGGAGCGGACATTGGTGCAGCTGGATGAAGCACAGCGGAAAGCCGTTGAAATTGTGTATTTTACAAAGCCGGATCAGGAATTGGAAAAAGGAGAAATTTCCAGAAGGGTGCATCAGGCTGAAATGGAGATTCCGGCAGGGGAAAAAACGGTATATCGGTGGCTGGCAAAGGCAAGAAAGGTGTTTGCCAGAGAAAGAGGGTTGAGGATGAAGTAAATTGATTGATTATAGTGAATATTTGAATTATAATTATTTTATATGTTTAAAAAAATGAAATGGAAGTGATAATTATGGATTTAGAAATATTAATTGGAATTCCTATTATAATTTTTCTTATAATAATTATAGTGATTCAATTTGTATATCTTCAAGTTATTACCGAAAAGGATAAAGAAACAAAAACCAGAAAGCTGCTGAAAGAAAGAATTGATTTTTTTAGATTATTTTGGCCTAAATTTTTATTATATGTTATAGCAACAAGTATTATACTATTATTTACAGCAAGTTTTATTCTAGATAAAAATGTACAACTAGGAAATATGAATGAGTGGGTAAGCTTGATTTTAGGAATGATAGCCATGATTATTGGTGTTATTTCACTATATTTAAGTTTTTATAATGTTGACCAAGCGAATGAATCTCTAGAAGAAACAAGAAAGCTATTAAATGAAATAAACAATAGTATATCGGAAGCTTTAAAGAATATGGAAGATAGACTGGGAAAAAAGATGGATGAGAAATATAAAAACCAAAATCAGTATGGATCACAGGAAGATAGACAGAATTACGGAAAACCAATAGATATTAAAAATGACAAAAATAAAGGATGATAATTATGAATTTCGATAAAGTAAAAACTAATATTCTTTTATGCAAGCCAACAGATGATACAAATATATTAAAGGTGTTCAATAGCATACAAATAAGGAATGGTGATTATCATAATGAAGTAATTTCTTTCGATATTGTTACGATAGTTAACTTTTGGGATATTAAAATTCAGGATATTAAAATACTATATAGTATTGTACATGATAATCAAATTGTGATGTTAGGAAGCCAAAGTTTTTATGAGAAGAATACTAACGAAAATCATGAAAATGGTTTTTATGATACAATAAACTTGCTGGAACGTTTTCCGGTAAGAGGTTTTCCACTAAAGGGACCTGGGATTTATCAGGTTGTTGGGCATCTAGTAACGAATTTAGATAAAGAAACTATTGAAGATATACGTAGAAAAATTGAGTCGGGAAATATTGAAGATACAGAAGAGTATATGTCAAATGTATTTAATTTTGAGGTGTTTTGAATTGATTTGACAGTACAACGCCCTAATTCCATGTTATTATGATACCATGGAACCCAAAGGGAACCACAAAGGACCAGCAATGGTCCTTTTTCTTTTGCAGAACGGAGGGGCATTATGGACTATAACAAACAAAAATGGAAGAAAAAACGAGCCAAAATCCTTCGTTTAGACGGATACAAAGACGTGATCTCTGGTTGGTATGGGAAGACCGAAGAAGCGAAAATGGTGCATCATATTTACCCGGCAACGGAATATCCGCAATATCAATGGGAGGATTGGAATTTGATTTCTGTCAGTTTTTCCACCCATAAAAAATTGGAAAATCCAAAGACCGGTGGACTGACAGCCATGGGAAAACATCTGATGCAGATCACAGTACCAGGCGTGGACTGGCGGAAGAAAAAGAGATCCCCCCTCCCATAAGGCATCAAAAGTTCTGTGCTGCCAGTGTGTGGGGTGAGGTCTTTCCAACTCTACGAAAAAAACAGAAAGGGGGGAAGCTATGGAAACGGAATATCAAAAACAGGTGAAAAAAATATTCTCCAAAACAAAAAGCAGTATGAAAAAAGCGGGGACGTACATCCCAGAATTTGATGTGAGCATCCGGCGGTATGCGGATCTGCGTCTGCAATATGACCTGCTGCAGGAGCAGTGGTATCAGGGCGGGTGTGAAATCACAGAAGAATATACAAACAAAAGTGGCGCCACCAACCGCAGAAAGACGGCGCTGTATCTGGCTATGGAAACATTGCGCAAAGAGCTGCTGGAAATGGAAACTACGTTCGGGCTGACCCCCAAAGGTTTGAAGCAGATCCGGGCAAAAGGGCTGGAAGGCAGAAAGGACAGCGTGCTGGGGGAAGCGCTGCGGTCTTTGGATGAGTAAGTACAAAAATTGGGATACGGTCATGAACTATGCCAAAGATGTCGTATCAGGAAAAATTCCAGCCAACCAGTACCGGATCAAGGGCTGTGAACGCTTCCTGTCGGATCTCAAAAATCCTGCTTACGATTTCCAGCCACGGGACGCAGAATTTTGCATTGGCATCATAGAAAAGACCCTTTGCCACCAGCAAGGAGAGCGACAGGACGGAATGCCTTTAAGAGGGACACCGTTTTATCTTTTGCCATTTCATAAATTCATTATTTACAACCTGCTGGGGTTCAAGATGGCAGGGACAAAGATAAACCGCTTCCATGAAGCCCTGATCTTTATCCCAAGAAAGAATATCAAGACCAGCTTTGCGGCGTCGTTGGCTTATGCATTGGGGCTGTTATACCGCATGTCAGGCTCGAAAATATATGTGGTAGCGGCGGCATTGAAACAAACCTTGGAAACCTTTGATTTCTTAAAGTACAACATAGAAAATATGGGGGAAGATCAAGCCAGCGGCGGACCCTTTCGTATCATTGATAACAACAATGAGCATTCCATTTCAGCGGAACTGGGCGGCGGTTTATTTGACCTGACGGCGCTTGCGGCAAACCCAGACGCCCAGGATTCCTTTAACTGCAACGTAGCCATTGCGGATGAAATCCATGCGTTCAAAAAACCAAAGCAGTACAACCTATTCAAAGAAGCCATGAAGGCTTATACCAATAAGCTGATGATCGGCATTTCCACTGCAGGGGATGATCCCAACAGCTTTTTGGCGCAGCGGGTGCGGTACTGCAAACGGGTGCTGGATGGAGAGATTTCTGACGAGCAGTATTTTATATTCATCTGTGAAGCAGACCCCATGCCGGGAGAAAACGGAAAAAAATTTATTGATTACACAAACCCCAAAACACACGAAATGGCAAACCCTGCCTATGGCGCATCCATCCGACCGGAAGAAATGCAGAATGATGCGTTCCAAGCGCAAAACGATCCACAGCAGAGGAAAGATTTTTTCGCAAAGTCCCTCAACGTGTTTACCTCTGCCATGGAAACCTATTTTGATATGGCAGAAGTGGAAGCCTCTGACAGCAAGTATCACTGGACGCTGGAGGAACTGGCAAAGCTACCCATCACTTGGTATGGCGGCGCCGATCTGTCCAAACTTTATGACCTGACGGGGACTTCCCTCCATGGGCGGTATCAGGATGTGGATATTTGTATCACCCATGGATTTATTCCTGTGGTACAAGCCCATCTGAAGGCGGAGGAGGACAACATCCCTTTCTTTTGGTGGGAAGAAATGGGATGGCTGACGCTATGCAACCATGAGGTCATTGAGTATGAGGACGTTGTGAAATGGTTTTTATCCATGAAGCAAATGGGATTCAAAATCAAATGGGTGGGCTATGACAAGCGATATGCCAGAGAGTTTGTGTTGAAAATGAAAAAAGCGGGATTCAAGATGCGTGACCAGTCCCAACGATATGTGGAAAAAACAGAAGCGTTTCGTGAGATCGAAAAACAGATCAAGCGAGGACGCTTTTCTTATTTGGGGAATATGGCATACGCCTATTGCATCGGCAATGTAAAAGCCATTGAAGACAGTGACGATTTTGTGCGCTTTGAAAAGATACAGCCCAATCAGCGCATTGACCTTTTTGACGCAGACGTCATTGCCACAAAACAAATGCTCATTGATATGGAAAAAAGCCAGAAAGCAAGTGACTGGCTGCAATAAGGGAGGTGGTTTCCTATGAGCAGGAAGAAGAAAAACGGTAAGACGAAAACAAGAGCGGAACCAACATCCTTTTTGTGTTCTCCGGCAGCCTATGACATCCTGTGTGGAACGGGCTATACAAAATTGTCCCATAACCCCGAAATTATGGCTGCTGTCAACAAAATCGCAGATCTGATTTCCAGCATGACCATCCACCTGATGGCAAATACGGAAAACGGGGATACCCGCATCCAGAATGGGTTATCCAGAAAGGTGGATATCACGCCAAACAGATATACCACACGAAAAACATTCATGGCGGCAGTGGTGCGGACGCTGCTGCTGGAAGGTGATGGAAACAGTGTGGTGCTGCCTTTGACGGAACAGGGGCTTTTGTCCGATTTGGTGCCGGTACCGGCATCAGCGGTATCTTTTGCTCAGGATGGTTTTGGTTATCGGATCATGATTCAGGGCATTCCTTATGAGCCCCAGGACGTATTACATTTTGTCATCAATCCGGACAGCGGTTTTTACTGGAAAGGAAGCGGCTATCGGGCTTGCTTGAAAGAAGTGGCAGACAATCTGAAACAGGCAGCCATCACAAAGAAAGGCTTTATGGAAAGCAAATGGAAGCCCTCCATGATCGTCAAAGTGGATGGTCTGACGGAGGAGTTTTCCAACAAAGAAGGCAGAAGCCGTTTACTGGAACAGTATGTGGAAAGTTCCCGTGCCGGTGAGCCGTGGATGCTGCCGGCGGAACAGTTCGAGGTCATCGAAGTACGCCCTTTGTCCCTCAATGACATTGCCATTTCTGACAGCATCAAAATGGACAAAAAGACCGTTGCTGCCATTTTGGATGTCCCATCTTTTGTGGTGGGGGAAGGGGAGTACAAGGAAAGCGAGTGGAACCATTTTGTCAATACCAGACTGCGTCCCATCTGTCAGGCAATCGAGCAGGAGCTGACGAAAAAACTGTTGATTTCGCCGGATTGGTATTTTCGTTTCAACCTTCGTTCCCTCTATGCCTATGACATCAAGACCCTTTCGGAGGTGGGGGCAAATCTTTACACCAGAGGCATTATGACGGGTAACGAGGTGCGGGACTGGACAGGACAAAGCCCCAAAGAAGGCTTGGACGAGCTGGTCATTTTGGAAAACTATATCCCGCAGGGGATGATCGGAGATCAGAAGAAATTGAATGGAGGTGATGGCTCAAATGCGTGAAGATCGACAGATGCGCAGTGTAGCAACGGAATTTCAAACAAGAACAGAAGCCGATGATCTTTATATCAGCGGCTATTTTTCTGTATTCGGTTCCAACTATGAACTTTGGGACGGCGCAACGGAAAGCATTGCGGAAACTGCTTTTGACGGTGCCTTATCCGATGATATCCGCTGTCTGATCGACCATGAAACCAGATTGGTATTGGGCAGGACGAAGGCAGGCACGCTGACTTTGAAAACAGACAGCCGTGGTCTTTGGGGTGAGGTGAAAATCAATCCCAAAGATATGGACGCCATGAATCTGTATGAACGGGTGAAGCGGGGAGATGTGGATCAGTGCAGTTTTGGCTTTGATATTTTGGAGGAGGAATTTTCCGAAAGCGGCGGCGCTGTCCATTGGACAATCAAAAAAGTCAAATTGTATGAGGTTTCTGTGGTCACATTTCCTGCCTATACCGAAACGGCGGTGACGGCAAGAAAAGCCCAGCTGACAGATCACAGAAAGCGGCATCTGGAACTTTGGAAAGCCAGAACGCTGGCAAAACTGAAAGGAGAGGAAATGTAAATGGCATTGAAAACATTGGTACTGCGTTCCAAGTTGGACGCCAGAAAAAAAGAGCTGGAACAGCTCCGGCAGAAAGATGCGGAATTTTCCACACGGGAAAAGGAACTGGAAACTGCCATTGAGGAAATGACGGAAGAAACATCGGAAGAAGACCGTAAGGCGGTAGAGGATGCGGCGGAAGCGTTCCAGCAGGAAAAGGATGAACACGAAACCCAGAAAGGGGAGCTGGAGGCAGAAGTGGAGCGGCTGGAACAGGAAATTGCCGCAGAAGAACAGCGTGCCGCTGCTGCCACAAAGAAGGAAAATCCAAACGAACAGAGAGGAGCAGAAACGAAGATGGAACAGAGAAAATTTTTTCATTTGAACATGGAGGAAAGAACTGTTTTCTTCGCCCGTGAAGATGTGCAGTCTTTCCTGACCAGGGTCCGTAATTTTGCGGGACAGCAGAGAAGTGTTTCAGGGGCGGAACTGACCATTCCCGATGTGATGCTGGGGCTGATCCGGGAAAATCTGGTGCAGTTTTCCAAGCTGTACGGAAAAGTCTATGTAAGACCTGTCAGCGGCACTGCACGTCAGAATATCATGGGCACCATTCCCGAAGCCGTTTGGACGGAAATGTGCGGCAAAGTAAATGAACTGACATTCCTGTTCAATCAGGTGGAAACAGATGGATATAAAGTCAGCGGGTATGTTCCTGTCTGCAATGCCACTTTGGAAGATAGTGACATCGCCCTTGCCACAGAACTGCTTTCCGGTATTGGTAAAGCCATTGGTCTTGCGCTGGATAAGGCGATCCTTTACGGGAAAGGCGTAAAAATGCCTTTGGGTATTTATACCAGACTGGCACAGACAGAAAAGCCGGAAAATTATTCCGATAAGGCAAGAGAATGGGAAGATCTGCATACCAGCAACATGGTGACCATTGCCACAGCAAACAGCACCGGCACCAAACTGTTCCAGGAGATCATCAAAGCCGGTGGTAAAGCGAAAGGAGAATACAGCAGCGGTGATAAATTCTGGGCAATGAACGAAACCACACACACCTCTTTGCTGGCGGAATCCCTTTCCTTTAATGCGGCAGGCGCCATTACCGCAGGGATGAACAATACCATGCCTGTCATTGGCGGCGAGATCGTGGATCTGAATTTTATGCCGGATAATGTTATCATTGGCGGCTATGGGGATTTGTATCTGCTGGCGGAGCGGGCAGGGGTGAAGCTGGAACAGTCTGAACATGTACTGTTTCTGGAAGATCAGACCGTGTTCAAAGGGACTGCCAGATACGATGGCATGCCGGTGATCGCAGAGGGATTTGTGGCAATCGGCATCAACAATACAGCGCCTTCCGATAATGGCGTTACATTTGCCGCAGATACCGCAAACCCTTAACAGCGAGCCTTTCTGCGCTCAAGATTGGCTCATTGGCTTTGATGCCGTCTTTCCAGCCGGATGTGCTGGAATATACGGCAGAAACGAGCGACGCGACGAATACCATCACAGCCACACCTTTGCGTAAAGGGGCTGCGGTGGAGATCAGCCACGGCGAGAAAACAGTGGCAAATGGTACAGACGCAACCTGGGAAGAAGGGGAAAACACCCTGACCATTACGGTGCGTTACGGCAATAGCACAAGGGTTTATACGGTAGTCGTGACATATACCGCTGCCTGAAAGGGGGAATGGCAATGACCACAGAGGAACGGCTGCTGCTGTTAAAAAAAGATTTGCAGTTGCTTACCACTGCCAATGATGATTATTTGCGTTGGCTGCTGGAAGCGGCGGCATCCGCCATCCAGCGGGAAGGCATCAAGCTGGTGGAGGGGAATCTGGAATGTGATATGGTGCAGATCCATTACGCCGCCTATTTGTTTCGCAAACGTGGCGGAACAGATACGGCGATGCCACGCTTTTTGCGGTATGAGCTGAACAACCTGCTTTTTTCCCAGAAAGGCGGTGCTTTATGACATTTGATGATGGCATTTTGGAAGTTTATCGCATGGAAAATACGGCGCTGCCGGGTGCCATGCCAAAGGAAACGCCGGTCTTACAGGATCGGCATTATTTTGGATATGACACCTTGGGATTCCAGCGGTATTATACGGCATTACAGGCGAAACAACAGGCGGAAGCTGTGGTCAATGTCCCTTTGTGGCAGGATATCCGTGTGACAGATCTGGTGAAGCTGGACGATGGCAGAGGGTTCCGTGTGCTCCTTGCCCAGAAAACAAAAGACGAAAATGGACTGCAAATCACAAAATTGACGTTGGAAAGATGGGAGGAAGGCGATGTACCCGGAAGATAAAATCAAAGAAGCATTGCTGCGGGTGGATGTGGAGGTATTTCGCTATTACGCCCTCCATCCGTCAGATAGATATGTGGTATGGGCAGAAGACGGCGAAGGGGCAGAACTTGCGGCAGACAATCGGAAGATCGGACAAGTCCTTACCGGCACCATTGATTTTTTCACAAAAACAGAGCAGGATCCTGCAAGGGAAGAAATCCAAAGGGCTTTAGGAGATGCGGAAATCTCCTATTCCCTTAACTCCGTACAGTACGAGGAAGAAACGGGATATATCCATTATGAATGGCGGTGGGAGGTGGCAGGCTGATGGCAAAGATTGCCTTTACGGGACTGGAAAGTTATCTGAAACAACTGGAAAAGCTGGAACAAAATACCACGGACATCGCAAAGCAAGCGGTGTATGAAGGCGCCAAAGTGACTGCCGATGCCATCCGTTCCGGCATTGAAGGTCTGCGAACGGATGGACCATCCGCTTATGAAACGAAAAGACGGGAAACCCAGAAAAAAGGGCTGCAGGAAAGCTTCGGGCTTTCGCCCATGGAAAACGATCAGGGCTTTTTGCATGTGCGGGCAGGTTTTGATGGATACAACAGCATTCAGACAAAGAAATATCCCCAGGGACAGCCAAATGCCATGATTGCACGTGTGTTTAACAGCGGGACTTCATTCAGCAGCAAACAACCTTTTTTCGACCGTTCCGTTCGCAGCAGCAAAGGTGCGGCAGAGAAAAAGATGAAAGAAGTATTTGAAACAGAAATCAAAAAAATTGTGAAGGAGTGATATAGATGGCAAAGATTGGTTTGAGCAAACCTTATTGTGCAAAGTACAGCAACACAGGAAGCACAGTCACCTATTCAGAAGGGGCATTGATCGGCAAAGCCGTGGAATTGTCCATCGAACTGGAAGAAGGCGATGACAATATCCTGTATGCCGATAACGGTCCGGCGGAAAGCGCCAATACCTTCAGCGGAGGCAGTCTGACATTGACAACGGACGATCTGCTGCCTGATGTGATGATGGAGGTGCTGGGCGTTACGGAAGAAACCATTACCAACGAGGATATCCAGACAGAAACACCCAAATGGTATAACTGGGATGATGACCAGAATACGCCTTATCTGGGCTTTGGTGCCATTGTGAAAGTGCAGAACAACAATGTGATTGGGTATCAGGCGGTAATTTTGCCTAAAATCAAGCTGAACAATCCCAGCGATACCTTTACCACACAGGGAGAAACCATTGAATTTGGTACACCGGAAATTTCCGGCACCATTTTGCGCAGTGATGGGGAGAAACACACATGGAAAAAGGTATCCAGTGTCATGAACAGCGAGGCGGACGCAGAAGCGGCAATCAAACAGTTCCTGTCCATTGTGGGGGAGCCGTAAGCCCGGCAGCGGATACGGGCGAAAATGAAGCCGCAGGGTTGGAAGATTGGGCAGAATAAAGGAGGAATACCATGAAAACAGGTATGATGGAGGTTGCGGGAACGAAGTACCCTTTAAGTTTCAGCGCAAGGGTGATCGTGGAGTGTAATAAAAGATATGGTTCTATCGACAATATTGGCAGTGCGCTGGAAAGCGAAGCTGGAGATATTGGAAAGGTTTTGACAGAGTGCTTCTGGCTGCTGTCGGAAATGAGCAGAGCTGGCAGCGCTTACCAGAAACTGATGGGAAATGACGCACCGGAACCGCTGACAGAAGATTTTCTTCTGGATGCCGTTGGGGTGGATGATATCGCAGAACTGAAATTCAATATTTTTGCGACCATTACCGGAAACATGAAACGGGAAGTGGAAACGGAAGAAGATAAAGAAGCAGAAAAAGACCCAAAGCCCAGGAGCAGAAAAACGAAAGTATCCGATGGTACATCTGGTACGGTTTAAGGATCGGCATTCCATATAGATTGGTTTGGCAGATGCCCTTTGGGGAACTGTGCGACCTGATCGCCATTGAGCAGATCAAGAAAGAAGGGGCAAAGCTGAAGCACATCAAAACGGAGGAAGAAGAACGGGAAGAATTTTTTGAAATATTGAAGTTGGAGTAAGCGTCTGTATTTACAGGCGCTTTTTTCTTTCCGGAAGGGGGTGAGATGAAATGGCAACAGACATTGGTGCAAGAATCGGCATCGATGGTGAGAAATCCTTTCGGGACAGTTTGAGCGCTGTCAATGCCCAGTTGAAAAATCTGGGTTCCGAAATGAAAGCGGTGGTTTCCTCTTTCACAGGCATGGAGGACAGTGAGGAATCTTTGACCGCCCAAGGAAAAGTGCTGGAACGGTCTATCCAAGCTAGTGCGGATAAAATTTCCCTTTTGACTGGACAATCCGAACGTGCAAAAGCAAAACTGGACCAACTGGCAAGGGAACTGGATGACGCCACCAGAAGTTTCGGCACCAATTCCACAGAAGCCATCCGGGCACAAAATGCTTATAACAAACAGGTGCGTGTGGTAAATAATCTGGAATCCCAGATCAACAGCGCCACAGCCGATATGAACAAAATGAAGCGGCAGATGGATAGTCTGGGGAAATCAGCGGATGATTTATCCGACGATCTGAAGGATGCGGGGAGAGAAGCGGAGGCTGTCGGAAGTTCCTTCAAAGACGCTTTTGCCGGCGGTGTCATTGCTGGAGCCGTCCAGTCGTTGGTAAGCGGTATTGCATCTTTGGTGGAAAGCACCAAGGAATACAATAAGATCATGGGGACGCTGGACGTTTCCAGCCAGAAGGCGGGATATTCCGCAGAGCAGACTCAACAGACCTATACACAGCTTTATGGCGTATTGGGGGATAACCAATCGGCAGCAACGGCAGCGGCAAATCTGCAGGCGTTGAAATTATCTCAGGAACAGCTGATACAAATGACAGATGGTGCAATCGGCGCATGGGCAACCTACGGGGACTCTATTCCCATTGACGGCTTGGCGGAATCCATCAATGAAACGGTCAAAGCAGGAACGGTAACAGGTTCTTTTGCGGATGTGTTGAACTGGGCAGGTACCAATGAGGATGATTTCAATAAAAAACTGGAAGCCACAAAGACAGAAAGTGAACGGGCAAATTTGGTGCTGAAGGAATTGTCCGATCAGGGACTGATGCAGGCGGCAGAAGCTTGGCGGGTAAACAATGCAGAACTGGAAGCGGCAAACCGTGCCAGTGCAGATTTGGAAAGCATCATGGGACAGTTTGGCACAATGCTGATGCCGGCGGTTACATCTGTAAAAACCATGGCAAATACATTGCTCGAAGATTTGCTTTCTGTAACAGATGCCTTCAAAACAGGCGGCATGGAAGGTGGTTTTTCTCAAATTTCTACCATTGGTACACAAATTTCTGCGCAGTTGCAAGAAGCGGTTCCACAGGTGCTGACATCACTTGGCGGACTGTTTACGCAGATGAAAAGTTATCTGGCAGAACATCTGCCCATGATGATACAAAGCGGTTTGCAGTCCTTGGTGGGATTTACGGAAGGGCTGCGCAGTGGAGTTGGAACGCTGGTGGATGCGGGGCTGTCTTTACTGCAGACATTGGCAGACGGCATCATTCAAAACCTGCCGACGCTGATTGAAACCATCCCCCAGATCGTCATCAATATTGCGGGCATCATCAATGATAATGCACCAAAACTCGTTGTGGCAGCACTGACGCTGATCAAAAATCTTGCCATTGGATTGGTAAAAGCCATTCCCACATTGGTGGCAAATATCCCACAGATTATACAGGCAATCGTCAGCGCCTTTTTGGCGTTCAACTGGTTGTCATTGGGTAAAAGTCTAATCACTGCACTGGGAAATGGTATCAAGTCTATGGGACCAGCAGTAAAAACAACGGTCAGCAATATTTTTAATTCCATCAAAACGACCCTTTCCAATATTCCGGCTGCGCTGAAAACCGTTGGTTCCAATGGCATTTCTTCTCTTGGTACAGGGATGCGGTCTATGGTGGAAACGGCTGTGGGAGTTGTTCGTTCTGTTGGGACAAGCATTCTCAACATCCTCAAAACACTGCCGGCGAAAATGCTTGAGATTGGAAAAAATATCCTTGAGGGTCTGAAAAATGGTATCAAATCCAAGATTGGAGAAATTGGAGCGGCGGCATCCGAGGTAGTTGATACTGTCAAAAACATTTTCACTGGGAAAAGCGGTTTTGATACACATTCCCCTTCCAAATGGTCAGAGGATGTGGGAGAGAATGTTGACATCGGTCTGGCAAATGGTCTGAAGGGGAAGGCGGATGTCCCCATCTCTGCAATGGAAGATTTGACAGACGGTGTGCTATATGCGGCAAGTGAAATGGATGGAGCAGTTACAGTAGCAAAGAAAACCGCCCGCAAAGTAGGAGATGTGCTACAAGCCGAAATCAATAAGATCAATCAGAAGATCGAAGCGGAACAGAAGAAAGCATCAGAGGAAGCGGCTGCGGAGGAATTGAAGCAGTATCAGGATAACCTGAGTAAGAAATATCAGGAACTGAGTAAAGCCGAAGGGGAGAACGTCCAGAAAATCCGAGAGGAAATTTCCGAACTGGAAGCGGAGTGGAACAAAAAGCAGGTGGAAGCAGCCAGAATCACCGCTCAGGAAGCTAATGAAGCCCGTTTGCAGGAATTGCAGACATTCCAGCAGGAATACGAGTTCGCTCTGGATGCCATCGAAAGCAAACAGGAAAGTTTGCAGGATCAGCTGTCTGATTATGGAGAATTGTTCCAGCGCATTGACATCAAAGACGAAGAAGGCAATGTAATTGGTGAAAAATTTCAGCTGGGAGATTTGCAGAAGGAAATCGACCAGATCCAGAAATATGGGGATGCTCTGGACAAGCTACAGGAAAGAGGACTTTCAGATGGGCTGTTATCGGAAATCACCAATATGGGCATGGAAGATGCCATGGATTACATGAACAAGCTGATTTCCATGTCTGATGGTGCCTTTGATGATTATGTGCAGTTGTTTGCAGAAAAGCAGAAAGCAGCTCAGGAAGTAGCAGCAAAAGTATATCAGTCTGAGTTTTCTTCTTTGGAGCAGAACTATTTTCAGAAATTGCCCCAGAGTATTGCAGATATGCAGGGACAGCTTTTTGCGGCAGGTACGCAGGCTGCTGGACAATTTGTGGCTGGTATGGAATCCCAGGGGACACAGATGGGAACTACGTTGGAACAGGCTGTGGGCAATGCTGTTTCTGGAAGTCAGGAAACAACAGCCGTTCAGACATTCCAAAGTGTAACTGCCGGAATGACGGAACAGGAACCCATCCTGACGGAATATCTGACGGCATTAAAAGATCGTTTGATCTCGTTGATACAGGGATTCCAGCAGGAATTCCAGAATGTAGGTTTGATGCTCATGGAAGGTGTCGCAAAAGGCGTCAGAGATGGGCAGAGCGGCGTAGTCAATGCCATTGCGGAAGTGCTGGCAGCAGCGGTACGAGCAGCCAGGGCGGCTATGGATATCAACAGCCCTTCCGGCGTATATGAAGAAATTGGCGGATATATGGCGGAGGGTGTCGGCGTCGGCTGGATCAAGAAACTCAAAAAACTTTCCAGTATCATTACCGGCGGTATGCAGCAGGTTGTACCAAGCCCGGCAGGTGTTTCCAGTGGTGTGACACAGAATAATAACAGCCGCAGTTATGCTTACGGAGATATCAATATCTATGTGGACCGTATCGATAATGGAAACAGTAGAACGGTAGAAACATTTGCCAGAGAACTGGAATTTTTCCGTAGACAGCAAAGCACCCGGAAAGGAGGAAAAGCATGAGGTTTGAAACGCTGTATAAACCATATTTTATCTTCCGGGGAAAGAATAGTCTGGACATGGGGGTCATCGTTACCTCCATGCCTGATGTATGTAAACCCAAAAGACGGGTGAGCACACAAGAAATCCCTGGAAGGGATGGGGTTCTTCATGTGGATGAGGGAACCTATGAAAATTACAACAAAGTGGTGGAATGTGCCGTTGTGGAGCGTGCCAATCTGGATGGCATCTGTGCATGGCTGGATGGAAGCGGCGAAGCCATTTTTTCCACAGAACCAGATAAGGTTTATCGTGTTCGAGTGGATAACCAGATCAGCATCGGGAAGATGCTCCAGTATTTCCAGAAATTTCAGGTGACCTTTGATACCTATCCCTTCAAGTACAGCGTCAACGCAGCGGATGATTTTGTTGTGCTGACAAAGCCGTCTTTGCTGCGCAATCGTGGAACAGTGGCAGCGGAACCAAAAATCAAGATCTATGGAACAGGCAGCGTTGTGCTTGCTATCAATGGCAAGGAATATAGACTGGACGGGCTACAGGAATCTGTGGTGCTGGAATCGGAAATGATGGAAGTGTTGGACGGGGCAGGGGTAACTTATACTCCGCCTGATCTGGATGATGATTTGTTTCCTAAATTGGAAGTTGGGAACAATGAAATCTCATGGACCGGAGATGTGGAAAAAATAGAAATTGAGCCAAGATGGAGGTGGTTGTAAATGGCAAAGCATTATACAAAGTTGATTATTGAAATCAACGAGGATATTACAAGCAAAGTGACTGCTGTAAAAGGGGATGTAAATTCCCGTTTCCTTGACGTGCAGTTATTTAATGACAGCGTGACTTTGGATTTGACAAGCCACACAGTAACTATGAGCGCAAAGTCGCACCCTGATAGTAACTTCAAAGTCCCTATCAATAAATTCATTGACGGGCAAATTACAGAGGCAATAAACGGACGTTGTCAGTTCAAACTTGAAACGGATATTCTGGGGCAGGCAGGCGTTATCATTTTACAGATTTCCGTTTTCTCTGGTGAACAGGAAGTCCTTTCTACAAATCCGTTTAATCTGTATGTAATTGATAGTCCGCGAAACGATGAGCAAATTGAAGCAAGCAACGAATTTGGCGCACTGGTCGTTTTGTTTTCTGAAATCCAGAACGCTTTGGATGATATGAACGCAATCAGAGAGAATTTCGGTACACCGTCACAGGAATCCATTGAGGAAGGCATATTGACATTTTGGGGAATCATTGAGCAAATGCGCAAGGATGTTGCTTCTGCTGTTGCGTATGACTTGCCGGAAAAAGTTGGGAATCCAGAGGATACATCGGACATGCCAACCGTGTTTGGCAAAATCAAGCAAAATAGTGAACTGTTACAAGCAAATTTAGGTGGAGAAAAAATATTTGATATATCTGGTCCCTTTGAATTCACTGTACCAGAAAACGTAATTAACCTTAGAATAATCGCTGTTGGTGGCGGTGGTGGTGGCGGTTACTACACTGGCGGTAGTGGTGCTGGTGGCGGCGGTGGTGGTGCAGACTGCGTGACTCTAACCATTAAAGTTGACCCTAAACAAAAAATAACAGGAACTATCGGGACTGGCGGAAACGGTTATAGTTCTGACGGTTATACGCCGTCTTCAGATGGAACATCTACTGTTATTGATGATATAGTTACAGTAGAAGGTGGGAAAAGAGCAATAGGTTCTAGTTATGGTGAAGCAACCGGAACAGGTGGTAGAGGTGGAATCGGTGGCAGTTACAGAAACGACAGAATGAGCGAAGACGGACAGAACGGTCTTTATGGGTATGGGGGACTAGCTTCGAAAGTTCAAGACAAAGACGACAGCGGCGGTGGTGGCGGTAGTTACGGAAATGGTGGAGATGGCGGTTTGATTGACGGTGATAAAAACGGGAAAAACGGAACGCATGGCGGCGGTGGCGGCGGTGGAACATCAGGTGGAGTAGGCGGGAATGGTGGCGATGGAATTGTTATTTTTAGATGGGGTATTTTTGAAGGAAACGAGGTGCCTTTGAAATGAAATATGCAATGATTTTGAAAAGCAGGGTTATTGATATTAAAGAATCAAACGAAAAGCCGCAGTATCCACCTGATAAATACGGAAATAAAGTGATGGCAGTAGAATTTTCTGACGATATTTCCGTTGGTATGATTTACAATGCGGAAACAGAAAGTTTTTCTGAATACATGCCGCCTGAACCAGAACCACCACAACCAACACAGCTAGATAGAATCGAGAGCTTACTTGTTCAAAGCGTCACTGATATTGAAAACAACGCAATTGACAGATACAACTTAGAATTGGTTAAGGAGGGGGTTTTGTGAGCACAAAAATCGAAAGTTTGAAACGCCTGTATGCATCCGGCGCAATCACTACGGATGAGGTAAACGGTCTGAAAACCGTCACAGAGGAAGAAAAAGCAAAAATTCTTTCCGGCGTTGCCAGTCGTGAACAAGAATATTTGGGTTACTTAAAGGATTTGGGGGTTGATACAAGTGAAGCTTAAGGAAGCAGTGGAAAAACGAGTAAATGAAATTGCGGGATTTGAGGAAAAATCTTCTGATTTCCAGACATTGATCAACAACCTCCCGCCCGGTCAAGTAAAGAACCTTCTGAAAGACGCTGTATGCGGTGAAATTCTGGCAAAATACGGTGTAGAAGAATAATCAGGTGGTGATTGCATGATTATGTTCGAGCAGGACGAACAAAAATTTGATACTTTTGGTTTGGGAACGTTAATTCCTAGTTCTGGGGAGGTTTACGAAGAAGTTAATGGTGATTTTACACTGACCTTTCAGCACCCTTACGATACTAGCGGTAAGTGGAAACGAATCGAAATAGATCGTATTGTTTTGGCAGAAACACCCAGAGGAAAACAACCATTTCGCATCTATTATCATAAGCCTACTATGGATGGAATTGAGGTCCAAGCAAGACATCTCTTCTACGATCTGTTGGATAATATTTGTGAAAGTGTAGAATACTCTGGAGATGCTCAAGGGGCTATGGACGCAATCAAAGCAGGGATGTCCATTCCTATGCCGTTTACATTCTATACAGACATTACATGGGACAAAGGCGGCATTCGTTGTACGATGGACAATCCTGTTTCCTTACTTTTGCGTGAAGAATGGGACAACAACGAGGGTGAAACGAAGTCCTTTTTTTATTTTTATGGTGGAGAACTGAAAAGGGACTTTTTCAATGTTTCTATGTTGGAATCATTGGGCAGTGATCGTGGCGTTCTTATTGCTTACCGTAAAAACCTTGTGGGACTGGAAGTTACAGAAGATATTTCTGATGTAGGGACAAGAATCTACCCTATCGGGAAAGATGGTCTAACACTTTCCGGTCAGTACATAGACAGTCCATATATTGGAAATCATCCATATCCCAAAATCAAGGTGATCGAGGACACCAATGCAGAAAGCCAAAGCGATCTGCAAAAAATCGTTGAAGATTATTTTGCAAATGGTGGAGACATCCCTAAAGTAAATATCAAAGTGGATTTTACCGATCTTTCCC
Source organism: uncultured Clostridia bacterium (assembly GCA_902477755.1). Taxonomy (GTDB): domain Bacteria; phylum Bacillota; class Clostridia; order Lachnospirales; family Anaerotignaceae; genus Anaerotignum. Next base: position 324,219 of record CABSIK010000002.1, read on the forward strand.
AGACAGAGGAATACAAACAATATTCCAATTTGGAAAAGGTTTTTCTTGGGGATACCGTTACTGTTTTCAATCAAAAGATGGGTTTCTCAAAAAAGGCAAAAGTAATCTCATACAAATTTGATCCCATTTTGAGAAGATACAAGGAAATAGAGCTGGGGGACTTTTCCCCGACAGTCACAAGTCCCATTACAAAAGGGGCGAATGCAGGAGAGGTTGCCAATACAGCTTACGGGAAATCCAATAATGCCGAGGTACTCTTACAAAAACACTTGAATGATTACAATAATCCCCATAAGGTGACAGCCGATCAGATTGGTGGAGAAACAGGCGGCGGCACTGCCATCTTACATGGCACAGAAGCCCCGTCAGATACATTAGGCAACGATGGGAACTACTATATCAAGGACGAAACAAGCACAACGGCAGGGGAAATCTATATAAAAGAATCTGGAACATGGCAAAAGATTTTGACTGGTGCAAAATGAGGTGGTATATATGACTTGGGATATTGTGGCAGGAATTGTGATTCTTGCTGGATTCATCATCACTGTAGTAAAAACCGTCATCCCACTGACTAATGCGGTGACGCGGCTGACAGATCAGATTGTGTTCGTCACAGGCAAGGTGGATGAGATGGACAAGCAGAAAAAGGAGGAACATAAGGAAATCCACGAGCACAACAAAGCACAGGATGCAATGCTGCAGAACCATGAGCAGCGGCTCCATGATTTGGACGGGAAGTGGTACACCCAATGAAACGAAAACGAAATACATATACCAAGAAGCTGGTAAAATGGATTCTTGCAATCTCAGTTTTTGATTTGCAGTTATCCTATTTGCTGGCTTTTTTAGGTAGAACGGAAATTGCAGAAAACCTGTCTATGACGGTGGTGACTGCCATCATCGGTACTGTCATCACCTATTGCATCAAATCTTTCAAAGAAACGAAAGAGGCGGAGAAGCTGCGATTTGACCGGGAAACAAACAACGTAAAACAGGAAGAAGTTTGGTCGAATAAGGAGGTCTGAAGTATGAAAGATTTTTTGAATTTTTTCATTGAAAATTGGTATTTCATTGTGACTGCCATTGTGATGGTGGTTATGGCTGGCGTCATTTGCTGGAATTTTTTCAAACTGCCTGCAAAAGAACAGATGGCAAAGGTAAAAGAATGGCTGCTGTATGCTGTGACCGAAGCGGAAAAAGAACTGGGCGGCGGTACCGGACAGCTGAAACTGCGTCAGGTTTATGATTTGTTTGTGCAGCGGTTTCCGGCAGTTGCAGCAGTGATTTCTTTTGATACGTTTTCCGGTTGGGTGGATGAAGCACTGGAACAAATGCGGGAAATGCTGGAACAGAATCAGAATGTCCAGAAATATGTTGGGACGCATTGAGAGTTGTTTTCTGAAAGAATGAGGCAGGGGCAAAATCCCCTGCTTTTTCATATATTGGGACAAAGGAGGAAAGTTTATGACAGGAGAAGAATTGGTGGCGTTTGCCAAAAGTAAATTGGGCGTGCCGTATGTGTATGGCATGAAGGGGGAAGTGATGACACTTGCCAAGTATAACCAGCTGAAATCCATGTATGGTGCATTGGTTTGGGACAGTGACAAAAATAAGGTCGGAAAGGTCTGTTGCGACTGTTCCGGTCTGATCAGTTGGGCAACGGGTATCATCCGCAATTCTCAGGGCTACCATGACACGGCTCTGGAGGTGCAGCCCATTTCCACTATTAGTAAGGCGCCCATCGGAGCGGCTGTGTGGCAGAAGGGACATATCGGAATTTATATCGGCAATGGGGAATATATTGCCGAGGATGGCAGTGCTTATGGCTGCCGGAAGAATAAGTTGAGCAAAGCAAGCTTTACCCATTGGCTGCGGCTGAAGGATATTGACTATACAGTGAAACAGGAGGTTGATGAAGTGGTGGAACAGGCGAAGTTGATTGTGAACGGTAAGGAGTATACCGTGGAACGAATTTTGAAGGACGGTACAAACTATATCAAGATCAGGGATATTGCCGATGTGCTGGGGTATGAGATCAGCAATCAGGGAAGTACAGCAGTGCTAACGAAGAGGTAAGAGGGCGGGGCGAAAGCCCCGCTTTTTCGATGTAATTATAAATGAGAGAGTAAAACGATATTACGAAAATGTGAGTGTGGTGACAAGTGTTTAATAGGATTATTAAAAATGAAAAAATCTTTTTTAATGAGTTATTGAGAATAGTATAATTCTGTAAAAGTCATGAAAATGTTAAAAACAATTTAAATTTGTAATAATAGTATTGTTTTTATCATAATAAGTGGATATAATACATATAGATAAAGCGAGGAGGTGTTGTTATGAATTTTGGATTAGAAGATATGAAAAATAATACTATACTTGGTACACCAACTCAAGAATTATCCAAACTAAAAGAAGGTTTGAAAAAAGATTTGGATAAATGCAAAAGAAATAAAATTGCAAATAGCAAGTGATTTAAAAATAGGGCTCATATATGAGCCCTATTTTAGTTTTGTTGGTTGAATAACTGTGAGGGTATGAAGAAAAGTCTGTAAATAAGATTCTTCTATGATAAGACTGGGTGGA
>CABSIK010000003.1 GCA_902477755.1 uncultured Clostridia bacterium
AATTGACTATGGGTTGTAAGTTTATTTCTGCTGTTTAGTTTTCAAGGATCAGTCTGTTCCGCTTTTTTAGCGGCGAGTGATATCTTATCACTCTTTCATTTTTCTGTCAAGTTCTTTTTTCTGGACAATTTCTTTTCAGAGAGAAGATCTTGTCTGCCAAGTTTTGACAGCGAAAATTATTTTATCAGAAAGCTTTTCGCTTGTCAAGAACTTTTTTTATTTTTTCTTTGCTGCTTTCTTTGTGTTTCAGCAGCGAATAGTATGTTACCACATCGTTTCCGATCTGTCAACAACTATTTTCAATTTTTTTAGAACTTTTTCGCTGTGCTCCGACAGCGAAATATATATTACCATCGACTTCTGGTTCTGTCAACACTTTTTATGGTTCTTTTGGAAGTACATTGCATTCTCTATCTCCGACAACTTTTTCTTTTTTATTTATTAGGAAAGAATCCATTCGATTTCCTACTTTTCCTGTGGAAAATCTTAATTTTTTCGAAAAACCGTTGACAAATCCTGCCTATGGGCGTATGATGAACCCGAAAAGAATAGTTCCGGTAGGTAAGGCTACTACAGGGATATGGACTGCTGCCGCAAAATGATGGAGACATCATGCGATGGTTTGAACAGGTTACATCGAAACCAAGGTGTAGCATAACGCAGTTTCACCGCCCTGCAGAGCTAAAGCTCGAAACGGTTGCATTTAAAAATGGCATTTGATTTTCCGTACAACCGTTCGAGTTTTTACGGATTTTTTTATGCAAAAAAAGAGGTGAGATTATGGACGCAGGTCATCCAGACAATTACAACTCCATCCAGCGGGCAAACCAGTCAAACTGTTTTATGGAACAGATGGGCATGACATCTGTATCCGTAATCTAGTTTCTTTCTGAAAATATAAGATCGAAAAATTGGCATTGCACCGCTTTTCCACTGCCCTTTTATTGGGCTGTTTCGAAATTTTGAAAACACGTTTTTCATGCGGTGTTTTTTTGCGCCCTTTTTTCGGAAAAATCCCCCTGATTTCAGGGTTTTCATAGATCATTTCAAACAAAAAGCGAGGTGAGAAGCATGGACGCAGAAGGCAGTAGCAGTACAAAAACAACAGAACGAAGGCAAGAGGCTGAACGTCCTCCCGCGGACATGCTTCCGCTTTAATCATCGTTCTTTGTTTTTGTCTATACAATCCAAAACCATAAAAATTTGAGAACATGGAGGTATGGACCTATGAAAAAAACATTGAAAGAAAGAATCCTCAAAACAAAAATCGCAGCAGACATGGTTCGCCGTGATCAGATCAATGACAGACTGAAATTTGCCGCAGAAAATTCCAGAAAAAATGTATTCGCTGCTCTGAGCACTTCTCAGGAAGGTCTGGCAGACGAACAGGTGGAACAGCTGCGGGAACTCCATGGTGACAACAACGTAACCCATGGCAAAAAAGAATCTCTCTTTAAAAGACTTTGCAACGCATTCATCAATCCTTTTACCGCAATCTTATTTGTTCTGGCAATCGTTTCCGCCTGCACAGAAATCATCTGGGCAGCTCCTGGCGAAAAAGATGCCACAACCGTTATCATCATCACTGTTATGGTACTGGTATCCGGTATCCTGCGTTTTGTGCAGGAAACACGCAGCGGCAATGCAGCAGCAAAGCTGTCTGCCATGATTCATACAACGGCGGCCGTTACCAGAAAACATCACGGCACACAGGAAATCCCCATGGATGAAATCGTTGTAGGCGACATCGTTACTCTGTCTGCCGGCGACATGATTCCTGCGGATCTGCGCATCGTAACAGCAAAAGACCTGTTCATCAGTCAGTCCGCTCTGACAGGCGAAAGCGAACCTGTGGAAAAACTGCCTCAGAAACAGAAAATCACAGGTGCCATCACAGAAGCATCCAATCTGGCTTTCATGGGCAGCAATGTCATCAGCGGCAGCGCAACAGGCGTTGTTATCGCAACCGGCAACGACACTATGCTGGGTGACATGGCAAAACATCTGTCCGAAAAACCTGCAAAAACTTCTTTTGAAAAAGGCGTAAACTCTGTTTCCTGGGTGCTGATCCGCTTCATGCTTATCATGGTGCCCATCGTACTGTTCCTGAATGGCTTTGCCAAAGGGGACTGGCTCAATGCAGCCCTCTTTGCCATTTCCATTGCCGTTGGTCTGACACCGGAAATGCTCCCTATGATTGTTACCACCTGTCTGGCAAAAGGTGCTGTTGCCATGAGCCACCAGAAAGTAATCATCAAAGACCTGAACGCCATCCAGAACCTTGGTTCCATTGACGTTCTGTGCACAGACAAAACCGGCACACTGACAAAAGACAAAGTAGCTCTGGAATATCACCTGAATGTAATGGGGGAAGAAGATGACCGCATCCTGCGTCATGCTTTCCTGAACAGCTACTACCAGACAGGGCTGAAAAACCTTATGGATAAAGCCATCATCGAACGTACTCACGCACTCATCGAAAGAACACCTGCTTTTGCCGTACTGGAAAACAACTATACAAAAGTAGATGAAATCCCCTTCGACTTTGAACGCCGCCGCATGAGCATCGTAGTTGCAGACAAAAAAGGCAAGACACAGATGATTACAAAAGGTGCCATCGAAGAAATGCTGTCTATCTCCGCCTTCGTGGAATACCATGGCGAAGTGGTAGAACTGACAGACGAAATGAAAAAAATGGTTCTGGCAAAAGTAAACGACCTGAACAACAACGGTATGCGTGTACTGGGTATCTCCCAGAAAACAAATCCCTCCCCTGTTGGTGCCTTCTCCGTGGCAGATGAAAACAACATGGTTCTCATTGGGTATCTGGCATTCCTGGATCCTCCCAAAGAAACCACAGCTGCCGCAGTGAAAGCACTGCAGGAATACGGTGTAGCCGTAAAAATCCTCACAGGTGACAATGAAAAAGTAACAAAATATATCTGCAAACAGGTAGGTCTGTCCGTAGACCGTATCCTCACAGGTGACCAACTGGACGATATGACAGACACAGAACTGGCAAAAGCAGCAGAAAACACCACCATTTTTGCAAAACTTTCTCCTCTGCAGAAAGCAAGAGTGGTAACACTGCTCCGTGAAAACGGTCACAGCGTTGGCTACATGGGCGACGGCATCAATGACGCTGCTGCCATGAAAGCATCCGACGTAGGTATCTCTGTAGATACTGCCGTAGACATTGCAAAAGAATCCGCAAATGTTATTTTGCTGGAAAAAGACCTGATGGTACTGGAACAGGGCATCATCGAAGGCAGAAAAACCTATGCAAACATGATCAAATACATCAAAATGACTGCTTCCTCCAACTTCGGGAATATGTTCTCCGTATTGGCAGCATCTGCATTCCTGCCTTTCCTGCCTATGGCTTCCATCCATCTGATTCTGCTGAATCTGATCTACGACATCTCCTGCACTGCAATTCCTTGGGACAACGTAGACGCAGAATTTTTGAAAGAACCTCGAAAATGGGACGCTTCTTCTGTCAGCAAATTCATGCTGTGGATTGGACCTACCAGCTCCGTATTTGACATCGTAACTTATCTGGTAATGTACTTCGTGATCTGCCCTGCTGTATGCGGCGGTTCCTTCCATAGCCTTGACCCTGCATCCCAGACAATGTTCATTGCACTGTTCCAGGCAGGCTGGTTTGTAGAATCCATGTGGAGCCAGACTCTGGTTATTCACATGATCCGCACCCCCAAACTCCCCTTCCTGCGCAGCCGTGCTTCCGTTCCCGTTGTACTGCTGACATTCACCGGCATTGCCGTTCTGACTGCCATTCCTTTCCTGCCCTTCGGCACACACATCGGTCTGGCAGCACTGCCTCCCGTATACTTCACATGGCTGGCAGGCATCATCATTGCTTATGTGACACTGGCAACCATCATGAAAAAACTGTATATCCGCAAATACGGCGAACTGCTGTAATATATAGAAAAAAGGAACATTTTTCAAATTATGTATTGACAAATGTCCTTCTGGCATGGTATAACTTTTGAAAAGCAGAAACCGATGAAAGAGTGTAAGTACCTTTTCCGGAAGCTGTTTCCAGAGAGCTGTGGATGGTGAGAGCACAGCAGCAGTGGGATGAGGGAATGGGCTCTTGAGGGCAAACCGAAAACAGTAGGTGCGCCGGAGAACAACCTTCGTTAACAAAGGACGCATATGATCGTATGCATGAGTGGGCAGATTTTCTGCCAACGAGGGTGGCACCGCAGGATTTTACGCCTGTCCCTTTGACGATTACGTCAGGGACAGGCGTTTTTTTATTTCAAAATCAGAATCAACAAAAGAAAGGAGCAAGCACCATGAACAAAGAAATCCCTTACAAAATTTATCTGGATGAACAGGAAATGCCAAAACAGTGGTACAATCTGCGGGCAGACATGAAAAACAAACCTGCTCCCCTGCTCAATCCCCATACACTGAAACCCATGACAGCAGAAGAACTCAGTCAGGTATTTTGTGAAGAACTGGTAAAACAGGAATTGGACAACGACACCCCTTATATTGATATTCCCGAACCCATTTTGAAGTTCTATAAGATGTACCGCCCTGCACCTCTGGTGCGTGCTTATTGTCTGGAAGAAAAATTGCAGACACCTGCAAAAATCTACTATAAATTTGAAGGCAACAACACCAGCGGCAGCCATAAGCTCAATTCCGCCATTGCGCAGGCATACTATGCAAAGGAACAGGGACTGAAAGGCGTCACCACAGAAACAGGTGCCGGACAATGGGGAACAGCCCTGTCCATGGCATGTGCTTACTTCGGTCTGGACTGTCAGGTTTATATGGTCAAATGCTCCTATGAGCAGAAACCTTTCCGCCGAGAAGTCATGCGCACCTATGGCGCGGCAGTGACCCCTTCTCCTTCTATGGAAACAGAAATCGGCAGAAAAATTCTTGCAGAGCATCCGGGCACTTCCGGCAGTCTGGGCTGTGCCATTTCTGAAGCTGTGGAAATGGCTGCAAAACAGGATGGCTATCGTTATGTACTGGGCAGCGTTCTCAATCAGGTATTGCTTCATCAGACCATCATCGGTCTGGAAACCAAAGCCGCTTTGGATAAATACAGCGTGAAGGCAGATATGATCATCGGCTGTGCCGGCGGCGGCTCTAATCTGGGCGGACTCATTTCTCCTTTTATGGGCGAAAAACTCCGCGGCGAACGGGATTATCAGATCATCGCTGTGGAACCTGCTTCCTGCCCCAGCCTCACCAGAGGGAAATTCGCTTATGATTACTGCGATACAGGCATGGTAACCCCTCTCCAGAAAATGTATACATTGGGCAGCAACTTCATTCCCTCTGCAAACCACGCAGGTGGTCTGCGGTATCATGGCATGAGTTCTATCCTTTCTCAGCTGTATCATGATGGACTCATGGAAGCACGCTCTGTGGAACAGACAGCCGTTTTTGCTGCCGCTACAGAATTTGCCCGGGTGGAAGGCATCCTGCCTGCCCCTGAAAGCGCCCATGCCATTTATGTAGCCATGGAGGAAGCGAAAAAATGCAAAGAAACCGGAGAAGAAAAAACCATCGTCTTTGGACTGACAGGTACCGGATATTTCGATATGTTTGCTTATGAAAAATTCAACAACGGCATCATGACGGACTATATCCCCACAGACGAAGATCTGAAACAGGGATTCGACGGTATTCCCCGTTTCCCCGGCAATGAATTTTGATTTTTCTCTCAACTTGCATACACAAAAAAGGAAGGTTTTAAAAACAACTTCCCCTTAAGAAAACATAACAAATAAAATCTCAATACGAAAGCCAAAATCCCTTGTGATGATCAGGATTTTGGCTTTCTCTGTTTTCTTATGAAGATGTCCCTAAACCTTCCTTTTTTCTTCTATATTTTATTTCATGGAAAAAATCAGTTTTCCACTGTCATTGTCACTGTTTTTGTTGCGCTGTCCCACTGCAAAGCATCTGTAGACATGCCTGTTACGGTACACCAGTCACGCAGAGACAGGAACGCACGGTCATTTACTGTCTGAGATGCTGTTACCAATGTTGTTTCTTCCCCATTGATGGTGACTGTTTTGTCTGTTCCTTCTACAGGAATCACAACAGTTGTATCATCATAAGTAATAGTTGCGATTTTGTCTTTCTGATTCCAGTCGATCTTCACGCCTTCTTTGGAAACATTCAGAAGTGCCCGCAAAGGCAGCATGGTGTAACCGTCTTGGGAAAGATATGCAGGCGCATCCAATGCGATCCGTTCCCCATCATCTTTTACCAGATAAGTTTCCCCGATTTTAATCTGGAACACATGGGTTTCTTCAGGTGTTTCCTCTGGTTTATCTTCCGGTTCTTCCGGCTTTTCATCCGGTTCTTCCGGCTTTTCTGTTACAGTTTTTTTGGAAAGTGTGATGGTTTCATAATCCTTGTCATATTCTTCACTGAAGTTCAGCCATTCATCTGTAGGCTTCGCAGGAGAACGATATGTCACCATGACCAGTCTGTCTTTATCAATATACTGGAAATTATCCCCATCAGGGTCGTGGATTTCCACTTTTGCTGTGTCATAAATGTTTACTACGCCGTCTTTCCCTTTGGCTTCATCCACATACAGTACATGTCCTTCAGGATAAACTTCCAAAAATACACCATCTTCCAGATTGATGTCTCCCTGATATACATAAATCACGCTGGCAGAAGCACTCCCCGTCCGTACCACCAGATCATTGCCGCCTTTGACAGTCAAATCACCTTCCGCGTAAATGGCATGGAGACCATAACCGTCCACATTGATTTCACTATCTCCATCCAGATATAAAATGCTGTCCTCCGGCAGACAGATAGCAGCTTCTCTACTTAAATTATCGCTTTCATCTACTGTCAGCTTCAGACCATCTAAAGAAAGAATCCGTCCATCCGCATCCCAGTCCCAGCCATCACCGCTGACATCCGCATCTTGTTTGCGGAAATCATAATTTAAAATATTTGTTGTATCTGCCGCCAAAGCTGTCTGGGGCACCAGTCCCATAAGCATTGCCGCCGCAATCCCTGCACAAAGTACTTTCTTCTGTTTCATTTCCATTCCTCCTTCACATCTCTTTTTTTCATCATACCATATTTTGCCGTATATTGCCGTTACGGTTTTATGACATTTGACGCAGAGAAACGTCCTTTCGTTCCCTCTTTGAAAAAACTTTTTGAAAGCTGGTAATTTTCCTTATTTTCTTTTATAATAAGAGATTAGGAATGAGATAGAAAGAGAGGACATTTATGAAATATATCAACGAATTGCGCGAAGGTGAAAACATCATCGAACATTATCTGTGCAAAAGCAGACAGACTATGAAAAGCCGCAATGGCAAAAATTATCTGTCTTTGAAACTACAGGATAAAACAGGCATGGTGGACGCCAAAGTCTGGGATCTGAACAATGACATCCAGAGCTTTCAGGAAAACGACTTTATCAAAGTGGATGCTTTTGTCACCACATTCAACAACGAACTGCAGCTGAACGTAAAACGCATTCGCCGCAGTCGAGAAGGTGAATACGATCCTGCGGATTTTGTACCCAGTACCGATAAGAACATCGACGAAATGTACGATCAGCTCATGGGCTATATCAAAACCATGAAAAATCCTTATCTGAAAAAACTGCTGGAAGAAATCTTCCTGCGTCATCCTGTTATCAGCAAGGAATTTAAATATCACTCCGCTGCAAAAGCCATGCACCACAGTTTCCGCGGCGGTCTGGTGGAACACACATTGTCTGTCACACAGCTTTGTGATTTTCTGGCACCTCGTTACAACTATGTAAACCGTGATATCCTCGTGGCTTCTGCCATGCTTCACGACGTAGGCAAAGTGCTGGAACTTTCTGACTTCCCCACCAATGACTACACCGATGACGGTCAGCTGCTGGGACATCTGATTCTTGGCTCTGAGCTCATTCGGGACGCCGCTGCCAAAATTGATGGTTTCCCCAAACGTCTGGAATCCCTCATGAAGCATTGTATGCTGTCCCATCATGGGGAATATGAATACGGTTCTCCCAAACTGCCTTCCACACCTGAAGCTTTCCTGCTTCACTGCGCAGACAATCTGGATGCCAAAACAAAAATGATCGAAGAAGCCCTTGATGCAGACAGCACCCAAGGTCACTGGGCTGGCTACAACCGTATGCTTCAGCGCAACCTGAGCCGTTCCGACTTTGAATAAGCAGGTGGAACCATGGCAAAGGAAACCCTTTCCGCACATGAACTGAACAAATATACCTACTGTCCTTATCAGTGGTATTATGAAAAAATATACGGCAGAGCAGAATTGCGTCGTATGCGCAAAGAATATCTGGAGGAATTGGGACTGGAGGATTCCACCACTGCCAATTTCATCCGTGGGGAAAACTTCCACAGAAAACTCTACCGCCAGTATCGTCTGCGGCGGCTTTTGTGGAAAATCGCCCTTCTTGCCCTGCTGATACTGATACTTGCTTTTTGGGTGATGCAGTATGTCCATGTTTGAAAAGGCCACTATAAGCTGGCAGTCCTTTGGCATTCTGTTTTTGCTGTTTCTGCTGGCATGTCTCGTATTTTGGCGGACACGACGCCCACATCTGCAAAAAAAGCCCAGAAAAGATATGATGCCAGGCTTTACCCTGATTTATGCTGACCAGAAACAGACAGGCAAAAAAAGCGAAGGCTTCGGAAAACTGCTTTATTCTGCGAAATATGACCTGCGTGGAAAACCAGACTATATTTTCAAAAAAAGACTAGGTGGAGCCATCGTTCCTGTGGAACTGAAAAGCGGCACCATCAAAGATGAACCTCTGCCCCATCCAGGAGATTTATTGCAGTTGGCAGCCTACTTTCTGCTCGTGGAGGACATTTACGGCAAACGCCCTCCTTACGGATGGCTGAAATACAGCGATTATATGTTTTATGTGCGAAATACCAGAAAATTAAGAAAAGAAGTGAAACAGACCATGGAAGACATGCGGAATATGTTGGAGGACGGCGAAGGCACGCCCAACGCCAGCTTTGTCACCTGCCGCCATTGCATCTGCAACGGCACTGTGTGTCCCTATGGGCAATATCATAGAAACGGAGGGGAAGTATGAAACTTCCTGTTGAAAAAAATCAGACCTACACCATGTCCATTACAGACATCGGTACCAACGGCGAAGGCATTGGGCGCATTGACGGCTATACGGTCTTTGTGGAAGGCGCACTGCCCGAAGAAACCATCAAAGTCCTCATCGTCAAAACAAAAAAACATTTTGGATACGGCAAATTACTGGAAATCCTGACGCCTTCACCTCATCGCGTCACACCTGTCTGCCCTGTGGCGGCAAAATGCGGCGGCTGTCAATTGCAGCATCTTTCCTATGATGGGCAGCTTGCTTTCAAAACAAAAAAAGTCAAAGACCATCTGGAGCGCATCGGCGGTTTTTCCGGCATTTCCGTAGGCTATGCCAAAGGCATGGAAGAACCTTGGCGTTACCGCAACAAAGCCCAGTTCCCAGTAGGCGGCAAAACAGGCGAACCGGAAATTGGCTTTTATGCCAAACGGAGCCACCGCATCATTGATACGCCTGTTTGCATGCTGCAAAACAAAATCAATGACCAGATTGTAAAAATCATTCGGGCATTTCTGGCGGAATACGAAATTCCCCTTTATGATGAAACCATCCATCGCGGACTGGTACGTCATATCCTGACTCGTATCGGCAGACGTACTGGAGAAATCATGGTTTGTCTGGTGGTGAACGGCAGAAAACTGCCCCACTGCGATGTATTGGTGGAACGCCTGCGTAAAATCGAAGGCATGACTTCCATCGTATTAAATGTAAATACTGCTCAGACCAATGTGATTTTGGGAACAGAAGTCCATGTCCTTTGGGGCAAAGAAACCATTCGTGACTACATTGGAGATGTGCAATTTGAAATTTCTCCCCTGTCTTTCTATCAGGTAAATCCTTTGCAGACGCAGGTGCTTTACCAGACAGCGCTGGATTTTGCAGAGCTGGAAGGAAACGAAACAGTACTGGATTTGTACTGCGGCATCGGTACCATTTCCCTGTTCTTTGCCCAGAAAGCAAAGCATGTTTTTGGTGTGGAAATCGTACCGGAAGCCATTGCTGACGCCAAGAGAAACGCTGCGCTCAATGGCATGGACAACGCGGATTTTGCTGTTGGCGCCGCAGAAGATGTGATTCCCAGACTTCATGAAGAAAAAGGCATCACTGCTGATGTGGTAGTGGTTGACCCTCCTCGAAAAGGCTGTGACAGCGTCCTGCTGGATACCATTGCCGCTATCTCACCGAAGAAAGTGGTTTATGTATCCTGCGATTCTGCCACATTGGCAAGGGATTTGGCATATCTTTGTCCCAAAGGCTATACCATTGAAAAAGTACAGGTGGTGGATATGTTCCCGCATACGGTGCATGTGGAAACAGTTGTTTTGCTGTCTAAATCTTCCCATTGATATTTTGCAAATATAAAAAAGCATCAGGATACCCTGATGCTTTTTTATGTAATTTCAAATATTTATTCCCAAGTCATTTCCGGATGTTCCGCATCCAAAAATCCTACTAAAGTTTCACAGCCGAATACGTCTTTCAACTTCTGTTCCAATTCATCTCTTGCTGCCAAAACTTCTGCTTTGTTGAAGTCTGTAAAGCCATCAATAGGGAAAAATACATAAGAAGTTTCCGGCTCGATTTCCCCGTGTTGGCTCTGGCGCCATGTCCAACGACGGGTGCGAATCTGGCTTCCTGCGGCATATACCACTTCTCCATCCTCTAGAATTTCTTCTTCTGTACCGCCAAAAGGCAGGAAAGTATCTCCTGCATGAGACATCCGCACACTAATGCCCTCTGTCACATCTTTCAGATCATGAGCACCCATAGGAAGTGTATATTTCAAAGAAACGGCATTGCCCAAATCCACCACCGGATTGATATGAGGCATGCCTTTGCCCTTGGCAATGCGTGTAAACAATGCTTCGATGGAACACATATATTTATTGGGATTGATGCCAAGGGCGCGGAAAGCTTCCCGATATGGCAGAATTGCCGCTTCTTCTTTGACTTTTTTGCCTTCAAAACGCTGGGCTGCTGTCTGGATGCCTTCTTCCAGCCAGTCATAAATCTGAGGATAATCCTTTGTATTGTCAATTCCTTTTGCAACCACTACACCAAAGCAAGCGTTGGGCAGTTTTTCAAAAATTTCCTGTTCCACTTTAAAATTCATATTTCATTCCTCCTTTGTATTTTCATGTGACGGGAACACTGATTTCCGTCACAAATTTTTTGGTATCATTTGTAAGTCCGTAGTCAATCATAGTAATTTCTCTGGAAAATCCGCTGACTGTCAGCTTATGCTCCTGCACATAATCCATTAGCTTTTCATACTGTTCCGCCGCTTCTGTATGACCGCCGCGAAAGCGTATGGAAACACATAATGTTTCCGGCAGAATCTCCATGTCACCGCTGAATGAATCTTCCTCATCCAGCATCAGAAAAATCCTGTCATACTGCGTAAAATTTCTGCTGCAAAGATGCTCTTTGGAAATACCTACCCCTACCTTTCCCAGAAAAATCAAGGCTTCTGCCTGCTTCTGTTCCAGTTTCTTCAGCGGTGCTTCTATATCCAATGCCCCTTGTATCTTCAAAGAATCCTTCACCCATACAATGCGGCAGGCTTTTTTCTGCACCAATTTCACAACGTCAAATTCTGATTTTTTTGCATCTGCGATTTGGAAAAGTCGGTTATCAATTTTTTGTTCAATACGCTTGAGGCGTTTCTGCTTTTCTATAACCGCTTGCTTCTGCTGAAGCAGTTTTTCTTCCATGCGTTCCACATCTCGATTTTCCATAAAATCCGTGATTTCCTGTAGGGGCATATCCAGTGCACGCAAATAACGAATGGTATTGAGCACTTCAAATTGTCTCGTGCTGTAATAACGATAACCGCTTTTGGGGTCGATATATTCCGGTGTCAAAAGTCCTATGGCTTCATAATGGCGCAGACTGCTGACACTGAGGTGAAACATCTTCCCTATGGTTCCAATGGAAAATAGTCCTTGCCTGTCCATGATGCCACTCTCCTTTTGATATAGATAGTTCTATTATAAACTCTACAACAGATATAGAGTCAAGATTTCTTTTGCAAATTATCATCTTACACAGAAAAATTTGCAGAAACCACCTCTAAACTTCTCTGCATTCTACATGGAAAAACAAAATCCTTTAGAAAAATACACATTTTTTGGAAAAAATATTTGGAGAACAATCACATTGACAGAAAAAACAAATCATCCTATACTTTGATTGGAACTGAATATGTATACAGGGGAGCTTGAAAACAGGCTGAGAGGAAGGTGTTGCCTTCGACCCTTGAACCTGATTTGGATAATGCCAACGTAGGAAAGATAAGATACTTTTGGGAGATACCGGATGAGGTATTTCCCTTTTTTATTTGCAGAAAACAAAATAATCACATCAATTACGGAAGTTCGTTTCAGGTCTTTGCCTGAAATCTTCAAGCGGTATATTGGGGGCACCACCTTATGCCGCTATAAAAAACAACGCTGTCACGAAAGGAGAAAAAACATGAACACAGCATTGACCACTGCAAAGCTTCTTTGCAATGGAGGCGCCGGAATCCAGACATATTTGCCACGGAATTTGTTCTTTTCGAACAGAATTTCCATAACACTCGCAGTATGCCGCCGGCGCAGCCGCCATCCAAAACCAGCAGAAACCTATGATTTTCACGGTCATCCACCAAGGTATGTTTTTTTAACAAATCTTTGTCACAAAATCATTCATCTGCTGAAAGGAAGGAAAAGAATATGAGAAACTATACAACACAAATGGACGCTGCAAGAAAAGGCATCATCACACCGGAAATGAAAGCTGTAGCCGAAAAGGAATACCGTACCGAAGAAGAAATCAGAGATCTGGTCGCAAAAGGTCAGGTTGTTATCTGCGCCAATAAACTCCATACATGCATTGACCCCAACGGCGTTGGCTCCATGCTCCGTACAAAAATCAATGTAAATCTGGGCGTATCCAGAGACTGCAAAGACTACGATATCGAAATGCAGAAAGTTATGGCTGCTGTCAACATGGGCGCCGAAGCCATTATGGACTTATCCTCTCATGGCAATACACAGCCCTTCCGCAGAAAACTTACCAGCGAATGTCCTGCTATGATTGGTACTGTCCCTGTGTATGACAGTGTGATCCATTACCAAAGAGATCTGGCTACCCTCACCGCAAAAGATTTTATTGATGTGGTTCGCCTCCATGCAGAAGACGGCGTAGACTTTGTTACACTCCACTGCGGCATCACACGGAAAACCATCGAACAGATCAAAAAACATAAAAGAAAAATGAACATTGTTTCTCGCGGCGGCTCTCTTGTTTTCGCTTGGATGAGCATGACCGGCGAAGAAAACCCCTTCTACGAATACTTCGATGAAATTTTGGAAATCTGTCGGGAATATGATGTTACCATTTCCCTTGGGGATGCCTGCCGCCCCGGCTGTCTGGCAGATGGCAGTGATGTATGTCAGATTGAAGAACTGGTGCGTCTGGGGGAACTGACCAAACGTGCTTGGGAAAAGGATGTTCAGGTCATGGTAGAAGGTCCCGGACACATGCCCATGGATCAGATCGCTGCCAACATGAAAATCCAGCAGACCATCTGCATGGGCGCACCTTTCTATGTCCTCGGTCCCATTGTCACAGACATCGCTCCTGGTTATGACCATATTACCGCAGCCATCGGCGGTGCCATTGCAGCTGCTTCCGGCGCAGCATTCCTGTGCTATGTAACCCCTGCGGAACATCTGGCTCTGCCAAATGTAGACGATGTAAAACAGGGCATCATCGCTTCCCGTATTGCTGCTCATGCCGCAGATATTGCGAAAAAAGTTCCTCATGCACGAGATTTGGATGATGCCATGGGTGACGCCAGAAGAACTTTCGACTGGGAAAAACAGTGGGAATGCTCCATTGATCCTGAAACAGCAAAACAGATCCGTAATGACCGTGCCCCTGAGCATGAAGATTCCTGCTCTATGTGCGGGAAATTCTGTGCTGTGAGAAGCATGAACAAAGCATTGAACGGAGAATATATTGATATTCTGTAAAATATACAAAAACAGCATCGGAAAAGCAACTTCCCCTTAAGAAAACATTCATTTTCCTTAATTTCTTAAGGGGAATTGCGACGGCTGTCTCATAAGAAAACATAACAAATAAAATCTTAATAAAATAAGAAATCCAAAATCCTTTGTAATGATAAGGATTTTGGATTTCTTTGTTTTCTTATGAAGATGCCTCTAAATCCGATGCTGTTTCTTTTTTACACTTCTTTCAGTTCCACCAGACCCTGTTCATACATCCGCTGGAGGGATTTCAAAATCCCCACTTTTGCATGATACCAAGTCAAACCGCCCTGGAAATACACAGAGTAAGGCGCACGCAGAGGGCCATCAGCACTCAATTCGATGGAAGAACCCTGTACAAAAGCACCTGCTGCCATGATAACATCGCAGTTGTAACCAGGCATTGCGTAAGGTTCGGGGCGCACATAGCTGTCTACAGGCGCAGCTGCCTGAATGCCTTCACAGAAAGCAATGAGTCTTTCCGGTGTGCCCAGCTCCACTGCCTGAATGATGTCGTGACGGCTTTCTGTGCTGTTAGGGATTACTTTGAAGCCCAGTCTTTCATAAATATTTGCCGCAAAGATAGCCCCTTTCAGTGCACCAGCCGCTACAGTAGGTGCCAGAAAAAATCCCTGATAGAAGGAACGCATAACATCCAAGCTTGCACCTACTTCCTGACCCAGACCAGGAGCAGTCAGACGATAAGCACAACGGTCGATACATGCTTTTTTGCCGCAGATATATCCGCCGATGGGAGCCAGACCGCCGCCTGCATTTTTGATCAAAGAACCAACGACCATATCTGCGCCTACATCAGAGGGTTCTCTTGTTTCAACGAATTCGCCGTAGCAGTTGTCTACCATGCAGATGACATCAGGTTTTACGCTTTTTACAAAAGCAATCAATTCACCGATTCGTTCCACAGAAAGTGTGGGACGCATTTTATAGCCTTTGGAACGCTGGATGGTCACCAGTTTTGTTTTTTCGTTGATGGCCTTGCGGATATTTTCATAGTCAAAAGAGCCATCTTCCAACAGATCTACTTCTCTGTAGGAAACGCCAAATTCTGCCAGAGAACAAGGAGATTCCCGCAGGCCGATAACTTCTTCCAATGTGTCATAAGGTCTGCCTACAGGAGAAAGCAGTTCATCTCCGGGCAGCAGGTTTGCAGAAAGAGCAATTGCCAAAGCGTGAGTACCACATGTAATCTGAGGTCGAACCAACGCTGCTTCTGTATGGAATGCAGCAGCATAAACTTCTTCCAGCACTTCACGACCTTGGTCGTTATAACCATAGCCTGTAGAACCTGCGAAGCATTCTGCACTGACACGATGTTTCTGCATAGCTGCCAGTACTTTTGCCTGATTATATTCCGCAACTACGTCAATTTTTTCAAAACGTTCTTTCAAATCCTTCAAAACCTTTTCCCCAAAGGCTTCCACTTCCGGGGAAATCCCCAGCATACCATAAATCTGTTCCATTTTTATTTACTCCTTTATACTTCTTGTTACATTCATCAATTCCACCCGTCCGCTATGGTCAGCAGATAATATCAAATCAGCTGTGCCCTTTTCTCCTGTCTGGGGCAGTACAATGGGAATCTGCTCCAATTTTTCGCCCTTCAGCAATCGTTTCACTTTAGGCACATCCAACAAAATGCCATAAGGCTCCGTGCTGTCTTTCCATAAAGAAAACTTACAGCCATTTTTCCAGTCACTACAATAATAAGAGCGGCTGTTTTCCAAAATCTTGCCTTTGCCGCAAAGAGGGCATTTTCCAAGTCCCTGCACACGGCTTCTTTTGCCTCGAGGTCGTTCCGCTTCAAAAACGACATCTTTTTTATGCTGTGCCGCATCGTCTACCAAAAATCGTACATATCGCCGAATACTTTCCAAAAAGCGTTCTTCTGTCATTTTTCCTTTTGCAATAGAAGAAAGTCCTTTTTCCCACTTTCCTGTTGTCTGGGGAGAGCGGAGTTCTTCCGGCACAACAGCAATGAGCTTCTGCCCTTTTTCCGTGGGAACCAGTGTTTTCCCTTTTCGCATGATATATCCCACAGAAAGGAGCCGTTCAATGATGGCGGCTCTTGTGGCAGGAGTGCCCAAACCGCTGTCTTTCATCTGTTCTTTCAGTTCTTCGTCCTCCACAAAACGTCCGGCGTTTTCCATAGCGGATAACAATGTGCTTTCTGTGTATGGCGGCGGTGCTTTTGTTTTCTTATCCAACACCTTGGCTCCCTTCGCCAAAACAGGCTGCTGTTCCATCAGCGGTGGCAATTGCTGTTCTTCTTCTTTGTCCGCTTTGTTTCTGCGGATTTCCGGCAGCAGCGCTTTTTCCACCGCCTGCCATCCTTCCTGCAAAATGGTTTTGCCCTTGGACAAGAAGGTATCCAGCCCTACTTTTGTATAAACCTTTGTGGCTTCATACACATAAGCCGGATAGAACACCGCCAGAAATCTTGCAGCCACCAGGGAAAACACCTTGTTTTCCTCCGGTGTCAGATGGTCTGTTCGCAAACGGGTATCCGTCGGGATAATTGCATGATGGTCTGTCACTTTGCTGTTGTCAATGATGCGTTTTGACAAGGGCAGTTTTTCCTTCGCCAGAACCTCTGCCGCATAGGAAGAAAATCCCTGCACATCTTTCAAACGACCCAAAGTCTGTTTGATCTTTCCCACCATGTCATCACTGAGATAACGGCTGTCTGTACGGGGATAGGTGATCATTTTCCGCTTTTCATATAAAGACTGGGCAATATCCAGTGTCTTTTTTGCGGAAAAACCAAATTTTCTGTTACATTCTCGCTGTAATTCTGTCAAATCATAAAGCAGTGGCGGCAATTGACGTTTTTCTTCTTTGATAATTTCAGATACAATGCCTTTTTGGCCTTTCACTCTTGCCGCAATCTGTTCCGCTTTTTCCCGCAGCTCCAAACGGGTATTTTCTTTTTCATCAATCCAAAAACCGGTATACTGTTCAAAATTTGCCTGCACCTCAAAATAATCCTGGGGCACAAACGCATCTATTTCTTTTTGTTTTTCCACAATCAGTGCCAGTGTTGGCGTCTGCACCCTTCCGATGCTGAGCAACGCACCATACTGAATGGTATAAGCACGAGATGCGTTCATTCCCACCAGCCAGTCTGCTTCCGCACGGCATCTAGCAGAATGATACAGCAGATCATAATGACTGCCGTCCTGCAAAT
Source organism: uncultured Clostridia bacterium (assembly GCA_902477755.1). Taxonomy (GTDB): domain Bacteria; phylum Bacillota; class Clostridia; order Lachnospirales; family Anaerotignaceae; genus Anaerotignum. Next base: position 17,369 of record CABSIK010000003.1, read on the forward strand.
GAGCAAATCCCTCTCGGATGGCAGTTTCTGTCATGCTGGAAATCCACAGCCGCCGAAAAGGCTTCCGGCATTGGGTGATTTCATATATATACCGAAATATCAACTCTCCTTCCCGCCCACTATCCATGGCGCAGATGATTTCGTCAATCTCTCGGCTATGCATGAGTTTATGCAGCACCTTCAATTGACTGCGTGTTTTTTTGATGGCTTCCAGTTTCATAGAATCAGGAAGAATGGGAAGTGTTTCAAAATTCCATTTTTTATACTTTATGTCATAAGCTTCTGGTTCCGCCAGGGTCACCAGATGCCCGATTGCCCAGGAAACCACATAGTTGCCCCCAGTGAGATATCCTTCATTTTTGCCGGATACCCCAAGGGTTTTGGCAATATCCCTTGCCACTGATGGTTTTTCGGCAATAACCAGTGTTTTTCCCATGTTCTTCCTCCTTTCTGCCGCATTATTTCAGTATAGCATTCAGTATACGAAAAATCAAACAAAATCCACGGATTTCCCCTTTTTTCAGGAGTTGTGCCCTTTTCGTTGACAAACAAGGCGGCTTTGCCTTACAATGTAGAAACACCAAGAAAACAAGTATGGAGGATTGTTATGAGACCATATCAAATTATATCCGACAGCTCCTGCGACATTCCCGCAGATCTGCTTCCAAAACTAAACATTGGCATTGTACCTTACTACGCAACTTTTGACACCATCAACTATCACAAAGAACTGCTGGATTTGACACCAGAAGAATTTTACGACAAAGTAAAAGAAGCAAAGGTTTTCCCCAAAACCTCTCTGCCCCCCATTCAGGATTATATTGATGTGTTTGAGCCTTATTTAAAAGAAGGAAAAGACATTGTCTGTATGTGCCTGACCGCAAAATTCAGTGGCTCTTTCCAGAGTGCCAACAATGCAAAACAGATTTTGCTGGAAACCTATCCTGACAGCCGTATCGAAGTGGTGGACACCATCAGTGTCACTGGCACACAGGGTATGCTGGTATATGAAGCCTGCCGCATGCGTGATGCCGGATATGATCTGGACAAGCTGCTGGAAACATTGGAAGTGCAAAAACAGACCACAAAAATCAACTTTACCGTTGATTCTCTGGACTTCTTACAGCACGGCGGACGTGTGGGCAAAGCTGCGGCATTTGCCGGTGCCATTTTGAATATCAAGCCCATCATCGTCATGAAAGAAGGCGAGCTGTTCCCGGAAAGCAAAGTTCGTGGACACAAAAAAGCATTGAAAACCATTTTTGATATGACAGTAAAAGAAATCGGTGACCAAAAGGATAAATACACTCTTTGTGTCATCCGTGCTGAAAAAGAACGCCAAGCAGTAGCCGAAGATCTCATCGCTCAGCTGAAAGCGGAAGGGTTCCATGTTATGGATACTCCCTGGCCCGTTGGCATCACCATCGGTACCCATTGCGGCCCCACAGCTGTAGGTATTTGTTATATCAAACAATACGAAAAACTATAATCTCATCTAAATCAAAACAAAAACTCCGAATATTCCCTCAAAGGAATTTCGGAGTTTCTTTTTTTGCAAAAAACAAGTGACTTAGAAAGCAATTTCCTCTTAAAAAAACATATCAAACAAAATCTTATAAAAACAAGAAGGCTGAAACCCTCTATCGCATAAGGATTTCAGCTTTCTTTGTTTTCTTATGAAGATGCCCCTAAAGCCGCCTGTTTCACTTCATTTCTTTTTTTCTTATTTATCTCTCAGCTGTGCGCCAAGTTCTGTTGCCAGACCATCCAGAATTGCCTGCATGCTGTCTGCAACGTCAGCGTCAGCCAATGTACGTTCTGTACTGCGGAAAGAAATAGAGTAAGCTACAGATTTGTAACCTTTTTCAATCTGTTCACCCTGATATACGTCAAACAGTTTTACTTCTTCCAGATATTCGCCGCCGTTTTTGCGGATTTCATCTGCAATCTGTTTTACGGTTACATCTTCTTTCACCAGCATTGCAATGTCTCTGGTGATCGCAGGGAATTTAGGCAGAGGTTTATAAACATTTACCATGTTGGAAGCTTTAATGAGTTCTTCCATGTTCAGTACTGCCAGATATACTTTTGTGCCAATGCTATAGTTCTTTGCAACAGTAGGATGCAGTTCACCCAGATAACCAACATTTACACCGTCAACCACTACAGAAGCGGTTCTGCCGGGATGCATCCAAGGCAGTTCTGTTTCTACAGTATATTCTGCTCTGTCACCGATACCCAGTACAACCATCAGATGTTCCACAACACCTTTGATGTCATAGAAATCCATTTTGCCATACATACCTACTGTCAGTGTAGGGATTTCATCAGGCAGTTCTGTTACAGGCAGTGCCTTCGGCAGGTATACTCTTGCTACTTCAAAGATACCAGCGCTTTCATTTCTTCTGTTGTAGTTTGTAGACAGAGAATTCAGGATACCGTTGATGGAAACGGTACGCATTACGCTGAAGTCTTCGCCCAGAGGGTTGGAGATGGTAACTGTTTCACGCAGCTTGCTGTCTGCGGGAATCAGCAGTTTGTCGAATACCTTCGGGCTTTCGAAGCTGTATGTCATACCTTCGCACAGACCTTCTGCGATCATGGTATCTTTTACCAGTGTAGTGATGTTCTGTGCATAAGTCTTTTTGCCTACGGTAGGTGTACCGGAAGCCAGTGTGGGTTCGATCTTGTCATAGCCATAGAAACGCGCCACTTCTTCTGCCAGGTCAGCCTGTGCTTCCAGGTCAGGACGGAATGTAGGAACAGTTACTTTATGGTTTACAGGATCAACTTTCAGTTCGATACGTTCGAAAATTTTCTGCATTTCTTCTTCGGAAATGTCTGTACCCAGGAATTTGTTGATCCATTCGGGAGAATAAGACAGTTCCCATGTTTCTCTCTTGTTGGGATAGCAGTCTACAACACCGGGAACAACTTCACCGCAGCCCAGCAGTTCAACCAACTGTGCAGCTCTGTTGACAGCATCCATAGCCAGATTAGGATCCAGACCTTTTTCGAATTTGCTGGAAGCATCTGTACGCAGACCGACTTTCTTTGCTGTGATACGAATGTTAGGACCATCGAAAACAGCAGATTCGAACAGAACTGCTTCTGCACTTTCGCTGATCTTGGAGTTTTCACCGCCCATTACCCCTGCGATAGCAACTGCTTTTTCAGGGTCGGAGATTACCAGCATGGAAGGATCCAGCTGACGTTCTACGCCGTCCAGCGTTGTAATTTTTTCGCCTTCGTTTGCGTTTCTTACAATAATATGTCTGTCTTTGATGGTGTCAACGTCGAAAGCGTGCATAGGCTGACCCATTTCCAGCATAACGTAGTTGGTGATATCTACGATGTTGTTGATAGGACGAACCCCTGCGGCACGCAGTCTTTTACGCATCCAACGAGGAGAGGGTGCGATTTTTACGTTTTTGATCGCTCTTGCCACATAACGAGGGCACAGTGTAGGATTTTTGATTTCTACGGAAATCAGGTCTTCTGTTTTGCCTTCGCCTTCTTCTTTTACTGTAATTTCAGGAGGGCAATAAGGGATTTTGTATGTTGCAGCCGCTTCTCTGGCAATACCCAGAATGCTGAAGCAGTCAGGACGGTTAGAAGTGATTTCATATTCTACCACATCATCTTTCAGATCCAATACATCTGCAACATCTTTGCCCAGTTCTACAGCTTCAGGGAAGATATAAATGCCATATTCAGGTGCTTCAGGGAAATCGTGTCTGTCAAAGCCCAATTCTTCAATGGAGCAAAGCATACCTTCGGAAGCAACGCCTCTCAGATCACCTGTATGGATTTCCTTGCCGCCTGCGATAACAGAATTATCCAGTGCAACAGGAACATAGTCCCCTACTTTTACGTTCGGTGCGCCAGTTACGATGGTCAGGTCTTTGCCTGCGCCAACATCAATGGTGCAAACCACCAGTTTGTCTGCGTGGGGGTGTTTTTCAATGGCTTTGATATAGCCTGTCACAATGTTTTTCAGTTCACTTGCCATAGAAGTTACACCTTCTACTTTAGAACCGCTCATTGTCATATCTTCCATAAAGTCTTTTATGGGTGCAGTCACCGCTGCATATTCTTTTAACCATGACATAGGTACATCCATGTTACTGATTCTCCTTTCAAATGCAAATACTCAAAATCTATTAGAACTGTTTCAGGAATTTCATATCGTTTTCAAACAGCAGACGCAGGTCTGTGATGCCGTAACGCTGCATTGCAACACGTTCCAGACCCATACCAAATGCGAAACCGCTGTATTCGTCGGGATCGATGCCGCTCATTTTCAGAACCTTGGGATGTACCATGCCGCAGCCCAACAGTTCGATATAGCCTTCGCCTTTGCATACGCGGCAGCCTTCACCGCCACATGCGAAGCAAGTTACGTCCATTTCTGCACTGGGTTCTGTGAAAGGGAAATGGTGAGGACGGAAACGAACTTTTGTATCTTCCCCGAACAATTCTTTCGCAAATACAACCAGCGCGCCTTTCAGGTCACCCATGGTGATATTTTTATCTACAACCAGACCTTCCAGCTGATGGAATACAGGAGAATGTGTCGCATCTACTTCGTCAGAACGGTAAACGGCACCGGGGCATACCATACGAATGGGCAGTTTGCCTTTTTCCATAGTACGAACCTGCATGGGAGATGTCTGGGTACGCAGCAGGATGTCGCCGCCAATGTAGAATGTATCCTGTTCGTCTCTTGCAGGATGGTTCTTGGGGATGTTCAGTGCTTCAAAGTTGTAGTAGTCTTTTTCTACTTCAGGGCCTTCTGCCACTTCATAGCCCATACCCATGAAGATGCTGCAAATTTCATCTGTAACGATACTCATAGGATGTCTATGACCTTCTGCTCTTGCTCTGCCGGGCATCGTAACGTCGATTTTCTCTTTTTCCAGACGATGTGCCATTTCTGCTGCTGCCAGACGGCTCTTTGCTTCATCCAGCATTTTTTCCAGATTCTGACGTACATCGTTTGCCATCTGACCAATGATCGGGCGTTCTTCTGCACTGAGTTTACCCATTTCTTTCAAAATGGCTGTCAGTTCGCCTTTTTTGCCCAGATATTTTACTTTCAGATCGTCAATGTCTTTCATTTCTTTTGCTTCCTGGAAAGCGGCCATAGCTTTTTCCTGAATGGCTTTTAATTTTTCCTTCATTGTCCTTTTCTCTCCTTTTTCTATCTGATATTCATAGGTTTCACTGCAAAAAAAATAGCCTCCGATCCCAATAGGGACGAAGACTTCCGTGGTACCACCCAAATTCCTGCTAACACAGGCACTCTGATGCGTAACGTGCATGAAACGGATTTCCCTACGCTTGCCCATAGGCACTTCAGGAAATCGGCTCCGGTGGGAACTTCCGCAAACTCTCCAGACCAAAAACGCTTTCAGCCGATGACGTTTTCTCTCTGCGGCGGCGCATCTGCGTACTTTTCACCTTCATAGCCTTTCGACTATTCATAATGTACACATTATAGCACACTGTAACAGAAAGTCAAGGGGAAAACCCATTAGAATTTCTGAGTACCATGCAAAAATATTCACGATTGTTTTATATTTTTATGACTTTATCACAATTCGCCAGCCTGCATCTGATTTCGCCTTGCTTTTTGCATTCAAAACTGGTATAGTTATTGTCTGCGGTTTTTTTCCGCCATGCGCTTTAATCGGGAAGTTTTATCATTGCCAAAGCGCTGAAATATAGGTTTTGAGTCGAAAGAAAACATCTTTCAACGGGTTCTGTGGGTTTTCTTCGGCTTTGTAAAGAAAAACAGAAAGGAAAATCACATGGAACATTTAAGATTTGAAGACATGCAGTTATCCAAAGAAATTTACCAGGCTGTTCTGGACATGGGTTTTGAAGAAGCAACTCCCATTCAGTCCCAGGCAATCCCTCTGGTAAAAGCAGGCAAAGACATCATCGGTCAGTCCCAGACCGGTACAGGCAAAACAGCCGCATTCGGCATTCCCTGTCTGGAACGGATCAACCCCGATGACCGCCGCCTGCAGGCATTGATCCTTTGCCCCACCAGAGAACTGGCAATCCAGGTCAGCGAAGAATTCCGGAAACTGCTGAAATACAAAGACAACATCCGCGTTGTGCCCATTTATGGCGGACAGCCTATTGACCGCCAGATTCTGGCACTGAAAAAAGGTGCTCAGGTTGTCATTGGTACCCCCGGCCGTGTTATGGATCACATGCGCCGCCGCACACTGAAAATGGAAACGGTACAGATGATGATTCTGGACGAAGCGGACGAAATGCTGGACATGGGCTTTCGGGAGGACATCGAAACCATTCTGGTGAAAATTCCTGAAAACCATCAAACACTGCTGTTCTCCGCTACCCTTTCTCCTGAAATTCTGGACATCACCAGACGTTTCCAGAAAGACCCGGAATATGTCAAAATCGTTCGGAAAGAATTGACTGTTCCCAATATCGAACAGTATTACTTTGATGTAAAAGAAAAAACAAAACTGGAAGCTCTGACTCGTATCATCGATGTATACATGCCCAATCTGGCTATGGTATTCTGCAACACCAAAAAACGCGTTGACGATCTGGTGGAACTGCTGCAGGGTCGTGGTTACTTTGCGGAAGGTCTCCACGGTGACCTGAAACAGGCACAGCGTGACAAAGTTATGCAGAAATTCCGCAACGGCACCATTGAGATTCTGGTTGCTACAGACGTAGCGGCAAGAGGTATCGACGTAGATGACATTGACATTGTATTCAACTACGACGTTCCACAGGACGAAGAATACTATGTACACCGTATCGGCAGAACTGGCCGTGCCGGCAGAAGCGGCAAAGCCTTTACATTCTGCGTAGGCAAGGAAATCTACAAACTGCGTGACATCATGCGCTACACCAAAACAAAGATCATCCAGCAGAAACTGCCTACCCTCAGCGATGTAGAAGAAATGAAAACAAACATCTTCCTGGAAAAAATCAAAGAAACCATTCAGGAAGGCCATCTGGTGAAATATATCAATTTGGTAGAACGTCTTATGGAAGATGATTATGCAGCCATGGACATTGCAGCTGCTCTGCTGAAACATAATCTGGCAGATGTTCGCACAGACGATATGGACATCATGGACGACATCAATTTCAACGGTACAGAAATGTACGGCGGTGACAGCGAAAAAATGGTGCGTTTGTTCATCAGCGCCGGCAAGAAAAACAAAATCCGTGCCAAAGACATTGTAGGCGCCATTGCTAACGAAGCAGGCGTTCCCGGCAAAGCACTGGGTGCCATCGACCTGTTCGACGACTATACCTTTGTGGATGTACCTAAGGAATATGTAAAAGACGTTCTTTACGGCATGAAAAATTGCAAAATCAAAAACAAACGGGTACACATTGAAATTGCTAAGAAAGAAAAAGGTAAAAAGAGATAAAGACACAAAAGCATCTATCTTATATGAGATAGATGCTTTTTTATGCTTGCTGTTTTTTCAGAAAAATCATGATTTTCGTTTTCTGTCTAGAAAATACCCTACCACATAAGCAATGACAGTCAAACCAACCGCTATCAGAATATGGAGCATAACACTAATGCCCAAAAACATATTTTGATGTTCTGCATCGCTAAGAATGGACGGCATTGCAAAAAGACTGATTGCAACAGATAGGACTGTGGAAAATAAAGGCGCCATCCAAAGATATTTTCTTTTCCAAAAGAAAAAGAATGCCACAGATACAACGGGAATGATACAAAATACAGAAATATTCCACCAATTCATAAACATCCCCCTTCCTTCCTCTTTCCTATTCTTCTTTATTTCATCATACCCAAAAAACATATACAAAGCAATCTTTTCGCACCTTATCCAATACTTTTTTCGCAACAAAAAAGCACTGGGAATTTTCTATTTGAAGAAAAGCCCAATGCTTTGCAAATCACTTTATTCTGTTCCCTGCAATTCATCCCGCAGTCTTTCCACAAACTGCCGTTCTTTTACTGTCAGTTCTGCCGTTTCCAGCAAATCCGGACGTTTTTTCACCGTACGGATAAGAGACTGTTCTCTGCGCCATTTGGCAATATTGGCATGATGTCCGCTCAAGAGGATTTCCGGCACTTCTTTTCCGTGAAATACGGGGGGACGGGTATACTGGGGATATTCCAGCAGCCCATCGGAAAAGCTTTCGTCTGCGAAAGAATCTTCTTTGCCCAACACACCGGGCACCAGACGGGATACAGCGTCAATGATGGTGATTGCTGCCAGTTCTCCCCCTGTCAGCACAAAATCCCCCAGAGAAATTTCATCTGTGACGATTTCCTCAATGATTCTTTCGTCAATGCCTTCATAATGACCACAGAGGAACACCAGATTTTCTTCCTTGGACAGTTCTTCTGCAATGCGCTGTGTAAAAGGTCTGCCCTGTGGTGTCATATATACTACCCTTGCACCCTTTGCCTTTTCGGCGATACTCTGATAAGCATCATAGATAGGCTGTGCCTGCATAACCATACCAGCGCCGCCGCCATAGGGATAATCATCCACATGTTTCTGTTTATTCAGTGTATAATCCCGAATGTTGATGGTTTCCACGGAGATATGCCCTTCTTTCTGGGCACGTCCCATAATACTGTGAGAAAGAGTCTGCTGGATCATTTCAGGAAACAGTGTCAGTACAAAAAACTGTTTCATTTATCTCAGTCCTTCCAGCAGTTTTACGGTCATAACGCCCTTTTCCAAATCCACATTTTTGATGCAGTCTTTGATGGCAGGCAGGAGAAGTTCTTTGCCTTTGCCGTCTTTTTTCACCACATAAACGTCATTAGAGCCAGTAGGGAAAATTTCTGTAATCTCGCCCAGTTCTTCCCCTTCTTCCGTTACCACTTTCAGACCATAGAGGTCACGGTTGTAGTATTCGTCCTCACCCAAAGGGATTGCCATGGCATCGGGAATAAGAATACGACCATTTTTATACAGTTCTGCCACGTTAATATCTGTAATTTCTTTCACAGTCAGCAGTACAAACTGTTTATGGAATGCCACTTTCTGGATGTGGAATGTTTCCCGTTTACCGCGGATTTCCACAATGATTTCTTTCAGGCGTTCAAAGCGAGAAGGGTCTTCCGTAGTGGGAAATACGCGCATGGTTCCCCGGATGCCGTGGGTTCCTGTAATTTTTCCGATTTCAAAATATTGTTCCATGGTTTTTGCACCTCATTTTTTCCGTATAAACAAAATCAGCAGGATGCGCCTGCACCCTGCCGTATACAGCGGTTTCCCTTACTGTACGATTTCTACGATAATCTTTTTATCCTCGTGGATGGCCGCCGCTTTTACCACAGTACGGATTGCTTTTGCAATTCTGCCCTGCTTGCCGATGACCTTACCCATATCTTCAGGGGCAACTTTCAGTTCCAAAATCCAAGCGCGTTCGCCTTCTTTTTCGGAAACCTGCACCTGTTCGGGATGTTCCACCAGGTTTTTTGCGATTACTTCCAGTAATTCTTTCATTGCATTGGCCTCCCGTTACGAATTATTCGCCGATAACGCCAGCTTTTTTCAGCAGAGCTTTAGCTGTTTCGGAAGGCTGTGCGCCTGTTGCCAGCCATTTGTTAGCTGCTTCTGCGTCAACTTTCAGAACAACGGGTTCCTTTGTAGGATCGTAGTAACCGATTTCGTCGATGGATTTACCGTTTCTGGATGTTCTGGAATCTGCTACAACGATTCTATAGAAAGGAGCTTTCTTTGCACCCAGTCTTTTCAGTCTGATTCTTACTGCCATTTCTTTCACCTCCTGCAAGTGTTCATAAAAAGTTTATCGGAAAAAAGGAAGCTTGCCCTTTTTGCCTTTTTGCATGTTGTTCATCTGCTTCATCATTTTCTTCATTTCTTCAAACTGTTTCAGCAGACGATTGACTTCGGCGATGCTTCTGCCGGAGCCGTTGGCGATACGCTTTTTCCGTGGCCCATTGAGAATGGAAGGATTCAGCCGTTCCTCTCGTGTCATGGACTGGATGATGGCTTCTGTTTTCGCCATTTCCTTGGACGGGTCAACACCGTTTAAGGCTTCGTCCAAATTAAATTTATTCATACCCGGAATCATGCCCATCAGATCTTTCAGCGGACCCATTTTCTTGATCTGCTGCATCTGAGAAAGGAAATCCTCCAGTGTGAATTCATTGGAAAGCATTTTTTTCTGCATTTCCTTGGCTTCCTGCTCGTCGATGTTCTGCTGCACCTTATCAATCAGTGTCAGCACATCGCCCATGCCCAAGATTCTGGAAGCCATTCGGTCGGGATAGAAGGGCTCCAAGTCCTCCATTTTTTCCCCCATACCGATATACTTGATGGGCTTGTTGGTTACGCTTCTGACAGAAAGTGCCGCACCGCCCCTGGCGTCGCCGTCCAGCTTTGTCATGATGATACCATCAATGCCCAGCTGGCTGTCAAAGCTTTCTGCTACGGTTACCGCATCCTGCCCGGTCATGGCGTCAACCACCAGAAGGATTTCCTGAGGTTTTACCACTTCCTTGATGTCTTGCAGTTCCTGCATCAGTTCTTCATTGATATGCAGACGACCTGCTGTATCAATGAGGATGACATCGTTACGATTTTCCGCTGCGTATTCCAACGCTTTCTTGGAAATTTCCACGGGACTGAGTTTGTCCCCCATTTCAAATACGGGAATGTTGTAGTTTTTCCCAACTACCTGCAGCTGTTTGATGGCCGCCGGACGATATACGTCACAGGCTACCAGCAGAGGATTTCTGCCCTGCTTCCGCAGCTGTCCCGCCAGCTTCCCGCTGCTGGTGGTTTTACCGGCACCCTGCAGACCTACCATCATGTAAACGGTGGGAGGACGCTTCGCGAAAGTCAACTGACTTTGCGTAGTGCCCATGAGAGAGATAAGCTCCTCATTTACAATCTTAATCACCTGCTGTCCCGGATTCAGACCTTCCAGCACCTCTGTGCCAACAGCCCGTTCCGTAACAGTCTTGATGAAGTTTTTAACGATTTTAAAGTTTACGTCTGCCTCCAGAAGCGCAATCTTTACTTCCCGCATGGCGGTTTTTACATCTGCTTCTGTCAGCTTGCCTTTGCCCCGCAGCTGCTTGAATACATCCTGCAGCTTATTGGAAAGGTTTTCAAATGCCATAGACCGCCCTCCTCTCAGGATAATATTGCTTCGGCAATCTGTTTCATTTTTTCCAGTTGGCGGATTCTTTTTTCTGAAAGACCGTCGGTTTCCATCTCCTGTAAAATATCCAGCATTTCCCGTACAGATTTTTTCTGTGCCTGAAATCTGGCTACCAGCCCCAGCTTCTGTTCATAATCCATAAGGATTTTTTCCGTCCGCTTCAGCTGATCCCGCACCGCCTGACGGCTGATGGACAATTCCTCTCCAATTTCCGAAAGAGAAAGATCGTCCTGATAGTGCAGATCGAATACCTGTTTTTGTTTCTCTGTCAAAAGCTCGCCGTAGAAATCGTAGAGCAGTGTCAGATGTAAGATTTCATCCATGGTCTTTTCCTCCTGTAAAGTAAAATCACTTTACAACCACCTGTGTTATTGTATCCGAAAAGCAAGCGGCTGTCAAGTATTTTTCCTTTACAGAACGTATTTTTTTTAAAACCGTCAGACTGCCTGAAAAATCAAGGATTTCCCCTTATTTTTTATTCCTGTTTTCTGAAGTTATCAAAGAAAACCCATCAATTTTCTCTTTCGCTGCTTTTTTGAAGTATCTTGTAGGAAACATTCACAGCACCGCCTTCTTCTTCCGCAACTGCTTTACAAAGGTATGTTTTTGCGTCTTCTGTCAGTTCCTGTGTCAAAAGTGTGGATTCTCCCGGTAAAATAGTTTCTGTTGCCAGTTCTTCACCATCGCAGGAAAGAGATACGATCAAAGCGCCTTCTTCAGCCTGATTTTCCGCGTAGTATTCTAGAATGGCTCCATTGCCGTTGTCCAACTCCCATTCTTTTTCCAGAGGGCTGTCCCCCCATTGTTTACCCGTTCCAAGCACAGTATCCCCTGCCGCTAAAGATTGCGCCAAATCTTTGGCACTGCTGCATCCAGCCATTATCACTAGCATCATCACCACAAATCCCATTGCCAAAATTTTTTTCATAGATATTCCTCCTATCCTTCTTTTTCAGTTTTACTCCGGTTTTCCAACCATTTCATCCAAAAATGCTGCCGCATCCTCCGTTTCGGCTTCCCCTTGGACAATGGCAAAGTCCATGAACATATCACCGCCATTTTTGCCTGCCACAGCCTTACAGGTATATTCTTTTTCCTTATCTGTCAGCATAGTTGTCACCACTGTAGATTCTCCCGGCAAAATCACTTCCTGCGCTACTTCTTCTTCGTCGCAGAGAATGCTTACCTTCAGTTCTGTATACACATCACTTTCCGGTCGTTCGTTTCTCACATAAAAATGCAAGGCTTCTCCATTGGTATTGTCCAGTTCATAAGTTTCAGAAAATCCACTGCTGCCGCTGGCACCGCCAGAATTGAGCATGGTATCTGCCATTGCTTCCTGAGCAGCAACTTCTGTCTGCTTTTCTCCGCCGCAGCCTGCCAACGCAAAAGTCATAACCAGCGCCGCCAATATTCCGTACTTTTTCATAACTTCTCCCCCTTATAAAAGTTCATATACTGTTTCCGCTTCTGTCTGACTGTCAAAAATACGGATTTCTTCCGCTTCTTTCACAACAGCCAGCAAATCTGATTTCAGCGGCTCCAGACCAAACACCATGCCCATTTTTGCTCTTTCTTCTTTGCTTTCTTCTGAAAAATCACAGTTCTTTCCTGTGACATTTTCCACCCATTCCGGCGCAAAAATCACCAGCCGGACAAATTCCTGAAAATTTTTCGCCAGATACCAGCACTTGTTTTCTGCTGATACATAATAAATGGGGCTGTTTTCCAGCTTTCCTTCCCCATGGGCAAAAGCACCGCCCTTTTCATCCGTAGCGAAAACCCAAAGGCAAGGCATAGGAAACCAGTCCAGCTTCGGCTCCAATCCCACAAAAATTAGCCGTATGCCTCGCTTCCGCTGCAAAAGGGTAAATCCGTCCTCCTCACAGGTAGGGATAAAGGATTCTATGATTTTTCCGCCACATAAATACGCATTGGAAAAAACAGCATCTTTTTTCTCCATGTTATGACATTTTGCTTTCACGTCATTCCTCCTCCAGACACAAAGGATGGTTGATGCTTTCAATGGTCGTCCACTTTTTGGAAATCAGCACGGAACTGTAATGCCCCTGTTTAGAATCGAACCGCCAGAAACCATCCATGCCAGCTCCCGTCAAATGGCAGAGCATAGCACTGAGCGCACCGTTATGAGCCACCAAAAGGACATTTTTACCGCGGTTTTCTTCCACCAATCTGTCAACGCCTGCGGCAACTCTATGATAAAAATCCGAGAACTTTTCCCCATTGGGCATGGCAAGGCCTTTCCAATCTGTGACCCACCCTCGCAGTTCTTCTTTAAAGTTTTTTTCTATGTATTCTGTGGTCTGATTTTCCCAATCACCATAATAGAGTTCCCGAAAAGCGCTGTCATAGTGCACAGGCATATCTTTTCCCAAAGCAATGATTTCCGCTGTATGAGCCGCCCTTCTCAAATCGCTGCTGTAAATGGCGTCAATGGGAATCTGCCGGAAATACTGCCGCAGCTGTTCTGCCTGCTGTATGCCCGTTTCATTGATATCCGCATCTGTCCAGCCGTAAAACATATTTCTCTTGTTCATATCCGTTTGTCCATGACGAACCAGATATAATCTCATGGCAAACACCTCCATTTTCATTATACTGACGGCACAACCTTGCCGCAACAGAAAAAAGGCATCTGCAAGAAATCTCCTTCAGAAAACATATGTGATAAAATCCGATGATAAAGAAGAAAGCTGAAATCTTTTGTTTTTTGAAAGATTTCAGCTTTCTTTGTTTTCTGATTAAGAAGCCTCGAACTTCATGAAATGTCCGTTTCTTCTTTATTCAGAAAGTCTTATCTTTTTGTGTAGGACAGACAGTCTGTGCACTGATCCATGGTAGGGTTTGCTTCATGTGTGCCCACCTGAATGGTTTCCAGTGTGCAGTAGTTTTTTGTGTTATGGTGATGTCTGCAGTTGTCTACGGTACATCTGATACATTCATTACATTTTTCCATTGTGTGCGCCTCCTTTTGTTTGGTACGCACTTATTTTGCCCTTCCTTTGAAAAAACATACTGCTATTTTTTGCATTTTTTGATATACTGAATACAGAGGAAGGAGAGAACCCCCATGGCAGAGAAAACAACAAAATCCACTGCGAAAAAAAGCAGTACAAAACCAAAATCCACAGGCAAACGCCTGTCCGTTACCATAGATCCCGATACCATGGCGCAGCTTAATGAATATCTGGCACAGTTTGGTTACAGCAAAGATGAATTCGTGAAAAAAGCCATTCTGGAAAAAATCAGTCGGGACAAGATCAGCCTTATGATCGACGATATGATCCGATAACAGCAAAAAGGATACACTAATCGGGATGCTTTATCAGAAAACAAAGAAACCTGAAATCTTTTCAATTCAAAAGATTTCAGGTTTCTTATTTTTGCCTAATTTTATTTGGAATATTTTCTGATAAAGACAACTGTCGCAATTCCTCTTAATAAGAAAAAGGAAAAACAATGTTTTCTTAAGGGGAATCTGTTATGCAGTGCATCCTTTTTATTTTCAAAAATTATGCATATTCTCTAAACAGTACCGCCATACGATACAGATAAACCAGCTGTACAATGCTGATTACCACAATACCAATGGCACTTGCCAACACCAGCAAAACTCCCAGAATCCACAGGAACAGCAGGCACACACCACCCACTGCGCCGCACAGGCAGATTAACTGCCATTTCCACAATGCTTTCCATTTTTCTGAAAGCTCCACATCAAAATCTTCCAATACAGCTGCATGACCATAGTACAGGAAGTAACTGCTTGCCAGACTTACTGCCACTGTCGCAATCAAGAACGGTACTGCAAAAACCAGAAGTTCGTCCGTCAATATCAGTCCAATCACTGCCAACACCACACCAACAAGGGTACAAATGGCAGCCCGTCCATATTTTTCTTCTATATGCCGCAGCTTAAACAGAATGATATAATAAATAATCTCTACGACTACTCCCAAAATCGTACCAATATAGTATATCGTTGGACTGATGGGCTTCAAACTTTCATTGGACATAATGCCCGCAATGATATTAGGAATGAGAAGCCAGAACAAAATCCACAGCCATTTTCCCAGTACCTTCGCTTTTTCCCTTTTTTGAACCTCTTTTTCTTCTTTTGCTGCCGCTTCCGCAAGGCGCAGCTGAGGCATCTGATCTTTCTACTGCCGTTTTGTACAGCTCATGACTTCCTGACAGGTATCACAACTTCCATGATATTTTTCCCGACAGCAATTCGCAATGGGACATTTTCCACCGAAACGTCTGCCTGGCCCCTTTTGGCAGCCTTCACATTTTTCTGTTATTTTCTCCTGACATAAATCACAATCTTTTCCGCAAAATGTTTCTGTCATATTGCTCCCCTCCTGTTTTTCTCTCCATAAACTTTCCCCAAAAGCTTTTATACGTCCATTGTACATGAAAATTATTACAAAATGTAACATACTCTCGTTTTTCAGCATGTCATACAAAACAAAAAATAAAACCTATTGCAGTTATACCAGAACAGCGCCGAAAAATCGGTTATTCCTTCTAATTTCAAATTTAGCTTTTTGTCAAACATCCACTTTTTGTAATCAAAACCACTAGTAAACTAGTGGTTTGAGCAACCCCTAGAAGGGGTATTACGTGCCAACCCCTAAAAGGGGCATCGAAAAAATATCATCGCATTTATTTGCACTGCAACCTGTAAACAGGTACTATAATTGAGAATACAGTATGTTGATTTAATATTGCATATCTATCCTTCATTTGATAATTAGTAAATCCATAGTAATTATCATTCAAAAAAATATACTAAAGTATTTTATTTACTCCTAGTAGAACTAGGGGTTTTGTTAAGCTAAAGCACCCAACAAAAAACCGGATAAAACCTTTTCTGGTTTTATCCGGTTTGATTGCTATGTATAGAAGATTAGAATTTCTTTCTTGTCAGGAAATCAGGAATCTTGATTTCAGATTCAAAATCATCCAGATCTGCAAATCTTCTTGCGGGACGCTGTTCTGCTGTTTCTTCAGCGCTTTCTTCCACAACTTCTTCTGTTGCTTCAGGTGCTTTTTCCACAGGCTGTGCCACTCTTCTAGGTTCGGGAGCGGGAATGTCATCTTCCAGACCTGTTGCAATAACAGTAACGATAACTTCATCCTGCAGGTCTTCGTTGATGGTTGTACCGAAGATGATTTCTGCTTCGGGATCGATAGCTTCTCTGATCAGATCCGCTGCTTCTTCTGTTTCCATCAGACCCAGGTTCATATCGCCGCTGAAGTTGATTAGGACGCTCTTTGCACCTTCGATAGTTGTTTCCAGCAGAGGGCTCTGGATAGCCATTTTTGCTGCAATTTCTGCTTTATTTTCACCAGCAGCACGACCGATACCCATGTGAGCAACGCCTTTGTCTGCCATAACAGTACGAACGTCAGCAAAGTCCAGATTGATAACGCCGGGTTTGGAAATCAGGTCTGCAATACCCTGAACACCCTGTCTAAGAATTTCATCCGCTTTGCGGAATGCTTCTGTCAGAGTTGTTTTTTTGTCGATGATGCTCAGCAGTCTCTGGTTAGGAATGATAACCAGTGTATCCACATTCTTTTTCAGTTCCGCGATACCTTTTTCTGCATTGCTCATTCTCTTTTTGCCTTCAAAGTTGAAGGGTTTTGTAACAACACCTACAGTCAGGATACCCAGTTCTTTGGAGATTGCCGCAATTCTGGGAGCTGCGCCGGTACCTGTGCCGCCGCCCATACCTGCTGTAATAAATACCATATCGGAACCACGCAGAGCCTGCGCGATTTCATCCTGTGTTTCATCTACAGATTTTTCACCGATTTCAGGGTTGCCGCCAGCGCCAAGACCCTTAGTCAGTTTTTCACCAATCTGAATTTTTGTGCTGGATTTGGATTTTGCCAAAGCCTGTCCATCTGTATTAATGGAAATGAATTCCACGCCGTCCAGTCCATCTTCAATCATACGGTCAACAGCGTTGTTGCCACCGCCGCCTACACCGATTACTTTTATTTGTGCCATATTGCTCATTGGGATGTCAAATTCGAGCAAAAAAATCCCCTCCTACCAATTCCATAATCATACCTTTAATTATACATGAAAAAAAGACGAATTACCATACAAAAACAGAATAATTCATAATTTTTTTCGATATTTTTAACTTTCTTTTCTGACCTTTCTTACTCTTCCCCTATCATAGCCTCTTTTTGTCTTTTATTCAACAAAAATCTTCTAATTTTACTAAAATTGTAAAAAATCCGAGAACCAAAGACAACGACCGCCGCAATGGACAAGTCCATATTCAGCTGTTTTCCAAGCCAAACCAGACCAACAGCTATGATTCCATTGAGAAAAAATCCACTGACAAATATCCGCATCTGAAACTGATGCTCCATTTCTGCGCGCACACCACCCAGCACCGTATCCAGACACGCCAGAATGCCCACACCACCATAAGCCATCATAGCGTAGGGCAGCACAATGCCGCTTTTGATCCCCAAAAGAATCCCAGCACATAATCCAATGACAGGAATGATGATTTTCAAGATGCATCCTCTCCTTCCTCAGTTGTTTTCCACAAAGCAGACTGGGTATAGGCCGGAACGGTCACAGACGCTTCTTCCCTTATATCAATGACAATGCCCCACGGAGAGAGGGTATCTACAATGCCGCCGGGAAAACGCAGAGCTGCCTGAAGCACACTGGCGTCACCGATGGCTTTGATCTCAAAAGGCGCAGCTACTCGTACACCATTTACCGTGATGATACTGCCAGCACAGGTGATACCGCTTTGGGCTACAATCCGCTGCCCATTGACAGAAACAGCTTCCGCTCCTGCCACAAAGAGTTCGTTGACTACTTTCAAAATATCTTCTGCATGGACAAGATAGGCATTCTTATCACCGCCCATATCCTTTTTGCTGTCATCCATGGTCACGATGATGCCGGAGCCTGTCTGTTCTGATAAACCAGCAAAGGCGCGCAGTTTTTCATTTTCCTGCTGCAGAGATTCCATAGCTGCACCGTCAGCTTCCCCTGTTTCATAAGTTTCCAGCAGTTCCGCCTGCTTGTCCAACTGTTTTTCCAGCGCTTCTCTTTCTTCCCGTTCCTTACGGAGTTCCGCAGAAAGTTCTGTCAGACGCATACTGTCTGTTCCTGTCGCCACAGCCGCCTGAGACTGCACCGTATTATACTGCACACCAATGAGCATCCCTAAAACAGCACACAAGACTGTAATGCCGGGTATGATTCCCTTTGGTTTCATCTGTCTGTCACCTTCTTACAACAAATACTGGAACACAATGGGCTTGGAAAGATCACTCAGATCCAAAGTACCCCTGTCCTTCTCTGGAATGGTCACCACAACTGCCGCCATGGTTCGTATTTTCTGATCCATATTATCCATGGTACCCAAATGTACCTGCACCTGATTTACCGTTGCGTAAATATCAGAACTGTTGGATACATCTACTTCCACAGCAAACTCCGTCAGATTATACTTCTGTATCATCTGGGAAATCTGGAGCATCACCTGCAAAGATTCCTGATTTTCCACCTGTAAAACTTCCCCACGCTGGAAACCGGAAAACACAAGCCCTTTTACCAAAGGCAGTCCTTCCGTATAAACATTCTGAATGTCCAGCACACGACCTTCTTCGTCTATGTAGAGATAAGAACCCATATAAGGCACATAGGCTCTTACCTTCCGTTCTGTCAGAGAAATGACCATGGTATCTGGAAATTCCCAAATCAATTCCGCATCTTTGATATAAGGGTCCTGCCGCAGAATATCCTCCGCTTTGGAGCGATTAAAGAGTACGGCATTATCTCCCTGATTCAGACCAATTCTTTCGCAAAGGTCTGATGTGGCGAACCGTTCGGAATTTTCCACACGAATATTTTTGACAGCAAAAAAAGGAGAAAACAGAAATGCTGCCCCTGCCAGCAGTATCAACACCGCCGCAATGACATATTTCTGCGGAATTTCCAGCCGTTTTCTCCGTGGCTGGTAATATTCCAGTTCCTCCATCAAATCAATGTCTTCTATCTGTTTTTTTCTTTTTCGTCTCATTTGATCACCTTTTATGATACCAGATGCACCTTTCCTCCCAGAAATGTCAGGGCGTCTTCCAGTTTTTCATAACCCCGTTCCACAAAAGTGCTGCCTTCAACAATGGTTTCTCCTTCCGCTGCCAGAGCCGCCAGCAGAAGTGCCGCACCACTGCGCAGATCCGTTGCCCTTACTTTTGCGCCATGGAGTTTTTCCACGCCGAAAACCGCCGCGTTTCGACCGTGCACCTGTATATTCGCTCCCATGCGGCATAATTCTGCCACATGGCGAAACCGTGCTTCAAACACTGTTTCACTCATCATACAGGTTCCTTTTGCCAATGTCAATAGACTCATGACCATAGGCTGCATATCCGTTGGAAAAGCCGGATACGGCCCGGTTGCCAGTGTAAAATCCGACAAAAGTCTCGTTGGTGCCTGTAAATAAACAGCATCTTCCTCATACCGCAGTCCACAACCTGCCTTCTCCAACACATCCAGCGTCTGCTCCATGTACTGTTTTTCCGCTCCATGCAGATACAGCTTTCCGCCAGTCATGGCGGCGGCACAGAGAAACGTCCCTGCTTCAATGCGGTCAAAAGGTACTTCAAAGACCGCCCCATGGAGTTTCCGTACCCCTTCCACCATGATGGTGGGAGTGCCTTCTCCATAAATTTCCGCACCGCATGCTCGCAGGAAACGAGCCAGAGCCACAATTTCCGGCTCCCTTGCTGCATTATGGATGACAGTGGTACCCTCCGCTTTCACAGAAAGGAGCAGGATATTTTCCGTAGCGCCTACACTGGGATATTCCAAATAAATATGATACCCCAAAAGCAAAGGCGCCTCACAATGGAAAATCTCATTTTCCTCCCGAATCCGCACCCCCATTTTCTCAAAGGCGCGCAGATGCAGATCAATGGGACGCCGTCCAATGACGCATCCGCCAGGATGTCCCAGCGAGGCTTTTTTCATCCGCCCCAACAACGCCCCCAGATACAGTATGGAAGAACGCATTTTCCCCACCATATCCTCACTGATTTCTGTTTTCTCAATATTCCGGCTGTCAATGGTCAGCGTCCTGCCTTCCAGTTTCGTCTTGCAGCCAAGCTCCTCCAAAATTTCCAGAGAAACAAACACATCTGTAATATGGGGCACATTTTCCAGCACCACTTCATCCCCTGACAAAATGGAAGCCGCCAGAATGGGCAGCACTGCATTTTTGCTGCCTCTGACCGTATATTCTCCACCAATGGTTTTGCCGCCCGTCACCCGATAATATCCCATTGCCTCTCCTCCGCACATACCAAGATAATTTCATTCTATGGCGGTCAAGATTCTTTGGTGCTTTTCCATATTTACAAGGCCTTTGGATGCAGTTAATATAAAAGAAAACGCACTCTCAGGAGGTTAATATGAAACATAATATTTTAGATATCAAAGGCTTGAAAGTTGGTCAAGCACAAAATACAGAAGCCAAAACAGGAGTCACCGTTGTCATTGCGGAAAAAGGCGCTGTATGCGGTGTAGATGTCCGTGGTGCCGCTCCCGGTACCAGAGAAACAGACTTGTTGAACCCTATTAATGCTATGGAAAGGGTACAGGCTGTTGTTCTTTCCGGCGGTTCCGCCTTTGGTCTGGAAGCAGCCAGCGGCGTCATGGACTATCTGGAGGAAAAAGGCATTGGCTTTGATGTAGGTGTCACAAAGGTTCCCATCGTTCCCTCTGCTGTTCTTTTTGATTTGGGCTATG
Source organism: uncultured Clostridia bacterium (assembly GCA_902477755.1). Classification (GTDB taxonomy): domain Bacteria; phylum Bacillota; class Clostridia; order Lachnospirales; family Anaerotignaceae; genus Anaerotignum. The sequence goes on from CABSIK010000003.1 coordinate 38,382, forward strand.
GAGATGCTTTTGTACGCCCTGATAAAGCCATGGGCAGAGCTGCCTGTGAAGCTGCTTCCGACGAAATCCTTATGGAAGGTGATTACGGTGCAGGCTGCGGCGCAACTGTGGGGAAACTGAATGGCATGGAACACTGCTACAACAGCGGCATTGGTTCTTGGGCAGAAACCACAGAAAACGGCATCACCGTTGCCGCTCTTATTGCTGTCAATGCTTTCGGGGATGTGTGGGAAAAGGGCAAGATCATTGCTGGTACCAAAAATCCTGACGGCACCTTTGCCAATACAGAAGAAGGCGTCATCAAAGCCGCTTCTTCCCTTTCCTTTGGCGGCAAAAATACCACCATTGGCATCATCGCCACCAATGTGAAACTAACAAAAGCCCAGGCTGCAAAGGTAGCCGGCATGGCACATGATGGTCTGGCACGTTGTATCCGTCCCATCCACACCACACTGGATGGCGATACCTTGTTCTGTATGTCCACAGAAGAATTGGAACTGCCCACGGCTCCCGTTGACGTTGTGGGGATTCTGGCTGCAAAAGTCACAGAACAGGCTGTATTGCGAGCTGTCAAAATGGCAAATATAAATTTATAAATTCAGGAAAAAAGAACACAGTTCTTTTTTAATAACATGAAAAAGGAGATGTCTATTTGACCATTGTTATGTAAGAATCTTTGTAATTTGTGAAAAGTCAGTTATATTTTTCTTTCTGTTATTCACACTCAGAAATTCACATCAGAAACTTTAGAAAAAATACCTTTCGTAAACTTACGAAGATTCCCTTTTCCATTTCTAAAAATAATGAAAAGGATGTTTTATTATGAAAAAACAAAAAAATTTTGATTACACACCTTATTGCAACGGCACATACCTCATGGGGCCCAATGTCATTCGTCTTTTGGAAGAAGCCGATCTGCCGCTGAAAAAAGGCATGCGGATCTTAGACCTTGGCTGCGGCAAAGGTCTGTCTTCTCTTTATTTGGCAAAAGAATATGACGTAACTGTTTTCGCGGCTGATCTCTGGATTTCTCCTACGGAAAACCACGAATTTTTCCGCAGTCTTGGCATGGAACAGCAAATTTTCCCTATCTATGCTGATGCCAACGCACTGCCTTTTGCAGAAGGATTTTTTGATGCCATTATCAGCGTAGACGCATATCATTATTTTGGTGCAGAAAAAGGGTTCTTCTCTGAAAAAATCCTTCCTTTGCTGAAACCAGAGGGCTTTGCCGCACTGATCTTCCCCGGCTGGAAGGCACCTTTGCCCACGCCGATTCCAAAAGAACTTTTACTCAGTTGGACAGAAAACGATTTAAATTCTTTCCGCCCCATCCAGTGGTGGAAAGAACTGTTTGAACAGGAAGAACGTGCCCATTTGCTGTCCATCACAGAACTTTCCTGCGCTGATGAAGCCTGGACTGACTGGCTGGCAACAGACAATCCATACGCCATAGGGGACAGACCCTCTATGGAACATGGTGCTGGGAAATATATGAACTTTATTTTTTTGACAGCTTGTCATCAATAACAAAAAAACGGCTGAGTATATTGCTCAGCCGTTTCTTCATATTTACTTTTCTTTGGTACGCTGGATGATGTACTCTTTAAATTTTTCCACCGCCGGCGGCAGGTAACGATTGAGCACATAAGCCATGTATACCATTCGTTTGGAATAAGGTGTATCAAATTCCAGTTTTGTGACTTTATAATTTTGTATGGATGGATTATCTGTAATGATTGCAATGCCCTGATTTGCTGCTACCAGCCCTGCCATGGAATTAACATCTTCAAACTGACAGAGAATATTGGGCATGATCTGCGCTTTGACAAACAAATCATCAATGATACGACGCATCCCACTTTCTTTTGTATAGCAGATGAGGGGATATGGGCAAATATCCTGAATGGTCACTTTTTCTTTTTCCGCCAGAGGATGATTTTCCGGCACAATGACCACCAACCCCTGTTCATACACAGGAATAAATTCCACATCACTCTCACTTTCCACCATGGAGCAGAAAATCAAATCATATTTTTCCCGCTTCAGGTTGTAAAGTAATGTTTTGGTGTTGCCTTCATAACAGGAGAAAGAAATGTTTTTGTTCTGGGGATCATCCAAAAATCCTGCAATAATTTCCGGCACAAAATTGGTTCCGACGGATGTCATATAAGCCAAACCCACATGACCGCCGCCTTCCGCCACCAACCGCTCGATTTGGTTTTTTCCAAGTTCCAGCTGGGTCAGGGCGTTCTCCACATAAAACATGTAAATTCTGCCGTATTTTGTCAGTACCACATTTCGTCCCTGTTTTTCAAAAAGGAAGGCCCCCAATTCTTTTTCCATTGCCGCAATGGAATGACTTAAGGTAGGCTGTGAAATATTCAGTTTTTCGGCAGCTTTTGTATAATGCTCCAATTCTGCCAAAGTCTTGAAATAATACAGCTGGTTTAAGTTCATAGTAACCTCTCCCACCTTTCTATATTTTTTATTATAACAAAAAAATAAGAAAAATACAGAAAAAAAATGTGAAAATATGCCGATTTTTTTCATATTTTCCAAAATAATCCTATCTGTAACAAATTGCATTCTATGCATCATCCACGATATAATTTCCAATTCCATAGCGTACCTATTTTTACAAAAAACGACTCATTTTTTATCTAAAAAATGAGTCGCTGTGTATATTTATTCTTCTTTTTTTCCAAATCGTTCCACAAAAGCATTTTCGTCCAAGATAGGAATCCCCAGTTCTTGGGCTTTCTTATTTTTGGAAGATGTGGAGTGAACATCATTATTAATCAAGAAATTGGTTTTCTTTGTTACACTGCCCGTTACCTTACCACCATTGGCTTCGATATAGGCAGCTAATTCCTTCCGGTTGGCAAACTGCTCCAGATCCCCTGTCACCACAAATGTCAAACCGTTGAGGGGTGACTGGGAAGTATCCTGCACTTCTTCCACACGGAAACGCAGATAAGGCAAAGCATCTGCCAGCAGAGCCAAATGCTGTTCATCATGGAAATACTGATGAATACTATGGGCAATGATTTCCCCAAAGCCTTCAATGGCTGCCAATTCTTCTGTTTCTGCTGCTTTGATTTTTTCCAGATCATTATCAAAAGACTTGCAGAGCAGTTTTGCGTTCCGCAGACCTACATGGTTGATGCCAAGGGCATAGATAAAGTTTGCCAGATACACATCCTTTGCTTTTTCAACAGATGCAATGAGATTGGTATAAGATTTTTCACCAAAGCCATCCATTTCCAAAATAGCGTCTTTGTGTTCTTCCAAACGGAACAAATCAGGATACTGATTGATGAATCCTTTTTCCAAGAATTTTTTCAATGTTTCTTCGGAAAGCCCCTCCATATTCATGGCATCTCTGGAAACAAAGTGGCTCAAAGTCTGGACACGCTGTGCCTGACAGCTGGGATTGGTACAATACAATGCTTTTCCATCCCGCAGGCTGCGCACTTCCGTTTCACCGCCGCATACGAAGCAATGAGCAGGAATTTCCGCTGAAGCAGAACGAGTCAGGTTTTCGGCAATCTGGGGAATAATCATATTCGCCTTATAAACCTTAATGGTATCCCCAATGCCCAGTGCCAGTTCTTCCAGAATACTCACATTGTGTACGCTGGCACGGCTCACCGTAGAACCTTCCAATTCCACAGGGTCAAAAACCGCAATAGGATTCATAAGCCCTGTACGGGAAGTATTCCATTCAATTTCCCGCAAAGTGGTTTCTGCCATTTCATCTGCCCATTTGAAAGCAATGGAGTCCTTAGGGAATTTAGCTGTCCGTCCAAGACTCTGGCTGTAAGAAATGCTGTCGAATGTCAACACCAAACCATCGGACGCAATATCATTGCCTTCGATATGTTCCCGGAAATATTCTACTGCATCCAGTATGGTATCGCCTGTGACCACTTTGGATTCCACCACCGTAAAGCCCAAAGAAGCCAGCCACTCCATATTTTCTGTTTTGCTGTCAGAAAGTTCTTTTCCTTCCGCACTTACCAGCGTAAAGGCAAAAAACTGCACATTTCTCTTTGCGGCAATTTCGCTGTTCAGCTGTCTTACAGTGCCGCTACAAAGGTTTCTGGGGTTTTTGTACGCTTCCCCTTCACCCAGTTCTTCATTGATTCTCTGGAACTCTGAGTAGGAAATAACCCCTTCACCTCTGAGCACCAATTCTCCGTCAAAAGCAATCTTCAAAGGCAGATTTGCAAACACACGGGCATTATGGGTCACATCTTCGCCGATTTCCCCATTGCCTCTAGTGATTGCCTGCCCCAGTTCTCCTCCGCTGTATTTGAGGACAATGGTCAAGCCATCCAGTTTCCAAGACAAAATGCCTTTTTTGTCTCCCAAAAAACTCTGAAGTTTTAAAGGATCTTTTGTTTTATCCAGAGACAAAATAGGGCTTTCATGACGGATTTTTTGCAGATTGCTCAAAACCGTATAGCCCACGTTCTGGGTAGGGCTGTTTGCCAGTACCATACCTGTTTCCGCTTCCAGCTGCACCAATTCGTCATAAAGTGCATCGTACTGCTGGTTGGACATGATTTCCGTATCTTTCTGATAATAGGCTTCCGCTGCCCCATTGAGAAGGGCAACCAGTTCCTTCATTCTATCCATATTCCGCATCGCTCCCAAAAAATTATTCGCTGACTTTGATCAGCTTGGAAAGTTTTGCCATAAATTTCTTGGTTCCTTTTTCACCGAAGGATACCTCTACTTCAAAATCTGCTCCGCCGCCCTGAATGGATTTGACAACGCCAATGCCGTACTTCGGTGCACGGACTTTATCGCCTACTTCATAATCCAGTTTAAAGTCCTTAGGCGCAGGCATTTCTCTCTTGATGGGCTGGGCATAGGGGTTGGCTTTGCTGCGTGTGGGTGTCACAGGGCTTACTTTCATGCTTTCTCGCATAGCATATTTCTTTGCCATATCGGACATCTGACGGGTAGGCATATCCACCAAATCCTGAGGAATTTCCTTCAGGAAACGGGAAGGGGGATTGTACTGTGTCAGACCATGCTGCATACGGCTTTTTGCATGGGTCATGTAAAGCACTTCTTTTGCACGGGTAATGCCTACATAACACAGACGGCGTTCTTCTTCAATTTCTTTTTCACCGCCGAACATAACCGCGCGGTAGCCGGGGAAAATACCTTCTTCCATGCCGATGATGAATACATAAGGGAATTCCAGACCTTTTGCACTATGGAGTGTCATGAGCACCACGCTTTCGTCCCCTTCGTTGTATCCGTCAATGTCAGCCACCAGAGCTACTTCTTCCAAGAAGCCTTCCAGACCTGCTTCCGGATTCTGTTTGTCATATTCTGTCGCCTTATTGACAAATTCGTCGATGTTTTCGATTCTTGCCAGTGCTTCGTCAGTGCCTTCTGTCAAAAGCTGCTGCAAGTAGCCGCTACGTTTTACAACAGCGTCAATGAGTTCTGCCGCTGTCATGCCTTCATAATCACGACGCAGGCTTTCAAAGAGTTCATAAAATTCTTTGAATTTCTTCACTCTTGTTTTCAGTTCCGGCATATCATCCAGATGCGCCAGTGCTTCATAAAGCCCCATGCCGTGGTTCTGGGCATAGGTTACCACTTTTTCCAGAGAAGTATCCCCAATACCGCGTTTAGGCACGTTGATGATTCTCCGCAGAGCAATGGTGTCCGCAGGGTTTGCCAGCACTTTCAGATAAGACAGAATGTCTCTGATTTCTTTTCTTTCATAGAAACGCACACCGCCGAACAGACGATAAGGAATACCTTTTTTCACAAACTGATCTTCCACAGTACGGGACTGGGCATTGGCACGATACAGCACCGCAAAGTTATTCAGGCTCTTGCCTTCTTTCTGCAGCTGTTCGATCTGTTCTGCCACATAACGTGCTTCATCATATTCATTGTCTGCTTTATAAATATGAATGATGCTGCCGCTGTCATTTTCTGTCCAAAGGGATTTTTCTTTTCTAGTCACATTGTTTTGAATGACTGCGTTTGCCGCATCCAAAATTTTCTTCGTGGAACGATAGTTCTGTTCCAATTTGATGACGGTTGTGTTGGGGAAGTCTTTTTCAAAATCCAGAATGTTGCGGATGTTGGCACCTCTCCAGCCATAAATGCTCTGGTCATCGTCCCCTACCACACACAGGTTCTGATATTTTGCTGCCAACATATGCACCAGTTCATACTGGGATGTGTTGGTGTCCTGATATTCGTCTACCATGATATAACGGAAACGTTCCTGATATTTATCCAGCACCTCTGGATGGGTACGAAACAGCAGTACTGTTTTATAAATCAGATCGTCAAAGTCCAGCGCGTTGCTTTCTTTCAGCAGCTGCTGATAAAGCTGATATACCTTTGCCAGACGTTTGCCCTTGATATCGAAAGGATCTACGGTCTTTGCATAGTCCTCCCAGCTGACCATTTCTTCTTTCTGTTTGCTGATCTGAGAAATAGCAGCACGGACGGAAAAGCTCTTGTCGATGGGGCTCATATTCAGGCGTTTGAATACTTCCTTCATGACTTTTTCCTGATCATCGGCGTCATAAATGGAGAACTGACCATCATAATCCAGATTGCTGATCTCTCTGCGCAGGATACGCACGCAGGTGGAATGGAAAGTGCTGATCCAGATATCTTCTGCACCCTGTCCCACCAGTTTGTCCACACGTTCCCGCATTTCTTTTGCGGCTTTGTTGGTGAAAGTGATTGCAAGGATGTTCCAAGGTTTTACACCTGTTTCCAGCAAATGGGCGATACGGACAGTCAAAGCCCCTGTCTTGCCGCTGCCAGCGCCTGCCAGCACCAAAACGGGACCTTCCGTCTGCATAACCGCCTTTTGCTGCATATTGTTCAACTGTTCAAATCCAATCATGTTTTTACTCCTGTTCTGTCTTTTTGGCAAAGAAAAGGAAGCGGACACCTGAGAAAGTGCCAACTCCCTTCCTAAGCTCATCTATGGGTTACTGTTCTGCTTCTTCCGTTGTTTCCGTCTGTTCGCCATCACCATATACTCTGTTAATGGCAAGTTTATAGCCGTCTGTGCCATAGTGCAGGCAGCGGTTCACGCGGCTGATGGTGGCTGTAGAAGCCCCAGTTTTTTCCGCAATTTCCACATAAGTTTTTTTTGCGTTCAGCATAACCGCTACTTCCATACGCTGGGCAATGGCCTGTATTTCATTGACGGTGCATAAATCCTCGAAAAGCTGGTAACATTCTTCCACGGTTTCCATGCTGAGGATACACTGAAAAAGCCTGTCCACTAATTCACTTTTGATTTTTTTGTTCATAACCGAACGCCACCTTTACTTTCAATATCTTATTACATATTAGCATACTAAAGTGTTAAAGTAAAGATTTTTTTGGCGTTCTGTTCAAATTATTTGTTGCGCTTTAACGCGCTGATGAACCCATCCACGCTAGTATTCAGCACCAGATTTTTCGGAAAATCCACTTTCTTCATCAACGCATCCACATGTTCGAATTCACCGATGCTGGTATAAAAATGGGCGTCACTGCCAACCACTACAGGCAGCTTTGCTTCTTTGCAAAGACGCAGCATATACTCAATGTTTTCCGCGCTGCCATCCCGAAAACCGCCGGGAATGAGAGACGTGTTGTTGATTTCCAAAAGTGTGCCTGTTTCCTTGGCTTTTTCCACCAAACGCTCATAATCCAGGGGATAACGAGGGTCTCCCGGATGTCCCAGAATATCCACCAGAGGATTTTCCATGACTTTCAGGCAGGCTCTTGTGTTTTCTTCTTTGGTACCAGGTGCCAGACAAGGTGTATGCAGGCTGGCGATGGCAATATCCAGACGGGAAAGGACTTTCTCGTCCATATCCACTGTACCTTCAAAGTCCATGATATTCAGTTCAATGCCCCGCAGCACACGCACGCCATGAAGTTCTTTGGGCACCACATGAAGATTGGCAAAGTAGGCATGGCATGTGGTATGTGCCATCATAGGCGCATGGTCTGTAATGGCAATGGCTTCCAGCCCTTTTCGTGCCGCACAAAGAACATTTTCATCCAATGTGCTGTAAGCATGTCCGCTGGCAATGGTATGGGTATGGGTATCAATCAGATATTTCATGATTACTCCCTCTCTTTTATTATGATCGAAAAAGTTTCGGATGGAACCAAACCTTTTTCATAGGAATTATACCATTTTTTTCGTGGAATGAAAAGAAAAACCGCCCAAAACTCAAAGAAAAACAAAGTTCTTTATGGAATAAACATGATTTGCAAAAATTGTCATATTTCTCCAAAAAATGCCTCTGGGCTCATCTTTTTTCCAAAGAAAAAACAGGGGTTTTCCCCTGCCTGACTTTCATTTTCCTCCTGCAAAACTGCTGCGCCATTTATCATAACATGCCTCACAAATATCCAGCGTATGATTTTCCCCGTCTTTTTGAGAAAAATAGCCCCACTGTTTTTCCAGATGGAGATAATCCTCCCTTTCCGTATCAATCTTTCTGCCGCAGCAATCGCAATATACTTCATCTCTGACCCGTACTTCCTGCAAAACGGTTTTGTATGTTTCCATGCCGCTTCCCCCTTTGTTTTGTCCCATTTCTCTTTTCTTCTGCATTTTAACATGGCAATTGACATTTTTCTATAGGAAACTGCTGTGATTCATGGTAAAATAAGCCTGTCGGTTTGTGCAGCCTCCCTCTGGCGGTTTCACAGGACAAAACCACCAGAAAGGAGCCAAAATACATGAATCTGAACACGCAACAGGCTTTGCAGCACTGCACCGTTTGTCCCAGAAACTGTGGTGCAGACCGTCTGTCCGGCAAAGTTGGCTTTTGCGGCGCAGGCACTCTGCCAAAAGTGGCGCTTGTTTCTGCCCATCAATGGGAAGAACCACCTATCAGCGGCACAAGGGGTTCCGGCACTGTCTTTTTCTCTCACTGCAATCTGCGCTGTGTTTTTTGTCAAAACCACCACATCAGTCAGGAAAATTTTGGTGCAGAAATTTCTATCGAACGTCTGACAGAAATTTTTCTGGAGCAGCAGAGCCGAGGACTTCATAACATCAATCTGGTATCTGCCTCCCACTTTATCCCCCAGATTGCGGAAGCGCTGGAGAATGCAAAAGCGCAAGGGCTTTCCATTCCTGTGGTCTATAACTCCAATGGATATGAAAGTCTGGATGGCTTACGGATGCTGGATGGACTGGTGGATGTGTATCTGCCGGACTTCAAATACTGGGATGACACACTTGCTGTGCAGTATTCCAAGGCACCCCATTACGCCGAAACCACAGCGGTAGCCATTTTGGAAATGCGCAGACAAACCAAAGCCGACATTTTTGATGAAAACGGCATCATGGAAAAAGGGCTGATTCTTCGGCATCTTGTCCTGCCTGGACATTACAAAGACAGTTTTCAGGTTTTGGACTGGATACGGGAGAATTTAGGAAAAGACGCTTATGTGTCCCTATTGAATCAGTACACCCCCATGTATCACGCCACAGAATTTCGGAATCTTTCCCGCAGACTGACTACGTTTGAATATGAAAAAGTCACGGAATACTTTTTGGAAATCGGCTTGACCAACGGATTTGTGCAAAAACGCTCTGCGGCCACATCGGAATACACACCGCTTTTTGACCTTTCAGGTGTCAAAAGTGCCGCATCGTTTCAAATTAGAAAGGAGAATTGAACCATGGTAAGAAAAGAGAATGTTGTAATCAAAGAAGGACTTAGAGATGGCAAAGGCATCATCGAAATCCACCATTTTCTCACAGAAGAAGAACTGATGGGTCACGGTAAAATGTATGCAAGACTGGTAATGAAACCCCACAGCTCCATCGGCTGGCATCAGCATGTAGGCAACACAGAGCCTTATGCCATCATCAAAGGCGAAGGCACATTCGTAGACAATGACGGCTCCAAAACCACTGTACGCCCCGGTGACGTTTGTCTCATTGAAGTAGGTCAGTGGCATGCCATGGAAAACAATACAGACGAAGATGTGGAACTGATTGCCCTTGTTGTAAACGACTGGGCAAAATAATTTTCCAAATATCATCTGAACACAAAAAGCTGGAATCCTTGAAAAACAGGAAAATTCCAGCTAAGCTGATTCCTCTTAAGAAAACATTGCATTTCCTTATTTTTGATTTCTTAAGGGGAATTGCGACGGCTATCTTCAGAAGAAAACATGCCAAATAAAATCTCTATAAAAACAAGAAAGCTGAAATCTTCTGTTGTGATAAGGATTTCAGCTTTTTTGTTTTCTTATGAAGATGCCCCTTATTGTTTTCATCTCTTTTTAGGCTTTATCCGGCACCAATTCCACCATGACCACTTCCGGTGGATTCCAGATACGGGGAAGATTATTTTTGCAAAGCCCCCGACTTACCACCATGGTGGTTTCTCCCAAAGGATACATACCGCCAGCATAATCTGGGAACCATCCCTGATTGGGCGCAAACAATCCATTCAAAATAAGCGGTATCCGCACCTGTCCTCCATGGGCATGACCTGCCGCCACCAGATCAAAGCCGCTTTCCTCGTACCACTGTACCAATTCCGGACGATGAGAAAGGAGAATGGTAAAATCATGGTCATTTCTTTCTTCTTTCACCTGCTCCAATTGACTTTCCCATTCAGAAAAATCAGAAAACTTGTCTGGGTCATTGATGCCGGCAATCTGAACAACATTGCTGTTTATATCCAGCTCCGTTGTTTCTCCTTCCAGCACCGTAACGCCGTAAGAAGCAATCATTTCCGCAATTTTCTCATATTCCCCAGACCAGTGCTCATGATTGCCGGAAACATAGAAACAAGGATATGTATCTCCAATGGCATCCAGCAACTGCTTCGTACCATCATGAGGCACTTCATCATCAGCAATATCCCCTGACAACAATATGGCATCCGGTTCCTGTGCCTCCAACAACGCCACCAGTTTCTTCTGATTCTCACCGTAAATGGTGCTGTGCAGGTCTGTAATCACCGCCAGACGGACTGGGGATGTAATTTTCGGAGATTCCAGCTGATATTTCTGTACTTTCAAATGGGTCTGCAATGCAGAAGCCAGTATACCAATAACAAGGACGCCTGCCAGCAGAAAAATGCCTTTCTTTTTCATATAAAACTCCTTTCAGCGCCCCCTTTACTTTTCGTTTTTATTCCGGTGCTGTTTCGTCAGCTTCCACCCGATCTCTCACTTCCTGTACCACGTTTTTCATGACAACGCCTTCTTTCAGGAAGGTTTCCGCATCCAATACCGTTGCGCCGATAAACGCCATATCTTCCATATTGGCTTTCTGCACCGCTTCACTTCTAGAGGAACAGCAATCCTCAATGATTGCCACATTATAGTCCAGAGATAACCCATCATAGCAGGTTGCGCGAATACAGTTCGGTGTGGTAGTACCTGTCAGAATGACTGTGTCCACTCGCAATCTCCGCAGAATCAAATCCAGTTCTGTCTGGAAAAAAGCAGAAAATCTGGGTTTGATAATGGTATAATCCCCTGCTTGTGGTGTAAAGGCTTCCGGCACCTCAATGGAACATTCCCCTGTGCTGTTTGGTGCCAGACAGCGTCCCCCTGCCAGCCAGTTGTCATAACGGCACGCTTCCACATCACTGCCATCTTTCCGATAAATACGGTTCACAAAGAAAACGGGAATCTTTCTGTTTCTCGCTTCTGCGATGACCTTTGCCAGTGCAGGTACTGTATCTGCCGCCTGTTTGATGTACAGCGGAGAGTTTTCATTCAAAAATCCTTCTTCCATATCAATGACAACCAATGCTGGTTTGATTTCCTGTGACATAAAATCCCTTCTTTCATTTTTTCAAAAGTATACCACAGTTTTTTCCAGTAGGAAAGGCACCTTTTGTCCCTGCAACCATAGTATAAACATATAATTTGCAAAGGAGGTCTTCCCATTGCGCCCCATGCTTTCTCTGCATGATGTCACCCTCAGTTATCATAGTCTCAGCGGCGAAACGAAGGCCGTTTCCCATCTGTCTTTTTCCGTGGAGGAAGGAGAATTTGTCACCATTGTTGGCCCCAGCGGCTGCGGTAAATCCTCCATATTATCTATGCTGGCAGGACTGATCCCCCCTTCCTCCGGCAGTCTTTCCGTCAACGGCAACATCGGCTATATGCTGCAAAAAGACCATCTGCTGGAATGGCGCACCATTCGCCGCAATGCCCAATTGGGATTGGAGCTGCAAGGCAAACTGACGCCGGAAAACATCGCTTTTGTAGATCACATGCTGGATCAATACGGTTTGGGCGATTTCAAAGACCGTTTTCCCTCTGAACTTTCCGGCGGCATGCGCCAACGGGCTGCCCTGATTCGTACCCTCGCCGTCCGTCCAGATATTCTGCTGCTGGATGAACCTTTTTCTGCTCTGGATTATCAGACCAGACTGTCTGTGGCAGACGAAATCGGCACCATCATCCGCAAAGAAGGAAAAACAGCCCTTCTGGTGAGCCACGACATTTCCGAAGCCATCAGCCTTTCCGACCGTGTGATCGTGTTATCCGGTCGTCCTGCACGGCTGAAAAAAATCCACACAATCTCCCTTTCCGTGGAAAACCGCACCCCCATGAAAGCCCGAGAGGCACCGGAATTTCGAGAATATTTCAATCAAATTTGGAAGGAGCTGGATGTTCATGTGGCGTGAAATCAAACGACCTCCCGTTTCTGCCCAGCAGGCTGCCTTTCTGCGTCGTCTGAAGCTGCGGCGTTATACCATCTACACCATACAGATTCTGCTGCTGGTTGGCTTTTTCCTTTTGTGGGAAGCAGCAGCTCGAAAAGGCTGGGTAGACGCCTTTCTGTTCAGCCAGCCTACAGAAATCTGGGCTACAGCTGTAGAAATGGCAGAAAACGGCATGCTTTGGAAACACATTGGCATTACACTGGCAGAAACCGTTGCCGGCTTTGTGCTGGGCACTATCCTTGGTACACTGACTGCCATACTCCTCTGGTGGAACCGGATGATTTCCGATGTGGCAGAGCCTTATCTGGTGGTTCTTAATGCCTTACCCAAAACAGCCCTCGCCCCCATTATCATTGTCTGGCTGGGCAACGGCAAAACTTCTATCATCGTTGTGGCACTGCTCACCTCTGTCATCGTTACCATCATGACTGTTCTCAACGGCTTTTTACAGACCGACGAAGAAAAAATCAAACTCATCCGCATTTTTGGCGGCGGAAAATGGCAGATTCTGAAAAAAGTCGTATTCCCTGCCAATATCCCCTGTATGGTCAACGCTTTGAAAATCAATGTAGGGCTTTCCTTTGTCGGCGTTATTGTCGGGGAATTTCTGGTGGCACAGGCAGGCCTGGGCTTCCTCATTATCTACGGAAGCCAGGTTTTCAAACTTTCCTGGGTTCTCATGAGTGTTGTCATTCTCTCCATACTGGCAGCACTTCTTTACGAAGCCATCAATCTGTTGGAAAAACGCATACTGAAAAAACGCCTTTGACAAAAAAAGACCGAACCTGTAAAGATTCGGTCTTTTTATTTTTATTCATCTTCCGCTACAATCCGCATCACAAAGCCTTCTTCACCATCTTCGTGATCATTTTCGAAATCGTCTTCAAAATCATCCTCGGACAATTCCAGCACAAACCGCACCGCTGTCAAGCATGCTGTCACCAGAAAGATCAAAGAACTGAGGATCATCACTGGTTTTTTCCGTTCTTTTTTCACTGTCAGCCCCAGCATCACGCCAAAAGCACACACACAGGTTTTAATCAGTGCCATGTCTTTCCAGTCGCATTCCAGCACATAATCATTCAAAAATGCTGTCAACTTTTTCATAACATACCCGCCTTTCTTTATCTTGTCACCGTTTCATATGTAAAATCATTGTCCTGTCCTTCAAAAGTGAACTGATCTGCAATCCCTTCTGTGGCAATGACTTTTCCATCCTCTGTTACAAAAATCACTTCAAAATCATCACTCTGCCGCCATAATTCCACCGCACGGTCATAGCCCATGACAAAGAGGGCTGTGGAAAGAGCGTCGGCTTTGGTACCGTTTTCTGAAATAATGGTTACAGAAAGCAGGCCGCTATCGGAAGGATAGCCCGTAGCAGGGTCGATGATGTGATGATACCGTTTGCCGTCCTGATCAAAGTACCGCTGGTATCCACCAGAAGTGATGACAGAACAGTCAGAAACCTCCAACAATCCCACATAATCTTCTGTATTTAATGGATTTTCCACTGCGATTTTCCAAGGATTTCCATCCGGCTTATTGCCAATGGCAGAAATATTGCCGCCCAGCCAAATCAAAGCGGATTCCACGCCTTCTTCTTTCATGAGTTTTGTGACTGCGTCGGAAGTATATCCCTTAGCAATACCACCCAAATCCACTGCCATGCCTTCTTTTGCCAGATATGCAGTCTGGTCTCCTTCAGACAGTATGACGCTGTCGTTGTCCACCAGAGGCATCAGTGTATCCAGTTCCGCTTGGGTAGGCACATGATGTTCTTCCTCTGTAAATCCCCATGCCTTCACCACGGGAGAAATGGTCATATCATAACATCCATTTGTCAGCACATCCATTTCCTGCGCTGTTTTCAGCAGATACATGGTATCTTCGGAAACCTGCACCGCTTCTTTTCCTGCATTGGCATTGAGCTGTGCAATTTCGCTGTCCTCCATGGTCACAGAAAGCAGACGTTCCAGTCTGCGGATTTCCTGTTCCGCGTCGGTCATAATCTGTTCGCCGTCTTCATGGTACACCGTAAAGGTCATAATCGTATCCATAGCAAAGGTTGTTGCTTCATGGCGATTTTCTTCTTTCGCCTGGGCGAGCATTTGCTGTGCCTGTTCTCTTTTTTCGGCACAGCCGCTCAGTATAAACACAGATGCCAGCACAAGGGCTGCTGTTTTTTTCCAATTCATGTATGTTCGTTCTCCTTTTGTATGACTTGTTCTGATTTTATTTTACATAGCAAAGGGCTTCCTGTCAAATGACGCAAAAAAAAGATAGATGCCCCAAGAAATCCCCGTTTCATCTATCTTTTTGGTTTAAATCAAAATATAAAGCATTGCAATGGCAAGACCGATACCGATCATCAGCAGGCTTCGCGCAAAGCCCTCACGGTAAACGGTTTTGTCTGTTTCCCCATCGGTATAAGCAGAGAAATACTTATCTTCCGGAGGAATGACTCTTGCGTTGTCACTGTTAAAGATTGCCATACGCAGCAGGGAAATAAACCCATCTGTCAAGGTTCCTGCCAGTCTTGCGAAGAAACCGCCGATGAAAGGCAGTACACCCAGCAGCAGCGGACGGTATACCTTTTCTTCCAGATTCAGCCATGCAGGCCAACGATCCAGATAAACGGTTTCGCCCTGTTCGTTTTCCCGCATCAAAACGGTACGAACAAAGAGGAAGTACACAGCTGCACCCACAATGAGGGAAATGACTGCACCTTTCAAGTTTACCCAAGCGAAGTATTCCACTGCGTGATCCGGTGCATGGGCGCCCAAGAATGTGACACCTACCCCGGAAATACGATCTTGTGTCAGATGAGGCAGCATACCGCATACGGGAAGTGCCAATGCGCACAGTGCCAAAATCACTTTATTCACAGGGTTCAAATAAGCACCCTGTTTCTGTACGGGTAAGGGATGGCTGTTTTTCTCCACAAAAACAGCAACGAAAATCTTTGTCATGTAAGCCAGTGTCAAACCGCCGGCAAACAGGAACAGATATTCCACCGTTTTCATGTAAAGCACAGACTGTCCTGCTTCTTCCAGAATATGAATATATTCCACGATACTTTCATGAAGCAGCGTTTTGCTGACATAGCCATTCCAAAGAGGAATACCGCCGATACCCAAAAGCGCCATCAAAAATACCACTTTCAGCAGCAGTTTATCCCGTCCAAAGCCTTTAATCTTATTCAAATCCAGCTCATGGAGGTTCATGAATACCACGCCTGCGGACAGGAACAGCACCAATTTCAGCATAGAATGATTGATGAAGTGGAGCAATGTACCGGAAGCCGCAAGGGCATTATGTTCGCCCAAGATTCCCTGCATGGCAATACCCACCATCATAAAACCAATCTGGGACATGGAAGAACATGCCAGTGTCCGTTTCAGATTGATGGAGAACAGTGCCAGAATTGCACCCATGAGCATGGTGATCATACCAAGAATCAGCATGAAACTTCCCCAAGGGGCATCATGGAAAAAGATTTTTGCAGTAATCATCATGATGCCGAACACACCGGTCTTTGTCAGCAGACAGGACAGCAGTGCGCTGGCAGGGGCAGGCGCCAATGTATAAGCGTTTGGCAGCCAGATATGCAGAGGGAATAACCCTGCTTTTGCCGCAAAGCCGAAAAACACCAAAACGCCGATGCCATAGAATGCAGATTTATCAGTCTGCTGCGCCATAAACTGCTGGAGCAGATCCATCTGCAAGGTGCCTGTTTTCTGATAGAGCATAAACAGCCCCATGAGTGTCACCAAGCCCCCCAGCACTGCCACAGCCAAATAGGTATGAGCAGCCCGGATAGCTTCTTTCGTTTCGTCGTGCATAACCATCACAAAAGAAGTGAAGGACATGATTTCAAAGAAAATAAATGTAGTAAAGAAGTCAGCAGAGAGGAAAATCCCCATGGTTGCCCCTTCTGTCAGCAGCATGAACAGATAATACCGATTGCGGTTTCTGTCCTTCTGGAAATATTCTTTGGAATAAATGGCAGTGATGAACCAGATGGCTCCTGTCAGTACTGCCAGAATGACCTGCAGTCCGCCGCCGGCAAAGAGCAGCCCCAGACCGCAGATACCTGCCTCCCGAAAAGCTTCTTCTTTTCCGATGAGCAGCAAAGATGCACCGAATGTCAGGAGGGTTACCAGCATTGCCCAATAATCTCTGGCATTTTTATTCTTTCTGCCAATGATATATCCGATGATACCGCCCAGCATAGGGAAGAAAACCAAAAATGGCAATATGATTGAATTGTTGATATCCATTTTTCTCCCCCTCCTTTAGTTCAAGTGCATAACAACACGCTGCAGCGCTTCCATCAAAGGTCCTGGTGTAAATGCCAGCACCAGAGAAGCAATGGTCAGTATAATCAAAGGCCCTTTCATATACCAGTTCGGGTCTTGGACATGGTCATAATATCCTGCCGGGTACTCCTTATTTCTGGGGAAGTACGCTCTTACCACAATATAAAATACATACAAAGCTGTGAGCAATGCGGAAATGATCAGCGCCAGAATCCCCAGATAAGATACGGGGTTTCCGCCCTGCACCGCTGCCGTTGCCAATGCCCATTTGCTATGGAAGCCTGCAAAAGGCGGAATACCTACCAGTCCAATGCCCGTAATGGTCATGGCAGCAAATGTGACAGGCATCAGTCTGCCAAAACCTTCCACTTCGTACAGGTATTCCCGATGGGTTTTATACAGCACCGCACCGGCTGTAAAGAACAGTGTGATTTTCAATACTGCGTGGTAAATCATATGCATCAGCGCCGCCGCCAGTCCCAGAGGTGTCATCAAAGCAATGCCAAAAATGATATAAGACAGATTCGACACTGTGGAATAAGCGAATCTTCTCTTGATGTGCGGTGTCCGCAGAGCAACTGTGGAACCGAATACAATGGTGATAGCCGCTGCCACCAGCATCACATTCTGTGCCACGGTACCCACCAGAAAATCCGTACCAAAGCTGTAATAAGTCAGACGGATGATGGCAAAGATACCGGATTTAACGACAGCTACTGCATGGAGCAGTGCTGTAACAGGTGTCGGTGCCACAGATGCTTTTGGCAGCCAACGATACAGTGGGAAAACTGCCGCTTTGACACCAAAGCCGAAGAATGCCGCAATAAATACCAACTGCAATGTGGTTTCATGCCCTGCCACCAGAATGGGATTGAGCACCCCACCCGGTACAAAGTCGATGGATGTACCATAACAGTACACAAATACAAAGCCAATGAATGCCAGCGCCGCACCGAACATCATGTACAGGATATACATTTTTCCGGCATGTCTTGCCTTGTTATCCATGGCATGCATAACCAGAGGCAGTGTAACCAGTGTCAAGAATTCGTAAAATAAGTACATGGTCAGGAAGTTGCCGGAAAAAGCAATCCCCAGCACCACGCCGAATGTCATGGTGAAGAATGCGAAAAACCGGTCTTCATGCCCTTCGTGGGTCATGTATTCAAAACCATAAACAGTCGTGATAATCCAAAGAATGGATACCATAGTACCAAAAACCTTAGATAAACCATCCATACGCAGTTCCAAAGACAGCTTATCGCTGAAATGAAACAGTGTAAACGCATCTGCCTTTCCGCTCCAGATGGCGAACAGGGCAAAAATCGCGTTTAAAATCACAATGGTCAAAACCCATTGTTCCCGTTGTTTTCTTTCTTTGAATTTTACCGGCAGCAGACAAATTCCCGCAAGAATCGGAAAGAATACCGGTAAAACCGTAATCAATGCGCCCATATTGTTCCCACCTTTTCTTTAGAAAATGACGCCGCTAATGTTTGTAATCCAGTCTGTCAGGCACTGGGGGAATGCCCCGAATGCCACCGCTGCCAATGCCAAAAGAATCAGCGGAACCGTCATCAGGTAATTGGGCTCTTTCTTTTGCAGACTGCCATAATCATAATCTTTTCCCGGGAAAAACGCCGCCGATACGATAGGCAGCAGATACCCTGCTGTCAGCAATGCGCTGACCATAAGCACTGCAACACCAACAAGCCCTAAAGTGCCGAAGTCTGGCTGCAGCCCCCCCTGTGCCAGATACCATTTGCTGACAAAGCCAGCTGTGGGCGGAATCCCGATCAGGGACAGAGAAGCAATGGCAAATGTCCACATAACAATGGGCATTTCCTTTCCCAGTCCTCTCAATTCATATACAAATGTTTTGCCTGTTTTATAAATGATAGCGCCTGCCCCAAGGAACAGGATATTCTTTGCCACCGCATGGAATACCACCTGCATAAGGGCGCCCAAGAATCCTAGTGGATGCAGCAGGAACAGCCCAAAGAGCACATAAGAAACCTGACTGACTGTTGAGTAAGCCAGACGGCGTTTCAGCAGCTTTTCTTTATATGCCAGCATGGAACCCATAAATACAGTGATGATGGCAAGAGTCAGCAGTGTATGCTGTGCCCATGTGCCGCGGATAAAATCCGGGCCTACCAGATAATAAGTCACACGGATAATGGCAATAACGCCGCCTTTTGTGATGATACCGGAAAGGACAGCCGATGCCGGCGAAGGCGCCACCGGGTGCGCTGTGGGCAGCCATGCATGCAGCGGAAACATCCCTGCTTTACAGCCAAAACCGATCATCATCAGGAAGTATACTGCCAGCAATACGTTTTCATTGCCTGCCAAGAGTTCCAGATTCAATGTACCGCCGGGCATAAATGTGGTGGTATCACAATAGCTGTTCAGGAAGAAGAAGCCCATGAGCCCCAAACCTGCGCCAAATACAGAATACCCCAGATATTTCATACCAGCTCGCACTGCTTCCGGTGTTCCTGTATGGATCACCAAAGGCAGTGTGAGAATGGTCATGTATTCATAAGATAAATATAATGTCATCATGTTCGCGGAGAAGCAAAGGCTCATGAGTGCTCCCAGCGACATGGTATAAAACATGAAGAACCGTGCCGGTTTCTGTTCATGTTTCATGTACTCAAAGGCATAAATCCCTGCCAGCAGCCAGATGACGCAGATCATGCAGGCAAAGAGTTTGGCAAGACCATCTGTGTGATATGCCAGAGCAAGGCGGTCTGTCATCTGCCACAGAGTGAAGGTATATTCTCCCATGGACAAATAGAGCACCGCCGCCAATTCTATAACCAGTGTTGCAAACACCAGTAGATTCCGCTGTTTTTCCTGTTTCTGAAAGCCGATAACAATACCGGCGATCACTGGAAACAATAAAGGAAACAGCAAGATTGCATTTCCGTTCATTTTTTATCACCTATCCCCTCGTGCTCCCGTTATTACTGCAGCAAAATGATGCCCCGTTCAATGACGTCGATAAACGGACGATAATATACACCCAACGCGATATTGATCAGCACAAACAAAATGATACAAACGCCAAAAGCCGGCGAAACAGAAACATGTGTCTGTTCTTCTCCATCTGTTTTGACAGGTGTCCAGATTGCGATAACGGAAGGCAGGAAATACATTGCGTTCAGGATCATACTGATCCCAAGGACAATCAAAACCGCTGCCATTTTCCCTGGCGCATATACAGATGCCGTTGCAAAGTACAGTTTGGAAATAAAGCCTACAAACAGCGGCACACCGACCATGGACAATGCCCCTACTGTGAAGCCGATACCTGCCAGAGGATTTCTCCGTGCAGCGCCTCTCAGATAATAAATCTGTTCTTTGCCGCCACTGTCCTGTACCATCTGTCCACAGCAAAGGAACAGCATAGATTTTGTTACCGCATGGGCAAGGATATGGAAGCAAGCCGCAACCATAGCAATTCTGGTGGACATGCCGATACCCATATAGATATACCCAATCTGCGCTACAGAAGAATAAGCCAGCATACGTTTCATACGGGTTTCTCTCATGGCGTATACAGAGCCCATGACCATACCAGCCAGACCAAACACAAACAAAATGTCAATGATCTTCAGCTGCAGCATAACATCTACGGAAAAAACACTGTAGATCAGTTTAATGGCAAGGAAAATGTAGCTTTTCAGCACCAAACCGGACAACACCCCACTGGATGTTGGAACTGCCGCCTGATAAGCACCGGGCAGCATGGAATGAAAAGGGAAAAGCGCGCTCTTGATGGCAAGACCAATGAACACAAACCCTGTTACCACCAGCAGCGGGAATGTATACTGTCCTGTTGCCACCAATTCCACAATGGCTTCTTTCATCTGGGGAAACAGCAGGTGTCCTGTAATGCTGTACAGGATACTAATACCCAGCAGAATGGTGCCGGAACCCAGCAGACTGATAACCAGATAATGTGTAGTACCTACCATTGCCTGCGCCGTCCCTTTTGCCATAATCAGCGCACAGGATGCAATGGTCAGAATTTCGATGAATACATAAGCTGTGAAAATATCGTTTGTATACGCCAATGCCAGCATGGAACCAAAAAGAGCATTAAGCATAATAAAGTAAAAACTTTGTTTTTCAGGTACTACATCATGGAAAATAAATTCCTGACCGCCTGTAGTGGTCAGCAGCATAACTACACTGAAAATCAATGCCATCATAGCTTCCAAGGGGCCTGCGCGCAGTTCGTTGCCCCAAGGTGCAGGGAAATGCCCCATCATGAATGTGAAGGACTCCCCTGTGGTTGTTACATTCACCAGCAGAATCGCTGACATAATGGCAACAATCAGCACCATCAGCCCGTGTACTTTATGGGCAGTCTTTCCGTTTTTAATCAGCGGTGTGATAATGCCGCAGAACATAGCCAGAAAAATACTGAAGAAGGGAATGTTATGTATCCAATTTACATGCTCCATCATTCACCCTCCCTTTCTCTGGACAACCGCATAATTTCGTCCATATTCAGTGTGCCGTAATGTTTATACAGCCGTTGTACCAGTGCCAGAGAAAAGGCTGTGACACTGACAGAAACAACGATGCCTGTCAGTACCAGACCTGCCGGCACCGGATTGATATAATAATCCGCATCTATGATGCCGTTTGACAAAATGGGGGCGGCTCTGCCTGTGATATAGCCTTTTGCTGCCAGAAACAGATATACTGCCGTATCCATGATGTTCAAACCTATGAACTTTTTAATCAAGTTATTTTGCAGAAGCAGATTCATAAATCCAATGCCAAACAGGATTACCGAAGCCGCTTCATAATAGTTAATCAGCAAATGACTCATATCAGATATCCCCTTTTGTAAACAGTGCGTAAAATCCGTACATGGTGGCCGCAACAATCAAACCAACACAGATATTCAACGGCAGGATAAAGCCTGCGCTGAGAATATCACCCGGTGTTCCCTTTGGAACGGCATATCCCACATGGTTTGCCCCTGTAAAGAAAGAATAACTCTTGCAGGCGCAATATGTGAGCAGACAGGCAACGCTAATGCCTGTAAAAGTCTTGAATGTAAAGAATGTTTGCATCTTTTTATGCCCGTTGGCCGCGGCGTACAGAATCAGCCCTGCACCAATGATAGAGCCGCCTGAGAAGCCACCGCCGGGAGAAAGATGCCCATTGAGGATGACATAGATGCCATACAGGATAATCAGCGGTGACAGATACTTTGCTCCCACCTTTAAAATGGCTTTATGGTCAGCAGCATCCAGCATCTCATCTTCCGCAATTTCCCTGTCTTCTGCCTCACTGATATTATTTTTATCCCGTTTCAGCAGCATCAATACGCAAATGACAGCTAAGAACAATACATTGGATTCCCCAAAGGTATCGAATGCCCGATAGTCCAAAATCATACCTGCTACAAAGTTAATGGCACCAGTTTCTTCAATACCCTTTTCCAGATAGCGCTCCATGACTTCATTATTGGCAGGGTCCGCAGGATCGCCAAATGTTGGCAGATTGGATACCACCAACAGCATAATGGTAATGAACACAATGGAGATCAGCACACACAAAAACCAGTACAAACCTTTATTGGACTTGATCTCTTGCATATTGGGACGCTTCAGCCATTGCCGTTTTTTGGGCTGCTCCCTTCTGGCAATATATTCGTCAGCATGAATCAGGGCTTCCTCTCCATTGATCCATCCATTCAGTTTCCGCCAGAATGATTTTTCTTCTTTCATAGATTAACCCTCTCTCGTACCTTTCAGCGCGTGTACTTTTTTCAGCGTGAGGAAGAATAAAACGCTGCTTACACCGGCACCTACAGCCGCTTCTGTAATAGCCAAGTCCGGAGACTGCAAAAATACCCAGATCACCGCCATGATAGAGCTGTAGCCCGTAAAAATGATAACTGCAATAAACAGATTTCTCGTAACTGATACGCCAATGGCGCTGGCAATGAGAAACACAACCAGCAGCAATTGAATGATTGTACTGACATCCATATTCATTTGCCATGCACCCTTTCGTCATAATCTTTATTTGTCAGCATTTCCACCTTCCCAATCATATGAGAAGCAATGGGACTGGACATCCAGAAAAACAGGATCACCAGAATGTACTTCGCAATGTGAAACACATCATGTCCCAAAATGATCAGCCCAATGACCACCAGACCAAGACCCATGGTGTCCCCCATGGCTGCTGCATGCATACGGTTCATCACATATTTCAAGCGGTAGATTCCCAAAAGTGACAACGCAAACACGATGATGCCCATGCAGATGAAAATACCTGCTATGATTTCTCTCATTGTTTTTCCGCCTCCTGTTCCTTCCGTTTCAGATACAATTCGCGCCCTTTATGGTGCAATGTAACCACATGACAGATGATGACCACTGCCAAGAAGCTCAGCAGTGTATAAACCAACGCCACATCCACCAGCATGGATTCTTTTAGATATGCCGATAAAATACAGATAATTGCAGTTGTCATGGTGCCGATCATATTAATGGCAACAATACGGTCTGTAAAACGTGGCCCTCGCACTGCTCGCGCAAAGGCAAGAAAAATGCCGATGATCAGCAGCACCATGCTGCCTTCCATAATTTTGTCCAATAGTACACCCATGGCTCATTCCTCCAACTTTCTCAGCTGCTTGACAAATACAGATTCTTCAATGCCTTCTGTAAAGGATTTGTCCAACGCATGAATGGTATATTTGTTATCCTCTAAGGCAACAGTATAGGTACCCGGTGTCAGCGTGATGCAGTTTGCCAGTGTAACTCTTGCTGCCTCTGTTTTCAAATCTGTTTCAAATGTATAAAATGCAGGATCTGTTTCCAGTCCCGGAGAAAGAATGATTCGGATAACTGCCAGATTGGACTTGATTACTTCCCAAACCAGAATAATGCCGTATTTAATATACAGTGGAATTTTCACAATGACCTGCAAATCTTTTTTAATGCTGTAATCCATATGTTTGGACATAAACCAATACAGCCAGCCGCAAATTACTAGGCCAAATAAAAAGATTTCCATCGTCACTTTTCCACTGAATATAAACCACAGTATAAGTAAAATCAGGTACATGCCATCATCCCTCCGCAAGAGCTGCAAAACTATTAAACATTGACTGGAGCACCCTTCTTTTCACTTCTGAAAGAACAGTGTCCGTGTATTGTAATCCAATGTCTATATTATGATTTACATAACGGAAAATGTCAAGAGATATAGTGCTATATGACGGTTTATTTCCTAACATTTTCTTAACAGCCAACTTTTTATTATGCAACATGCATATTTTTTTGGGTATTTTTAAAAAATTATATATTTTATGCACAAATTCGAGGTGTTCTAAACAACACAAACTCATAGCGAAAATCCCCCATATTGCCTATTTTTCAGGCAGTATAGGCATTTCCACTGGAATTCATTGTTGTAGGACAAGAACCCGTTTTTTCTTGATTTTTTTGCCTTTTCAAGCCATATTTCTCCAAAAGGCAACTGCGATTACAAAATGCATACTTTTGTTTATGGAAGTTGACACTGTGCATATTGTCATTTTCTTACAAAATTGGTTATAAAATGTTTCTTACCATATGAAATATAAATAAAAAAACAGATACTCTTAAAGAGTATCTGTTTTCAAGGGAATTTCAATGATATAAAATATTTGCAGTTTTTCGTTATTTTTTACCTTTTGTAGTTGCTGCATATACAGGAATACCGATCAGAGTTACTACAATACTCATTGCAGAAAGGATTGTAGTCTGCATACCAGACATGAACAACTGGTTAACTACTACATACAGACCGCTGATGATAGCAATGGCAGGAATCACAGGATACAGAGGAACTTTATATGTTCTAACTCTGTCAGGCTGTGTCTTGCGCAGACGGATAACTGCCATAAATGTCAGAGAGTAGAAGATCCAGCAAGCAAAAACTGCCAGGTTTGTCAGCATGTTGAACTGACCGCTGACAGCATACAGAGCTGCCAATACACTTACCAGTAAGATAGAGTTAAAAGGTACCTGTGCTTTGCTGATTTTTGCCAGAGATTTGCTGCCGGGCAGAGTGCCTTCTGCTGCCAAAGAGTAGCATACACGAGAACCGGACAGAACGAAGCCGTTTGCCGCGCCCAGTACAGAGATCATAATACCAATGGAAATGATCTTGCCGCCGAAATCACCGAAAACAGCAATAGCTACTGCAGATGCAGGAACAGCAATGTTCATCATTTCATCAGCAGGCAGTACCCACAGGTATGCCAGGTTGATAACAAAGTAAACAGCCATGATGATGGATACACCACCAACGATCGCTACGGGCAGATCTTTGCCGGGATTTTTCATTTCCCCTGCGATAGCACCTACGTTTGTCCAGCCTTCAAATGCGAACAGTACCGCGATCATCAGCTGACCCAGAACAACTGCAGGATTCAGATCAGGGCCGATCATAGGGTTGAAAATAGGATTTTCGCCAGAGCCTTTGATGAAGCCGAATACCATCAGCAGAATCAAAGGAATCAGTTTGCAAACTGTAAATACAATCTGTGCGCCGCCGCCTACCGCGGAACCCAGACCATTCAAAATAATAACGATAATAATTGCTACGATTGCTACGGGCAGGATAAGTCCATCCCCTACAAACAATGCTGCCTGCTGTGCGAATGCTACTGCAAGTGCTGCGATCATGGCAGGATAGAACAGAATTGTCTGCATCCAGCCAGCAAGGAAACCAACCTTTTTACCAAAAGCTTCTTCCAGATAAGCTACCATACCACCCGTTTTGGGGATCATAATTGCTACTTCCGCAAATGTCATTGCCGCCGCAATACATACAAGACCAGTCACCAACCATGCGATCATGCCCAGACCTGGTGCGCCGCCTGTGGCTGTATAAATCGCCTGTGGCTTCAGGAATACCCCAGAACCAATTACGCATCCGACTACCGTTGCCATGGCAGTAGAAATACCTAAATTCTTTTTCAGTTCCTGTTTATTGTTTTCCATAAATCATCCTCCTTTATTTTCTTTTTTGAAAATCACCGCTCCGGACAATAAAAGAGGATATGTAGGCACACTGCACCATGTTTGCCCGCATATCCTCTCTGTATCTTTGCCTGAAAGTTTTACTTCTACGGCGATTTCATCACAAATGAAATACTTTCCAGAGCTCCATCCACAAAGGGTCTGTTTACCTGAAAGATTCTCCACAGTCGGCGACTATGGATTGCTTCATCGGTTTCGCAAGTCCCGAAGTCTCCCCTCTGCTTCAACTGGCTTCCCTATGATTTTCTATAGATAGTATATAAAAAAAAACAGTTTTTGTCAATATTATTGATTAACTTTTTTTGCCTAAATGAAATTTATTTCACCCCTCGCTGTCAATTGTCCACTAAGAAAATACACACATACTTTTTTGTTTTTTATATAAATATATAAAGAACCACTTTTTTTGGAGGAACCTATGGGACGCAAACAACTGCTGGTGGGAACAGCCATCCTTGCCGGTGCAAATATCCTGACAAAATGTATGGGATTTTTTTATCGGATTTTCATGTCAAACTGCATTGGTGCAGAAGGTATGGGGCTGTATCAGTTAATCCTGCCCTTATATACACTGGCATGGAGCATTACCGCCGCCGGATTTACCACGACCATTTCCCGTCTGACAGCTCGCGAACACGCCAGAGGAGAAACAGGTTCCATTGGCAGAATTGTCAAGCAGTCTGCTTTTCTTTGTCTGACTTTAAGTTTAGTGCTTAGTTTTTTCCTTTTTTTAGGTGCAGACTGGATTGCTCTGCATATCTTGCAGGAACAAAGAACAGCTCTTTCCCTGCGGCTTTTGGCATTTGCCATACCATTTATGTCAGTCGGCTCCTGCCTGCGCGGATTCTTTCAAGGTTTGCAGCAAATGGCAGTTCCTGCATTTTCTCAAATTCTGGAGCAATTGCTCCGCATTGGTGCCATTTACCTTCTGGCTGGGATTTTTGTGCCCCGTGGATTGGAATATGCCTGCTTTGCCGCTGTCTGTGGCATTGTTCTTGGAGAAGCAGGTGCCTTTTTCTACACTTTCTTCCATTATCTGCACAAAAAACATCGCTGGAAATTTATCCGCAAACCATCCATTTCTTCCGGCGCATGTTTTTCTTTGATATTATCCATGGCAGTTCCATTAGGAGCCATCCGCATCACTGGTGCTCTGCTTTCTACATTAGAAAATATCCTCATTCCCCAGCGTTTGGCATTATTCGGAAGCAGTTCTCAGGAAGCATTGGCTTCCTACGGGGAATTGACAGGGATGGTATTGCCTTTGCTCATGCTGCCTTCGGCTTTTCTCATGGCATTTTCTGTTTCACTGGTGCCTGAAATTTCAGAAGCATGTGCTGTCAGCCAGAATATCCGCATCCGCCGTACAGTTTCAGCATCCCTTTTGCTGACATCCATACTGGGCGCTGGTTCTGCCTGTTTATTTGCAGTTTTTCCCCGTGAAATCTGTTATGTGGTCTATGGCAGGAGCAGTTTGGGACAGCTTTTATTTCCGCTGGCATTTCTCTGTCCCTTGTTATATGGGCAGACCACCATCAATGGTCTTTTAAATGGATTGGGAGAGCATTTTTTCCTGTTCTGGAGTCATATTCTCTCCTCTCTCATCACCATTGCCTTTGTATGGTTCGGTATTCCGCTCTGGGGTTTATCCGCCTTCTGCGCCGGCTGGTTTTGCAGCCTTTTGGCAGCCACCATCCTTTCCTTAAGGAAACTAAAACAGCGTACTGGCGTATCCCCATCTCTTTTTGACTGTTTTGGCCGTCCCATTCTTGCAGGGATTGCTGCGGCTCTCATCATTCGCCTGATCATCCAAACCAGTACCCCCTCACCGCTGCTGTTCTGTGGAACACTGTTGGGCATGGGAATTTTGTATCTTGTCTTTCTGGGAGCACTTGGCTGTCTAGATAAAGACACCATACAATTGCTGAAAAGAAAACATACATAAAAGAAAAAGGGCTTGCTGTCGCAAAACAGTAAACCCTTTTTTCTTATTTATTTTTCTTTTTGAATTCTGCCTTTCTGGCTTTATCTATCTGTGCTTTTTCTTTTTCTCTGGCTTCTTTTTCCGCCAGCATATCATTGATATCTTCCGGCAATTCCAGTGTCAGCCGTCCCAGTTTGCCTCCACGATATTCATCCATAAGAATTTTAGAAGCACGTTCCAGATCTGGTTCGTCTCCTTTAAGTTTGAAACCTCTTGCCTCTGCGATCTGACGCAGTACATCATGAGGTTCTGCAATGGTATCAAATTCGATGTTATACCGTTTGCGGATGCAGTCTGGATTTACCACCATCATATGATTAATGAACGCCGTTGCCAATGTCTGGGCATCCAGAATATCATCATTAATGGCACCTGTAAATGCCAGCTTCAGACCTACCTGCTGATCTTCAAATTTGGGCCATAAAATACCAGGTGTATCCAAAAGTTCAAAGTCTTTTTTCAGTTTTATCCACTGTTTCCCACGGGTAACACCTGGTTTATCCCCAGTTTTTGCTGTGGTTTTCCCCACGTATTTATTGATAAAAGTAGATTTGCCTACATTGGGAATACCTGCAATCATGGCACGGATAGGCACATTGATACGTCCTCTGGCACGCAGTTTCTCAATTTTATCCTTCATCAATGCACGGGCAGCATTTGTCACGTCTGCCATGCCAGTGCCCTTGATGGCATTCATTTCAATAACATGAAAGCCTTTTTCTTCAAAATATTTTGTCCAGATTTCCGTTGCCGCAGGATCTGCCAAGTCACTCTTGTTCATAAGCAGAATGCGGTGTTTGTTTTTTGCAAGTTCATCCAAATCCGGATTTTTGCTGCTGTATGGAATTCTGGCGTCTACCAGTTCAATGACAATATCCACCAGAGAAATGGTTTCCTCCATCATACGGCGGGTTTTTGTCATATGCCCCGGATACCACTGTATATGCATAAAATTCCTCCTTATTTCACCATACCAATATCACTGAAAGGATACAGACGCAGTACTACCCTGCCCATGATATCCTCTTTTTCTATGGCGCCAATGGACTGTCTGCGACTGTCCGTGCTGGCATTTCGATTATCGCCCATAACAAAGTAACAGTCCTCAGGCACAACAAAAGGATAGGTGATATCACCTTTATCCTGCATAGGTTCCGCAATATAAGGTTCTTCCACCAGCACCCCATTTATGTATAAATAATAAATACCGCTGCCATTGTTCCGCAAATCAATTTCATCTCCGGGCAGACCAATAACGCGTTTGATGATATTTTCCTGATATTCCACATTATCCAGTTTACAGATCACAACATCATCTACCTGAGGGGAGGCCACTCTCGTTTCCAGTTTATTGATCACCAGAAAATCTCCATGGTGGAAATTAGGCTCCATAGATGAGCCTTTCACATAGATGGTTCCGATGACAAAGGTGCGCAAAAGCAAGACAATGACAACAATTGCCACCATCTGTATCAAAGTTGAAATCCATACTTTCTTATCCTTTTCTGTCTTTTTTCTGGACATTGCCCCTGCGCCTCCTTTCCACTTCCCTATCCCTACTAATATACCATCTTATCCCTTTTTTCGTCAAATGCAAAATGATATTTGCCTTTCACGAAAAAAGCCTTGATGAGAAACTCACCAAGGCCGATTTTTCTTATCTCAATACTTCTTTTACCTTTGCTGCTTTACCAACCTTATCTCTCAGGTAGAAGAGTTTCGCGCGTCTTACGATACCGCGTCTTACTACTTCGATACGATCGATTCTAGGAGAATGCAAAGGCCATGTTCTTTCCACGCCAACGCCGGATGCAATACGTCTTACTGTGAAAGTTTCTCTGATGCCGCCGCCCTGTCTTTTGATAACAACGCCTTCGAACATCTGCAGTCTTTCTCTAGAGCCTTCGACTACTTTCGCATATACACGAATTGTATCACCTACGTTAAAAGGAGTTACTTCGCTTTTCAGCTGTTCCTGTTCCAGTTCTCTGATGATATCCATTTTGTTTCCTCCTTTCCCCAAAGACGTTCTTACCGCCATCCTCTTGATGCGCCATTGGACCGTCCGTAATCAACATGAAAGATTATACCACGCCTCCAGGCGTTTTGCAAGCACTTTTTTATACTTTTTGCTGCTTTTTTCTTAGTACAGAAAATGCACCAACCATACGCAGGCAGGCAATTCCACAACAGAAATCAGTGTGGTCAAAAGCACGATATCCGAGGACATTTTTTCACCATATCCATATTTTTCCACCATCATAGGCACAACTACCGCCGCAGGCAGTGCCGCAGTCACCAGAAAAATAGATTTTGCCATATTCCCAGCCGGAACAATCAGCATAACCGCCCAAGCCAGAAACGGCATAGCAAGCATTTTGACAATGCTGATTTCCAGCGCATCTTTCTCACGAAACAGCTGCTTGATGCCGCTGCTGCCAGCCAGTGCGCCTATGTAAATGAGGGAAAGGGGTGTTGACAAGTCCCCCAGACGTGTCAAAAAGTCCAGAAGCGCCTGTGGCACAAAATGTACCGTATGGCTCAGCGTCAGCGCCAAACCAAGGAAAATGGCAATACAGTTAGGGTTGACAGCACCTTTGAGGAATGTTTTGCCCATTTGTCCGCTATTACCGCCTTTCTTACGGCCAAGAACATAAACACCATAACTCCAAAGATACAGATTCAGCCCCAAAACACCGGCAGACATATACATAACACCTGTATCACCGAAAAAGATCATCGCCACAGGCAACCCGATAAAACCATTATTCAGGGAACCAGTGGTGATATCCAGCATATCCAGCAACCGTTCATCCAATTTTCTGGCTTTCGCATAAAATCGTATCAGAAAACCAAAAATCATCATAGCAGCCGCCTGTGCTGCCATCATGAGAAAAAATCCCAACAGAATATCATTTGTGATGTCAATATTGGCAATGGTGGTCACCAGCATGGCTGGAATCGTTGCCTGCATGACCAGACCACCCATCCCTTTATTGACTTCACGGGTGAGCCATCCTTTCCGGTAGCCGTAATACCCCACCAGAATCATAGCAAACAGTATAAAAAACTGGTTGTACATATTCTCTCTCCTTTCAAAGGAAAAGATACCTTCGCCAATAACGGCAAAGGTATCCATTTTTATCTTATGTGATTAGTAATGCAGCACAGAACTGATGTTGTAGCCTTCCAGCACATCTCTGCCGTGAAAGAAGTCCAGTTCGATGAGGAATGCCAGACCGACAACTTCCGCACCAACACTTTCTACCATTTCAATAATGGCTTTTGCAGTACCGCCTGTTGCCAGCAGGTCATCCACAATGACAACCTTCTGTCCAGGCTGGATGGCGTCTTTATGCACTTCGATGACAGCTGTGCCATATTCCAACGCATATTCTTTGCTGATGACTTCCGCAGGCAGTTTGCCTTTTTTCCGCACAGGCACAAAGCCTTTATTCAGGTTATAAGCCAAAGGCATCCCGAAAATAAAGCCACGGGATTCAGGGCCCAGAATCAGGTCAAAATCCACGCCGTCCAGATTTGTCTGAATCTGGTCAATGGCTTCTCTCAGGGCGTCTCCTTCTTTTAGCAATGTTGTAATGTCCCGAAAAATCACGCCTTCTTCGGGGAAATTTTCAATTGATCTGATCTTTTCTTTCAAATCCATGGTTTTTGTCCTCCTATTTCGACACCCGGAAATCCCGAATCACAAGCTGCACGGACTGCCTGCCATTATAGGAATTGATGTCAATGCTGTATACAAAGTCTAATGCAATGGGAAGTTTCCCATATTGTATTATTTTATCACAATCCTCCGCTGGATACAATTCTTTTAGAATCCCTCGCAGATTTTCCAATCCATTGAAGTCCACGGCAGATAATACCATGCGAGAAGCTTCTTCCCGCAGAGTCAGCTGCATCATGTCCTTATTTTTTCCCACCAGACGAATCCGCTCTACACATACACGCTGTGTAGCAAAAAGCGGTGATGGATTTTCTTTCCCAAAAGGCGCCAATCCTTTTAGTTCCTCTGCCAGTTTCATGTGAATCTGTGAAAAATCCAGTATTTTTTCAATACGTAATACTGGTGTCATTTCCTGTTCTGTCAGTTTGCAATCCTCATTGAGCCGCTGACGCAAGATAGGGATATTTTCATGGGGCAATGAAAGCCCTGCCGCCATGGCATGTCCACCAAATCGGGTAAACAATTCCCTGCAATTATAAAGTGCTTCAAAAATATGATAACCTTCAATGCTGCGTGCAGAGCCTTTTGCTCCTCCTTCCGCTTTTGTAATGAGGATAGTGGGATGATAATACTTGTCCTTGATGCGCCCTGCCACAATACCAGCAATGCTTTCATGGATTTCCCCATCATAGAGCACCAGCACTTTTTCCATGGGTGTTTCCTGCTGTTCCAACTGCTCTGTCAACCGTTCCACCGCCTGTGTGGTCATTTCTTTTCGTTCCTCGTTCAGCTGCATCAAATGACGGGCAATAGCACGGGCTTTTTCCGCATCTATTTCCCGAAACAGCTCTACAGCAATTCTGCCGCTTTCCAGACGCCCAGTGGCATTGATGCAAGGCCCCACCACAAATCCCAGATGGTATTCTGTAACCTGTTTATCAGACAAGCCTGTTTCTTCTAATAACACCCGAAGCCCCACATTGGTGGTATGCTGTATTTCCTGCAAGCCCAGCTTTACGATGGTGCGGTTTTCATCCAGTAAATCTACAATATCGCAGACTGTTGCCACTGCCGCAAAGCACAGCAATTCCTTTTCCAAAGGGTCACCGCCATAGCCAAACCGCCCCAACAGCAACAGCGCAAATTTATAGGAAATCCCAGCAGCACATAAAAAAGGAAAGGGATACTCGCAATCCCGTCGTTTTGGGTCGATAACTGCGTCCCCACTGGGCAGGATATCTTTCCAAGCACCTTCTTTTCCCTCTGTAAATGCTGGTTCATGGTGATCCAGTATGACCACTTCCATACCCAGTTCCTTTGCCAGCGCCACTTCTCCCATAGCGGCAATACCATTATCACAGGTGAAAAGCACCCCGACACCTTCTGCCGCCAGCTGTTCCACCGCTTTATTGTTCAGCCCGTAGCCTTCCTGCTGCCGATGAGGCACATAATAGGTCACTTCACCGCCGCATTTCTCAATGGCACGGCTCAGTATGGTGGTGCTCATGACACCATCCACGTCATAGTCTCCATAAACAGCAATTTTCTTTTCTTTTTTAATTGCCATGGTGATCAAATCCAGCCCTTTTTCCATATCCTGCATTTCCAGTCCATTGTACAGACTGGAAATATCAGGGTAAAGAAAATCATGGGTCTGTTTTCGGGAAAGCAGTTTCCGGTTGGCAAGGACAGCCGCCGTTGCCTGCTGGATGCCCATATCTTCTGCCATGGCTTTGATATCTACTTTTGTACGCTTCAATTGCCAGCGTTTCATGGCAATCCTCCTTTTTCTTTCATCACAAAAAAGGCTCTGCATCTCATTGGAAATGCAAAGCCTTTTCTTGATTTCCCATCAAACGGTATATGTAATACTTTTTCAATCAGTCTTTGGAAAAAGCGAAAATGGTCTGACTGCGGAACCATTCTCCCTGACGCAATACTACAGAAGGAAAATGTCCATAAGCTGTTGCATTGGGGAATCCCTGTGTTTCAAAGCAGAATCCGCTACGGCGGCCATATACGGCACCATTTTTCCCTTTTACGATACCATCCAAAAAGTTGCCGGAGTAGAACTGCACACCGGGCTGATCGGAATATACCGCCATACGGATGCCTGTTTCTTCTCCAACAGCTTCGGCACATTTGCGGACCATATCTTTCTGGTAACCATTGGGAATCCAGTTATGGTCATAACCACTGCCATTTTTCAGCTGCACAAAGTCCTCATCAATGCGTTCCATGATTTCATGGGATTCTCTGAAGTCCATAGGTGTGCCTTCCACAGAAGCAATCACACCAGTTGGCAGGCATTCGTTATTATTTTCTGTATAGAAATCCGCAAAAATCTGCACTTTCTGCTGTTCCAGTGTGCCTGCATCATGACCATTCAGATTGAAATAGCTGTGGTTTGTCAGATTCAGCACTGTATCAGTATCGCAGACTGCCTGATATTCGATAGCCAGACGATTTTCGTCATCCAGACGATACCGAACTTCTGTGCAAAGGGTACCAGGATAGCCTTCTTCTCCATTGGGGCTGGTATAACGCATGCAAAGGGTGTCATCTTCCACATCCGCTGTCCAAACTTTTTTGTCAAAGCCCATCTTGCCGCCATGAAGATGGTTTGCACCGTCGTTGCAGTAAAGCTCGTATTCCACACCATTGAGGACGAAACGCCCCTTGCCGATGCGGTTAGCAAATCTGCCTGCCACCGCGCCCATGAATTTGTCCTGGGCTTCATAATCCGGCATGGTGTCATAGCCCAGCACCACGTCTGTGCCAGCGAATTTCAAGGACTGCACCGCCGCGCCGTATGTGAGGATGGTGGCTTCTGTCCCCACACTGTTTTTCAGGGTAAAAGCAAAAACCGCTTCCCCTGTCTTTGTCTGTCCGAAAAGACGTTTTTTAATCTCCATATCCTTCTCTCCTTAAAAATATCAGTCATGTATCATCATTCTTGCCGCACCGTAAATGCCGGCATCATTTCCCAGTTCTGCCAATTTAAATTTTGTATTCTTCTGGGTGTGGAAAGCAAATGTACGGAAATATTCTTCAATGGGGTCTGTCAAAAATCTCCCCGCTTTTGACACACCGCCGCCAATGAGGATCAGTTCCATATCTGCCAACGCACAGCATCCAGCCAGCGCCATCCCCATGGTCTTTGCCATGAAGTCAAACACTTCCATTGCCAGTGTATCTCCTTCTTTTGCAGCGTCAATGACATCTTTTGTTGTCAGATCAGCTTTGGCACGCAAAATGGAAGGCACATTGCTTTCTGCCAGTTTTTTCTTCGCCAGACGCAGTATCCCCGTTGCAGATGTATACTGTTCCAGACAGCCGCGGTTTCCGCAGTTGCAAGGTTCTGTTTCCAGCGGATTGACGCAGATATGCCCCACTTCTGCCGCGCTTCCAGTGACGCCGCCATGGATTTCTCCGTTCAGAATCAGACCGCCGCCAATGCCTGTACCGATGGTGATCATCAGTACGTCTTTATATCCTCTGCCGCCGCCTTTCCAAACTTCTCCAAGGGCTGCCACATTAGCGTCATTTCCTGCTTTTACTTCAAAGCCAGTCAATGCTTTCAGTTCTTCTGTCACATGCATGACACCCCAGCCCAGATTGACGCAGTGATTTACCACACCATCCTCTGTGACAGGCCCGGGAACGCCGATACCTGCCCCTTTGACAGATGCTTTATCAATGCCCCGTTCTTTCATTTTTTCTTCCAGACTCGCAGCAACATCGGGCAGGATGGCTTTGCCGCCCTTTGATGTGTTGGTAGGGATTTCCCACTTCTCCACCAGTGAGCCTTCTGTGGTAAAGAGCCCGATTTTCACAGTGGTGCCGCCTACATCAATGCCAAAAACATATTCCATCTTTACACCTCATGTATATCTGATTTTTGCATACTGTCTGCTGACAGCGCAAATCCATTTTTCTGTCACTCGCAGACATTATACCATACTTTATGCAAAATGTCTTTGTGCAATCTCCATGAGTTCCATCCTATTGTGTTGCAACATTGATACAAATAGGGTATGTTTTTTCCTTTTCTTTACATGCTTATGCAGCAGCAATTTCGGACATGCCAAAAAGTTATTTTTCTCCAATTCCTTATAAAAAAGCCCCACAGACTATTTCACGTCTGCGAGGCTTACTTTCTAATCATCCATTACAATTTCTGATGGATAAAACTCATTTCTTTCTTGCAGTCTTCTCTTTCTTCCAGTTCCGGATGTTCTGCCAGATATTTTCTTGCACCTGTGCGGTTGGCTTCAGAAATCATGGCAAGGATCTGCAAAATATGGTAAAAATGTGCCAGCTCCGGATTCTGTCTTGCTCTGTCAAAGTCTTTTACCTTCAGCACCAGCAGTTTTCTTGCTGCTTCATCTTTATCCAGATGGAACAGTGTCAGACCCAGAGTAATATAATACTCCTGCGCCATAACAGGGTTTAACCCCTTAGGCGGCACTGTCAGCAAACGATTTTTTGCTGTTTCGTAGTCACCCTTTGCCATATATCCTTTGCCGATCTGAATCAGCAGCATTGCCTGCATTGCGCGGCTTTTCTGCCCCTGCAGGGCTTTTTCCATGGCTTCGATATATTTATCAGGTTCCTGCTCCATCAAAGGATTCATATCCTTGATTTCTTTTTCCAGATCCTGGAGGTACTGCCGATTTACAAATACACCGCCTACAAAAAAGCCTGCGATGATGATGCCGTAAATCCCCCAGAATGCTTCACCCAAAGCACCTGTTGTCTGCAGCCAAATGGCAGCAATCAAAAACACCAGCAGAAGTGCCCAATAGATTTTCTTTGCTTTCATAGTAATTCTCCCAACCTCTTTCTTCCACATAAAACGATTAATCACGCAGAAGGATACCACAGCCAGCGCCTAAGTGCAAGGGTTTTTCCAAAAAACATAGGACTTTACAGGCTTTTTTTCAAAATCTCACCTTTGTCAATGGCTTCCTCCAGCAACGCGCCGATTTCTCCCATCAATTCTGTGCAGTCCAGTTTCCCTGCCGAAAGAGTCGGACAATCCATGGCGCCATATTTTTCCTGAAAAGCCAAAAGGAAAAATAACCGTCGTTTTTTGGCTTCTTCAGGTTCAAAAAGAATCCCCAGCACCATGATGGCAGCCACCAACGCACTACAGATGCCGCCGATGCCAAAGCCGCTGCACACAGCACCGCAGCTGTCAATCAATTCTTTTGACAAAGGAAAACCATACACATCCGACGCTGCCCGTAATAATCCCAAAGAGCAGTTTTCCCCAGCTCTGCAATACGCCATTGTTTTTTCTTTCATCTGCTTTCACCTCCATATCCTCCTGCCTTATGATATGGAAAAATGCTGATTTTGTCCCACGCCCCTTGACAAAATGCACTATGCACACTATACTGTATATGTCATAATTAGTTTGATTTCCAACTATTTTGTCAAAGGATGTGTTTCCATGATTCATGAAGAACTGCATTATCTGCTGCTTCTGGCATTCCATCATTCCAACAAAGCCATCGTGCGCCAAACTGCAAAAGGAGATTTGCTGCCCGGACAGCCCAAAATACTGAAATTCCTCTGGGAGCACCCAAACTGCACCCAAAAAGACGTTTCGCAAGGTTGTGTTTTGGACAAGTCTACTGTCACCAGTTTGGTCACACGTATGGAAAAAAA
This sequence comes from uncultured Clostridia bacterium, assembly GCA_902477755.1. GTDB lineage: Bacteria > Bacillota > Clostridia > Lachnospirales > Anaerotignaceae > Anaerotignum. Next base: position 75,845 of record CABSIK010000003.1, read on the forward strand.
TGGGTATCTTACAAAACTTCCAGACCCTTCCGATCGTCGCAATCACCGTCTTTCTCTCACGGACAAGGGGTATACACAAGCCATTGCAGTCAGAGAAGTCTGCGCTTCTGTAAACGACACCGCATGGAAGGGCATTCCGCCGGATGAACAGGAACAATTCCTCAATACATTCCACAAAATCCTGCAAAATCTTGAAACATTGGAGGATGTAACATGAAAAAACTCTTTTTCCGTTATTTTTGGTTTATCATCGGCATCATCACCAATTCCTTCGGCATTGCCTTTATCACCAAGGCAAATTTGGGTACTTCTCCCATTTCCAGTGTGCCTTATGTGCTGAGTTTTCGATTTCCCCTGAGTTTTGGTGTCCTCACCTTCCTGCTGAATGCATTGTTTATTGTGGGGGAAATCCTGCTGCTGCGAAAAAACTTCCAGCGGCATCAATATTTGCAAATTTTAGTCAATGTCATCTTCAGCGCCTTTGTTGATATCAGCATGATCATACTGACCAATTTTGTGCCTGTGCATTTTTTTAGCCAGTTCATTTCCTTGATCATCGGCTGTGCCATTCTGGCATTGGGCATCTGTATCGAAGTGGCTCCCAACGTATTGATGGTACCTGCAGAAGGTCTGGTAAAAGCCATCGCTCTTACACGAGGTAAAAAATTCGGTACCGTGAAGATCATTTTTGATACCACTATCATCGTAACCGCAGGCTGTCTTTCCCTGCTATTCTTCCATAAGTTCCAAGGGCTTGGCATCGGCACCATCATCTCCGCTTATATGGTGGGCAAGTTCGTAAATATCTATCACAAGCATTTGCATATACTGAAAAAAATCCCTACAGGTGCCTAAAACCTATACATCCAACAATAAAAAAGGTATGTATCTTCCCCATTGGCAGAAAATACATACCTTTTTATACTTTCTTACATAAACTCAGGCACCGCAAGCCCCTTCCATTTCATCCTCCGCCACCAGCTTGGTTGCCATAGGACGATATTTACCGCTTTCCCAGCGATGATTCTGGCTGTGAATCCACAGATAGCATGCCGCTGTAAAGATGGCACCTACAATGAAGGAAACCAAACCTTCATTGATCACGGGCACAAAGGGGGCAACCACAAAGTAGCCAAGTACCAGACCAAGCACCAGACCTACAAAAGGAATGCCATACATAATCAAAACCGCATGCATGAATGCATTATCCTGCAATTCCAGTTCTACCCAGTCTCCTACTTCTGCTTCACAGAGGTTCTGGGCTTCAATGTCCATATCGTTTTCCATCATACCGCTCAGGCACGCACGGCATTCGCCGCAGGCTTCCTTACGGACGATGTGAACAGTTACAAATCTGCCCTTGGTTTCTGTAACCAAACCTTTCATAATCTATTCCACCTTTCTGTATCCAAACCCGTATTTACGGGTTATTTTGTTTTATGACTCAAGATATTGTACCATAGGCACATCATAAAGAAAAGTGATTTTTGCACAGAAAAATTAATTTTCCCTTTGTTTTATGGCTTTTTGTTCATACAATCGGAAAAAGAAATTTTTCAACAGCGCTCCAAGTGGCACCGCGAACAAAAGTCCCCAAAATCCAAAAAATCCACCAAAGACTGCCAAGGATAACAGCACCAGCACAGGATGGAGTTCCACACGGCTGCCTACCACTCGTGGTACAATGACTGCGCTGTCCAGCTGCTGCAAAAGCAGGATAGCAATGGCGGCATACACTGCACGCATAGGGTCTGAACTGAATAATCCTGATAACACTGCAAGGAAAAATGCCACTGCCGCACCGAAGTAAGGAATAAGGTTAGAAAAACCGGAGAATATGCCAATGAGCACACCATAAGGAATTCCAATGACCCAAAAAGTTCCGGCAAAAAGCGCCCCCATAATGGCTGCATCCACCAATTGTCCACATAGATACCCTATGACCACCTGGTATACCTCCGCAAAAAAACCAGAGATTTTTGTGGTTCTGCCCCCTCCTAAAAACACTTTGCCCACCTGCCCCAGAAAGAACAGGACATTTTCTTTTTCCGCCAGAAAATAAAATGCTGCCGCAAAGCCAATGGCTGCATTGAGAATCTGACCGCCAGCCTCCGGCAATGCCCCTGCCACTCCCATCACACCATTTTCTATGGCTGTGCTGACTTCCGTCACTGCCGTTGTCAAAATACCCTCGGCATTTTGCAGCAGGCCATATTCCGCCAGCTTTAACTGGAGCAGCACCAGCCAGTCTCCTGCCTGCCGTACAAAATCCCCTGCCTGCTGTGCCAGACTTTCCAAATCTGCTGTACCCACCCCATGGATGATGCCATAGAGCAGCAGCGCAATGCCACCCAAAACCAGCAGATATGTGATACCTGTGCCTACCCGTCTGTTTTTTACTTTCGCCTTCTTTTTCGCACTTAAGTGCTTTTCATAGACCTTTTGCCAGAATGCCACCAGTGGTTCCAACACCACAGCAATGGCAACAGACCAGAAAAAAGGCGCAAAAACGGCGAGGACATGCCTCGCCGTTTCCAATATGACATTTTTCGCAGCGGAAAGATGAAAGACCACAGCCCCCAACAGTACCAAAACACCTGCTGTCAGAATCACATGAAATCCAATTTCCAGATATTTTCTGTTCCATGGCAGCCGCAATTGTCATTCTCCCTTTCTGCCTTTTTATTTCATTTCTTTCAGAGCTTCTTTCAGGAAATCCCATGTACGCACGGTGGAAGAAATAGAAAGACGTTCTTCCGGTGTATGCACGTCAAACATGTTAGGGCCCAGAGAAACCATATCCAGCCAAGGCATTTTTTCCGCAAACAGACCACATTCTACACCAGCGTGGATAGCTGTCAGTTTGGGTTCTCTGCCTGTAGCTTTACGGTAAGCATCCTGCAGCAGCACCAGCAGTTTGGAATCATCACTATATACCCAGCCGGGGTAATCATTGCTGCTTTCTACCGCAGCACCGCAAAGCTGTGCAATGGTTTCAATCTTTTTGCAGATCACTTCTTTTCTGGAGGCTACCGCACTGCGGACAGCACTGTCGAAGTGAACGCCTTTTTCATCTGTGCGCACAACACCAATGTTGCTGGAGCTTTCTACCAGACCTTCAATGTCCATACTCATAGTTTCCACACCAAAGGGAATCAGCAGCAGAATGGAAATAACATAATTTTTTGTTCCTTCTGTCATAACTTCTGTCACTGCTTCATTTGCTTTTTCCCATGTGATAATCATATCCGTTTCGGTGCGGTGATATTCCTGCTTAAGCATTTTTTCCATTTCCGCAACGATTTTTTCTGCTTCTTTTGCAGCGTCTGCTGTCATAGTCAGTACAGCATCTGCTTCTCTGCAGATAGCGTTGTCCATTTTGCCGCCGTCTACGCGTACCAAAGAGTAAGCCACTTTGCTCTGGAGTGCATCCAGCAGTCTGCCCATAAGTTTGTTTGCGCTTGCACGCTGCAAATTGATGTCACTGCCGGAATGGCCGCCTTTCAGTCCTCTGATCTGCAGTACATAAGCTTCTTCGCTGGCTTTCACAGCTTCTTTTTCCACAGGCAGTGTTACCTGTACTCTTCTGCCGCCGCAGCAGCTTACCAAGAATTCGCCTTCTTCTTCAGAGTCCATATTGATAAAGTAAGTGCCTTTCAGATCGGAAACATCCAATGCTTTTGCACCGTCCATACCTGTTTCTTCGTTGGTGGTGAATACTGCTTCCACAAAAGGATGTTCCAGTGTTGTGCTGTCCAGTACCGCCAGCATATACGCAACAGCAATACCGTTATCCGCGCCCAAAGTTGTGCCTTTTGCACGGATCATATCACCGTCGATTTCCAACTGAAGGGGATCTTTTGTGAAATCATGTTCCACACTGCCCAGTTTTTCGCATACCATGTCGATATGTCCCTGGAAAATCACGCCGGGAGCCTGTTCATAGCCAGGTGTGGCAGCTTTTTTCACCACCACGTTATCTGCGGCATCTCTGCGGCATTCCAGTCCTCTTTCTTTGGCAAAATCCATGATATACTGCGCCAGTGCAGCTTCATTGCCGCTGCCATGAGGGATTTTTGTGATTTCCTCAAAAAAATAAAATACTTTGTCTGTACCCAAAGCATCTAAAACGCCCATTGTTCGTTCCTCCTTATATTTTGTTTCTTTGTCAAACAACTCTATGGTATCACTCTTTTTCCATTCTGTAAACCATTGCCGCCTTCCTTTTGCCCATAAAAAAAAGAAAACCACAAAAGCAGCTAAACTCCTTGTTTTCTTAATGGGAAATCTTCAGAAAAAACACACCTAACAAACCCTATAAAAATAAGAAAGCCGGAATCCTTTATATAATCAGGATTTCAGCTTGCTTTGTTTTCTTATGAAGAACTTCTCTTTTGTAGTTTTCCTGCTTCTGATCATTTTCATTCAGAAACATCATATTTTTTTATGAATGTCTCTAAGTCCTCAAAATCCGCCATACGCCCTTTGATTTCATCATGAGACCAGTTCCACCATTGAATCCGTTCCAATGCAGCAATGATGTCATCAGAAAAGCGCATACGAATTTTCTTTGCCGGCACACCTGCCACCACTGTGTAGGGCGGTACATCATGGGTCACAACGGCACCACTGCCAACAACTGCCCCATTGCCGATATTCACCCCCGGCATGACTGTCACGCCATGCCCCAGCCACACATCATTGCCGATGTGCACACGGGATTCCTTCCGCCATGCGAAAAACGCCTCATCATCTTCCCCGAAGCCAAACTGTTTCCGCCGGTAAGTAAAATGGTGCTGTGCCGGACGGGTATAGGTAGGGTGATTACCTGGATTGATGCGCACAAAACTTGCGATGGAACAGAATTTTCCAATATCTGCCGCAAAAATCTGATTATATCCTGCGCAGTAGGTGTAATCCCCAAAGGTCACATCCTCCAGCTGGCTGTGTGCCTGCACCTGTGTATATCGACCCAGTTTGGTATCAATAAGTACCACATCTTCTTCCACATTGTCATATTCTTTCAGCACAAAGCCTCTACCCCACTTTCTTCCGCCAGATATATCCCCAAATCCGGTGAAGCTTTTTCATATTTTCCATGAAAATCACTGCCTCCCGTCAAAAACAAGCCGTACACATCCGCATATCTGCGGATTTTTTCACGAGCCTCCTCGTTATTTGCAGGATGATTCAGTTCCAGACCTTTCAGACCTGCCTCCACCAGTTTTGGAATCAGGCAATCATTCTTCTGCTGTCCGCTATGGGCAAGAACAGCCTTTCCGCCAGCTGCCGTAATGACTCGAACGGCTTCGTAAGGATCCAGATACTTGATGTCAAAATGGCAAATGCCATTATTTTTGAATACACGCTGGTAAAATTCGCCGAACATATCCGGCGCCTGCCCTGTCTGTACCAGATATTCCATGATGTGCTGTTTATAGATATACTTTCCATCTGCCCGACGGATTTTGTCCAGATCCACATGATAGCCATGCTCCTGCAAAACGGCAATCTGCTTCATTGAATTTTCATGTCTGGCTTTCAAAAGGGGATGTACAAAATCCTCCACCAATTCCACATCCTGAATGTCATATCCCAGAATATGCACCCGTTTATCCACCGTATAGTCATAGGCAGAAATCTCAATGCCCGGAATCACTTTCACAGGCAGCCCCTCAGGAATCTGAGAAGCATGAGAGAGTGTATCATGGTCTGTCACTGCAATGACATCCAGACCATTTTTCGCTGCCATCTCTGCCAGCTCTCCAATGGTATAGCTGCCATCAGAAACGCGGGAATGCATATGTAAATCTGCTTTGATCATTGGAACGTCCCCTCCGAAATATTGAATACCTTGTCACACAATCCATCCATAAATTCCAAGTCATGGAAAATACCGATCATACTGGTGCCTTTTTCTTTCAGCTGCATGAGCATGTCTTTTACCAGAAGCTTTGTTTTGTTGTCCAAAGACGCTGTAGGTTCATCCAGCAGCATCAGTCTGGGCTGTTTTACCATGGTATGGGCAAGATTCAGACGCAGGCGTTCCCCACCGGAAAATGTATTGGGGTACAAGTCCCACAGAGGCTCCGGCAGACGGAAATATCGCAGCATGGCTTCTGCTTTTTCTTTCGCTTCCGCCGCATCCACACCTCTTTCCAACAGGGCATTCATCACATGTTCTCTAGCTGTGGTACGGGGCATCACATTCAGAAACTGGGAAACATAACCGATTTCATTTTTCCGCAGGAACAAAATCTGTCTTTCCGGTGCTGTAGTCAACTCCACTTCCCCAAAGGCTTCACTCTGGTAAGTGATTTTTCCGGTGGATGCCAGATAAGTGCGATGAATACATTTTAATATGGTAGATTTTCCGGCGCCGGACAGCCCTACAATACCAATAAACTGTCCCTGTTCCAAAGTAAAGTTAATATTCTGACAGGAATGGATTTCTTTCTTTGCGTTATGCAGATAAAAATTCTTTGCCAGATTTTCGATTTTCAGAATTTCCATAATTACCTCCTGTATTCCACCCGAGATGTGGTACGTCCATCTACCAGCACATGGGTGATGACGGGATAGCCGTCCAAAACATCAATGATGAGCAAATCCGCTTTTTTCCCAGGAGCGATAGAGCCATAGTCCTCTGCCACTCCCACTGCCTTTGCCGGATTCAGCGTTGCTTTCTGAACCATCTGGGGCAGGTCGATGCCTGCTTCTTCATGCATCTTGAATACGCCATGAAGAATTGCCGGTGGATAGTAATCGGAACAAAGGACATCTGCACAGCCTGCCTCAATGGCTTCTGCCGCAGACATATTGCCGGAATGGCTGCCGCCCAGCAGGATATTGGGTGCACCTACAACGGTATAAAATCCTAAACTTCTGGCTTCTTTTGCTGTTTCAATATTGATGGGGAATTCACTGATATCTACGCCAATTTTTTCATTGATCTGCAATTTTTCTTTTGTATCATCGTCATGAGAAGCCACCGCAATGCCATTAGCATGGGCAAGCTCACAAAGTTCTTTCATTTGCGCAAAAGAAAGAACTTCTTTGTGGTTCTGTTTTTCCAGCAGTTCCGCAAATTCTTCTTCCTTGATTTCCCGGTTCTGGTATTTTTCCAGCACTTTGTAGTACAAATCCAGATTGCGGTACTGTCCCTGTCCGGGAGAATGATCCATAAAGGAAATTTCGTCAATCATTTTCTTTTCGATCATCTCTTTGGCAATGCCGTAAGCGCCAATATTGTCGATTTCCAAACGCAGATGGAAACGATGGTGGATCAGGTGATTTCTTTCGTGGATGTCTCGAATGAGGTCAGCAATCTTCCGCACATTTTCCTGAGTGCGCAGAGGAGATTTGCCAAACATTTCATCTTTATATAAAGAAAGGGAATGGTAAATGGTGGTGATGCCCAAGTGAAGCAGTTCCCTTTCGCATTCTTTCAACGCCAATTCAAAATCAAATTTTGCCGTAGGTCTTGGCAAAATAAACTGCTCAATCTTATCAGAATGTATATCGATAAAGCCGGGTGTCACATAACGCCCATGGGCATCAATGACACGTTCTGCTTCAGGCACTTCATCGGAAAAGCCCAAAATGCGGTCTCCTTCGATGAGCAGTACCTTTCCTTCCAAAATGGAATCTTCCAGCACAATACGGCCGTTTTTAATTGCAATCACGATGTTTGTTACCTCCTTACAACAATGAGTGAACCAGCTGCTGTGTATAAGCATGCTGAGGGTCTTCCAAAATCTGGTCTGTCAGTCCGCTTTCGATGATTTTCCCATCCAGCATAACGATGGTGCGGTCTGCCAGCATACGAATGACCGCCAAATCATGGGAAACCAGCAAAATGGAAATGCCATATTTCGCTTTGATCTTACGAATCAAATCCAGTACGCGTGCCTGTACAGACAAGTCCAGACCTGTGGTGACTTCGTCCAACAAAAGCAAAGAAGGATTATTTGCCAGTGCTTTGGAAATCTGCACACGCTGCTGCATACCGCCGGAGAAGTTTTTCGGTGCTTCTTTCATACGGGAAGTGAGGATTTCCACTGCTTCCAGCAGTTCTTCCGCTCTGGCTGTCATTTGCCCTGCGTTTCTGCTGCCGGCAGCGATGATTTTTTCCGCGATGTTGGATGCGGCAGAATAGTCCATCCGCAGCCCTCTGACGGGATTCTGGTACACCATACCCATAATGTTGTTGCGGATTTTTCTTTTTTCCAATGGACTTGCGTCCCAGATATTCTTTTTGCCTTCGCCGTAATTCTGCAAATATGCCTTGCCTTCTGTGGGAATCAGGTCAAAATACAGGCTCTGCATCAATGTAGATTTGCCGGAACCGCTTTCCCCAACGATACCCAGCACTTCCCCGGGATAAACCTCCAGAGAAATATCATTTGCTGCCCAAACAGTGCCGCAAACGGTGCAGCGATTTTTTTCCAGATGATCTTTGCAGTGAGGGCAGCCTTCGCCATAGCGCATAGTCAGGTGTTCCACCTGCAAAACGGGTGTTTCTGCCATTATCCTCGTACCTCCTTACAATAAGATGTGTCGGAGCACTGATAATATCTTTCCCCCGTCACAGCGTCATAAATTTCGTCCAGATAGGTGTCTGTACTGCCGCACAGACGGCATTTATTGCCTTTGAAGCTTTCTTTTTCAAAGGGCACATCGTCAAATGCCAGAGAAACCACTTTGGTATGAGGTGGAATTGCATAAATCTTCTTTTCACGCCCTGCCCCAAACAGATACAGACACTCTGCTTCATGGAGTTTTGGATTGTCAAACTTGGGAATGGGGCTTGGATTCATGATGTAGCGATCTTCCACCATACAGGGATATTCTGTACTGATGGTGACTTTGCCGTATTTCACCAGACTTTCGTATAACTGGAGCCAGATGGGTGCATAATCCAGTTCCGCATGCATCCGTTTTGTCACTTCTTCTTTGGGTTCTACAATACGCAGCGGTTCGGGAATGGGTACCTGCAATACCAGAATCTGGTCATTGCGCATGGGTACTTCCGGCACACGGTGACGAGTCTGCACAATGGTGGCATCCTGTGTCCGAGTGGTACAAGGCACATTGGTGCACATCTTCACAAACTTTTTGATATTCACTGCATTGACGCTCTCGTCACTGCCTTGGTCGATAACTTTCAGTGTGTCATCAGGACCAATGAGTGATAATGTCAGCTGAATGCCGCCAGTACCCCAACCTCTGCCAATGGGCAGTTCCCGAGAAGCAAAGGGCACCTGATAACCGGGAATGGCTACAGCTTTTAATATGGAACGGCGAATTTCCCGTTTGGAGCCTTCATCCAGAAAGGCGTAATTATAACTGTCAATCATGATTGTTTTCCCTCCGTGTTTTTCTGACTGCATCCAATTTGGACTGGAATGTGACATAGTGCGGCAGTTTCAAATGAGAAATGAAGCCGTTCATTTCCAAGCTGTCCCCATGCATCAGCACAAATTCCTCATCCTGTGTGGGATAATCGCCGCCGGCATCCAGTTCTCTGTCGATGACCGCCATGGCAATGGCTTTGTTTTCGTTTCTGCCAAAAACAGCACCATAACCACAAGCCAGCTTCAAAGCGTCTTTATCTTCTGCTTCGTTGAACACTTCCACTTCTGTCAGCATCACTTCCCCAATCCACAGGGCTTCGCCTTCCTGCTGCAAATAAGGGATTTCCAGTTCTACATAACCGGTACGCAGTTCCCCAACAGTAGGATGCACCTGACCGAAGCCACGGAGCACGGAATAAGCCAAACCGGAAATAAAACCTGCATCCGCTCTTGTCAGTGTCTGCAATCTGGCACTGCGGCTAGCAGGAAATTCCAGCAGATTTTCCGTTACATCATAGGGAGGTTCCTCATTGATGGGGAAACGCTCGATGAGCCCTTCTGTTTTCAGTTCATCGGATACACGACCGCAAGCTTCCATGGGAACAGGTTCCTGTCCTTCTACCATTTCTTCCATACGATGATGCAGTTTTGCCGCATCTTCATTTTTCAAATCGAAATGCATCAAGCGGTGGGTATAGTCATAAGTGGCGCCCAAAATCTGACCGCCTTGTATATCTTTAAACGCGGCAGAGATACGGCGCACAATGCGCATGTTTTTCGTATCTGCCACATAGGTGTCGTAAGAACGCTTCAGTGTGGAACGGTAAGCACGCAGCAGAAATACTGCTTCTTCCACAGAGCCTTCGCACTGTTTCAGTGCCAATGCCGCATATTCTTTGGCATACAGACCTGCTTCACTCATGACACGGTCTACCAGCAGGCTCATTTTTTCCTGGATCACTTCCAGTTCCACATCTTTTTCCGTTTTGCTGCGGTAAAAATCCAACAGCGCAATGCTGGCTGCGATGGCTTCCTCGCCGCCGGATACTGCTACATAAGCCATATTATTTATCCTCCTTCTTGACCATTCTGGGAATGCAGAACAGTTCCCCTTCTGGGGATACAAAAATCATGTCTACCCCCTGAGGGTATTCATATGCCTGTTCTGCACGCAAACGAAAGGCTTCTTCCAACACCACCGGGCTTTGGAATGTTTCCACTCCATCCACACCAGGACCGGAAATGCTGCAAGGTACATTTCTTTCCCCACTGCACCCAATGATGAGGGTTGCAGAGGTGTGGGGATTTTCCAAAGTGCCTCTTTTCGCCTTTGCAAAGGCTTCCAGCAGATGTTCTTCTTCTGTTACGAAAACATAATCCGCTTCTTCCAGTGTCTTTTTTTCTGCATGAGTCAGCAAAAGGATCTGTTCATCCAGCTCTGTATGTCCAAAGGTATAAAAACCTGTATTTTTATCCAAAAGTGTCATGGCAAGAGTCAGCATTTCTGGTTTGCTGCCATAGAGTTTTTCTGCGCCTTCCTGAATAGAAACCACACGGGAAGGGTTTGCCATGGCATCCAGCAGCAAACGAAATGTTTTTTGTGTATCAAATATATCGTCAAATGTATGTAACTGTTTCATCATCAAGCCTCCGGTGTCACGGTTGTAAAGTTGACCATTGTCTGCATAAACATGGCATTTTCTTTTTCCACTCTGGTCTGCTGTGCTTTTTCCAGCTCTACCAGCAGCCCTTCATCTGTAAAGACGCCTTTGTTGCATGCCGCGTCAATGATGGCCATATCCAGTACTTTTTCAAAATCATCCCCCATGATAACTGCCATGCCTTTTGTGCCGCCCAGACACACAATGGCTTCGCAGACGATGACTTCCCCCAGAAAGAATAAGGTTTCTTTCACAGGGTCACGCATCTTAATCATGGTCAGTGATTTTTCCGGTGCTTTGATCACAGTCACCTCATATTGTTTTCTGATTTTTTCCGCCATTTGCCGCACTTGGGCAGCATGAGCTTTTGCCAATATTTTGGATAATCTCCGTTTTTCCATTTTGTTGTTTCCTTTCTTATTTCACATACGCTTTGATGCGTGTAGATACCATTTCCAGCAGGACAACGGCAATAACGACGATGTATGTCAGCATGCCCATTTCCTGTAAGTCAAAGTAGAAACTGCCTGCCATAAACAGATTAAAGCCAATGCCGCCTGCACCTGCAGCCGCACCCATAGCAACGGCATTGGTGAAATTGATCTCAAACCGCATGAATGTCCATGCCACCATGGAAGTGATGGTAGAAGGCACAATTGCCTGAAAGACGATTTGCCAGTAACTTGCCCCGTTTGCTTTCAGGGCTTCGATGATACCCGGCTCGATTTCTTCAATGGATTCCGCATAAGCCTTTGTCAGATAGGCAAAGCTGTGGAAAGTCAAACCTACTACTGCTGCCACAGAGCCAAGTCCGGCAGATACGGCAAAGATCAATACCCACAGAACTGTAGGTACAGCACGCACCACAGCAATAAAACTTTTGATGCCATTGACCATGCGAGAGCTGGCAATATTTCTGGCACAGAGCAGCGAGCAGAAAAAGGCAAAAAACGCACCGATGATGGTAGAAAGAATCCCCAGACAAAATGTCACCAAAAGCTGGAATAACACACTTGTGAGCGTATCTCTTGTCAGTTCAGGTTCCAAAAATACAGTCTGGATGTTCTGCAAGGTAGCCTGCACCGCTCCTGCAAAGTCGATATTCTGATAATCAAATGTAGCAAAAGCCACCACCGTCAGACCCAGCAGTGTTACCATAAGGGCCTGAAGGGCATAGCGGCTTTTATTTTTTGCCTTGATCTTGATTTTTCCTTTTCCGGTACGCTCCATGATCTTTTCCAGGTCCAAGGAAATGGTTGTACCCGGCTGCAATACTTTTTCAGACATTACAAAATCACCTTCCTAATTTTGTTGGATACGCCTTCAATGATCAGTACCAGCACCACAATGGAAAGTACCACCAGACTGGCAGAAGAAAAATCCAACCGTTTATAATACAAATCAAAAAGATAACCAATCCCTGTGGCTGTCAAAATGCCGATAAGGGTGGAACTTCTGATATTGGTTTCGATCATATACAATACCCATGTGATGACACCGGGCAAAGAGGATGGCAAAATCCCCTGAAATACTACATGGATGAATCTGCCGCCAGTAGCTTCCAGCGCCTCCACACAATTGGAGCTGACCTCGTCAATGGTTTCAATGAAGGCTCGAGTCAACAGACCGAATGTGGTAAAGAATAATGCAAAAAATCCTGTCAGGATGTTCTGCCCAAAGGAGAACATCAGCAGCATTGCCCAAACAACATCGGGTACATTCCGAAAAAATGCCGCTACAATACGCACCAAGCGATTGATGCTCCAATGGATTTTGGTAATGCCTGAACCAAGCAGACTAAAGAAAAAAGCGCAGATGCCTGCCAAAACCGTTACAGCTACGGACAGCAGCGCTGTTTCCACCAGTTTATCCAGAATCTTAGGCAAACGTTCCATGGCACCTTCATCGGGAATCAGATTGGAAAAAATCCAGTAAAGTGCGTCAGGAAAAGACTGGATGCCTTCTGTCAAATGGAACTGGGTCACTAAAGATGCACCGCAGAAGATCAATATCAGACTCAAAAAAACAAGGGTATATGTCATTTTTCTTTTTTGGAAAATGTCCATGGTTTTTTCCATTATGCTCACCTCTGTAAATCCATAATCAAATCATTGGCAGAGGACTGATAAATCTGCTGAATGATTTCTTTTGTCAAATTTTCGGCAGGACCGTCATATACGATTTTCCCGCCGGAAACCCCGATGATTCTCTCGGAATATTTGATAGCTACATCAACCTGATGCAGGTTCACCAGACAGGTGATGCCTTTTGTCCGGTTGATTTCCTGCAGCTGGTCCATGATGACTTTGGACGCTTTGGGATCCAAAGATGCGATGGGTTCATCGCAAAGAATCATTTTGGGTTTCTGCATAATGGCTCTGGCGATGCCTACGCGCTGTTTCTGTCCGCCAGAAAGTTCGTCGCAGCGCTTATATACCTGATCTGAAAGCCCCATTTCCTGAATGATACGGAAAGCTTCCTTTTTTTCTTCTTCTGTATAGTGTCCTGCCATACCGCTGATGGCAGATTTTTTCCCCAGACAACCGTGGAGTACGTTTTCGATGACGCTCAGTCGTTCCACCAGATTATAATGCTGGAAAATCATACCGATTTTCGCCCGCATCTGACGCATCTCCGCTTTGCCTGCCTGTCGTACATCGTGTCCATCAAAAATAATGGTCCCTTCAGACGCATCAACCAGACGGTTGATGCATCTGAGCAGCGTGGATTTCCCAGCGCCGGAAGGACCAATGATGGATACGAATTCGCCTTTTTCTATGGAAAACGTAATGTCACTCAATGCCTTTGTGACATTGTCATAAGATTTGCTTACGTTTTGAAATTCCAGTAATGCCATGCTTTTCTCCTCCATCGTTTGCTGTTTTTCATTCACCCAGGTCACGGATGGGGTCAAACCAGGAATCGTCTACCAGGACAAATCTTTCATTTTCAGATTTTTCAAACATACCTACATTTTCAGAATCTTCAGGAACAAAGATTACTTCGTTGTTTGCCACTTCGTCAGATGTGAACAGATCCTGAATTGCTTTTACATCTGCAGGGTCCAGTGCTTCGGAGTTGTAAGCGAAAGGTCCGTTCAGTACAGGTGTAGACTGGATAACGACGAATTCTTTGCCTGTTACAGTATCAAAAGGTGCGCTTGCGTCGCTGTTGATGGTATAAACAGAACCGGTTGTGTTTGCTTCGCCTTCGGTGCAGGATGCATAAGGTGCGATTTCTGTATCACAGAATGCTGCAACATCAGCTTTGCCGGACAGCAGGTTAAATGCAGAACCCTGATGAGAACCACCGAAAAGTACCTGAGAGAACAGTTTGCCTTCGCCGCCTTCGATCAGGTCATCTTCTGTCAGATTCTGGTCTGCGAAGTGAGAAATGATAGAGCTTGTGGGTACTTTAAAACCGGATGTGGAGCTGTTAGAAACGAAGGACATGCGTTTGCCTGCAATGTTGTCGATGCTGTAGCTGTCACCGTCTGCATATTCGCCTTCTTCGCCTTTGTTGACTGCCAGAAAGCTGTAGTATTTTGCGTCATCCAGTGTGCCGGAAGCACCAGAGTTTACAAACAGAGGCAGGATTGCATCATTGGCGTTTTTCGCTTCGATATAGCCCTGTGCGCCCATGAAACAGATCTGTGCTGTACCATTTGCCAGAGATTCAATGGCAATTGCGTAGTCTGTTGTCAGTTTCTGTTCAACTTTTTTGCCGGTTGCTTCTTCAATCAAACGAGCGTATTCGCTGCGAGCAACATCGTAGTCTTCTGCGGATTCATTGGGATACCATACCAGTGTGATGGTGTCCGCATATTCGCCTGTGCTTTCAGCCGTCTGAGAAGTTTCTGTGCTTTCTTCTGCTGCCGGTGCACCGCATCCCGCAAATACAGATGCAGCCAGTGTCGCTGCCAACGCTGTGGTCAAAAGTTTCTTAAATTTCATACTTCATTCTCCTTTTTGATTGTTTGCTTATTTATGATGAGAGCTGATCGCTCACACAATGACAGTATAAAGTTTTAGAAAAAGAGCTACCATCAAGCTCCTGTTATTTTTTCTTAAAGAAATCCCATAAAAATCCCGATCAATGTTAAAGATATTTTTTATGTACCATCAGAGGAAAATATTTGTCCATTGCAGTATTTTTCAACGGTTGCGCCTTTTTTTCTAAAAAAACAAAAGTGTTTTGAAAAGCTTTCTTAAAATCTTTGTATAAACTGAAAAAAATCCATATGAAATTTTAAATTCTGTATCACAAATTCCTTCTAAAAGAAAACCCCCTTTTGGAGAGATTATCTTTCCAAAAAGGGGTTCTTTTTTCTTATTGCTTTATGCCGGAATGCTTAGCTGTGTTTCTTTTCAGCCATCATTTTTTCCTGTGCTTCGATCATTTTCTTAACCATATAGCCGCCTACATAGCCGTTCTGTGCGGATGTCAGGTCGCCGTTGTAACCTTTTTTCAGAGGCACGCCGATTTCATTTGCCACTTCGTATTTGAACTGTTCCAAAGCGGCTCTTGCCTCAGGTACGTTTACTTTGTTGCTTGTAGAAGATGTGTTGCTCATGGTTAAAAACCTCCTTCAAAAAAACTGTTTGTTTGGTGTTGCAATGTTAGTATGACACAGACGGATTTTATTATGTCAGGTACATATTGGCACAAAAATTGCATAAATTTTGAAAATATATTTTTCAAAAGAAAAAGGCATGACAGTTAGGAGTATCTTCATAAAAAACAAAGAAAGCCAAAATCCTTATCATCATAAAGGATTCCAGCTTTCTTATGATATTGAGATTTTATTTGATATGTTTTCTTAAGGGGAAGTTGCTTTCTGTCATACCTTTTCCCATATATAGATTATACAATAGGATTTTTCACAACGCCCCATTGATCCTGTATTCTTACCACCGCATATCCATCTTGGAATCTTCCCGCCTCATCAAATATAGGAGAAATGACCATTTTTCCCGTTTCGTCTATATAGCCATATTTTTGTGTCTTTTCATCTAATTCAGCAGAAAGCCCTTCTGAAAGACTGAAAAGCAGATTACCCTGTTCCATGGAAACTTCCCCGTTCTTATCATAATAACGATCAACTCTATCCGTTTCACCAGAAGGCAGCATCACAAACTGGGATATATGCAAACAATCCTCACAACTACCATAAAACTCTCCTGACTGATCTGCAATTTTCCTAACTTTTTCACCTTTTGTATTGATGAGCCATACTGGGCCGTTTTCTTCTTCCCGTACAAAAGCTGTACCTTCGCTGAAATTGGATGCCCATACATACTGCGGTGCAATGACTTCTTCTCCCTGAAGGTTGATATAGCCATATCCCTGTTCTGTCTGTACCAAAGCCATACCATCCTGAAAACTTTTACAAGACTTGTACTTGGGCTCTACAACATAGTTTCCTTTCTTGTCAATGTACCCTTTTTTTCCTGTTTCTAAATCGCGAACAACTGCTCGTTCTTCAGCAAAGTATCCACCATCGGCAAATTGCAGAGGAATCTGCAACGTTCCATTTGCATCAACATAGCCTTCCACCGTCTGACCATCCTTTTCGTCACTTACGCATGCCAGCCCTTCCTCAAAATCACCTATGGAATCATAAGCCACGTCGAACTGTTTCTGTCCATTTTCATCCATAACGTATTCCTGTTCCCATTTCTCTGTGTATACACAGAACATTCCTTCTCCCAAATACTGTATCCTGAAGATTTCTCCTGGTGCGAAATGACTTTTTACTTTTCCGTTGCTGTCCAAAATATCGTAAGCGTATTTGTAATATCCTTCTGTATCATCGATTCCAAGGAAATATCCATCTCCCAGATTTTGTATGCCACTGTATGCAGCGGTCAGTGCCACCGCATAGACGGGTGCCTGTCCTTCGCCGGAAATGACAGGTGTTTTCAGATTTTCTTCAAAAATGATCTGATTTTCCGGAATAGTTACAGCCACTTCCTGTTTTGCGCTGTTCCAATGAAAATCTGCATCTGTCAACTGGTATCCGTATTGATTCAATATAGTAAGCCAGTTCCGCAGAGGAATGAATAAACGACCATTTTTCACTTCCATCTGCCCCACAACAGGCTGTTCTTCGCGATTGACAACGATCTTATTTTCCTTCACATACAAAAATACGGAATTTTCTCCCAGAAGCACCCCTGCCTGCTGGTCTACACTATTCCAATAGATTTGTGCATCAGGATTGATGGATGTAAAAAATGTCCGCAAGGGCAGCATCACATAGCCATCTTTCAGATAGATTTCTGTATCCAAAGACTGCAAGACATCATCCTTGTAAAAATTCGTCGTACCAACAATTCCACGATACACATGGGGCTCCTGCAACAAGCGTTCCTCCTTCGCCCATGCTGGTACCGTCCCTGTCAAAAGCAAAGCACTGCTCAGTAAAATACAAAACCCTTTTTTCATGTAAAATTCCCCCTTCATGTATTATTTTATCATAGGATTTTTAATAACCCCTACTTTTTCGGTTCTTCCGCCATTTTCATTTGGAATACTCAGTTCTACCACAGCATATCCGCCCTCAAACGATTCGGCATAGTCAAATATCGGAGAAATGACCATATTTCCTGTTTCATCAGCATAGCCGTATTTTCCCGTTTCTTTATCCAGCACAGCAGAAAGTCCCTCCGAAAAACCAGACCGAAGTTCGTATGTTTCTCTGGAAATTTCTCCATTTTTGTCATAGTAGCGATAAACACCTTGGTACCCCTGCGGATAATCTACCTCCATCATATCACCAGATGGAGAATAGAAATAAGATGTTTCCTCCGGCAATTCCAGTAATTTTCTGACTTCTTTTCCGTTTTTATCAATAACGATGATCTGCTGATCTTTCGTAACGACAAAAGCGGTGCCGTTTTGGAAATCACTGACAAATTCATACTGTGGAGGAACCACTTCTTCTCCCTGATGGTTGATGAAGCCTTCCCCAGAAATTGCCTGCACATGTGCCAGTCCTTCTTGGAAAGGATCTGCGGAGCGGTACTTTGGTTCAATAACCACATTCCCTTTTTTGTCAATAAAACTATATTGTCCAATGCCAGATTCACTCATGGATACAGTTGCCACACCTTCTGAAAAATTTCCTGCATAACCATATTCCATGGGAATTCGTAAATTTCCTTCCGTATCTACATAGCCATACCGATAGCCATTTTCGCTTTTTTCCCAAATGGATGCTAATCCTTCATTATATCCTATTATTGAATCATAAGGCACAGAAAACAACTGATTTCCATTGGCATCCACCACATATTGAGGCTGTTCTTTTCCTTTATAAATATAGAAACGATCTTCTCCCAAATATCCGATACGGCTGATTGTTCCGGGGGCAAAGGTTGCAAGGACTTTTCCGGTACTGTCAAAAATCTCCAACGCCCCTGCATTATCTCGTTTTCCTACGATGAAATAGCCATCCCCTGCATTATGGATAGAATCATATTCCTCTGTTGGTTCCACCAGATATACCGGTTTCTGTCCTTCTCCAGTAATTTCTGTCTTTTCCAATTCCTGCTCCCTGTTGATGACATATTCACCAACTTTGACAATGGCTTCCCCTTTTTCGTTGTCCCATACAATGCTGTTTTCATCCATTTCATAATTGCAGCGTGTCAGGATTCCCTGCCAGTTTCGCAAAGGTACAAACAAGCGCCCATCTTTTACTTCCAGTCTGCCCGATACACGAATCTTTCCATACTCTACCTGTATCTTATTTTTCGGTACATCCAGCAGGATACGATATGCTCCCATCCATACCGTTGCCACCTGCTTTTCCCGATCCCATAGGATCTGAGCATCCTCATCTACTGCTGTAAAGAACGTCCGTACCGGCAGCATTACATAGCCGTCTTTGATATAGATTTCCGTATCTAAAGGCTGCAAAACATCGTCTTTGTAAAAATTTTTCGTACCTACTTCCGCTCGATAGGTATGAGTCACCTGTTCCACATCATTTCCATATACTGGCACCGTTCCCATCAGTATGGCACTGCTCAGCAAAATGCAAAACCCTTTTTTCATACACGCCCCTCCATTCCACTGGATTCATCTTTAAACCCAGTATAACAGAAATCCATTTTTTGTCTGCTGTTTTAAGAAATCTGTACACCTTTTGATACATTCATGTAATATTTGTTATCTAAATGTTACAAAAATAGAGAAAAGCAGATTTCCACAGATAAAACCTTCGCAAAAACAAGAAAGCTGGAACCCTTTGTGTAATAAGGACTCCAGCTTTCTTTATAAAAATGTCTCCAAATTCCATTCTTTTACGGAATTCTTTTCTCAAGCATACATTCTAAACAGCTTTGCCATCTTATACAGATAAACCAGCTGCACAATGGCAATCACAAAAATACCAATGGCAAATACCAAAATAAGCAGCGCTGCCAGCAAAAAGGATATTAATACAACCAATGTGCTTACAATCATCCCCACAATGACCACACAATACCATTTCCACAATTTCAGCCACTTTTGAGAGAATTCCAAATCAAAATCCTGCAGCACTGCCGCATGGCTATGGAATTCATAATATTTTGCTACCAATCCCAAAATGAGTACTGGAAGCCCAATGATAAGAACAACCAATGGATTTTCCACCTGAATCACTTCTAATGCCATAGCTAACACCGCAGAGAAAATGCTGAATATACCAGCCATGCGGTATTTTTCTTCTACCTTTGTCATGGGCATCAAGAATACACCATACAAAATCCCTACAACCATGGACAAAATGGTTCCAAAGACATAAACAGTTGATTCCTTACCAAAAATATTTTCATTGCCCAGAATGCCTGCAATGGCACTGGGAATGATGAGCCAGAACAAAATCCACAGCCATTTTCCCAGCACTTCCGCATGTTCTTTCTTTACAGATTCCTGTGCCAAAATGTTTCCATCCTTTAAAATATCTAGCGTTTGTGCATGATCCACATGCGTATCCTGATTCTTTTCATCATATCTTTCTTCCATAAAATATCCCCCTTTTCATCTATGCCTTTTCAAAGTACATATTTTTCTGTTTGTATTTTCCAGCCCCTTTCTGCCTTTTTCATCCCCTGTTTTCTATCATAATTTCATTCTACAATAAATTCTATTTTTTGCATAGACCACACAATTTCTTTCCCTATACTCTTAAAAAAATAGTAAACTTTTGTTCTCTTATTCCTTATTTCCTAAAAAGTCACGATGATTCCTATGAATGCAATCTGCCTTTTTACCAGTTTCGATGTTTCCGCCCACGAAATCTTTCTGAAAATAAAGATAGCCGGAATCCTTTCAATACACAGAATTCCAGCTATCATATTTTTTTAAGAGAAACTATTTTTAAAATGCACTTTTTTGTTATGCCAAAAGCAAAAACTGCCGCAGTTCCTGCTGCAAAGGTTCTGACATATAACTTCTGTCATAGATCACATAAGAGGTGTCCGTCAAATTCATATACTGAATCAGATTATCATAGAGCAGCCTTGTCATATCTTCCGTATCAAAGCTGATCATTTTCTGTGCAACTTCTTCATTTGGCGCCATTTCTTCAATGGATGGCGCATATCCGCTTCCATCCATTGCCCAATGGATTTCTTCCAGTTTCCAATCATCTTGTTCTTTCACAAAATCCAGACGGGCAGGTATCCGTGAGCCGCCATAATTCATAAGGCAATATCCCTGACTGCCCACGCGGTTCATGCGATATTTGTCATCTCCTACCACACAGCATACCTGCAAAGTATCCTCTGTTTCTGCTATATCCAAAATCAGAGGCGCAAACACCACCAATGTATGACCATCCAAAGCATCTTCTTCCTCATAGACAGAGAGCGCTTCATACACTGCCTGCACTGCCTTTTCCTTGGAAGTCACACGGGAACGGGCTGCTTCTTTGGACAAAGAAAGGTACTCTGCTTCGGGCATCTGAGCATAAGCCTGTTCCATCCCTTGATAAAAAGGAACCACATACTGAGAATCCAACGCACAGTAAACTTGATACCATTCTTCCGGTGTTTCATCAAAGCTTGCTCCATCTCTCCTGCTGCCATAAGCCAGTTCATCCGCTGCCAACATCACCACATAACTTTCTGTATCTGTACCGCCGGGCATCTGTGTCAAACAATATGCAAATGCGTCATCACCTAATTTCATAAGCTGTTCATATTCTTCTGACTGCTGCACCTGATTTGCCCACGCTGCAAACTCTCCCTGCAAAGGCATCTGTGCGCTGATGGTTTGTATCAGCTCCATGGCAGTGTCCTGATTTTCCACCCAGTTTTCACGGCCTGCCATTTCCAAAGTTTCTGTAAAGGGGCAGTCAAAAAGCGTATTCAATTCTTCCACGAAGGCGGAAAAAGTTTCAAAATCCGCTGTAAAAGAACGGAGGTCTATGTCACCATAGTATTTTTCTGCCATCTGCCTGTCAAAATGAAGTGTCACACTCTCTGCTTTAGGTGTATTATATATCTTATATTCCAGAAAGTCTGCGTTGTCTACCAATGCCAAAAACAGATAAGCATTCCGTTCCAGCTGTTCCGTATTGGAAAGCAAAGCCGATTTTTCCGCTTCTGTGGTGGCTTCAGTGAACATCAGATGCTGTTTGGCGCCAAAGGGACTGCCTTCCGTTGTAAAAAGCTCCATACCTTCTTCATGCGTTGTCAGGCCATTTGGCAAAGGCAGTAAGCCAAGTATCTTCCCTACATCAGAGGCGCCGCCAATATAAGGCGTTCTGGCATCATACAATTCTCGTGTCAAATCCGTCTGAACAGCTTCTGTGGTCTGCTGAGATTCCACAGGTGTACAGCCCACAAAACTGAAACAAGTTACCAATATTATACAAACCAGTATCGGTATCCATTTTCCAGCCTGTCTTTGCCGCATATCCACAATCGCCTCCAATCTTTTTTCCAGTGTTTCCCGATTTTCTACAAAAGCTGTGGACATCCTTGCTCTTTTCTGATTTCCTTCTCGGATACTGTTGAGGATTGCCATGCTGTATGCCTTGCGCTCCTGTAAATCAGCTCCATCCACCACTTTGGCATCACATTCCAGTTCTGTGACCCATTCCAATTGGTCTATGAGCCAATACATCAGTGGATTGAACCAGTGCATTGCCTGTATCACCAGAAAAAACCATCTGCCCAGCATATCACCATTGTCGCAGTGGTATAACTCATGGCGCAGTACCCACTTCATTTCTTCCAGATCTCTGTCCTGAGTATCCACATAAATGGTCTTGCGGAACAATCCCACACAGATGGAACTGGGCAAACCATTATGACAATAAATCCGCGGTTTCCGCACCAAAATGGGCATTTCTTTATGGAGCTGCTGATAACTTTCCAGCAAAGCTGCATCGGTAATTTTTTTCCTTCCTTTGTGAAGATACCACTGCATTTGCCCATACTGTACCAGATGAAACAACAGGAACAACGCCATACCCACTGCCCATATCTGATACAATTCTGGAAATGTCTGCTTTTCTGTCGTTGACTTAGGTGTTCCTGTGGTCTGCTGCTGGCTTTGTGTCTGTATTGCAGAACTTTCCTGCCGCACAGGCGTATTTTCTTCTGGCAAAGCTGCATTTATTGGCATATCTTCTGCCTGCACCGTACTTTCCACTGCCCTTTCCTGCACCTGCCGAGAGAACCATGCATCCGGCCCCTGAATTTTCCAGTAAGCGTTGCCGCTATACATAGTCATGGAAAAAAGCAAAAACGCCATCATGCCTCTCATACAGTTCAGATAACATTTCACACTATATTTCCGCAGCAAGAGGGGACGCAAGGCCATCAGAAATAAAATGGTGATGATCCAAGGCAGTGTCACCTGCCAGACAGCGTCAAAACATCTTCGGAGCACCACAGGTGTCCATTGTATCATGGTTTCCCACATACTCACGCACCTCCTGTCTTTTCCTCGATAAACTTCGCCAAGTCATCTAAATCCGCATCGGAAATAGAGTGGCTCCGATACAAAGATGCCACCAATTTTGTCAGCGAGTTGGCATTGACTTTCTGCAAAAACAAACTGTTTTCAAAAGCCAGATAGTCCTCCTCTTTCACAGTGATTTCATAATATCTGTTTTTTCCTTCTTTATAACTGGAAAGAAATCCACGGTCAATGAGCCGATTCAAAAGTGTCTGAAGGGCGGACACATTCCAAGGACGGCTCAATTCCAGCTTTTCTTTGATTTCCGAGGTGGAAAGGACTCTGTTTTCCTGCCAGATCACCTGCATGATCTCCAGTTCCGTATCGGGAAGTTTCTGCATAAGGCTCCCTCCTTTCAATTCCTACACTTGTATGTTTTACTATATCATACACTTGTAGGAGATAAATGTCAAGTTCCAGCATTTTATGCACAAAAAATCGTACAATGCAAAAAATCCCATGCAAATTTTCCAAAAATTCAAAACCGCTTTTTTTATTCTAGCCAAAACTGCTTTTTCTCATGTTATTTTCCGCACTCCTTCTGCCAGATACAGAGATTTTTTCGCAAAGAAGGCGGCATCCCTTGACAAATCCGCCGTTTATGATATGCTGAATAGGTATGAAATATCATAGTAGAAATGAGGAGTTTTCATGAGTAAAACATATATTCCCGCAGGCTATCAGTCTGTACTTACTTTATATGAAACACAAAACGCCATCGGCCTGATTCACCAGACCTTTGAAGAACATCTGTCTCAGACACTGAATCTGAAACGGGTATCTGCGCCTTTGTTTGTTGATCCTGCTACAGGTCTCAACGATAACCTCAACGGCGTAGAACGTCCTGTAAGCTTTGAAGTGCCTGCCACCGGCGTAACTGCTGAAGTGGTACACTCTCTGGCAAAATGGAAAAGAATGGCCCTTTACCGCTACGACTTCCGTCCCGGTAAAGGTCTGTACACCAATATGAATGCCATCCGTCGTGATGAAACACTGGATAATCTGCACTCCATTTATGTTGACCAGTGGGATTGGGAAAAAGTCATCACACCTGAAAAACGCAACATTCAGGAATTGAAATTCACTGTACAGGGTATCGTAATCTGCATCTGCGACACACTGGAAGTGCTGAAGAAAAAATATCCTCGCATCAAAACAGAACTGTGCAGAGAAGTTACATTCATTACTTCTCAGGAACTGGAAGACAGATATCCTGACCTGACACCAAAGGAAAGAGAAAACGCCATCGCAAAAGAATACAAAACCGTATTCATCATGCAGATCGGTGACGTTCTGCGTTCCGGCGAACGCCATGACGGACGTTCTCCTGACTATGATGACTGGCAGCTCAATGGTGACCTGCTGTTCTACAACCCCGTACTGGACAACGCACTGGAAATTTCCTCTATGGGTATCCGCGTAGACGCTGCTACATTGGACAGACAGCTGACAAAAGCTGGCTGCGATGACAGACGCGCTCTGACATACCACAAAATGCTGCTGGAAGGCAAACTGCCCTGCACCATTGGCGGCGGTATCGGTCAGTCCCGTCTGTGCATGCTGCTGCTGGGCAAAGCCCATATCGGCGAAGTGCAGTCCTCTATCTGGGATCAGGAGACCATCGACGTTTGCAGCGCTGCAGGCGTAGCACTGCTGTAAGGCAAATCTTTATAAAAATCAAAATGGCACTGCCGCAAAAAGGCAGTGCCATTTTTTATGTTTTGGATACGCTTGCAAAATACGCCCGATTATAGGCCACAGCGCTGTCCTCCGGCTTGAATACCGCTGCCATTTCATTATAAGAAACGGCTTTTTCCCTCCGTCCCAATCGGTCATAGCAGACACAAAGCTGGATACATGGCAGATACCCATAACAATCCTCACGGATAAAACCGCCGCCATTTTCTCGTTTTTCCACACGCAGAGCCGTTTCGTACCAGAAAGCGGCTTCTCTCCATGCCTGTCTGTCGAAATAATACCGCCCCAAATCGCAGCAAGTTTCTGCTCGAGGCAAATCCAGTGTAAAACTAAAAAACAGGGCTTCCAGCTGCTCCTGCGGTTTTTGCAGCTGCCCATAGCAAACTGCCATCTGCCGACAGGCTTCCAGTTTATTTTCCAGCCATGCCCCTTCCCTGCTCATAAACACACGAAATTCATCTATGGCTTCTTCATATCGTCCATGGTAATATAATTCTCTGGCATAATAAAATTGTTCTCTGGGGCTGAATGCACAGCCTTCCCCACGCATCTTTTCATAAATCAGCAAATTGCGGTCTGTATCATAAGCTTTTTCTTTCCGGTGCTCCACATGAATATCTTCGTGGAGGATATTTCCGTAAGGAGTTATCACTTCATGTACCCGTCCTTCCCACAGAGGACGTCTTGTGTTTTTCACGATCCGTTCTCGAAAATAAGAAAACGTAGGCTTTCCCCCTGCATCAAAAGCCACATCGTAAGGCATCATAACCACATCTGCCTTTGTTTCCTCTAATTTTTCTTTCAGTACCAAGATTTTTTTCTGTTCAGACTCCGGCACCACATCATCGGCATCCAACCACATGCAATAGTCCTTTGTGGCTTTGGAAAAAGAAAAATTTCTCGCTGCCGCAAAGTCAGCGCACCACTGGAAATCGCAGACGATATCCGCATATCTTTCCGCAATCTCCTTCGTCCTATCCGCAGAACCTGTATCCACCACCACAATTTCATCAGCAAAACTTTTGGCACATTGCAGACACCGCTCCAACGTCAGTTCCTCATCTTTTACGATCATACATAGGCTAATAGCTGCCATCCAATCCCTCCACAAACCAACCTGATTCATGTTATGCCATTGAAACCGCAAATTTGCCTGTATCACCAACAAAAAAAGTGGGTACGGCTTTACCGTTCCCACTTTCGTCTTTAATCTCTTGTCTGCATTACAAACAGATACCCTTTTCGGATTTTCACTTTCGCTTCGGTGCCTGTCATGACATTGCTGACAGCCACCAATTTATCATCCAGCGCCAGATCATAGTCCACCAGCGGATATTCCAGACCTTCCAGCGTCACACCTTCCACCAGCATACTCAAAGGGATGGTAGATACCAGATCCCCTGCTTGTCCATAGAGAGTGACTTCCTTGTCAATGAGTTCCACACGGTTTTTCTCATTGACCAGAATGCCGCGGACGCCTTTTTTCAACAGATACAACAGCAGATGGGCATTGGCAAGGGTATGGTCGAAACGATCGCCAATACCCCCAATCAGCACCAATTCCGTTGCGCCCAGCTCTAAGGCCAGAAGCATACCAAGCTGCATATCTGTCTCATTTTTATGGGTAGGAAACTGGCGGATGGAAATGCCCATACTCCGGTATTCCTCCAGCACTTCCGGACGCACAGAGTCAAAATCTCCCACGATGTAATCTGGTGTAACCCCAAGGGCTTTTGCATGGTGCATGCCGCCGTCGCAGCAGATGATGCAATCCGCATCCTGCAAATACTTCTCACAAAAACTGTAATCCGTTATGGCTGCCCCTGCAAATAATACTGCTTTCATTCTGCCTCATACTCCTTGAAAATTTCCATAAAGCCTTTTGCCGCACCAGCAATATCTTCTTTGCCGAACACAGCGGAACCTGCCACGATGACATTGGCACCTGCATCCAGCACTTCTCTGACGTTATCCAGTGTAATGCCGCCATCAACTTCAATGTCATAGGAAAGACCCATTTCTTTTTTCCACGCTGCCAGCTGGGTAATCTTAGGCACCTGATCTGCCATAAATTTCTGACCGCCAAAACCAGGTTCTACAGTCATAACCAACACCATATCCACATCTTGCAGGAAAGGTTTGATGGTTTCCACAGGTGTCTTGGGCTTGATGGTGATACCCACTTTCGCACCGCTTTCTTTGATCTTCGCAATGCAGCCTGCAGGGTCTTTGGTAGCTTCCACATGGAAATTGATGATGTCCGCCCCTGCGTCACGGAACTGTTCCACATAACGCTCCGGATCTACGATCATCAGATGGGCGTCAAAAACCATGTTGCTGGCTTTGCGAATCCCCTTGATTACGGGAATCCCAAAAGAAATATTGGGTACAAACACACCATCCATCACATCCAAATGGATGTAAGGCACCCCTGCCTGTTCCACAATTGCCAGCTGTTCGCCTACCTTTGTGAAATCAATGGACAGCATAGAAGGGGACAAATAAATAGCCATTTTAGTTTCTCCTTTCATTTTCCAGTTCCTCATAAAGCATTTTGTATCTTTCATATCTGCGGCTGTCAATGGCTTCGCCGATCTGTTCTTTTACGGCACAATCCGGCTCATTGATATGCACGCAGCCGTTATAATAGCATTTGTGCAAAAAAGGCTGAAATTCCCGGAAATAATATTGTAATTCATCCGACGGGATATGGTTCAGGAACAGAGAGGTAAAACCGGGAGAATCCACAATGTAACTCTGTTCTGTAATACGAATCAGCTCCGCATGACGGGTGGTATGACGGCCACGCTGTATTTTCTCACTGATTTCCCCTGTATTCAGCTCCAAGCCGGGGAAAGCAGCGTTGATGAGGCTGCTTTTCCCTACGCCGGAAGGCCCTGCAAATACAGAAATTTTGTTTTCCAGCGCTTTTCGCAGTTCCTCAATGCCGACGCCTTTTTCCGCACTGGTGCAGATAACAGGATAGCCTGCCGCTCTGTAAAGAGCAGCGGCATCCTCATATTTGTTTTGTTTATCTCTGTCGATCTTGTTGATGACGATGACAATATCCAATTCCTGTTCTTCTGCCAGCAGCAAAAATCTGTCCAGCAGATCCAGATTCATGTTGGGGCTTTTTGCCGCAAAGACAATGACCGCCTGATCGATATTGGAAACTCTGGGACGGATCAGCTCATTCCTTCTAGGCAAGATCACATCCAGACTGCCTTTCTTATTGACTTCATCCAGCACAGATATCTGCACGGAATCCCCAACAGTCGGGCGAATCCCTTCTTTGCGAAAAATCCCTCTGGCACGGCATTCGTAAATGCCCTGCAGTGTATCAATATAATAGAATCCACCGATTCCTTTCAAAATCACTCCATCCAACATATGTTACTCCTTATTCTCAGAAGGTTACGTTTTCGGACAATGTTGTCTGTCCATCCACTGTACCGGTGACAGTCCCGCTGCCGGTACCTGTTACGGCAATGCTAAAGGGGAAGTCAGACAGATTTCTGGTTTCGTCAATGACTGTTGTTGTTCCACTTGCATCGGTTTTCACAACTTTAACATGAACGGTGTCACCAGCGCCTTCTGGTGCTGTGATGGTGAAGTACTGGGTGCTGGTAGAATCAGCAGGTTCACCGCTGCCGCCTTCTCTGGGTGGTTCTTCTTCTTGAGGTTCTTCCTGAGGTTCTTCCTGCACTGGCGCACCTTTACTGATCGCCAAATTTACAATGCTGCCGCTGGGCACTTCAGAATTTGGTGTCAATGTCTGGGTAATGACTCTGCCTTCTGCCACAGTATCACTTTCCAGATAAGAAATCTTGCCAACTGTCAGACCTACAGCTTCCAGACTCTGTACAGCGCTGCTTTCTGTATCACCCTGTACATCAGGCACCACTACGTTGCCGCCTTCTTCAGGCTTGCAGACAGTCAATGTGATATGGGTATTGGCATCAATCTTTGTTCCCTTTTCTGGATTCTGAGAAATAACATGACCAGGTTTTACATCTTCACTTTCTTCGTATACGATATCAGGTGAAGTGCCTACCAGTTTGATAATTGCCTCTTTTGCATCTTTTTCAGATTTATTGAGCACGTCAGGCATTTCTTCTTCTGTCAAACCAAGGCTGACTTTGACACCGATTTTTGTATTACCTGCTACCATGGTTTCAGGGTCTACGTTCTGCCAGAAAATCTGACCTTCATCGTAATAATTGCTGTAGTCCTCGCCTTCTTTGACCAGTTTCAGACCCAGTTTTTCCGCTTCCGCTTCTGCTTCTTCGTAAGTCATACCGATAAACTGAGGTGTTTCGATATTCTTTTCTCCGCTGCCAAAGCCTTTGAAGCCACCCAGCACACGCAGTCCAACAGAACTGATGATCACAATGAGCACAATGGCTGTAACGATAGCTGCCGCAATGACACGGCGTTCCGCCTTGCGATCCCGTTCATTGTCGTATTCTTCTTCTTTCCGAGGATTCCTGCGTTTTCGTTCAGGTCGTCTGCTTTTCTTCACTTCTTCCACCGCCATATATTCGCCTTCGTAATTATCATCTTTGGAAATTTTCAGGCGTTTGCCATATTTTTCGAAACTGACCAGAGGTGTATTCACATCGCCTTCTACTTCCGGTTCTTCCCCAGCAGGGGTTTCTTCATTCTTCTTGAAACGAATCAGATCAATTTCGTTTTCATCTGCTTTACGGGTAGCATCTTCTGCATTTTCCACAGCAGGCATACTTTCCCGAAAATGAGAACCGTTTTCTGCCCGTCTATGTACCAGAGGACTTTCTGCTGTAACCGCGTCATCTTCCATTTTACGGATTCTGGCACGTTCCGCTTCCGCTCTTTCCTGGGCTTCCCGCAGCTCCTTCGCCGCTTCTGCCCGTCTGCTCATACGGACGCCCGCAGCCGCTCCTGCCGCTGCACCTGCCGCACCAGCCGCTGCCATATGACTTCTTTCTTTGGCTTCTGCCTGCCGTTCCTGTTCCGCATGCATAGCCACTTCTGTTCTGGCACGCATCAAATCTGCCAGCATCAGATCAATGCTTGCATAGCGTTCATCGGCTTTTTTCATAGTTGCCTTTTTGATGATGCCTTCCAAGGAAGGTGTGCAGTTGGGATTGTACTGACGGATGTCCGGCAGTTCCTCGTTGATATGCTTCAGAGCAATGGAAACGGAATTGTTTCCCTGGAAAGGCAGCACACCTGTGATCATTTCAAACATGGTGATGCCCAAAGAGTAAATATCGCTCTTTTCATCCACATAGCCGCCTCTTGCCTGCTCAGGAGAAAAATAATGGACAGAGCCTGCCGCATTGGCTGTTGTTGTCATGGTTGTGGCACGGGCAGCACGGGCAATACCGAAGTCTGTTACCTTTACCACGCCGTCTGTCCCCACCAGAATATTCTGGGGCTTGATGTCCCTATGTACGATATGTGCTTTATGTGCCTGAGAAAGGGCAGACGCAATCTGAATGGCTACATTGATAGTAGAACGGGAATCGAAAGGCGCTTTCTTGCGAATGGCTGTCTTCAGCGTATCCCCATGGATGTATTCCATCACGATATAGTTGATCTCCCCATCCTCGCCAACATCATACACACGGACAATATTGGGGTGAGAAAGTCTTGCGGCGGAGCATGCTTCCGAACGGAAACGCTCGATAAATTCCTCATCTCCGATGAATTCTTCCCGCAAAACCTTGATGGTCACATAACGATCCAGTTTCTTGTCTTTGCCGCGGTAAACCACCGCCATGCCACCTGAACCGATTTTCTCGATGATTTCGTATCTGTCACCAAGGACAGAACCCGGATTCAATAACATCAGTCGTTACCTCCTAAATTTCTATCAAAATGAGGGATATATTGTCATAACCGCCTCGCAGATTTGCTGTTTCCACTAATTTTTCAGCTTTCCTTTTTACGGATTCTTTCTGCCGAAGCATCTGAGCCATCTCCTCATCAGAAAGCATACCCGAAAGACCGTCTGTGCAGAGCAAGAGCAAATCCCCCTTTTCCACAGGCACAATGGTCATATCCGTTTCTACTGTGTCTTTGATACCGACAGCCCTTGTGATGATATTGCGCTTTGGATGCACTGCCGCTTCCTCTTTAGTGATGGTTCCCAGTTTCACCAGTTCCATCACATAAGAATGGTCAGTTGTCAAAGGATTCAGAATCTCCTTCTGCATCAAATACGCCCGGCTGTCACCAACATGGGCTACATAGACTTTTCCGTTATCCACTACGGCTGCAACCATAGTGGTTCCCATTTCCGCAAATTCCAGTGCGGAATTGGACTGATCGAATACGGATTTGTTTGCCGCCTGAAAAGCACCTGTAAGCAAATCCGGAATTTCCTGTATTTCTTTATGTTCTGCCACATAGGCCACAAAAGCTTCAATGGCGCCGTTGCTTGCCACTTCGCCGGCATTGCATCCCCCCATACCGTCTGCGACGATATACAAATGCTGCAGCGGTGCGTCTTCTTCCGCTAAATAATAAGCATCTTCATTATTTTTGCGGCATCTTCCGATGTCGCTGATCCCGACTGCCTTCACGTTTTTCCACCTCCTAAGGCTTTTTCCCCGTCTAAAGCCGTCTGATTTACTTCTGCATATATTTTCTTCTCAGCTGTCCACATGCTGCGTCAATATCGCTGCCCAATCTTCTGCGGATAGTGGTTTCCACACCATTTTCCTGAAGCAAATGGGCAAAACGCTGCACGCGGTCTGTAGAACTTTTTGTAAAGTTTCTTTCTTTTACCGGATTCATGGGAATCAGGTTTACATGACAAAGGGTATGGCGCAGTTTATCCGCCAATTCTCTGGCGCAGGCATCGCTGTCGTTGACCCCCTGTATCATAGCATACTCAAATGTGATGCGCCGTTTTGTATGGTTTGCGTAATCCACACATGCCCCAAGAAGTTTTTCCATGGGATTTGCTTTTGCAACAGGCATGATTTCTCTGCGGATTTCGTCGTTAGGCGCATGAAGGGAAACTGCAAGTGTAATCTGCAAGTTTTCCTCTGCCAGACGATACATTTTTTCAATGAGTCCGCAGGTGGAAAGGGTGATATGGCGCTGCCCCATATTCTGCCCTGCTGGGTCGTTGAGCAAATGAATGAACCGCAGTACGTTGTCATAGTTATCCAGCGGTTCGCCGCTTCCCATAAGCACCACGCCGGAAATCCGCTGTCCCAAATCTTTCTGGATGGTGTAGACCTGAGAAAGCATTTCTGCCGGTGTCAGGCTTCTTTCTACGCCGTCCAATGTAGAAGCGCAGAATTTGCAGCCCATACGGCATCCTGCCTGGGTGGAAACACAAACGGTATTGCCATAGTCATACTGCATCAAAACACTTTCGATGATGGAGCCGTTTTCCAAAGCAAACAGGTATTTTCTGGTGCCATCTTCTTTGGAAAGGAGCCGTTCCACCATTTCCACGCCGCCGATTTTTGCTTCCTGTTCTAATCTTTCCCGCAGTTTCTGAGAAAGATTCGTCATTTCGGCAAAAGTATCCACCTGTTTTTGATGGAGCCAGTCAAAAATCTGTTTGGCACGGAATTTGGGTTCGCCCAATTCCCCCATGAACAGCTGCAGTTCTTCCAGCGTCATGGATTTCACATCTGTTTTTGCCATAATTACATTCCTTTCTTCCGCAGGCGAGCAATGAAAAACCCGTCTGTATGATGGGACTGAGGGAAAAGGGTGATATAGCCTTTTTCACCTTCTGCTGCCAGAGATTCCGGCAAATATTGTCCCAAGTCTTCTAATCTATAGGATTCATGGTTCTGCAAAAACCATTCCACATTTTTTTCATTTTCTTTGCGGCTCAAAGTGCAAGTGCTGTAAACCAGCACACCGCCATCTTTGACGTATTTTGCCGCCTGTTCGAGGATCTGACGCTGAATGCCCACCAGAGCGTCAATTTCACTGCCGTCTTTTTTCAAACGGATGTCTGGTTTCTTCCGCAGAAGTCCCAAACCGGAACAAGGCACATCTGCCAGCACACGGTCATAAGCCCCAATGGCAGAAGCATCTTCCACAGAAGCATCTCTGACGGATGTTTTCACAATGGAAATGTCAAGACGCTGTGCGCCGTCAGCAATAAGTTCTGCTTTATGTTCATAAATATCACCGGCGTGGATTTCGCCGCTGTTTTCCATGCGTTCTGCCATGGTGAATGTTTTCCCACCGGGTGCCGCGCAAAGGTCTAAAATCTTTTCGCCTTTCTGTGGGTCTAATACTGCCACTGCTGTCTGAGAGCTTTCATCCTGCACATGGAACAGACCTTCCTGAAATTCTGCCAGTCGTCCCAAATCCGCCGTTCTGCTCAAATGCAGCGCATCTTTCCACAGGCTGCCCTGCCGTACAGTGACACCTTTCTCCTCCAGCTGTTTTGTCAGTGTTTCAGCGTCTGTTTTCAAAGTATTGACCCGAATGGTCACATCAGGGGCTTCGTTATCCGCCTGACAGAGTGCTTCTGTCTTTTCATAGCCGTAATATGCCACCCACATTTTCACCAGCCACAGGGGATGGGAATACACAACGCTGAGATATTCCGCCGTTCCTTTTTCCGGCAGTTTGATTTCAGCTTTTCCTCTGCCGATGGCACGAAGGACACCGTTGACAAAGCCGCTGAGGGATTTATAACCTCTCGCTGTTGCCAGCTTCACCGCTTCATTACAGGCTGCGTTATCCGGCACATCCATAAAAAGCATCTGGTACACCGCTGTACGCAGCACCGCCAGCAGCCAAGGTTTGATTTTATTGAGTTTCGTATTGGAAAACTGGTCAATGACATAGTCCACATAGTAAATATTCCGCAGGGTACCATTGACAATTTCCGTCACAAAAGCCCTGTCCTGCTGGGACATGGCTCCATTTTGCCGCAGCAGACGCCGCAGCGCCGTATTATTATATGCGCCTTCTGCCAAAATCTGCACCATGGCTTCCGCCGCAACTTCTCTGGGATTGATTTGGATCATTGCATTTCAAATTCCCTTCTGTCTTTTTTCCGTAGGTTTATCAACTTATTATTATACGGGATTTTACGCCATACATCAATATTTTTCGCCATTTTTCACGGTTTGTGCCGAAAAAAGCCGTAAAAATACAAAACGGATAAAACCCCATGACTTGGATTTTATCCGTTTTTCTTATTTGTGATTATTCGTCCCGTCTGTTGCCGAAGATTGCCAGCAAACGCAGCAATTCCACAATGGCTGCAAAGGCTGCTGCCACATAGGTCATGGCTGCCGCAGAAAGGACTTTTCTTGCGCCGCCAATTTCATCAGCATCCAGAAAATACTGATCTTCCAGCATGTTAAGTGCTCTGGAAGAAGCGTTGAATTCCACAGGCAGTGTCACTACAGTAAACAATACTGCCAGTGCATAAAACAAAATCCCCAGCATAATCAGTGTATTGGAGGAAGATCCCCCAAAGAGCAGACCAATGATGATCAAAGGCCATGCCAGTTTGGAACCCAGATTAGACAGGGGCACCAATGTACTGCGCAGCACCAGAAATACATAGCCTGTGTCATGCTGGATGGCGTGCCCTGTTTCATGGGCAGCAATACCCAAAGCCGCTACACTTCTGCCGTCATAAACGCCGGAAGAAAGGCGCAGTGTCTTTGTTCTGGGGTCATAATGGTCTGTTAGATGACCAGCCACACGCTCAATGCGTACATCATGGATGCCTGCCTGTATGAGCATCTGTGCCGCCACCTGCTCCCCTGTTAGCCCACGTCTGTTAGGTACACGGGAATATTTGCTATATGTGGATGATACCTTTGCCTGTGCCATACCTGCAAAAATCACAGCAAGGATCATCAACAAAAAGGACTTCATATCATATCCGTAAAAAAACATATTTCGTGATTCCTCCTTTTTCAGTCATTGGATTTTCAAAACCTTACTGCAAAAGGATGCCCTCTTTTACGGCGTGTCCTCTCAGATATGCGTCTGTCATCATGCGTTTGCCGCCCCGTGCCTGCACTTCTGTGATCAGCAGACAACCGTCGCCGCATTTGACAACAAAGCCTTTTTTCGTCACAGCCACAATTTCCCCACAGGCTGCGTCATTGGCTTCAACATCAGAAAGGGTTGCGCCGAAAATCTTCAAAACCTCTTCCTCATAAATGGTATATGCCGCCGGAACTGGATTCAATCCACGAATGAGATTGATGATGTCCTGTCTGTTTTTGCTCCAGTCAATATGACCAGTTTCTTTTGTAATCATAGGTGCGTATGTTGCCGCATCATGATCCTGCGGAATCCGTTCCAGCGTACCAGCTTCCAGCTGATCCAGTGTATCCAGCAGCAAATTTGCACCTGTCACTGCCATTTTGTCATGAATGGTGGCAAAGGTATCTTCGTCTGTGATTTCCACTTCCGCTTTCAACAGCATATCGCCGCTGTCCAGACCTTTTGCCATATACATGGTGGTGATGCCTGTGACCTTTTCGCCGTCAATGATAGACCACTGCATGGGCGCAGCGCCGCGGTACTTGGGCAGCAGGGAACCATGGACATTGATACAGCCATACTTAGGCATTTCCAGAATGGGTTCATTCAAAATCTGTCCAAAAGCTGTTACAGCAATCAAATCCGGTTCATAGGAACGAAGCTGTTCCACAAATTCCGGTTCTTTCACTTTTTCCGGCTGTAAAACAGGAATACCATGTTCCAGCGCACAAGCTTTTACCGGTGTAGGCACCATCTTTTTCCCTCTGCCCTTGGGCTTATCGGGCTGTGTCACCACCAGCACCACTTCATGTTTTGTCAGCAGTGCTTCCAAAGAAGGCACCGCAAAATCGGGAGTCCCCATAAAAATGACACGCATGGCAATTCCTCCTTATGCTTCGTCTTCGTCGGGCAGAGCCTTGTCAATATATAATACCCCATCCAGATGGTCTAATTCATGACACAGGGCAACGGCCATCAATTCTTCCCCTTCTACGATGATTTTTTCACCGTCACGGTTCAGAGCTTCTACTTTTACATAAGCAGGACGATCCACGCGTGCGCTTGCGCCGGGAACGCTCAGGCAGCCTTCATAGTCAATCTGAGAACCTGTTGCTTCTACGATAACAGGGTTGATCAGTTCCACCAGACCGTCACCGATGTCGATAACGACAATGCGTTTCAAAACGCCTACCTGAGGCGCAGCCAGACCAACGCCGTTTGCATCATACATGGTTTCTGCCATGTCATCCAGCAGTGTCAATGTATTGGGTGTGATTTCTTTGACGGGTTTGCAGATTTTGCGCAAAACCTCGTCTGTGCTGATTCTAATTTGTCTTTTTGCCATTTTTTATCCTCCTAAAAGGCGCCTTGCGCCACCGATGTTCTATAGTTATCTGCGAAATGATTCGCATTAAAGTATTTTATCATATTTCCTACCAAGTTACAAGATTCACGCTAGGAAAGCAAGATGAAAGCGTATTTCCCTGCTCACATCTTTCTTTGTCTGCTCCACGGTGTACAGCGCAAAGGCTTTCAGCCGTTCCGCATCTGTTCCTTTGGCAAAAATCTGCCAGCGAAATTCTCCTCTGAATTTTGGCAAAGGCGCTGGCGCCGGGCCAACCACTGTACAGCCTGCCCGTTCTGCGTAATGATTCATATAAGCCCCCAATCGCTGGGCAGCCAATATCACTTCCTGCTCCATCTCTCCTGTGATGAGCACAGAAAAGATATGAGAAAACGGCGGATAATCCATTGCCTGCCGCAGGAGAATTTCTTCCTCATAAAATCCTTCATAATCCTGTGCCGCCGCCATACGGATGGCATGGTTTTCCGGCTGATAAGTCTGGATGAACACCCGTCCTTCAAGTTCTCCTCGTCCGGCTCTGCCAGCCGCTTGGGTAATGAGCTGGAAACAGTTCTCTGCCGCCTGATAAGTACCTAAATTCAAGGAAAGGTCTGCCGCCAGAATCCCCACCAATGTCACATTGGGGAAATCATGTCCTTTGGCAATCATCTGGGTGCCAATGAGAATATCTGCCTTTCCTTTGCCAAACAATTCCAATATACGTGCGTGTCCATTTTTCCCTGTAGTAGTGTCCGCATCCATCCGCAGAATACTTGCTTCCGGAAACAGCCGTCTGGTTTCTTCCTCGATTTTCTGTGTGCCTGTACCAAAATAACGGATATAAGGGGAACCACAAGAGGGGCATGTCTTAGGCACCGTCACCTCTTTGCCGCAGTAATGGCAGACCAACGCCTTGTCTGAGGCATGATAGGTATAAGAAACATTACAGGAAGGACAAGTCAAGGCTTCTCCGCATTTCCGGCAGGAAACAAATGTGGAATATCCCCGTCGATTCAGGAACAGCATGGTCTGCTGTCCTTTTTCCAAATTTTCCCGAATCGCTTGCTGCAAAGGCAGTCCAAAGGCAGAACGGTTGCCATCCTCCAATTCTTTCCGCATATCTGTCACGAATACCTCTGGCAGACGGCTCCCCTTTGTCCGCTCTTTCAATTGCAGCAGCAAAAATTCTCCTGTCACTGCCCGATAATAACTGTCTATGTCAGGGGTGGCGCTGCCCATGACCAGCAATGCCCCTGTCAATTCCGATAATTTTCTTGCCACTTCACGGGTATGATACTTGGGTGTTACGTCAGAAATGTAACTGCTCTCATGACACTCATCCATAACAATGACCCCAAGATTGGAAAAAGGCATAAACAAGGCAGAACGCGGTCCAATGATAATAGAAATCTCCCCATCCCTTGCCTTTCGCCACTGGTCCAGTCGTTCTCCTAAGGAAAGACGGCTATGGGTCACAGAAACACGCTTGCCAAAACGGGAAATGAACCGCTCCATAATCTGCGGCGTCAGTGAAATTTCCGGCACCAGCACAATAGCTTGTTTTCCTTCCATGATAACACGCTCAATAAGCTGCATATAGATTTCTGTTTTGCCGCTTCCTGTGACCCCATGGAGCAGGACTGGACGTTTCTGCTCTTTCTGTTCTTCCTCTCGCAAAAGAGTCAATGCCTGCGCCTGTTCCGGCGTAGGATAAAAAGGCTGGGTCGGTGTATAATCCTCCAATTGGAATACATCTCTCTTTTCCTGTATGCGCTGTTCCACCAAAACGCCCTTTTGCAAAAGGGTATGAATGGGGGAATCTGTCACAGCAGCCTTTTCCTTCAATTCTTCCACAGAAAGGCTTTCCCCTGAACCAATGGCTGAAAGCACACGCAGCTGTCCTGCCAGACGTTTATCTTTTGCCGCTTTTTCCTGTGCCACTGTGAGCAGTTCTGCATTTTCTGTCAGTGAAACATATCGTTTTTCTTTTTTATAGGTGCTGCGTGTGGTTTTCTGATGCAAACGGACAACCTTTTTCTCCTGTAAACAGCGCAGGATGTATTCTGTGCGATTGCCAAAAATCTGCTCCAATTCTCGCAGAGGTATGGAACCTCCCTGTTCCGCCAGCACATCTGCCATCTGTTGTTCTTTTTCAGAAAACTCCGCTGTCTGTCCTGTCAACTCCGCATACCAGACGCTTTTGGTGCGGATGCCCGCTGGCATCACTGCCTGCAAACACTGGTTCAATGTGCAGAAAT
Organism: uncultured Clostridia bacterium; assembly: GCA_902477755.1. Lineage (GTDB taxonomy): Bacteria > Bacillota > Clostridia > Lachnospirales > Anaerotignaceae > Anaerotignum. The sequence continues at coordinate 114,105 of CABSIK010000003.1, forward strand.
ATTCTTTTTTCATCCATTTTGCCAATTTCAGTATGGACGGTGTCAGGATGGGTCTGCCCTCATCCAGAATTTCCACGATTTCTTTGATTTTTCCAGCAGGTACTTCCGTTGTTTCTGTCAGTGCAATAACGTAGCCTTCCCGTTTGGTATTGCGCTGACCAAAAGGCACCATAACACGCAGCCCCACACAGATTTCTCCTTCCCACTGCGCAGGCACGCTATAATCAAAGACACGGTCTACCTCCGCATGATTGGCATCAATGATGACCTGTGCGTACATCTCGCACCTCCTTTCTGTAAATGTCAGAAAAGCCGGAGAGTTCGCTGTTCCTTTCGGCAGCTTTCTGAACCTCCGACTTTTTTCGTTACGTTTTATGCTTCTGTTTCTTCTGTTTCTACAGTTTCTTCCACCGCTTCTTCAGGCACAACTTCCTCAGGGCGACCCTGACGTACTTTGATCTTGCCCTGATACAGTTCGTTGACTGCGATGGATACAGGTTTGTCAACCTTTGTGTTGCTTACCAGAGGATCAGCGTGGTCAACCAGCTGTCTTGCGCGTTTTGCCGCAGCAATAACGATAGTATAACGGCTGCCCAGTGTGATGTCGTCTGTTTCCTGACTGATAACGTCCAATAAGTCTGTATAAGATGGTCTTAACATAATCAAATCTCTCCTTTGAATACCTTTTTGATCTCTTTATTTCTGCTGCATTTCATGGATTCCGCATGGACAATGTCCAGAATATCCTGTGTTGCCTGAGGAACTGTATCATTGATGACTACATAATCATAGTCCTGCACAAATTCCATTTCTTCCAGCGCACGGTGGATACGGCGGTTGATGGTTTCTTTATCCTCTGTGCCGCGATTTGTCAGGCGTCTGCCCAGTTCTTCCAGATTGGGAGGAACCAAGAAGATCAATACCCCTTCGGGATAGAGTTTTTTCACCTGCAATGCACCCTGCACTTCAATTTCCAGAATAACATTCTGGCCTTTTTGCAGCTGTTCTGTTACATATGCTCTCGGTGTGCCGTAGCAGTTGCCACAGAATTCTGCCCATTCCAGCAGTTCTTGATTGGCAATCATTCTTTCAAATTCTTCCCTTGTGCGGAAGAAATAATGCACACCGTCCTGTTCATACTCTCTTGGGGCACGAGTGGTAGCGGAAATGGAAAGGGCAAAATCATCCTTTGCTTTCAGCTGTTCCACGATGGTGCCTTTGCCGGAACCGGATGGTCCCGATAAAATCAGCAATAATCCCTGTTTTTTCATGTTACACTCCCCTTTTGTTCTGCCGCAAGGCGTCCGCCGATGGTTTCAGGCATATTGGGCGAAAGCACCACATGTCCGTTATCCATGACAATGACGCATCTTGTTTTTCTGCCATAGGTGGCATCGATGAGATTCCCTTTTTCTTTTGCCTCCTGAATAATCCGCTTCACAGGGGCAGAATCGGGGCTAATGATGGCAATGACACGGTTTGCGGAAACCACATTGCCATAGCCAATATTCAAAAACTGAATCCGTTCCATATGATCACTCCAGATTCTGAATCTGTTCTCTGATTTTTTCAATTTCGCTTTTGAGAGCAATGGTTGCCTTCACAATACGAATATCATTTGCTTTGGAAGCGATGGTATTGGATTCTCTGTTCATTTCCTGCACCAAGAAATCCAGTTTTCTGCCTACTTGACCGCCGTTTTCCAAGATTTCTCTCAGCTGAATCAGATGGCTGTCCAGTCTGGTCAGTTCTTCGTCGATACATCCTTTATCCGCAAAGATCGCCACTTCCATTGCCACACGCTGAGGGTCTACATCCACATTGTCCAGCAGTTCTTTCAGGCGGTTATTGAGTTTTTCACGATATTCCACGACCACCTGAGGAGCGTATACTTTTACTTCTTCCACCAGTTTGGCAATGTGTTCACCTTTTTTCAAAATATCCTGCTTCAGGTTTTCCCCTTCCACACTGCGCATGGCAACAAAGTTTGTCACTGCCGCATCCAGTGCAGGAGAAAGTGCTGCCCAGATCACATCTTCTTCCTTCTGTGCTTTTTCCACGGTGATGACATCAGGGAATTTCGCTGTCAGAGAAAGCAAATCTGCGCCGTTGACACCCAGCAGATTTTCCAGTTCACGCAGTTTTTCCGCGTAAGCCGTTGCCAAGCCTGTGTTGAGCTTTACTTCCACATCGTCTGCGGAAAAAGTTTCAAAACTGATGAACACGTCGGTTTTGCCGCGGAACACATCCTGCATTACCCGTTTTTTGATCTTATCTTCCAGACTTGCCAGAGAACGGGGCAGTTTAATGGTCATATCATTGTAACGGTGGTTGACAGATTTCATTTCCACCACAAATTTCCGGTCTTCTGCAATATGCTCGCCTCTGCCGTAGCCTGTCATGCTTCTTACATTTGCACTCATGTCTGTTCCTTTCTTCCTAATCTCATGTTTTCCGAACCAAATTGAACTGTTCCATTATACCCATTGTCAGGCAAAAGCGCAACAAAAAACGGGAATTGTATCCACTATTTTTAATCAAATTTTAATTTTTCTTTTCAAAAGCACGCCCTTTTCCCTTTTTGCCAAATATGCTATACTGAATTGTTAGCAAAACAAAAAGGAGGGATTGCTATGGCACTGGACGGTATCACCACCGCAGCCATCGTCACCGAACTGAAAGAGAAACTCATAGGCGGCAGAATCGACAAGGTGCATCAGCCCCTTGCTGACGAAATCCGCTTTTCCGTGCGCGCCATCGGCGCCAATTATAAAGTGCTGGCTTCTGCCAATTCCGGTCATCCCCGGATGCACATCACCGAAAACACCAGAGAAAACCCTATGACAGCTCCCCTGTTCTGTATGGTACTGCGCAAACATATTGCCGGCGGCAAGATTGTTGATATATGTCAGCCCAACTTTGAGCGTATCATCATCATCAAAGTGGAGTCTGCCAACGAAATGGGCGATATGACTGTGAAAAACCTGATTCTGGAAATTATGGGCAAACACAGCAACCTGATTCTCACAGACGAAAACAATAAGATTTTGGATTCCATCAAGCGTGTTTCCCACGACAAAAGCTCTGTCCGGGAAGTTCTGCCGGGAAAAACTTATGTGTTCCCACCTTCTCAGGATAAGAAAAATCCCATGGAACTGGAAGAAAGCAGTTTTTCTTCTCTTTTGCATGTGCAGGAAGGTCAGAAAATACAGGACTTCCTCTATAAGACTTATACAGGCATCAGCCCCATCATGGCGGCAGAAATCTGTCACGAAGCAAAACTGGATGCTTCCGATGCCTGTGAGCAGATGACAGCGGAAAAAGAACACGCCCTTTTTACCGCTTTTTCCAATACCATGGAACAGGTAAAAGACGGCGCTTTCTCCCCTACCGTTTACTACCAGAAACCCGGCGGCAAGATTTTGGATTTCGGCGTACTGCCCATGACGCAGTTTGAGGGATTGTATGCGAAGGCATATCCTACGGTTTCCGCTCTGCTGGAAGGGTTCTACACCGAGCGTGACAACGCGGCACATATCCGCCAGAAAGCACACGATACCCGCAGACTGGTCATGACCAACATCGAAAGATGTGTAAAAAAGAAAGATATCCAGCTGAAAACCCTGCGAGATGTAGCAGGCAAGGATAAATGGAAACTGAAAGGCGAACTCATCACCGCCAACATTTACGCCATTCCTCCCAATGCTACTACATTCAAAACTGTGAATTTCTATGACGAAAACATGGCAGAAATCGAAATTGCCCTAGACCCTACCAAAACACCTGCGGAAAATGCACAAAAATATTTCAATAAATACAACAAAGCCAAACGTACACTGGCTGCCATGGAAATCCAGCAGAAACAGAACGATGAAGAACTGGCGTATCTGGAAAGCGTCCTGAACGCACTGGACACCGCAAAAGACGACGCCGATTTGGCGGAAATCCGCACAGAACTGGCAGAAAGCGGCTTCATCCGCAGACAGCCTCAGAAAAAAGGGCAGTCCAAGCCAAAGAAAGCAAAACCCATGCGTTACATTTCTTCTGACGGCTACGAAATTCTGGTGGGCAAAAGCAATCTGCAAAACGATGAACTGACCCTGCGGACAGCAGAGCCCACAGATATATGGATGCACACCAAAGAAATTCCCGGCTCCCACGTCATCATCCGCACCAACGGCAAAGGAGAAGTTCCCATTCCTACACTGGAAGAAGCAGCAAATCTGGCGGCATTCTACAGCAAAGCCAAAAACGGCAGTATGGTGCCTGTGGACTATACCCTGCGGAAAAACGTAAAGAAACCCAACGGCGCAAAACCGGGCATGGTCATTTACCTGACAAACAAAACCATTTATATCACACCGGAAGAAGAAAAAGTCAACCTGATGGCAACAGAATAAAAAACAGGCAAACGCTCCTGGACATAATGGAGTGTTTGCCTTTGTTTTCAAAACTATAGGTATACAGTATGTTATCGTGAGGTCATATTATGCAAAACGACATTTCCAAAGAATTTTCCCTTGGCGGATTGCTCCGTTTTACATTTCCCACCATCATTATGATGATGTTTGTGGCAACCTATATCATTGCGGACGGTATTTTCGTTTCCCGTTTTGTGGGAACAGCTGCCCTTTCCGCAATCAACATCGTTTATCCCCTTATCAACGTCATGTTGGGTGTGGGCATCATGCTGGGCACCGGCGGCAGCGCCATCATCGGCAGAGAACTGGGTGCAGGCAAAGAAGATCTGGCAAGACGGCATTTTACACTGCTGACGCTCTTTGCCATTGCCATGGGGCTGATTCTTTCCCTGCTGTGCTTTGTATTCATCGAGCCCCTTTCCATTTTTCTGGGAGCGGACGAAGCACTTTTGCCCTACTGTATCGACTACGGCAGAATTATGATGGCGTTCTATTCAATCTCCGTGGTACAGGTGCTCTTTCAGGTATTCTTTGTCACCGCAGGCAAACCAAAGCTGGGGCTTATCCTTAACGTCGCCAGCGGTATCAGCAACATTGTTTTCGACTATGTATTCATCGTGTTGATGGATATGGGCATCAAAGGTGCTGGCTGGGGAACTGTTACCAGCTTCCTCATCGGCGGTATTCCTCCCCTGATTTATTTTATGAAACCACGTTCTGTTCTCTATTTCGTGAAACCAGAATGGAACACAAAAGTCCTGCTCCACAGCATGAGCAATGGCGCTTCCGAACTGATTACCAACATTTCCTCAGGTGTTACCACATACCTGTTCAACAAAGTTATGATGCAGATGATGGGACAGGACGGCGTTGCAGCCATCACCATCATTCTTTACGCAAAATTTCTTTTTGCATCTGCCTATATGGGCTTTTCCAATGGTGTGGCGCCAGTATTTAGTTATCAGTACGGCAAGCGAAATCATGTTCAGCTGAAACGGCTGTTTAAAATGTCCATGGGAATTATATTGGTTTCCTCGGCAGTCATCAGCGTGCTTTCATTCCTGCTGGCAGAGCCAACCATACTGGTATTTACCCCCAGTGAAAGCTCCACATTCACCCTTACCTTAGACGGCTACAAAATCTGTGCATGGAACTTCCTGTTCTGCGGCGTGAATATCTTCGCTTCAGCATTTTTCACTGCCCTGTCCAACGGAGTGCTTTCGGCACTGATTTCCTCTCTGCGCACCTTCGTTTGTGTCAGTGGATGCATCTTGTTCCTGCCCAAATATCTTGACTTGTTGGGTGTATGGCTTGCCATTCCCGTGGCAGAAGTGCTGACCATTGTGGTGGCAATCATTCTGTTTGTGGGCGCAAGAAAAAAATATCAATACGCATAAAAAATAGGATGGATTTTTCGAATCCATCCTATTTTTTATGCCTGATACTCCTGATAAATCTTACCGAAAAAGTCATCCAGCGCTTGTTTCATATCCGCAAAGCCTTCGGGATGTTTGGAATGTCCCATAGCATGGATTTCTTCCCCTTCTTTGCCATAAGCATGGAATACCCAGCTGTCTCCGGCACAGATGCAGGTTTCGATGTCATAAAATCCATCCCATGCCGCCGCGTTCTGTTCTTCCAGCAGATTTGCCAGCTCCACAGCCAATTCCTGGGCAGGTTCACAGCGCAGGCTGTGTTCTTCCCCGTCATACAGGTCAATGCCTACATTTACGCCTTTTTCATTGTCCATACGATACCATGCCATATATCCGTCATTTCTGCCATAGCGAAAAGAAAATGATTTGATTTCTTTCATTGCGCTTCCTCCTTCATGTAAAAAGAAAGGGCATCTCTCTTTGAGATACCCTCTTTTTGGTTTATTTTGCGTATTCTACTGCTCTTGTTTCTCGAATCAAATTTACTTTGATCTGTCCCGGATATTCCAGTTCTTCCTCGATCTTCTTAGCAATGTCTCTTGCCAACAAGGTCATACCGTCATCACTGACGTCTTCCGGAACTATAACAATCCGCAATTCACGACCAGCCTGAATTGCGAAAGATTTTTCAACGCCTTTGAAATTATCCGCAATTTCTTCCAGCTTCTGCAGACGTTTGATGTAGGATTCCAAAGTTTCACGTCTTGCACCGGGTCTTGCCGCAGAAATGGCATCTGCTGCCTGTACCAGTACTGCAATGATGCTCTGAGGTTCCACATCACCATGATGGGCTTCCACCGCATTGATGACTGTGTGGTTTTCCTTATAGCGTTTCAGCAGACCTACACCGATGCTTACATGAGAACCTTCCATTTCGTGATCCACGCTCTTACCGATATCGTGGAGCAGACCAGCGCGTTTTGCCATATTTACATCAACGCCCAGTTCCGCAGCCATGAGACCTGCCAGATGGGATACTTCCATAGAGTGTTTCAATACGTTCTGACCGTAGCTGGTTCTGTATTTGAGTTTGCCCAACAGGCGAACCAGTTCGGGATGCAGCCCGTTGACACCTGTATCAAATGTTGCAGCTTCACCTTCCTCACGAATGGTGACTTCCACTTCTTTCTTGGCTTTTTCCACCATTTCTTCAATACGGGAAGGATGCACACGCCCGTCCACAATGAGTTTTTCCAGTGCGATTCTGGCAATTTCTCTGCGGATAGGGTCGAAGCCGGAAAGAATCACTGCTTCTGGTGTATCGTCAATGATCAGGTCAATGCCTGTCAGTGTTTCCAGTGCGCGGATGTTTCTGCCTTCACGGCCGATGATACGGCCTTTCATTTCATCATTGGGCAGCTGTACCACAGATACTGTGGTTTCTGCCACATGATCTACAGCACATCTCTGGATAGCATTGGCAACGATTTCTCTGGAGCGTTTGTCCGCTTCCATTTTTGCCTTGCTTTCGATTTCCTTGATCATCAGTGTAGCTTCATGCTTCACATCTGTTTCCACCATAGCAAGGATGTAATTCTTTGCTTCTTCGGTGGTCAGACCGGAAATGCGTTCCAGTTCCTGCAGCTGTTTTTCACGCAGTTCTTTCGCTTCTTCTTTCTGTCTTTCCAGATCCTCCAGTTTTCTGGACATCTGTTCTTCCTTGCGTTCCAAAGACTCTGTCTTTCTGTCCAGAGCTTCTTCCTTCTGGAACAAACGTCTTTCATTTCTCTGCAGTTCGTTTCTTCTGTCACGAACTTCTTTTTCCAGTTCATTTTTTGTTCTGATACTGTCTTCTTTGGCCTCCAAGAGGATTTCTTTCTTTCTTGCCTCTGCATCTTTTACGGCCTCGTCCACGATTTTATTGGCACGGTCTTCTGCCACGCCCACCTTCGCTTCCGCGATACGCTTTCTGTAAAAAATTCCGACAATCATCCCCAGAAGGAGTCCGATCACAGCACAGATAATACTTATCGGTTCTATGAAAAACACCTCCTTATTCAATTTTCAAAGTACATTTATGATTTCACATAGCCATAAGCAGTGCATAATACACCTTTTTTATTTTATAGCTTTTTTGCATATGTGTCAAGACAGTTTTCGTCTTTTGACCAAAGCCCTCTCGTGAAAAAAGCCGAAAAACGCAGGTTTTTCCTTTTATTTCTTGCCAGAATTGCATGAAAAATCACGAATTTTGCGTATGCTTTGTTTCCATCCGCAGTATTTCATATTCACCAAAAGCAGTATGGGCAGCACTTTCCGTCTGTACTTCCCCACCGTAAACACGCGCCATTTCCTCTGCAAAACCGTTAGAAAGGTACACCTGAAGCAGTCTGGCATCTGCTTTTACCAGAACTTTCCGGCATATGGTTCCTGCAAAAATGGTCTTTGTTTCCCTGCGCATTTTCGCCGCTGTCCAATCCACGGAAAATACCCGTCCACTGCCCTCACAGCTGCGGCAGTTGGTGGTAGTCTGTTTCAAAAGAGAAGGCTTCATTTTCTTTCTGGTGACCTGCATCAAGCCCAGTTCCGTCATACCAACCACAACGGTTTTCACCCGGTCTTTTTCCACAGCTGCTCTCAATGTCTTTGTCAGAATATTCCTGTTTTCTTCCTGCACCATATCAATAAAATCAATGATGATGATGCCAGACAAGTTCCGCAGGCGCATCTGTTTTGCCGCTTCTTCCGCCGCTTCCAGATTGGTTTTCAGTATCATTTTTTCCAAATCGCCTCGTCCTGCGGCTTTGGCAGAATTGACGTCAATGACCACACAGGCTTCTGTTTCCTCAATGACCAGATAACCGCCGCTTTTGAGCCATACCTTCTGGGACAGTGCTTTTTCCAATTTGCTTTCCGCATAAAAAGAAGCAAACAGCGGCGTTTTTTCCTCATAAAATTCTAGCTTCGGCTGTCCTTCCCCGGAGAAATCTCCCGTTGCTTTCAATAAATCATAGGTTTCTTTGTCATTGACCACAACGCTGTCCAAATCAGCACTATAAAAATCCCTTGCGGCTTTCAGTACGGGGATATTTTCCTGCCAAAGCAAAGCAGGGGCTTTTCGATATTCTGCCTGTTTCACACTCTGCCATTTTTGCAACAGGCTTTCCAGCTCCTTCTGAAATTCTTCTTTACTTCGTCCTGCTCCGTTGGTGCGAACAATGGCACCACAGTCAGAAGGCAGAAGTTCTTCCATGATCTCCTGCATCCTTCTGCGTTCCCCTTCATTGGTGATTTTTCTGGAAACACCGATTTCGCCCCCTTCATTGGGAAGAAGTGCCAGAAACTTCCCAGCAAAGGAAATACTTCTGGTAAGTACTGCGCCCTTTGTGCCTGCGGCATCCTTCTCCACCTGCACCACAAGGGTATCGCCTGCTTTGGGACGATTTTCTTTTTCCGCACCGGAAACCGCCCTCGCATTTCCATAATAAAGATAGCCGTTTTTCCCTGTGCCGATGTCCACAAAGGCCGCCTGCAAATTTGGCACCACTGTTTCCACTCTGCCTGCGTAGACATTGCCAACAAGGCTTTCCGTCTGCTTCCGTTCTACATAAAATTCCACTGGCTCCCCATTTTCCAGAAGTGCCAGACGGAATAAATTGGTATCTATATCCATTAATACTCGTTTCATGGTGTTCATCCTTTCGCATTTTCCCTATCTATCATACAGGAAAATGCCGCCCATTGCACGCATATCTTTCCCTTATTCCAAATCTTCTCCTCTTGCCGCGTATTCTGCCGTTACTTCTGCTGTGTAAGGCAAATCTACATATTCCATAGGATCAAGCAAAATGCCATCTTTCCACAGACTATAATGAAGGTGCGGCCCCGTAGAAAGTCCAGTGTTCCCCGATTTTGCCACAGCCTGTCCCTGCTGTACCTTCTCTCCTTCTTTCACCAATATTTTCTGCAAATGGGCATACTGCACCTGAAAACCGTCATTGGTTTCATATTCCAGTACCAAACCATAAGTATCGGATTCTCGTATTTTCGTAACTATACCGCTTTTGACTGCCGCCACCTCTGTACCTTCCGCCATGGCTATGTCCAGTCCATTATGGAACTCTGCTTTCTCCAAAAGGGGATTTTCCCGTTCTCCGCAGGAAGAAGTGATAATCCCCTCTGCCGGATTACAAAAGCCTTCTGTTTTCGGTGCAAAAACCACCTGCGCCACCGGACTAGGGTCCTTCTGTTTCCGGGCCGTATGTATCTTCTTTCAATGCAGGCAGTGCCACATCTTTTTCCTGCAAAAATACCGTCAGTCGTTCCCCTGCCGCCTGAATTTTTTCCAAGGGCATTTCGTATGCAATGGTATCCTTTACCTGCTGGGTGAGCTTTTCTGCCGTTTCCGAATGAAACAAAGAGACCAGAAGCACGCCACCCGCCAAAATCACTGTCACATACAAACGAAACAGAAACAATTCTTTGCTCTTTGGGGTATTTTTCGGCTTTGCAGACATACTTCCCCCCATATATTGCCGCAGTTCCTCCCTGCGTTTTCTCCAGTCTTTTTCCCTCATGCAAAATCCCCTCCTGTACCAAATTATATGGTCAGGAGGGGACAAATATGTGCTTCGTTTTATTTGATTTTTGTATTCTTGCCCATTTCTCCCTTTTTGCCCTCAGGCTCTGTCCACAAGGGGAAACGGTCGATAAATGTGGCACCTTCACCACGTTTGCTTTCTACAAGGATAGCGCCATCATGGCTATTGACAATCCATTTTGCAATGGAAAGTCCAAGTCCAGTACCGGAAATCTCCTTATTTCTAGATTTATCTTCCCGATAAAAACGGTCAAAGATCTTAGACTGTTCTTCTTCGGCGATACCCATACCATCATCCGCAACGGAAACATAGGCGTATTTCTTATCCTTCCAGACTTTGATATGTATCTTGCCGCCATCGGTGGTATACTTCAGAGCATTTTCCCCATGTATCCACAAAAGCTGCTTGATAAGATCACTGTCGCCGTTGATTTCCACCTGTTCCGCTTCCTCATAAGTAATCTGACGATCCTTCTGCAGCAATTCCAACTCCTTGACGATTTCCTGTGCCACATCATTCAGACACATGCGCTCACGTTTTGCATGCATACGGTTCTGATCGCTTTTTGCCAAAAACAGCAGATTATTGATAAGCTCTTTCATATGCTCTGTTTCACCCAGAATAGAATCAATAGATTCCTGCAATACATCGGGATTGCTTTTTCCCCAACGATTGATGAGGCTGGCATATCCCTGAATAACAGAAATGGGCGTCCGCAGTTCATGAGAAGCATCAGACACAAACTGATTCTGTCTGTGGAAGGCCTTCTCCAATCGGTCAATCATAGAGTTGAAAGTGATGGTCAATTCCTTCATTTCATCATCAGGCCCATCCAAATCAATGCGCTGGGTCAAGTCCTGAATACTGATGCGTTCTGCCGTTGTACGGATTTGTTCCATGGGTTTGAGCACACGACGGCTGATATAGCGTCCTGCCAGAAAAGCGCAGAATATACCAATGAAATCCGCAATGATCATCTTCCATAAAAATGTCTGAAGGAAATACTGATTGCCATTGAGCTGTTTGAAGGCCTGAATCTGGTATTTATCACCATCAATCTTATACTGGGTTGTCAAAAGTATAAACTTCTGATTATTGGGGCCCTCCAGAATGAACTCCTGCCGATCCACACCCAATTCTTTCAGCGAACGGATGTAATAGTCTGTTTTAGGTTCCTGATTTCTTTCATCTTCCTTATTCCAAAAACTGTCCAGCATATTCTGTGCTTCTGCCACATTGCCAATGGGCTGAGGCGGCTGCTTAATAAACGAAGGGATATCCCCTACATGGCTGTTGAAGCCCTTGTTTTCCGAAAAGCTGAATACACTGACTTCTACATATTTGTTGTCCAGCAGATCTGCCAAAGTCTCATTTGTCAGTTCTCCACCGTTTTCCAAAAACTGCTCAATATTCACTATGGTGGTTTCTAGCTGCTTGCGCACGTTATTCTGCTCCAAAATAGTGATATTCACAAAGAAAAATACACTCAGCAGCAACAACGAAAAAGAGAATATCCCACCATAGATAAGGGTAATCCTCTTTGCAATGGCAAGATTCTGAAATCTGCCAAATAATGATTTCTTATTCGTCTTTGACATAGTATCCTACTCCTCGAATGGTATGAATATATTTTATGCCAAACGCTTCGTCAATCTTGGAGCGCAAATAACGGATGTATACATCCACCACATTGGTTTCCCCAATATAGCTGTAACCCCATACCTCGTTGAGAATCTGCTCTCTGGAAAGGACAATGTTCTTATTCTGCACAAGGTACAGCAAAAGCTCATATTCCTTTTTCGTCAGGTCTACAACGGTTCCATTGACGGTTACCATGCGTTTATCCGTATCAATTTCCAGCCCCTGCACTTCCAGAATAACTTTCTTCGCGCCGCCTGCATGGGCATGTTTGAACGCCACACGCATACGCGCCAGCAATTCTTCAATGGCAAAGGGCTTTGTCAGATAATCATCCGCGCCGCTGTCCAGCCCTGCAACTTTGTCCATGGTTTCATCTTTTGCCGTGAGCATGATGATAGGCACATTGGAAAATTTCCGCACTCTGCGGCAGATTTCAATACCTGTCAGTCCAGGCAGCATCACATCCAGAAGAATCATGTCATAATTTCCTTCTGTTACCATTTGCAGACCTTCTCTGCCATCATGGCAGACTGTCACATCATATCCTTCATAACGCAGTTCCAGCTCCACAAAACGTGCCAGCTTCACTTCGTCCTCTATGAGAATGATCTTTTTCCTTTCCATAAACGCCCTCCGTTCTAAACTATACCATATTTACATTATACCAATAGAATTGTTTTTTGTCTTAAAAAACTATTGTATATATTACTTCTTAAATAACCCTTGTATCCGCATTAAAATATCATTAAATTCCAATGTTGCAAAAAAACACCTTTCCCTTTCCGGCAAAATTCTGGTATAATAAAAAGCAGAAAAGGGCGGCGGTAGATTCCACCGCCTTCTTTTGCGAACATACAGCATCATAATCAAACAGGAGGTTTTTATCCCATGAAAAAAGCACTTTCCCTTCTGCTCTGTGCGGTACTGTCTCTTTCCGTGCTCAGTGCCTGCGGCGGCAGCACACAAAATACCACAGAGGAAACCGCAGAAACAGAAATCCGTCTGGATGCCTGCGGCTTGGCATACACCATCCCCCAGAGCTGGACAACGGAAGAAAATGTAAATCTGATTCCTACATCCTACGCACAGCCGGAAAGCAGCGTTTATGCTGTTGTCCGCTATGACTATGTACCGGACGAAAATATGGATGCCCTCAATGACATGTCCTCTACTGTTCCTGTAGACGATCTGATGGCACCTCTGGTAGAATTTCTTGTAGTAAGAGATGGACAGGAAACTTCCGACGCCGCTGTGGCGGAATTCAACAAGTTCAACGAAAAAAAGGAACTGCCCAAACAGGACGGATTCCGCTTCTATTTCCTGACAGACTCTTCCACAGGCATTGACCATCTTTCTAAAGAAGCTCAGGATGTTTACAATTCTCTGGCTGAAGACCTGCCCACACTTTACAAAAGTGTAGAAACATTCCAGCCCGACGAAGCATCTGTTGCAGAACAGGCTGCTCAGCAGGGTGAACTGTTCGGTTTCATCTCCACAGATCTGGAAGGCAATGCCATTGACAGCAGCATCTTCGCTGACTATGACTTGACAGCAGTAAACTTCTTCGCTTCCTACAGCTATCCTGACATCAACGAACTGAAGGAACTGGAAAGTTACTATCAGACATTGCAGGCAGAATACCCCAATGTAAACTTTGTACAGGTCATCATTGACACCCCTGGAAACGAAGCAGAAGCCAAAATTCTGGCAGCTTACGAAGAAAACGGTGTTACTTTCACCGGCATCATGCCCGACAAAGCCATGGCAAGCTGGATCGTGGACAATCTGAAAGGTCTGCCTACAACAATCTTCATTGACAAAGACGGTCGTATTCAGGGAGACCGCATCGAAGGCAAACAGACTGCTGATGCATATCTGGAAGCCACAAAAGAAGTGCTGGACAACCTTTGATATCAAAAAGCAAAGAAAAGTCATGTATCCCATGGCTTTTCTTTTTTTTGCAGCAAAAAACAAAGCAGTGATTTCCAAATACGAAAATCACTGCCCTTTTTTATTCTTCTGTGTCTGTTTCCTGTTCTGTATGGGGTATTTTATAAATACGCAATTTGCCGATACGGTTCTTTTCCATATCTTCCACCACAATACGCAGACCGTCTGTTTCGATTTCCTCGCCATCTTTGGGGAAGTTGCCCAGTACCAGCAGTACATATCCGGCAATGGTATCCACTTCCTCGCTGACAAGTTCGCTGCCGATCATTTCGTTCAGATCTTCCAGACGGGTGCTGCCGTCTACTACAAACTCATCCTCTTTGACAACTTCGATGTCTTCTTCTTCATCGTCAAATTCGTCCTCGATTTCCCCAACGATTTCTTCTACCACGTCCTCCATCGTCAGCAGACCTGCTGTACCGCCGTATTCATCCAGTACAATAGCCACTGCCAGATGGTCATCACGCATCTGGGCAAAAAGCTGTGCCAGCGGTTTGCTTTCATAGGTAAAGAAAGGTTCACGCATATATTTTGCCGGTGTAAAGTCCTCCTGATCTGCCAGAAACACGTCTTTTACATACAGGACACCAACAATGTTGTCCAAATCTTCTTCATACACAGGTACACGGGAAAAACCTTCCTCCCGTACCACTTCTACAAATTCCGCATAAGTAGCTTCGGTGCTCACAGCCAAAATATCCGTTCTGGGTGTCATGGCATCCCTTGCTTTGGCATCACCAAAGTTTACCACATTATCCATCATGGTGCGTTCTTCCATTTCCAGTACGCCTTCTTCATGGCTCACATTCAGAATGGTGCGCAGTTCCGCTTCCGTAATCAGCGGTGCTCTTTCCTTGGAATTGCACCCCATCATTTTCGCAAATGTACCTGTGACCACATTCAAAACCGCTACTACTGGCGTGAAAATGAAATCAAAGAACGCAATGAGATTAACAACGATCAACGCCACTTTTTCCGCTTTCTGGGCGGCAATGGTCTTGGGTGTGATTTCACCGAAGATCAAAATGATGACTGTGATCACTGCTGTTGCGACACCTGCGCCACTGCCTGCGTCGCCGTTGAAAATCTGGATAGCCAATGCTGTTGTCAGTGCAGATGCACCGTTGTTTACCAGGTTATTGCCAACCAAAATAGAGCTTAAAAGTTTGCTGGGATTATCCAGCAGCCTTTGAATCTTATCTGCGTTTTTGATTTTTTCATCCACCATATTCCGCAGCCGAATCCTGCTCAATGAAGTCAAAGCCGTTTCAGACGCTGAAAAAAACGCCGAACCGCATATCAGCAATATCAAAATCCCGATCAACACCGGACTGCCTCCGTCCACAAAAATCACTCTCCTAAAAAATACATAGTTCCTTCTTTTTTACAACTGAATATCTTATTATAACAGAAAATCCTGATTCTTTGCAAGTTACGCCATTTCCTGACGGTTTTTCTCGATTTCCTCTGCCAATTCGCTCAATTCCATCCAGCGTTCCATCCGTTCTTCCAGCTTTTCTTCTGTGGCTGTTTTTTCATCGGAAAGTTCCTGCAAACGCATGTAATCTGTGGTGCATGCCGCCATTTCTGCCTCCAGTGCCGCAATTTTATCTTCCAAAGCAGCAATTTCGTCACCGATGGCATCGTATTCTCGCTGGTCTTTATAAGACATTTTCAGCAGTTTCTTTTCCGCTTTCCGTTCCACAGGGGCTTCTTTTTTCACAGAAACACTCTGGCTTTCCACAGGCTGTTCCTTCAGATAAGCGTTTCTAAAATCAGTGTAACCGCCTTCATACTGCTTAATACGACCATTGCCAAGGAATGCGAAAATTCTCCCCATGGTTTTATCCAAGAAATAACGGTCATGGGATACGGCTACCACTGCCCCCTGAAAATGATCCAGATAGTCCTCCAGAATCATGAGAGTTTCGATATCCAAATCGTTGGTAGGTTCGTCCAGGAACAGAATGTTCGGCGCTTCCATGAGGACTTTCGCCAGATACAGACGCCGTTTTTCCCCACCGGAAAGCATGGAAATGGGCCCTCTCTGCATGGGAACAGGGAACAGGAATTTTTCCAGCAGCTGAGAAGCGGAAAGTCTGCCGTCTACCGTAGGCACATACTCTGCCACATCCCGGATATAATCCAGCACTCGCTGATTTTCATCCCATTCTTCATTCTCCTGGGCGAATACGCCAATTTTTACCGTTTCCCCTCTTGTGACTGTGCCGCTGTCCGGCTGAAGCTGTCCTGTCATCATTTTCAGCAGTGTGGTTTTACCGCAGCCGTTGTTGCCGGTGATGCCCACACGGTCATTCCGCAGGATGATATAACTGAAATCATGGATATATTCCACACCGTTATAGCCTTTGCAGACATGTTCCAGTTCAATGGTCTTTTTCCCTAGGCGGCTGTTGACGGAAGAAATGTCTACACTTTGTTTTTCCTCCGGCGCCCGAATGGCAGACACTTCCTCAAACCGCTGGAGACGGGCTTTCTGTTTGGTGGAACGCGCCTGTGCTCCACGGCGCACCCATTCCAGTTCGTTCCGCAGGAAATTCTGACGCTTTTTCTCCTCAGAAAGAAGCCGTTCTTCCCGTTCCGCTTTCATTTCCAGATATTTTGTAAAGTTTGCCTGATAGGTATAAATCTTCCCTTTTTCCAGTTCCAGCATACGGTTTGCTACGCGGTCTAAGAAATAACGGTCGTGAGTTACCATCAAAAGGGCTTTGGAGTATTTTTCCAGATGTTTTTCCAGCCATTCCACAGTGTCATTGTCAATGTGGTTGGTAGGTTCGTCCAGAATCAGCAAATCCACTGGCGCAATGAGTGCCGCCGCCAGTGCCACACGTTTCCGCTGACCGCCGGAAAGGGTTTCTACAGGCTGGGAAAAATCAGAAATGCCCAGACGAGTCAGAATGTTTTTGGCTTCGCTTTCCAAAGACCATGCTTCTGCCTTGTCCATTTTTTCGGAAAGCTGTGCCGCCTGTTTTGTCAATTTCTCATCGGTAGGATTTGTTTCCAACGCCTTCATGGTGCTTTCGTATTCACGCACCAATGCCATCACCGGGTTATCCCCATAAAAAACTTGTTCCAGCACAGTGGTTCCAGGACGGAACACTGGGGACTGGGGCAGATAACCCATACGCATACCGTTCATGGTGATGATTTCCCCACTGTCCGCCTGATTCACCCCTGCGACGATCTTCAGCAGGGTGGATTTCCCTGTACCATTGACACCTACCACACCGATTTTATCCCCTTCGTGGATGCTGAAGGAAATATCGTCAAAAATCACTCTTGTACCATAACTTTTGCGGATATTCTCCGCTGTCAGTAAAACCATGTTATTCCCTCTTTCTATGTATCGGCTCCCTCATGGGAACCATGCAAAAAAGGGGCAGACCATCCTTTTGACGCGGTCTGTCCCGTTTACAATCATTCTTCCTTTTGTTCGGTTTCCGCATTTGCCCCTTCGGTGACAGGCACCACAGCGGCTTTCTTTTTGCAGTAAACATACAGCACCACAGAGGCGATAATCAGTACTGCGGACAAAGCCTGAGAAACAGGCACATTGCCAATGCAAAGCTGGTCTGTACGCAGTCCCTCGATCCACACACGCCCTAAGGCATAGCCAAAGAAATATGTGGCGCAGACCTGCCCATTGAATTTCTTTTTCCGCTGTAAAATCAGCAGAATGACAAATACACACAGGCTCCACATGGATTCGTATAAAAACGTAGGGTGTACCTGAATATAATCCACACCATTGACTGTCACTAGATTTTGCAGAATATCTGTGGATACATCAGAAGCACGCACCTGAGAAAGCTGATACCGCATAGCAAACAGGTTGTCTGTAAAACCACCGAAGGCTTCTTTATTGAAGAAGTTACCCCAGCGTCCCAACATCTGCCCCAGAATCAAAGATGGTGCCATGGTATCTGCCATAACCCAGAAATTCTTCTTTTTCACACGGCTGTAAACAATGGCTGTAAGAACACCGCCAATGATACCGCCGTAAATGGCAAGCCCACCTTCCCGGATGGCAAATATTTTTTCCGGATGCTGGCTGTAAAAATCCCAGGAAAAAATCACATAATACAGTCTTGCGCCAATGATGGAAATAATCATGGCATAAATGATAAAATCCAGATAGGTATCCGGGTTTTGTCCCGTGCGTTTGGCTTCATGAAGCGCCAACAGCACCCCAAGAATCACACCAAGTCCAATGAAAATACCATACCAGTAAATATCCTGTCCAAATACTGTAAAAGCCGTACGGCTCAAATGGTCGATTTCGATTCCCAGATTGGGAAACCAAATTTCAGGCATAACATCCCTTCTTTCTATCGCATTACCGATAGAACCATTTTATCCTGCGCAATGGTATTTTGCAACAATTTTTCCAAATCCTTTTTGTGCAATTCTTTTGTCAGGCGGAAAAGATCGCTCAAATCCGCGTCAAAAGCCGTCATTTCGATCTGGGTCAAACCAATAGCAGAAATAGACTGGAACAGCCGTAAGGTCTGCCCTACGGCCTTTTTCTGCAATCTGCGGAAATGATTTTCGTCAATGCCGTTCTGCTTCAGCCGTTTCCAGTGGGTCAAAAGCAGTTCTGCCGTTTCTTCTGCCTGTTCACCACTGCCCATGAAGGCACAGAAAGCAAAACCATTTCCACAGCTGTACATCCGTTCCAAAGGCACATCCAGCAAATTCTTTTCATAAGCCTCCAAAAAGAATGGACTGCTTTCCCCTGCCCATAAATCCATCAAAAGCTCCATGGCAAGCTTCTCTCGCAAATTTCTTTCTCTCGGCTCCAATTTAAAGCCCACTTGAAATACAGGGCGACGCAGTCCCATGGCAACTTCTCGATACCGTTCCTGAATGGTGTCCGGTTCTTTGCAGTATACGATTTTTCCAGTGCTTTCTTTCTCCTGCACCAATGCCGTCGCCTCCATGATTTGATGCTCATCCACATCACCGGCGCAAATGAGCCAAAACTTCTGGGGCAAATAACAGGCATCATAAACTTTCCGCATCTTCTCCGCTGTGGTATGTTTCACGCTTTCTTCGGTACCTGCAACGGGAAAACGCACCGGATGCTTCTGGTACATCAAATCCACCATAGTTTCATAAGCTGCTCGATTGGCATCATCTTTTCCCATGCGGATTTCGCTTAGGATGATGCTTTTTTCCTTTTCCACATCTTCCTCCTGAAAACAAGGGTGCTGCACAAAATCCAGCAATAACCGGAGATTTTCCATAAAGTTTTCACGGCAGGAAAAATAGTAGACTGTTTTTTCCCCATCCGTAAAAGCATTGGCTGCCGCCCCCTGTTTGCCGAACTGAAAAAGGGCATCTCCCCAGCTTTGCTGGAACAGCTTATGCTCGATGAAATGGGCAACACCTAAGGGGAAACGAATAGGCTTTTCGCTGTTTTCTCCCTGCCAACAAACATCGTTGGAACCGAAAGGCACCACCACCGCCGCAAATTTTTCTCCAAACTGTTTTTTGGGGTAAATACAGCAGCGCATACCTGCCGCTGCCCGTTCCCGCAATATGGTTTCCCCCGCACCATGGCGCATCAATCCCATGAAAATTCCTCCTCTCCTGTCAAGGCGTACATTGTCCGCAATGTAAGATTTTGCGCTCGTTTGACCACATCTTCCACTGTCACATCTGCCAGTCTGCGGAGCATTTGTTCAGAATCCAGATTGGTACCAATGATTTCCTGTTCCGCCACATAGTCCATAATTTTCCATTGAGAATCGGAAATATCGGATATTTTCCGCCTTATTTGCTCCACTGCATCCTGAAAATCTTCATTTTTGATGCCATTATCCGCCATATTCTGCAAAATTCGACAAACTTCTGAAGCTGTATGCTTCGCGTCTTTCCCTGCGACCCCTGTCTGGACAAAAGCCAATCCTGTCATAGCGTCACATGTCATGGAAATATCGTAACACAAGCCCTGTTTTTCCCGAATTTCCTGAAACAGCAACCCATTGCCGCCGCCCAGCACCTCACAAAGCACCCTGAGAGAAAGAAAGGCTCTGTCCCATGGATGGACGCCGGAATCAAAAGCCAGCACCAGTCTGGTCTGCCCCATATTGGCTTTTTCGGCAATTTTTCGGCAAGGAATTTCTTTATGGGGCTGTTGCTCAAATTCCCACAAACTTTTCCCCTGCAAAGAAAGTTCCCATTTCCATTTCTTCAACATCTGCCTGCCGTCGCTGTCACCGCAGACATAAAGATAAATCGGTGCATGTTGCAGCACTTCTTCGTAAAAGCTGCTGACATCCGCCGCTGTCAGTTTTTCCAGATCTTCCAGATACCCGTCAGCACAAATGCCTGCGCCTTCTCCTTCCGCCGCCAGTTCTCTGGCACGTTTTGCCGCAAAGGAGATTTTGTCGTCTGCCTGTGCTTCTAATCGCCGTCTTAAAATAGCTTTACACCGCTCCACTGTTTCAGCCGGAAACTGCCCATCTGTCCGTTTCGGGCACTTCATCAACTGCATCAGAAAATCCAGCACTTCTTTTTCCGATACATGCTTGGAAACTTCCATGAAAAAGGACAGCCACCCTTCGCCGCCTTTTTTGATGACCTGCACCTGCCACAGAGCGCCATAACATTCCTCTGCCGCCGCTACCACTGCTGTCACAGAAGGATATTTCTCCGTTCCTTTTTGGAGTACCTCTGCCAACAGAGCCAGTTTTGTGGCGTTTTCCCGACGCAAAGGCACACGGAAAAAGCCCAGCAGAGCATTTGTTTTGAATTTCTTTCCATCTACGAAAAACATCCGGCATTGTTCCACTTTCTTTGCCGTTGTATTCCTCATGTAATCACCTCATTTTGGTTTCTTTCCTCCTATTCTTTCCCGAAAGAGGGGAAAAAATCCAAAAAAACAGCAGAGCTATACTTCATAAAAAACAAAGAAAGCCGCAATCCTTACATTAGAAAGGACTCCAGCTTTCTTATTTACCAAAGATTTTATCAGGACTTTTTTCTAAAACAGCTGCCGCAGTTCTTCTTCAAGGTAACAAAAGGAATATTTTAAGAGGAGCCTGCTTTTTCAGACTTTACTATGCGTGATACTCGTTCATTCCATCCAGCAAATCCTTAAAATACTTCTTTTTTGCAAAAAAGGCAAGATGACTCAATTACTTTGGAGAAGTTGTTGGCGCCTTCTCCGTAAATATTCTGCTGTTCTCGTTCATCCACTATGGTGTCAATATTGGCCATAGGTAAATGTTACATAATTGCATTTGAAAGATGCATCTATTTATTCTGGCCAATCCACTGCAAAATCCACAAAGGACTGACATGTCTGCCGAAACAGGCTATTTTGCAGATAAACGAAATTCAATTCCCGAAAAATATCAAAATTCAAAATTTCCAGAGGAAAAAGCCGTTTTTCTTCCAATTCCTGTTTTACTACTGGTTCATATAAAAACGTAATGCCTAAATTTGCTTCCGTCATGGCTTTGATGGCTTGAAAATTGCTGATTTCCTGCACCGCCGAATAACTATGTATGGTAAAGTTATTTTCTTTCAGCAGTTCTTCCAGAATGTCTCTTGTACCTGAACCAGCTTCTCGCAGAATCAGTGGTTCTTCATGGGTTTCCCATAACGAAATGGTTTTGCCTCGCAAAGGGCACGCCTTCCCACATACCCCCAAAAATCGTTCTCGTTTATAAAGGGTAAAATCATATTTTTCTTTATCAAAAAAACCTTCCACAATGGCAAAATCAATTTTGCCTTCTTCCATCATATGAAGCAGTTTTCCCGTATTATCCACTGTTAAATGCAGGCGATATTGTGGATATTTCTGCAGAAAATCCACCATGATGGGCGGCAGCATATAATCCCCAATTGTCTTTGTGGCACCAATCCGCAGATGGATTTCTGTATCTTCTTCCCGTTTCATTTCCTGTAGAATTCCCTGAGCATTGGCTGTCATCTGCTGGGCAAGGCGCCGCAGGGTTTCCCCTTTTTCTGTCAGGCGCAGCACTTTTCCCTGATAAGAAAACAGCCGGCAGCCGTAATATTCCTCCAGCCAGCGAATTTGCTGGGTCACAGCTGGCTGGGTAATATGCAGGGTTTCTGCCGTTTTGGTATAATTCATTTTTTCACAGAGCGCCAGAAAGGTCTCCACACGATTGTCCAGCATGATGTTCTCCCCTTTCAAAACTTTTCCTCCATCATACCATATTTCTGTCCATGAAAAAAGCAGAGAAACCATTTGGTCTCTCTGCTTCAAATTCATTTTTATGCTGCTGCCAATGCTTCTGCAGGTACTTCAAAGTCAGGTACCGCATCAAAGTTACTGCATGTCATGTGTACCAAAGTTTTGGAAATAGTCACGGGATTTTCTTCTCCACCGCTCATGACATCCATAATGCCCTGCATCATTGCTGTCATATCCAGTTCATACTGCATCACATAACCATCGTCGCTGATCCACAATTTTACGGGCATGCCTTCTACGCTGTCCATAAGGGTAACAAGATCATCTGCGGAGATGCCCAGACCAGCAGTTGTAGACTCAATACCGGAGTTTTTCAAAGCTTCTTCCATAGCGTCGCCTGTCAACAGACCTTCAATCACGGTTGTCTTGGTACCATTGATTTCTTCTGTACCTGTTGCTGTAAAGGCACTGATATTCTTCAGATACAGATCCATATTTTGTCCTGCGTTGTACTGAGAAATGTCTGTGCTTGCCATAGGCTGGTGAATCCATTCTCCGTCTACCTGCATATATGCATCTACTGTATCACCGTTTTGTACCGCATACATTTCATATGACTGCATTGCTTCATCATTGATTGTCGTACTGATGGTCATGTTGGTCTTGAAGGGGTCCAGCTTCAAATCCATATCAGATTTTACCACAGACTTCAAGGATTCTTCTTCATAAGCCATGTCCATCTGCACTTCCATCTGTGCAGACATGCTTGTCACCTGTACCATAGTATCATTTGCTTTCTGCAGCAATGCCTCTACGTCTGTTGACTGCTTCGCACCGCAGCCTGCTGCTGTAGCTGCCATTGCCAGTACCATAGCTAATGCAAAAATTCTTTTTTTCATTTACCCGTCCTCCTTAAATTTGTCGGTTTTGCTTTTTCTGCATCATACCACAAAAAACATATGTCTGTCTGCAAATTTTCATTTCAGTAAGAAATTCTTAAAAGAACATTAGGATTTTTTCATGAATATCTAATTTTATGCTTCTTTTTTCAAACAATCCATATAAAAGCAGTATGTATTACATCATTTTCTGCCAAAATTCCTCAAATTCCAATGCTCCTGACGTAATTTCTTTCGGTATTTCAAAATCAGATATCTCGTTGAAATTACTGCATGTCACCCGCAGTTTTGTTTTTACGATTGTCTGGAAGTTTTCTTCTGTGCCGCTGAGATTGTCCAGAGCTGCCTGCTGGCATAACTGCCGCTGTCAAAATGCCTGCAATGATTTTTCCTCCGATAATCATATTTTTGCCCCCTTGATTCCATTAAACTCTGGCTTTTCGTATCATACCACAAAAACAGATGTCCGTATATAATACCAAGAGCTTTTCACGTTTCATTGAGTTTTTTTCTTCTGCAATGCCTGACCGCCTGTGCAGTAGGGAAACAAGAAACATTCTGCACATTTGGGTCTGCGCGCAATACAGATCTTCCTGCCGTGGGCAATCATCTGGGTATTGATGTCAATCCATTTATCTTTCGGCACAATTTTCATCAGATCAAATTCAATCTTCACAGGGTCTTGATTTTTTGTCAATCCCAGCAGATTAGACACCCGTTTTACATGGGTATCCACTACAATGCTTGGGATGCCATACCAGTTGCCTCTCACCACATTGGCTGTTTTTCTTCCCACACCAGCCAGAGAAGTCAACGCATCCAGATCGGAAGGGACTTCGCCGCCAAATTCCGTCAGCAGCTTCTGACAGCAGGCAATGATATTTTTTGCTTTATTGTGATAAAAGCCAATGGAATGGATATCCTGTTCCAGTTCTGCCTGATTTGCCTCTGCAAAAGCCTGAATAGAAGTATATTTCTGGAACAGATCTTTTGTAACCAGATTCACCCTGTCATCTGTGCACTGGGCAGACATGATGGTGGCAATGAGCAGCTGCCAAGGGTTTTCGTGATTGAGATAACATTTTGTAGGGCCGTAGTACTCCCGCAATAAATCCAGTATGATGGTAACTTTTTCTTTTTTTGTCATATTCTTTTACTCCTTCCCGAAAAAGAAACATTTCCCACAAACAAATAGGATTTCCCGAGAAATATTTCCCAAAGTCTTTTATTTTCATGATTTCTGTCTTTTTATCCATAAAAAATGTCGTATTTTATTATACCATAGATTCTTGCCAGATGAAAACATCTATTATGCATACCGTATACACAAATAAAGCATCGTGCATTTTCCGTATTTGCATTGACTTTGCATATTTTCCCAGTATAATGAGATTCATTCATATTAATTTTCAATTCATTTTTATTCATTAAAGAGGTGGTATTATGGCAACAAGCAACAAAGACTTCCGCACCTCTGGGGCACTGAAAATACTGCTTCCCGGCATTGTATTGCAGTCTGTCCTCATGGGCGGCGGATACGCTACAGGGCGTGAAATCATTGAATACGGCGGCAAGTTTGGCGCATACGGCTGGGTATCTGGTGTGTTTACATTTTTTACCTTTGCGGTTATCGCTGTTCTGACTTTTGAACTGGCGCGCATCTATCGTATTTATGATTATAAATCCATCTTGAAACAGATCATTGGCAAGGCATGGCCAATTTATGATATTTTATACGTTATTCTGTTATTTTTGATCATCTCCATCATGGCTTCTGCCACCGGTGAAATCTTACAGCAGACCATCGGCCTGAACTATATGGTAGGCGTTGTCATACTGATTTTGATCGTTGCATTCCTGAATTTCTTCGGCAGTGCATTCATCGCAAAATTTGAAACTTACGGCACCATTGCCCTTTATGCGGCATACATCGTTTTCACCATCATGGTGATCACAGCCAACAAAGACAACATTGCCACTGTCATGGCAACACGGGACACCAGCTATGTGGAAAACACAACATGGCCTCTGGTAATACTGACAGGTATCATTTACGCATCTTACAACCTGTCTGCCATCCCTGCTGGTCTGTTCACACTGCGTGCCCAGACAAAACGAAGTGAATCCATCATTTCCGGCATCATCGGTGCATTGCTCATGACAATCCCTTGGTTCCTCACATACTTCGCAGTTATGGGGTACTATCCCGATGACACCATCATTGGCGCATCCGTTCCCTGGTTGGTAATGCTTCAATCCGTTTCCGACAGCAATATTCCTGTTTTGGTATTCGGTGTTGTAGCTGGCTGGACATTGATCGAAACAGCTACCGGCATGATCCATGCTTTACTGGAACGTCTGGATCACAGCCTGGAAGAAAAAAATCAGGAACCGCTTTCTCCTAAGAAACGCGGCATCATTACAGCAGCGATTCTGGTTGTAGCGATTTTCTTCTCTAAAATCGGTATCATCAATCTGATCAGCATGGGCTACTCTGCACTTGCTTATGGCTTCATTCTGGTTTACCTGCTGCCACTGCTGACTGTTGGTCTGTACAAAGTCATCAAAAACGGCAAGGTACCCAAAAAGAACTGATTTTGCTTCCAAAACACGACATTCTTCCGGATGTCGTGTTTTTCATCGAGTTTGACGATTTGAGATTTGACGATATTTTTAGGAGGTATTTCTTATGAACTTGAGAATTAATCGCAGCATTGCAGAACAGACAAAAGTCAGCTATGCCATCGAATCTGCAGGTCCATTGCCTTACGATATCGACTGCGGCGAAGGCATCAACACCGTTATGGTACCCCCTGCAGCCAAAGCAGCCTTCAAAGAACTGGATTTTGAAATGATGCGTCCTTACCCACACTCTGTAGATGTCAAAGACAGCATCATCCAGTACTGGAAAGATTACTGTCCGCTGAACTACAAACGGATCGTTCTTTGTGACGGTTCTGTGGGCGGATTATACCTGCTCAATCGTCTGTTTCTGGAAAAAGGTGACTCCGTATTGGGTATTGCTCCCCAGTTCTCCGAATATGTAACAGACGTTAGAATGTATGGCACCCATGTTACTGGTGTACCTCTGAAAAAAGAAAACAACTATCGTTTCTCCGTAGAAGACCTTTTATCAGCTCTGACTCCGGCACACAAACTCATTTACATCGACAATCCCAACAACCCCACCGGACAGGCAATCCCTCTGGCAGACATCGAAACCATTCTGACTGTTGCAAACAACAACGGAACTGCTGTCATCATCGACGAAGCTTACGGCGAATATATTCCCAAGGAAAACTCCGCTGTTTCTCTGTTGGATAAATACGAAAATCTCATTGTGGCGAGAACATTCTCTAAGGGCTTTGGTCTGGCTGGACTGCGTGCCGGTTATATTCTGATTCCCGAATGTCTGGCACCTTACATTGCCAACATCACAAACCCCTACTGCATGACGGAATTTTCCAGAAGCGTTGCTGCAAAAACCATTCTGGATGAATCTTTCCTGGAAATCCTTCAGAGCAAGACTGCGGAAATGAAAAGACAACTGTACCGCCCTTGGAAAAATCTTTCCATTGCCCATACCTGTGATACAGTCTCCATCAGTATGGTCACCCATCAGAACCCTGACATCGATCTGGCAGCAGAATTTGCAAAACGGCGAATTCTGGTCATTTCCGGCAATGATTTTGAGAATATCGGTCAAAATTCCGTTCGTCTACGTGTGCCGGAAGAAAAGAACATGCCAGCTGTTTTAAAAGCCATGGAAGAAATCGACCAACTATAACAAACTTTTTCAAACTCTGCGTTGACAAAGATTTTGTCCTATACTATGATGGACAGAAGAAAGGATTGGTGTATGGAAATGTCACAAACCATATTAAAAAACGCAGATTTGAAATCCACAAAAAAACGCTGTCTGCTGCTTTCGATCCTCCAGAGAGAAGACCGCGCCATGACAGCCGAAGAACTTTTGGAAAAAGCTACGCCTGTTCTGCCCATGAATGCTTCTACGGTATATCGTACCTTAAATACACTGACAGAAAAAGGAGTCCTGAGCAAAAGCCTGCGTAAAGACGGAAAATCATATTTTTCTCTGGAAAAACACGATCACCATCATCGTTTGGTTTGTACCGTCTGCCGCAAAGTCATTCCTGTTGACTCTTGTCCTTTGAAGGAATTGGAGGAAGATCTGGAAGAAAAAACAGGCTTCCGCATCACGGGACATACCTTGGAATTTAGCGGTATCTGTCCAGAGTGCAGAAAAGCAAACGGCCTTTAAACAAATGCAAACAGAAACAGCCAGTATTTCCACTAAAAATACTGGCTGTTTTTCTGTTTACAGCATATCTTTACGATCCAGAATCATAAAGATTCGAACCATATCCTCTGACAGATTCAGATTGCCCTCCTTATCTCCACTCAGGACACCTTCATCCACAAGCTTTTTGATGATTTCTTTGCCATAGGGCAGATCTTCGATTTTCTGATACCGTTTCACTTCCTCATCCCCTTCCGTTTCCTCTTTGTAAGTCACGCCAAAATAACTGCATACGCCTTTGCAAATGCCTTCCGCACATTGCTTTCGATAGTCTTCCGAAAGAAGCAGCTTTGCTTCCTCCCGATTGGTCATAAAGCCCCCTTCAATAAGGACTGCCGGCATTTTCGTTGCCCGAAGCACATAAAGATCTGCACTTTTTTTCAGTCCTCTGTTTCTTCTGCCACAGGCCTTTGCCAACGCCTCATGAACCTTTCCCCCTAAGTCCAAGGTCTTAGCATCTGCCTTTTCATAAATCCAGCTTTCTACGCCGTTTGCGTCATTCCAATCACTGCCAAAGGCATTGGCATGGATGCTGATATACACATCCGCTTTTGCGTCATTTGCCCGTTTGACACGGGTCTCCAAAGATGTGTCCTCATCCCCCGGCGCTACCGCAAGAACGCGGAAACCGCATCTTTTCAGAGCATCCATCAAATAAGAAGCTACTGCCCGATTATAAGCGTTTTCCGGCATATAACTGCCGTCAGGGAACAATGGTGTACGCTTGCCAGCCGTTTTCATGCCATGACCGTCATCTACTGCTAC
Source organism: uncultured Clostridia bacterium (assembly GCA_902477755.1). Lineage (GTDB taxonomy): Bacteria > Bacillota > Clostridia > Lachnospirales > Anaerotignaceae > Anaerotignum. The sequence continues at coordinate 142,270 of CABSIK010000003.1, forward strand.
ACAAAACATCTCATCCGCTCCTTTCTACTAATTTTTCTTTTCATCAGAAATCCCTTTGGTGGTTGGGTCTGTCAGCACCCCCAGTACTGCCAGAAATGCCGTTGCCAGCAGATAAGGATTGGCAAAAAGCGCTTTCATCTCGTCACACAATACTTGCCAGCTGGTAAACATCTCCGGATTCGCCCCTGTTGCTGTCAGTACAACGCCCACCAGCCCAACCCAAAACCAAGGGTTTGTCAGTCGTTTCTTCCATTCCAGATTCATTTGTTCTCCCCCCCCCTTTCATACTATGCGTACTCGTCCAGACGGTGATGGGCAGATTTCGCACTGCTTTCCACAGCGGATAAACGTCCCTCGTGGTCTTTCAAAGAAGCTTTGATGCCTTCCAAATCTTTCTGCATACCAAGAATCATATCCAGCTTCGCATCCACACCTCCTCGCCACGCGGCGTCTTTCTCCACAGATTTATCTCGGCTCTGGACAAAGCTGAGAACGCCCAAAAGACCACCCAGCACAGACAGCACCAGCCCAATTTCCAGTTCCATATCCTCCCTCCTTTCCCGGACAAAAGGAGCATAACGGAAAAAAAGTCCCGCTGCGTCCCAACTTTTCTGCATAAAAAAAGTCCCTATGGGAAATCCCATAAGGACATAACATACAAATATTATTTTTCGCTGTAAACACCCAGCTTGCGGAAACGTTCATAGCGTTTTTCAGACAGAGCACGACCGGAATACTGTTCCAGTTCCTGCACATCAGAAAGCAGTCGCACTTTCAGGTCTTCACACATGATGTCAAAGGAGTCAAAGTTTTCTTCAATGACATCTTCTGCCACGCCAAAGCGTTTCATATCTTCCGCTGTGATCTTCAGGCATTCTGCCGCGTCAGCCGCTTTGCTTGCATCTTCCCACAGGATAGACGCACAGCCTTCGGGAGAAATAACGGAGAATACCGCATTTTCCAGCATATATACTCTGTTTGCCACAGAAAGACCCAGTGCGCCGCCGCTGCCGCCTTCCCCAATAACAATAGTAATAATGGGTGTTTCCAGACCCATCATTTCCATGAGGTTGTCGGCAATGGCCTGACCCTGTCCGCGTTCTTCCGCTTCTTCCCCACAGTATGCACCGGAGGTATCCACGAAACAAATGACGGGGCGATGGAATTTCTCTGCCTGTTTCATGAGGCGCAGGGCTTTCCGATAGCCCTCAGGCATAGGGCAGCCGAAGTTGCAGCGGATTCTTTCCTGCAAATCACGACCGCGTTCAATACCGATGAATGTGACAGGAATATCCCCCAGATAACCAATACCACCGATGATGGCAGGGTCATCTGCATATTTCCGGTCACCATGCAGTTCTGTTCTTTCTGTGAACAGATTTTCGATATAGGCACGGGAAGTGGGACGATCCTGGGCTCTTGCAGCCTGTAATCTTTCATAAGCTGTCATCATGCCTCATCCCTCCTTCTGTGCTGTTTCAAAAGACGTTCCAGTGTTGCACGCAGTTCTGTACGAGGCACGATAGCATCTACAAAGCCGCAGTCCTGCAAAAATTCTGCACGCTGGAAATCTTCCGGCAATTTTTTCTTAGTCGTCTGCTCAATGACACGACGGCCTGCAAAGCCGATGAGTGCATTGGGTTCGGACAGAATGATGTCCCCCAGCATAGCAAAGCTTGCTGTTACACCACCAGTTGTAGGGTCTGTCAGAACAGTGATATACAATCCACCTTTGTCGCTGTGGAAATGAACAGCACCGCTGGTTTTTGCCATTTGCATAAGGGACAGAATCCCTTCCTGCATTCTGGCACCGCCGGAGGCTGTAAAGCCTACCACAGGCAGATCATGTTCTGTTGCATATTCAAAAAGCCGTGTGATCTTTTCCCCTACCACAGAGCCCATGCTGCCCATCATGAACTGAGGGTCCATAACGAACACAGCGCAGGGCTGACGGCGGATAGCAGCAGTACCGCATACCACGCCTTCCATCTGACCGGATGCCGCACGAGCGGATTCGATTTTATTGGCATAGCCGGGGAAGTTCAAAGGGTTTTCTGTCTGGATATTCATTTCCAGTTCCTGAAAACTGCCTTTGTCACAAATGGCTTTGATTCTTGTTCTGGCATTGATACGGTAATGATAGCCGCAGGAAGGGCATACCATTTTATTCTTTGCTACAGAACGCTTTGTATCAATGGCTTTACAAATGGGGCAGCGGATCTTTTCTTCCACCGTAGGTGTGATGCCGCCGCTTTCCAGCACATTTCTTGATTTTCGGAACATGCCAACAATATTATTCAAGTTCTGTGCCTCCTTCCGCCAACAGTTCCGGCAGAATCAGTGTGTCATAATCCCCTTTCTGGAACCGGGGGTTACGCACCAGCCGCAGTTGGTCTTCAATATTAGTATGAATCCCATGAATAACCATTTCACAAAGAGCAGCTTCCATTTTACGGATAGCATCTTCTCTGGTCTTAGCGTAAACAATGAGTTTACCGATCATGGAATCATAAAAAGGTACAATCAAGCAATCCTGTACCAATGCTGTATCAAAGTGTACCCGGGAACCGCCGGGGATATGCAAAAAGTCCACCTGACCGGTGCTTCTTGCGTTGATGCGGCATTCCATGGAATGACCATGCAGGTGAATATCTTCCTGTGTGAAATCCAGAGGAATCTGGCAGGCAATACGGATCTGCCACTTTACGATGTCCACATCGCTGATTTCTTCTGTAATGGGATGTTCTACCTGCAAACGGGTATTCATTTCAATGAAATAGAAATTGCCGTCAGGTGCCAGCAGGAACTCTACGGTACCTGCGTTCACATAGTTTGCAGCTTTTGCCGCTTTCACAGCCGCATCCATCATTCTTTTGCGGATATCTTCTGTCATAACAGGGCAAGGTGTTTCTTCCAGCACCTTCTGCTTATTCAGCTGCAGGGAGCAGTCACGTTCCCCCAGACAAACGATGTTGCCGAAGGCATCTGCCAGCACCTGCATTTCCACATGGCGTACAGAAGTCAGATATTTTTCCAGGAACACGTCACCGTTGCCAAAAGCACTTTTGGCTTCTTCAGACGCTGCCAAAAAGGCATGTTCCAGATCTTCTTCTCTTTCCACCACACGGATGCCCTTGCCGCCGCCGCCAGCAGTAGCTTTTACCAGAATGGGATAGCCGATTTCCGCAGCCAGACGTTTTGCTTCCGCAGGGTCATGAAGGATTTCTGTACCGGGTACCACAGGCACACCGATTTCCTTCATAAGCTGACGGGAATTGTCCTTATCACCCATGGCGCGAAGCACATTGCTGTCAGGACCAATGAAAATGATGCCCTTTTCTTCACAAAGTGCCGCAAACTCAGGGTTTTCGGACAAAAAGCCATAGCCGGGATGGATGGCTTCCGCATTGGATGCCAAAGCCGCACTGATGATATTTTTCTGGTTCAGATAACTGTCTGCCGCCGCGTTGGAACCGATACAGATTCTTTCATCTGCCAGTGCAACGGGCAGGGAATTCTGGTCTGCTTCGGAATATACCGCTACGGTTTCGATGCCCATTTCCTTACAGGCACGAATGATGCGGACAGCTACCTCCCCTCTGTTTGCAATGAGAATTTTTGAAAACATATCCTCTTACTCCTTTATCAGAGCGAAAGAAAATTCCGCACTGACGCATAATTTTCCGTTCACAAAGCCTTTGCCGCTTGCCCAGTAGAAAGGACCTTTGTGTTTGATCAAAGTGCATTCTGTTTCCAAAACATCACCGGGACGCACACTGTTTTTGAAACGCACTTTGTCCAGACCTGTGAAATAAGGTGTGGCACCTTCCTGTTCGCCAGAAAGGAGCACACAGGTGGACTGTCCCAGAATTTCGCACAGGATAACGCCCGGCACTACGGGGTTGCCGGGGAAATGTCCCTGCAAAAACCACTCATCGGGGCGGATGGTCTTTTTGCCGTAAGCAACACCATCTCTCAGTTCTGCTTCGTCAACCAGCAGCATATTGTCCCGATGGGGCAGTATTTTCTTCAGTTCTTCCTGATTCATAGGTTTTCGCCTTCTTCCTATCAGTCTTCACGGATACGGAACAGAACCTGACCGTATTCCACGATCTGACCGTTGTTGATGCAGATTTCTTCAATGGTGCCGCTGCATTCTGCCGCGATTTCATTGAACATCTTCATGGATTCTACGATACATACAGTATCACCAGCTGCCACATGATCCCCTACGGATACATAGGGCGCTGCACCAGCCTGAGGCGCTACATAAACAGTACCTACCAGAGGTGTTTTCTGTTCATACAGGTCTTCTTCAGGTGCTTCAGGCGCTTCAGGTGCTGCAACAGGAGCTTCAGCCGCCGCAACAGGAACAGCTTCCACAGGAACAGCCGCAGGCATCACTACAGCAGGTGCCACGGGAGCAGAAACTGCTTCCAGCACCAGTCTGTTGTCGCCTTCTGTCAAATCCAGTTTGGTCAAACCGTTATCTTTCAAAATTTTTGCCAATTCGGCAATCTTTGTTGTTTCCATCTATCTCACCCTTTGAATTTTCTAAATGCGATGCAGGCATTGTGACCGCCAAAGCCCAGAGAAGTGGACAGAACTGCTTCCAGTTCCGCTTCTTCCGCTACATTGGGTGTATAATGCAGATCACAGGCTTCATCCTGTTCCAGCAGGTTGATGGTGGGAGGTACCAGAGAGTGATTCATGGCACAAATTGCAGCGATGGCTTCTGCCGCACCTGCTGCACCCAGCATATGACCTGTCATAGATTTTGTAGAGCTGATATGTACTTTCTGAGCATCTTCTTCGCCCAGAGCCTTACGGATGGCATTTGTTTCTGTTTTATCGTTCAGGGCTGTGCCTGTACCATGGGCATTGATGTAGATTTTTTCCACAGGAACGCCTTCCAGTTCTGCCATAGCGTCTTTGATGGCTCTTGCGCTGGCTTCCGCACTTTCATCAGGCGCTGTTACATGGTGTGCGTCGCAAGTGGAACCATAGCCGCATACTTCTGCGTAAATCTTGGCGCCTCTAGCTTTTGCGTGTTCATATTCTTCCAGGATCAGTGTGCCTGCGCCTTCGCCCATAACAAAACCACCGCGGCGTTTGTCAAAAGGCAGAGATGCTGCATTGGGATCTTCAGAAGGGCTCAGTGCCATACATGCGCCAAAGCCTGCCACTGCCAGATTGGTGATAGCTGCTTCACTGCCGCCGCAGATCGCCGCTGTTGTGTAGCCATGACGAATTGCACGATATGCTTCCCCGATACATGTGGTACCAGTCGCGCATGCGGTTGTCATGGAAACACAGGGACCTTTTGCCTCATATTTGATGGCAATGTTGCCAGCTGCGATATTGCTGATCATTTTGGGAATGAACAGAGGAGAAACCCGTCTGGGACCTTTTTCTTCCAGGGTTTTGTAAGATTCTCCAAATGTTTCAAAACCACCGATACCGCTGCCAAAGTATACGCCCAATTCTTCAGGGGCAATTTTGCCTTCCAGTTCGCTGTCAGCCATGGCTTCTGCCGCAGATGCCAGCGCATACTGTGTGAAACGGTCCAGCTTCTTTGCGGACAGTTTATCCATGCAGCACAGAGGATCGAAATCCTTTACTTCTGCTGCCAGTTTATATTTGGATTCGGATACGTCAAAACGGGTGATCATACCGATGCCGTTTTTGCCTGTTTTCAGACCTTCCCAAAAATCAGCTACGTTGTTGCCGATGGGGGTTACTGCACCCAAACCTGTTACTACGACTCTTTTCATAAAGTACCTCCTACATGGCCAGACCGCCGTCGATGCGGATCACTTCGCCGGTGATATAATCGGACTGGTCGCTTGCCAAAAACAGCGCAAGGTTTGCAATGTCTTCAGGCTGCGCAAATCTTTTCATTGGAATATGATCGACTAATGCGTTGTTTTCAGACAGATTTTCTGTCATATCTGTTGCTACGAAACCGGGCGCAATGGCATTGCAGTTCACATTGCGGCTAGCCAGTTCTTTTGCAACGGATTTTGTCAGCCCAATGAGCCCCGCTTTAGAAGCGGAATAGTTTGTCTGACCGGGATTGCCCATCAGACCGGATACAGAGCTGATATTGATAATCTTGCCGCTTTTCTGTTTCATGAAAACAGGGTAAAGCTGCTTGATCATATAGAAAGCGCCTTTCAGATTGGTATCCACAACGCTGTCGAAGTCGGGAACCTTCATCATAGGCACCAGTTTGTCCTTGGTAATGCCGGCATTGTTTACCAGAATATCGGCGCCGCCGAAATCTTTGATGATCTGCTTGCAGACTGCGGCAACCTGTTCCGCATCTGCCACGTTGCACTGGTAAGCTTCTGCCTTTACGCCCATTTCCAGCAGAGCTGCTTTTGTTTCTTCTGCTTTCTGGGTATTGCCTGCATACAGCAGCGCAATGTTTGCGCCCTGTTCTGCGAATCTTTTACAAATGGCCGCACCGATACCACGGGAACCGCCTGTAACAATGGCTGTTTTTCCTTTCAACATATCTTAGCGTACCTCCTCTGCTACCTGACGAGCTTCTTCCATGTTGGAAACAGCGTAAACCTTGCTGTCAGGAAGAATGCGGCTGATGAGTTTCTTCAGTGTGGTGCCAACGCCCACTTCGATGAAAGTATCAAAGCCGTCTGCCGCCATATTTTCAATGCTTTCCTGCCAACGCAGGGAATGGTTGATCTGTTTTTCCATCAGTTCCCTTACTTCTGCTGTGTAAGGTTTTGTTGTGTAGTTGGAATATACAGTCATTTCGGGCTGTTTTACATCCACAGCCTTCAGTGCTTCTGCAAATTCCTTAGATGCTTCGTCCATAAAAGGAGAATGGAAACCGCCGCCTACAGCTACAGGCAGACATCTGCCGCCGGCTTCCTTTACATCTTTTCCGAAACTGTCGAGTTCATCTTTTTTCCCGGCAACAACCAACTGACCGGGGCCGTTGTAGTTTACGGGGAACACATTGTCATATTTTTCCGCCAGTGCTTCCACCTGTTCATTTTCCATTTTCATCACCGCTACCATAGATGCGGGATGTTCTTTTGCGGCTTTTCCCATGGCTGCTCCTCTGGCACATGCCAGACGGAACCCATCTTCAGGGCTGTATGCGCCTGCAAAAGCCAATGCAGGGATTTCTCCCAGAGAAAAACCTGCCACAGCCTCAGGCACGATGCCTTCTTCCCGCAGAGCAATTGCTGCGGCGATGTCTGCCAGATACAGACAGGGCTGTGTATTTTCTGTAATCTTCAATTCTTCGGCTGTACCTTCAAAGCACTGCTGCAAAGTGCCAGGGCGGATTTCCTCCGCCCGAGCAAACAGTTCTTTTACGCTTTCTTTGTTTTCGTAAAAGTCCTTGCCCATACCGGCCTTCTGCGCGCCCTGCCCTGAAAAGACAAAGGCTATTTTACCCATTTTGCAGCTCCTTTCAGCAGTTCTTCCGCTTCGGTCGCGATTTCTTTCACGATTTCCGCAGCGGGCTGTGCTTTTTTCACCATACCGGAAATCTGACCTGCCAGGAAGCAGCCGGCTTTTGTATCGCCTTCTACAGCTGCTTTGCGCAGTGCGCCAACACCCAGCTCAGCCACATCTTCCGCTGTTGTTTCCGGTGCATATTCCACTTTCAGGAATTCACGGCTGAAAGGATTTTTCAGACAACGGCAAGTGTTGCCGCCAAAACGTCTGCCTGTGGTAACGGTGGAGATGTCAGTTGCTTTCAGAACCATGTCTTTGTAGTTCTGGTGCACGCCGCATTCTTCTGCCAACAGGAAACGAGTCCCCATCTGCACGCCTACTGCGCCCAGCATGAAAGCCGCTGCCATACCGCGTCCGTCACCGATGCCGCCTGCCGCCAGTACAGGAATGTTCACAGCGTCGCATACCTGAGGCACCAGTGGCATTGTTGTCATTTCCCCGATATGCCCACCGGATTCGCCGCCTTCTGCGATAACAGCGGAAGCACCTGCTTTTTCCATCATTTTTGCTGCTGCAACAGATGCAACAACAGGAATTACAGTAATGTTTGCTTCCTTCCACATTCCCATGTATTTTTTAGGCATACCCGCACCTGTGGTAACAACAGCTACCTTTTCTTCAGCCACGATTTTTGCCACTTCATCCACATGAGGGCTCATGAGCATGATATTCACGCCAAAAGGTTTGTCTGTCAGTTCTCTGGCAATCCGAATCTGTTCACGCAGGTAGTCGCCGCCTGCGTTCATGGCAGAGATGATGCCCAGACCGCCGCCATTGGAAACGGCTGCTGCCAGTTTACCATCTGCAATCCAAGCCATGCCCCCCTGGAAAATGGGGTATTCAATGCCTATCATTTCGCAAATCGGTGAAACAATCATTTCTTTCCCTCCAATTAGTTCTGTTTGCTTTCGATCATTTTAACCAGATCAGCAACAGTTTCTACTTTGTTGTCGCCCATTTCGATTTCTGTGCCCAGTTCTTCTTCCAGGCTCATGAGCAGTTCCATAACGTCCAGAGAGTCGATCCCCAGATCAGCAAATTTTGTTTCCATTGTGATTTCGGAAACTTCACATTCCAGTTTTTCTGCCAACAGTGCTGCGATTTTTTCAAATACCATGATGCATTCTCCTTTTCTTCTCTAAAAAAATGATTTCGTCTTGTTCAGGGCAGCAAGCTGTCCCCAATATTGCCGCATGAAGCGGACATGTATATGATGCCTTTTTTGGCTCATTACCATCTTACGATGCAGGCTGCACTTGCCAGACCGCCGCCGAAAGCAGGCAGCAGCAGCAGATCGCCTTTCTGCAGCATTCCCTTGCGGTTCATTTCATCCAGCGCAATGGGGATACTTGCGGAGGAAGTATTGCCGTAACGGTCAATATTCACATAAAATTTCTCCTTGGGTACTTTCAGCATCACGCTTGCAAAGTCAATGATACGCTGATTTGCCTGGTGAGGTACGATGTACTTGATATCCTCAAATGTCAGACCATTCTGCTGGAGCAGCTGTTTTGTGTCATGACAAATGGCGTTTACAGCAAACTTAAATGTATCCTGTCCGCGCATGTGGATATAAGGTTTTTTCTGTGTTCCTTCGTAAAAAGGAGATTTCCCAATCATTTGGGGAATGTCGATGACATTGTCACCGCCTTTTACATGGAATACAGAGTCAAGGTAATTGTCACCTTCACCCAGAACCACTGCCCCTGCGCCATCACCAAAAATGACACAGGTACTTCTGTCTTCCCAGTCCACAATACGGCTCAATCTTTCTGCGCCAATGACCAGTACTTTCTTCGCCTTGCCTCTGGCAAAAAAACCTGCCGCTGTTTCCAGTGTGAAAACAAATGCAGAGCATGCCGCGTTGATGTCCATGGTCATACAGTCCAGACCCAGAATATTCTGAATCATACAGGAAACAGAAGGAGAAATGGATTCCCCGCTGACACTGGCTGCAAGGATCAGATCGATCTCTTCTTTTTTCACACCGCTGTTTTCCAGCGCTGCCAGTGCTGCTTTGGCGCCCATGTCTGCCGCCGTTTCGTTGGTGCTCACGTGGCGTTCTTTTACGCCTACGCGCTGCATGATCCACTCGTCATTTGTATCTACGATTTTAGACATATCATCATTGGTTACCACTCTGGGAGGCACATACATGCCCGTTCCCAATATAGAAAAACTCATTCTTCTTTCCTCCTGCAATATGCAATCTTTTGTGCTTACGATATTTAGTCCCCGTTTTGGCAAAAAGGTTACAGGAAATTGATATTTTTTTGCACTTTTTTCCAAACAAAAAGGAAACCGACTTTTGTACCGTACAAAAAGCCCCTTTGTTCCCCTGTCAGCCTCTTTTTCTCATCCGCATCCACAACAGTACCAATAAGCACCAGGAAGCGCATACATAGGACAAAAATCCAATGCCGATAAGCATTCTCCTATGACGCATTTTTTCCGCCAAGCGGCAAAACTCCTGTTCTGCTGTATTTTCTGCCGGAATCTGTCCCCTGCTGGAGGTTTTTTGAGAGAATCTGCGATATTGCTTGTAATACTGACGGCAGTCGGGACACGTCCGCAAATGCGCCGCCACACTGTTTTTTGTCACAGGGTTTGCCAGCCCGTCCTGATACAGAGCCACCAAGTCCATGACGATCTCACATGGCAAATTCATCTTTCAACACCTCCATCATTTTTTTCTTCGCGCGGAAAAAGATCACCTTTGCGGAATTTTCACTGATCTTCAACGCCAGTGCGATTTCAGAAAAAGGAAGTTCCGCATAAATCCGCAGCAGCACCACATCCCGGTATTTTTTCGGTATTTCCCGTACCATGGCGCGGACTGCTTTTTCCACATATTTCTTATGGACATATTCTTCCGGGTCTGCATTCTGCGTATAATAGGTATTGACTACCAAATCCAGATTTGCAGAGTCCAAATGCAGTTTGTTGCGTTTGAGATATTTGAAATAAACATGCTTTCCGATGGATGCCAGCCAGGTAAAAACTTCGCACTCTCCGCGAAAACGGTGAAAGGATGTATATGCCTGCAAAAAAGTTTCCTGCGCCAGGTCTTCCGCCAGAGCGCGATCCCCACACAGACGATGCAAAAAAGCATATACTCTGTCATAATATGCCCGATAGAGCATTTCAAATGAATTCACCTGCTCACCCCCGTTCGCCTGTTTCGCATTACAGTATACCATAAGAAACATGGAAAATCCAGTAACTTTCTATGGCTTCTTTCGCAAATGGGCATCAAAAGGGACAGAATTCGCTTTCTGGGGTAAAAAAAATTTATTTTCATCTTGACAATTTTATAAAAATGAAGCAAAATATTAGTGTTGCGTATCGGTGTGTGGCTCAGTTTGGTAGAGCGCTACGTTCGGGACGTAGAGGCCGCAGGTTCAAATCCTGTCACACCGATAAAAAAAGGAACCTTTTTAGGTTCCTTTTTTATTTTCTGATTATTCTTTTTCTGCAGCTTCAAAAATTTCTTCTGCGGATTTTTTGTAATATCCTGTGCTGTCTTCTGCCACAGTTGCCGCGATTTTTGTGCCATAATACAGACGGCAGGCTTCCGCTGCATCCATACGATGTGCCTTTGCCATGCGTCCAACGACATCAATGAGCAATTCTGTTCTGTCTTCATAATGCCCATAAGTATCTTCTTCCGCGTCTCTTTCCAGCGCCATCATCCCGTCGATCATGCCGATGTAAAAAGCAGTATCCATTTCCGGGAACTGTTTTCTGGTATCCTGCAGCAGCCGGATTACGCCGTTTTTGTCAAAGGCTTCAAAAACCTTATGTCCGGGAATGTTTTTGGCAAAGCTGTAATACTCGATGCAGGAAACGATCATTCTCAATTCATCCATTTCTGCACGCTCCTTTCCTTCTGTATCATACCTGTTTTTTGTCAAAATTTCAACAGCCGTTTTTGTTTTTGCTTGACAAGTGACGAAAGAAAATGCAGTATGTTGTTATAAAAAGAAAAAGGAGCGATATGACATGATTTCTGTTACCATAGACGAAAGCATCAAAGAACGCTGTCCCGAAGCGGTACTGGGACTTTTGCAGTGCAAAGTTTCCGTGCATCCTGATGATGAAAAATTTCTTGCCCTGCTCAACGGCAAGATTGCAGAACTGTCTGAAGTGGAGCTGTCCCAGGCAAACAAACGGGACTATATCCAATCCACTCGGAAAGCATACAAGGCACTGGGCAAAGAACCCAACCGCTACCGCAATTCCTGCGAAGCCATGTGCCGCAGAATTGCCAAAGAACGGGGACTTTACTACATCAATAACGTGGTAGATATCAATAACTACCTTTCTATTCTGTCTGGCTATTCCATGGGCACTTATGATCTGGCACACGTCACCGGCGGCATCACTTGGAAACGTGCTCCTGAAGGCACCGCTTATCAGGGCATCGGCAAAGACGTGCTGAATATTGAATTCCTTCCTGCCCTCTTTGACGAAGTAGGACCTTTTGGCAATCCAACCAGTGACAACACCCGTGCCATGATTACCGATGATACCAAAGAAATCCTGTTGGTGTACTACACCTTCAATGGCGGTCAGGAACTGGAATCCCTGCTGGAACTCTCCAAAGAACTGCTGGAAAAACATGCGGCAGGCACAGATTTTGAAATTCAGATTTTGAAGTAAGATATTCTGAAATACAAAAAGATGGCAGACTTTGATATCTGCCATCTTTTTTATATACATTTTCTTACTTTACCCTTCTACCGCAAAAGATTTCAGTCTGTTTGCCGCTTCCTCATCCACATAAACCTCCAGCAATACCCCTTCTGCTGTATGTTCTTCTCGGATGATTTCGCATCTGCCATGTACCCAGCCTGCCAATGCACCTTCTGTATAAGGCAGCAGTACCGTCATGGACTTACGGAAGCTTTTCAGCAGCTTTTCGATGGTTGCCAGCATCTGTTCCAGCCCCATCTGTTTCCCTGCGGAAATCTGCACGATTTCCCTTGCCATTCTGTCCATGGGCAAAGGCAGCTCCACTTCTCTGTCCATTTTGTTATAAACAGTAATAACCGGTGTATCTTCGCAGCCCAGACCTCTCAGGGTGTCATATACCACTCGCATCTGTTCTTCTCTGTTAGGATTGGACGCATCCACCACATGGAGGAGAATATCCGCATACTTCAATTCTTCCAGTGTGGCACGGAATGCCTGAATCAGATGGTGGGGCAGTTTCTGGATAAAACCTACGGTATCTGTCATCAGGATTTCAGAACCGCCGGGCAGTTCCACTTTTCTGGTAGTAGTATCCAGTGTGGCAAAGAGTTTATCCTCTGCTAATACCCCGGCTTGTGTCAATACATTCAATGTAGTGGATTTTCCGGCATTGGTATAGCCCACCAGAGAAACCACAGGGGTGCCTTTTTTGTTTCGCTGGCTGCGCAAAAGTTCCCGATGGGTCTGGATTTCTTTCAAATCCCGATTCAGTTCTGCAATTCGTTCTTTGATGTGACGGCGGTCTGTTTCCAGCTTCTTTTCGCCGGGACCTCTTGTACCGATACCGCCCCCCAGACGGGACATGGATGCACCCATACCTGTCAGACGGGACATACGGTATTTCAGCTGTGCCAGTTCTACCTGAATTTTCCCTTCGCCAGAAATAGCACGACCGGCAAAAATATCCAAAATGACGATGGTTCTGTCCATAACCTTTGTTTCCAGCATTTTTTCCAGATTTTTCAGCTGTGCCGGAGAAAGTTCATCGTCACAGACAATGCCTGTGGCATCGTATGTATGAATCATCATTTTCAGTTCTTCAATTTTGCCTTTTCCCAGATAATGACCGGGATGTACCCGTTCTCTGCGCTGGATGGTACGGGCAACGGCTGTTGCACCTGCTGTATTTACCAGTTCTTCCAACTCATCCAGACAGGCTTCCACAGCCATGGCAGAAGGACTATCCTTGTCCTCCAGCTCAATGCCTACCAGTATCAATCTTTCTTCTGTATCTTTATTTTCATGCAATTCTTTTGCCATGTCTTACTCCTCTCTGCTGTTTACCGCAGCCAAACGCCGTCAAAAGAGAATCTGGCAGGACCTGTCATATAAATATGGTTGTCGGATTCTCTCCATTCGATTTCCAAAGTGCCGCCCAGAAGCTGGATACGCACCTTTCTGTCACACAATCCGTTGAGCACCGCTGCCACCAATGTAGCAGATGCCCCTGTACCGCATGCCATTGTTTCGCCGCTGCCTCTTTCCCAAACACGCATACTCATGTGAGTGCGGTCAATGACATGGGCAAACTCAATATTTGCCTTTTTGGGGAACATGGGATGGACTTCTGCCACTTTGCCGTATTTTTCCACTTCAAAATGTTCTGTATCATCCACAAAAATGACCCCATGAGGATTTCCCATGGAAACACAGGTCACATCAAAAGTCTTGTCCAAAATCTGCAATTTTTCCCCAATGACAGGTGTTTTGTCGCTGATAACGGGAATCTGTGCCGCTTCCAGAATAGGTTCTCCCATATCCGCTGTAACGGCAATGACAATGTCATTCTGAATATGTAACTGCAATGTTTTGATGCCGCCCAGAGTTTCCAGTGTAATGACGTTCTTTTTGGTCATGCCCCGTTCGTAAACATATTTGCCGATACAGCGAACAGCATTGCCGCACATTTCCCCTTCAGAACCGTCCATGTTGAACATCCGCATACGAAAGTCCGCTACTTCAGAAGGCAAAATCAATACCAAACCGTCAGCGCCTACGCCGAAATGACGCTCACTCATGGCAACCGCCAGCATATCGGGATATTTCACTTCTTCTTCAAAACCATTGATGTAAATATAATCGTTGCCGCAGCCTTCCATTTTTGTAAAACGCATGTTGTTTCCTCCTTGCTATGTAGGGGCGGTACAAAGACCGCCTGTGTTTAGTGCTGTCCGTGGGTCGTCGGTACCATTTCTCGCTCCTGTGCCACTGCGCTGTAAATCCGCAGAGACCAAAGCCCTGCCAGACCTACCAGTGCAAAAATCACACGCGCCAGCCAGAACATGGAACCGCCGAAAATGGTCGTTACCAGATCGAATCCAAAAAATCCGATAAGACCCCAGTTCAGCGCACCGATGATGACAAGTGTCAAAGCAATATAATTCCCTGTTTTCATGCTTTTGACCTCCTAATGGTATGATCAACAGATATATCTGTATCCATAGTATTCCTTGTCTTTTGAATTTTATGAAAAAAGTTTTTCAACTGTGTTGGCAAAATCTACCCCTTTGAGATTTCCCACAGCGGAATAGCTCATTTTGGGCTTTTCAAAAACCAGTTCTGCCACTTCTGCCAAGTCTTTCTGTGTCACTGCTTCTATTTTTTCAATGACTTCTTCCATTTCCTGCACTTTTCCACGCAGGAGCATAGCGGAACCTGCCGCTGTCATACGGTTCAATGTGCTTTCAGAACCAATGATGAAATTGCTGATCATCTGTTCTTTTGTCACATTCAGAATCTTTTCGGAAATGCCTTCTTTTCGCACTGCCGCAATTTCTGATGCAATGCCTTTGTATACCGCCTCAGCCTGAGAGGGATTCATGCTGGCATAAATGGAAAAAAGTCCCGTATCCGCAAAAGCTGTGGTATAGCTGTAAATGGAATAAGTCAATCCCTGTTCCTCGCGGATTTTCTGGAACAGACGAGAGCTCATGCCGCCGCCAAAAACCGTGTTAAAAATTGCCATGGCGTATTTCAGGGGATGTTCTCTCTCCAACCCTTCAAAGGCAATACATGTGTGAAGCTGTTCCACATCTTTTTTCTTCTGAATCCATGACTGGTGGTAAGAAGCTTTTGTTTCCAAAGGACAATAAGGTGCCTTTGCCTGCCATCTGCCAAAGTAATGGTTCAGCATCTCCAACATTTCTTCCCGTTTGAAGTTCCCTGCCACGGAAAGCACAATATTTTCCGTATGATAATTCTTTTCATAATAAGCGCGGATTTTTGCCGCATCCAGATTGCCAATGGTTTCTTCTGTTCCCAGAATGGGCATTCCCAAACTGCTTTTCTGCCAGATACTATCTTGTAGGCAATCATGCACCAGTTCCTCCGGCGCATCGTCATACATATAGATTTCTTCTGTGATGACGTTCCGTTCCTTATCCACTTCTTCCTGCGAAAAAGCCGGATGCAGGAGCATATCACTCATAACTTCCATGGCTTGTTTCACATGCTTGTCCAGCACACGGGTATGATAACAAGTATATTCTTTTGTGGTATAGGCGTTGATCTGTCCGCCCAAAGCGTCCATTTCCTCGGCAATCTGTCTTGCGGAGCGGTTTTCTGTTCCCTTGAACATCATGTGTTCAATGTAATGGGAAATACCGTTTTCCTCAGGACGCTCGTTTCTCGTGCCATTTTTCACCCAGATACCAAAGGAAATACTGCGGACATAGCCAATTTCCTCCAGCACCACTTGTATTCCGTTTTCCAATTTTTCTATGGTCAGCATCATTCTTCCCTGCTTTCCCTATGGTTTTTTGTTAGGATATTCCATCCTGAAAAAAATATACGTCAAAGGTTCTGTTATCGCATACTTCTCTATGTTACAGTATATCAAAATGCCTTTGCTTCCGCTACCTATTTTTCCCTTTATAAAAAAAGAATCTTCTCTTTAGGGGCATCTTCATAAGAAAACAAAGAAAGCTGAAATCCTTATGATAGAGGATTTCAGCTTTCTGATTCTTACTGAGATTTTATTTTATCTGATTGCAAATTAATATCTTTCCAGAACGCTTTTTTCGGAGTCAGGTGTTTCATCCTGTACCAGAGCGTCTTTCATGGAGAAGTTCAGTCTGCCCTGTTTGTCGATTTCTGTCAGTTTTACCATAACTTCATCGCCAGGTGCTACAACGTCTTCTACTTTTGCCACTCTCTTGTTTGCCATCTTGGAGATGTGAACCAGACCTTCTTTGCCGGGTGCGATTTCTACGAAAGCGCCGAATGTCATCAGTCTTGTGATGGTGCCTTTGTAGATCTTACCAGGTTCGGGATCGCTGACAATGGCGTTGATCATATCCATTGCACGCTGCATATCTGCCGGATCTGTACCCTTGATGAAGATCTTGCCATCATCTTCTGTATCGATTTCACAATTTGTTTCTTCGATGATCTTCTTGATAACTTTGCCTCTTGTACCGATAACTTCCGCAATCTTATCCACGTCGATCTGCATAGTTGCAATCTTAGGCGCATATTTGGACAGTTCTTTTCTGGGTTCTGCGATAGCTTTCAGCATGACTTCGTTGAGGATATATTCTCTTGCTCTGCCTGTCTGTGCAAAAGCCTGTTCGATCATTTCAAATGTCAGACCTTTGATCTTCATATCCATCTGGATTGCTGTAATACCTTCAGAAGTACCAGCCACTTTAAAGTCCATGTCGCCGAAGAAGTCTTCTACGCCCTGAATGTCTGTGATTTCGATGAAGTCGTCATCTGTGTCGCCTGTTACCAGACCAACGGAGATACCAGCAACAGGACGTTTGATAGGTACGCCTGCTGCCATCAGGGACAGTGTGGAACCGCAGATGGAAGCCTGAGATGTGGAACCGTTGGAGCTGAGGATATCGGAAACCAGACGGATTGCGTAAGGGAATTCTTCTTCGCTGGGGATCACGGGCAGCAGTGCTCTTTCACCCAGTGCGCCGTGACCGATTTCACGTCTGCCGGGGCCTCTGGAAGTTTTTGCTTCACCTACAGAGAAGCCAGGGAAGTTATAGTGGTGAATGTAGCGTTTGCCTGTTTCATTTGCATCCAGACCATCCAGACGCTGACCTTCGCTGATGGCGCCCAGTGTGGTTACTGTCAGAGCCTGTGTCTGTCCTCTGGAGAACAGAGCGGAACCATGCACACGAGGCAGTACGTCAACTTCTGCGCTCAGAGGTCTGATTTCTTCGATACCACGGCCGTCGGGACGTTTGTGTTCTCTCAGAATCATTCTTCTAACAGTCATTTTTTCAAATTTGTAGATGATTTCGTCTACCAGTGCCGCAATGTCTGTATCTTCAGCGGAAATTTCTGTCAGCGCTTCTGTCAGCTGTTCCAGAACTTCTTCTGTGATGACTTTGATCTTTGCGTCACGATCCTGTTTCAGTTCTGCAAAAACAGCTTCTTCCATTCTTGCATCTGTGATATATTCTGTTACCAGTTTGTAAGCATCTTCGGGAATCACATGTTCTGTGTAAGGTGCTTTTTCTTTACCTTCTTTTGCTGTGATTTCCTGAATGAATTTTACAACTTCCAGGTTAGTATCGAATGCCAGATGGATGGCTTCCATCATCAGTGCGTCAGGGATTTCGTCTGCGCCTGCTTCGATCATCATAACTTTATCTTCTTTGGAAGATACGGTCAGTGTCAGTCTTGTTTTTTCTCTCTGTTCTGCTGTGGGGTTTACCACCAGTTCGCCGTCCACATAACCGATGTTTACGGAAGAAACGGGATCTGTGAAAGGAATATCGGAAATGTTCAGCGCCAGAGATGCACCGATCATAGCTACCACTTCAGGCGCGCAGTCCTGATCTACGGACATAACAGTTGCAACGATGGCTACGTCGTTTCTGTAATCCTTAGGGAACAGAGGACGCAGAGGTCTGTCGATACATCTTGCTGTCAGGATTGCTTTTTCGGAAGGTCTGCCTTCTCTTTTGATAAAACCGCCGGGGATTTTACCTACGGAATACAGTCTTTCTTCGTAATCAATGCTCAGAGGGAAGAAATCAATGCCTTCTCTGGGCTTTTCGGATGCAATTGCAGTAACCAGTACAGTGGTTTCGCCGTAGCGAAGCAATACAGCGCCGTTGGCCTGTTCCGCTACTCTGCCAATTTCAGCTGTCAATGTTCTGCCTGCCAGTTCCATGGAATAGGTTCTAAACATGTTCATTCTCCTTTTCTGTCTGTTTTTCTCCTGCACCATAGATCTTCAACTTCAAAAACATGGTCGTCCATATTTGCAAAGTTGGAAATCTATAGTGCAACCTTCTTTGTTTTTGTTTGATAGAAGAAAAGAGAGGAAAAACCTCCTCTCTTTTCCTGATCTTTTGGTTTGTGTCTTACTTTCTCAGACCCAGTTCTGCAATGATTGTACGATATCTTTCGATATCCAGTTCTTTCAGGTAGTTCAGCAGACCTCTTCTCTGACCAACCATTTTCAGCAGACCACGTCTGGAGTGGTGATCTTTCTTGTGGCTTTTCAGGTGGTCTGTCAGCAGAGTGATTCTTGCTGTCAGCAGAGCGATCTGTACTTCGGGAGAACCTGTGTCGTTAGGTGTTCTGCCGTATTTTGCGATAATTTCCTGTTTGTTGATTGTTGCCATGATTTTTGGCCTCCTTAATAAATATTTTTTCTTGCAACCCCTAGAACTAAGTGAAGGTCGGAGCGTCCTGTCACTGAGTCCTGGTTTTACAGCGTTCTCATTTTATCATACTATATGACCCTTTGCAAGAGCAAAGGCTTGATTTCTTGCGATTTTTTCGTTTTTTCAGCTGGTTTGGGCTGATTTTTTCGTCTTTTTCTTTGGCTCATAGCGAAGCTGTGACATGAGCACCGCCACAAATACCACCGCGAAGCCCACTGCCATTCTGGGTGTCACTTCTTCATGGTACAGCAGTACAGAGAAAATAACCCCGAAAACAGATTCCAGACTCAACAGGATGGTTCCCACTGCCGCGTCTGTATGCTTGAGACCATAAGCCTGCAGGAACAGGCAAAGGGCTGTGGAAAGCAGTGCCAGATACATGACATTTCCCATGGCGCCCATGGAAACCGCCTCCGGCATACCACTTGTCAGGAATGTGCCAATCCAGCCGATGACCGCAGAAAAAGTGATCTGCATAGTAGTCAGCAGAATGGGATCTCTGCCTTTGGAAAACCACGCCACTGCTGTCAGGTCACAGGCATAGATCACACCGCAGACCAGTGTCACCATATCCCCCGGCAGCATAGACATATCCCCATTGAGGGAAATCAGTCCAATCCCTGCCAGACAGATGACAGCCGCAATAACATGATTGCGCTGAGGACGCTCCTTGGAAACAAACCAGTAGAAAAATGGTACAATGACGCAATAAACCGCTGTCAAAAAGGCGCTTTTGCCCGGTGTGGTTCCCATGGTAAGGGCAACGGTCTGGACAGCTGTGGCTGTCCCCATGGTCAAGCCTGTGATGATACCGCCAAGCAGATACCCCTTATCCAGTCTGCCCCATTTTTTAAAGGTAATGACCCAAAGCACCACTGCCGCAATGGTA
Source organism: uncultured Clostridia bacterium (assembly GCA_902477755.1). Lineage (GTDB taxonomy): Bacteria > Bacillota > Clostridia > Lachnospirales > Anaerotignaceae > Anaerotignum. Next base: position 162,040 of record CABSIK010000003.1, read on the forward strand.
AATCTTGCCGCTGTGATGAACCAGCCGGAAAGCTCCTCTGTGGCAAATTTCTGAAAAACGAAGGCGCTCCCCCAAATAATGGCTGTCAGAAGCAGCAGCAGATGTGCCCGTGTTCTTTTATTCTCCAACATGATGTTACCTCATATTTTATCTGTCCGTATGTTTTATTTTTCTTCTTCCGCTTTCCAGTGTTCATATTCCGCAGAAGCAAAATATTCTCTGGTCTGTTTGGCGTTGATGGCAATCTGTTCCTGCAGTTCGTCTACGCTTTCAAATTTCTTTTCGCTGCGCAGGAATTTATAGAAGAAAATCTGTAATTCTTCGCCATAAATCATTTTATTGAAGTCAAACAGATAGGTTTCCACAATTTTCTGTGTGCCGTTTACCGTAGGATTTTTGCCGATATTGGTCACACCGTAGTAATACTTGCCTTCATACAGTGTTTTTGTGGCATACACCCCATTGGGAGGGAACAGCTTCAAGGGATGGGCTTCGATATTCACTGTAGGGAAACCGATGGTACGCCCCAGTTTTTTCCCTTCTTTCACAGTACCCAGAATGAAATAAGGCACTGTCAGCATGGTATTGGCGCTTTCCAAATCCTTGTCGATGAGGCACTGACGGATACGGGAACTGCTGACCCGTTCGCCTTCATACTGGACAGAAGGCACCGCAATGACTTTCACGCCGTGTTCTTCACCCAAACGGCGCAGCATTTCATAATTGCCTGCCCGATTGCTGCCGAAATGATAGTTTTCCCCTACCACCAGCACTTTGCACTTCATGCGTTCAAAAAGCAGTTTTACGGCAAAGTCATAAGCAGACATGGAAGCAAAATCCTTATCAAAAGGATATTCGATATAAGTATCCACGCCCATCTGCTCCATGGTAAATAGCTTTTCAGAGGGCGCCATAATCAGGGCAAAATCCTCTTTTTTCTTGAATACCAGCATGGGATGAGGAGAAAAGGAAAATACCACGCTTTCCAGATTTTCCTCTGCCGCAAATTCTTTTGTCAGTTGAATCAGGGCACGGTGACCCAGATGCAGCCCGTCAAAGTTCCCCAGCGTAATGGCTGTGGGTCTGCTGCGGTCCACCTGCCCGTCTGTAATATGTTCCATTTCGATACTCCTTTAAATCAACATCTTAAATGGTTTGATATAAAAGCCTTCTTCGTCCCGTACTTCATACAGCCCCACCAGATGGTGTTCACTGTCAAAAACAGCGGCGATGTCACCTGCTGTCAGTTCTTTTTCCGCCTCATAAAACTTGGCGTAAACTCTGCCGCCGTTATACAGCATTTTTGTGGACTTCGGAGAAACGATGATTTTCGGGAAATCGGACAATGCCGCTTCCATGGACAGGAAAGCTTCTTCCTGCCGTCCTTCATCCGCCATTGTCTGCAATTCTCCCAATGTGATGGCATCCTCCAGCGCAAAACTGCCGGTACGGGTACGAGTCAGTTCTGCCATATGGGCGCCACAGCCCAGAGCCTTGCCAATATCACTGCAAAGGGTACGGATATAAGTCCCTTTGGAGCAGTCCACGTCTATTTCAAAGCGGTCAGGAGGCAGGAATCTTACGATATTGATGGCAAAAATGGTAATGGTTCTTGCTTTACGCTCGATTTCCTTTCCTTCCCGCGCCAGTTCATACAATTTCTTGCCGTTGACCTTGATGGCAGAATACATGGGCGGAATCTGTTTCTGTTCCCCCACAAATCCGGCTACTGCCTGTCTGATTTTTTCCTCGTCAAAATCCACAGGCTTTTCTTCCAGCACTTCACCAGCCGCGTCTTCTGTTGTGGTAGTGATGCCCAGCCGCACCATGGCACGGTAACGCTTTTTCCCGTCCATGATGATGTCCGCCAGTTTTGTAGCTTTGCCTACGCAAACTGGCAATACGCCTTCCGCGTCAGGGTCTAAGGTGCCTGTATGTCCCACTTTCTTTGTGTGGAGGATACGGCGCACCACAGCCACTACATCATGGGAGGTAAATCCCTTTTCCTTTCGGATATTCAAAATACCGTCCAAGTGATTCCCTCCTTACAGCATTTTTTCGATTTCTGCCAGCACCATTTCTTTTGCTTTGTCAATGGGTGCCGCAATGGTACAGCCTGCCGCTTTCACATGACCGCCGCCGCCGAATTTCTGTGCCAATGCGCAGACATCTCTGCCATCAGCGCCACGGAAGCTGGCTTTGACTTCTGTTTCTGTCTTTTCATAAAGGAAACATGCCACTTCTGCCCCCTGTACGCCTTTCAGATAATTGATGATGGCGTCCAGTTCCTTATTGGTACCGTTGCAGGCAGCAATTTCCGCAGAAGTAATGGTTGCACATACCACTTTGCCGTCAAAATACAGTTTTGCGTTTTCCAAAGCCTGTCCCATGATTTTCATTTCGGAAAAACTGCGGCTGTCGAAAAAGCGGTTATAAATATCTGTAAAAGGAATCCCTGTTTCCATCAAAGCCCCTGCCACACGCATGGTGTTGGGGGATGTGGAAGAATGACGAAAACCGCCAGTGTCATAAATAAGACCAGCATAAAGCCCTGCCGCCATGTCCTTGTCGATGGGATAATTCCCTTCCAGAAAACCGTATACGATTTCGGATGTGGAGGACGCTTCCCCTTCCACATAATTATACTGACCGTAATAAGTATTGCTGCTGTGATGGTCAATATTAATGGTCACATCTGCCTGATGGAACCAATGCCCTGCAGCCCCCAGACGACCTTCGTCGCCGCAGTCCAGCGCCAGAAACAAGTCAGCTTTCGCCGCCGCTTCTTTCACCAGATGCTTACCGAGAATCACATCATACTTAGGTGCATAATGTTCCAGCAGTACGGTCACATCTTTGCCGGCTTTTTCCAATGCCAGCCCGAAAGCAAGGCAAGCCCCGATGGCGTCACCGTCGGGATTGGTATGCCCTGCAATCTGAATGGTCTTTGCCTGTGCAATTTTTTCCAGAATTTCCTGTTTTGTATTATTCTGCATCTTTCTGCACTTCTCTTTCCTCACGGTCTTTGGCAATCTGCGCCATAAGCTGTTCCATACGAACGGCATATTCCGCAGATTCGTCCAGTTTGAAAATCAGTTCTGGTGTCAGGCGGAGATTTACACGTTCTGCCACCAGATGACGGATGAAACCAGCTGCGTTTTTCAAGCCTTTCATGACGCTTGCTTTCTGGTTTTCATCTCCCAGCACAGATACATATACTTTGCAGTATTTCAAATCCTGGGTTGTATCCACACGCACCACGCTGGTCATAGCGCCGATGCGAGGGTCTTTCAGTTCTGCCCGTACAATCTGAGAAACTTCCTTGAAAATTTCGTCATTGATACGGGAAATTCTTGTATTGTTCTTCATATATTTTCACCTGCTTATCTAGGTACTTCTACCATGGTATAGGCTTCGATCCAGTCGCCTTCTTTCACATCGTTGAACTTCTTGAATACCAGACCGCATTCATAACCAGCAGCAACCTCTTTTACGTCGTCTTTGAAGCGTTTCAAACTTTCCAGATCGCCTTCGTAAACAACAACGCCGTCACGAATGATACGAACCTGGCAGTTTCTTACGAATTTACCGTCTTTTACATAGCTGCCGGCAATAGTACCAACACCGGATGCTTTGAACAGCTGACGTACTTCTGCATGACCCAGTACCTGTTCTTCGAATACAGGATCCAGCAGACCTTTCATAGCAGCTGTGATATCTTCGATAGCGTTGTAGATGACACGGTACAGACGAACGTCAACTTTTTCTTCATCCGCAAATGCTTTTGCAGCGGGTTCGGGACGTACGTTGAAGCCGATGATGATGGCGTTGGATGCGGAAGCCAGCATAACGTCGCTTTCTGTGATAGCGCCAACACCGCCATGGATGATACGTACACGTACTTCTTCGTTGGACAGTCTTTCCAAACTCTGACGAACGGCTTCTACGGAGCCCTGTACGTCTGCTTTGACTACGATGTTCAGTTCTTTCATGTTACCGCTCTGAATCTGAGAGAACAGGTCGTCCAGAGATACTTTCTGTGGTGTTTCCTTGATCATGTTTTCTCTGTTCTTCGCGATGATGCTTTCAGCAACCTGTCTTGCCTGTTTATCATTTTCTGCTACATAGAAGCTGTCACCAGCGGAAGGTACTTCAGACAGACCCAAAATTTCTACAGGAGTAGAAGGGCCTGCTTTTTTCACACGTCTGCCCTTATCGTCAGTCATGGCACGAATCTTACCATAAGCCGCACCTGCAACGATGGGGTCACCTACCTGCAAAGTACCGTTCTGTACCAGTACCGTTGCAACAGGACCTCTGCCTTTATCCAACTGTGCTTCTACGATAGCGCCTCTTGCGTTTTTGTTGGGGTTTGCTTTCAGTTCTTTCATTTCTGCTACCAGAATGATCATTTCCAGCAGAGAATCCAGACCGTCTTTTGTCACTGCGGAAACAGGTACACAGATAGTCTGACCGCCCCAGTCTTCCGCTACCAGACCATATTCTACCAGTTCCTGTTTTACACGGTCAGGGTTTGCGGAGGGTTTATCCATTTTGTTGATGGCAACGATGATTTCAACGCCTGCTGCCTTCGCATGGTTGATGGCTTCTACAGTCTGAGGCATAACACCGTCATCTGCCGCTACAACCAGGATAGCGATATCTGTGATCTGTGCGCCACGCATACGCATTGCTGTAAAAGCTTCGTGACCGGGTGTATCCAAGAATGTGATTGGTTTGCCGTCGATCTGTACAGTGTAAGCACCGATGTGCTGTGTGATACCGCCGGCTTCGCCTTTTGTTACGTTACTGTGACGGATGGCATCCAGCAGGGATGTTTTACCATGGTCAACGTGACCCATAACAACAACAACGGGAGGTCTTTCTTTCAGATCTTTTTCGTCGTCTTCTTCCTCTGCGAAAACGGTTTCCAGAATGTCTTTTTCTTCTTCCTGTTCCAGAATGACATTGTAGTCTTCCGCAATAGCAGCAGCTGTGTCAAAGTCCAGTGTGGCGTTGATGTTCAGCATCTGGCCTTTTTTCATCAGTGCCATTACCAGATCGGAACCTTTTTTGCCCAGTACTTCGGCCAGATCTTTTACGCTGATGGAAGCAGGAATGGATTTGATGACAGGTTCTGCTGCTTTTTCAGCTGCTTCCAGCGCTTCCAGTTCTGCCATGAGCGCTGCTTCTTCTTCCATTTCACGTCTTCTGCGTTCCAGAGGATTTTCTCTGGGTTTCTGGTCTTTTTTGCCTTTGCCTTTTTTATCTTTTTTGCCCTGATTCTGGTTGTTCTGGGCGTTGTTGTTCTGGTTTTTATTCTGGTTGTTGTTTTTGTTCTGATTATTATTCTGCGGGTTCTTGCCGTCCTGCGCTTTTTTGTTTTCGCCCTTGTTTCTGTTATCCTGTTTGGGAGCATCTTTCCGCTGATTTCCCTTATGCTGCTCTTTTACTTCCTGCTTAGGAGCTTCTTTTTTGGGTTCTTCCGCTTTCTGTGCAGGCTGATACAGCTTTCTGATCTTGTCCGCGTCGCTTTCCTCGATCATGCTCATATGGCTGTTTGCTTCCATACCTACACTCTTCATTTTTTCCATCAGTTCTTTATTGGCTACGCCCAACTGCTTTGCCAGTTCATAAATTCGCATTTTTGACATTCGCCGCACCTCTTCTTTCTCTTACATCTATTCCAAATCCTTTACTCTGCGTTTTCTGCTGTCTGTGCAAGCTGCTGCAATTTTGCCGCAAATCCCGCTTCTGTCACGACCAGTACCGCGCGGATTTCCTCGCCGACAGCTCTGCCTAAATCTGCCTTTGTTCCCAGTTCCAAAATCGGAACTTCATAAAACGATGCAGAGTTATGAAATTTCTTCTTTGTATTTGCCGATGCATCTCCTGCCACAATGACAAGACATGCCTTTTTGCCGCGTATGGCTTCCTCTGCCGCCACTTCGCCCCCTGCCACTTTATTGGCACGCTTGCAAAGTCCCAGCAGGGAATAAAACTTACGCATGATTTTCTTCTCCTTCCAGCTGTGCCAACAGGGCTTCATATACGTCCTTGGGCACAGGCGCCTTAAAGGAGCGTTCCAGACCTTTGGACTTCTGCGCCTTCGCCAGACATTCCGTATTGGGGCAAATATATGCGCCCCGTCCCGGTTTCTTGCCTGTACGGTCCAAAGAAAATTCGCCTGCATCGTTGCGCACGATGCGGATCAATTCCCGTTTGTCCTTCATTTCCTGACAGCCGGTACATTTTCTGAGGGGGACTTTCCGTTGTTTCATCATGTTGCCGCCTCCTCTATGCTTACGCTTCTTCCTGTGTTTCTTCTACAGAAATTCCTTCTTCTGCTGCTGTTTTCACAGCTTCTGCGGATTCTTCCATGATTTCTGTCATTTCTTCTGCCGCGTCTTCTGTTTCTTCTACAGGATCTTCAGCCAGGAAGTTTGTTTCTCTTGCCTGTGTTTCGCTCTTGATGTCGATTCTCCAACCTGTCAGTTTTGCAGACAGTCTTGCGTTCTGGCCTTCTTTACCGATGGCCAGAGACAGCTGATGGTCAGGCACAACGATTTTTGCGCTCTGTTCTGCTTCGTTGATGGCAACTGCCAGAACTTTGGAAGGGCTCAAAGCCGCTGCGATGAATTCCTTGGGATCTTCGCTCCAGTTGATCACGTCGATCTTTTCGCCGCCCAGTTCGTTTACGATAACGTTTACACGATAGCCGTTCTGACCAACACATGCGCCCAGAGCGTCCACGTTTTCATCTTTGGAGTAAACAGCAATTTTTGTTCTGCTGCCTGCTTCTCTGGCAATGCTCTTGATTTCAACAGTACCGTCATGCACTTCAGGCACTTCCTGTTCAAAAAGACGTTTTACCAGTTCGGGATGTGTTCTGGAAACATAGATCTGAGGGCCCTTGGGTGTCTGTTTTACTTCCAGCACATATACTTTGATGCGATCCATGAAATTATACTGTTCGCCGGGAATCTGTTCGTTGGCAGCCAGCACCGCATCAATTTTGCCCATCTGTACGATGATATTTCTTCTTTCTTTTCTCTGTACAATAGCGGTCACTACTTCACGTTCTTTTGTGATGTACTGATTGTAGAGGATTTCTCTTTCCGCTTCTCTGAATTTCTGTACAACCACCTGTTTTGCTGTCTGGGCAGCCACACGGCCGAAGTCTCTGGGTGTTACTTCCAGATCTACAGTGTCACCAATCTGATAGCTGGGGTTCAGGATTCTTGCTGCCATCAGGTCGATTTCGTTCTGTTCATCCATAACTTCTTCCACAACTTCACGCTGTGCGTAGCAGGCAACATTGCCTGTTTCTCTGTCAATAACAACTTTGATGTTCTGGTTGGAACCAAAGTTCTTTTTGCAAGCGGAAACCAGAGATGCTTCAATGGCTTCGAAAATGATTTCCTTGTCAATGCCTTTTTCTTTTTCAATCAAATGCAGTGCTTCGATAAATTCTGCTCTATCCATTTTTCCTATTCCTCCCTTATCCTCAGAAAATAACAGCTAACCGCACATCAGCGGTATCTTTTTGTACAAATTCGCGAACAGTGCCGTCCTCTTCTTCCAAAGAAATGACGCCGTTGTTCAATCCCAGCAGTTTGCCCTGAAATTGTTTCTGTCCGTCTACAGCCTTATAGAGCTTTACATCAATGATTTCTCCCTGGAATCTGATGAAATCCGCATCCTTTTTCAAAGGACGGTCGATACCGGGAGAGCTTACTTCCAGCACATAAGCCTGCTCGATGGGGTCATTTTCATCCAACTTTGCTTCCAGCGCACGGCTGACAGCTTCGCAGTCATCAATGGAAACACCGCCTTCTTTGTCGATATACACACGCAGATACCAGTTCGCGCCTTCCTTTACAAATTCCAAATCCACCAGTTCCAGACCTCTTTCTGCCACAATGGGTTCCAAAAGAGGCATTACTTTCTTTTCTGTATTGCTCTTTGCCATTTTTTCACCTCGTATATATTTTTGCCTAAGCAACAACAAAGAGTGGGCTTTCACCCACTCTTTTCTCTGCCATTTCCGCTTGTTACTGTTGTTAGTATACCATTTTTTCGTACCTTATGCAAGTATTTTTCCTTTTTTTCCCGAAAAATCAAGGAATTTGCCCCTGAGATGAAAAAACATTGTCTATTGTTTCCACCCCCTTTCCTGTGATATGATAGAGGTCAAAGGAGGGTTCATTCTTGAAAAGACATGATATTTTCACCATACACGCAGCACCTTTTTACGCTTACCGCAAACAGGTGATTCTGCGTCAAGCACAGAAATTGAAACAGGTTTTTCCTGATTTTGAAATATTATATTCCATCAAAACCAATCCATTCTTCCCCATTTTGCAGACTGTTTCCGAATTCGGTCTGGGCGCCGATGCTGCCTCTGCCAAAGAAGTGGCTGAAAGCCGCCGCGCAGGGATTCCCTCAGAAAAAATCTATTTTTCCGCACCCGGTAAAACACGGGATGAATTGGAGGATGTTATTGGGCGCTGTCACATCATTGCCGACAGTTTCCATGAACTTGACCTGTGCAACCGTCTGGCACAGGAAAAACACGCTGTTCTGCCCATTGGCATCCGCATCAATCCGGCTTTTTCCATGGAAGGAACGGAAGGAGGTCCTTCCCAATTCGGCATTGATGAAGAACAACTTCTTTCTCCACATGCATTCGATGATTTCCCTGCTCTGCGTCCTACAGGAATCCATGTACATATCCAGTCTCAGGTTCTGGATGTTGACCAGCTGGTTACCTATTATGCCCATGTGCTGACATTGGCTCTGCGTCTGGAGCATCTTTGGGACACCAAACTTTCTTATATCAATTTCGGCAGCGGGCTAGGCATCGTCTATGACCCGGATACCCAAGCACCTTTGGATTTAGATGCCCTGCAAAAAAAGGTATCTACGGTTTTTGATGCATTCCGACCTCGCTTGCAGGCAAAATTCCTGCTGGAAAGCGGACGTTTTCTGGTTGGCGAAAGCGGTGTCTATGTGACAGAAATCATGGACATCAAAATTTCCAGAGGAAAAACATATTATATTGTAAAAAATGGTACCAACGGCTTTTTCCGTCCTGTCCTGAAGGAATTGATGACAAAAGACCAGCATATACCGACACCTGCGGAACCTTTTTACACCTGTTCGAATATCTCACAGGTAACACTGCTGGCTGACCGGGAAGGCACAGAAACCGTAGATATTGTAGGCGGTCTTTGCAGCCGTTATGATCTTCTGGCATCCAATGTGACACTGCCCAGAGCGGAAGTAGGTGACCGCCTGCTGTTCACAAACGCCGGCAGTTACGGTTATACCCTATCCCCTTTGCTCTTTGGTTCCCAAACACCGCCAGACCAACTTTGGCTGGAACACGAAATAGAAATCTAAAGAAATGCCGGATTTCTTTCTACACTAAATTTCCTTTCACCTATGTTTCATAAAAACAAATCTGCCCATTCTAATATAGCCGACATCCTTGAAACAAAAAGGATGCTGGCTATATTTATTTTGCAGGATTTTATCATGTGTGTTTTCTTTAGGGAAGACTGCTTTCGGGGCATCTTCATAAGAAAACAAAGAAAGCCAAAGTCCTTATCATGACAAAGGATTTTGGCTTTCTTATTTTATTAAGATTTTATTTATTATGTTTTCTTAAGGGGAACTTTCTTTCTCTATCTTTTTATTTTCTGATTTGAACAAAAAAGCAGAGAGAATCTTTTAAAATCCTCTCCGCCTGATTTGCGTTATACTGTTTTTTGTATTTATGTGGTTGGCCTTACGAATCGTTCTTACAGTACTTTGTTCAGGAAATCCTGTGTTCTCTTGTTTTGAGGATTGCCGAAAACTTCTTCCGGTGTTCCTTCTTCTACGATATAACCGCCGTCCATAAATACGACACGGTCTGCCACTTCACGGGCGAAGCCCATTTCGTGGGTTACAACCACCATGGTCATGCCTTCAGCAGCCAGCTGCTTCATAACTTCCAGTACTTCCCCTACCATTTCAGGGTCCAGAGCGGAAGTAGGTTCGTCAAAAAGCATAATGTCTGGTTCCATAGCCAATGCACGGGCAATAGCCACACGCTGCTGCTGACCGCCGGAAAGACTTGCAGGATATACATTTGCTTTTTCCAGCAGACCTACACGTTCCAGAAGTCTTTTTGCTTTTTCTTCCGCCTGTTCCTTTGTCATGCGTTTTCTGTCTACAGGAGCCAGCATAATGTTCTGGATAACAGACAGATGAGGGAACAGATTGAACTGCTGGAATACCATACCGATGTTCTCGCGGATTTTGTTGATATCGGATGTCTTAGCCATCAAATCATAATCATCTACGATGATCACACCGCCAGTGGGTTCTTCCAGTTTATTCAGACAGCGCAGGAAGGTACTTTTACCGGAACCGGAAGGCCCGATGAGGCAAACCACTTCACCTTCTTTGACTTCCATGTTGATGTCCTTGAGAACCTCCAGACTGCCAAAGTTTTTCTTCAGGTTTTCAACTTTTACCTTAATCAATTTGCCAGCCTCCTCTCAAGCAGTTTAAACAGTTTTGTCAAAATAACAACCAGTACATAGTACCATACGGCAACAACAGCATAGGTTTCGAAACCGCGGAAGTTACCGGAAACGATCTGGTTACTCTGACGCATCAATTCTGCTACACCGATAACAGACAGAATGGATGTATCCTTCAGTGTAATAATGAACTGGTTTGTTACAGAAGGAATGACGATACGGAACGCCTGTGGCAGGATAACTTTACGCATAGCCACGCCATGAGGCAGCCCCAGACTGCGTGCCGCTTCCATCTGACCTTTGTTGATGGCTTTGATACCGCTTCTGAAGATTTCAGATAAATACGCACCGGCATTGAGCATCAATACGATGATGGACGCGCTGAAAGAAGAAATTCTGAATCCCAGCGCACCAGTGATACCGAAGTAAATAAACATGGCCTGTACCATCAGAGGTGTACCACGAATGATACTCAGATAGGCACCAGACAGTTTATTTAAGATTTTGACCTTGGAAATAGAGAAGAAGCAGGAAATCAAACCTACCACAATCCCTAAGATCAAGGAACAGACAGTCATACTTGCCGTCATTTTCAGCCCTTCAAACAATCTGGGGGCGATAGATACGGCATAGTTTAAAAAATTAAGTATTGCATTTAAAAACTCACCCATAAGGCACTTCTCCCAACTAAATTACAAAAAATTTTTCGGATATTCCTATCCAATGGCGCAAGCCTCGGCAAAAGCCGGGGCTTGGTCAAAAGCATTCATTATTCCTGAATGTATGTTGCCAGAATTTCGTCATATTTGCCGCTTTCTTTCAGGTTCGCAAGACCTGCGTTGAACATTTCCAGCAGTTCTGCGTTTTCACCTTTGTTTACAGCGAAACCATAGGAGCTGCCCTGTTCTTTTTCTGTTACCATTTTCAGACCAACACCCTGTGTGATTGCATAGCCCATTACAGGATAGTCTTCGAAACAAGCAACAGAGTTACCAGCGTTTACATCCATGTACATTGCATTGGAATCATCGAATGTTACTGTTGTGAAACCATACTGATCTTTGATTTTTTCTGCAAATGCCTGACCTTCTGTACCAATCTTAACTGCTACTTTCTGACCAGCCAGATCTTCATAGCTCTTGATTGTTTCGTTGTCAGCTTTTACACCCATAACAACACCGCTGTCGAAGTAGGGTTCAGAGAAATCAAATTTTTCTTTTCTATCATCTGTGATGCTCATACCAGCGATAACGCCGTCAACCTGACCAGCTTCCAGAGCCTGTACTGCTGCGTTGAAGCCCAGAGAGTTGAATTCTACTGTGAAGCCCTGATCTTCTGCGATTGCGTTCATCAGGTCGATGTCGATACCAACAAAGTCACCTGCGTCTGTTGTGAATTCAAAAGGCGCAAATGTTGTATCTGTACCGATCACATAAGTTTTTCCGGTTTCGCTTTCTGCGGAATCAGTACCGCCGCAAGCTGCCAAACCAAACACCATTGTCAGTGCCATTGCTGTTGCTGCAAATTTCTTGAATAAACTCATTGTAATTCCTCCCTTTTTATCTTCATTGAAACATATTTATGGTATGCCCGTACATCTAAAACGCACCGGCGCATATCAGTCCTTTTGATCCAGCATAGCCACCAGAGAACTGGTTCCCAGTCGTTCTGCCCCAAGTTCCAGAAATTTCTCCGCGTCCGCAACACTTTTGATGCCGCCTGCCGCTTTGATTTTGGTACCGGGCTGTACATGCTTGGCAAACAGTTCCACATCCGCAAATGTGGCGCCGCCGCCGGCAAATCCCGTGCTTGTCTTGATGTATTCTGCCTCGGAACGGCTGACTACATCGCACATACGGATTTTTTCTTCATCTGTCAGCAGACAGGTTTCTACAATCACTTTCAATATCCTGCCCTGACAGGCTTCTTTCACTGCGTTAATTTCTTCCAGAACCTTCTGGTCTTTTCCATCTTTGACCCAGCCGATATTGATCACCATATCAATTTCATCTGCGCCCTTTGCGATGGCATCTTTTGTTTCTGCCACTTTCACCGCTGTGGTCTGATACCCATTGGGAAAACCAATGACTGTACAAACTGCCAAACGACCTTTCAAATATGCCGCCGCATCCGCTACATAAGAAGGCGGAATACAGACAGAAGCTGTCTTATGGGACAAGCCCTCGTCACAGATCCGCTGGATATCTGCCCATGTGGCACTCTGCTTCAGCATGGTATGATCTACATGTGAAAGAATGAAATCCTTTTGCATATATACATCCTCTTTTCATCTGTTATACATACTTAGCCATTATAACACAAAATGAAACACACAACAATACAGAAAATTTTATCAATTTCCAAAACTTTTTTCTATAGATTCGCGATTATTATTAAAATTTCACATATTTTTAAATCACCTTTGGTTTTGACCGAAAATTTCATCCTTTTTGCAAAGGCGCAAATGTCAGCACTTTGAAAATCTTAACATTTTGTTGATGCAAAAAATTTATGAATCCGGGCTATTTTTTCAAATTTCTCAACACTTTTGCATATAAACGAAAATTCATGAATAAAAATACATTTAATTTTTTCGAAAGTTTTTCTACGCTTTATAAGCCACATCATACGAGAATAGATTGGTATTTTTTTTATTTCTTTGAAAATTTCCAATACCATTAAAATAAGATAGCCGAAACCCTCTATACCAAAAGGATTCCGGCTATTTTTATTTTCTTATGAAGCAGCTTCTAAATGCCCAATTTACCTTTTTTAAGTATCATTGAAAAGGCTTATTTCCAATATTCCACTGCGGATTTGAACAATTTCATATCAAATTCGCCGGGTACGTTCTGATACAGACGGTCAGCGATACGTTCGGAGTGACCCATCTTACCCAGTACACGACCATCGGGAGAAAGCAGACCTTCGATGGCGAAGGCAGAGCCGTTAGGGTTGTACTGAATATCGTTTGTAGGGTTGCCGTTCTGATCTACATACTGTGTGAGAATCTGACCGTTTTCTGCCAGCTGGCGCAGAAGCGCTTCATCTGCCAGCAGACGACCTTCGCCGTGGGAAATAGGCACGGTGAAGATGTCGCCGGGCTGTACGTTGGACAGCCAAGGAGATTTATTGGAAGCCACACGAGTACGAACCAGTTTGGACTGGTGTCTGTGGATGGTGTTATAAGTCAGTGTCGGGCAGTTTTCATCGGTGTCGATGATCTTGCCATAAGGCACCAGACCCAGTTTGATCAGTGCCTGGAAACCGTTACAGATACCGCAAATCAAACCATCTCTGTCTTCCAGCAGTTTTGTCACAGCTTCTTTTACTTCAGGGTTCCGGAAGAATGCTGTGATGAATTTACCAGAGCCGTCAGGTTCGTCACCGCCGGAGAAACCGCCAGGGATGAAGATCATCTGGCTGTCGTTCAGTTTCTTCGCAAATGTTTCTACGGAGTTTGCGATACCAGCTGCAGAAAGGTTGTTGATAACAAAGATTTCCGCTTCCGCACCTGCGCGTTCCATAGCTTTTGCGGAATCGTATTCGCAGTTTGTACCGGGGAATACAGGAATCAGAACCTTAGGTTTTGCGAACTGCAAACGGGGTTTTGCAAAGCTTTCTGCACGATATGTAAAGGTAGGCAGTTCTTTTGCTTCTGTTTCGATGTTGCAGGAGTAAATAGGTTCCAATTTGCCTTCGTAAACATCGTACAGGTCAGCCAGTGCGATAGAAACGCCGTTTTTTGCGATAGCATTGCCGCCGGTTCTGCCCAGCAGAGTGCCAACTTCATCTTCGCCGCTCAGTTCCAGCACAAATGCGCCGTAAGTATAACCGAAGATATCTTCTTTGGTCAGACCATCTGCATAAGTAAAGCCGATGTCGTTACCCATTGCCATTTTCAGCACTGCTTCTGCTACGCCGCCATAAGTGGGTGTGTAAGCTGCGCAGACCTTACCTGCACGCATCAGGTCGTTCACCTGTGCAAACAGCGCTTTCAGGCTGTCAGCGGTAGGCAGACCGTTTTCATCGTAAACGGGTTTCAGCAGTACCACTTTATGATTTTCTCCTTTAAATTCGGGAGAGATGATATTTGCTACATTTTCTGTTGTCACAGCGAAAGAAACCAGTGTGGGAGGTACGTCGATATGTTCAAAAGTACCGCTCATGGAGTCTTTACCGCCGATGGCAGCAATTTCCAGACCTTTCTGTGCCATAAACGCACCCAACAGAGCTGCCATGGGTTTGCCCCAACGTTTGGGGTCTTTCATAGGTTTTTCGAAGTATTCCTGGAAGGACAGGTATACATCTTCAAATTTCGCACCTGTTGCGATAAGTTTCGCAACGGATTCCACAACTGCCAGATATGCGCTGTGATAAGGGCTCTTTTCTGCGATGAAAGGATTGTAGCCCCAAGCCATCAAAGAGCATGTTTTCGCGTCAGCTTTTTCCATAGAAACTTTGTTTACCATAGCCTGAATAGGTGTTCTCTGGTTTTTGCCGCCGAAAGGCATCAGGACTGTGCCTGCACCGATGGTGGAGTCAAAGCGTTCAGACAGACCACGTTTGGAGCAAACATTCAGGTCACCAGCCAAATCCATGTAAGCTTCTTTGAAATCGTCTTTGATTTCTTTGTCATAGCTTTCGGGAGCCACAGGTGTGATATCGATATGTTTTTCTGCACCGTTGGAGTTCAGAAATTCACGGGAAATGTTAACGATCTTCTTATCGTTCCAGTACATTACCAGATAAGGATTTGCCTTTACTTCCGCTACAACGGTAGCTTCCAGATTTTCTGCGTAAGCCAGTTCTTTGAAGCGTTCCACATCTTCTGCCGCAACAACAACTGCCATACGTTCCTGAGATTCACTGATGGCCAGTTCTGTGCCGTCCAGACCTTCATATTTCTTAGGAACCGCGTTCAGGTTGATTTCCAGACCATCTGCCAGTTCCCCAATGGCAACGGATACACCGCCGGCACCGAAGTCATTGCAGCGTTTGATCAGGCGAGATGCTTCTGCATTACGGAACAATCTCTGCAGTTTTCTTTCTTCGGGAGCGTTACCCTTCTGTACTTCTGCGCCGCAGTTTTCCAGAGATTCCAGTGTATGGGATTTGGAGGAGCCTGTTGCACCGCCGCAGCCGTCACGACCGGTTCTGCCGCCCAGCAGAATAACAATATCCCCGTCTTCGGGACGTTCTCTGCGTACATTTTCCGCAGGAGCCGCACCGATAACCGCGCCGATTTCCATTCTCTTAGCCACATAGCCGTCGTGGTAGATTTCGTCTACCTGACCTGTTGCCAGACCAATCTGGTTGCCGTAAGAGCTGTAACCAGCAGCAGCTGTGGTAACAATTTTTCTCTGAGGCAGTTTGCCCTGGAGTGTTTCGGAAACGGGAGTCAGAGGGTTGCCTGCACCTGTTACACGCATGGCAGCGTATACATAGGAACGACCGCTCAGAGGGTCACGAATAGCACCGCCCACGCAGGTTGCAGCGCCGCCGAAAGGTTCGATTTCTGTGGGATGGTTGTGTGTTTCGTTTTTGAACAGCAGCAGCCATTTTTCCACTCTGTCTTCCACTTCTACGTCAATTTTGACTGTACAAGCGTTGATTTCTTCGGATTCATCCAGTTTATCCAGCTTGCCCTGCTGTTTCAGGAATTTTGCCACAATGGTGCCCATATCCATCAGGTTGATGGGTTTTGTTCTGCCAATGGCTTCTCTTGTTTTCAGATATTCGTCATAAGCGCTCTGGAGCAGTGCGTCTTCAAATTTCACGCTGTCGATGGTTGTCAGGAATGTGGTATGACGGCAGTGATCAGACCAGTATGTATCAATCATTTTGATTTCTGTAATGGTAGGATCTCTGTGTTCACTCTGGAAATAAGCCTGACATACTTTGATATCGTCCAGATCCATTGCCAGACCCTGATCCGCTACAAACTGCGCCAGTGCAGCTTCGTCCATTTCGCAGAAACCGTCCAGTGTTGCCACGGAAGTGGGGATTTCATATACCATTTCCAGTGTATCTGCTTCTGCCAGAGCAGCTTCTCTGGATTCCACAGGGTTGATGACATATTTCTTGATAGCTTCCACATCAGCGTCTGTCAGATCGCCGTACAGCAGGTAAACTTTCGCACTCTTTACCAGAGGTCTGTCCTGTTTGGAAATGATCTGGATACATTCTGCTGCGGAGTTTGCTCTCTGGTCAAACTGACCGGGCAAAAATTCCACTGCGAATACTTTCGCGCCATCCTGAGGGATTTCTGTCAGCAGATCATCCAGCTGAGGTTCGGAAAATACCGTTGTTTTGCAGTTTTCAAACAATTCTTTGTCAATGTGTTCTACGTCGTAACGATTCAAAAGGCGCAGACCTGTCAGACCTTTGATGCCCAGCAGGTTCACCAGATCGGCTCTCAAGCCGTCTGCTTCTGTCTGCAAACCCTGTTTTTTCTCCACATAAATTCTATAAACCATAGATGTTACACCTCCGCCGCAAGGGCTTTTTTACCAATATCTTTCCGATAATATGCGTTTGCAAAACTTACGGTTTTTACCGTTTCATAGGCTTTATCCACAGCTTCTGCCAATGTGTCAGCCACTTCTGTCACACCCAGCACACGACCGCCACCGGTCACCAGTTTGCCGTCTTTGATTTTCGCGCCAGCCACGAAGATTCTGCTGGAATCTGCAGGCAGTGTGATTTCATAGCCGCTTTCGTATTTGCCGGGATAGCCTTCAGACGCCATGATGACACAGCAAGCTGCTTTGTTGCTGAATTTCACTTCAGCGTCTGCCAGTGTGCCGTTGGCGATATGCTGCATGATGCTCAGCAGGTCACTTTCCAGCAAAGGCAGAACTACCTGTGTTTCAGGGTCGCCGAAACGGCAGTTGTATTCGATTACTTTGGGGCCGTTGGGTGTCAGCATCAGACCAAAGTACAGGCAGCCTTTGAATGTTCTGCCTTCTTTGTTCATAGCTTCCATGGTAGGCAGGAAAATGGTTTTCATGCATTCTTCCGCAACAGCTTCTGTATAGTAAGGATTGGGAGCAACTGTTCCCATACCGCCTGTATTCAGACCTTTATCGCCGTCCAGCGCGCGTTTGTGGTCCATGGAAGAAACCATGGGAATCATGGTTTTGCCGTCTGTGAATGCCAGAACGGAAACTTCCGGGCCTGTCAGGAATTCTTCCACAACGATGTGGTCACCGCTGGCACCGAAAACTTTATCTTCCATGATGGTTTTTACACCAGCTTTTGCCTGTTCTCTTGTTTCGGCAATGATAACGCCTTTGCCCAGTGCTAAACCGTCTGCTTTGATAACGGTAGGAATGGGTGCTGTTTCCAGATAAGCCAGCGCGTCTTCTGCGTTGTCAAAGACTTCGTAAGCCGCTGTAGGGATGTTGTATTTCTTCATGAGATTTTTGGAGAACACTTTGCTGCCTTCCAAAATCGCTGCGTTTTTGTTAGGGCCGAAGCAAGGCACACCGATGGCTTCCAGTGCGTCAACTGCGCCCAATACCAGAGGATCGTCAGGAGCCACCACTGCGAAATCAATGGCTTTTTCTTTTGCAAATGCCACAATGCCGTCAATATCCTTCGCGCCGATATCCACACAGACTGCATCCTGCGCAATACCGCCATTGCCGGGCAGTGCGTACAGTTCTGTCACATCTTTGTTTTCCTTAATCTTCTTCACGATGGTATGTTCTCTGCCACCGCCGCCTACAACCATAACTTTCATATATTGATTCCTCCCGTTTTCTCTCTTAGTGATGGAACAGTCTCATGCCGGTAAATGCCATAACCATGCCGAATTTGTTGCAGGTTTCGATGACATTGTCGTCACGGATGGAACCGCCGGGTTCCGCAATATAAGTTACGCCGCTCTTAGCCGCACGTTCGATGTTGTCACCGAAGGGGAAGAAAGCGTCACTGCCCAGAGCCACACCTTTGATAGAATCCAGGTATGCTCTCTTTTCTTCTTTTGTAAGAGGTTCGGGTTTTTCAGAGAAGAATTTCTGCCATGTGCCTTCTGCCAGAACGTCTTCATAGTCGTCAGAGATATAAACGTCGATGGTGTTATCTCTGTCAGGTCTGCCTACAGTAGGCAGGAAAGGCAGGTTCAGCACTTTTTCATGCTGACGCAGATGCCATACGTCCGCTTTGCCGCCAGCCAGTCTGGTGCAGTGGATTCTGGACTGCTGACCTGCGCCAACGCCGATAGCCTGACCGTCTTTGGCAAAGCATACGGAGTTGGACTGTGTATATTTCAGTGTGATCAGAGCAATGATCAGGTCGCGTTTTGCCGCATCAGGCAGTTCTTTGTTTTCTGTCACGATATTGTTCAGCAGTTCTTCGTCGATTTTGAAATCGTTTCTGCCCTGTTCAAATGTGATGCCGTAAACCTGTTTTCTTTCCTGTTTTTCAGGTACATAGTTAGGATCGATTTTTACAATGTTGTAGCTGCCTTTGCGTTTGCTTTTCAGGATTTCCAATGCTTCGGGTGTATAGCCTGGAGCAATGATACCGTCGGAGACTTCTCTTTTCAGCAGACGAGCGGTTACTTCGTCGCAAACATCACTGAGGGCAACCCAGTCACCAAAGGAGCACATTCTGTCTGTGCCTCTTGCTCTTGCGTAAGCCAGCGCAACGGGAGAATCATCCAGACCTTCGATATCGTCTACAAAGCAAGCTTTTTTCAGTTCCGCGCTCATAGGTACGCCGACAGCTGCGGAAGTGGGGCTTACATGTTTGAAGGAGGTTGCCGCAGGCATGCCCAGGGCTTCCTTCAGTTCTTTCACCAGCTGCCAGCTGTTGAACGCGTCCAAAAAGTTGATATAACCCGGTTTGCCGTTGAGAATTTCAATGGGCAAATCACTGCCGTCCGCCATAAAGATTTTTGCCGGTTTCTGGTTGGGGTTACAACCATATTTCAATTCAAATTCTTTCATACCGCTTCTCTCCTTCTAAAATTTCAAACCTTCAATTCTGCCTGAATCTCACCGTCATGCCACCGCTGCAAAATGGGCTGGATGGTATAAGCCACCAGTTCTTCCACCTGAGAGGCACATCTGCCGATATAACGCTTGGGGTCCAGTTCCGCATAGATTTCCTCCTCTGTCAGAGGGAATGCGGGATCGTCCACAATGCGCTGAATCAGGTCATTGGTGCCGCCTTCCAGTTTCACTTTTGCCGCTGCCCCATGGGAATGGGTGCGCAGACGTTCGTGAAGTTCCTGTCTGTTGCCGCCTTTTTTCACAGACTGCATCAGGATGTTTTCTGTTGCCATAAAAGGCAGTTTTTCCATGACACGACGGTTTACAACCTTATCATAGACCACAATGCCGCCGGTCACGTTAATATAGATATTTAAAATGGCATCTACTGCCAGAAACGCTTCCGCAATGGAAATACGTTTATTTGCTGAGTCATCCAGAGTACGTTCAAACCACTGGGTTCCTGCTGTCAGTGCCGGATTCAGAGAATCTACAATGACATATCTTGCCAGTGCGGAAATACGCTCACTGCGCATGGGATTGCGCTTGTAAGGCATTGCAGAAGAACCGATCTGATTCTTTTCAAAAGGCTCCTCCATTTCCTCAAAGGACTGCAAAATACGCATGTCATTGGAGAATTTATATGCGCTCTGAGCAAAACCGGACAGAACAGAGAGGAAATAAGCGTCTACCTTTCTGGAATAAGTCTGACCGGAAACGGGAACCACGCCGGGGAATCCCATTTCATCGGCGATCATGGTTTCCATCTTTTTAATCTTTTCTTCATCGCCGTCAAAAAGCTCCATAAAGCTCGCCTGTGTGCCTGTGGTGCCTTTGGAGCCCAAAAGCAGCAGCTTGTCCAAACGATGCTCCAGTTCCAGCACATCCTGAGAAAGTTCATACATCCACAGAGCCGCACGTTTGCCGACGGTGGTCAGCTGTGCAGGCTGCAAGTGGGTATAAGCAAGGCATGGCATATCCTTATATTCCATAGCAAAATCAGACAGGTTTTTCAGTACCTGTGCCGCTTTCTTCAGAATGATTTCGGAAGCCTTCCGCAGAATGATGATATCTGTATTATCCCCTACATAACAGCTGGTTGCGCCCAGATGGATGATGGGTTCCGCCGCAGGGCACTGTTTCCCAAAAGCGTAAACATGGCTCATAACGTCATGGCGAACGATTCGTTCTCTTTCTTCTGCCACTTCGTAATTGACGTCGTCTTTAAACGCCTCCATCTGTGCAATCTGTTCATCTGTAATATCCAAACCCAATGCTTTTTCCGCCCGTGCCAATGCGATCCAAAGTCTGCGCCATGTACGGAACTTAAACTGTTCAGAAAATACTTCCTGCATTTCCTTGCTGGCATAACGGGTAGAAAAAGGTGAAATATAAATTTCCTTGTTTTCGTGCATCCTGTACTCCTCTTTTGATTTATTTGTTTTTGTTGATCATTCTGTTTTCCACAGCGCCTGTTTCCAAGTCGATGTAGCGAACATAAATGGAGATTTTGTTCTGTTCATTCAGGTTTTCCCAGATTTCATTCAGGAATGTGTCGATGTCATCGGGGATTGCCACACGTTCGGGTTCACCCTGGAATGTAGGCAGGGGGTTGCCGTCGCAAGCATAAGTATGGATGAAGTGACCCAGACCTGCTGTTGCAGCATAGGAGAAGGTGTAGCGGTTGCATGCGCTGCCTTCTGCGTCTGCGCTTTTCAGGATACTCATTTTGTATGTGAAATCTTTTTCCCCGAATGTGAGCATACCGCTGATTCTAGGGGTAAAGTTGGGTGCGTCAGGTTCAAATTCTCTTGTTTCCAGAGCTTCTTCGAATGTTTTACCGTCTTTGATGAAGTCATAAACGGTGTCTGTCTGATCGCCGTTTGTCACAATCAGTTTGTTTTCCCATTTTTTGATGGGAGAATAAATAATCAGAGAAGGATCTTCCACTTTGGAAGCATCGAAGGGTTCAATGATGACTTCGTCGCCTTTTTCGATGAACACACGGTTACGGCTGTTTTCGCTGCGGCCCATGATGAAGTAAGCCACTGCCGCTTTTTTGGCATCTGCTGTTTTGCCGATGACAATGCCTCTGCCCACATAAGCGTTATCTTTCACCAGTGTAGCCATAGAATCTTTTCTGTAAATATCCATGAAAATTATCTTCCTTTCTGCAATTCTTTGGAAACCTGCTCTGTGGCACGGGGCAGCAGAATCCATTCCGCTTCCTCCATGACACGGCGCTGGAGCACTTCCGGTGTATCTCCATCTTTGACTTCAACGGCTTTCTGCATGAGGATTTCGCCGCCGTCGGGGATTTCATTGACATAATGCACCGTTGCCCCTGTCACTTTCACCCCATAAGCCAAAGCCGCTTCGTGGACTTTCAGACCATAATACCCTTTTCCGCAGAAAGAAGGGATCAAAGAGGGGTGGATATTGATGATCCGCTTAGGAAAAGCGGAAGTAAAGTTTTCGCTGAGAATGGACATGAAGCCTGCCAGAACAATCAGCTCAATGCCATGTTCTTTCAGGACTTCTTTGACCTTTTCTTCATAAGCCAGCTGGGAATCAAATTCCTTTCTGACAACCACAGCGGAAGGAATGTTGTTTTCTGCCGCTCTTGTCAGGGCATAAGCCTTATGGTTGCTGGCAAGTACCAAGGCGATTTCGCCGCTTTGCAGGATGCCGCTTTTCTGGGCATCAATCAACGCCTGCAAATTGGTGCCGCCGCCGGAAACAAAAACTGCTATTTTTGTTTTCAGCATATAACCACGCCCTCCTCGGAAGGAATGATTTCGCCCATGATGTAAGCGTCTTCACCGTTTGCTTTCAGGATTTCCAGTGCTTTTTCAGCGTCTGCTTTGGCAACCACAACGCTCATGCCAACGCCCATGTTGAATGTGTTGAACATGTCACGTTCGGGAATGTTGCCTTTTTCTGCCAACAGTTTGAAGATGGGAGGAATACGCAGTGCGCTCTTGTCAATTTTCGCACCAAAGCCTTTGGGGATGCTTCTGGGAATATTTTCATAGAAGCCGCCGCCTGTGATATGAGAAACTGCTTTCACTTTCACTTCTTCAAACAGTGCCAGCATCGGTTTTACATAGATTTTTGTAGGTGCCAGCAGGGTTTCGCCCAGAGATTTGCCGCCCAGTTCTTCCATAGGTGTTTTGATGTCTGCGTTTTCCACATCAAATACACGGCGAACCAGAGAGAAACCATTGGAGTGCACGCCGCTGGAAGGCAGTGCGATCACAACGTCGCCAGCTTCCATGGTTTTGTTGTCCAGGATTTTGTCTTTGTCTACAACACCTACTGCGAAGCCAGCCAGATCGTATTCGTCTTCGGGATAGAAACCGGGCATTTCTGCTGTTTCGCCGCCGATGAGAGCAGCGCCGGACTGTACACAGCCTTCTGCTACGCCGGAAACGATAGCAGCTACTTTTTCAGGGAAGTTTTTGCCTACGGCAATATAGTCCAGGAAGAACAGAGGTTTTGCGCCGCAGCAAATGATGTCGTTGACGCACATAGCTACACAGTCGATACCTACTGTGTCATGCTTGTTCATCAAAAACGCCAGTTTCAGTTTTGTACCAACACCGTCAGTACCGCTTACCAGTACAGGTTTTGTGATGCCTGTCAGATCCATTTCAAACAGACCGCCGAAACCACCGATATCGGACATTGCCCCTGCTGTTACGGTTCTTGCAATGTGTTTTTTCATCAGTTCCACTGCCTGATACCCAGCGGTAATGTCCACACCTGCAGCTTTATAGCTTTCACTTTGACTTTTCATGATTGTTGCTCCTTTCGCTCAGCTTGCCTTCAAATCTGTTCTTGCACGTTTCTGTGGGAACTTCTGTGGGGTAATTCCCATCGAAGCAGGCGGCACAGTATCCGCAGCCCTTGGGGGTGCCCATGAGCATGCCCAGATGGTCCAGATTCAGATAGCCGATGCTGTCCGCACCGATGATATCCCGAATCTCGTCCATGGTATGATTCACCGCAATGAGGTTTTCCTGGGAATCCACATCTGTTCCGTAATAACAAGGGAATAAAAACGGCGGTGCGGAAGAACGGACATGGACTTCTTTTGCCCCTGCTTCCCGCAGCAGTTTGACGATTCTTGCGGAGGTAGTACCTCTGACAATGGAGTCGTCCACCATAACCACACGTTTTCCCTTAATGGTTTCTGATATTACATTCAGCTTGATTTTCACTTTATCTTCTCTCGCCTTTTGTCCCGGCGCGATAAAGGTACGACCGATATATTTATTCTTGATAAATCCAATGCCATAAGGAATGCCGGATTGTCTGGCATATCCAATGGCTGCGTCGATACCGGAATCCGGCACACCAATGACAACATCCGCCTGTACAGGATGTTCCATGGCAAGACAGGCACCTGCCGTTACTCTGGCATGATGTACGCTGACGCCGTCGATTCTGGAATCGGGTCTGGAAAAATAAATATGCTCAAAAATACACAAGTGCTTCTCTGCTTCACCCATATGGTCAGAAATAGTACGGATTTCATCGCCGTCAAAAACTACGATTTCCCCCGGTTCTACATCTCGGATAAATGCTGCGCTGACTGCATCCAAGGCGCAGGTTTCCGAAGCAATGACGTAAGTCCCTTCTTCTGTGACACCATAGCAGAGAGGATGGAATCCATGAGGATCTCTTGCCGCAATCATTTTCGTGGAGGACATAACCACCAGAGAGTAAGCCCCTTTGATGCGATGCATTGCCCGATTGACTGCCTCCTCGATGGAAGGTGCATTCAGCCGTTCCTTTGTGATGATGTAGGAAATGACTTCTGTATCACTGGTGGTGTGGAAAATGGAACCTTCCAACTCCAGTTCCCGCCGCAGTTCAAAGGAATTGACCAGATTGCCGTTATGTGCCAGAGCCATTGCCCCTTTCACATGGTTCACAACGATAGGCTGGGCATTGAGTCTGCCGCCGCCGCCAGTTGTGCCATAGCGCACATGACCTACAGCCATGTTCCCTTCTCCCAGGTGCTCCATCACTGCTGGGGTAAAGACATCATTGACCAGACCGCCGTCCTTATGGTACGTAAATAAACCATCGTCATTGACCACAATCCCACAGCTTTCCTGTCCCCGATGCTGTAGAGCAAACAAACCGTAATATGCCGTAGATGCAACAGAGGTTTTTTCCTTGGCATATACACCAAAAACGCCGCATTCTTCATGGATCTTATTCATTTTTCCAGCTCCTTGTTCCGCCTGTTCTTTCTGACAGGGGTTCTTTTGTATCTGTGTTTATTTCGTATGTATGGTATCAGTGGTTGTATTTTGCTTCCACTGCTTTGTTCTTTTCCAGTACTTTTGCTGCTGCTTCCGCTCTGGCTGCATCCAGTTTTGCTGCCAGTTCCGCGTCAGATGCACCCAGCACCTGAATTGCCAGCAGAGCCGCATTTTCTGCCCCGTCAATGGCTACAGTTGCAACGGGAATACCGCCGGGCATCTGTACGGTGGAAAGCAGTGCGTCCAGACCGTCCAGTGTAGAGGATTTTACAGGAATGCCGATGACAGGCAGTGTTGTGTTTGCTGCGATGGCACCTGCCAGATGGGCTGCCTTGCCTGCTGCCGCGATGATGGCACCAAAGCCGTTGGCTCTTGCCTGCTGTGCAAATTCTTTTGCTTCTACAGGTGTTCTGTGTGCGGAATATACATGCACTTCATAAGGCACACCAAATTTGTCCAGTGTTGTCATTGCCTTTTCCAATACAGGAAGATCACTGTCGCTGCCCATTACAATACCAATTTTTTTCATGGATAAACCTCCTCAAAAATAATACAAATTCCTTTTGCAGACGCAAAAAAGGACAGTCCGATTCCTTGGCGGAAACAGGACTGCCCAGACGGTCGACAAAAAGCAGCACGCTTTCCTTCTTTTCTCCTCATTGACAGCAAAAAAGCGATATTTCCATTCATCAAAAACACCGCCGACAACCATCATGCAGAAGAAACAGACCGAAGAAATTCCGTTAAGCCCGGCAATCATAAAAATATCCGCCAGGCAGTACTGCACTGCTTAGAAAAAATTCCGATTTTCTGCTCCCCTGTGGTCTCCCACCAATCCGTCAGTTACAGAAAACCGCTTTATTTGACATGTTCAGTCTAACACATTTTCCAATTTCCTGTCAATGAAGGGGGAAGAATTTTCTCGGAAAGAAATGCTTGACAGAGCCAAATCCCTATGATATACTACTGACAATTTGTAAAGAAATACATAACAACCATGCAGACAGAAGAAAGGAGAGAAATACATTGAACTACATTTTATCCAATGCAAACGTATTTATGCAGGGCGAATTTGTAAAATCCAACGTATTTGTCAATAATGGTATCATTACCGATATTTCTTCCGCCGCACCCACAAAAGGCAGCGTTGTTTTCGATTTGGAAGGTTTCGCTATCTTTCCCGGTTTCATTGATGTTCATACGCATCTGAGAGAACCGGGATTTTTTTATAAAGAGACCATCCGCACCGGTACACAGGCGGCAGCACACGGCGGTTACACCACCATTTGCGCTATGCCAAACCTGAATCCAGTGCCCGATTGTGCCGAAACACTGGCACCGCAGCTGGAAGCCATCGAAAAAACCGCTTTGATCGAAGTCCTGCCTTATGGTGCCATCACCTATGGTGAAAAAGGCGAAGCTCTTGCGGATTTTGACGCACTGGCACCTCATGTTTGTGCCTTTTCCGATGATGGACGAGGTGTACAAAGTGACGAAATGATGCGTCAGGCCATGAAAAAAATCAAACAACTTGACAAAATGGTAGCCGCACACTGCGAAGTCAATGAACTGCTCAATGGCGGCTATATTCATGCAGGCGAATATTGTGCGCAGCACGGACACAAAGGTATCTGCTCCGAAAGTGAATGGAAGCAGATCCAGCGTGACATCGCTTTGGTAAGAGAAACAGGATGTGACTATCATGTCTGCCACATCTCTACCAAAGAAGGCGTGGAACTCATCCGTCAGGCGAAAAAAGAAGGCCTTCCCGTTTCCTGCGAAACAGGTCCTCATTATCTGGTACTGACTGATATGGACCTGCAGGAGGACGGCAGATTCAAAATGAATCCCCCTCTGCGCAGCAAAGCAGATCAGGATGCTCTCATTGCAGGCATTCTGGACGGTACCATCGACATGATTGCCACCGACCACGCCCCTCACTCCGCTGAGGAAAAAAGCAAAGGTCTGGCAAAGAGCATGATGGGTATTGTAGGACTGGAAACAGCCTTCCCCATTCTGTACACCAATCTGGTGAAAAAAGGAGTTCTTACCTTAAATATGCTCATCGATCTGATGCACACAAATCCGTCCAAACGCTTCGGCATCGGCACACCTCTGGCTGTTGGCATGCCTGCCAACCTGACTGTGTACGATCTGAACGAAACATACACCATTGACCCTGCGGAGTTCTGCTCCATGGGCAAAAGCACACCTTTCACCGGCTGGGAAGTATCCGGCAGATGTAAACTGACCATGTACAAAGGTGTTCCTGTATGGGAAGAAAATCTGGACAGCCGGAAAACAACCATATTATAATAAATTCAGGTAACTAGGAAATTTTATATATAATTCAAGGAGGAATTACAATATGCCAAAGAGAACTGACCTCAAAAAAATTCTGATTATCGGCTCCGGCCCCATCGTCATCGGACAGGCTGCCGAATTTGACTATGCAGGCACACAGGCTTGCCTTGCCCTGAAAGAAGAAGGCTATGAAGTAGTACTGGTAAACTCCAACCCTGCTACCATCATGACAGACACAACCATTGCAGACAAGGTTTATATGGAACCCCTAACACTGGAATATGTTGCAAAAATCCTGCGTTATGAACGTCCCGACGCTATCGTTCCCGGTATCGGCGGTCAGACAGGTCTGAATCTGGCAATGCAGCTGGAAAAGAAAGGCGTTCTGAGAGAATGCCAGGTAGAACTGCTGGGCACAAGCTGTGAAAGTATCGAACGTGCTGAAGACAGAGAACTGTTCAAAGAACTCTGCCAGGAAATCGGCGAACCCGTAATTCCTTCCATCATCACATACTCCGTTGAAGAAGCAATCAACGCTGCAAAAGAAATCGGCTATCCCGTTGTACTGCGTCCTGCATTCACACTGGGCGGCACAGGCGGCGGTTTCGCAAACAACGAAACTGAACTGGTAGAAATCATGGAAAACGCCCTGAAACTTTCTCCCGTACACCAGGTACTGGTTGAAAAGAGCGTAAAAGGCTACAAAGAAATCGAATTCGAAGTAATGCGTGACGGCACAGACCACGCGATCACCATCTGCGGTATGGAAAACATCGACCCCGTTGGTGTACACACAGGTGACTCCATCGTTGTGGCTCCTATCCTGACACTGAATGATGCAGACTTCAACATGCTCCGTGACAGCGCTCTGAAAATCATCCGCGCGCTGAAAATCGAAGGCGGTTGTAACGTACAGTTCGCACTGGACCCCAACTCCTCCAAATACTACCTGATCGAAGTAAACCCTCGTGTATCTCGTTCCTCCGCACTGGCATCCAAAGCAAGCGGTTACCCCATCGCTCGTGTAACAGCTAAGATCGCTGTTGGTATGACACTGGACGAAATCAAGATTTCCGAAACAAACGCAAACTTCGAACCTGCTCTGGACTATATCGTAGCGAAAATGCCTCGTTTCCCCTTCGACAAATTTGCTACAGCAGCAAACACACTGGGCACACAGATGAAAGCAACAGGCGAAGTTATGGGTATCGGCAGAACTATCGAAGAATGTCTGCTGAAATCCATCCGCTCTCTGGAAATCGGTGTTTGCCACCTGTACATGGACAAATTTGACAACACACCTAACGAAGAACTGCTGGACTACATCGCAAAGAGCCCCGATGACAGAATCTACGCTATTGCACAGCTGATCCGCAACGGCGTTTCTCTGGATGAAATCTTCAACGCAACCATGATCACAAAATACTTCCTGGAAGTAATGAAAAACATCGTTGACTACGAAACAGTACTGGCTGAAAACGTTGGCAACGTAGAAATCCTGGCAAAAGCGAAGAAAATGGGCTTCTCCGATAAATTCATCGCAAAACTGTGGAACTGGAAAGAAGTTGAAGTATTCAACCTGAGAAAAGAACAGAAAATGTTCCCTGTTTACAAAATGATCGAAACAAGCGGCTGCGGCGGCTATATCCCTTACTTCTACTCCACATACGAAGAAGGCAACGAATCCCGCCTGAGCGACAAAAAGAAAATCATCGTACTGGGTTCCGGTCCTATCCGTATCGGTCAGGGTGTCGAATTCGACTACTCCACCGTACATGCTGTAACAACCATCAAACAGTATGGTTATGAATCCATCATCATCAACAACAACCCCGAAACTGTATCCACAGACTACACAACCAGCGACAAGCTGTACTTCGAACCTTTGACTGTAGAAGACGTTATGAACATCGTAGAAATGGAACAGCCTCTGGGCGTTATCGCTTCCCTGGGCGGCCAGACAGCGATCAACCTGGCACAGCCTCTGATGGAACGCGGCGTAAAGATCATCGGTACAGACGTTGCTGCCATCGAAAGAGCGGAAAACAGAGATTCCTTCGAAAAGATCATGGAAGAACTGAACATCCCTCAGCCTAAGGGTCAGGCAGTTACAAACATCGAAGACGGTGTGAAAGCAGCAGAAGAAATCGGTTATCCCGTACTGGTTCGCCCCAGCTACGTTCTGGGCGGTCGTGCAATGCAGATCGTTGCGAACGAAGAATCCCTGCGTTCTTACCTGAAAACAGCCGTTAAAATCAACGAAGACCAGCCCGTACTGGTTGACAAATATATCCAGGGTAAAGAACTGGAAGTAGACGCAGTTTGCGACGGTTACGACGTATTCGTTCCTGGTATCATGGAACATGTAGAAAGAACCGGCGTACACTCCGGTGACTCCATCAGCGTATATCCTACATTCAGCGTATCCGCAAAAGCAAAAGGCACCATCCTGGAATACACCAAGAAACTGGGTCTGGGCATCGGCATCCGTGGTCTGTTCAACATCCAGTTCATCGTGGACAAAAACGATGATGTATACGTAATCGAAGTAAACCCTCGTTCCTCCAGAACAGTACCTTTCCTGTCCAAAGCAACAGGTTACTCTCTGGCAGACATTGCAACACTGGTAATTCTGGGCAAGACTCTGAAAGAACAGGGCATCTTCGGCATCTACCCCGATGAAAAGAACAGATGGTATGTAAAAGTTCCCGCATTCTCCTTCTCCAAACTCCACGGTATGGACACTTACCTGTCCCCCGAAATGAAATCCACAGGGGAAGCAATCGGTTACGACAACAAACTGAACCGCGCGCTGTATAAAGCTCTGCAGGCTTCCGGCATGAACATCCTGAACTACGGTACCGTATTTGCTACCATCGCAGACAAAGACAAAGAAGAAGCACTGCCTCTGATCCGTCGTTTCTACGAACTGGGCTTCAACATCGAAGCAACAAAAGGCACAGCTGAATTCCTGAAAGAACACGGTATCCGTACAAGAGTAAGAGCAAAAATCAGCGACGGCAGCGATGAAATCATCGAATCCATCCGTCACGGCTATGTAAGCTATGTGATCAACACCAGAGACATCAACGACATGCAGAACAGTGACGGTGCAGAAATCCGTCAGTGTGCAGTAGAAAACAACGTAACCATGTTCACAGCACTGGATACCGTTCGTGTTCTGCTGGATGTTCTGGAAGAAACCACACTTTGCATCTCTACCATCGACGCATAATCTAGGAGGTACGTCGTGAAGCAGTCTATCTTTACTGTAAAAAGCAATCAGCATCTGACCGACACAGTATTGAAAATGGTTTTGGCAGGGGATACCTCTGCCATCACCGCTTCCGGTCAGTTCGTAAATATCAAACTGGATGGTTTTTTCCTGCGTCGTCCCATTTCCGTATGTGACTACAACGAAAAAACTCTCACCATTCTCTACAAAGTAGTGGGCAAAGGCACAAAATACCTTTCCACACTGGCAGCCGGCAAACAGCTGGATATCCTGACAGGTCTTGGCAATGGCTATGACACCAGCAAAAGCGGTATGCGTCCCCTGCTTATCGGCGGCGGCGTAGGGGTTCCCCCCATGTATCGTCTGGCAAAAAATCTGCTGGAAGAAGGCAAAAAGCCTGAAGTGATTCTGGGCTTCAACACCAAAGAAGATGCCTTCTATATCGACGAATTCCGGGCTTTGGGCGTGCCCGTTCATGTGGCAACAGCAGACGGTTCCCTTGGCACAAAAGGCTTTGTCACCGATGTAGTGAAAACATTGAAAGACTACACTTATTTCTATACCTGCGGTCCCGAACCCATGCTGAAAGCCCTGTCTGATGTGACAGCAACCAGCGGCCAGCTCAGCTTTGAAGAACGCATGGGCTGTGGCTTCGGTGCCTGCATGGGCTGCAGCTGTGAAACAAAATACGGCAACAAACGTATCTGCAAAGACGGCCCTGTACTGGAAAAGGAGGAAATCAAGTGGTAAACACAAAAGTAACACTCAGCGGCATTACGCTGGATAACCCCGTGATTCCCGCCAGCGGTACTTTCGGCTATGGCTATGAATTTGCGGAACTGTATGATATCAATATTCTGGGTTCCTTCTCTTTCAAAGGGACCACCAGAGAACCCCGTTTCGGCAACCCTACTCCCCGTATTGCAGAATGCACTTCCGGGCTCATCAACTCTGTAGGGCTCCAGAACCCCGGCATTGACAAAGTGATTTCCGAAGAACTGCCTAAAATGCGCAAGTGCTTCCATAAGCCTGTCATTGCCAACATCAGCGGTTTTTCCGTTGACGAATACGCTTACTGCTGCGAACGCATCGACAAAGAAGACCAAGTTGGCATCATTGAAGTCAATGTCAGCTGCCCCAACGTGCATCACGGCGGCATGGCATTCGGCACCAGCCCCGAAGCTGCGGCAGAAGTGACCAGAGCCGTAAAGGCAGTGACCACAAAACCCGTTTACATCAAACTGAGCCCCAATGTAACAGACATTGCGGCTGTTGCAAAAGCATGTGAAGAAGCAGGCGCAGACGGCATCAGCCTCATCAACACCATGATGGGCATGCGTATTGACCTGAAAACAAAACGCCCTGTGATCGCTAACAAAATGGGCGGTTTCTCCGGCAGTGCCATCTTCCCTGTGGCTGTCCGCATGGTATATCAGGTAGCGGAAGCTGTAAACATCCCCGTCATCGGCATGGGCGGTGTTTCCTCCGCGGAAGATGTCATCGAAATGATGCTGGCAGGCGCTACTGCCGTTCAGGTAGGCGCAGCCAATCTGGTAGACCCCTTCGCATGCAAAAACATCATCGAAGACCTGCCCCGTGTTATGGAGCAGTATGGTATCAAAGATCTGAATGAAATCATTGGAGGTGCTCACAAATGAACAGAGATGTCATCATCGCTTGTGACTTCAACAGCAAGGAAGAACTCTACACCTTCCTGGATCGCTTCACAGAAGAAAAACCCTTCCTGAAAATCGGTATGGAACTGTTCTATGCGGAAGGTCCCGAAATCGTAAGAGAAATCAAGGCAAGAGGCCATAAAATCTTCCTGGATCTGAAGCTGCACGACATTCCCAACACTGTAAAGAAAGCTATGGCAGTTCTGTCCCGTCTGGATGTTGACATGTGCAACGTACATGCCGGCGGCACCATCGCTATGATGGAAGCAGGTCTGGAAGGTCTGACACGCCCCGATGGCACACGTCCCCTGCTGATCGCTGTAACACAGCTTACATCCACCAGTGAAGAACGCATGCAGAACGACCTGCTCATCGACAGACCTCTGGATGAAGTTGTTATGCACTATGCTGCAAATACAAAAATCGCAGGTCTGGACGGCGTTGTCTGCTCCCCTCTGGAAGCAGGCAAAGTAAAAGAAGTCTGCGGCAAAGAATTTTTGACTGTAACCCCCGGCGTACGTTTTGCCGATGGGGATAAAGGGGATCAGGTAAGAATCACCACCCCTGCAAAAGCAAGAGAAATCGGTTCTGACTACATCGTCGTAGGCAGACCTATCACACAGGCAGATGACCCTGTGGCTGCTTATAGAAGATGTGTTTCTGAATTTTTAGGAGGCGAAAAGTAATATGACAAACATGAAAAAACAGATTGCAAAAGACCTGTTATCTATTGGCGCTGTTTTCCTGCGTCCCGAAGAACCTTTCACATGGGCAAGCGGCATCAAAAGCCCTATTTACTGCGATAACCGTCTGACACTGACAGCACCTGAAGTGCGTACTCGCGTAGAAAACGCACTGGCAGAAACCATCAAAGCAGAATACCCCGACTGTGAAGTGCTCATGGGCACCAGCACAGCAGGTATCGCTCACGCTGCTATCGTTGGCCACATCATGGGACTGCCCATGGGTTATGTTCGCTCCGGTCACAAAGACCACGGCAGACACAACCAGATCGAAGGCAAACTGGAAAAAGGCCAGAAAGTTGTTGTTGTGGAAGACCTGATCTCCACAGCCGGCAGCGCTATCGAAGTTGTAAACGTACTGCGTGAAGCAGGTGCTGACGTACTGGGTATCGTAAGCATCTTCACTTATGGCATGCAGAAAGGTCTGGATCGTCTGGCAGAAGCAAATGTAAAAAATGTCAGCCTGTCCAACTTCGACGCAGTTGCTGAAGTAGCCGCTGAAGAAGGCTACATCAAAGAATCTGACATCGCGAGACTGATCGCTTTCCGCAACAATCCCAGTGATGAAAGCTGGAGGACTGATGTGAAATGAGAAATCTGATCGATATTACTGACCTGACTGTACAGGAAATCGACGAACTGATTGCCACCGCTTGTGACATCATCGCCAATCCCGATAAATACTGCGACGCTTGCCGCAGAAAAAAACTGGCTACCCTCTTTTTTGAACCCTCTACCAGAACCCGCCTGAGCTTTGAAGCGGCTATGCTGGAACTGGGCGGCAGTGTGCTGGGCTTTTCCGAAGCAAACAGCAGCTCTGCATCCAAAGGGGAAAGCGTTGCGGATACCGTACGTGTGGTAGGCTGCTATGCAGACATCATCGCTATGCGTCATCCCAAAGAAGGGGCACCCATGGTAGCTTCCATGTACTCTCCCGTGCCCATTATCAATGCTGGTGACGGCGGTCATAACCACCCCACACAGACACTCACAGACCTGCTGACTATCCACAGAGAAAAAGGTCATTTTGACAATCTGACCGTTGGTCTGTGCGGCGACCTGAAATTCGGCCGTACTGTACATTCCCTGATTCATGCCCTGTCCCGTTACACAGGCATCCACTTTGTGCTGATTTCTCCCGAAGAACTCAGCCTGCCCTCTTATATCATTCACGATGTACTGGAGAAAAAAGGCATGTCCTTTGAAGAAACACAGGATTTGGAAGCAGTGATGCCCAAACTGGATATCCTGTACATGACAAGAGTACAGCGGGAACGTTTCTTCAACGAAGCAGACTACATTCGTCTGAAAGACAGCTATATCCTGACACTGGACAAGCTGAAAGACGCCAAAGAGGATCTTTGCATCCTGCATCCCCTGCCCCGTGTCAACGAAATTGCCACCAGCGTGGATAACGACAGCCGCGCATGCTACTTTAAGCAGGCACACAACGGCAAATATATCCGTATGGCACTGATTCTGAAATTACTGGGGGTGGAAGTGTAATGCATATCGATGAAATCCAAAACGGTATTGTCATTGACCATATCAAAGCCGGCAAAGGCATGGAACTGTATCATTTCCTGCATCTGGATGAACTGGATTGCTCCGTTGCCATCCTGCGCAATGTCAGCAGCCAGAAAATGGGCAAAAAGGACATCATTAAAATCGACAGCGTGCTGGATATGGATTTAGGCGTTCTTGGCTACATGGACCCGAACATGACCATCAGCATCATTCAGGACGGCAAACGGGTGAAAAAATTCCATCCTGAACTGCCTGAACAGATCACAAACGTTATTTTCTGTAAAAATCCTCGCTGCATCACCACAGTGGAACAGGAAATCGACCATATCTTTAAGCTGACAGACAGAGAAAAAGGCGTTTACCGCTGCCTGTACTGCGAAAGTGAAGCAAAAAAATAAGATGCCCTTGGCATCCCATAGAAAAACAGCCAGAACATTAGGGGCTTCTTCATAAGAAAACAAAGAAAGCTGAAACTTTTGTATAACAAAAGATTTCAGCTTTCTTATTTATCAAAAATTCATTAGATTTGTTTTCTTAAGGAGAAGTTGCTTCCTTCTGGCTGTTTTTTATTTCTGTTAAATACAAAACTTTTCTGTATACACCATGCAATCCCCTCTGTAAGCCTCTATAAGGCGTTTTCTTTCTCAGAGAGCAAATCCTCATAGTTTACAAAAAATTCGTTTCAAGCCCAGAAAATACCAAAATACAATGGTATTCTCCTTACTTCGCCAATTTTAGTGTGAAAAGGAAGGTACTTCCTTCGCCCAATTTGCTTTTTACTGCAACTGTTTCTCCATGGGCTTGGATAAATTCCCGCACAATGGAAAGCCCCAGCCCTGCACCAGTCTTATCTTCATTTCTGGTGGCATCAGCTTTATAGAATCGGTCAAAGATATATTTCTGATCTTCTTCACTGATGCCGGCTCCGTGGTCTTTCACAGAAACCAGAATCTTATTTTTCCCAGAAAATGTAGTTTCCACCTCAATGACACCGCCTTCTTTGGAGAACTTCACAGCGTTGTTCATGAGATTATGAATGACACGGGAAATCTTATCCTGATCCGCATGGACCATGGTTTCTTTCGCCGCAAAGGAAACTTCGATGCGCATGCCCTTTTCTTCCATCTGGGGTTCCAGCACCGCACAGTTTTCCCGAATGATTTCATTCAGGTCAAAATCGGTTTCTTCCAGCACGATCTTGCTGTCCTGGGCGCGGCTCATATCCACAATGCCTTCAGCCAGTCTGCTGAGCCGCTGGCTTTCCTCCAGCACAATCCGCAGATAACGCTCCTGTTTTTCCGGCGGAATGGTACCATCCAACATAGCCGTCAAAAATCCTTGGATACTGGTCAATGGAGAACGCAGGTCATGGGATACATTGGCAATGAACGCCCTTCTGGATTTCTCGATATTATCCAGACTTTCCGCCATGTGGTTGAAGCTCTCTGCCAATTGCCCCATTTCATCCTCACTGGTGATCTCCACTCGTTTTTCAAAATTGCCCCCGGCAATTTCTTTTGCCGCACGGTTCATATCCATCAAAGGCTCTGTCATTTTCCGAGATGTGACCAGACTCACCAGCGCCGTCAATAGGAAAGCCAACAGCAGGCAAAATACACCGGCACGGTACATCTCGTTCAAAGAAACCTTGATTTCCGGCATAGAACGGCACATAAAAATACCGGAAAGCTGCCCTTCAGACAGAGGATATCCCACAATGAGCATAGGTGTACCGAAAATAGAGGAGGAACCTGTTTCCAGAGAAACCACATTGCCTTCCTGAATCCCTTGCACCAGTTCTTCATAAGCCAGTACATGCCCCAGCAGACTGCTGTCCATACCAGGAGAAGCCAGCACAATAACGCCCTCCTTATTGACCAACAGAACGCCTGCGCCCATATAGTCCTCCAGCACCTGCATTTCATAAGCCAAATTATTGATATTCCCCGTATTATAAGCTTTATTGATGGCTCCAGCAATCTTTTCTCCCTGTTCGATGAGCTCCTGCTTTGTTTCCGACATATAATGGCTGGTATAAATCACAGAAAGCATACCGCCCATCAATATGACGCAAAAACTGATGGTTGCCATATATAATAAAAACTGCTTAATCACAATGGACTTTTTAAACATAATCATTCCTCCAAAAAGAAAACAAAAGAAAAACATTCCAAAGAACAAAAAACATGCTATAATAAAACAGGAATGTTTTTACAAAAAACTTCCTCATTATGAAGAAAGGAGTGGCAGATGCTTCTGCCGTATGTACTATGAACAATCAACGACCCAATCCGCCCAGAAAGAAAATCAAACTGGCAGACCTTGTCCTGTTTGCCGTTGCCATCTTTCTGATTTTTATGACCCCTTGGGGCAACACAAACAGCTATCATCATTTGATGCTGTTCCTGTATGTACTTTGTGTTCTGCTTCGTTTCAGCAATCTCCGCAAACAGAAAATACGGGAATTGGAACGCAAACGCAAAATGGAAGAACGCGCTGCCATGCAGCAGGCTGCTGATACACTCCCTGCTGATGCTGTCGAAGCCGCTCCCACAGAAGCTCTGCCTGTGCAGTCTTCTGAAAATGTTTCTGATGTAGTTCAGACAGAACCTAAAAATGAATGATATACAAAATATGTAAGGAATCAGCCGCCCAAACAGCGGCTGATTTTTTATGTATTTCTTATTTACTTTGGTCCGAATTTATAACCAACACTCCAAACGGTGCGGATGCCCCATTCATCGTCCTGATTGAGCTTTTCACGGATTCGTTTTACATGAACATCAACGGTACGGGTATCTCCAGCGTATTCATAACCCCAGATACGGTCCAAAAGCTGCTCTCTGGTAAACACACGCTTAGGATTGGATGCCAGAAAATGAAGGAGTTCAAATTCTTTCGGCGGAAAATCCACACTTTTTCCATGATAAGTAACCGTATAATTGGACAGATTGATCTCCAAATCTGGATAACGCAGCACCTGTCCATCATCAGCTTCTTCTTTCACACTGCCAGCTTCATAACGCCGCAGTACTGCCTTTACCCTTGCCACCAGCTCCTTGGGGTCAAAGGGTTTGACGATATAATCGTCTGCCCCCAATTCCAGCCCCAGTACCTTGTCAAAAGTTTCCCCCTTTGCTGTCAGCATGATAATGGGGACTTTGCTTGTTTTCCGCACTTCTGCACAAACCTGATAGCCATCCATACCCGGCAGCATCAGATCCAGCAGAATCAAATTCGGCTCATAAGTTGTCACTGCTTCCAATGCCTGTTTGCCGTCATAAACCTCCTGTGTATCATAACCGTCTTTCATCAGATACAGAGAAATCAGTTCTGCAATATGCTGATCATCGTCTACTACCAGAATCTTCTGTTTCTCACTCACGGCATCCATCTCCTTTGTATATGACCCTTATTATTTCAATTCTACAACCGTTACGCCGGCATCCCCTTCCCCAAACGTACCGGGACGCTGGCTTTTCACATGGGGATTGGTGCGCAGATATTTCTGCACGCCAGCACGGAGGGCGCCGGTGCCTTTCCCATGGATGATGATAATCTGTTTCAGACCGGACAGATAAGCATCATCAATATATTTGTCAATATTTACAATGGCTTCATCCACCAACTGACCGCGGCAGTCGATTTCCGCGGAAATAAACTGACTCTTTTTCGCCTTCGCCCGTACGTTGGTCTGTCTGGGCTTAGGTTCTTTGGGCTGTGGTGTATCATCCAGCATCAATTCTGCCAGAGGCACTTTCACCTTCATGATGCCCATCTGCACCATAACATCTTTATTCTTATCCGGCGCAGAGAGAGCCACACCGTTCTGGTCGAAGGAAATGACATAAACTCTGTCCCCTGCCTGTAATTTTTCAGGCGGCTTGTGGGTAGGTTTCACCTTTTTGGACTTGAGGAAGTCCTCCTGTACGGAAGACAGCTTTTCTTTCAGTTTGGCTCTGTTTTCCAGTGCCTTCTGCTGGTTTTTCTGCTTTGCTTCCCGGTTCATTTCCTTGATGATCTGGTCGGCTTCTTCTTTCGCCTGAGCATAAATCTGTTTTGCTTCTTCTCTTGCCTTCTGGAGGATTTTTTCTTTCTGTTCTCTTGTTTTCTCCTTCTGGCGTTCCACTTCTTTTTTCAGGCTTTCCGCTTCTCTGCGGTACTGTTCTGCCCGTTCCTGCTCGAAAGCCACACTTTTCTTGCTGATTTCCAAGTCTGTGATGACGTCCTCAAAACGGGCTTCATCATGGGAAATAAATTCTCTTGCACTATCAATGATATAATCCTGCAAGCCCAGACGCTTGGAAATGGCAAAAGCGTTACTTTTCCCGGGAATCCCGATGAGCAAACGATAAGTGGGACGCAGTGTTTCCACATCGAATTCACAGCAGGCATTTTCTACCCCTTCTGTGGAAAGAGCATATACCTTCAATTCGCTGTAATGGGTGGTAACTGCGGTACGAATCTTCCTGTCATGTAAATAAGAAATAATCGCCATAGCCAGTGCCGCACCTTCTGTAGGGTCTGTACCTGCCCCTAATTCGTCGAAAAGCACCAGAGAGCTGTCTGTCACATCTTCCAGAATCTTGACGATATTAGTCATGTGAGCAGAGAAGGTACTCAAGCTCTGCTCAATGCTCTGTTCATCCCCAATATCCGCGAAAACTTCGTCAAACACTGCCAGCTGGGAATGGTCGTTGGCAGGAATATGCAGCCCTGCCTGCCCCATAAGGGAGAACAAGCCCAATGTTTTCAATGCAACGGTTTTACCGCCGGTATTAGGCCCAGTGATAAGCAGTGTGGTAAATTCTTTCCCCAGATAAATATTGATGGGCACTACGGTTTTCTTATCCAGCAAAGGATGTCTGCCCTTCTGGATATTCACATAGCCTTTTGTATTGAACAGGGGCTGCGTACCATCCATGGACAGGGAAAGCTGTGCCTTTGCGAAAATAAAGTCCAGCTGTGTCAGCAATTCCAAGTTTGCGCTGAGCTGTGCTTCATTCTGGATGACCATAATAGACAGGCTGGTAAGGATTTTTTCAATTTCCTCCCGTTCTTTCGCCTGCAATTCTTTGATTTTGTTGTTCAGCTGTACAACGCTCAAAGGCTCCATGAATACAGTGGAACCTGTATTGGACTGGTCGTGTACCATACCGGGGAACACACTGCGGTATTCGCTCTTGACAGGCACACAATATCTGTCATTTCGGATGGTGATGACAAAATCCTGGAGCATATTCCGATATGCAGAAGAAGAAATGACCCCATTCAGATGATCTTTCACCCTGTCATTGGAAATTTTGATTTCCTTGCGGACGCTTTTCAGTCCTGCGCTGGCATCGTCAGCGATTTCCGTTTCAGAAACGATACATCTGGTGATTTCATTTTCCAGATTGGGAATCAGTGTCAACAGTTCGAAATATTCGTCCAGACGTTCATAAGTTTCCGCCTTGTTTTCATTTTTCGCATAATTTTTCGCCTTACGGCAAACATAGAGAAATTCCCCAATGTGCATCAATTCGGGAATGGACAGAGTACCGCCCATTTCTGCCCGTTTCAGCTGGGGACGGATTTCCCGAAAACCGCCAAAGGAAGGGCTGCCTTTCCGCAGCACCATACTCACTGCTTCGGTGGTTTCCTGCTGACGCAGCACGATTTCCGACATGGAAACGGAAGGCTGCAAGTGGTGCGCCATTTCCTTTGCCATAGGGGAAACGGCAAATCCCGCCAGCATATTTATGATTTTATCGTATTCCAAAATACGCAATGCTTTTTCGTTCATTCCATTACCTCAATCTATTCTACGCCCCTCACGGGACTATTTTCTGACATACAAATAAGGCAGCTTACCGCCGCTTATTTTGTTATTATACCATCGGATGAGCCAAAATACATCGGCTTTTCCGAGAAATTCACAGAAATGTTACATTTCTGCCGAAACAAAAACGGAAGAATCCACCGCTTTGGCAGAATTCTTCCGTCTAGTTTTCTTTTTTTGGGGAATTATTTCCAGAATTCGAATTCCATATCGTAAATACGAACGGTATCGCCTTCCTGAATACCTTTTTCCTCCAAAGCTTCGATGATACCTTTTTCTTTCAGATAACGTTGGAAGAAAGCGAAGCCCTTTTCTGTATCGATATTGGTATAGCCGATCATCTTTTCGACGCCGACGCCTCTTACCACATACACTTCGTCCTCGATTTCGATGGTGAAAGGTTCCTGATCCACTGCCACTTCATCGTATTCTTCATATTCTTCTTCGAATACGATATCTTCGGGATAGTTTTTCAGGATTTCCGCTACTTTTGTCAGCAGTTCATCCAGACCTTTGTTGGTTGCCGCGGAAATGGGGAATACTTCAAAGCCTTCTTTTTCATAGGCTTCTTTCAGGCGTTCCACATTTTCTTCGGAACCAGGTATATCTGTTTTATTTGCTGCAATCACCTGAGGGCGTTTCATCAATTCGGGATTGTATGCTTCCAGTTCCTGATTGATCTTACGAACGTTTTCCACAGGGTCGTCACCTTCCACGCCAGCAGCGTCTACCACATGGATAAACACTTTGGTACGTTCTACATGACGCAGGAAAGCATGTCCCAGACCAACGCCTTCGCTGGCGCCTTCTACCAGACCGGGAATATCTGCCAGCACGAAGGAATCGCCGTATCTGCCTTCTACCACGCCCAGATTGGGAGCCAGTGTGGTAAAGTGGTAGTTTGCGATTTTAGGGTTTGCGTTTGTTACCATGGACAGCAGTGTGGATTTGCCAACATTAGGGAAACCAATCAAACCAACGTCCGCGATCAGTTTCAGTTCCAGAATGACGTCGTATTCTTTTGCCACTCTGCCCTGTTCCGCATAACGGGGCGCCTGTCTGGTGGGTGTTGCAAAGTGCTGATTGCCCTTGCCGCCTTTACCGCCGTGAATCAGGATTTTTTCTTCTCCGTGTTTGGTAATGTCCGCCATGATTTTACCGCTTTCCGCTTCACGGATAACCGTACCAACAGGCACTTTGATAACAACGCTTTCGCCGTCTTTACCGAAACAGTTGCGTTTGCCACCGTCCTGACCGTTGCCCGCCTTGAACATTCTCTTATAACGGAAGTCCATGAGAGTACCCATGCTTTCGTCCCCTACAAAAATAACGTCGCCGCCTCTGCCGCCGTCGCCGCCGTCGGGACCGCCATGGGTAATATATTTCGCACGGAAGAAAGAAACCATACCATTGCCGCCGTTGCCGCCTTTAACATGAATCTTGACTCTATCTACAAACATATTCTCACCTCGTATCCTTTCTCTTTCTTTCAAAACCTCTTTCGTCAGAAGCAAACTGTTTTGCTTTTCACGAAAAAGGCTTCAAATGATATCATTTGAAGCCTTCAACATTCTTATTCAGCGATTTCAACAGGGTATACGGAAACCTGTTTTTTATCTCTGCCTTTTCTTTCATATTTTACACGACCGTCAACCAAAGCGAACAGTGTATCGTTACCGCCTTTGCCTACGTTCACACCGGGATGGATTTTAGTACCACGCTGTGTGTATAAAATATTGCCTGCCAGTACAAACTGACCGTCTGCACGTTTTGCACCCAATCTCTTAGCATTGGAGTCACGACCGTTCTTTGTGGAACCGCCGCCTTTGTGGTGCGCGAAGAACTGAAGGTTCAATCTGAACATACTTACACCTCCTCAATTTTCAAAGTAAGATACTTGTTATATTCCGTTTCAATGCCGGACAACCCGAGCCATAATGTCTGCAAAAGCAGCTGTACCCGTTCGTCCTCCATTCCCTCTAAAGGGAACACAACTTTGAGATAACCGCCTTTTTTCTCATCGGCTTTTGCCTGAAAGGGCACGTCCGTGAACTGCTCTATGGCATTGACCGTATTGAGAGAAAGTATAGTAACCGCCGCACAAACAATGTCTTCCCCATGGGGCGCATAGCCTGCGTGACCGGAAATCTCAAATGCACAGATTTTATTCTCTTTCTGATAAAGCTTTGCTTGAATCATAATTAGATGGATTTAATCTGCAGTTTTGTGAAAGGCTGTCTGTGGCCGTTTTTCTTGTGGAAACCTTTTTTGGGTTTGTATTTGTAAACGACTACTTTTTTTGCTTTGCCGTCACCGATTACGGATGCTGTAACTGCTGCGCCTTCAACGTAGGGAGCGCCAACTTTTACATCGCCGTCTTTCGCCAGTACCAGAACTTTGTCGAAAGTATATTCCTGACCTGCTTCAACACCCAGTTTTTCTACTGTGATGATATCGCCTTCTGCTACTTTGTACTGCTTACCACCAGTTTCAATAATTGCGTACATGTGAACACCTCCTCGCAATTTTACTCGCTGGATACGGTAACCGAAGCCTTTCTTCGGTTTTCCAGAACCTCTCCATGCGGCTGACATACTTCATTATAGTATCACAGGGTTTTCAGCCTGTCAACACTTTTATTCCAATTTTTTGCCTTGTTTTACAGCAAAATACCGCTCGTCCTGCCCCAGTTTCCGCAGCACGGACAAAAGTGCGGCAAGACCATCTCTGGTCAGGCATTTTTTACCATTTCTTGTCATTTCATAGGCGATGGAAAGGCAGTCCTCCGCCCGTTCCAGACTGCCGTTGGCGGCATACATCCGTCCAATGCGGTCACATAGCTTGCCGTATGCTTCTGTTTCTCTGCCTTTGGCTGTCCCTAACAGCAAAGCACGGTCCAAAAGGGTATTCGCTTCTTTCTGGTTACCCTGGGCAATATGAGAAGCCGCTGTTTTCAGAAGCAAACGAGCGAAATTCTCTGATTCCCCTTCCATCATACGGGTTGCCAGCGCCAATTCACTAAAACTTTCCGCCGCTTCCTTATGGCGTCCGCTGTCTGCCAGCAATCTGCCTGTGCGTTCCAGTCTGCGCTGGTACTGTTTTCCTCTGGGAAGCTGCAAATCACGGAACAGCCGCACGTAAGGCAGATACATGCCAACCGCTTTTTCCTTTTCGCCCATGGCAAAATAGCAGTCGCCGATTTCCGCCAGCAGTTCGCAGTAATCTTTCGTTTTCACACTGTCATATTCTTCGATGTAATTCTTAGCGTTGGTAAGCTTTTGCAGACCTTTCAGGTATTCTCCTGCTGTCAGGTACCATTCTCCCAGTCTGCGGCATGCCTGGGCATATTCCATGCCTTCCGCCGCCTGTTCTGCCGCCTGATACCAGAAAAATGCCTGTTCCCGGTTGCCTGTACGCATTTGCAGATCCCCCAGAGAGATAGCATTGCGCACCGCTTCTGCGTCCAGAGATTGTGCCTGTTCTCCTCGCTGTGCCAGCATTTCCGTAAAAAGGTCTTTGGCCTTCTGGAGCCGCCGTCTTTCTTCCATTTTTGCCTGACGTTCCGCCCCTTCATAAGGCAGTTTTCCTTTGTTTGCCAGCAAATCATACTGCTGGTGACGTTTTGCGAATTTCTCCGTCAGTCCGCCTCCGGAACGGCTGAGTTTTTCCACCGCTTCTTTTCGATATGCCTCCGCCTTTTTCTCATTGCCCATGGCAA
The DNA here is from genome assembly GCA_902477755.1 of uncultured Clostridia bacterium. Lineage (GTDB taxonomy): Bacteria > Bacillota > Clostridia > Lachnospirales > Anaerotignaceae > Anaerotignum. Next base: position 205,877 of record CABSIK010000003.1, read on the forward strand.
GATAACAAACAGCAACAGCCAGCAATGTTTCCGCCGCACGTTGTTTTTCTTCTGCCGTTTCCTCATAGTTTGCGTCATTGATGGCAAGATAATGCTGTACTGCCACAGCGTAATCGCCTTTGCGCACACAAACTTCTGCCAGATATTCCAGTGTTTTCAAATATCTTGGATTGTCCTCATCCAGCATTTCCTTCTGGATGGCGGCACTTTCTGTCAAAATCTGAATGGCTTCATCGTATTGTTTTTCTCTTGCCAAAATCTCACCCAGTTTTGCCAGACCAATGGCATATTCCGGATGATTTTTGCTGAAATGCTTTTCCAACAGTTCTATGGCTTCTCGGCAAAGGGCAGCCGCCGCCTGCCCTTCTCCTGCTTTCTGCTTCACATCTGCCAAAAGCTGTAAGCCACCAATCAAATCACGGTCTGTACCCGTTTCCGCTTCTCTGCGGATATACAGAGCCTCCTGCAAGTATTCTGCCGCCGCTTCATAAGCGCCTTTGGCTGTAAAAAGCCCTGCAATCTGCTCCAGCGTATCCGCATACAAAGGGTCCATTCTGCCTACGGTATCCCGACGAATGAGCAAGGCTTTTTCGTAAGCCGCAAGGGCATCTGTGTCCCGTCCCATTTTTTCGTAAAGTCTGCCGCGGCTCATGTAGCACACAGCCACCTGTGGATGGGACTCTCCCAAAGCCGCTTCTTTCCGCCGCAAAGCCTCTGCGTTGGCTTCCAGCGCCTTTTCCATCTGTCCCATGCCGCTGTAATCAGCACTCATGTTGTTCAGGGTATCAGCGTAAAACAAATGGTCACCGCCCAGCACTTCTCTTACCAGCTTCAGCACTTCTTCATGACACTGTAATGACTTTTCAAACATCCCTGCCTTACAGCACAATATGCCCAGACTATTCAAACTGTTGATGTAATCCAGATGGCTGTCCTTCATAATCTTCCGGCGCATCTGTACGGCTTTTTCACAGTATTCCACAGCCAGTTCGTTCCAGCCGGCTTTTTCGCAGACCTCCGCCAGAGATAATGTCCAGATCATATAACAAAAGCTTTCCTCCACCCCTGCCTTTTCCATAAAGTCCAGCGCCTTTTCGTAAGAAGAAATGGCACGTCTGTAATTTCCACCGCCGTCATAAGCCGCTCCCAGAGAAGCGAAAATATCCGCCATATCTTCTTTGGAAAAATCCGCGGAGCGTCTTGCCCGCTCCAAAGCTTGCTGGTGGTACTCCACCGCTTTTTCGTACTGCTGGAGGTCTTCTTCCGTATTGCCCAGATGGAACAGGCTGTAAATGGTATCCACATGGTCTTTCCCCAGTTTTCCTTCGCGGATTTTCAGCACCTCACCATGGAATCTGCGGGCTTTCTCCCCTTCTCCCATGTTGTTGTAGGCAATGGCAAGGTTATTTACCGTATCCGCATAAGAAAGGCTTTCGCCGGAACAATCCCGTTTCAGCACAGCCGCTTTTTTGTAATACTCCACCGCCTTGGGATACATGCCCATGGTATCGAAAATAACCCCCAGATTGTGCATATCCGACGCGTATTCCATGGTGTTGGCGTCATCATTTTCCAGATATTTCTGTAAGATATTTTTGCCCAGTATCAATGCTTTTTTATATTCACCGGCTCCATAGGCCGCCTGCAGTTCCCGCCGCAGTTTACGGACTTCCGCAAAATAAAATCCCATTTTCATACCTCCCCTGCTTCCACAAGCGCCATAGCCTCCCGAATGGTGTCCCATCGGTAGCCTTTTCGCTGCAAAAAGCCGTAAAGCCGTTGTTTTTCTTTCTCATCCAATTCCAGATTGCCCCTCGTTTTTTTCAGTATCCAACGGGCAGCGTCTTCCGCTTCGTTCAGGTCTGTTTCTGCCAGCACTTCTTCGGCGATTTTCTCAGAAATGCCCTTTTGCCGCAGTTCCATTTTGAGGGCATAAGCTCCCTTGGGTTTCAGCCGCAGCCGTTCCTTCACAAAGCTTTTAGCATAGGCTTTGTCGTCGCAGTAGCCATAACGACAAAGAAAGTCCATGACCTTTTCGATGACTTGGGGCGCAAATTCCTTTTCTGTCAGCTTCCGCCGCAGTTCCGCCTCCGTCCGCATTTTATAGCCCAGATAATGGAGGGCTGTATCCTGTGCCTGTATATAAATCAGATTATCCTGAATGATATCGTAGGTTTCCTGTAAAATGGGCTCCCCCTCACGCAGTTTAAAATACAGCACGTCCTGTGCAATGAGGGAAAAAGCAAATTCCCCATCAATAAAAATATTTCGTTTCGCAGGATCTTTTTTCTGCGGAATGATGGCTGTCACCAGCATGGCATTCTCTCCTTGCTCTGATTTCATATCTTATTAGTATACTACAAATGATAGGAAAATGCCAAGGTGTTCCGTCCATAAAAAAGCCCTCTGTTTTCACAGAGGGCTTTGATGTGTTCTTATACAAAAAGATATTTCAATATAAATGCAATTGCCAGTACATACATGAGCCAGTGTACTTTCTTTTCTCTTACCTTACCTGAAACAATCTGAATCAACACATAAGAGATGACGCCCAGGGCAATACCTTCAGAAATGGAATACATGAAAGGCATCACAATCATGGCAACGAAAGCAGGAATGGCTTCGCTCATATCATCGAAATCAATGCGGAACACAGTTGTGATCATCATAAACCCAACAACTACCAACGCAGGTGCTGTCGCGAAAGAAGGAATCGCCAGGAAAATGGGAGAAAGGAACAGTGCAACCGCAAACAGCAGACCTGTTACAACGGAAGTCAGACCAGTTCTGCCACCAGCCATAACGCCGGAGGAGCTTTCTACATAGGTGCTGACAGTAGATGTACCCAGAACCGCGCCCAAGCTTGTACCAACTGCGTCTGCCATGAGGGCGCCGCGGATACGAGGCAGTCTGCCCTGTTCATCCAGCATGTCCGCTTTGGAAGCAACACCGATAAGGGTTCCCATGGTGTCAAACAGGTCAACAAACAGGAATGAGAGCATAACTGTGATGAAATTCAAGCCCAAGAGCCCTGAAAAATCCATCTGCATCAAAGTAGGTTTCAAAGAAGGAATCCCAAAACCTGCGGAAAAATCAGGCAGTACAGAATACATTCCCAGTTCCGGATTGGGCTGATAAATTCCAGCTACCTGCAACAGGATGCCCAGCAGCCATGTGCACAGGATACCCAGCAAAATGCCGCCGGGCACTTTTTTGATCATAAACGCAACAGTCAGGATAATCCCAACGAATGCCAGCAATGCGCCAATGCCTTCAGACCAGAATCTGCCGTCAGCCAGTGCCGCTTTGAAGGGATAAATAGCTACCAGTGTGGAGCCGTCCACCACCAGTTTGGAATTCTGGAAACCGATGAAAGCAATGAACAAACCAATACCACAGGTGATACCGGCTTTCAGAGACATGGGGATACAGTTAAAGATGGCTTCACGCACATTTGTAAGGGAAAGCACGATGAAGATAATCCCTTCCACAAATACCGCTGCCAGTGCTACATGCCAAGTAAAGCCCATCTGCCCTACAACTGTGTAGGCAAAAAAAGCGTTCAAGCCCATGCCAGGTGCCAGTGCAAAGGGATAATTGGAAAAGGCAGCCATCATCAGTGTTGCCAGACAGGATGCCAGCGCCGTTGCTGTAAATACCGCGCCGCTGTCCATACCTGCTGATGACAGTACAGACGGGTTTACCGCAAGGATATACGCCATTGTCATAAATGTGGTAATCCCTGCCAATACTTCCGTTTTTACATTGGTATGGTTCTTTGAAAGATGAAACGTTCTCTCCAACAGACCATTCATTGGTAAAATCCTCCTTTTTCTTCTTTACTTCAGAGTTTATTTGCATTATCAGCGTATTAAATTTTTCTATCCCTGTCAATGATTTTCTTAATGAAATCTTAACGTTTCACGAAAAAATACAATTTTTCAATTCCATCCACCTCGGACAAATAGCCTTGACAAAAAAACACCAGCACTCTAAGATAAAAAGAAAAACACCCCTTAGGAGGTCATTATGCAGAAAAAACAAACAAAACTTGCCGGCATAATTCTTGCAATTTGCTGTATCCTTGCAGTGATTCTTTTTTTCCAGACCAGACCGGACACAACCGCCGGCGAAAAACAGATCACCATTTCTGTCATTCATAGTGACAGCAGTAAAAGTACATTTTCCTATGACACAGACGCGGAATATCTGGGGGAAGCACTGACAGAGCAAGGGCTTGCCGAAGGTACCGATGGGCCTTACGGCATGTTCATCACCACCGTTGACGGAGAAACCGCCGACGAAAGCAAAGAACAATGGTGGTGCATCACAAAAGCAGGAGAAATGGTCAATACCGGTGCAGATCAGACTCCTGTACAAGATCAGGATGTCTTTGAACTGACTTTGAAAGAAGGCTATTGATTTGACAAAGCAGAATATCCACGAACTGGTGATTTTAGGGCTTTTTACCGCCATACTGTTTCTGGGACAGGTTTTTCTGGCATTCCTGCCCAATATTGAAGTGGTGAGCCTGCTTATCATCCTCTACACCCTCACATGCGGAAAAAAAGTTTTCCTCATCATATATGCCTTCGTACTGCTGGAGGGCTTCTGTTACGGCTTTGGTATGTGGTGGTTCAGCTATCTCTACATCTGGAGCATACTGGCTCTCGCTGTTTTGTTCTTCCGTCAAAACTGTTCTGCTCTTTTCTGGAGCATTCTTTCTGGCTTCTTCGGACTGGCATTCGGCGCATTATGTGCCCTGCCCTATCTCATCGCCGGCGGTATTGGAGCCGCTTTCGCCTATTGGACGTCGGGCTTGCTTTTTGATGTAACCCACTGCATAGGCAATTTTGCAGTCTGTTTTGTGCTTTTCCATCCTCTGCATCGGCTGCTGAAACGACTATATCCCACACCATAAAAAAACAGGCAGACGGTCTTTTTTATTTGCTGCCGGGAATTACTTAGAAAAAAAGTCTTTTGACAATCCTGTGAAGTCACAGCCGTCAAAAGGCTTTTCTCTATAAATCATGCATCTTGCGTATTGAACATTTATTTTTCTGCCAGCTTATATAGAATCTTTTTCCGGCAGATATTTTTTCATCATTCACCAAAAAGTTCTTTTACAAAAGGCGGTATCAGTCTTCCGAAAAGTTCTGTCATAAATGCCGGACTTTCTTTCATGCCGTTGCTGACCCACTTTGTGAACATAAAACATCCCCCAAAGGTGAAATACTCCAATTCCCTGTATTCATCCTCATTCATGGTATAGTGATGGATTTCCGTGATGTTTCTGCTCAGTTCAGACAAAATCCTTTCCTGACCGTAATCGGTGATAAAGGAGAATTCCGATTGGGAAAATGCCTTGATGAACAGCTCCTTGTATTTGAGCATTTCCTCAAACTGGCGCATTTTCGCTTCTCTCCAGCCATAAGGATTTCCCATTTTATACAGGCTCATGTCATTGCACTCATCCCACAGCCAGAAAACAGCATCGTCGATATTATAAAAATATCTGTAGAATGTGGCTCTGCTGACGCCGCCTGTTTTGCATATATCAATGACTTTCAGTTTGTCATAATCAGTATAGTGCGCCATCTGGTTCAGCGCTCTGATAATGGCATATCTCATTTCATTGTTCTGTACCATATTTTCTTTTCTCACATCTACACCTCTTATGAAAACCTGATTTTACCATTTCTTACAGATACAGACCTGCGTAATATCCATGATGGATTGCTGCAACTGCCTGACCGGGTCTGTAGCAGTCACCCAGAGGGATGAAGTCTACCACTGTATCGCGCAGTGCTTCCACTTCGTCACTTCTGGATCTCATACCTACTGCACACAGAATTGTGTCCGCAGGGAATACCATTTCATTGTTGTCTTTATCTGCGGCTACAACGCCTTCTTCTGTGATTCTGAGAACTTTTACCCCTGTTCTCATGTCAATGCCGTCTCTCACCTGAATGTTCAGACCCATTTTGTGGAACATATTCGCATCGGAAGCAAAATCGTCTTTCATTTCCAGAACTGTTACCTTTTTGCCTTTGTTTCTGAAGTCGATAGCAGATTCTGTACCTACCAGACCACCGCCGATGATCACAACGCGTTCACCGATTTCCAGATCATCTCTCTGCAGGTCATTTGCAAAGATTACACGGCTGTCATCAATGCCTTCAAAAGGAGGTTTGATGGGTGTTGCGCCAATGGCACAGATCAGTGCATCCGGCTGGATTTCTGCTACCAGTTCAGGTGTTACTTTTGTATTCATGCGCAGTTCGATGTTAGGATTTTTTGCAACCTGCGCAGGCAGATATGTATGGGCAAAATGATAGAAATTCTTTTTGAAGTCTACATGTTTTTCATTGAGCACCGCACCGCCCAGTTTGTCGCTGCTTTCGCACAGAATAACTGTATGACCTCTGTCTGCCGCAGATACTGCAGCCTGCATGCCGCCAACGCCGCCGCCGGCAACAAGGACTTTTTTCAGTTTTTTCGGAGGTGCAGGAGGACAGATGAACCGTTCTTCTTCACCGATCACAGGATTCAGGGCACATGCCACATCTCTGGGGCCAATGATTGTAGAGAAGCAGTAATGGCAGCGCATACATTTTACGATATCTTCATAGCGGCCTTCTTTTGCTTTTTTCGGCATGAAGGGGTCAGCCATCAGTTCACGAGCCATGGCAACTGCATCTACTTTGCCGCTTGCAATCCATTCTTCGCATTCATCCAGATCGTTGATGGCACCTACAACAGATACAGGCACATGTACATTCTTTTTGATTTCCGCAGCCATTTCCAGATTCAGTCCATGAGGTCTGAACATATCGGGATGTGTACGCACAAAACATTCGGGGTCATTCTGGTTGCCGGCACTGATGTTGAACATATCTACATAATCCTGCAGACCTTTTGCGATTTCAATAGCCTGTTCCAGTGTTGTGCCGCCTTCGATGACCTGAGAGCCGTTCATGCGGAATTCGATGGGGAAACCGGGGCCAACAGCTTCTCTCACTGCTTTCAGAATCATGATGGGGAATCTCAGACGGTTTTCCAGACATCCGCCGTATTTATCTTCTCTAGTGTTCTTGGGAGAAAGGAACTGGTCGATGAGCCAGCCGTGACCGCCATGAATCATAACCATTTCAAAGCCTGCCTGTTTGATAAGAGAAGCGCTTTTCCGGTAAGCTTCCACAATGTCCATGATATGACCTTCATCCATCTGATGAACCACTGTACCGTTTTCGATTTCGTAAATGGGGCCATAAGCAGGGAATTCAGGATTGGGGTTTTCCAGATTCTTTACACCGGAATATTTGCCGCCGTGACCAAGTTCAATGCTGGCAACAGCGCCATGGCGTTTGATGGTTCTTGCCACATGATGGAGACCTGACATAACATTGGGGTTGTCCATTTCCAGTTCTTTGTGATGTACACGACCAGAGGACAGTACATGGGTCTGCCCTACAGTTACGTTTGCGGCACCGCCCATGGCTGTCAATTCAAAAAATGCAATGTCTTCCGGTCTCAAAGTTCTTTCAGGAGAAAGTTCCTGCAGAGATCTGGGGGCAGAAAAAATTCTGTTTTTGAATGTCACATTGCCCAATTTAATGGGTGTGAACAGATGTGTATATTTTGTTTTCATGTGAGCCTCCTATAATAATATTTTTTTATAAATCGTCGATAAATTTATTAATATTATTATACGATTCTGTTTTTTTGAACTCAAGAAACATTCATTGCCCTTTTGTCTCAAAATTTTACAGGTCTTTAAGCCCATTCTGTCCGTCACACAAAAACACATTTAATGCAATTCCCTCATACAGCATCCCTTTGTATATCATTCATTATATTTCAAAATGCATTCCTTTCAAAGGAAAAGAATGAAAAACACGAACTCCTTTTTCGCACTGCTTCTCTTTCCTGCCCCTATATAAAAAATTTGTTCATCAAAATCAAAAACTGCAATGAATATCCCCAAAAACGAAACATCGCAAAACTGCCTCCAAAAAAAACATAAAAAAGATAGCTGGATTCCTTCATATCATAGGATTCCAGCTACCATTATTTAGCACTTAAGCCACCTATTCTTATTTCAGAAAACGTGCTTGTTCCGCATATTCCTGAACTTTTGCAATATCTTCATCTGTAAAGCCCAGACGTTCTTTCCAGATCTGCATTTCCTTGCAAAGATTGGTATCAGAAACGGTCATATTGTCAGAGTTGACAGTTACGCGCACACCTGCATCGAAAAGTTTTTTAACAGGATGTTTTTCAATGCTGTCTACCAGTTTTGTTTGATAATTGCTGGTGACACAAACTTCCAAAGTAATGCCCTTTTCAACCAGTTCCTGCACCAATGCATCGTCATATACAGCATTGACGCCATGTCCCAGACGATTTGTACCATAACTCAATGCCTTTCTGATACTGTCAGGGCCTGCTGCTTCGCCTGCATGAATGGTTCTTGGCAGCTCATAAGCGTTGGCTCTTTCAAAGATATCCGCAAAATTTTCTGTAGGGTACAGGGATTCCGCTCCTGCCAGATCCACTGCGCAAACAACATCGCCCAAATATTTTTTTGCGGTTTCAAGGGTCAGCAAGTTTTCCTGCTGATTGTTTTCCCCACGCATACAGCACAGAATCAGACCGCATTTAATCTGAGGATATGCCTCCATGCCTTTTTTGGCACCTCTGATTGCTGCTTCCACCACTTCATCCTGAGAAAGACCTTTTCCCAAAGACAACTGTGGTGCAAAACGGATTTCTGCATAATGCAGACCCAGTTTTGCCAAGTCCTCCACCAATTCAAATGTCATGCGTTCAATGGCATCCGCTGTCTGCATGACTTTCAGCGGCACATCAAATCTTTCCAGACATTCGTGAAGTGTTTTACAATCATCCGGCACCTGCATCAGATACCGCAATGCTGTCAAATCTTTCGCGCCCAGATCAATCTGCTGTTCTTTTGCCAGTTCCCAAACAGTTTCAGGTCTGACACAGCCGTCCAAATGCAAATGAAGTTCTATCATTTTGCCTGTTCGTCTCCTTTCTTCTCGTGTGCCTGCATCTGTCTTTTCAGTTTATTCCGTTCCACTGTCGCGCAGTAGCAGGTGTAAACAATCACAATGATGATGTAAGGCATCAGCTGGATAAACTGCAAAGGAATGCCAGAGGACTGCAAATAGTTTGCGAGGCTGGAGCAGAAACCGAAAATCAGTGATGCAAACATACCGATGACTGCATTGCCTGCGGCAATTGCCTGTGTAGCCAAGGCGATATAACCACGGCCTGCGGTCATGTTCGCGGAGAACAGACCTACATAACCCATGGAAAGGAACGCACCGCCCATGGCAGTCAGCACACCACTGATAACCAGTGCAATGTATTTTACTCTCAATACGGAAATCCCTACAGATTCTGCTGCTTCAGCGGATTCCCCTACTGCTCTGATGTGCATACCCAGTCTGGTGTATTTGAACATATACCAGATCACAAATACCAAAATCAATGCAACATAAGTCAAAACATGATGACCGGACAGAATCTGACCAATGATAGGAATGTCCTGAATAACAGGAATATCAATGCTTGGCAGTTTCAGAGAGTGCAGGGATGTGGAAGCACCCTTTTCCCCTGTGATCAGATACAATACAAAGATGGTACCGCCGGAAGCCAACGTATTGATGGCAATACCGGAAATAACCGCATTTGATTTCAGTTTCAGCACAAAGTAAGCCAGAATATTACTGATGATAAAGCCTGCCAAAACGGCACCCAAAAAGCCGACCCACGCACTCTGTGTAAAAGCACTGACTACAACGCCTACAAAAGCAGAAATCAGCATGGTACCTTCCAGCGCAATGTTGCTTGTCCCGGAACGAGAAGACACCATAGCCCCCAATGTGGCAAACAATACAGGCGTTGCAGTACGGAACATCGCAAAATAGAAATCCGGTACACTTAAGGCACCAAAAATATCTCTTAAAATATCCATATTACGCTTCCCCCTTCAATGCTTGTTTTGCTTCCTGTCTCTGTTTCCAGCCAGCCATAAATCTTTCCGCTGTAATGAACAGAATCAGGACTGCCTGAACAATGGATACCAGTTCATTCTGTACGTCCGCACGTCTGGACATCAAGTCTGCACCTACGCGGATATACGCCAGGAAGAATGCCGCCAAAGGAACATATTTCGGATTATTGCCAGCCAGAATCGCGATGATAACGCCGTCCCATGCGTAGCTGGGAGAATCCTGCCAGTTGAATCTTTCATACATGCCCAGCTGTTCTACAGCACCGCCCAGACCAGCAACTGCACCAGCAATGACCTGAGTCACAATGATGACGCGGCTGGTATTGATGCCACTGTATTTCGCAAATTCAGGGTTGCTGCCGGAAATCCGGATTTCATAACCAAATTTTGTTTTATAAACCAGTGTATACAGCAAAATCACCACTGCAATGGCAATGAAAAAGCCCCAATGCAGTTTGGTGCCATCCAGAACATTGCCCAAAGTTGCAGTAGGTGAATACTTCAGGGAAGCAAAGGTGCCAGCTTCTCGGTCTACAAAAAAGCTGTTGACTGTATAAATGCCCAGATAGAAGAACACATAGTTCAGCATCAGGGAAGTTACCAGTTCATTTGCTTTGAATTTTACTTTCAAAATCGCAGGAATACTGCCGATGATACCACCCACTACCATCGCTGCAATAAAGATCACAACGGGATGGATAAACATGGGCAAGGGCAGCATGATGGCTATTGCCGCTGCCAAAACACCGCCGGTATACAAAGACGCATCGGCAATCATGGAGAAATTGCCGGACTTAAATACCAGGCTCAATGCCAGACCAGTAAACATCAGCGGCACACTGCTGGCAAACACATCAAAGAAATGACGTTTTGACTGCAAAGGCCCCAAGAACAGGTTAAAAATTGCGGTACCTGGCTCATTGCTTACAGAAAAAATGATGACTACTGTCAGCAAAATCGCAATAGCAAAGGCACAGACAAGACGAACCGCTGTAAATTTTTTATTCACAATAAGCACCTCCTATTTGTTCCTTTGTATCTTCTTTTACGCCCAGCATATACAGGCCCAGTTCTTTTTCAGAAGTCTTTTTCACATCATCGATGTACCCGACCACACGACCTTCGTGCATAACAACAATGGTGTCACTCAAAGAAAGGATTTCGCTGAGGTCAGCGGAAACCAGCAGTACAGCCTTGTGATTTCTTCTCATTTCCACAATTTTCTTGCGGATGAATTCAATGGCGCCAACGTCGATGCCTCGTGTAGGCTGGTTCATGATGAGCAGATCCGGCATGTAGTCATATTCACGGCCAACAACGACCTTCTGCACGTTACCGCCGGACAATTCGGAAATAGACTGTTTGGTATTATCGTATTTTACAATAAATTCATCCAAAATCTTTTTTGTGTAGGCTGTGATTTTCTTTTTATCCAACAGACCTTTTGTTTTCAGCTTATCGGTATAATAAATCTTGGAGATCACATTGTCTTCCAAAGACAATTTCGGTGCAGTACCGTAACGCAGACGGTCTTCTGATACATGAGAAATCCCCAATTCCTGACGTTTCAGAACAGACGCATTGGAAATATCTGTACCATTGATGGCAATGGTACCGCTCTGCTGTTTCAAAACCCCTACGATCAGTTCGATCAATTCAGACTGTCCGTTGCCGTCGATACCAGCAACCCCCAGAATCTGACCTTCTTTGATGGAAAAAGAAACATTGTTCACTTTTGTTTTGCCAAAACGATCTACATACATCAGATCCTTTACGGAGAATACTGTTTTCCCAAAATCAGCATCTTCCTTTTCAATATCCAGACTGACATTACGGCCTACCATCAGACGGGAAATCTCATTTTCGTCCAGATCTTTGATATCATAAGTTCCCATGGTCTTCCCGTCACGCAGAATGGTCATGCGGCTGCACAAAGCCTTAACTTCATTCAGTTTGTGGGAAATAAAAATGATTGTATGCCCCTTATCACGCAGCAGCTTCAGCTGTTCGAATAATTCCTCTGTTTCCTGAGGTGTCAGTACCGCTGTAGGTTCGTCCATGATCAGGATATGCGCGCCTCTGTAAAGGGCTTTCAAAATTTCCAGTTTCTGACGCATTGCCAAAGAAATGTCCTGTACTTTTTCTTCCGCATCTACTTTCAGATTATAGTTTTCAGAAAGCTGTTTGGTGATTTCCACAGCTTTTTTTCTGTCTACTTTAATCCGTGTACCTGTTTCAGAACCCAAAATAAGGTTTTCTGCCACTGTCATGGAAGGAACCTGCATAAAATGCTGGTGCACCATGCCCAGTCCAGCTGCAATGGCATCTTTAGAAGAAGAAAAATGCACTTCTTTTCCGTCTACAAAAATTCCGCCTTTTGTAGGGGCGATCATGCCAAACAGCATTTTCATCAGTGTGGATTTCCCTGCGCCATTTTCACCTACCAGCGCATGGATCTCACCCTTTTTGATTTGAAGATCTACATTATGGTTCGCAACAACACCACCGGGATATACCTTTGTAATGCCACGTGCTTCCAGTATAAAATCCTGCTCCATACCCGTATTCCTTTCTTTTGATCATGGTTAAAAGAAGGCTGTCGCATTTCTGCGACAGCCTTTAAACATCTTCAATTACTGAGCACTGTTAATCAGTTCTTTCAATGTTGCTTCATCCATTCCGTAAGCTGTGCTTACTGTCACTTCGCCATTGAGAATTTTCTGTTTTGCTTCTTCTACTTTGCTTCTGATGTCTTCGGGAACAACGCTGGTGTAAATGTCGTTTTCTGCCAGACCAACTGCGCCGTCTGCCAGACCCAGCTGTTCGTATGTGCCGTAAGGCAGTTCGCCAGCCAGTTCTTTTTCAATAGAGTTGTACAGGCTGATGCCTACGCCTTTGATCGCGGAAGAAATGATATAGTTTGCTTCTTCTTTGCCTTCATAAGCCATTGCCTGGTCAGAGTCAACACCGATTACATATTTCTGGCTTTCTGCACCAGCTTCAATAACACCAACAGAAGCAGGGCCAGCTGCAACAAAGACGCAGTCTGCACCGTTGGAGTACTGTGTCAGAGCCAGTTCTTTTGCAGTTGCAGAGTCTGTGTAAGAACCTACATAAGATACCAGAACTTTGATATCAGGATTCATGAATTTCGCACCTTCGATATAGCCTACTGCGGAGTCATTGATTACTGCTGCGGTATCTTTTGCACCGATGAAGCCGATGGTTGCATCTTCATTAGCAAATTCCATATCGGATGTTGTAACGCCTGCTGCCAGAACACCAGCCAGGAAAGCTGCTTCGTTCTGTTTGTAGCTCATGGAATAAACGTTTTCCAGACCCAGAGAGTAGTCAACGTCTGTATCGAAGATAATGTATTTTTTATCAGGATATTCAGGTGCAACTCTTTCCAAATTTTCCTTCATATCCCAAGTACCAACGATGATAACATCACTGTCGGAATCGGAAGCGTCCAAAAGGGAACCTTCAAACTTTGTTTTGTCGTTACCCATTTCGATCATTTCCACTTCACACTGATCACCCAGTTCTTCCTGGATTTTTTTCATACCTTCCTGTGCGGAGTCATTGAAAGCTTTGTCGCCAAAAGAACCTGTAACCAGCAGGCTTACTTTCAATTTGTCGCCTGTGCTTTCTGCATTTGCAGCATCTGTGCTTTCTGCTGCACCGCCGCCGCAGCCAGTCAACACTGCACTGATCAGCAAAGTTGCAACCAATCCGCTAAAAAATCTTTTCTTCATAGTATCCCTATCTCCTTTTTATAAATATTAGTTTTATTAAGATTATCTAGTGTTGCCAGATAATTTTCCTTACTCATCACAGGAGAAAAATCAGCCTTAATCTTATAGGCTTTTTCTCCATCATTGGCAAGCAGATCCAAGATCGCATCCGCAAAGTAATGGGCTGGCACTTTATAAGCCTGCTCCTCATCAGCGGTTTTGAAATCCACCCCATGCATGGTTCCAGAAAAACCGGCAACGCCGATTTCTACCGTAGGCCACATCATGGAAATGTCTCCCATATCACCGGAAGCATACCCATGGGTTCCTTGGGCAATCTTTTCCGGTTCCATATATTTCAGTATGTGCTCTTTCATCAAGTTTGTCAGGTTGGAATCCTGATGGAGGGGGAAATATCCCGGTGTATCCTGAATCTCCAAATCACAGCCAATGGCATAAGCACCGGCTTTCAAAGCCCGTTCAACCTTTGCATTGGTTTCAAAAATCGCATCAACGGTTTTTGCACGCACATACATGTCCAGCTGTGTTCTGGAAGGCACAGTATTGACTGTCTGTCCGCCTTCAGACATTACAAAATGCACACGAATGGCATCTTCTTCCCGAAATGTTTCCCTCAGGAAGTTGATGCCTGTCATTGCCAGATTTGCTGCGTTGAGCGCATTAACTCCACCGGCAGGATTACTGCCTGCATGGGCCGCCTTTCCATAGAATACGGCTCTTTTCTGAATAAATCCATTTAAGCCTGCGCCGATTTCCGCATGATACATTTCCATGTCCAATCCCATTGCATGACAGGAAAGCACAATATCCACATCGTCAAAAACACCCAGAGAGATCATTTCCTGTTTTCCGGATGGATGTGCAATCTTTCCTTCTCGAATCAAGCTTTTTCTATAGTCCATGTCACAGAATTCCTCAGCAGGTGTCACCACCAATGTGACCTTCCCACAAAAGTCCTGCAGGGTTTCCGCTTTTTTCAGCGCCAAAAATACACTCAGCATCACACCAATCTGGGCATAATGTCCACAGGTATGCGCCGCGTGATCCTCCTTATTTGCATAAGGGTGATTCAATGTTGGCACAGCGTCCAATTCGCAGATCAAGGCAATGTGGGGGCCTTTTTTTCCAGAGTCGATCTGCGCCAAAATGCCTGTATAGGCACAATCCTCATGGGCAATGCCAGCTTCGTCCAAAACATCAATGACTTTCTGTCTGGTTCTGAACTCCTTGAAGCCCAATTCCGGGTGCTTATATATATCTTCGCACACCGCAATCATCGTCTTCAGTTCTTCTTCCAATATCGTATGAATATCCTTCATATCATTACTCCAAATTTAGGCCATAATTCACCATTTTACAATATTTTTATATTCTCTCATAAAAAAAAAGATTTTACAAGTGAAATTACGCAATTTCTAACAAATTTCTTAAGAATTTCATTTTTTATTTTCCAAAAGCCCATTTTTTTCTGCCTTACTCACGTTTTGTTCTATCAGGAATAAATCCTGAAAGCCTTTTATTTTATCCCAAAGCTTCAAAAATATTAAATCCATCTGCCCATTCTATCGGTCTGTTTGTTGCTTGTCCGCCCTCACTGCATTCCACCTTTTCATCCTGAAACAGAAAATCTTGTGATGACCGCGGCTCACTTCATTGAAAAAAATTTGGCAAAATCAATCGATAAACAGCCAGCATTTTGATATAGACACATATCCTTTCATTTTCGTTCTTTTTCTCTGCATATCTTGATCCTGTTTATCCTGTAGCTATATGTCAAAATCTCAAGGGTTCTAAATATGCCAACATGAAAAGACAGCAAGCCCCTTCCGCTCACTGTCTTTTCATATTGGGCATATCGTCTGTCCAAATGTTATTTTGTCAGGGCAAAACAATGGCTTGGATGATATTACCGAATTTCTGCAAGTAACAGCATCAACCACCAGCTTGACCTATCCAATCCTGAATATATGTCCCCATTCTTTCTCTATCCGTTCTTCCCAATGGCTATATTCAGATTCATCATAAACTTTATCACAAAATGGATGCATCTGCATGTCTGCACTTCCTTTCTGATTCATAATCCTTTGGCAAGTACCAGCCATGTTCACGATGGATACTTGGTGCATGAGGAACTTCGCCGCCCCATGCTCTTTTACTCATTTCTTTATCAAATCTCCATAACAAATTCTGGAGCCTGCCTGCTTCACTAAAGTTATTTCCTGAAGCACAATAAGCTAACCTAACCTTTTCACGCTCTAAATCCAGCTCAGCATCAGTGGCTTTTGCAAACCACCCACTACTGTAGAGCTTTGCTGCTTCAAATTCCTTTTTTAAACTATCCCATAATTCTCTTGTGGCTTCCTTATTTTTTATGCCTGCAAAGATAGCGATAATAGTAGGTATACCAATTCCAGCAATGATCAGCTGCTTCTTATAGGATTTTACCCAAGCTACGAAACCTTCGTCATTTATGATCTGCTTTTCTTCACCCATAGATTATCCTCCTTACACTTCGTATAAATCATCTAGAGACTTAAAACCACCGAAGAATGCAATTGCCTTTGCAATAAACGCAGCACCCTCATATCCATATGCAGCGATATTTATTTCTCCCATATCGCTACCTTTCAAGAAGAATGGCGCTGTGTATTTTGCGAAAAAAACTGGCGTATACTTCTCCCCGATTTCCTTTGCTATATCACTTTCTGAAAGGAAACGATATAACTGTTCAACTACCATCTGTACTGATTCACTGCAAAAATCAAATGATTGCATCCTAGCTAATATTTGATAGTAAGCATTTATTGTACAGGTGCGTTGCATTTCCTGATAATCACCCATCAACTCTGCAAGAGCTTCTAACCGATCAATATCGTCTTCAGTAAGCCCACATTCTTTTGTTTCTTGTAACGATTCCATAGCCTTTAGATACGAAGCTGCTTTCGGTTCTACATAAAAATTCCAGTTCTCTCTTGAATATTCCATAAACTCAGAATATTTAATACTTCCTATTTCTTTTGTGGTTGGAACCCTGCCAGTAAGTTTAATCGTCTTTGCAAACTCAATAAATCTACTAATGTCATCCCGTTTTCTCTCAAGTTCGACAACTTTTTCGGAAATTGACTGATAAAAATCCGATTCTGGATTATCCATAAGCTCGCGAATTTCTGATAATGAGTAACCTACACCTTGAAGAATTTTTATACTCCATATTCTGTCAATGTCATCATCATCATATTCACGATAATTGTTGAATGGATTCCTAGAGGCCTCTGGTGACAATAAACCTTTAGCTTCATAATTCCTTATTGTTTTTCTCGTAATACCAAGATTATCTAAGAGCCACTTTACGGTATATTTCATCTAACCGCCTCCTTTCAAACCCATTCTAAAACATTGCCCCTAGGACAAGTCAATGGTTTTTTCAACTTGAATTTACAATCTAAGTGCAACAACTAAAAATGACTCATAGTTTCTGGTAAAATGGTGTTAGCAAAGACATTCATTAAACCATGAGGAGCTATGAGCCACTTTAAACATCTTACTATTTTACCAAAGTTTTTCCATTTCTAAAATTACCCTGCAAATAGGCAGAAGTAAATCTAAACCGTAATTCGGATAAATCTATGCATTCGCCCATAAAGGCACAGGAAAAATATCAGCTGCAAAGATGTGTCTGTAAGCCCTATAAAAGGCTGGAAAATAAAACCATTTATGATTATGTAAATGATAAATTTTTAAATCATCAATGGTCACCAGAGAGATTTTGGGCAGACTTCATTTGGAAAAAGCTGATTTTTATGTAAGTTATAGAGCAATCTATACAGGTATATTGATATGAAACAACAGAACAATTCTCGTGGCAATCGTGGCCAATCAAAAAACTACAAGGAAAACGCGGAAAATTACAAATAAGTCATTTGATGACAAAACGACCAAAAGATGCCAATCAACGCGCAAGAATTGGAGGTTTGGAAACAGATACAGTACTTGGGCAAAAAAGAAAAGAAAAAAAACTGCCTAGTCATGCTGGCCGATGGAAAAAGCAGATTTTTAATAGCAGGAAAAGCAAAAAGTTAGAAAGCTGCTTGCCTAGGTAAAGTAATGATCAAAACGTTGAAAAACCAACCATGTTATTCTATTACACCAGATAGAGGAAAAGAGTTTGCGCTGCATGCACAAGCATCTGATGCATTGGAAAAAGCACAATTATATTTCCCTTATCCACATCAACCTTGTCAAAAGGGAAGAAATGAAAACACAAATGGATTATTTCGAGGATATTTTTCAAAAGAGCAAGATGTTACAGTCATTAGTGAAGAATACATACAAAGCAACGTGGATGAAATAAACAAACGTCCCAGAAAATGTTTGGGGTATAAAACATCTTATGAGATTTATTATGCAGAAATGTTGCATTTGACTTGACTATTCAAGATCAAAAACCTGGAAAGTGGTGTTAATAAAATATATTGTCATAATCTGACATGCCATATATAATTACAGATATAACCATTGCTTTATAGGGAGGATTATTATGATATTAAAAAAAGCTGCATTTTCAATTGCATTTACAGCTTCATTACTTTTGAGTATACCTGTAATGGCACAAACTGACCCATATAAAGGAAAAACATATACCCATGATGAAATTTATTCTCATACACTTACTCTGCCTCAAGGGACAGAAATACAATATATGCGCTTAAATTTAAAAGACGGATTCATTCGGGTATTTGATTCTCAGTCACAAAAATATGGATACATTGATATAAACGGAAAATTAGTTATACCATGTCAGTATCAAGGTGCAGAAGACTTTTCAGATGGAATGGCATTGGTATATTATGGAGACCATAAAAAACTTCCTCAGTATCCTGGCGCTTTATTTTATCTTACTCCTGCTGGATATATAGACACAAAAGGTAATCAGGTTGTAGATTATGATTATCTTCTTTGGCAGGAAAGCGGCGGATTTAACTTTTCCCAAGGCTTTGCAGGTGTAATGGTGGACATCGACGGAGACACAATAGAAGACTACTTAAATGTAATTGATAAAAACGGCAACACCATAATTAATGGCAACACTGCCCTTTCGAATAAAAAAATTATTTCCATGGTACCATTTAACGAAGGCTACACAGTTGTAAACTATGATACAGTTATGGACAAAAACGGAAATATTGTTTTCCATACAGACAAAGGAAAGCTTTCTTCTGTAAGTGAAGGTCTTGTTGCTTACAGTGACAACAGCACTGGAAAAAGCGGCTTTATGGACTTAAATGGAAATTTAGTTATAGACTGCAAATATGAATTGGTTTCAGACTTTGTAAATGGTCTGGCACGCACTGCAAAAGACACAGGTAACGGCGTTAAATTATATGGCTATATAAATAAAAATGGTGAAGAAATAGCACCTCAAATATATTCCGACGGCAAAACACCCTCAGAGGGTCTAATAGCTGTAAGCAAAACTTCATCAGATGGCAGAAAATTATACGGATATATAGACTATAACGGCAAAGAAGTAATTGACTTTATATATGAAGATGCTGCCTCATTCCAAGACGGTCTTGCTGCTGTTAAAAAAGATGGAAAATACGGCTACATCAACATAAGCGGAGAAACAGTTGTACCTTTTATATATAACGAAATATTTGACAACATTGATAAAACTCTTTTCTTTACACCTGTTGATACGGGTACATTTACTGACGGAAAAGCCATTGCTTTAATGGGTGATGAATTTGTAGTAATAAATAAACCTGACCCAAATAAAAAGATTGAACAAAGCACTGCAACTCCTCAACTAAACGCAGCTTTGTCTGCCATTCCTACATCTTCAAATGTATTTGTTAATGGCAAAGAAATGAGCTTTGACGCTTATTTAATAGATGGAAATAACTATTTTAAACTTAGAGATATTGCCTACAGCTTAAAAGACAGTGAAAAGCCATTTAATGTATCATGGTCAAAGGAATCAAATGCAATTAATATTATTACAAATGAGCAATATGTTTCTGTTGGAGGAGAAATGAAAATAGGAAGTTCATCTGCAAAAAAAGCAGTGCTTTCAAATGCTGATATATATATGGATAATGTCTTAACATCATTTACATCATATAATATAGACGGTAACACCTATTTTAAGCTTAGAGATTTAGGTGATAAATTAGAGTTTTTGGTTTCATGGGATGAAAATACCAATAGCATTTTAATAAGCACAAAATAATAAATATAATCCTGCTGTGGATAATATATAGGGGGTATGAAAAAAATCTGTATATGGGATTCTTTTAGGATAAGATTTGGTGAGATGCTGAAAAAATGAACTGAACCCCAAAAGTTAGACAGTATTTTCAAATTAAAATTGTTCAAGAAGCCAGAAGGGGTTGTTGTCTGTAAATCGCAGGCAGCAAACCCTTTAGCTTTGCTTTGATTCGGTGGTTATTGTAATAATAATACAAATACTCTACCTGTTCCTGCTTGAAGTGTTCTATGGATTGAAACTTTTAGAGATAGAGAAATTCACGCTTGCGCAGCCCAAAGAAATTTTCCAAAACAGCATTATCCAGACAATTATCTTTTCGGCTCATACGCTGACGGATGCCTTTTTGTTTGAGCAGCTGGCGGTAATACTTGATTTATACTGGTTACCCTCCTTAAAACAGAACGCTCTGAGACAGTATAACTAATCAGATAACTGCTCTGTAAATCCAGAAGGGCAGATAGATACAGTTTTTGCCCAAACAGGCTGAATTCTGTAACATTGGTTACCCATTTCTGGTTTGGTTTTTCTGCATAGAACTCCTGTTGCAGAAGATTTGGCGCAAATTTGCCCACTTCCCCCCTTGCTTCTCTCATTGTTTCTACTACCAACTACTTAAATTCCGGTGAATATCGTTTATTTGCTGCTCCTTTTGGCATAAAAATCACCCCACTTGTTTTTCAGTATATCATACTGTCTAACAAATGGGGTGCAGTTCAATTTTTTCCCATTGAAACTCTAATTGTATACAATATCATAAAATCATCTGAATCTTACATGGATACCCTGACCGCATTTTCTCGGACCGTATTGATGGTATCCACCAGTTCTTTTCGAGTCTTTGCGTCAAAGAGTTTGAGAAAACTGATGGGCTTATCAAAAGGCGGTTTTGTCAGCTCCGCAGGATTTTCCATGTATCCGTTCAATTCAATATGCTGGATCACCTTATGAACAAAAGCGATCTGTTTCTGATTCAGAGATTGATCATTGATAAATGCGGAAAATGCCGCCATCGCCGCTTCATGATCCAGCTTGGCAATCTTTCGGATCAACAGACCAAAAGGCGTATCTCCAAATTCCCGTACATAGTCCTCTCTGCTGCCCAACTCACTTGTCAGTATCCGCTCCAATTCCTGATAATCCCCTTGAGACAGCGGTATATTGTGGGTCAGTTTATGGATGGCTAAGGTATCCCCATGGTCATTGACATATCTGTTCACCTTCGCCCGATAATCTTCAAAATCATAGGCTGCCTCCATTTGTACCCCTTCCTGCTGCTCTGTGACAGGGTCTGTCAGTTTTGTGATGATCTGGTGCTTTTTCTCTCCTTCGTCCAGAAATTGAATCAGATCACGCAGTTCCTTCCGCACCTTTTCAAACAAAAGCAAATCCTTAGCTTCCCAGAAAGCATCGGTACCGATTTCCCGAATCAGCGGCAGTTTTTCCTTGATTTGCGGAATGGTGACCTTCTTTTCCAGCAGTGCTGCCATATCACAAAGCTGTTTTTTCGCATACTTGAAGGACGGCATCTGCTCCAGATGTGCCAGCATCAGCCCATACATGAAATTATCAAACCGCTTGGCAAATTCATCGGGATCATCCAGAAAAACCAGCGGCGCAATCTCCCGTTCCAGTTCCCCTTTGTCCAGTTCGCTGATATGGGCAAAAGCATCCTCTTTTTGATATTTCTCCACATACCGCAATCGCATCTTGACGGCGATCAGTTCCCGTTTCAAATTCGCCACCTGTCCATGACAGGTTTCCGCTAATTCCTTCCGCCATACCTGATAATCCCCATCCGCAAAGGTGCTTTCCTGCAACGCCATCATGAGCCGTACCTGTTTTCCAAAGATATTCTCCGACAATGTCTTGGTTTCTCTGGTTTCATAGCCTTCCTTATGCTGACGGAAATATTCAAAATTGCCGCAGTAATCGAAAATCAAAAAACGTCGCTTATCCGTATATTCCCCGTCGATCTGGTCGATGCAGGACAATCCCTTGCATAACCGTGTGCCCCGTCCAATCATCTGCCAGAACTTGGCTTTAGAACGGACTTTCTTGAAAAACACCAGATTCACGCATTCCGGCACGTCGATGCCCGTATCCATCATATCCACCGATACAGCAATATGGGGTGCTTTTTCCGGTATCTTGAAATCCTCTATGACTGTCTGGGCATAGGAATCGTCACAGACTACCCACTGGGCAAAATTCCCATGATACTGGGGATACAGCGCGTTGAACCGATCCACGATAAACTGGGCGTGACGCTTATTCTGGGCAAAAATAATGGTTTTCCCCAATCTGTCGCCGCCTGCCACATGGATGCCCCGTTCCATCAAATCCTGCAGCACCTGATCTACTGTTTTTTCATTGAATACAAACTGGTTCAATGCCGCAGAAGGGATAAATTCCGGCATGACGCCGTCCTCTGTGAAATCATCTTCATAGCGTGCCTTATCTTCTTCGGATAAATCGTCGTAAGTAATGCCTTCCTCCAAAAACTTGGTTTTCACCTCATAATTATAATAAGGCACCAGCACTTTATCCTGATAAACCGCCGTTTCATAGTCATAGGCATAGGTAGGCACCCCATGCTCCATCTCAAAGAAATCGTATGTATTCCGGTCTACGTCTGTTTTTGGCGTTGCCGTCAGCCCCACCAAAATGGCGTCAAAGTACTGGAAAATGGCACGATACTTCTTGAAAATACTTCTATGGCTTTCATCAATGATGATGAGGTCAAAATGGGCAGGGGTAAAGAGCCGCTGTCCGTCTTTTGTTTTCGTATCATCAATGGCGTTGAGCATGGTGGGATAGGTGGAAAACACGATTCTGGCATTACGGTCGTCCTTATTGTTG
Source organism: uncultured Clostridia bacterium (assembly GCA_902477755.1). GTDB lineage: Bacteria > Bacillota > Clostridia > Lachnospirales > Anaerotignaceae > Anaerotignum. The sequence continues at coordinate 228,807 of CABSIK010000003.1, forward strand.
CAGAGATTGCACAGGGACATATCCGGCAGATAGTTTTTGAAATCGTCTTTCGCCTGCTTCACCAATGCAGTACGGTCAGCCAGAAACAGGATATTCGTCACATATTTCCCACGACTCAATACATCCGTCAGGCTGGATGCCGTTCTGGTTTTGCCCGTACCTGTCGCCATTACCAGCAAATGCTTGCGAAAGCCCTTTTCGATCTGTCCGCAGACGGCACGAATGGCTTCTTTCTGGTAATAGCGGTCGGTGATTTTATCGCTGATAGGCACTGTTTCCAGTTTCAGCCGCTCTGTCCGGCGGTTCATGAGTTTTTGCAGGTCATTTTTGCTGAAAATGCCGCTGACCTGCCGTTTCGGGCTGGTCTGATCGTCCCAGTAATAAGTTTCAAAGCCGTTTGTAATGAAAATCATAGGGCGTCTGCCAAACTTCCGTTCCAGACAGTCCGCATATAAAACCGCCTGTTTCCATCCATTATTAGGGTCTTTGCTGGCACGTTTGGCTTCCACCACCGCCAAAGGCAGACCATCTTTGCCGAAAAGCACATAATCCGCAAAGCCTTTCTGCCCCGCTTTGCCTGCCATGCCGTCCACTTCGTATTCCACCTGCACATCGGCATCCACGCCTGTAAACTTCCAGCCCATTTCCCTAAGATCCACATCAATAAACCGCTTGCGGGTGGCAAATTCCGAAAGATCCTCTGATTGGAAGGTGCGCTCTTTCTTGTGCTGGTCTTTTTCCGCCGTGAAACGGGCAGACATTTCCTCGATCTGCTTGCGGAGTTTTTCAATCTCCGCTTGTTTTTCATCCAGCAGGCTTTCCTGTTCCTTGATCTTCTTCACATCCACAGCGATTTTCTCAGCAGGGATACGGGCAGGGTCAAACTTCCGTTCTTGGTAGGCGGTGCCATAGCAATAGTCGATCCACTGGACGAATTCAAAAAGGGATTGGAGGCACAAAAGGGCGTCACCCTTCTGGATGTTATGCCCCGTATGTACGGCTTCATTGCCCAGCTTGGCGATAAAGGGCAGCTTGCCCCAAGTATTCCGGTCTACGGCAAAACGGAAAGAAGGCTCATGGAGGAGGGACTGGAGGTTGTCCCGATAAGGCATCTCCATGGAAGTATCGGCGGCATAGACCCACTTCACCGCCAATTCCAAGGCTTTCCGACAGCCCACGGCACACATGGCAGGAGAAGCGGCAAAGATGCGCTCCGCTTCTACGCAGGCAGGGGCAAAAAGGGCGTAGGTGGTTTTTTCTTTTAGGAAAGAAAAGTTGGTCATGGGGTCACCTCCTATTCTTTTCGCACTGCAACTAGCTGTGTCATCATATATTCACCATAAGGAGTAAGCCTCCAATATGTTCCTGTACTTTTTGATTCTCGCTTTTTTTTACTTATACAAATTAACCCCAATGCTTTGAATTGAACTTTAATTAAATCAAAAGCACTCTGTGAAATTTGAAAGTTACTAAATTCTTTAAAATCGCTAAAATCTTTATCCATCAATAATATACCTTTATTCTCATCAATGAAATCACAAAGTTTTCTTTTCATTTCATATTCTGAACATTCATCTATCATGCTAGGTGATATATATGAAAATATTTCGTCCCATGTAAATGAAATAGAAGATTGACATTTATAATATCTCTGATAGATATCCGTACTTTCAAATTTAAAAGAAATTTCTACATCATCATCTCCCTGTGAAAGTTTTTCCGTGCCCTGTGGTGCTTGAGTAGTCATTGCTGCTAATCTCTCTTTCAATTCATTATTTTCCTTTTGTAATCTTGAAATCTCCTTAAGAGATTCTTCGTCAACAATACTACCACTTTTAACCCATCCTTCTGCAGGATAATCCTTTATTAGTCGCACCATACTACGAGAAACAACTGACCCTAGATTATCCCGTCCATCCCAAAATTTAACAAGTTTTTTCTTCGCTAATTCTTTAAATTTCTCTAACTTCTGTTGTTTATCGGCATTAGTTTCACATTTTCCAGATGGAATTGCCGCAGGATTTTTAGGAAGAAAAGAAATCATTGGCTTTCGCTGCTGTAATGCATACTCAAACTCCATTTGCGTATAGCTAATTCCTTCATCATTTTCACTTCCATATCGACCACCAATAACCAATAAATAATAGTCACAGTCGTCTATGACATTTTTAATTAACGTCCATTGATCATCATTAGATGCAGGAAATAATTCCATACCAGATGGTATACAATCTAGTTCTAATAATGCCTGCATAACCTCTTTGCGTTCTTCCTGTAAATCCTCAAAAGTTGAACTTACAAAAACTTGATACCGTTTATCCAAGTTAATCACCTCACCCAAAATACTCCTGCATCAAAGATTTTTTCAATGTTTCCAGTTTTGTAAGACATTCTTTAACGCTTGTTTTTGTTTTTTCAATTTGCTCAACAAAAGCAGAAAACCGAATTTGATCTTCTATTGGAGGCACAAAAATTGGCATTTTTCCCAATGCTTTTGCACCAAAATTTTGTTGTGCTACGCCAACTTTCATTTCTTCTACAAAGGTTTTTCCATAATCAGAATTAATATAACAGCACACAAATAAAGGAAGAATTTCAATTGATTCTTTTAATCTGACAATTAGAGTTGTAAATGTCTGACATCCAGCATATCTATTTGGCACTAAACAAGCAATGCCTGGATAGCCTGTTCTTGTAACTAATATGTCATCTTTTTTTAATGCTTTGGATTTGTATTTATTTGCAAAATCCGGAGTAATATATATTAAATCTGAATCATCTAAATAGTTTTCTCTGATATTTTGGTTACGAAGCAACACAACCCCTTTATCATCATAAGCATGTGTGGCAGAATTCGCAATTCCAACCGTTACCATTTCAGAAATTGCTTCTATAGTAGTAGTTGTATTCCGATTATTTTTCAAGTTCCCAAACATCTCCACAAACCTTGCCTTTACCAGCAAATCCAGCTTTTCCAGCTGCTGGCGGCGTTTGGCAATGAGGTCGCTGACCTTGTCCAGCACCGCCGCAATTTTTTGCTGTTCTTCTAAGCTAGGTACGTCAACAGATATTTCAGAAAGAGTTGCCTTATTCAAAGTAGAACCCATAACCGCACGATTTGTATCTTTAGACCAGTCACGACCAGAAAATACATAATAAAAATAATCTGGCAACACTTCAAATTTACCTGTTGGAATAAATGCCATTATAGCTTCATTTGTATAAACAGGTTCTTTTGTTATAGCTGTTTTTCCAAGAGAAAGTTTGAAACTCATAATCACCGTATTTTCTGGAACACATTTTATTCCACTTTCACACACAGCTATATCCGTGATTTTTTCTTTTGTATCAGATGTGAATTTTTGATAAGTGCCTAAATCTGCAATGGATACCCAACAATTTTTTCCATCAACCCAATATTCCAAGTTATTACGCGAAGGGGTTTTTCCCATTTGCAGATTGAATATCTCGTCTAATCTTGCCATCACAACATCCCCTCCAATTCCGCCAGTCCTTTGGTGATCTCCATTTCCAGCTCATTGAGGTCTGCCAGAATCTCCGTTGTGGAAGGGTATTCCACCGGCATATATTCCACCTTTTTGTACTTATTGATGGACAGGTCATAGTCGTTTTGGGCGATTTCCTCTTTTGGCACAAAGAAGCTCTGTTCTGTCCGCTCCCGTTCGCCTTCCTGCTCCAGATGACAGAAGCGGTGGACGATGTCGGGAATGTCGTTGTCAGCGATTTCGCTGCGTTTGTCATCCAGACTGAAGCCGTCGGCTTTCATATCGTAGAACCACACATTTTCTGTACCGCCTGCCCCTGTTTTGGTGAACACCAGCACCGCCGTAGACACGCCGGCGTAGGGCTTGAACACGCCGGAGGGCATGGAAATCACCGCTTTGAGCTGATGGTTTTCCACCAGTTCTTTCCGAATGCTTTTATGGGCTTTGGAAGAACCAAAAAGCACCCCGTCCGGAACGATGCAAGCGCATCTGCCACCTTTTTTCAGCATCCGCAAAAACAGCGCCAGAAAGAGCAGCTCTGTTTTCTTGGTGTTGGTCACGGCTTTCAGATCGTCGTTGATGCTTTCGGCGTCCACTGTCCCTTTGAAGGGAGGATTTGCCAGACAGACGGTAAATTTTTCTTTAATCTGGTTCTGTTTGGATACGCTGTCCTGATAGTCGATCTCCGGGTTGGTGATGGAATGGAGCATCAGGTTCATGGCGGAGATCCGCAGCATGGTTCTGTCCGTATCAAAGCCGGTGAAGGCTTCCCCTGCGAAATGTTCCCACTGCTCGCTGGTCATGGTATCCTCGTAATGCTTGCGGATATATTCCGAAGCGGATACCAGAAAGCCAGCAGTACCACAAGCAGGGTCACAAATGGTGTCGTCAGGTGTGGGCTGCATCAGCTCTACCATCATTTCCCGAATATGTTTCGGTGTACGGAACTGCCCATTCTGCCCAGCCGTTGCCAGCTTCCCCAGCATATACTCGTACAAGTCCCCCTGCATATCCAAGTCCGCAATATCATGCTCGTAAAGGTCTTCCAGTCCGGTGATGATCTTCTGCAATACTTGCGGCGTGGGAATCAGAAACATGGCATCCTCCATGTAACGGGCAAAGGCGGTATTGCTCTGGGTGCCTGTTCCATCTTCGTCAGGAATTTCCACCAGTTCCCCTCTCTCGTCAAAATCCGGCAGACGTCCCCGCCTCATATTTTTGATGGCAGGGAAAACACGCTGGCTCATGACATCGTAAATGTCACGGGGGTCATTGTTTTTAAACTTGCTCCAGCGCATGGACTGCCCCGCGGGAGATGCTGGGAAGATGTGTTCCATTTTTTCTCCCGTCAGGTTTTCAAATTCTTCGGTTTCCAGTTCTTTTTCATCCAGAGAACGAATGAACATCAGGTATGTCAGCTGTTCAATGACGGTCAGAGGGTTGGTGATGCCGCCTGCCCAGATGTCCGTCCAGATTTTATCCACTTTATTTTTAATGGCTCCTGTAATCATGCAAGGTTTCCTCCGTTATTCTTGTTTTTTATCATTCGACTTTTCGTTTCATGATTCTCTCTTTTTCAGTATAGTATATCCCGCATAAAATCTCAAACAAAAATCTATCTCTGCTGCCGCCCAAAGGTATTCATTTTCTTTTCTGTATACATGTAACTGTTATTTTGAATGGTTCAGCAAAAGGGCTGACCTCTCCTGTCTGAGTTTCCTTGTCAGGAGCCTGCCACAAAAATAAATCTCTGCTTCTTACGGCAGGCAGATTCTATCTTGGAACAGGCACGCAAAGGCTTTTTGAGGGAGAAAACTTTTGAATGGAATGCTGCTGTCGACCTGATGGAACTGCGGCAGACAGAGCAAAAACTCATGGAACACGGCAAGGAACCTCTGGAAGCTTTTCAGCGGATGCTTCTTCGTCGATTTCTTCCCTGTCCTTTGGCTCCATTATTTTCTCAAGGTGTCCTTGTAGAACTGACTAAACGGTTTCTCACACGGGATTTGGAAACGAATCAGGAGGTCTTTCGGCTGTTTCTCTATGGTTTTTTCGGTGGACAAAACCGTCCATAACATCTGCTTGTGAAATGAAAAAGGCAGTGAGATTTCTCTCACTGCCTAAATGTTTTTAAATTGATTTTATTTTTCCACAATATTCTCGCAGAAATTCATGAGCATGGTAGCCGCTTCAGCTCTGGTGGCTTTGCCCTGTGGCATCAGTGTGCCATTATCCATACCGCCCATGATGCCTGCGTTCACTGCCCAAGCCATGGCAGGTCTTGCATAGTCAGAAATATTTTCATAATCAGAAAATTCTCTCACTGCCATGCCGCCTTGGGTGGTGTCATAGCCTTTGAACTGGGCATAACGATACAAAATGGTTGCGAACTGTTCTCTGGTGATGAGATCGCCCACACCATAAGCGCCATTGTCATAGCCTGCCACAATGCCGTTTTCGTTTGCCCAAAGGATCGCGTCTGTGTACCACATATCCCCTTTTACGTCTGTAAAAGTATTGGCTTCTGTGCTTTCCGGCTGACCTTCCACGTTATACAGGACAACAGCCAGCATTTCTCTTGTCAGAGGGGTATTGGGAGCGAAAATATCTTCGCTCATACCGCTCATCAAGCCATTTTCCACCGCATAGGAAACGGCTTCATAGAACCAATCCCTTTCCTTCACGTCTTTGAAAGAAATGGTTTCTGTTTCTTCGGTTCCCTCTGGTTCTTCAGGAATTTCTTCCTCTATTTTTTCCCATTTTGCGTAAACGGTGGTATCTTCCAGCAGGTATACCTCGTCGATTTTCTTGTCTAAATCCTTATCGGCATACCAGCCTACGAACTTGTAGCCTTCTTTTTCGGGAACATATTCGTCCAGATCAATGGTGCTGTATTCCCATTCGGTGACAGTGTCGATTTTACTGCCGCCATTGGTGTCGAATTTCAGATCCCAGAAGAATACAGAACCGCCAGAGGATTTCTTTTGGACTGTTACAGTACATTCTGCCTTTAAGTCTGTGCCGTCAATCGTAGCCGCTGTGATGACTGCTTCTCCTCGGCTGATTGCCTTCACATTGCCATTTTGGTCTACAGTTGCTACAGTATCATCACTGCTTGACCAATTCAAAGTCTTTGAGGCTGTGTCAGGCATAACCGTTGCCGTCAAAGTTTCTGTATCGTTTACATAAAGGGAAAGAGCGGTTTTGTTCAGCATGATACCTGTCACTGGAGATGTGGCATAGATTGTAGTGTTAACATCATAAGTTTTTCTTGCTGTGTCAATCCATGTTGTATAATCATCATCTTCGAAGAATACATATCCACTTGGATATGCCGATTCATTCAGTTTACTTCCCTTTGCAATATAATACTTTGTCGTATTTTCCGGTGTTACGACATCTACACAGACCATGATTTTATAGCCCACACCTTTCGGAGGGTTACTTGTCAAAACAGGCATATTGTTGGAACCCTGTCCCCAAGGCTGTGGATTCTGACTGCCGTTCAGCAGACATTCTACCTCACCGGAAGAAAATGCGTCTTCCTCTTTTGCTTCTACATTGGTTGCCGTGCCTCTGTCAACGCCTATGCCGCTTGTGGCAATTCCTGTAAGGAAATAGCAGTTTTTTATTTCGCCAGAGAAACCATTCTCCCCGCACACGCCACCGACATAGACCCTCCTGCCTGTAACTGTGCCTGTGTTATAGCTGTTTTCTACGGTACCGTTATTATTCCCGCACACACCACCGACAGCGGGATATTCGTTTACATCATCGACTTTAACTATGTCGGTGTTATAGCTGTTTTTTATGGTACCGTTATTATTCCCGCACACGCCACCGACATAGATACGCTCACCTTCGATTTTGACTGTGACTGTGACTGTGACTTCGCCGGTGTTATAGCTCTTTTCTATGGTACCAGAATTACTCCCGCACACGCCCCCGACAAAGGTCATATCACCTGTGACTGTGACTGTGACTTCGCCGGTGTTATAGCTGTTTCCTATGGTACCGTAATTATTCCCGCACACGCCCCCGATATAGGCATGATCACCTGCTTCTGTGACTGTGACTTCGCCGGTGTTATAGCTATTTCCTATGGTACCATTATTGTTAAACCCGCATACGCCCCCGATATAGGCTTTGCTGCCTGTGGCTGTGACTATGCCTTTGTTATAGCTGTTTTCTATGGTACCACCGAAGGAATTAACCCCGCACACGCCCCCGACATGGGCATTGCTGCCTGTGACTGTGACTATGCCTTTGTTATAGCTGTTTTCTACGGTACCATTCATGTTTTCCCCGCACACGCCCCCGACTCTGCTATCACCGTTCCCGCTGATATAGCTATTCACAACACCTACATTTTTGATCGTACCGCCAAATACATACCCAAATAATCCAGCGTAATCACCAGTGGGGACCACATACAGCCCAGAAATGGTGTGTCCATCGCCGTCAAATGTGCCGGTATATTCGTGGTCGTTATCCTCGCCGATGGGCGTCCATTGTTCCAGATCGCTGCCGTCACCGTTCAGGCTGCCGTCATCATTCAGCACACCTGTCTGTATTACAATGTCATCCATCAGCTTCGCATGAGCAGCCCTATTTTGTGCTGTTCCATCGGTCAACGTGCCGTTTACCAATCCCGCAAACCAGTAAAGCTCTGCTGCATTTGTGATTTCGTAAGGTGTATCTTCCGATAAACCATCGCCTTTGGTTGGCTCTTTCGGCGTAATCGTCCTTGCCCCCATAGGTGCCAGCATCATTGCCGCACCCACACAGCCGGAAATATCGCCGTTTTCCCCGCCGCACACAGGGCAATCCGCATTGACTGCTTCCTCGGTGCATTTTGTGTCACAGTTACACTCTGGTTCTTCGCCGTCCTGCGCGTTGCAGATTTGGCAGTCATACGTGCAAGGTGTCCCTGCTGTTGCGGGAACATAACCGCAGCTTGCGCCATGTTCGTGTTTGCAGTTCAGTTCCTTTGTGATACAGCCGCTTTCCTCACTGCATTGATGGAAACAGCTGTCAGCTGTTTTTTCCTCCCCATCTGCTGGCAAAATACCCTCGCTGTAGCACTCTGCCGTATGCTCATGAACACAGTTCGTTACCTGCGTATAGCATTCCTCCGTGTGTTGATGGCTGCATGGCGTTTCTGCCATTGCCTCGCTGTAGCCGCAAGCGTCGTCATGCTGGGTGTGGTGTTCGCACAGCCCGCCTACGGAAACCGTATCCCCTGCATACGCCATGGACGGCACCAACGCCATCAACATGCACAGGCAGACAAACGCCGCGAAAATTCGTTTTCTCATGGCTTTCTCCTCCCTCTTTTTTCCCTTTGCTCTGTTTCCAACAACACAAACCCATTCTGTCCCCTTTTTATGAACAGAAGAATAAAATTTTTGCCGCTTCTTGCGCAACACATTTGCGAATATTTATATTATACAATAAAGAAAAAACAAAAACTATCACCCCTTTTACCCCCTAAAATAGGTGATGCCTGCGGACATTTCCGCAGGCATTTTTCCTATAAAAGCATATATTGTTTCAGATCTTTTCGTTTTCGGACATTTAGTTTTTTCTTTACTTGGGCAAGATGGCTTTTCACCGTATTTGCTGATATATTCAGGTGTTCTGCGATTTCCTGCTGGGTCCATCCACGGGCAATAAGCATTGCCACGGCAAACTCTGTGGTGGTCAAATCATCTGCCACATCATGACCGGTGATGGGGTTGTGAACTCTACGCCATCCCGAAGAGAAACGATATGTAATGTCAATAATTCTTTTAAAATCTTCCGGCCAATTTGGTTTGATGACTGCCTCCAGCATGCCGCCCAGAAGCCCATGGTGTTCCCCTAAGCCCTCAATAAGGTCATCCGGCTGTGCCGTTTTCCATGCTGCTAGCATGTGGACTTCCGCCTTTTCCCTATCTCTAAGGCTCATATAGTCCATAACCGCCACTAGATGGAGATAAATGGCAGGAATCGGATATTCCTTTCCTCCCATGGCAAGGGTTGCCTCTACAATACCCACACTCCGGCTGTAATCCTCTTTTAGATAAAGATAATGCGCCAGTACATACAGGGCAAAGGCTCGCAAACCTGGCGGCAATAAAGGCAGAAACTCCTCCATTGGCGGCAATTTTTCAGGCAGAGGCAGATGAAGCAGCACCGCCGAAGCCGATGCCACAAATGCTTCAATGGCGCGGATATGTGGAGCTTGTTTTGCCCCCTCTGCCAGTGTTTTTTTGATTTCCTGCAAGGCATGCTGCGCACGGGTAATCTGTCCCATAGACAGACAAGCATAAGCGTAAATAAAACAAGCAGAAAGCCGATATGCCGCCTCTGGATGGGTCAGATACAACTCTGATTTTTGCATTGCTTTTTCTGCCTGTCCACTGAAATAGCAATATTCCGCCAGTGCGATCTCTCTTTTTGCCCCGTCCAGAACATGTTCAATGGTTTCCATGCATTTTCCCGGCTTAAATGCTGTACTCATCAAAGGCATAAAACCCGGATATAATTCCAACTTTTTCTGTGTTTTAGAAGCTTGTGCCGTTTTTTTATTTTTTCTGGGATCGCTGGGCTTTTCTGATGAATCCGGGATCGCCCATGAGGCGCCAAACCGCTGGGTGCCGAGAATACGCCCCTCAGAACAGTATTGATTTACCCTTCGTTCTGATACGCCCCATTTTTCTGCCGCTTCTTTAATGGACAAATAACCTTTCATCCTGTTCCCTCCCTTCTGCTTATCTGTTCTTTGTTTATTCATTATTTCTATTATATGCCAAAATCCAGAGTGTTTCAAATTGGAGAACAGAAAAAGACAGCAAGGCTTTTTTCCTCGCTGTCTTTCTTAAAATTCCCATGTCATCTGTCCAAAGGTCATTTTTCAAGGGCAAAAAACAGGCGTTTTTTCCACCGAAAAACCCCCGTTTTTTTGCCTTCAAACCACAACTGGTCAGTATTTTTGCTTCGCAAAAACGGCTTCGCCGCCGGATTTCTTTCCGGTACGCATTGTGGTTTAACCCTCATTTTTTGCCTGTTCACCACAACGTGTCATCAGTATCACCGATTCCACATGCACCGTTCTAGGGAACATATCCATCAAACGTACTCGTTTCACCTCATAGCCAGCCGCCTGAAATTCCTGCAAATCTCTTGCCAGAGATGTGGGCTTGCAAGACACATAGACGATTTCCGGCGCACCAAAGTCAATGATTTTTCCGATAGCCTTCGGGTGGATACCTTCTCTGGGAGGGTCAACGATGATGACATCCGGCTTATCTGTCAATTCATCCACCATTTTCAGCACGTCACCAGCCAGGAAAGTGCAGTTCGTCAAGCCGTTTCTTGCGGCGTTTTCATTGGCTGCCACAACAGCTTCTTCCACCAGTTCAATACCCATGACTTTTTTAGAACCGGCTCTTGCCATAATCTGCCCAATGGTGCCGGTACCACAGTACAGGTCAAACACCATTTTATTTTCCACATCACCGGCAAATTCCCGGACGATGCTGTAAAGCTGTTCCGCACCTTCTGTATTTGTCTGGAAGAAGGAATAAGCAGATACTTTAAATTCCAAATCAAAGAGTTTTTCCATGAAGAAATCTCTGCCATACAGAATGGTCATTTCATCACTGCGCACCACATCAGCCACGCCATCGTTTACAGAATGGAGCACGCCGCAGATTTCCCCTTCCAAAGGCAGTGCCAGAATCATATTCTTAAATTCTTCCAGAGAAAAAGGAACGTCGGATGTAGTCACCAGATGCACCAAAATTTCCCCTGTTGCTTTGCCTTTTCTCACAACCAGATGACGCAGAGAACCATCGTGGCGCATACGGTGATAGAAAGCAACATTTCTTTCCTGGAAAAATGCCAGCGCACCCTGCACGATGGTCACAAAGTCTACGTCTACGATATTGCAGTCTTTCAGTGTCACCACTTCATAATGGCTCATTTTCTTACGCATGCCCAATGCCAAAGGACCATCTTTCACTTCATCCCCGAAGGAAAACTCACATTTATTGCGGTAGCCTGTTTCCAAAGGAGAAGGTGTGATGCCTTCCCAGCTTTCCACATGGATGCCCGCATCCTCCAGCAATGTTTTCACCTGCTGTTCTTTCATATCCAATTCTGCCTGGCGTTTCATGGTCTGGTAAGTACAGCCGCCGCAGATTTCATAATGAGAACAGCAGCCTTTCTGCCGTTCCAGTTCAGAGCGTTCCACCACTTCCAGCAGACGGGCTTCCACATTGCCGCCCCGCTTTTTGATGACCTGAGCGGAAACAGTCTGACCGGGCACGCCATTTTTCACAATCACTTTTTCCCCTTCCACAAAACCATAGGCTTTATTGGGAAAGCGCACGCCGTCAATTTTTACGGTAATGATATCTTTTTTCTTCATTTTTTCCTCCATATGTAACATAAATTTATTTGTATTCAACTGTATTCTGTGATATACTGTTCCCATATTGATTTTTTAAAATTACCGAACAGGAGTGTATTACAGAATGTCTGAAAAACCCGAAGTTGGCAGTATCGTAGAAGGCAAAGTCGTTCGCATCAAACCCTTTGGTGCTATTGTTTCTCTGGGAGAACAGGTACAGGGTCTGGTTCATATCTCACAGGTGGCAAACACCTTTGTGCAGGATATCAACGACCATGTAAAAGTGGGCGACACTGTCAAAGTAAAAGTTCTTTCCATTGATCCAGAAACAAACAAAATTGCTCTCTCCATGAAAGAAGCGCTGCCGAAAGAAGCGCGTCAGCCCAAAGGAGATCGTCCTTACAAAGGACACAAGCAGGAAAACAGAACCACCAATCCTGCCGAAGAATATTTCAAACCACAGACCGTCAATCCTTCTGCCGATTTTGAAGAAAAAATGCGGGAATGGATGAAGCAGTCCAACGAAAGACAGACCAGTCTGAATAAGAGAGCCAACAAACGCTCTTATTGATTCTTGCTTATGATACCATGAAACGCTGTTTCTGGCAACGGAAACAAGATAGGAGGGAATCCCCATGATGCTTTTCTTTGTGGCAGGCATTTATCTATTTGCCCGGGGCATATTCGCATGGTACGGACAACCTATTTTTTACAGAAAAGGCACGCTGGAAAACATTGATCCCGATCACCTGCCTGAATATCTGAAAGAAGAAGGTGTATGGAACTTCCTGACGGGGCTTGTTCTGGTAGGAAAGGCCATTTTGGACAAAGTCTTTCCCGGCAGCATGGCACTGTTCATCGTCTTCATTTTGCTGCTGCTGGTGTGCGTGGTATTTTTGTCCAGATGCAATGAAAAATACCGAAAAAAATAATGAAAGCACAAAGAAGCCGAAAAATCTATCCGATCTAAGGGCTTCTTCAGAAGAAAACAACGAAAGCTGAAACCCTTACAATGCAAAGGATTCCAGCTTTCTTATTTTATTAGGATTTAATTCGTTCTGTTTTCTTTTGAAGGCAGCCGTCGCAGCCCCCTTAAGAAATCAAGAACCCCTTAAGAAATCAAGAAAAGGAAAAACAATGTTTTCTTAAGGAGAGAGGCTGCTTTTTCGGCTTTCTTTTTGTCTATCAACAGGAGGATATTATGACCGAAATCATCTGCATCACCGACAAACATCATCCTGCCCTGCCCGCTATCATTCAATGGCTCTATAACTGGTGGGGAAAAGACGAAGATTATACAAAAGAACAGGTGGAGGCTTATGTGCGCAACGCCGTTTGCAAAGACCGTATTCCACAGGTATTTCTGATTTTGCAGGATGGCGTCCCTGCCGGCACATTCCAGTTTGCCATGTCCGATATTGACACCCGTCCTGACTGTTATCCATGGCTGCGGGATTTCTGGATCGAGCCTGATTTCCGCGGAAAAGGTCTGACCTATACCGTCATGGAAGCCGTCAAAGAACACGCCGCTCGCCTGCATCTGACAGAGCTTTATCTCTTTACACGCCATGAGGGGCTGTATGAAAAATTCAGCTGGGAGTACGTGGAAACATTCCCCACCTACCTGACACCTGAGGACAAACAGCGTCTTTACCGCCTGTCCATTTGCTGAAAACGAAAAACAGCATCCAAAATTACCTCTAGGTGCATCTTCATAAGAAAACAAAGAAAGCCAAAATCCTTATCATTACAAAGGATTTTGGCTTTCTTATTTTATTAAGATTTTATTTGTTATATTTTCTTATAAAGACAGCCGTCGCAATTCCCCTTAAAAAATCAAGGAAAAGGAAAATCAATGTTTTCTTAAGGGGAATTTGCTTTTAGATGCTGTTTTTTTCTCAATCTGCCCTAAGACAGATGAAACATTTCATATTTATCTTATATCAAACAGGATTAGCCCAGAATGATTTTTGTCAGTTCAACGGGATCTACGATTTTGCCGTCTTTGTAAACACGCATGTTACCGGAAGCGATTTCGTCGATCAGGATAACTTCGTTGTTGTTGTAACCGAATTCAAATTTAATATCGTACAGATCCAGACCTTTTTTCGCCAGTTCGTCAGCAACGATACGAGTGATTTTCAGTGTCTGTTCTTTCATGCTGTCGTACATTTCGCCGCTCATAACGCCCAGAGCAATCAGACCGTCTTTTGTTACCAGAGGGTCGCCTTTTGCGTCGTCTTTGAATGTTGTTTCAACATAACCGCCTTCCAGAACTGTGCCGTCAGCGATGTAATCGCCGTAACGACGGATGAAGCTGCCTGTAGCTTTCAGACGGCAGATAACTTCCAGACCGTGACCGAATACAGTTGCGGGCAGAACTTCCATAGTCGCGTTGTCTACATCAGCAGCAACATAATGTGTTTTGATGCCAGCCTCTTTCAAAACTTCAAAGAATTTGATAGATGTTTCCAGATTTGCTTTACCAATACCTTCAATGGTCAAACCAACGGAGTTTTCACCGGGATCGAATACACCATCTTTACCTGTGCAGTCGTCCTTGAACTTCAGCAGCACATTGCCGTTTTCCAGTTTGTAAACGTCCTTTGTTTTGCCCTGATAAATCTTTTCCATAAATCTTTTCCATCCTTTCTGATTTAAGACCGACATAAAAGCATGCCTGTTATGAAATTTTCTCAACAAATAAAATTTACTGCAAAATCCGCTTGGATACAAGTATTTTTTGCAAATCTTTGAAATCTCGGCAAATTATGCAATTTCAAGGGTGCATGGGGAAATATTTTCTCACCAGACGTGTAAAAAATTTCCTTTTCTGCCCCCTCTTGCCGCATTTTTCTGCACAATCGGCATTAAAAATCCGTCATTTTTCCTTCATTTATTGACTTTTTCGCGATTATTCCACAGGTTTTGCGTCGCCCCAAACATGCTCCAAACCGTAGAATTCACGCTGTTCTTCATTGAACAGATGAATCAGCAGGTTGCCGAAGTCTAACAAGATCCATGTACCTGTGCTGTAGCCTTCGGAATGGTGCATTTTTACACCTGCCTGGAACAGTTTCTGTTCCACTTCGTCTGCCATTGCACGCAGATGGTTTACATTTTTGCCGCTGGCAATAACAAAGCAATCTGCCACATTGGACAGACCTTTCAGATTCAGCACCTGAATGTCTTGTCCTAATTTATCATCTAACGCAGCCTGTGCGATTTTTGCAGCTTCTAAAGCGTCCATATTATTCCTCCTTGTGATCTCATTTATTTTTATAATATTCCAATGCCTCTAAAGACAGGGGATGCAGCAGTCTGCCCCGTTCTTTTACAAAATCAATGGTCTGTTCCAGAATGAAGCGCATCGCCATATCCAAATCCAGATATGCCAACCGTCTAGCTTCGTCCAGACCTTCAAACTGTTCCCTGTTAGGCTCGATATAGTCTGCAATGAATACGATTTTTTCCAGAACCGTCATGCCAGCTCGTCCTGTGGTATGGAAACGAATGGCATTGAGGATATCCTCATCTTTGATCTTATATTCCCGTTTTGCCACTTCCGCGCCTAAGAATGGATGAATCAGATCTGGCTGCTGTTCCATGATTTCGTCTACCTTGACTTTATATTCCTTGCAGAAACGCTGCCGCAGTTCCTTTGGATAATCCTTGGCGCAGTCATGGAGCAGACCTGCCACTTTGGCTTTCTGACGGTCTGCCTGTGTGCCGTATATTTCTGCCAGCCGCACTGCTTCCTCGGAAACACCCATGGTATGGATATACCGTTTCACAGACAGAGCAGACTGCAATTTTTCCTGCATGACTTCAATGGGCAGCATAAATTTCACCTCGTCTTTTCTTTCGTTTTGATACAAACCGAATTTATGAATATAGTCCTCTACTTCCTGTGGAAGCAAATATTGAATGGGCATGCCTCTTTGGGCACGAGTACGGATATCCGAAGACGAAATAGCCAATGCCGGCACTTCCATGTAATGGATTCTGCTGGCGTACTTTTCCTGAATCTCTCCGATTTCCTCGAACATCTGATTTTTCTGATAACCGGGTCTTGTCACTGCAACAAAGTCACAGAGAGACAGCAGACGCTCAGGCTCTTTCCAGCTCATGATCTGATGGATGGCATCAGCGCCGGTGATGAAATACAGACGCACATCGGGACGGCACATTTTTTTCAGCTGTTCGATGGTGTCAATGGTATAGGTAGTGCCGGGACGGTCGATTTCAATACGGGACACCTCAAAATTCTCATTCCGCATAGTTGCCAGAACCGTCATCAGATACCGGTGTTCATTATGTGTCACTTCTTTATGAGATTTATGGGCAGGACGGCCTGTGGGAATGAATACCACCTTGTCCACATGAAAACGATGGCGCACCGCTTCTGCCGTTACCAGATGTCCATAGTGTATGGGATCAAAAGTACCACCCATGATGGCAATACTTTTGCAGTTTCTGAAATTAGCGATTTCGTTTCGCATGATCTTTCCTCCCTCTGCCTGCTTATTTCTTCACAGGAGGCAGTTCAATGACAGGTTTTGTTTTGGAAGCACGGTACAGTACGAATTTATTGCCGATAACCTGTACAATGTCCGCGCCGGTTCTGCTTGCCAGCATTTCTGCCGCTTCCGCAGGGCCCAGCATATTATTGTCCAACACACTGATTTTTACCAATTCTCTTGCCTCCAGTGCGTTATGTACCGTATCACGCAGTTCTGGTGTCACGCCGTTTTTCCCTACCTGAAAGATTGCGTCGATACCGTTTGCCAGAGAGCGCAGATAAGCTCTTTGTTTGCTTGTTAACATAATTTCCTCCTCAAATTCATCTTTTTTTCAATCTATAATCTTAAACATCATAGCACAGACACCTTGATTTTGCAACGAAAGACGGCCAAAACAGCTGTTTTTTCTCATTTGTCCCCCCTCGGGATGAGAAAGGGAAAAATTTCCTGTCCCTTGTTCCCTTCCCGAAAAAATGATAAAATGATAAAAGTTTTCAAAAATCATTTCACCAAGGAGGAACCCATGACCCAATTCAACGGCAGCAAACTGCGTGAACTGCGCAATGAAAAACAAATGAGCATCGCCAAACTTTCCACCATATCCGACGTGAGCACTGGGCTCATCAGCCAGATCGAACGAGATCTGGTGGTTCCCTCCGCCCTCATCCTCTTTCGGCTGGCACAAGCCTTGGAAACAGACATGTATGCCTTTTTTGAAGATACGCCGCCAGAAGATATGCCTGTCATCCGCAAAGGCAGCCACAACCTCCTGACAACTCAGGAAAAAGGCTGTATCCACAAAATACTCTGCCCAGACCATCCGGGACGTATGCTGGATTTTGTGGAGCTGACGCTGAAAAAAGGCTGTTCCTATGACTACCGACCTTCCTTTGCCCAAGGAGAAACCTGTGGCTATGTGATACAGGGCACATTACAAGTAATCATGGAAGGCAGAGTCTACGTCTTGCAGGAAGGAGACAGCATCTCTCTGGACAGCACTCTGCCCCATCAATGCAAAAATACCAGTGATATGGATTCCATATCTGTCTGGGTCATCACACCAAAATATTTCTAAAAATCAAAGGAGCCATACTTCCTGTTTCACAGGAAGTACGACTCCTTTTTTATTGACAACATCCGTCAAAAAAGATTATTTTTCGCTGGGGATCCCTTTGTATACAAAGCCCTTTGCCGCATCTACGGTAATGAGAGTATCGTTGGGGATAAAGTCAATGACTTTCGCGTTGCATACCACAACAGGAATATTCAGTGCCCTTCCAACGATTTCTGCATGGCAGTCTTCCACCCGATCCATGGGGCCAACTACAATGGCAGCTGCTTTCTGCAAATAAGGCATAAAGTCGTTGTCTGTTGCTGTTGTCACCAGAATATCACCTTTTTTGAATTCCCGTTCCATTTCATCCCGTACTTTGATGACTCTTGCTGTACCACTGATTCTCTGTGTACCAACACCAATGCCTTTGCACAGTACATCACCAACAATGTCAACACGCAGGGTATTGGTGGAACCGCTGACACCTACAGGCATACCCAGTGCCATAACGATGGTGTCACCATTTTTCACCAGACCACTTTTCTGTGCCACTTTCATGGCAGAGTCAAATACCTGTCCTTTGGGGATAGGCGCTTTATGCAGCACAGGACGGCAGCCCCATACCAGATTCAGCTGGCGCCATACCTGATCGCACATAGTACCTGCCGCAATGGGGCATACAGGTCTGTGCTTAGAGATCATTCTTGCAGTGAAGCCGGATTTGGTAATGGTGGAAATGCAGGTTGTTTTCAGTTCTGCTGCTGTGGTGCATGCCGCGAAACTGATGGCATTTGTAATATTGGTCAGACCTGTTGTCAGGCTCTTGGTCAGGTTTTTGCTGTAGTTGATGCTGCTTTCTGTTTTTTCCGCGATTCTTGCCATAGTTGCCACTGCTTCGCAGGGGTATTTGCCCATGGCTGTTTCACCAGAAAGCATGATGGCATCGGAGCCGTCAAAGATGGCATTTGCTACGTCATTTGCTTCTGCACGGGTAGGTCTGGGGCTTTTTACCATGCTTTCCAGCATCTGTGTTGCTGTAATGACAGGTTTGCCCCGTCTGTTTGCCAGTGCAATGAGGGCTTTCTGTACCAGAGGCACTTCTTCGGGAGGGATTTCCACACCCAAGTCCCCTCTGGCTACCATGATACCATCGGAAACTTCCAGAATTTCTTCGATGTTGTCCACACCTTCCTGATTTTCGATCTTGGAGATGATCTGGATGTTTTCGCCGCCATTTTCTTCCAGTACTTTCCGAATCTTCACAACGTCAGATGCGGAACGGATAAAAGATGCAGCCACATAGTCAAACTCATTTTCGATACCAAATTTCAGATCGGAAACATCTTTTTCTGTCAAAGAAGGCAGATTTACCTGCACGCCGGGCAAGTTCACGCCTTTACGAGAGCTTATGTCACCGCCGGTCACAACTTCACAGTGTACTTCAGGGCCTACGATGCTTTCTACTCGCAGCTCTACCAGACCATCATCAATGAGTACGCGAGAGCCTCTCTGCAGGTCTTTCGGCAAATCTGCATAAGTCACAGAAACACGTTCCTGTGTGCCCGGTACATCTTCTGTTGTCAGAGTAAATTTGTCACCCTGTTCCAAACGGATTTTATCGTTTTCAAATGTTTTGATACGAATTTCAGGGCCCTTTGTATCCAGAATCAGTGGAATGGGCGCATTCAATTCTTCTCTTGCCTGTTTCAGTTTTTTAATAATTTCTCCATGAGTTTCATATGTCCCGTGGGAAAAGTTCACTCTTGCTGCGTCCAGACCGTTGCGAATCAACTCTTTCATGATTTCCACATCATCTGTTGCAGGACCCAGGGTACAAACGATTTTCGTTCTGCGCATGGAATACCTCCTCTTATTCTATTACGATTAAATTGCCAGGATCTTGATTACTTCATAGATTTCGCGATCCAGTGTTTTGTCCATCTGCAATGCTTCTGCCAGATCCAGAATTTCATATCTGCCTCTGTTGTAAGCCACCACTTTATTCTGCTCCCCAGCCAGAATTGCTTTTACAGCATGGTAACCCATCATGGAAGCATGCATACGGTCTACAGCTGTAGGGCTGCCGCCGCGCTGCAGATGACCCAGGATTGTGGCTCTGGTCTGAATGCCAGTGATCTCCTGGATTTCTTTTGCCAGCTTCTGTGTGCCGCCGACACCTTCTGCCACAACGATCAGGTTATGACGTTTGCCAATGCTTCTGTTTTCCAGAATCTGCTGGATCACTTTTGCACTGTCCACTTCACCCTTTTCTTCAGGGAACATAACATCTTCCGCGCCGCCGACCATACCGCACCAGATGGCGATATAACCAGCGTCTCTGCCCATAACTTCTACTACAGAGCAGCGTTCATGGGAGCTGGAAGTGTCACGCAGCTTATTCAGGGCGTCCATACCAGTGTTGACAGCAGTGTCAAAACCGATGGTGTATTCTGTGTTGTTCATATCCAAGTCGATGGTAGCAGGGATACCAATGCAGTTTACACCGCGTTTTGCCAGTTCTGCCATACCACGGTAAGAACCGTCACCGCCAATGACAACCAGTGCATCCAGACCCAGGATTTTGTAGATGGCAGCTGCCTTATTCTGACCTTCTTCTGTCATCATTTCGGGGCAGCGTGCTGTATGCAGAATGGTACCGCCCAAGTTCATGACATTGGAAACGTCTTTGCTGTACATTTCCTTGATCTCGCCATTGATCAGACCATTATAACCTTTGCGGATACCAATGACAGAGATATCATGATACAGCGCTGTACGCACAACAGCACGGATGGCAGCGTTCATGCCGGGAGCATCGCCGCCGCTGGTCAGTACACCAATTTTTCTAATTTTTTTCTGTTCCATGTTCATTCCTCCCAATAAGTGTTACGCCTTCTTCTTCGTCTCCACTGCGAATGATGCCGTAGTGGGTATAAATTTCAGCCTTACCGCGGATCTTCATCCCAGAAGTGTGTTCGGTAAACTGCACGATCAGCACTTCATTGCGGTCAAGTTTTTCCGTGTGATGAATCTTTGTCACTTCTCCCCTTGTGACACCGATGATGTTCACACCCTTTTCCAGTGCTTTCACGCAGATATACGGTGCGTCAGCATAGAATTTGTCATCCTCTTTCATCATTTGCCTCCTATCCGTTCTTTACCGCCACATTTTTCTCACCCAGCAGTTTTCGCAGTTCCTCCAGCAGTCCTTCTTCTAAGGTTACCCAGAATTTCCGGTCCGCTTTCATCTTTCGTTTTGTTTTTTCTTCATATATATACACAGGCGTATCGCCTTTGTATTTCTCCAAAATGGCTGTGATCCACACAAGGGGCATTTCATTGCCTGCCGCCTGTTTCAGCCAAAGGGACGCCGGTTTGTTCTCGTCCGTTTCTTCCATGAGGGGTGTTACGGAAGCAGCAATTACTTTCGCCTCACCGTCAGCAGAAACATTTGCCCGCCCTTTGACCAGCACCACAGCTTCTTCATCCAGAAAAGCACTGCACTGTTCCATGACTTTGGGGAAAACGATGATTTCCATGGTGCCTTGCAGGTCTTCCAATGACAGGAAGCACATTTTTTCATTGTTTCTGGTATATTTTACGGATTTTGCCGCAATCATACCGCCAACGGCAACTTTTGTACCTTCGGCAATCTGTACGCGGTCTTCACCTTCTTCCGCTGGAAGAAAATCAATGCTGGTATGGCTCACCTTCCGGCGCAGCATTTTTTCATACTCCGCCAAAGGATGTCCGCTGACATAAATTCCCAGCACCTCTTTTTCCATGGCAAGGCGGTCTCGCTGGACATATTCGGAAATGGCAGGCAGTTCGTCTTTCTGGGCAACGGCTTCGTTTTCGCCTCCCAAGTCGAATAGATTCATCTGTCCGGCAATGTTGTTTTTCTTTGCCTGACCGATGCCATCCAGAATATTTTTATAAACCGCCATGTACTGGCTTCTGGCGCCGCCGAAAGAGTCCACAGCGCCGGATTTGATAAGGCTTTCAATGCCTCGCTTATTCCATTCACCGTCGCTCATGCGGCTGCAGAAATCTGTCATGGAAAGGAATGGGCCATTCTTCTCCCGTTCTGCCACCAAAGCATCTACAGCATTTCTGCCGATATTCTTGATTGCAGCCAGACCAAAGCGGATTTTTCCATTGGATACGGAAAAATGTCCGAAACCTTCGTTGATGTCCGGCGGCAGAAGCTGGATACCCATTTTCTTGCATTCTTCGATGTAGCCTGAAACCTTAGAGGCGTTATCCATGACACTGGTCATGAGCGCCGCCATAAATTCCACTGGATAATGGGCTTTCAGCCATGCCGTCTGATAGCCTACCACAGCATAGCACGCCGCGTGGCTCTTATTGAAGGCATACTTTGCAAAGTCCGTCATCTCATCGAATATTTTTTCCGCTATTTCCGCGGGAATGCCGTTTTTCACACAGCCCGGCACTTCATCGCCGATGCCGTAAACGAAATTTTTTCTTTCCTCTGCCATAACAGAGGCTTTTTTCTTACTCATGGCACGGCGCACCAAGTCGCTTCGTCCCAAACTGTATCCTGCCAAGTCACGCACGATCTGCATAACCTGTTCCTGATAAACGATACAGCCGTAAGTATTTTTCAAAATCGGCTCCAAAGCCGGATGGGTGTACTGAATATTGTCTTTGTCGTTTTTCCCTTTGATATACTTGGGAATAAAATCCATGGGACCCGGACGATAGAGGGAAATCCCTGCAATGAGGTCTTCCAGACAGGTTGGCTCCAACTCTCGCATGAACTGCTTCATACCGCCGCTTTCCAGCTGGAACACGCCTTCCGTTTTCCCTTGGCTGATAAGCTGATACACCGCCGGATCGTTATCCGGCAGATGTTCCATATCCAGCTTCACACCGTGGATACGTTCCACTTCCTGCACGGCATTCTGGATGACAGTCAGAGTTCTCAGTCCCAGAAAGTCCATTTTCAACAGCCCCAGTTCCTCCAGAAGTGTCATGGTGTACTGGGTATTGACCTGCCCGTCATTGGCACTGAGGGGCACATATTCCATAACCGGTTCCCGACAAATGACAACCCCTGCCGCATGGGTGGAAGAATGTCTTGGCAGACCTTCCAGACGCATGGACATATCAATCAAATGGTGGGTATCTTCTTCGTTTTCATAAGCCTTTTTCAGGTCAGGGTTCATTTGCAGGGCTTTTTTGATGGTGATGCCCAATTCTGTGGGAATCATTTTAGAAATCCTGTCCACATCGGCGTAAGGCATTGCCAGTGCACGTCCTACGTCCTTGATGGCAGCCCTTGCTGCCAAGGTACCGAATGTGACGATCTGTGCCACATGGTCTTCTCCATACTTGGAGATAACATAGTCTATGACTTCCTGTCTGCGTTCATAACAGAAGTCCACGTCGATATCAGGCATGCTGACACGTTCCGGATTCAGGAAACGCTCAAAGATCAGGTCATACCGCAGGGGGTCAATGGTAGTAATCTGCAAGCAGTAAGAAACCATACTGCCGGCAGCAGAACCACGCCCCGGCCCTACGATGATGCCATGATCTTTTGCATACTTGATGAAGTCCCAAACAATGAGGAAATAATCCACATAACCCATGGTTTCAATGGTATGCAGTTCATATTCCAGCCGTTCCTTCCATTCCGGCTTCGGGTCTGGATACCGCATAGCAAAACCATCATAACAGATTTCCCGGAGATATTCCGGTGCTGTTTTACCGTCAGGTACATCAAATCGCGGCAGTTTCAAATCATGGAACACAAATTCCACATTGCACCGCTTAGCGATTTTTACGGTATTTTCCAATGCCTCCGGCACATCGCCGAAAAGGTCATACATTTCTTCTGGGCTTTTCACATAAAACTGTCCGCCCTCATAGCGCATACGGTCTTCATCCTCCACAGTCTTTCCGGTCTGGATGCACAGGAGGATATCATGAGGCACTGCGTCCTCTTTATATATATAATGGCTGTCATTGGTGGCAATAAGGGGAATCCCCGTTTCCTTGGACATACGAATCAGTGCCTCGTTGACACGTTTCTGTTCTGCCATGCCGTGATTCTGCAATTCCAGGAAAAAATTGCCTTTGCCGAAAATTTCTTCATATTCCAAAGCGGCTTCCTTGGCGTGGTCATAGGATAATGTCAGCACATCCCTTGCCACTTCCCCTGCCAGACAGGCGGAAGACGCAATGATTCCTTCGTGGTACTGCCGCAGCAGTTCTTTGTCTACACGAGGTTTATAATAAAATCCGTCGATAAAACCATAAGAAACCAGCTTAATGAGGTTATGATAACCCGTTTCGTTTTCCGCAAGAAGCACCAGATGGTAATAGCCGCCGCCCTTGCCTTCTTTTGTCAGGCGGGAACCTGCTGCCACATAGACCTCACATCCGATGATGGGCTTGATACCCACTTCTTTTGCCGCCTTGTAAAACTCAATGGCACCATACATAGCACCATGGTCTGTGATGGCGATGCTGTCCATCCCCAGCTCTTTTACTCGCTCTACCAGTTCTTTGATTTTCGCGGAGCCGTCCAGAAGGCTGTATTCCGTATGGACATGAAGATGTGTAAACGGTCTTTGTTCAGTTGTCTGTACTTCCTGTTCCATATAAAATAGCCCCCCTTCCGTATTTATCATCTAGGTATTATACCATACTCGCAGGAAAATCAACACAAAAAAAGGTGTAACCTATGAAATTTTTCCATGTTTTACACCTTTTTCATCAATTTGTCACATTTTTTTATTCATAACGCAGAGCGATAACAGGGTCTGCTTTGGCGGCCTTTCGTGCAGGATACAGCCCAAAGCCCAAACCGACCATAGCGGAAAATGCCACCGCAATGACAATAACCTGCGGTTTTACCACCGTCGTGATGCCAAAAAGCATACCGCCAATGGCAACCACCGATATGCCAAGGATGGTACCAATGAGCCCACCTGCAGCGGAAATCATAGCAGCCTCAATCAAAAATTGGGTAAGAATATCTTTCGTCCTTGCTCCAAGGGCTTTTCGGATACCGATTTCACGGGTACGCTCTGTAACAGAGACCAGCATGATATTCATGATACCGATACCGCCAACCACCAAGGAGATGGCAGCAATGGCACCTACCACTGCGGACAAAGAGCCCAGCATGCTGTCGATCATGCCCATTTCCTCAGAAGCGGAGCTCATGATGATATACTGCGGATCCAGATTTTTCATGCGTGCCATATATGCTGTCACACGGGATTTCATGCTGTCCATCTGATTGACATCAGATACCACAAAATAAAGAGACCAGTTATAGGAATCTTCAGATACCATCAGGCTTTCGGGAATATATGCATATTCCATGCTGCCCCCCTGCAAAGCCTTCATCAACGCGGAATCCTGATTTTCATATACGCCTACCACCAGAAATTCCTCTAAATCTTCATTGAGCTTCACTTTCACCGTTTTCCCAACGGCATTGGCATCTCCGAAAAATCCTTCCGCTGTTTCCTTCTGCAAAACGATGTGATGGCGTTTTTCCTGAAAATCCTTGTCACTCAACATTCTGCCATAAATGATTTTCAGATTCTTCATGGCTGTGGGATTTTCCGCCAGACCGGTCACATACAGTGTTTTTGTTCTTCTGCCGACGGTCATATCCTTTCGCATGCTCTGGTTAAAGCCTACATAAGCCAAGTCATCGCCCATGGCTTCTTTGACTTTTTCCGCGTCTGTAGTAGTAAAATATGTATTATCTCCATAGGTGTCATCAGGAGGATTGATATACATATACGCCAGACCCAGACCTACATTTTTATACTCGTTGGCAACAACGCTCCGCATGGTATCCCCCAGGGAAACGATGGCAATGACAGAGCTGATACCGATGATCATGCCCAGCATGGTCAGGAAGGAGCGCATTTTATTGGCACGGATGGAGGAAAGCGCCAAACGGATATTTTCAACAATCAACATGTGCCCTTCACCACCTTTTTATCACTGATGATCTGCCCATCCTGGAACCGGATGATACGGTCTGTATAGGCTGCGATTTCTTCCTCGTGAGTAACGACAACTACCGTAGCGCCTTCTTTATTCAAATTGGTGAAAAACTCCATGGTTTCATAAGATGCCTTTGTATCCAGATTCCCCGTAGGTTCGTCTGCCAGAATGATAGCCGGGTCATTTGCCAATGCCCTTGCGATGGCAACGCGCTGTTTCTGCCCACCAGAAAGCTCATTGGGCATATGATGGATACGCTGTCCTAGACCTACCTTTTCTAAAAGGGCAGCAGCTTTGGCTTTTCTTGCGTCTGCCTTCATGCCAGCGTAAATCATAGGGATTTCTACGTTTTTCAATGCGGATGTTCTGGGAATGAGCTGGAATGCCTGAAAAACGAATCCGATTTTCTGATTGCGAATAGCAGAAAGCTGGTTTTCGCTTTGCTGGGCAATGCTGATGCCGTCCAGTTCATATGTACCGGAAAACTGTCTGTCCATACACCCCAGAATATTCATCAGTGTGGATTTCCCGGAACCGGACTGCCCCATGATGGCAACATATTCTCCTTCATGAATAGTCAGGTTGATGTCCCGTAAAGCATGTACCTGAATGGCGCCGGTATCATATGTTTTATTCAGATTTTCAATTTTGATGATTTCTTTCATATGGCATCACCCCTGCTGTACCGCTACCGCCATACCTTCTGTCATGGCTGCACCGGGATTAAGAATGATTTTCTGTCCTTCTTTGATTTCATCAGACTTGATTTCTGCCTGCAAATCTGTTTCCAGACCAAGTGTAACAGGCACAATATGTACGGTTCCCGCATCTGTTACCGTATAAACGGCTGTGGTACCATCTTCCAGTTCTGCCAAAGCTTCCAGCGGCACTACCAACGCATCTTTTGCGGAAGCAATCTTAATGGTGGCGTTGGCATTGATGCCGGCAATGAGTTTTTCGTTTTCTTCTTTCACTTTGATATAAACAGGAATGACTCTTTCGGAAGATGTAGAACTTTTCGCTTCCCCTGTGGGAGAAATCCGTTCCACCACGCCCTGTACTGTTTCTTTGCCCAGTACATCGGCAGAGATTTCCACTTCCTGACCTACCTGCACACGGTCAATATCATTTTCGCTTACAAGGACTTTCATCTGCAAAGTTTCCAGATTTTCAATGACAAACATAGGCTTGTTATCCTCGGATTCATCGGCAAAACGACCAACTGTTGTATTCACTCTGGTGACTGTGCCGCTGATGGCACTGCGAATCTGGCAGTCGCTGAGGGTAGAGGACTGGATGCTGGCTTTCTGCTGGGCATTTGCCTTTGTCTGTTTTTCAGAAGCAGTCAGCACTGCTTTTCCGTTTTCATTTGGAATATTGTCCAGTGCACGCTGTGCCTTATCTACAGCGTCTTTTGCCGCATCCACATCTGCCTGACTGGCTGCACCAATGGCAAAGAGATCCTGTTTATCTTTATAGTCTTTTTCCGCATTTTCTTTTTCCATCAAGGCATTGTCAATCTGACGCTGACGTTCTGCCAGCGTTTCCTGCTGCTGATACTCTAAAAGCTGGATGTCCCCTTTTGTCTGGGCAATCTGATCCTGAATATCTCCGCTGTCCAGCACTGCCAAAAGCTGACCTTTTGTGACTTTATCCCCCTCTTTTACCAGCACCTGCTTCACTTCATAATGGAGTTTCGATGCCACTTCTGCACTTTCCGTTCCTTCCAGTGTTGCTTTCTGCTTCAAGACTTCTTCCAAATCCTGACGTACCACCGTTCCTGTAGTCACAGGTGTGCCTGTAGGTTCTGCCTGTCTGCTGCCAAGAGCCACTTTCAAGCCGCCGGCAATCAAAACAATGGCTACGGCTGCCAATACAATCTTCTTTTTCTTAGTCATGGTGCTTTCCTCCTCTTACATATGTTCACATATTCTGATGCTCATTATAAACAGTAAATTGAAAGATGCACGGCAGACTTTTTTAATATTTCTTTAATATTTATGTCAACAAAAAAAGACAGAGAAATATTCTGCTTTCTCTGTCTTTTAGAATTTTTTATTTCTTTCTTGCCAATTCAGCCACTTCCCGAATGTTATCCGGTGTGGTACGGCAGCAGCCGCCTACGATTTTCGCACCGGCATCAATCCATTCTGCCGCAAAATCGCAGTAGCACTTGCCGTCTTTACTGCCATGCCATGTTTTGGTAACAGGGTCGTATTCTTCCCCACTGTTGGGATATACGATGATGGGTTTTGTGCTGTTGTTTTTAATTTCTTTGATGAGGCTTGCCACAAAATGAGGAGCTGTACAGTTGATGCCGATGGCTTTCACGCAGTCAAAGGCTTCCAGTGCTTTTGCACAGTCCGCGATTTTTGTGCCGTCACTGATTTCTGTTTCGTTTTTGCAGCTGAAGCTGATCCAGCATGCCGCATTCATTTCCTGTGTCAATTCTGCCGCCACAAGGGCTTCATCCAGACAAGGAATGGTTTCCACTGCAAAAAGGTCTGCCCCTGCGTCCCACAGCAGTTCCATACGACGTTTATGGAAGATGCGCAGATCTTCTTTGGATACGCCATAATTGCCGCGATATTCAGAGCCATCAGCCAAATATGCCCCATAAGGCCCTACGGAAGCGCATACCAGAGGATATGCTCTGCCAGTATCTTTGCCTTCTGCCTGCCACCAGTCTTCTCTTTCTTTCACCATAATATCTACAGAACGGCGGATAAGTTCTTCCGCTTCCGCTTCTGTAAAGCCGCGTTTACAGAAACCATCGATGGTTGCCTGATAGCTTGCGGTAATGCCGCAGTCCGCACCTGCTTCAAAATAGCTGCGGTGTACTTTACCAATCAGTTCCGGCTGTTCTGCCAGTACCTTTGCACTCCAAAGAGAGTCGTTCAGGTCACAGCCCATCCGTTCCAGTTCTGTAGCCATGGCGCCGTCTGCCACCATGATGCCCGTCTGTTTCAAAACTTCTTCTAATGTATTTCGTTTCATGCCACACACCTCGTTGATGATCTGTTCATAAGCCAATGCCACTTTTTTGATTTCATCCACATGAATCTGTTCTTCGGGACGATGGGACATGCCATTTTCTCCGGGGCCAAAGTATACCACCGGGATACCGTAGAGGTTCATGAAGCCGCCTTCGCCCCAGCCGGTCATAACAGTCAGTTCCACTTCTTTTCCCAGCGCCTTGGAAGCCGCCTGCCAGATACGCTGGAAAGTCGGACTTTCCCGATCTGTGCAGACATCATTCCATTCTCCGATCTTCGTGATCTTCGCGGAAAAATCTTCATTTTCTGTTTTGCACAGAACCGCCAAATTCTGCAATACCTTCAGGAATGATTCGGAACTGGTTCCAGGCAGATAGCGGATATCAATGGTAATTTTTGCATAGGGCGGAACCACATTGGGCGTGCTGCCTCCTTCGATGGTTCCTACACTCATGGTAGGTGCGCCATAGAGGGGGTGTGCCATTTTTTCCATTTCCGGCAAATATGCCTGTAAATTATGCAAAAAAGTTGTTGCCATGTAAATGGCGTTTTTTCCCATATGAGGCATGCTGGAATGGGCACTTTTGCCGAAAAATTCCACATCAATCCATGCTTCTCCTTTATGTGCTGTTACCATAGTTCCATTGGTGGGTTCCGCAATCAGGGCAAAATCTACTTTGGGCAAATGACCCTTTTCCAGTGCTTTTTTGATTTCTTCTCCGGCGTATTCCTCATCCGTAGAGAACATCAGGTATAAATCCCCTTCCAACGGCTTCTGGCAGGCAGCCACAAATGCCGCCAGCATGGAACCACAGCCGCCTTTCATATCCACAGAACCACGACCATACAAAATGCCGTCTTTGATTTCCCCGTCAAAAGGATGTTCCATACCTTCAGGAGAAACCACATCCAGATGACCTTCCAGCAAAAGCTGGAATTTGGGGTTTTCGCAAGTTTTCGCCGCAATGATATAGGGTTCTTCTGTATCTGCGTCATAAACAGTGACTTTCGCGTCACAGGATTCTTTCAATATTTTTTCCGCCAAAAACACCGCTTCCCGTTTGCCTGCACCCAAAAAGCTATTGATGCGGCAAAACTGCTGTGTCCATGTGACAGATGCGTTTTGATATCTTTCTTCCATCAATCATTCCCCCATTTGTTCTCTT
Organism: uncultured Clostridia bacterium; assembly: GCA_902477755.1. Lineage (GTDB taxonomy): Bacteria > Bacillota > Clostridia > Lachnospirales > Anaerotignaceae > Anaerotignum. The sequence goes on from CABSIK010000003.1 coordinate 258,451, forward strand.
TGCTCTTATCCACATACTGACGGATGGTGCCATCGGAAATGTCTTTACGCAGGACTTTTCCGAAAGACCAGAACAATACCACCAGCGCTACCAGCACAGGCAGAGAGGAAATGGTGATGAGGGACTGGATGGTACTGAGCACGTTCAGTCCTTCCACGTTGTGTTCCAGCAGCAAAATGCCTACAGGAATAATCATGAACAGTACACACCAGAATGTTTTGTACCATGTGTGAGGTTCTTCATCAGCTTTCAGGCCTTTAGATGTATACATACTCAAAGCAGTGCCGTTGGCTGTGGCGGAAGTTGCCAGATTGAAGAAAATCAAAATCATGAATACGAAAATGCAAAGCTTTGGCAATGGCATGGTCTGGAGTACCAGCAGGGTAACGCCGTTGTTGCCCACTTCGCTGATGACGCCTGAGAAATTCTGGCCATGGAACAGTTCCTGACCCATGCCATAGTTTCCAAGGATACCGAATGTTACCCAGCATGCCAATACTGCCCAGATGCAGTTTGCCACAGTGATTTCGCGGAATGTTCTGCCGTAAGAAGTTCTGGCAATCCACAGGCCGCACATAAATGTCAAAGCCACATACCAAGCCCAATAGAAAATCGTCCAGTTCTGAACAAAACCAGTCTGGGCAACAGCGTCAGAGTTGAAGCTCATACGAACAAACTCACGGATGTTGGTACCGATTGCCATAACGATATTATTCAGAATAAAGCTGGTATCCCCAACAATCAAAACGAAAGCAAAAAACACAATGGCAAGCCATACGTTGAAGTCACTGATGCGTCCCATACCCTTTGCAATGGTTTTGGATGTAGAAAGGGTAAAGAACAGACAAAAAATGATGATAATGCCAATTTTCAGAGCGAAAGAGTTTTCAATGCCCAACAGATTGCTTGCCAGCTCCCCCATAACAGGTGTACCGATGCCGACGGTAGTCATCATAGCCATAAAATAGCAGAATACCATGATGGCATCCAATACCCAGCGGAAGGCTTTTTTCCCTTTGGAATTGCCGCCGATGAGGTTGCTGCACAGAGCCGAGATACGCAGATCACCAATCTTTTTATTCCAGTACAGATACCCAATGGCTACCCCTGCCACCAGATAAAAAGCCCATGCGGAGAAACCCCAGTGGAACATACCATAAGCAGAAGCATATTCATAAGCTTCTACAGAATAAGGTTCAATGCCAAAAGGCGTACCTGTCACATAGTACATCCATTCACACATACCAAAAATCAAGATACCTGCTGCCAGCGCGGAGCAAAGGTTCATGGCAATCCAAGTAAATGTTTTATAATGAGGTTTTGCGTCCCGTCCGCCCAGACGGATATCCCCAAATTTCGTTGTCAGAAGCACGATGGCGCCCACTGCCATGCCAAAACCGATGAGCAGATACAGCCATGCCATATCTGTTGTAATAAAGTTATAAACCTGTCCAATGGCTGCTACCATGGCTTCTGGCACCAGCACAATGGGAATGATTACAATTGCCAAAATCAAAAAAGCCGCTGCGATGAGGGCTTTGTTTGCGTGTTCAAACATGTTTTTCCTCCTCTCAAGTAAAAGCCGTTCTCCAAGAAATTTGTATACAATATGTTGTATTTTTTAAGTTGTATCATACCTTTTTTTGCATATTGGGAACCGCTTTTGTTTTCCTTTGTTTCACTTTTGTTTGCCTTCTCTTTTGTTGTTTTTTCGCGCTATTTTTTCAGTTATCCCCCTTTGACAGCCAAAGAAACACTGTCACTGTTTTCAGCCGTTTTTTGAATAGATATGCACTACTATATACCTTATCCAACGCCAACGCAATAGAAATTTTCCATGCACGAAAGAAAACACAATCTTCCGCCACTGACGCACAAAACAAAAAGAGAGCATCCATATTTGGATGCTCTCTTGGAAGTTTTTTATTTCAATTTGAAAGAGCTTTTCAGTGGAACGATGCGGTTAAATACCAGATGATCTTCTGTAGTATCTTTGGTATCTACAATATAGTAACCGTTACGCATGAACTGATAACGCTGACCTTTCTGCGCACCAGCGATGGATTTTTCAATGACGATGTTTTCCTTCACTTCCAGAGAGTTGGGGTTCATCAGCATATCGCCATTGGGATCATCAGGGTTGTCCAGCATCATATAGTCATAGAGTCTTGCGGTTGCCTTCACGTTGTCGGAAGCGCTTACCCAGTGCAGAGTGCCTTTGACTTTTCTGCCTTCAAAACCACTGCCGCTTCTTGTTTCAGGGTCATATGTGCAGTGTACTTCTACCACATTGCCGTTTTCATCTTTGACAAAATCAGTGCATGTTACGAAGTAAGCGCCTTTCAGACGCACTTCTTTGCCGGGAGCCAGACGGAAGAATTTTTTCACAGGTTCTTCCATGAAGTCTTCCCGTTCGATATACAGTTCTCTTGTGAAAGGTGCCAGTCTTGTGCCCAGTTCAGGATTTTCAGGGTTGTTTTCCAGTTCCATCATTTCTACCTGATCTTCAGGATAGTTTGTGATGACCAGTTTCAGAGGGTCCAGAACTGCCATGACAACAGGCGCTTTCGCTTTCAGGTCGTCACGGATACAGTAATCCAGCAGACCGCTGTCTACCATGCTGTTTGCTTTGGATACACCGATGCGTTCGCAGAAATCGCGGATGGATTCAGGTGTATAACCTCTGCGGCGCAGACCGCTGATGGTGGGCATACGAGGGTCATCCCAGCCGTCAACCAGACCGTCTTCTACCAGTGCACGGAGTTTTCTCTTACTCATTACGGTATTTGTCATACCCAGACGAGCAAATTCAATCTGTCTGGGAGGATTTACGGTATAGCCTGCTTCTCTGACTACCCAATCGTACAGAGGACGATGGTCTTCAAATTCCATGGTACAGATAGAATGGGTAATACCTTCGATGGCATCTTCCAGAGGATGGGCAAAGTCATACATAGGGTAGATGCACCATTCTGTACCTGTTGTATGGTGTGCCGCATGGGAAATACGATAGATAACAGGGTCTCTCATGTTGATGTTGGGAGAAGCCATGTCGATCTTCGCACGCAGTGTATGGGAGCCATCAGGGAATTCCCCTGCTTTCATCCGTTCAAACAGATCCAGATTTTCTTCTACACTACGATTGCGGTAAGGGCTTTCTTTGCCTGGTGTGCTCAGTGTACCTCTGTACTGACGCATTTCTTCTGCTGTCAGGTCACAAACGAAAGCTTTGCCTTCTTTGATGAGTTTCACTGCCACTTCATAATATTTCTGGAAATAGGAAGATGCGTAGTACAGTCTGTCTTCCCAGTCGAAGCCCAGCCATTTTACGTCTTCCTGAATGCTTTCTACATATTCCACATCTTCTTTTGTGGGGTTGGTGTCGTCAAAACGCAGGTTGCATTTGCCGCCGTAAAGTTTTGCCAGACCAAAGTTCAGGCAAATGGATTTTGCGTGACCAATGTGCAGATAGCCATTGGGTTCCGGCGGGAAACGGGTATGAATTTTATTCAGTTCCCCTTCCAGGTCTGCCTGGATATAGTTATGTATAAAGTTACCGGTGGCACCCAGACCACTGTTTTCCATTGTTTTTTCTTCTGCCATAGGGTTTTCCCTCCTACTTCCTCTTACATTAAAAATACTTGTCTTTCATTATAATATAGCATGGCATCAAACGCAATAAAAATACATGATTTTTCCTTTCCGCCTCCTGCACATTGTCAAAGAGGGCAAAAAAATGTATAATGACAGGCGAAGAAACCAAAGGAGGATACAGCAATGCTTGCTTTTACCATACCAGACACCAGACACTTTATGGCACTGCTCTTAAAGGGTGATGCCTTTGACGATTTCGCTTTCCGGCAGGGAGAAATCTCCGCTTTTGCCTACGTTTCCATTGACGGAAAACGGGATCTGGATTATTACGACGAAACCGTCACGGAGCCTTGGTGCAGTTGGAGTGAAATCAAACCCCTTGTGTTTCAGGCAGTCAAAGGAAAGAAAACCCCCAAGAACATGAAGCTTGTCCTTTCCCTTTCTCAAGAAAAAACAGCGGCTTTCCCCAACACAAAGGCACTGTTCTGGAATCTTCTGTTTCGGGAAGATACCTTATTATGTACTCTTTCTGCCGCTCAGGAAAGTTTTTCTCTGGATAAGACCCACGAAGCCCAGTGGGAAAGCTGGGTACTGGACTTTTGCCAGCAACATGGCATTGCCATTCAGAAAGAAAATTAATATTCGAAATTTTGTTAGCACTCAATTTGATTGAGTGCTAATTTTTTCTTGACTTTTGTCTGCCGAGTGTTACAATATTCTTTGTAAAGCAGAAAATATATGGATTTTTCCATCTATCAATAGGAGGCTGAAAAAGTATGAATGAAAAAGGGAATCTTTCCATTAACAGTGAAAATTTCTTACCAATTATCAAAAAATGGCTCTATACCGATAAGGATATTTTCATCCGTGAATTGGTATCCAATGCCTGCGACGCAGTAACCAAGCTGAAAAAGCTCATGATCATGGGGGAAGCTGATCACATTCCTGCTGACGAAGCATTTTCCGTTCATGTGGTACTGAACAAAGAGGAAAAAATCATGCAGATCGTAGATAACGGTATTGGCATGACCCACGAAGAAATCAAGAAATACATCAACCAGATCGCCTTCTCCGGGGCAACCGATTTCCTGTCCAAATACGAAGAAAAAGCAGACGGCGACAACGAAATCATCGGTCATTTCGGTCTGGGCTTCTACTCCGCTTTCATGGTAGCCGATAAAGTAGAAATCGATACATTGTCTTATCAGGAAGGCGCAGCAGCAGCAAGCTGGAACTGTGCTGACGGCATCGACTACGAAATGGCAGACGGCACCCGTACAGAACGCGGTACCACCATCACACTGCACGTCAGCGAAGACGGCGAAGAATTTTTGGATGAAAGCAAAATGTACGAAGCATTACAGAAATACTGCGCATTCATGCCTGTCCCTATCTTCATTGATGTTATCACCAACGAAGAAGAAAAAGCGGAAGCAGCAGAACCCGAGAAAAAAGACAACACCATCCATATTTCTCAGGAAAAAGCTGCCACACTGACCAAGGACGAAATCCTTGCAAAAGCAAACAAAGATAATGAAGAAGAAAAACAGGAAGAAGAAAAAGAAGAACCCAAGCCACTGAACGATCCTTCTCCCCTGTGGCTGAAACAGCCCAAGGACTGCACCGATGAAGAATACAAGGAATTTTACCATAAAGTATTCTTCGACCTGAATGACCCTCTGTTCTGGATTCATCTGAACATGGACTATCCTTTCCGTCTGAAAGGTATCCTGTACTTCCCCAAACTGGTGGAACAGATGGATGTTGTGGAAGGTCAGATCAAGCTATACTCCAATCAGGTATATATTGCCGACAACATCAAAGAAGTAGTACCCGAATTCCTGCTGCTTCTGAAAGGCGTGCTGGATTGCCCCGACATGCCTCTGAATGTATCCAGAAGCGCATTGCAGAACGACGGCTATGTGGAAAAAATGAACAGCTACATCACCAAGAAAGTAGCGGACAAACTGAATCAGCTCTTCAAAGCGGACAGAACCGCTTACGAAGGCTTCTGGGATGACATCGGCATGTTCTTCAAATACGGCTGCATGCGTGAAGAAAAACTCTACGACAAAATCAAAGACGCACTGCTGTTAAAGACCACCGACGGCGTATACGAAACCGTAGCGGAATATCTGGAAAAGAACAAAGAAAAACATGAAAACAAGATTTTCTTTGTCACAGACGAAGCACAGCAGGCACAGTATATCCGTATGTTCAAAGAACAGGGTCTGGAAGCGGCAATCCTCACTTCTCCCGTGGATAAACCCTTCGTTTCCTTCCTGGAATACAAAAATCCCGGCGTAAAGGTACAGCGTATCGACGCAGACATCACCGATACTTTGCAGGAAAAAACAGAAGGCGAAGAAAGCGAAGCAAAGAAACAGGCAGATGCTTTTGCCAATACCCAGATGGAAAACCTGTTCCGTGGTGTGCTGGGCAATGAAAATCTGAAAGTCAAAGCGGAAAATCTGAAAGCGCAGAACGTATCCGCTATGATCCTTTTGAGCGAAGAAAGCCGCCGTATGATGGAAATGATGGAAGCTTACGGCAACAACGAAATGTACAAAGCTATGTTCGCACAGGTAAAACCTGATGAAACACTGGTGCTGAACAAATCCAACAAACTGGTGCAGTTCCTTATGGACGCGGCAGGCAAAGAAGACAAGAAAGAAGACTGTGACATGATCTGCCATCAGGTATACGATTTGGCACTGATGAGCCACAGAGCCCTGACCAGCGAAGAAATGACCGCTTTCATCGACAGAAGCAATCAGATTCTGGAAAAACTGGCAGAATTGGAAAAATAAAAACTATCGAATGCAAAACAAAAGCCGAAACTTCAAAGCAACTTTCCCTTAAGAAAACCTTGATTTTCCTTAATTTCTTAAGGGGAATTGCGACGGCTGTCTTCATAAGAAAACATAACAAAGAAAATCCGAACAAAATAAGAAAGCCAAAATTCTTTGTAATCATAAGGACTTTGGCTTTCTTTGTTTTCTTATGAAGATGCCCCGAAAGCCGAAACCTCTTTTTAGAAGTTTCGGCTTTTTCTTATGGTTTCACTGCGCAAACACCCTTAATTCCGGTTAATCCCATGAACAACGGCTTCCGCAAATTCTTTCTTTTCTTTCGGCACATAAACACTGTACGCATTTGCAGAGGTATCTACCCCAATGGTATTGATGACCAGCGGATTCCCCCCAAAGGCTACATCTCTGGACATTCTGTTTTGGACAGGATTGTCCACACGCACTTTACATTCCACGCCGCTTTCCTTCAGCGCTTCTTTGATACGTCCCACCAGAACAACATCATACCCCTCATAGATCTTTTTCCATCCAATGTTCAACATAAGCCATGCGCCTCCTTTATCCAATGAAAGATTTTTTCATCTTACAAAGCAATATCCAATTCCACAGGGCAATGGTCAGACCCCATGATGTCGCTGTGGATTTTTGCGTCCTGCAAAGCATCCCGCAGACGCTCGGAAACCACATAATAGTCGATACGCCATCCGGCATTATTCTTTCTGGCGTTAAAACGATAGCTCCACCAAGAATATGCCCCTGTCACATCAGGATAAAAATGACGGAAGGTATCCACAAAGCCTGCTTCCAGCAGTTCTGTGAATTTGCCTCTTTCTTCGTCTGTAAAGCCTGCGTTTCGGCGGTTGGTAGAAGGATTTTTCAGGTCAATTTCCGTATGTGCCACATTCAGGTCACCACAGACGATGACAGGCTTTGTTTTGTCCAATTCCTGTAAATATGCCCGGAAAGCATCATCCCAAGTCATGCGGTAATCCAGACGGGCGTTTTCCTGCTGGGAATTGGGCGTATAGACCGTAACATGGTAGAATTTTTCAAATTCCAGCGTAATGACACGCCCCTCTTTGTCATGCTCCTCAATGCCCAAGCCGTAAGAAACGGAAATGGGTTCCTCTTTTGTGAATACTGCCACACCGGAATAGCCTTTCTTTTCCGCATAATTCCAGTACTGGTGATAGCCTTCTGTGGGCAGGTCAATCTGCCCTTCCTGCAATTTTGTTTCCTGTATGGAAAAAATGTCTGCGTCCGCTTCTTTGAAATAATCCAAAAAGCCTTTGCCCACGGCTGCCCGCAGACCATTGACATTCCATGAAATCATTTTCATCTCTTATTCGCTCCTTTTCCTGTTTCTCAAAGTATAACACATTCCCCTTTCCTTGTCTTGTGTCTTTTGCACCAAAGGGGTAAAATAAAATCAGCAAACCCCAGGAAAGGAGTTTTATATGAATATTCAAATTTACGGCGCAAAAAAATGTTTCGACACCAAAAAGGCGGAACGGTATTTCAAGGAACGGAAAATCTCTTTTCAGTCCATTGATATCCACCGTTTCGGCATGAGCAAAAGCGTATTTGAATCTGCAAAGCGATGCATCGATGTGGAAGACATGATTGACCGCAAAGCAAAAGCATACAAAGATTTATATATGGATTACATCGACGAGAAAAAACGAGAAGGGACCCTTTTTGAAAATCCTGCCCTTTTTCGGACACCCATCGTCCGCAACGGAAAGGAATTCACACTGGGTTACTGCCCTGACGTATGGAAAAACTGGGAATAATGAAGGAGGTTTTTGTATATGAAAATTGCGTTGGCACAGCTGAATATGGGTTTTGAGGATAAAGGTCTTGCCATGAAAACCTGCGCAGAACTCATGGAAAAAGCCGCTGAAAAAGAGGCTGACATGATTGTCTTTCCGGAAATGACACTGACAGGCTTCACCATGTCCCCTGCCACCTATGGTGAGTTAAAGGAAAACAGCAAAACCATCACTTTCTTTCAGGACGTGGCAAAAAAATTCCAGATGGCTGTTGTTTTCGGCGTGATCTTTTTAGAGGATGGAACAGCGCGGAATCACAGCATCGTTATGGACAAAAACGGTCATATTCTGACAGATTATGCCAAAATCCATCCTTTCTCCTACGGTGCGGAAGCCAAGTATTACAGCGGCGGCGATGCACTGGCGTTCTGTCAGGTAGACGGCGTACCTCTGTCCCCTTTTGTATGTTATGACCTGCGATTCCCGGAAATCTTTCAGGCGGCTTCCAAAAAAAGCCTTGTTATGACCGTCATTGCCAACTGGCCTGTTGCCCGTGTAGGTCACTGGAAAACACTCCTGCAGGCGCGTGCCATTGAAAGCCAGAGCTTCATTGTTGGTGTCAACCGCAGCGGCAAAGACCGTACCCTCACTTACAGCGGTGACAGCATGCTCATCTCTCCCACTGGGGAAATCTTAGCTCATCTGACAGGAGAAAATGAACTGGCTGTAGTAGAAATCGACCCCAAAGAAGCAGAAGCATATCGGGCAGAATTCCCCTTGAAAGCAGACCGAAAAGAAGACCTTTACAGCCGCTTTTTTGCGGAAACAAAGGCATGATTCTGGAAACACCCCGTCTGTATTTACGGGAATTAAAAGAAGCAGACCTGCCCAATCTTCTGGAAATGATGAAGGGACAGCAGAATTTTTATGAACGCCCATTTTCACAACAGGAATTGCAAAACTGGCTCATCAGACAGCAGCAGCGATACCATCAGAACTTTGGTATCTGGGGCGTTTGCCGAAAAGATGATGATGCTCTCATTGGTCAGGCTGGTCTGACGCTCCAGCGTTTTGGCAAACGGATGCTCTGGGAAATCGGTTACGGCATCATACCTTCCCAACGGAAGAAAGGCTATGCCAAGGAAGCCGCTGCCGCCTGTGTACAGTTTGCTTTTTCTGCCCGAAAAGAACCCATTGTTTATGCAGTCATTGCTTCTGACAATTCCCCTTCTCTTTCCGTTGCCAAAGCCATCGGCATGACACAGGAAGATGAAACATTAGACCGCATGGGCAAATCTTATCTGCTTTTTTCCATCCACCAACAACAATCATGAATTAAAGGAGAATTGATATGAGTTTTTCACTTCGCCCCTACACACCTCCAGATTTTACCCAGCCTTTTCTGGCTAACGCGCCGGATGTCTGTTTCCATCCTGCCCCCTTTGACGGTGTGGCACCGGAACAGTACCATGCCATGAGCATTTTTCCGGAATATTTCAAAGTCGATGGCACATGGCTGCTGGCAGAAGAAAGCCGGATGGACTGTGTGGCTATTTATGAAAATGAAAAAATCATCGTGCGTGAATTCCGTCTGCTGAAAAAAGGCGACCTCATTGCCATCGGACGCACAGAGGACGGTTCTGATGGCATTTATGTCCATGCCAATGGCTTTTCTGAAGAAGCGGAATTGCAGGAGGTTTTCGCTTTCCGTCAGGGACGCTCCCGGGAAACAGCCTTTTCCAAAGACTATAATGAACTGTACGAAATTCTCCGTCATGACCGTGACCACGGAAAAATCGTCTGGGTGCTGGGGCCTGCCTTCACCTTTGACAAAGACGCAAGAGATGCTTTTTCCAAAATGATTGCAGGAGGATACGTTCATGCCCTCATGGCAGGCAATGCCCTTGCTACCCACGATTTGGAAGGCGCATACCTGAACACTGCTCTGGGACAGAATATCTACACCCAGAAAAACCAGCCAAACGGACATTACAACCATCTGGACACCATCAATCGGGTGCGTTTCCATGGAAGTATCCCTGCTTTTCTGGAAAAAGAACACATTGACAACGGCATCATTTACAACTGCGAAAAACATCATGTACCCTATGTCCTTGCAGGCTCCATTCGGGACGACGGCCCTTTGCCGCCTGTATTTGGCAACGTATATGAGGCGCAAAATGCCATGCGTGACCAGATTCGCAATGCCACCACCGTTATTTGCATGGCAACCATGCTCCATACCATTGCCACAGGAAATATGACCCCTTCCTATCGGGTCATGGCAGATGGTACTGTGCGACAGATTTATTTTTACTGCGTAGATATTTCTGAATTTGCCGTCAACAAATTGGCAGACAGAGGCAGTCTGTCCGCCAGAGGTATCGTCACCAACGTACAGGACTTTATCTGCACCACAGCCAAAGCCCTTGGATTATAAACATTTGCAGCCCAAACATAAAACATTCTCTTTGAGCTGCTTCATAGAATACAAAAAGCTGAAACCCTGACAACACAAAGGATTTCAGCTTTTTTATTTTTCTGAGATTTTACCATGTATGCTTTCTTTTAAAACTGTTTTTGTTTTTCAAAAAAATTCTGGCACCTGCATCTTCTTTTTGAATAAAATAGTATAACTGACAAAATGAAAGCGGGGAGTCACCGTGTCCTTTTTTAATCATTGCTGCTGGAGAGGTCCCTTTCCGCATCCCTGCTGTCTGCAAATCTGCTGTTGCTGCCCTACCGGTGGAGAAACTGGCGCCACCGGTGAAACCGGACCTACTGGCATATCTGGTGAAACAGGTGAAACCGGACCCACCGGGGCTACTGGGCCTACTGGGGCTACTGGGGCTACTGGACCTACAGGCGTTACCGGAGCTGCTGGTGTTATCGGACCTACCGGGGCTACTGGTGCTACAGGTGTTGCTGGGCCTATAGGCGTAACGGGGCCTACGGGCGTTACTGGGCCTACGGGCGTTACCGGGCCTACGGGCGTTACCGGGCCTACGGGCGTTACCGGGCCTACGGGCGTTACTGGGCCTACGGGCGTTACCGGGCCTACGGGGGTTACGGGCGCTACCGGCGCCGATGGTGCTACGGGGGCTGCTGGTGTAACCGGAGCTACTGGGCCTACCGGTGCTGCTGGAGCCATAGGGCCTGCTGGGGTGACTGGCAATACCGGTACGACTGGGGCAACTGGCGCAACTGGCGCAACTGGTGCTACAGGAGCTACGGGCGTTACTGGACCTATACCAGATGATATTTTTGCTTCCTATATCAACATACAATTCCCCCTCATTCGTGATTCAAGACTTTCATTTTTTCCAGACGTACAGGATAGCACCGGAAACATCGTCCAAACCAGTTTGGAAGAAATTTCTCTTACCCCAGGATATTATCTGATTTCTTATAAAATATCCGCTCTGTTTTCCGCCCCTAACTATCTGCAAATTACCCCAAGCTACAATGGGACTTCCCATTTAGAAACAGGTGTTTATTTTGCGACAGCTGCCAATGGCTCAACAGCCTGCGGTTCCGCATATTTGATATTATATGCACCTGCGGCCACCACGCTTTTTTTCAACTACTCCGGTTCTTCAAACGCAACAGACGGCGAATTCAATCTGACCATTGTAAAACTGCGCCGCTCCCTCTAAGGTCTGAAACAACCTCTTGCAGAACTTATTGTGTTCCTTGGGAATCGTGCTATAATAAAAAGCATGCAAACCAACACAAGGAGGGATTTTCCATGAAAGTAATACTGGTAAACGGCGGCCCCCACAAAGAAGGCTGCACATATACCGCACTGCGTGAGGTAGCAGATGCTTTGGAACAAAACGGCGTAGAAACCGAAATCTTCTGGCTGGGCAATGATCCCATTGCCGGATGCATTGACTGCGGATACTGTAAGAAAACAGACAGATGCTTCCGCAAGGACTGCGTCAACGAATTTATTGAAAAAGCTGCTGATGCTGACGGATTTGTATTCGGTACTCCCGTTCACTTCGCTTCTGCAGCAGGCGCTCTCATTTCTTTCCTGGACAGAGCTTTTTATGGCAGAGACTTCAGCGGAAAGGTTGGCGCTACGGTGATCAGCTGCAGACGTGCCGGCGCCACAGCAACTTTCGATGAAATCAATAAGTACTTTGCCATCAAAGGCATGCCGATCGTCACATCCAGCTATTGGAACATGGTTCATGGCAACACACCAGAAGAAGTCAAACAGGATTTGGAAGGTATGCAGACCATGCGGATTCTGGGCAGAAACATGGCTTGGCTTTTGAAGTGTATCGAAGCCGGCAAACAGGCTGGTGTTCCCACACCGGAAAAAGAAGAAAAAATCTGGACAAATTTTGTTAGATAAATCAAAAGAACCGGAATTCCTGTATTTTCAGAAATTTCGGTTCTTCTTTTTTACAGTTCTTTTTCCAAGTGGGCAAGGAGTCCTTCACACCCCTCCAGAATATCATCATAGGTCACATCAAAATTCCCCGTATACCATGGATCCGCAATATCTCGAGGATGATCGGAAAAATCCAGCAGACAGCAGATTTTCCCTTCCGGGTCTGTGGGCAAAATCCGTTTGATCTCTCGCAGATTGTATTTTTCCATACAGATAATGTAATCGTAATCCGTATAATCCTGTTTTGTTACCTGACGGGCATATTTCCCTTTTGTGGAAATACCGTACTGCGCCAGTTTCTGTACAGTTCCTCTGTGAACAGGATTGCCGATTTCTTCTCTGCTGGTTGCGGCAGAAGCAATGGAAATCTGTTGAGACAAACCTTTTTTCATAACCATATCCTTGAATAAAAATTCTGCCATAGGAGAACGACAGATATTGCCGTGGCAGATGAATAATACCTTTATCATATTTTTTCCCTTTCTTTACATTGCAATTTTTGATATTTTATTCTACCACAACTTCCGCTTTTTTTGCAATTTGTCCCTTATTCCAACAGAACATCTTCATTAATATCTATATTCTCCGACAACATTTTACACAAATAGTACAAATGTATATTATTGTATTTTGTAAAATATATAAAACTTTCTCATTGCCTATTGTAATTATCTTTCTTATTCATTAAAATATGGTTGTATTACGTTAATCTGTGCGGCGTTCTTCTAATTAACTGTAGTGAACGCTTCACAAGCCATTTGGCTTGCCAAATGGAACAATTATAATGCTTTATTTTTAGAAGGGAGAACATGAAACATGAAAAAACGTCTTATTGCTTTGCTGACTATGATGTGCGTTGCAGTATCTTTGGCTGCATGCGGCGGCGGCGCTGCACAGGAAGAAACAACTTCTGACACAACTGCAGAAACAACAACTTCCGAAGAAACATCTGGCAGCGATCTGCTTTCTCTGGAAGAATCTTTCGAAGCTGACGGCGAAGAAGTTCAGAGCATGCTGGATGCTATGCAGGCACAGTATGAAGATCAGGGTATCAGCGTAAAACTGTATGCCGAAGGTGATGAAATGCATTACGATTTCACAATCGACAACGTTGTAACTACAGAAGAAACTCGTTCTGAACTGACAGAAGCTCTGAAAGCAGGCACAGAAGCATCCGCTGCATCTTACTATGAACTGGCTAAAACCGTTAAAGCTGATGTTTCTAACGATGTTGTAATCGTAGTACTGACATTCTTCGATGGCGAAGGCAACGAACTGTACACCCAGTCCTTCTCCTCCGCTGAAGAAGCAGCTGCTGAATAAGATTTCTTTTTGACGCCACCTCATGCGGCGTCTTTTTTATTACAGAAAAAGCCCCCTATTCCAACGAATAGGGGGCTTTCTTTTTATCTGACCACTGCTGGATTTACATGAACCATGCAATGTTTTACTTCCGGGAAATTCTGCTCAATGGCATCGTGAACGCCTTCCGCAATGGCATGGGCTGCTGTCAGCGTCAGATTGCCGTCTGCAGCGATTTCCACATCCACATAAGCTCTTGCGCCGAACTGTCTGGTCTGGATGCGGTCAATGCCCATAACGCCATTCTGGGCTTCCACAACAGATTTCATTTTTTCCAGTGTTTCTGTATCACATGCGGTATCCATCATTTTATCAATGGCATCTTTGAAAATATCATAAGATGCTTTGATGATGAACAGAGAAATGACAACACTGGCAATGGGGTCGCAGATGGGGAATCCCAGCATTGCGCCGCCGATACCAATCAAACTGCCCACAGAAGACAGGGCATCAGAACGATGGTGCCAAGCGTCTGCCATCAATGCACCGGAATTGACCTGTTTTGCCGCAATTCTGGTGTAATGATACATGCCTTCTTTCACCACAATAGACAGGATAGCCGCTGCCAAAGCCAGTTTACCGGGAACTTCCAGGGCGCTTGCTTCCGCGCCAAAGATTTTTTCCACACCGCCTGCACCAATGGCAAAGCCTGTGATACACAATACCATTGCCAGCAGGATAGCGGCTACACATTCCATTCGTTCATGACCATACTGGTGGTTCTCGTCAGAATCCTTTGCGGACATCTTATAGCCTATCATAACGATGATGGTGCTGAACACGTCTGATGCGGAATGTACCCCGTCAGAGATCATGGCACCAGAATGGGCAAGAAACCCTGCCGCCACTTTAAACACCGATAAAATCACATTGACGATCATACTGTTTGTGGAAACACGCATGACGATTTTCTCATTTTGTTTTGCCATATCATTTGTCATAAAAATCCCTCCTAATGTTTACCTCTCCGCCCTTCTGATTTTATACAAAAAAAGACACCCGTAGAACATAAAACTGTCCCACGAATGTCTGTCATTCGCTGCAAAAAAATGCCCGACCACACGGAAAAATCCGCTGTCTGCTCAGTTTGTACTGTATGTGCGAAGGTCACTTCGTATGTGCAGTGCAAAGAGTTTTTATGATTTTATCTCATTTTTTCGCAGTTTGTCAAGCATAACATTTTTTGGATGATGCTGCTGCAAAAAATCAAAGAGATGCTCCTTGTGCGAACATCCCTTTTGGGGCATCTTCATAAGAAAACAAAGAAAGCCAAAATCCTTATCATGACAAAAGGTTTTAGCTTTCTTATTTTACTGAGATTTTATTGGATATGTTTTCTTCTGAAGACAGCCGTTGCAATTCCCCTTAAGAAAATCAATGTTTTCTTAAGGGGAATTTGCTTTGGAAAGTTTCTTATTTATCCTTTTCAAAAAAATCCCGAACTTTTTCACCGAAAGACTTCTTTTCCTCTTCAGGCGCAGAAGCTTCGGTGTTGGCCGCCCCCGCCGGGGCATCACCGTAAAACTGCCGCAGCAGGTCTTTCTGGCGTTCTGTCATGCTGGTAGGGATTTTTACCTTCAGTGTGACAATCTGGTTGCCTCTTACTTTCGGGTTCCGCAGGTTGGGTACCCCTACGCCGCGGAGGGTAACCACTGTATCAGGCTGTGTACCGGGTTTGATGGTATATTTCTGTTCCCCATCAATGGTCTTGATGATGATTTCGCCGCCCAGTGCCGCCTGTACAAATGTGATAGGCACATCACAATAAATATCGTTGCCTTTACGAACAAAGACACGGTTAGGCTGTACATAAACGCTTACCAACAAGTCGCCGTAGCCGCCGCCGTTTTCGCCCAGTTCCCCTTTGCCGCCCAGACGGATGGTCTGGCCGTTATCGATACCCTGAGGAATCTTAACTTCGTATTTCTTTGTCTTTTTGACTCTGCCGGTACCACGGCATGTGGTACAAGGGTCTTTGATGATCTTACCAGTACCATGACATGCGGAACAGGTACGAACAGATGTAACAGCGCCAAACATGGACTGCTGTACAAAACGTTCCTGACCGGTACCGTTACATTTGGAACAGCTTTCTGCATGAGTGCCGGGTTTTGCGCCAGTACCATGACAGGTTTCGCATTCGTCCAGAACAGGTACAGAAATTTCTTTGGTACAGCCAAAAATGGCTTCTTCAAAAGTCAGTTGGATGCTGACATTGATATCTCTGCCGCGTCTAGGGCCATTTCTTCTGGCAGAACCGCCGCCACCAAAGCCGAACATGCTGCCGAAAATATCCCCCAAGTCGCCCATATCGAAGCCTTCAAAGCCGCCGCCGTAGAAACCGCCGCCGCCCATGCCGCCCTGTTCAAAGGCTGCGTGACCAAACTGGTCATACTGGGCACGTTTTTCCGGGTTGCTCAGCACTTCATAGGCTTCGTTGACTTCTTTGAATTTTTCTTCTGCTTCTTTATCGCCAGGGTTCTGGTCAGGATGGTATTTTACCGCCATCTTACGGTAAGCCTTTTTCAGTTCCGCTTCAGACGCGCCCTTCTGTACCCCCAAGACTTCATAATAATCTCTTTTATTAGCCAACTTTCTCACCACCTTGTTTTACTGAAAAAACTGTAAACGGCAAAAGCAGGGGCGGGACGAAACCCACCCTTGCCTTCACTTTATCGCAATCTTATTTATTTTACAGTTCTTTGCCTTCGCCGTCAACCACATTAGGATCGCCGCCGTTTGCTGCGTCGCCGCCCTGAGCTGCCTGTGCCTGCTGGTACAGTTTTTCGGAGATTTTGTAGAATTCCTGTGTCAGAGCTTCTGTAGCGGATTTTACATTTGCTACGTCTGTTTCTGTCATTGTTTCAGGCTGCATATCTTTTACAGTATCTTTCAGGCTGTTCAGAGCGCCTTCTACTGCTGCTTTTTCGTCGTCGCCCAGTTTTCCTTCCAGTTCGCCCAGCGCTTTTTCTGTCTGGAAAATCAGGGAGTCAGCTTCGTTTTTGGCATCGATTGCTTCTTTTCTCTTCTTATCCTGTTCAGCGAACTGTTCAGCTTCTTTTACAGCTCTGTCGATTTCTTCTTCAGACAGGTTGGAGCCTGCTGTGATTGTGATGTGCTGTTCTTTGCCTGTACCCAGGTCTTTTGCAGATACGTTTACGATACCGTTTGCGTCGATATCGAAAGTAACTTCGATCTGAGGCACGCCACGTCTTGCGGGAGCGATGCCGTCCAGTTTGAACTGACCCAGAGTTTTGTTGTCTCTTGCCAGAGGTCTTTCACCCTGTACAACGTGGATGTCAACAGCTGTCTGGTTATCTTCTGCTGTAGAGAAAATCTGTTTTTTGTTTGTAGGGATGGTTGTGTTTCTGTCGATCAGTTTTGTTGCAACACCGCCCAGAGTTTCGATACCCAGAGACAGAGGTGTTACGTCCAGCAGCAGAACGCTGCCTGCGCCTTCATCGCCAGCCAGTTTACCGCCCTGAATAGCAGCACCTACGGCTACACATTCATCGGGGTTGATGCCTTTGAAGGGTTCTTTGCCTGTATATTTCTTAACTGCTTCCTGTACGGCAGGGATTCTTGTGGAACCGCCAACCAGCAGGACTTTGTCGATTTCGCTTGCGGACAGACCAGCGTCGGACAGAGCCTGACGAACAGGGCCCATTGTGCCGTCTACCAGATCAGCTGTCAGTTCATCGAATTTTGCTCTGGACAGTGTTACATCCAGATGTTTAGGACCATCCTGATTCATTGTGATGAAAGGCAGGTTGATGTTTGTTGTTGTTACTGTAGACAGTTCTTTTTTCGCTTTTTCAGCTGCTTCTTTCAGACGCTGCATAGCCATTTTGTCTTTGGACAGGTCCATGCCTTCTGCTTTCTTGAATTCAGCTACCAAGTAATCGATGACTCTCTGGTCGAAGTCGTCACCGCCCAGGTGTGTGTTACCGTTTGTGGACAGTACTTCGATTACGCCGCCGCCGATTTCGATGATGGATACGTCGAATGTACCGCCGCCCAGGTCGTAAACCATGATTTTCTGTTCGCTTTCGTTATCCAGACCGTAAGCCAGTGCTGCGGATGTGGGTTCGTTGATGATACGTTTTACTTCCAGACCAGCGATACGGCCAGCGTCTTTTGTTGCCTGACGCTGTGCGTCGTTGAAATATGCGGGAACTGTGATAACTGCTTCGGAAACAGTTTCGCCCAGATAGCTTTCTGCGTCAGCTTTCAGTTTCTGCAGTACCATTGCGGAAATTTCCTGAGGAGAGTAAGCTTTGCCTTCGATGTTTACTTTATAGTTTTCACCCATGTGACGTTTGATAGAGCTGATGGTGTTGTCGGGGTTTGTGATTGCCTGACGTTTTGCTGTTTCACCAATCAGTCTTTCGCCGTTTTTCGCAAAACCAACTACGGAAGGAGTTGTTCTTGCGCCGTCGCTGTTTACGATAACAACAGGCTGGCCGCCTTCCATTACTGCTACACAAGAGTTTGTTGTACCTAAGTCAATACCAATAATTTTACCCATAATCTATTTCCTCCTAAATTGTCAAATCAAAATTTCAGTTTTAGTTTGCCACCTTCACCATACTGTGACGGATGACTTTATCTTTATATTTATAACCTTTCAGCATTTCCAGAATGATTTCGTTTTCGCCGTAAGCATCATCATCTTCATGTGCTACAGCCGCATGGAAATTGGGGTCGAATTTTTCGCCCAAGGCTTTGATTTCCTCAACGCCCATGCCATGCAAAATTTCCTGGAACTGCTTCAAAGTCATTTGCACGCCTTTGAAAAAGGCATCTTCGGCGTCTTTTCCTTCCTGTACCGCTACGGCACGTTCCAGATTGTCCACCACTGCCAGCAGTTTTTCCACGGTGTCTCTCACACCGTCGTCATACATGCTTGCTTTTTCCTTGGAAGTCCGTTTTCTGAAGTTATCGAACTCCGCCAGACATCTTTGATATTTATCCAGATAATCCGCAGCTTTCTGTTCCAGTTCAGCCATTTTTGCTTCGGTTTCATCAACCACTTCCGCTTCCACAGCTTCTGTCACTTCTGCTTCCGCCTGCACTTCAGCGGCTTCTTCCTGCAGATTTTCTTCTCTTAAATCCTTATCTTCCACATCTGCTCCTCTTTTCTCTAGGTATTTTTATTGCCTTTCGACAGATTTTTTAATACTTTTTCCATATTGGTAACCATACCGTTGAGGACGGATACCACCTGCGAATAATCCATTCGGGTGGGCCCTACGATACCGATGGTACCGCGGGTTTCGTCACTCATTTTGTAGGTTGCCGTAATGACGCTGCAATCCTTCATACACTGGACGCTGTTTTCGCTGCCAATGAGAATCTGCATGTCATTGGTATCGGTACTGCCCTGCAAAAGGGTTACCAGCACATCCTTTTCTTCCAATGCCTGAAACAGGGACTTGGCTTTCTGGATATCAGAAAACTCAGGAAAAGCCAGAATGTTTTTGGTACCGCTCATGTGAACCTGTACCTTTTCCGCAGAACGCATGGTACTTTCGATTGCCGATAAGATATGCGGCAAAATCTGTCGGTATTCATGAAGTTCTGTTTGCAGGCGGTTGATGACGCTTGCATCTATATCATGAAGGGAATATCCCTGCAGCACCTGATTCAGCCGCATGCCCATGGTGAAGATCTTATCTTCCTCAGGAACTACGCCCATCTGAATCACATGATTCTTGATGAAATTATCTTCCGTTACAATGACCAGAAGCACCGAAGTGCTGTCCAGGGGCAGGAGCCGAATCTGTTTGATCCGTGTGCGCTGACTCACAGGTTCCGAAATGATGGTGGTGTAATTGGTCAGTGCAGAAAGAGCTTTCGCCGTTTCCTCCAGCAGGTAATCAATCTGTCCCACGTTTCTGGTGATGACATTTTGCAGATACCGCTGTTCCTCTGTGCCTAATTCTTTTTTCTGCATCAAATGGTCTACATATAAACGGTAGCCCATGTCTGATGGAATCCTGCCGGAAGAAGCATGGGGCTGTAAAATGAAGCCCATTTCCTCCAGATCACTCATTTCGTTTCTTATGGTTGCTGAGCTGATGCCCAGATTGTATTTTTTGGCGATGGTTCTGGAACCGACAGGCTCCGCCGTTTCAATATAGTCATTGATGATCGCCTGTAAAATCTGAATTTTTCTTTCGTTCAACGACATAGCCTTTCGCCTCCTCATGAATGAAGTAAATTTCCGTTTACGCGTTTTTTATTTGAACGCACTTTCTATGGAAATTCGTCTTTTGTTAGCACTCACTTGCTATGAGTGCTAACTCATGTAATAAAGATAGCACTTGCCACCAGTAATGTCAAGTGCTAATCTGAAAAAATTTATGAACTTTTTTTGAATTTTATATTTTAGATTTTCTTTTGGTTTTTCGGGGTTTTTCAGGCATCTTCTTTGAGAAATTCCATAAAAACCTGATTGCTCAAATCCAGTCCTCTCTCTGTCAGACGGAGCCATCCATCCCTTTCTTCCAGCAGACCTTCTTCTTTGCATTTTTCAACTTCCGCACCGTAAACATCTTCCATATCCACGCCAAAACGCTGGGCAAATCGTTTTTTCTCAATGCCTTCCGTCAGACGCAGTCCCATGAACATAAACTCGCTGTACTGGTCAGCCAAAGAAAGCTCCTCCACATCCTCCATGGAAACATTGCCGTTTTCTGCCTGCTCCATATAAGTATGCAGGTCATAGGGATTGTGGAACCGTTTTCCTGCCCAATAGGAGTGTGCCCCCAGACCAAAGCCCAAATATCCTTCATCCTGCCAGTAAATGCGGTTATGGCGGCTTTCCTTGCCATCTTTGGCGAAATTAGAGATTTCATACTGGTGGTATCCTTCCTCAGCCAAAATCTGTGCCGCTGTGTGGTACATGGCACGATCCAGTTCCTCATCCGTCTCCTGATAGACCTCCTTTTCATAGAGGTCATAAAAAGGGGTTCCTTCTTCTATAATCAAGCTGTAAGCGGAAATATGCTCCGGTTGTAATGCGGTGATTTCCGAAAGGGTTTCTTCCCACTGCCCCAAAGTCTGTTCCGGCAGGGCAAACATCAAATCTACATTAATATTGTCAAAACCTGCTTCTCTGGCGCTGGCGAAATTTTTCAGAAACTGCTGACGGGTATGGATTCTGCCCAATCTCTCCAGCAGCTCATCCTGCCATGCCTGCACACCCATGCTCAGGCGGTTGAATCCCATTTGCCGCAGAGCAACACATTTCTCCAGACTCAATGTACCGGGATTGGCTTCGGTGGTGATTTCTGCGTCCTCCTCCACATCGAAACATTGAAAAACGGTATCCAAAATTCGCTTCAATTGCTGAGCAGAAAGCACCGTAGGCGTACCGCCTCCAAAAAACAACGTCTTAATCTTCCAATCCTTTGCCAGATGACTTTTGGCCTCCATTTCTCGGCACAACGCCGCTGTGTACCGTTCATATTCCTTTTCCTGTCCGCCAAAAGACGGAAAATCACAGTACAGACATTTCTGCACACAAAAAGGAATATGAATGTAGATTCCTGTTTCCCTCATAAAATCCCCTCCTTCTCTTTCCAACCAGTGTACCATATCCGACAATATCCACGCAAGATTCCCCTTTTCCCTCCATTGCGCCCTGCCGAAAAATGTGATACATTTTATCCTTGGGAAACAAAGCATTTTCTTCATTTCAACAAAAGAAAGGACATCTTATATGGATATTTTAAAAATCATGGGACTGCCAGAAGGCTACTGCACACGCCACACAGACATGCCCAACCACTTACAGACAAAAGCAAAAACCCTTTGCTGGGAATACAACCAAACCGCCCCTACAGAAACAGAAAAACGTGCTGAAATCTTACAGGAACTTTTTGGCACCTGCCATCCCCTGACATTTATCGAGCCATCTTTCCGCTGTGATTATGGCTTCCACATCCACACCCACGGTCTCACCATCATCAATTACAACTGCGTCATTCTGGATACTTCTCCTGTGCATATCGGCGCCAATGCTTTCATCGGCCCCGGCGTCTGCCTTGCCTGTGCAGGACATGCCATGGATGCCGCCCAAAGAGGAGAAGGTATCGGCACTTCTGCCCCCATCACACTGGAAGACGATGTATGGATTGGTGCCAACGCTACCATCTGCGGCGGTGTCACCATTGGTGCTGGCAGCGTCATCGGTGCCGGCAGTGTGGTGACCCATGACATTCCCAAAGGTGTCCTTGCTGCTGGGAACCCCTGCCGTGTGCTGCGTCCCATTACGGAAAAAGACCGCATCACACCTCTGGAAATCACTTCTGACAAAAAATAAAATTCCTTTCATTTTCCCCTGCCAGCGTTGAAAATACGCCATTGTCATGATAAAATAAAACCTCGGGGTAATTGAAAAGAAAGAAGGCATTGACCCAATGAAAACATTTTCCAAACAATCGAAAAAGCTGCGGAAATTTTTCCATTCCGCACCTTTGCCCAGAGCCATATTATGGATACTGACCTTAGCATTTCCTATTTATATGACCCTTGTGGCAAACTACATTTCTTTTGGCTCCCGTTCCATGCTGTCTACACTCATCACAGCACAGACAGGCGCCTTTGTTCTGGGGCTGCTTCTGGTTTACGGCGTATACTTCACATTTGTGTTTCTGTTCCGCCGCTTTTCCACAGCCGCAGGCATCACAGGATTTTTGTTCATCTTACTGCCCCTCATTGACCACTTCAAATCCATCATTTTGCAGGATCATTTTTATCCCTGGGATTTGACGCTGGCACAGAATGCAGGCAGCTTCACGGAGTTTTTAGGCTCCATTTCATTTCCATGGCAGTATATCCTGCTTTTTGTGGTGACCATCCTTTACTGGCTGTTCCTCCATGTGACCCGACCCATGCTGCCCATCCGCAGCAAAGTGCATTTTGTGGGAGTTCCGGTACTGGCAGCCCTTCTGGTAGTATTTGTCACCAACACAACCGTAAGAGGATGCTATGAACCCCTTTTCGGCATTGTCATCAACGAAGAAACTGATCAGGATTATATTTATGACAATTACGGCTTTTTGACTGGCTTTGCCCTGAACTTCGGCACCGTTGACACACTGATGCCCCAGGATTACAGCGAAGAAGTCATGGCGGAGATGTTCGCGCCCTTTGTTCCCACTGGGGAAGAAGATACTTCCGACTTTGAAAATCCTGACGTTATTGTGGTACTGTCCGAAGCCTTTTGGGACCCTACCAAACTGGAAGGCGTGACCTTCTCCGAAGATCCGCTGAAAAACTACCGCGCCATTGCGGCAGAACATCCCAGCGGCGAAATGGTTTCCTGTACCTTCGGCGGCGGCACCATCCGACCGGAGTTTGAACTCCAGTCCGGCATGTCTACCAGCACACTTCCTTCCGGCAACATGCCTTATCAGCAGTATTTAAAGGAAAAAACATTTGCTTACGCCCAGCTGTTCAAAAGTCTGGGATATGACACTTTGGGCGTCCATACCTATCAGAAAACATTTTATGAACGCGACCGGGCTTATCCTCTCATGGGCTATGACGATTTTCTGGGTGAAAACGACATGCATGCAGAACTCCACTGGAACAGCGGCCCTTACATCACCGACCAGACCATCGCCGAAGAAATCATTTATCAGCTGGAACAGCCCCACGAAACAGGTCTGTATCTGACTGCCATCACCATGGAAAACCACAGTCTGTACACAGATAAATTCGATTCCTCCGATTGGGATATTAAAGTCAGCGGTGACAATCTGTCTGAGCAGGAAGTCATTTCCCTTCAGAACTACGCCAAAGGTGTCAGTGATTCCGATGCAGCGCTGGGTATGCTCTATGATTACATCATGCAGCGCGAAAAACCCACAGTTCTCCTTTGGTACGGTGACCACCTGCCGACACTGGGGGATAATTTCACACCCTACACATCCACAGGCACCATCCATGCAGACAAAGCCGCAGAATGGACTGAAAAAGAAAAATACACCATGTTCTGCACCCCTTATGTCATGTTTGCCAACTACGACACCGGCAACGACTATCGTGCAGAAGATCAGCAGGTTTCTCCTTATCTGCTGCCGGCACTGCTCTGCGATTACATCAACGCACCTGCATGTCTGCAAACCAATTTCCTGCTTCATGTATTTGAAACTTGCCCCGTGATGAGCTCTTATTACAACCTCTACTCACCGGAAAGCACTCCAGAAGAACGAGAAGAAATCCAGAAACTTCACCGCTATCTGACCTATGATGAACTCATTGGCGAAAAATATCTGGATAAAATGCAAGGATTTGAATTTTAATCACATTTTATACAAAAACACCTGACGGAAAAACCGTCAGGTGTTTTTGCATTTTGTGTAATTTATTTAGGATTGAAGGAAATTGCGTCTTAGATCACTTCTTTCATGGAACGCCAGTTTGGAATAACCTTTTTCTGTTTTTCCTTTTCCAGCACTTCCACATTGCATTCTTCCAGCTGTTCTTCTGCCTGATCTTTTTCTTCTGTGCGGATTGCCCAGTGGATCAGGAAGGACAGACCTGCTCTGAGAACAATGATGCAGCCAACCAATGCGATTTCAGAAAACTCGCGTACGATAACTGTCCGCAGGATTTCGCCGCCCAATTTGAATTCCAGTGCCATTGCCATGGCACGGCATAATTTCACGCGTGTATGGGGATCGCCTTTGATATAATTAACGGTAGCACGCAATGCGCCTGCCAGCAAAACCAATACGCCAATCAATTCCAGCAAAATAATGGAATATTCAATCAATTCTCTCATCAAATGGTGCAGCACTTCTGTCATATAAGCATTCCCTCCTGTAATCAATTTGTTCTCTTTTCTATATAAAAATCTTAACAGAATCTTTATGTCCTGTAAATAAAAATATTCATTTTTTTAAAATTTCTTGCATATTATCAGAAAACCCTACTGTTTTAAAGGGAAATTACCGTGCAAATTGTATGCCCCATCAAAAAAATCCAACAGTTCCCATGGTTTTGTCTGACATGATCTGCATTTTGTTGCTTTTCCATCTTTTTTTCATATATTTTGCAGTTTTCGCAGTTTTTTCGTTTTTCGAAATAGGTTTTTTCAAATTCCTTAAGTTAGCTGTAAGTTTCTATTCACAAATTAGACACATTTTCCCGATATACTATAGGAGAAGTCAAAAGGACGCCCCCTTTTACTTCCCGCCTGAGGTGATTTCCCCGAGTTGCCTCAGGCCCCCCTTCCCAAAAGCGAATTCCAAATTATTTGTAAACATAGAACATACCCCTCCCCTTACTCGATGCGAACACATCGAAACAAAAAGGCTCTCGAACAGAGAGCCTTTTTTCTTGCCAAAAAAGCAATTGCTTGTTACACTGAAGATAATCCATCCGAAAGCGGTGAAAACAATATGATACGAGAATATGAAACCTTATTTGCTGAAAACTTTTCCTTCTGGGAACATCTGACGGAAGACCAGAAAGACCTGCTGTGCCGCAGTGCTGCGCTGTCCACCTACCCAAAGGGGGTAAATCTCCACAACGGCAGCGAAGAATGTGCTGGTCTGCTTTACATCAAGTCCGGACAGCTGCGGGCATACCTGCTCTCTGAAGACGGACGGGAAGTTACCCTTTACCGCCTCTATCCCAGAGATATCTGCATCCTTTCCGCTTCCTGCGTGCTGGATGCCATTACATTTGACGTTTCCGTGGATACCGTGGAAAAATCGGAAATCCTTACTGTCAGTGCTTCTGCCTTTCATAAGCTGGCAACAGAAAACGTCTATGTGGAGGCCTGCGGCTACCATATGGCGGCAGACCGTTTTTCCGACGTTATGTGGGCCATGCAGCAGATTCTTTTCATGGCAATGGACAAACGGCTGGCAATCTTCCTCACGGACGAAATGTCAAAAACAAAGTCTGATGAAATCCATATGACACAGGAGCAAATCGCCAAGTATATGGGCACTGCCAGAGAGGTAGTCACCCGTATGATTAAGTATTTTGCAGAGGAAGGCATTGTGGAAACCTTCCGAGGCGGTATCCGCATTCTGGATAAAAAGAAACTGCGGTCTTATCTTTAAACGAAAAACAGAGCGGCATTTCCTTTGGGAAAACCGCTCTGTTTTTCTATTGTAGGAGAATCATTTTGTCTGGGGTACACCACAAGCGCCATTGCATCTGTGCTTCGCCTTACAGATGGTCTGGGTCATGGTTCCCATAGGACAGTATACACACCATGACCGTGGTTTATACAAAATCATAGTAATCAGCCCCAAAACGGTGGATGTGAGCATCACGCTGTAAAAACCAAAGGCAAACTGTGCTACCCAAGGAGCTACTGCTGTACCGTGATACGCCCAGTTCCAAGGCAGTTTGATTGTCCAGAGGAGTGTCACCACTTCCTTCAGATTTCTTGTGCCCTCAAACACCAGATAAGTACTGAAAAGCATATTAAAAAACATAATAAAGAAGAAAATCAGGAATCCATAACGGAACCACTTGCTTCTAAGGAACTTTGGAATATCTTTTTTTCGGGAAAGTCCCAGCTTATTGCCCAGCAGGTCAAAAAGCTGTCCTCTGCCGCAGAATTTATTGCAGTACATTTTATCTCCGCCAAAAATGGCAATGAGCAGCGGAATGAAGAAGCACAACAGCCCCATCCACGCAAAAAGGATATTGAAAAAGCCCAAAATCAAATAGGCCGCGGAAACAATCCATAAATAATCATACCATTTTTTCTGCTTTGTCATGGTGTCACCTCCTGCATTTCAATAACGGACGCCGGACATGCTGCGGCGCATCTTCCACAGCCCACACATTTTGCGCTCACATCTGCGTAAAGTCCTTTATAAATGAAAATGGCGCCTACTGGACAAACCTTTGCACAGGTACCGCAGGCAACACATTCTTTGATCTGTACATTTGCTTTTCTTTTTGCCATATTGTTTCCTCCTGTTGTTTTATCTGAAATCAGTATACACCATGCTTTTTTCTTCTTCCGTGATGGAGTCACATAAAAAACGGATAAATCCCAAAGATTTATCCGTTTATCTTGCCTATTTATTTTTCAGCTCAGGCTCTCCGCCAGATGGAAGGCGAGAACAGCATGATCATAGGGAAAATTTCCAATCGTCCAAAGAGCATGTCCAAACTCAGCACAATTTTGGAGAAGTCCGAGAACAGAGAGAAATTTTCCACTGGCCCTACCAATGACAGCCCTGGCCCGACGTTCCCCAAGGTGGTGATTACCGCTGTAATGGAAGTGGTAAAGTCGTAATTGTCTATAGAAACCAATATGAAGGAGCCGAAAAGCAGCATCACATAGGTGATGAAATACCCCGTTGTACCCTGAATGGTCTCATCACTGACACGCTGCCCCTCCAGTTTGATGATATTCACAGAACGTGGATGGACAATGTGCCGAATTTCCCGTAATGTCAGCTTCAGCAGGATAATGAAACGGGAAACCTTGATACCGCCGCCGGTGGAACCGCCGCAGGCCCCCAGCATGGTCAATACCACCAGTATGGTCTTAGACAGTTCCGGCCATTCTTCATAGTTTGCTGTAATAAAGCCTGTGGTACTGGTGATGGTTGCCACTTGGAACACCGCATGACGGAAAGCGCTTTCCAATGTGGGATACAGGTGCACAATATTGGCTGTGATCACCGCAGTGGAAATACCTACAATGACCAGATAATACCGGAGTTCTTCGTTTTTGAACACCGCTTTGAAATCCCGTACCAAAAGCAGATAAAACATATTGAAGTTGATACTGAACAACAGCATGAACACCGTAATGACATATTCAAAGTAGGGACTGTCATAAGCGGCAATACTGCTGTTTTTAATGGAGAAACCGCCAGTACCTGCCGTAGAAAGAGCATGGTTGACACTGTCAAAGAGCGGCATTCCCCCTGCAAAAAGGAATATCATCTCCAAAATAGTCATGGCAATGTAAATGCCATACAAGATTTTTGCTGTTGATTTGATCTTCGGCACCAGTTTGCTGACTACGGGGCCAGGCGCTTCCGCTTTCATCAGATGCATGGAACGATCATCACCCAACGGCACAATGGCAAGGACGAATACCAGAATCCCCATACCGCCAATCCAGTGGGTAAAACTGCGCCAGAACAATATACTCATGGGCAAGCCTTCGATTTCCGAAAGGACTGTCGCCCCTGTTGTAGTAAAGCCGGATACTGTTTCAAAGAAGCAGTTGACAGCACCGTCAATGGCACCGCTGAAGTAAAAAGGCATTGCACCAAAAATGGACATGACAATCCAGGAAAGGGCAACAATGACAAAGCCCTCTCTGCCATAAATCCTTTTGTTCTTGGGTGCAAAATGCTTCATGGCTGTTCCGATAACCAAAAGGAGTATAATGGTAATCAGAAAAGCCCGTAATTCATTGGTTTCTCCTTTATATAACGCCAGCAGTGCAGAAATGGACATGAGCAGACCTTCCGCCTGCATAATATTGCCTAGGATATAGGCCATCATTTTATAGTTCATAATACTTCCTACCCTATCAGTTTCTGCTGAATTTCCCGCAAGTCAGTCAAATGACGTCCTGCTGTAACGATAATGACATTATCACCGATCTCAATGGTATCATTACCACCAGGAATGATGATCTTACCGTCACGGATGATGGTTGCCACCAGTACATTTTCTTTTGTCTTGAGGTTTTTCAGCGGAACTCCCACTACGCCAGATTTTTCTCTTACCTTAAATTCCACCGCTTCCACCTGCTCATTGATGAGATGGTGCAGGGTTTCCACATTGCTGCTGCCCACAGAGTTCTGCATAGCGCGGACATAGCGCACAATGTTGTTTGCCGCAATGGCCTTGGGTGAAATAAAACTGTCGATATCCATTTTATCCAGAATTTCCGTAAAGGAAAGCTTATTGATCTTCACAATCACTTTGGATACTTTCATAGCCTTCGCATAGAGTCCAACAATGATGTTTTCCTCATCCATACCTGTCAGCGTTACCAGAGCGTCTGTTTTATCCAGACCTTCTTCCTGCAGGACTTCCTTATCTGTGCCGTCCGCATGGATGATAACCGCCTCAGGCAGCATTTCACAAAGATATTCACAGCGCGCTTTATCCCGTTCGATGATCTTTACACGAACTTTAATGGAAATCAGTTCCTTTGCCAGATAATAAGCCAAACGGCTGCCGCCGATGATCATAACACTGCGCGCACGGTTGCGGAACAGCCCCAGTACACGGAAGAATCGTTCGATCTCGATATGTTCCGCTGTGATATGGATACGGTCGCCGCTGTGCAGCACAAAATCACCGGAAGGGATGATAACTTCATCCTCACGCTGTACCACACAAATCAGAATTTTTACCTGAAATTCCTTGTACAGCGCCCACAAAGGCATACCATCCAGTACACTGTTTTCCGGTACCTTCAGACCTACCAATTCTACACGTCCCCTTGCAAAAGGTTCGATCTGCAATGCGGACGGGAAACGCAGCAGACGGGAAATTTCCTGAGCCGCCGCTGATTCCGGATTAACAGCCATACTCAGCCCCAGTTCTTCTTTCAAAAGGTTGATCTGCGCAAAGTATTCGGGATTGCGGACACGGGCAATGGTATGTCTTGCGCCCAATTTCTTCCCGATCAGACAGCACAGCATGTTCACTTCATCGGCGGAAGTTGCCGCAATGAGCAAATCAGCTTCCGGCACCCCTGCTTCTTTTTGCAGTGCCGCACTGCACCCGTTGCCTTCCACACAAATGATGTCCATGGTGTTGCCTGCATTTTCCAATGCGGTGGCATTGCTGTCTATGATAACGATATCATGACCTTCGGTAGACAGTTGAGCCGCCACTGTACTGCCGACTTTACCGTCCCCTACAATTACAATATGCATAGTATCCTCCCTTACTTTGCGCCCTGCGCAAAATTACCTGTGTTTTCATACATATGCCACTATCTTAACATCTTCCCCCAGCAATTACAAGGGAGATTCCGCTAAAAAAGCATCAACATTCTCTTTTGCCATTGGCTTTCCAAAGGCAGAAAAAAGGCTGTATCCTTCGGGGTATCTTCATAAGAAAACAAAGAAAGCCGAAATACTTATCATAACAAAGGATTCCGACTTTCCTATTCGCTTGAAATTTTAAATCATCTATTTTCTTCTGAAGAAAGCCACTGCTCTTCCCCTTAATAAATCAAGGAAAAAGAAAATCAATGTTTTCTTAAAGAAAAGTTGCTTTCCATACAGTCTTTTGATTCTCTATTTCATTTATTTCTCGTTCTTAGGCAACAGCACATACCATACAGAGCCAGAAATGCATACAGAAGAATATGCCCCTGCCAAGATACCGATCATCATAGGCAGCGCAAATTCCTTCAGCGCAGGCACACCCAATACATAAATAGCCCCAACGGTGAAGAATGTTGTCAGGGATGTATTGATGGAACGAGCCAATGTCTGGCTGATGCTCTTGTTGATCTTTTCCGCTGTCTGATTTGCATGGAATGCGCTCTTGTTTTCACGAATACGGTCAAAAATAACGATGGTAGCATTGATGGAGTACCCCAGAATGGTCAGCAGAACTACAATAAATGTATTGTTGACCGGGATACGGAATACTGCGTAAGCTGCCAGAACGATGAGCACGTCGTGAAGCAGAGCGATGATAGCACTGCCGCCGGCACGGAAATCGTGGAACCGCAGGGAAATATACAGCAGCATTGCCACAGCCGCAATGAGTGTTGCTTTGATGGCTGCTGTCTGCATTTCACGGCTGACAGTACCGCTGACGTCATTGACTTCCCCCATAACTGCGTTGGGGTATGCTTCCTGAATGGCATTTGTCAGTGCTTCTCTTGTGGTGCTGTCAATGGACTGAATTTTCACAGTCACTTCTGTTGTTCCGATGACCTGCTGAATCTGAGGACTGTCCTGTCCTGTCACATCTGTGATAATTTTTTGCAGATCTGCCTGTTCATATTCCTGCCCCAGATCCAGATCAAAAGAGGTACCGCCAGTAAATTCCACGTCATACTGGAAAGCGCCTCTGCCTGCTTGGGCATTAAAGATCATTGCCGCAAAACCGATGATGATAACGATCAAAGAAGCGGCGAAGAATTTTTTTCTGTTTTCGATAATTTTCATCTGCTCCGCCTCCTTACTTACTGCGCATACCATAGTACTTAGGGTTACTGCATCCGCCCTGCATCAATCCGTTTACGATGATTCTGGTCACTACCAATGCAGTGAACATGGAAATGATGATACCCATGATCAATGTAGTAGCGAAGCCTTTTACTGTACCAGAGCCAAGGAAGAACAGTACCACAGCCGCGATCAGTGTAGTCACGTTACCATCCAAAATAGCAGGCAGCGCACGGGAGAAACCGTTTTTGATGGCAACACGAAGTGTTTTGCCTTCTACCAGTTCTTCTTTCAGACGTTCAAAAATGACTACGTTGGCATCTACCGCCATACCAACGGAAAGGATGATACCTGCGATACCAGGCAGTGTCAGCGTGATGTTGAAGGCATTGAGCAGAATCAATTCCAGACCCACATAAATGATCAGAGCAAGGTCTGCCGCCAGACCCAGCACTTTATAAACCACCAGCATAAACACCAGTACCAATACCAGACCGATGGCGCCTGCTTTCACGCCTGTTGCCAGTGCATCCGCACCCAGTCTTGCACCTACATTCTTCATCTGGATCACATTCAAATTAAAGGGCAGAGAGCCGGCACGAATGAGGGATGCCAGTTCCTCCGCAGATTCCCCAGTGAAGCTGCCTGTAATGGATGCTTCCCCTGTAGTGATTGCAGACTGCACCATGGGTGCACTGATCACTTCATCATCCATGACAATATAGATGGGTTTGCCGATATTTGCCGCTGTTGCTTCTGCGAAAAGCTGTTTGCCTTCGTCATTGAATTTCAAAGCAACATAAGGCTCCGCATTGCCGCCCTGTTTGATGGCGCCTACCTGTTTGGATGCATCTGCCACCATATCACCTGTCAGCAATACATTGCCTGCTTCATCCATAAAGGACAGCTGTGCTGTCTGTCCGATTTCCCGAATGGCTTCTTCTGCATTTTCCACGCCTGGAATATCCACTCGGATACGGTTTGTGCCTTCCTGAGCAACTTCTGCTTCTGTCCAACCGTTCCAGTCCAAACGCCCCTGGATCAAAGAAACAGCCGCCTGCATTTCTTCTGCTGTAACATCTTCCTTGTCCGCTTCATACACGATGTACACACCACCGCTCAAGTCAAGGCCCTGCTTGATGTTTCCGGCGCTGAGGATTTTTCCTCCCCCGATCCCCTGATAGGAAACAAAGCTCAAAGCTGCCGCGATGACAAGCATGATTAACAGCATGAATCTTCCTCTTGCTTTCATCTTTCTCCTCCTGATTTCTGTCCGTCAAAACTGGCGAAACTGTTTTTTTCCAAAAGAAAGACGGTTCTTCCTTTATTCGCCCCTGAAAAAAGAAAAACCGTTCTTCTTTTATTATCTTGATAGTATAGCACAAAACATTAGAGATGCAAAGATGAAATATTATGAATTCACATTTTTTCAAGAAATTTTATGTATACCCAAAAGTCCTCCTGCGGCACCTCCTGCCAGAGCCACTGCCAGCATCCGCCAGAACGTAGTGTGCAGAGCGAAATCTCCGCTGCCAAAACTGGTGATCGCCCACAGCAAAAGTCCATATACCAGCCCTGCCAGAAGCCCCCAGATGAGCCCTCGCCGTTTCATGCACTTCGCCCAGTCAAAGCCGGCAATTCCTGCCGATAATGCCGTGCAGCACAAAGCGGCAATGGGGATGGTGCTTTCTGCCAGAGTGGTATAGGTCAGCACAATGCCATAAGCAATAAAAATGATACAGCTTACAGCCAATGCCACTGCCATTCCCTTCAGAAGGCAAAGTCCTTTATTTCCGCTTTTTTCCTCCTGACAGCAGTCTCTTTTTTCTTTCCTGCAAAATTTCAATGGTTTTCACTCCTTTTCCATACTCTTATTTAATTTTATGGGACTTTTCTGCCTCTTATGATATACTGATACAAAAGGAAGTGATAACTATGTGCAAAACCATTGATTTACATACTCATTCTTACTGCTCTGACGGCACATTTTCTCCTGAAGGACTGGTGATCCTCGCCAAAAAACAGGGACTTTCCGCCATTGCCCTTACTGACCACGATACCATAGACGGTCTGGAACTGTTTCTGGAAGCAGGAGAAAAACATGGCATGGAAACCATCTGCGGCATTGAGTTTGCCGCTCTCTATGAAGGCTTCCACCGGCCGGAGATCCACATCGTCGGTCTTGGATTCAATCCTCATGACTCCGCACTGCTGGAAAAACTGGAAGAAATCCGAAAGAGCCGAGACGACAGGAACGAACGCATGGCAAAACAGCTGACTGCCATCGGTCTGCCTGTTTCTCTGGAAGAAGTTGCTCAAAACGCTGGCGGTGAGATCATCACCCGTGCCCATTTTGCCAATGTGCTGCTGGAAAAGAAACTCATCAAAGACCGAAAAGAAGCCTTTTCCAAATATCTTTCTCCTGGCTGCCCCGGCTATGTAGAGCGGCAATTCCTCACACCAAAAGACTGTATCGAAGCCATCAAAAACGCTGGCGGTGCTGCTGTTCTGGCACATCCAACCTTATATAATTTGGATATGACACAGGTGGAAACCCTCTGCAAAGAATTGATTCCCTTTGGTCTGGACGGCATCGAATGCCGCTACTCCACCTATACGCCAGCCCAGACAAAAGCCGTGGAAAAAATCGCCCGTACTTTGGGACTGCTCCCCTCCGGCGGCAGTGACTTCCATGGAGAAAATAAGCCTGACATCCGACTGGGCAAAGGCATGGGCAATTTACAGATTCCTTACACTTACTGGGAAGATCTGCGCACCCGCTGCCGCTGATTTCATGCGACAAAAAACAGAGCATCCTCTTTTGGGGCATCTTCATAACAAAACAAAGAAAGCCAAAATCCTTATCATGACAAAGGAGTTTGGCTTTCTTATTTTATTAGATTTTATTTGTTTTCTTCTGAAAACATCCATGGCAATTCCCCTTAAGAAATCAAGAAAAAGGAAAATCAATGTTTTCTTAAGGGGAAGTTGCTTTAGAGAACACTCTGTTTTTTTATTTTTCTTTCTGTTTCTGCGAAATCAACTGTTCATCTCAAATTTGCGGATTTTTTATTTTACGATAGTTGCTACATGCTCACCATCTGTATTGGTGTAAGTTACCTGATAGCCCAGTGCTTCAAAGCCGCGCACGCCAATGTAAGATGTGCTGTCAACCAGAATGCTGTCCATAGGCACTACAGTTTCACCCTGTACAACAGATGCTGTCTTTGTTGCCTGATCCCATGTGACGGTTTCACCCAGCATATCGCAGATGCTGCGCAGAGGCAGGTAGATTCTGCCGTCCTGTACCACATATTCTACGATGGGAGAAGCACTGCCGCCCCAGTAAACGGGTTCTGCACGTTCTTCTGTCAGGAATGCTGTAGGTTCGTCATAGTACCATGTTGCGCTGACACCTGTTACAGGATTGTATTTATCTGTCAGTGTTTCCAGTTCTGTTGTGATGGCGTCAGGTCTTACACTGATGGAAGGGAATACCACGGAGCCTCTTGCTTCCTGTGTGCGTGTGGAAGAAGTTGCCGCAAACATGGTAGCGCCTTTGTATGCCATCTGGTAGTCTTCACTGCCATAGTATCTGTCGTTCACTTTTGTTACTTCACCTGTGTAATGGAAACCAGCCAGCAGTGCTGCAACAGTTTCATTCTGCATGCCTGTTTCCACAGCATCTTTCACATCAGCCAGCACCGTGCGGAATGCTTCCACATCTTCTCTTGCTGCCTGCATGGAGCTTGTCAGGTCTGCGATTTCCGCTTCTGTTGCACCGCTTGCCTGCATAGTCACTTTCAGGTATTCTTCCATTGCGTTGATGACAGGTTCAGGATTCTGTGCCATGTAGTCCAGCAGAGAAACCAGCATCTGACCTGCTTCTGTGCCAGTTGCTTCTAAACGATAGCCATTCTGGATTTTGCTCACCATGCCTGTGCTGAAGCCGCTGAAGCCGTCTTTATACATTTTGATAACTGCATCATACAAGTTGTCATAGCCGTTAGGAATCAGGGCATCCAGTTCTTCCTGTGTCAGACCCAGATCTTCTTTCATATCCAAAACGCAGATATACTGGTCACGATCCAGCATGGATTTGAATTCCTTCGCGAATGCATCACTGAAGAAATAGCTGTCTGTATCCACATCTGTCATATCCTGCATCAAACGGTATGCACTCCATACGGTTTCTGTGGAAATATATACACCGTCTTTTGTGCCGTAATACCATCTGCCGAAAGAATATTCCTGATTTTTATATGTTGCGTCCACATCAAACATAAAGGACATATCATCCATATTCATCAGCATGGTATATTCCAGTTTTACATTCTTTTTGCCGTCAAAATCAGTCATACCTGCCATTGCAGCGTCCACATCTTCCTGTGTCATGCCGCCTGCCAGCATCGCGTCTGACGCAAATGTTTTCATAGCGTCAAAGTCCAGTGTGATTTCAGTTTCCCCTGTTGTTTCACTGACTTCCATGCCTTTCAGCATGTCCACGCTCATCTGCAGATATCCCACTTCTTCCGCGGAACACCCTGTAAAAGCAGTCAGACACAGCAGAGTACACAATACTGCCGCTAACTTTCTTCTCATACATACTCCTCCTTCGCTTTTCCGCAAACGATCGAAACAGAAAAAGTCCACACCAAAAAGACATCTTTTCTTGTGTCAACTTATTTTTCATTATACCACCAGAAAACATTCCTATCTACCAAAATAGAAAAATCAAATATTA
Organism: uncultured Clostridia bacterium; assembly: GCA_902477755.1. Classification (GTDB taxonomy): domain Bacteria; phylum Bacillota; class Clostridia; order Lachnospirales; family Anaerotignaceae; genus Anaerotignum. The sequence continues at coordinate 294,294 of CABSIK010000003.1, forward strand.
AGATTTTGTTTATTTTTTCTCAAAGCAAAAAGAAGATGCCCCTAAGCATATTTCCCTTAAGAAAACATACCAGATAAAACTTTCATAAACGTAAGAAAGCTGGAACCCTTTGTGTTTTATAAGGATTTCAGCTTTCTTTGTTTTCTTACGAAGATGCCGCCAAGCAGGTATCTTCTTCCTTCATTTTGCCGCTTCTTCCAGACAAACGCTCACAGCATCCAGTACCGCCTGAGCGGAATATGTATGGGTATCTGCCACAGTGATGTTTTCCACAGATTGGTTCTGCACCACCTGCTGTGCCACTTCTTCTGCCGCATCCTCCACCATGGGATACATAACAGATACTGTTTCCGCCTCGTCGGTGACTGTTACATCGGCAATGCGTCCATCTTGAATTTCTACGGAAACCGAAGCGGTTCCCTGCCCCAGCGGCAGTTCCGCCTCATAAGTGCCGTCCCGATAAAGGCCAGCAGATTCTCCATCTCCCATACGCAGGAAAAAGGTAATGAGCCCCACCAGAATGATGACACCCAGCACTGCAAACAGGGCTGTTTTCAAAAGTTCGCGCATTTTTACCACTACAAATCTTGTATGCCGCACCCTCTTTTCTCCCTCCAAAATATATCGTTATCTTACCTTATGAAAAAAAATCTGCCGATATGCCTGCCGGGAACTTGTCCTTGCAAAAAATACTGCCCTTTTGTATCATGTAACTAATGAAGGAGGGACAGACATGGCATTGCGTTTTCTCATTGGTGCCGCAGGCACCGGAAAAACCGAATACTGTATGAAGGAGATCATCACTGCCCAATCCGCTCACAAAGGACGGCAGATTTTTCTGGTGCCGGAGCAGTACACCTCTCAGGCAGAACGTGACCTGACAGCACGGACAGAACGCAAAGGCATTCTGACGGCAGAAGTCCTCAGCTTTGGCAGATTGGCACACCAGTTCTTTGCCAAAAACGGACTGAACAGAGCTGTCATTCTGGGAGATGTGGGCAAACAGATGGCATTGCAGAAAATCCTGCTGGAACAGCGGGATGACCTTCCTTATTTCTGTCATATGATGGACAAAAACGGCTTTGTGAGCCGTCTGGGAAAGACCATCACGGAATTTTTCCGCTACCGCGTCACACCGGAACAGTTAGAAGAACTGTCCAATCAGGAAGGACTGTCCCACAGCGTACAGGACAAATGCCGGGATATGGGAAACATCTACCGCCGCTATGAGAAATTCCTCTCCCAAACTTATCTAACTGGGGACACAACCCTTTCTTTGCTGGAAGAAAAACTGACTTCCTCTGCCGCTTTTGGAGATACAGAAATCTGGCTAGATGGGTTTTATGGCTTCACACCACAGGAATACGGCGTCATTGCCCAATTGCTCCGCTTATGCAAACGGGTCAGCATCACCCTGCCCATGGATGAACACAGTTATTTCGCTTCTTACCTGCCTCCTGCCGCACCATTTTTTGAACCCCACCTGACAAAACAAAAATTGGTGAAACTGGCAGAGGAAATGGGCATTGCCATGGAATCCCCTGTCTTTTTCAAAGAAAACCATCGGGCACAAACGCCTGCCCTTGCCTTTTTGGAGAAAAACTATTTTTACGGTTATTATAAAAAATCTCCTGACCACGAGGGCATTCATATCTGCTCCTGCGCCACAAGAGAATCGGAAATGACTTATGCCGCAGGACAGATTCTTTCTCTGGTACGGGAAAAGGGCTTACGCTATCGGGACATTGCCATTGTTACCAACGCCATGTCCGCCTACGAAAAAGGGCTGAAGGGCATCCTGTCAGAAGCCGGTATTCCTTGCTTTGTGGACAGCCGTCGGGACATTGCATCACATCCCCTCGTTTTACTGGTAAACAGTTTGCTGGAATGTGTGGTCTATGACTTCCGCTATGAAGCCGTTTTCTCTTATCTGAAAACAGGTCTGACCCCCATGGCACAGGAGGATATGGACATTCTGGAAAACTATGTGCTGGCATACGGCATCAAAGGCTATAAATGGAAAAAAGATGTCTGGACTTACGGTTTTCAGCCGGGACAGGAAGCGGAACAGGCGTACCTCAATGACCTCCGTGCGCAAGTCATGACGCCTTTTGTCCCCCTCCTTGCCCTGAAACGAAAGAAAAACCTACCTTTGCGGGATTGGGTAACGGCTCTTGTTACCCATCTGGACACCTTAGGCATTGCCCAAAAACTCACGGCTCTTTCCGAAGCAGCCGCAGCAAAAGGTAATGCTGCCAAAGCCGAAGAACATCGGCAAATCTGGCAAATCCTCATGGATGTGCTGGAAAAAGCCGTGGAAATCCTAGGGGACGCCCCCATGTCGCTGGATACCTTCGCCCGTATCTTATCCGCCGGACTGGAAGAAAGCTCCATGGGACTGATTCCACCCACGGCTGACAGCCTGCTGGTAGGGGATATTGAACGAAGCCGTCTGCCGGACATCAAAGCCTTGCTGGTGCTGGGCGTCAATGACGGTATTTTGCCTGCGCCTGCCGAAAACACAGGCATTTTTACAGAAACAGAACGAGAAGCCCTGACAGCGGCAGGCATGGAGCTTGCCCCTGACGGCAAACGGAAATTATTTGAAGAACAATTCCTCATTTACCGCGGATTGACAAAGCCTTCCCATACCCTCTATCTGACCTACGCCAACGGGGATACGGAAGGGAAAGCGTTGTTCCCTTCCTCTCTCATTGCACGCATTGCAAAGATGTATCCCACATTGACAGAAGAACGAGACGACGCTCTGCCCCTTTCTGCGCTCACACCCGGCGGATGTTTCCACCAATTAGGAGCGCAGATGCGCAAACATGTGGAAGAATCCCCCATGGAACCTCTGTGGCAGGATATTTACAGCTATTTTGCCACCACCCCCCAATGGCAGCAGCGGCTTTCTCTCCTGCGGCAGGGATTTTCCGTCCATGACAGACGGCAGAAGCTGTCCCCCAAAACAGCTAAGAGCCTTTACGGTAAAAACATTCTTTCCAGCGTATCCCGTCTGGAGCGGTTTGCCGCTTGTCCCTTTGCTTATTTTGCGGAATATGGGCTGAAAGCAAGACCCCGACAGTTGTACCAGCTGCGCACACCTGACTTGGGAAATCTGTTCCATCAGGTTCTGGAACAGTTTGCCGCCACACTGAAAAAAGACGGCATTTCCTGGCAAACATTGACCCAAGAAGAAACAGAACGCCGCATGGATGCTGCTGTGGACGAGGCAGCGCCCCATCTGGGAAACGAAATCCTGATGGATTCTGCCGCCAATCGGTATCTCATCAAGCGATTGAAACGGATTTCCAGACGTGCCGGCTGGACACTGGTGCGCCATATCCAAAGCGGTATGTTTGAGCCTGCTGGCTATGAAGTGGGCTTTGGGCCTCACGAAGCCCTGCCCCCTATCGTCATTGGTATGTCCGACGGCAGCAAACTGATTTTACGCGGAAAAATCGACCGTGTAGACCTGCTGGATGCGGAAGGCAATAAATTTGTGAAAATCATTGACTATAAATCCGGCACAAAAGCCTTTGATTTCCAAGACATTTATTATGGCTTGCAATTGCAGCTTCTGCTGTACTTAGACGCTTATCTGAAAAACCATGATACAGAAACATACCGTCCCGGCGGTGTATTCTATTTCCGCATCAAAGACCCAACCCAAACAGTAACGGAAGAAATGTCTGCCGAAGAAATCGAACATCTTCTTTACAGCAAAATGCAGATGTCCGGTCTGGTGCTGGAAAATGAAACGGTCATCAAAGCTATGGATGAAGTCTTTGTAGACCCTGTCAGCGGCGGTATGCGGCTGGGTGCTTCGGACATCATCCCACTGAAGTATACCAAAAAAGGAACGCCCACAGCATCTTCCCTGCTGGCAACGGAAGAAGAATACAACGCTCTTATGGAATTTACGGCAAAACGTGCCGCCGCCATTGGCGAAAGCATGAAAGCAGGCGTCATTACCCCTGCCCCTTATCGAAAACAGAACAGCACCCCTTGTGACTACTGCGTATTTTCTTCTATTTGCCGTTATGAATACAAAGACCGTCCTTATTACCGGAATCTGAAAAAAATCGGCAAAGAGGACTTCTGGGATACTTTAGAATCTGAATAAATATAAAGGAGAAAATCATGGATACAACATCATTTACTTCATTTTTGCACAGCAATATTCCCCTGACGGAATTTATGGACATTCAGGCAGAAACATACACCCCGGAAAAAGTGGTGCTTTCCGTACCCTTCGCCCAGAACAAAAACGACAAAAACACAGGCTTTGCCGGCAGCATCAGCGCATTGATGACGGTCTGCGGCTGGTCTGTCATGTATGCCAATTTCCATGAACTTCTGCCAAAGGGCAATATCGTCGCACAGAAAACTCAGATCCGCTACATCGCCCCCATCAAAGGCGATTTTCGGGCAGAATGCATCTGCAATGACCCAGAAGGCAAACAGGCTTTGCTGGATTCTTTCGCAAAATTCCAAAAAGGTAAATTGGTACTGAACATCCAGTGTTTCTGTGGGGATTTGCTGGCGGCAGAAATGGAAGCAACATATTTCATTACAAAATGATATTTTGACATCAAAAAAGCACGAAACTTCTTTCCAGAAATTTCGTGCTTTTCTTTTTTAAAAATATTAGAATTTTTCCCAATACTGTTTTACACTGCCTTCATCCAGTGCATCCATGTAAGAATCTGCCATTTCAAAGATTTCTTCTTCGTCACGGATTTTCAGAGAAACCTGACTGCCATCCACAATGATGTCTTTCTCTTTGCCTTTGTGGTCTTCCACCCACTGCAAAAATTCTTTTTCCCAGCGAGCCGCTGTCTGTTCTGCCCCTTCATAGCACAGCAATTCGTCTTTTACGTTTTCGATCACTTCGGTGATTGGTAATTTCATTTCTGTTTTCCTCCTTTCACTCTGCGGGGTACGCCAGACCAAAGTGGTCATATCCCCGTTTTGTCACAACTCTGCCCCTTGGTGTCCGCTGGATATAACCCAGCTGGAGCAAATAAGGTTCGTATACGTCTTCAATGGTTTCGGATTCCTCATTGATGGAGGCTGCTAACGTATCCAGCCCCACAGGTTTCCCGCCAAATTTATCAATCATTGCCATGAGCATTTTCCGGTCGATATAATCCAGCCCCATTTTATCCACTTCCAATAAATCCAGTGCAAACCGTGCCACTTCTCCTGTGATTTTGCCGTCGTATTTCACCTGCGCAAAGTCACGCACACGTTTCAAAAGGCGGTTTGCGATTCTGGGTGTTCCTCTGGAACGGCGGGCGATTTCTTCCGCGCCGTCTTCATCCAGTTCCACCTTCAGTACATCTGCTGAGCGCAGCAAAATCACTTTCAGCTGTGCGACGCCATAAGGTTCCAGCCGATGCACCACGCCGAAACGATCCCTGAGTGGTGCTGTCAAAAGCCCAATTCGTGTGGTTGCCCCAATGAGGGTAAATTTCGGCAAATCCAGCCGCACAGACCGTGCGCCGGGGCCTTTGCCAATCATAATATCAATGACATAGTCCTCCATGGCAGGATAAAGGATTTCCTCAATCATACGGTTCAGCCGATGTATCTCGTCAATAAAGAGGATGTCCCCTTCTCCAAGGCTGTTAAGCACCGCTGCCATATCCCCCGGGCGCTCAATGGCAGGACCGGAAGTGGTCTTGATCTGCACGCCCATTTCATTGGCAATGATATTGGACAATGTAGTTTTACCAAGTCCCGGCGGGCCATAGAGCAGCACATGGTCTAAGGCTTCGCCGCGCTGTTTTGCCGCTTCGATGAATACTCGCAGGTTTTCCTTTACATTCTCCTGCCCGATATAGTTTTCCAAACGCTCCGGCCGCAGTTTCGGTTCTGTATCCCGATCTTCCTCCCGCATGCCGGCAGTCAATATCCGTCTGTCTTCCAATGTTTCCACCTGTTTCTACTCAAAATGTGACCATTTTCTTGAGGGCAGCCTTCAAAATGTCCTCTGTGGTCATGCCTTCCGCTGCCACGCCGTTGACAGCTTTTGCCGCTTCGCTGCGGCTGTATCCCAGTGCCGCCAGTGCATCCATGGCTTCAAACTTCGCGCCGTTGCTGCCTGTGGGCATCAAATCTTCCGCTTCTATTTCCATGGCAATGGCGTCTGCTGTCTGGAATTTATCCTTCAGTTCCAAAATCACCCGCTGGGCAGTTTTTCTGCCCACACCGGGAGCTTTAGACAATGTTTTCACATCATCAGAAAGGATGGCAAGGATAATCTCCTGGGGTTTCAGCTGGGACAAAAATCCCAGTGCTCCCTTTGGCCCCACGCCGGTAACACTAATGAGCCGATGGAACAGCTCCAGTTCTTCTGCCGTAGAAAAGCCATAGAGAGAAATGCCGTCTTCCTTTACATTCATGTGGGTATGGATTTTTACCGTGTCCCCTACTTCCGGCAGCACCGAAAGGGTCGCCGCGGAAACAAAAATTTCGTAACCCAGTCCACTGGCTTCCACGACCACCACGCCGTTTCCCCGGTGCACCAAGGTACCTTTGATATATGAAATCATAGTTTGTCCTCCTGTTTACCCTTTCCATTATAAAGGAGGGCGAAAAAAAGGGCAAGCCCCATCAGAAAATACGTTCGCATTTCTTCTGTGCTGCCCAAATATATTTATGCTTCTTCATGTGGTGTACGAAGGGACAAAAGCAGAACTGTGCCCAAAATCAGCGCAAATCCCAGCAAATCAATCCACTGGAATTTGGAGCCCAAAAACAGGAAAGACACTACAATGGCTGTCACTGGTTCCACAGTCCCAAGCAGACTGCCCATGAAAGCGCCTACAATGCTGACCCCTTTCAGATACAAGGAAAACGCAATGGCTGTACCAATGACGATAACGCCAAAGATGGCACCGATGGCTTCCATATCCAAAGGAATCATGTGATTCCAAGGACGCACGATGGCACAAAGAAGCAAGCCGCCAAAAAACATGCCAAATCCTACAACTACATACACGCCATAATCCCGCAGCAGATTCGCCGCAAGCAGATTATAAGCGGCAGCGGCAACAGCGGAAGCCAGACCAAAAAACAACGCCTGCTTTGTCAGCATCATATTATGAATATTCCCATGGGTACTTAAGAGGAATACCCCTAAAATAGCCGAAATAACAGAAATAAGCTCAAATCCTCTGGGCATTTTCAGCCTGCGGATGCAAACAAAAGCCAAAATCACCGTTGGCGCCAATGCCTGCAGCACCGTTGCCGTACCAGCATTGGAATATTGTACCGTTACAAAGTATGTATATTGACAGAACAGCATGCCAAAAACAGAAAATCCCAATAATCTCTTGGCATCTGCACCTTTATGAAATACTTCATTGAGTTTTTTCCCCTCACGGATATACCCGATTATCAACAGCAAAATACCAGCCGTCAACAGACGGATAGAGACCAGCCAATTTGCCGTAGCGCCTTTTTCCTGAAACAAAAACTGTGCGAAGCAGCCAGAAATACCCCAACACATACCCCCTGCCAGTGTCAGGAAAATCCCTCGTCTTTTTTCACGATTCCCTTCCATAACTTTTCCTTTCCTTTCTTTTGGGTTAGTATATCTATTATACGCCGGAGCACACTGCACCACAAGGATTTTTTCCAGTTCCTGCAACAGAAAAAGGGACAGAGCTGCATTCCTGCTGCTATGTCCCTTTTTATCGTTAGGATTTATGTTGCTTCTGTAGATGCTGTGAATTACAGTACTGTGAAGCCTTTTGCTTTGATTGCTTCAATCATCTGTTCGCTGTGTTCTTTGTTTCTTGTTTCAGCAACGATGTCTACGATACATGTGCTTACTGCGATATCCTGTACCATACGGTCGTGGTTTACGCTGAAGATGTTAGCGCCTGTTTCAGCGATAGCTGTCAGCAGCTGTGTCAGCTGACCGGGTTTATCCATAACCATTACGGACAGTTTTGTGATTCTGCCGTTAGCCTGCAGAGCTTTGTCGATGATACGATCCAGAACGTTTACGTCAACGTTACCGCCGGAGATTACGCATACAGCTTTTTTGCCTTTGATGTCAACTTTGTTGTACATAGCAGCTGCTACGGAAACAGCGCCAGCGCCTTCTGCTACCATTTTGTGTTTTTCGATCAGTTTCAGAATAGCGGAAGCGATTTCGTCTTCTGTTACTGTTACAACGCCGTCAACATATTTCTGGCACATAGCGAATGTCAGGTCGCCGGGCTGTTTAACAGCGATACCGTCAGCCATTGTGCTTACGGAAGCCAGAGCTTCTGTTTTGCCAACTTTCAGAGCGTTCTGCATGGAAGGAGCGCCTGCTGCCTGTACACCATATACTTTGCAGTTAGGGTTGATCTGTTTTACAGCGAAAGCAACGCCGCCGATCAGACCGCCGCCACCGATGGGAACCAGAACAACTTCTGCGTCTTTTACCTGTTCCATGATTTCCAGACCAACTGTACCCTGACCAGCCATTACATATTCATCGTTGAAGGGGTGCAGGAATGTGTAGCCTTTTTCCTGCTGCAGCTGAGTCGCTTTTGCAGCAGCATCATCATATACGCCAGGAACCAGCACTACTTCTGCGCCATAGCTTCTGGTAGCTTCTACTTTCGCCATGGGTGCGGATTCGGGCATGCAAATTACAGCAGGGATACCTTTTTTCTGAGCAGCCAGAGCTACGCCCTGAGCATGGTTACCTGCGGAGCAAGCGATTACACCTTTCTGTGCTTCTGCATCTGTCAGGCTAGCTGTTTTAAAGTAAGCGCCTCTCAGTTTGAAAGAGCCTGTTACCTGCATGTTTTCACATTTGATATAAACATCAGCATCGGGGTTGATGTAAGTGGACTGGAATACGGGTGTTTTTCTAGCTACGCCGTCCAGTACTTTTTTTGCTTCCTGCAGCATTTCCATTGTCAACATAAAATATCACTCCTGTAAATTTAAAAGTTTTTAACTCACGGACAATTGTTTTTAATTGTCCCTCTCTCATGTACGAGTTAATTATAGCCCTCCTTTTTTCCAACGTCAATACAAAATTGTGATTTTTTTGCCGATTTTCTCGATTTTTCCAGCTTTTTTCGGCTTTTCCCCAATAGAAAACCATCTATCCACCAAGGGTGTACGCTGTGTATACAATTCGCAAAACTCCCTATATTTTCAGCCTCCTGACAATTTTTTCCTGATGCCAAAATAAAAGTTTTCTAAAAAAATAACGAAGCTTTTGTATAAATGTACATACAACCCTTGCCGAGAAAATAACAACCCTTTGGCACAAAAAAACAGGATCTATCTAATATCCAATTAGATAAATCCTGTTGGTTTTTAAGATGCACTTGCGCCTTTTTCCTGTTTTTTCTGACGGGAACGGTGCAGGGGCTTTCTGTTTTCGTTATAGATATACTGAGGCTGTGCTTTGCCTTCTACCACATCTTTGGTGATGATGCATTTTTCCACAGTGGTTTCTGTAGGAATTTCGTACATCACAGGGTTGATGAAGTCTTCCAGAATGGCTCTCAGACCTCTGGCGCCGGTTTCCCGTTCCATAGCCTTATGAGCGATAGCTTTCAGAGCATCTTCCTCAAATTCCAGAATCACATCATCCAGTTCAAAGAGATATTGATACTGTTTGGTCAGTGCGTTTTTGGGTTCTGTCAGGATATGAACGAAAGCGTCTTCATCCAGATTATCCAGTGTTACCACAACAGGCAGACGACCGATGAATTCAGGAATCAGACCATATTTCAGCAGATCCTGAGGCATCAGGCTCTGAAGCAGTTCATCGTTTGTCTTATCCAGCTTGCTGTGCACATCTGCACCAAAACCGATGACTTTGTGCCCCATGCGGTTCTGGATAATCTTTTCGATGCCGCCAAATGCGCCGCCGCAAATAAACAGAATGTTTGTGGTGTCGATCTGGATAAATTCCTGATGAGGGTGCTTTCTGCCGCCCTGAGGAGGCACGCTTGCTGTAGTGCCTTCCAGAATTTTCAGCAGTGCCTGCTGTACACCTTCACCGCTGACGTCACGGGTGATGGATACGTTTTCGGATTTCTTGGTAATCTTATCGATTTCGTCGATATAGATGATACCGCGTTCCGCTTTTTCAATATCATAATCTGCCGCCTGAATCAGTTTCAGCAGGATATTTTCTACGTCCTCACCTACATAGCCGGCTTCTGTCAAAGAAGTCGCGTCTGCGATGGCGAAAGGCACCTGCAATACTCTTGCCAGTGTCTGTGCCAGCAGAGTTTTACCAGTCCCTGTAGGGCCTACCAGCAGGATATTGCTTTTCTGCAGTTCCACATCGTCTGTTTTGGCGTTGCGGAAAATTCTCTTATAGTGGTTGTAAACTGCCACAGACAGCGCCTGTTTGGCTCTGTCCTGACCGATGACATACTGGTCAAGGATTTCCTTGATCTGCTTGGGCTTGGGCAGTTCTTTCACTTCGTCCTCTTTTGCGAGGGTTTCATATTCTTCGTCAATAATATCTGCGCAAAGGTCGATACATTCGTCGCAGATATACACATTGGGGCCGGCAATCAGTTTTTTTACCTGATCCTGTGTTTTGCCGCAAAAGGAACACCGTAATTTGTTCATTTCATCGTTTTTACCGGTCATTCCATTCTCACTCCTTTGTCTGAGGCTTTGTGATGACAGCGTCAATCAAACCATATTCCTTTGCTTCTTCTGCTGTCATAAAGTTATCCCGTTCTGTGTCACGGGCAATTTCATCAAAGGATTTGCCTGTATTGGCAGCCAGGATTTCATTCAGTTTCTTTTTGGTGCGCAGGATGTTTTCCGCGTGAATCTGAATATCTGTTGCCTGACCTCTTGCGCCGCCGCTGGGCTGGTGGATCATGACTTCTGCATTAGGCAGTGCATAGCGTTTGCCTTTTGCGCCGCCTGCCAGCAGGAACGCGCCCATGCTTGCTGCCATACCGATGCAGATTGTAGATACATCGGGGCGGATATACTGCATAGTGTCATAAATCGCCATACCTGCGGTTACGGAACCACCAGGGCTGTTGATATACAGGTTGATATCCTTATCGGGATCTTCCGCAGCAAGGTAAAGCAGCTGTGCAACAACCAAGCTGGCTGTCACGTCGTTGACTTCCTCGCCTAAGAAAATGATTCTGTCTTTTAACAATCTGGAATAAATGTCATAAGAACGTTCGCCGTGGTTAGACTGATCCACGACCATAGGTACTAAACTCATTCGCAATCCCTCCTGTTTCGTTCTTTTTGATATGAAACAGGCACAGTATCCTGTGCCTGTTTCCATTCACGCAATTTGATTTGCGAATCTTACTTTTCGGGTTCTGTTACGATAGCTGTTTCTTCGATGAGCTTCATAGCAGCTCTTACCAGCATATCCTGTCTCAGAGCTTCTTTGTCTTCGTCTTTCATCATTTCCAGCATTACTTTGCCGTCGATGCCGTAGCTTTCGCCGTATTTTACAACTTCTGCATCCAGATCTTCCTGAGAGATTGTCAGGTTTTCTTCTTTTGCGATCTGTTCCAGCATCAGTCTAGCGTTTACGCTCTTAATGCTTGTGTCTTTGAAAGTTTCTTTCATAGCTTCTTCGGAAGTGCCCATGTACTGATAGTAAATGTCCATGGTCAGGCCCTGCTGCATGATGTTCTGTTCAAATTCTCTCATCATGCTGTTGATTTTGTTATCATACATAACCTGAGGTACTTCCATTGTGCAGTTTGCTACTGCTGCATCCAGCAGTTTGTCGCCCTGCAGCTGTTTTGCTCTTTCTACTTTGTCTGCTGCCAGTTTGCCCGCGATGCTAGCTCTGTATTCATCCATTGTGGAGAATTCGGAAACATCTTCTGCAAAAGCGTCGTTCAGTTCAGGCAGTTCTTTTGCTGTGATGCCTTTCAGTTCGATAGCGAATACAGCGGGCTTGCCAGCCAGTTCAGGTGCATGGTAAGCTTCGGGGAAAGTTACGTTGATATCGAATTTTTCGCCTACGCTGTGGCCAACGATCTGATCTTCGAAACCTTCGATGAAGGAATGAGAACCCAGTTCCAGATCATGTTCGTCGGATTTGCCGCCTTCGAAAGGAACGCCGTCAACGCTGCCTTCGTAGCTGATTTTTGCAACATCGCCCATCTGAGCAGGTCTGTCTGTTACTTCTACCAGTCTAGCGTTCTGTTTCTGAACTTTTTCCAGTTCTTTTGCGATTTCTTCGTCTGTTACTTCTGTAGGAACTTTTTCTACAGACAGACCTTTGTACTGACCCAGAGTTACTTCGGGTTTTACAGTTACATCAATGATGAATTTGATGCCTTTTGCTTTGTCGATGTATTCAACATCCAAAGTAGGAGCGGAAACAACGTCCAGATCCAGTTCTTTGATTGCTGCCATGTATTCATCAGGGAAGATGTGGTTGATTGCATCTTCGTAGAAGAAGTTTTCGCCGTACTGTGCTTCGATGAGCTTTCTGGGCACTTTGCCTTTTCTGAAACCGGGCAGAGAGATCTGGTTTTTGTTTTTGTTGTAAGCGAAAGCCAGACCTGTTTCCAGTGTTTCAGGGCTTACTTCGAAAGAAAATTTTACTTCTGTTTTTTCTTTGCTGATCAGTGTTGCATTATTCATGGTTAGAAGTTCCTCCTTAAAAAATATCTGTATCTGACAACTTCATTTTTTCTGTTTTGTATGCTGTCATTTTCCGGCAGTCCTTGAAAACTGCACAATCAAAGCATATTATAACACAGCAAAATCCGAAAATCTACTGCTATTTATAAAAAATCCCCTTGTTTTCGGGAAAAAAACGTCAAATGATTTCCCTTTCGGCATAAATCAGCTCTGCCTCTGTATTTTTTTCCATAAAATCCAGCACATGCTGCACCATGCTGTCCGCATGGCGGCTTTCGTTGGAAACACAGGCAAAGCCGATGGTCAGCAGCTTATGGTTATCCTGATTGTCTACCTCCGCAATGGAAATATTGAATTTGTGCCGTGTTTTTTCCATAAGGCTTTTGAGCACCATCCGCTTTTCCTTCAGGCTGGTGACCCAGTCTGCCCGAAAAGTCACTTCGCAGGTACCAATGATCATTTCCATCATCCTCTCTGACGCTGATTTTTATACATGGTATACCATAACCCATGTGTCCCCCTGTTCTTTGACGATTTCAAATCCCAACCGTTCATACAATCTATGGGCAGGATTTTCTTTCTGAACGGAAAGAGAAATCCCAGACAAATTTCTTTTTTGAATTTCTTTCAAAAATTTCTTCAAAAGAACCGTGCCGATGCCCTGCCCCCGAAAGGAGGGCAAAAGAGAAACCGCCAACTCCGGCATGCCTTCCACACTACCGTATCCCTGCAAATATCTGCACCATGCGGCACCGATAACCTGCGTTCCTTGTACCGCACACAGACAGAAATCTCCGTCTTTGCCAAAATCCGCAATATAGGGCTGCAATTCCGGTAACACCACCACTTCTCTGGGCGGTGGTGTTGCGCCCGGCGGCAGAAAAATGGCTTCGTACAGAAAATCCGCCAACAAGGGATATTCTTCCCTTTCCATAGGACGAAACTCAATTTCTTCCAGAAAGTTCCCACAGTTTTTCCTGCAATTTTCCATAGGCTTCCTCCACATCTGTCACAGAAAGCACCGTCTGCTCCATAGGGCACATGCCGTCTTTGTTTCGATTGATGATATAAGGCACTTTCGTTCCATAAGAAACGGAAATACCGCTGTTCTCCAATGCTTTCAAAGCATGCTCGCTGATGACTTTGGCATAGAGATATTTTGCGCCGCCTTTGCACAGGAGAAATGCTGCCGCTTTCCCAATGACTTGGTCTGCTACCGCCGCTCCCTGCAAAAAGTCGGGATTCTCTGCCAAAATCTCCATCATAGGGGCAATCCCTTTTTTCTGTGATGTTTTTTGCTCACCGGAAGGAGAAACTGCCGCAAAGGTCACATCTTCCGCCTCCAGTGCTTTTTTCGCCTGTTCCAGTAAATCCAAGTGGTTCTCTCCTTTTATTTCCAAATCTTCTTGTCGAAATCCTCCTGTACCTTCTGCAAATCCATGGGAATATTGATCTTCTGGGGACAATTTACCATACACTTTCCGCAGGAAACGCAGCTGGTGGGTTTTTCCCTTTCCGCCTTGCCTTCCCAGCCAAAACGGACACTTTCATAACGCTGATATGTATGATACGTATTCCATAGCTTAAAGTTCCCGGGAATGTCTACTCCATGAGGACAAGGCATGCAGTAGCGGCATCCTGTGCAGCCATTCTGTACACGGGCTCGCAGTGCTGCTGCTGTGTTGGCAATGGCGACCTCCTCCCGTATATTCAAAGGATGGAAGGGAGAGAATGTGTTGATGTTGTCCTCCACCTGTTCCATGGTACTCATGCCGCTGAGGATGACCTTCACATTGGGCAGACTCCCCACATACCGCAGGGCATAAGAAGCAATAGATGCTTTTTCATCCAATGCGTAGAACTTGGCGTTCAAATCTTCAGAGAAGTTTGCCAGCGCACCGCCGCGGACAGGTTCCATGATCACCAGAGGCACACCCAGTTCTTCTGCAAGACGATAGCCCTTCATGCCAGCCTGTTCTTCTGTATCCATATAGTTCAGCTGAATCTGACAGAAATCCCATTTCCGATACCGCAGGATTTCCTCAAAGACTTCGTAATCATCATGGAAAGAAAAACCAATATAACGAATTTTTCCTTCTTCACGCAGCTGTTCCAGCACAGGAATGACACCCTGTTCCACCAGCTTTTCCCATCTTTCCCGATTCAATGCATGGAGCAGATAAAAATCCACATAATCTGTCCGCAGACGAGAAAGCTGTTCCAAGCATACCCTTCTGGCATCTTCTCCGTCCTTCAGTATCCATACAGGCAGTTTCGTTGCCAGATAAAAAGAGCTTCTGTCCCGTTTTTCCAGTACTTTGCCCACAAAAGGCTCACTGGCGCCATCATGGTAAAAATAGGCTGTATCCACATAGGTCACCCCATGGTCAAGGGCATAGTTCAGCATTTTTTCTGCTTCCGCTTCGTTGATGCTGCCGTCCTCTAAAGTAGGAAAACGCATGCAGCCAAAGCCAAGCATAGAAGGTTCTGCGCCAATATTCTCCATTTTTCTTTTTTCCATATCAAAAATTCCTCCTGATGCAATGTCAAAATTCTTTAACAGCATACTATCATATTCCCACTGGTTTTGCACACAAATTCCCAGTAAAACCTTCTGGGTTTATCAACAGAAACAAACCGCTCCTCCGGGTTCCACTTTTACAGCTGCGCAACTCTATCTTTCCACTGTTTCTGCAAAATCTCCTGTTCTGCTCGTATACGCTGCAATTCTCCCAGAATCACCCGTTCTTTTTCTTCCAGCGCACCATTGAAATTGTGCAGACGAGCCAGAGCCATTTCGATTTCATCCTGCACAGACCAATCAACAAAAATATTATCCAGAAAAATATCCCATCCTTTGTATCTTCTGGCTTCCTGCAAATGCTCCTGGGCTGCGGAAAGCTGCTTGTCCTCCACATCTTTTGCACGTTTCACAGCTTCCTGCAAGCCAGCCATGGCTTCTTTGGCTTTTTGTATGCGATCCTGCTTCAAAAAGGAGCTGAGCAGACTGCCGCGCCCTGCATCCCAGCGGCCATAACCTGCCGCATCATCTAAAATGCCCAGCACGTTTCTGACTTCCCAACGCACATCCGTAATTCGATTTCTTTTTTCCAACAAAGCCCGTTCCTGTTCTTCCAAGCTGTGAATCTGCGCCTGTAACTTTTTCATTCCACTGTCTGTGCCCGTCGCTTCCAATTCTTCTGCCCGTTGGATGATATAAGCATCATATCGCGCCTGACTGCCGCTTAATTCTCCAATACGTTTATCTAACTGCCGCAGGGCATCCTCCATCTGGGCAATCTCCTGCTGCACCTTCTGATACTTCGCCTCCGTCTGTTTGGCCTCTGCCTGTTCCTGCGCCAGGGCTTCTCCATATCTTCCAGTGACTTTTGTAAAGAGGTTACGCATACCTCCTTGTGTCATACGTTCCACATCTTCCTGTTCCTTCTGACGAAGCACCGCCAGTTCCCTTTCATAGCTGCAAAGGCTTCTGTATTCCACTTCCAGACTGTCCCGTTTCCGGCGCAAAGTCTGTTCTTCTTCCACTTCCGACTGTGATGTTCTCAGCCGTTCCTCCATATCAGACACCCCCTTCTGACAAAAAACATTTTTTCCATCATAACATAAAATCAGACAGAAAAGTGTGACATTCCCACAGAAAATTCTTACGAAATTATAAATAAAAAAAGAGAGCATCCAAAAGATACTCTCTGAAACAGCGCGAGACGAGATTCGAACTCGCGACCCTCGCCTTGGCAAGGCGATGCTCTACCACTGAGCCACTCGCGCATAAAATATAAAGTTTTCAGAAAGCATGATACATAGAAAGCGCGAGACGAGATTCGAACTCGCGACCCTCGCCTTGGCAAGGCGATGCTCT
>CABSIK010000004.1 GCA_902477755.1 uncultured Clostridia bacterium
AATATTATTATTTAATAATAAAAAGGGGCGATTATATGAAAACAGCATTTGCGCAAAACTTACGGAAATACCGACAGGCAAACGGCTTGACCCAGACGGCATTGGGGAAAATGCTTCATTACGGCTCTACGGCCATTGCCAATTATGAATCCGGTAGAAATGAGCCATCTTTGGCAGACCTGAGCAATCTGGCAGATATATTGGGGGTTTCTGTGGATCAGCTTTTGGGGCATAGCGGAAAGGGGCGGCAGGTACACGAACATCCTTTGCTGGAGCGGATTCTGGAGCTGGAGCCAAGACAGCGAAAAGTGCTGGAGGAGCTGCTGTTTTTGCTGACAGAGGAGAAAAAGCAGGCAAAATAGAAAAAGAGAATCGGAAATTTCTTTGTGGAAAATTTCGATTCTCTTTTTTCATTTGCTTTTATGCCGCCTGTCCAAAGAACTGTTCATGCCATACCAAGAACATATAGATTGTCCAAATCTTACGGCTGTTGTCCGCTTTGCCTGCCCGGTGTTCATCCAGATATTTGATGATTTCTGCTGTGTTGAAAAATTCTTTTGCCGCAGGGCTTTCAAAAGCAGCTTTCACACGGTTGTAATAAGCGTCCTCCTTCAGCCAGATGCGGATGGGAACGGGGAAGCCCAGTTTTTTCTTTTCTGCAACCATGTCGGGCAGATAACGATGTGCCGCCTGACGCATAGCAAATTTTGTGTTTTCTTTGTTGACCTTGTATTCTGTGGGTACGGTTCTGGCAATGTCGAATACTTTTCTGTCCAGGAAAGGTACACGCACTTCCAGAGAGTGTGCCATACTCATTTTGTCCGCTTTCAGCAGGATGTCGCCAATGAGCCAGAAATGGATGTCGATATACTGCATTTTTGTCACATCATCCTGATTTGCCACTTTGTCATAGTAAGGACGTGTCAGTTCGGTGTGATGATATTTCCCTGTGGGGGCTTTCAGGATTTTTTCACGTTCTTCTTCCTGGAACATGAAAGCGTTGCCGATGAAGCGTTCCTGCAAGTCCTTGCTGCCGCGAATGAGGTAGTTTCTGCCTTTTACCTTAGGCAGTTTTTTCGCTACAGCGCCCATGGCTTTCCGCAGGGGACGGGGCAGTCTGGTCAGAGGCAGCAGGTCGTGAGGTTCCCGATAAATGTTGTAGCCGCCGAAAAATTCGTCAGCGCCTTCGCCGGAAAGGGAAACTTTCACATGTTTTGCCGCTGTCTGGCTGACAAAGTACAGAGCAATGGCAGAAGGGTCTGCCAGAGGCTCGTCCATGTGGTACTGCACTTTTCCAATAACATCCCAATATTCGTCTTTGGAAATGAGTTTGTTGTAGTTGTCGATTTTGATTTTTTCAGACAATGCTTTCGCATAGTCGATTTCGTTATATTTTTCGTAGTCGAAACCTACGGTGAATGTCTTGTCCCCATGGAAAGACGCAGCCACATAAGAGCTGTCAACGCCGCTGGAAAGGAAAGAACCCACTTCCACGTCACTGATTTTATGCTTTTTGATGGAATCCTGCATGGCGTTGTCGATGTCGTCCACGAACTGTTCCAAAGATTTTGTATGGTCAGGTTCGAAAACGGGTTCCCAATAGCGTTTGATGTCCATTTTGCCGTCTTTGAAAGTGAAACAGTGTGCAGGAGGCAGTTTGAATACGCCTTTGAAGAATGTTTCTGGCAGGACGCTGTACTGGAATGTGAGATAGTTTTCCAATGCTTCTTTGTTTACTTCCCGTTTGAAACCGGGGTATTCCAGAATGCTCTTGATTTCGGAGCCGTAAACCAGGTTGCCATCCTGAATGGAGTAGTAAAAAGGCTTGATGCCGAAAAAGTCTCTTGCGCCAAAGAGTGTCTTTGTCTTGCTGTCCCAGATAACGAAAGCGAACATGCCCCGCAGTTTGGGCAGCAGGTCTTCGCCGTATTCTTCGTAGCCGTGGAGCAGGACTTCTGTGTCTGCATGGCTGCCCATGACATGACCTTTTGCGATGAGGTCTTCACGGAGTTCCTGATGGTTGTAGATTTCCCCGTTGAATGTGATGACCATATCTCTGTTTTCGTTGTAGATGGGCTGTGTGCCGCCCTCTAAGTCGATGATGCTCAAACGGCGGAAGCCCATGGAAACGCCGTCGTCAATATGTTTGCCGCCGCTGTCAGGACCGCGGTGGATGATTTTGTTCATCATGTTTTCCAGTATTTCTTCGGAAGTCATAAGACGTCCCGTAAAGCCGCAAATGCCGCACATAGATGTTGTTCCTCCTTTTATATATGTCAAAAAACATATCTATCCGCATTTTACTTTAGCACAAAATGGGGAAAAAGCAAAGGCATTTCCCCAAAGAAATGCCTTTGCAGGGTATCGAAAAGTCGATACCCTGTCGTCAAAGGCTCATTTCATTCAAGCCTTTGACGAGTAGACAGAAGTATAAAGCCGGAGTTCCATCAGCCCAAAAGCTTTGAAACTCCGGCTTTTTCCTCGTCGGAAGTGAATTCCGACTGCGGATTCCAGTTGGGGAACCCACACCGCAAGAGATGCGGGCAGCCATTTATGGCTGACATTTGCGGAGCAAATGTGTTGACCATTGGTTCCCCAAGCCCTTCCGCGGATTTGAAAAATAATGTGTCGTTAAAAGTCGCTGTTTTCTCTTTCCGCACATCTGCCGAACAGTTCTGCCAGATACCGCAGACCATGGGTATAGCCTTCTTCCCACTGGCTCCAGTCGAAACGGAAGCCCCAGTTGCCGCCGGCGATACCGGGACGGTTCATGCGGTGGCTGCCGTCCAGATTCAGCACATCCTGCACAGGCACAATGGCGAATACAGCAGGAGAGGCAAAAGCCATACGGATGAAGTCCCAAGCCACGTCTCTGCCGTCTACGTTCAGATAACGGCGGTAATGGTCTTTTTCTGCTTCTGTGGCAGTTTCGTACCAGCCCCGTGTGGTGTCGTTGTCGTGGGTGCCGGAGTACATGACACTGTTTTTGTCACAGTTGTGGGGCAGGTAAGCATTGTTTTTATCATTGCCGAAAGCAAACTGCAATACACGCATGCCGGGGAAGCCTGCTTCTTCTCTGAGGGCACGGACTTCATCGGTGATGATGCCCAAATCTTCCGCAATGAGAGGCAGTTTGCCCAAAGTTTTTTCAATGGTCTTGAAGAAATCCATGCCGGGGCCTTTTTTCCATTTCCCAACAATGGCGTTTTCCGCACCGAATTTTACTTCCCAATGGCTTTCAAAAGCCCGGAAGTGGTCGATGCGCAGATAGTCCACATCTTCCAGTGCCTTGTGGATGCGTTCTGTCCACCAGAGGTAACCTGTTTTCTTGTGGGCTTTCCAGTCATAAAGGGGATTGCCCCAAAGCTGACCTTCGGCACAGAAATAATCAGGCGGTACTCCTGCCACAACGGTAGGGAAGCCCATGGAGTCCAGCTGGAACAATTTCTGGTTTGCCCATACGTCTGCACTGTCATAAGCCATGAAAATCGGCGTGTCCCCCATGATGGAGATGCCTTTTTCGTTGGCATAAGCCTTCAATGCCTGCCACTGGGTGAAGAACAGATATTGATAAAATTTTTCTTCTTCAATGGCATCTGCCAGCAGACGTGTCCATTTTTTCAGGCTGGCAGCGTTGCGCTTGCGCAGGGTACGAGGCCATGTGTTCCAGCAGGCAGATTCAAAGTAATCTTTCTGCTGTTCTTCTGTGAGAAAATCAATGGTGTCAACGGCGAAGGTGAGATATTCTTCTTCGTCAATACCTTTGGCACGTTCCGCGCGGAAATGTGCCTGCAAAGCGGTGAACAGGGCGAAATCAGAAAGCCAAGCGTCCTGTTTTTCACAGAAAGCGGCAAAGTCCCTCTGCATATCTTCGTCCGCTTTTGCGCAGAATGTTTCATAAGCCTTGTGGAGCAGGGGCAGTTTATATGCTTTTACGGCATCATAGTCCACCCGTTCTTTGTCAAAAGCAGGGATTTCTCCCAAATCTTCTGTTGTCAAAAGTCCCATTTCCACCAGTTCATCAGGGCTGATGAGCAGGATGTTTCCAGCAAAAGCTGATGTGCTCTGGTAAGGAGAATTGCCGTAGCCAATGGGTACCAAAGGCAAAATCTGCCACAGGCTTTGTCCCGCTTCCTCCAAAGTATCTACAAAACGGCGCGCCTCTGCCCCGAAATCCCCGATGCCGTAAACAGACGGCAAAGAAGTGGGGTGCAGCAGAACGCCGCTTTTTCTTTCTTCAAATAGCATCAGAAATGACCTCCTTCTTTATACAGGGAAAAACTCCCAACTGTTTTTCCCAAAACATAAACCTTATTGTAACAGCTTTTTTTCGCCGTTGCTATCCGCAGAACTGCCAAATTTTGCCCTTTGTTCCAGCAAAAAGCAAGGATTTTTCCGCTTTTTCGGCAGACAATAACCATGCAGTCAGTCTGCAAAGGCAAAAAGGAGGCATACAATATGAAACGAATGGCAATTTGTGCTGTCACAGCGGCAGTGATGCTGGGCGTCACCGGCTGCGGCGGCAATACGGCAAACAATCTGGGCGCCACAGACGATTATCGGGATGATGTCTATGGCAGCAATGTTTATTGGGATGAAAGCTATGGCGTCAATACAGGTGTGGACTTAGACCGCACATCTTACGGCATGCCAAAGACCACCAATACGGATTCTTTCGCTAACGATGTGAAAAATGGCGTGGAAAACATGGCGGATGATGTGAAAGATGGCGTGAAAGAAATGGGCGATGACATGAAAAATGCCGTGGATGACGCCACAAATACCAACAGCAGAAACATGATGAACTGACCAAAGGGGGCGTAAGCCATGGGCGAAAAGGGGAAAATACGCCTGACGGGACTGGTGACAGGCTTTGTCAACGGGCTGTTCGGCAGCGGCGGCGGTACCTTGGTGGTGCCTGCCATGGAGCGGTTCCTCCATGTGGAAACCCATAAAGCCCACGCCACTGCCATTGCGGTGATTCTGCCTCTCAGCGTCCTTTCTCTCTTGATTTATTTCTGGCATGGGGAAATGGCGTGGCAGGTTGCCCTTTGGGCTTCCGGCGGCGGTATCATCGGCGGAAGAATCGGCGCCAAACTGCTGGGGAAACTCAGCGGCATGTGGCTCCATCGTATTTTCGGCTTGTTTCTCCTTGCGGCAGCTGTCCGCATGGTGCTGTGTTAGGCGTATTGCTGGCGGGGCTTCTGGCAGGCATCGTCAGCGGTATGGGCATTGGCGGCGGCGCTATCCTCATTCCTGTGATCCTCTGGGTGACAGATGTGACCCAGCAGCAGGCGCAGGGCGTGAATCTGCTGTACTTTCTGCCAACGGCAGCCGTTGCCCTTGTGACCCATGTGAAAAATGGAAGTGTGGAAACGCCTGTGGCAAAATCCCTCATTTGGACAGGACTTCTGGGCGCTGCCGCCGGAGCTTTGCTGGCATTGTGGCTGGAGGGAGAACTGCTGCGGAAATTGTTCGGCGGTTTTCTCTTTGCCGTTGGTCTGGCAGAGCTCTATAAAGGCAGAAAAGGGCAGACAACAGACGGAAAGGAGAAGGATCATGGACTATAAGGATTTTGAAAAGCTGAAAGAACGATTTTCCCGTGCCAACACCGACGAGAAAGTATCTCTCTATGTGAATACACCGGGACTGACCAAAGACCAGTATCGGGAGCTTTTGGAAATGTACCCCAAAAAAGAATGGAATCTGCTGGATCAGGCGCTGTGGTAAAAGATACGCTGTCGTCAAAGCCTCATTTCATTCAAGGCTTTGACGAGTAGACAGAAGTATAAATCCGGAGTTCCATCAGCTTAAAAGCTTTGAAACTCCGGATTTTTCCTCGTCGGAAGTGAATTCCGACTGCGGATTCCAGTTGGGACACGCTTCGTTCCCCAACCCCTTCCGCGTTCTTGCAAAAATGATGTTATCTACACGCTAAGCACAAAACCCCTTGGTTTTGTGCTTTTTCTTTTGGTATGGATTCTGTTTTTTATGGATATGCTTTTTTGTGACACCATGCCCCATAGATTTGGCTGGGATACATATTTCCATTTGACGGCATATCTGCTATAATAAAGCAAAACAAAGGAAGAAAGGCGGTGGCACGGCATGCAGCTCATTGAAAACCTGTTTGTGGGAGAAAGCGTGGGAAATCTGGGTACAGTGGTTTATAGTCTGAAACGGGACATTCCTGTTTTTCGTCTGTACTGTCTGGTGTATTTTGCGGACAGGAACCGCATGGAAATCCTTTCCTCCAAAGAGCTGTTCACTAAGAAATACCGCAGCCGGAAAGGCATCATTGCCGGTGTTGCCATGGGGCGGCACGAAGCCGTTGACCTGCTGTGCTACATGCTGGAAGAAGCGGCAAAAGCCGGAAGGGATTTGACAGACCCTTCGGCGTGGCTGCAATAAAAAAAGAGGATGATGAAGTGAAAAAAATCGGTTGGCGTTTTTTGGGGTTTGCAGCATCTCTTGCGCTGATGCCTGCCCTTCTTTTGACCTGTGTCCAGTGGCGTGTCAGCTCCATGGATTATTTCCGGGAGGAATACGCCAAATATGATGTGCTGGAACGGGTGGATATGGAAATGGATGACCTTTTGTATCTGACAGAGGAAATGATGGCATATCTTTACGATAAGCGGGAAGAATTACAGGTGACTGTTCCCATTGGCGGAGAGGAACTGCCCTTTTTCAGTGAAAAGGAAATCCGCCACATGGTGGATGTGAAAAATCTTTTTGCCGCAGGCATGGATATTCGTAATGGCTGTGTGGTGTTTACCCTTGCGGCGGCAATAGTCATGTTTGCGAAGAAAAAAGGAAGGACATTCCTGCGTACCCTGCAGGCAGGCATTGGTGTGTTTTTTGCAGCCTGCGGTCTGCTGGTGGCATTGATGCTGACAGACTTCAATAAGTATTTTACCCAGTTTCACCTGATATTTTTTGATAATAATGACTGGATACTGGATGAGCGGGTGGACCGCCTCATCAATATTGTGCCCGAAGGCTTTTTCAGTGACACTGCCTTTTGGATTGGCGGTGTGTTTCTGGGGGTGTGCCTCCTGCTGTTTGTAGGGGCGGAAATCATCCTGCGCCTTTGGAACAGAGAACATGTGGAAGAACAGAATGGGAGCGTTGAAATCCATTGATTGGCGTATTGTTGTTTATATTAAAGTGCATAGGGATTCTCCTGCTGGCGCTGGTATGCCTTCTGCTGCTTATGACGCTGGTAGTGCTTCTTGCGCCCATTCGCTATGAGGCAGGGGGCGAGAAAACCGACACCATCCGGGCAGACGGTCGGGTGAAATGGCTGTTTGTGCAGGTGGTGGCAAGGTGGCAGATGGGGGACAAAGAGCCTTTTGTGGACTTGCTTATCTTTGGAAAATCCTTGCTGGAGAAAAAGAAGGCGAAAGCAAAAGCCGCAAGGAAAAAACGGAAGAAACCCCGTCCCCAGAAAGAGGGGGATTTGATTTACACCCGGGAAAAGGCAGCGCCGCCAAAGGACACGCCGCCTAGACCGGTCATGGAGCAGGAGGTTCCCAAAGAAGTTGTAAAAGAAGAAGTTATAAAAGAAGAAATTCCAGAAAAGGAACCTCCAAAAGAGGAAGTTTTGCAGGAAGAAATCCGTAAAGAGGAAATTCCAAAAGAAGAACCTCCGAAAGAGAAAATTCCAAAGGAACCACCGGAAGAAAGTAAAAAAGAACCCAACACCGTCCGTCCCATGCAGAAAAAACAGGGCATGCGGCGGGTGCGATTGGAAGATATTGAAGAAGAAAAGCCCACCGAACCACCAGCGGAGGATATCCCCGACGATCTGGATGATGCCTTTTTCACCGGAGAAGATGGGGACGCAGAGGAAAAAGAGGAAAATCCCCTGTGGAAACAGCTTCTGGCGGTGGAGGACAAAAAAGGCATTGCCAAAGCCTTGTGGAAATTCATCAAGCGCATGGCAAAGGGCATTCTGCCGGGGCACCTCATCATCAAAGGTACTTTTGGCACGGGAGACCCTGTCTGGACAGGGTACCTTCTGGCAATGGCAGGCATATTAAAAGGAAAATTCGGCGAAGATCTGGAAATCAAAGGGGATTTTGCCAAGGCCACAGCGGAAAACATCGTTGTCCGAGTGAAAGGGAAAATCGTTCCTGGCTATCTCCTTTACAGCACACTGGCTTTTGCCTTGGCGAAGCCTGTACGCCGTTTGATTATGACACTGTGGAAAGGAAGAAAACAGCATGAGTAAAGAATTTGACACTTCATTGGATGTATTATTCGGAAAAGTAGACGAACTGGTTTCCACCAAAACCGTTGTGGGAGAAGCCATTGTTCTTGGGGATGTGACACTGCTGCCCCTCATCGAAGTTGGCGTTGGTGTTGGTCTTGGCGGCAAGGACTCCGGCGGTTCCGCTGGCGGTATGGGCGCAAGAATCACACCTTCCGCTGTGCTGGCAATCCAGAACGGCAGTGTACAGCTCATCAACATCAAGAATCAGGACGCTGTCAGCAAGCTCATTGACATGGCGCCCGGCGTTGTGAACAAACTGAACTTTGGTGCTGTTTTCGGTCATAAGAAAGAAGAAAAGCCCGAACCGGAAGTAAAGTTTGAAGAAGAACTGGTGGTTGAGGAATAAAAAAACTGGGGGGATACCCGTGACAAGAACACTCATTGAATATTATGACAAAGACGTTTTGAAAAATATCATGGGGCCGCTGACCCTGCATCCCGATAAGGTGATTTTTCTTTATGACAGCGGCATGCAGGATATGACGGCTTTCCGCGCCCTTCATACTTGCTTTAAGCGGCATATTCCCCATATCACATTGGAGAAATACCCTGTGGACATTCTGTCCATGGATAAGATTTACCGCAAAACTGCCCAAGTCATTGAAGCCAACGAGAATTGTTTTCTGGAACTGACAGGCGGCAGTGAGCTGATGGTCATTGCCGGTTTCCGTGCCGGTATGGAAAAAGGGGCAAGGCTCATTCATACAGATTTGACCCATAACTGCATCACAGACCTTTTGACAGACGAAACCGTTGCGCCTACAGCTACATTATCTCTGGAGGACTTTGTGGATGCCAGAGGAGCATGTTTCATTGGCGAGTCCCATCGTCCGCCGGAACCAGCTCGTTTCGACGCAATATGGGAAATGGCGCGGTATCTGTTCCGCCATCTGGAGGAATGGAAGCATACATGCAGTTATCTCCAGACTGTAGCGGCAAGGTATCTGCCCCACGAAGTCTATATGGACTCCAAAGAACTGATTTATATGAAAAACGGCAAGAAAACTTACCCTGACAAAGCTATCTTGAAAGAATTCCAGCGTTTAGGCTTTCTGAAAAATCTGGTCATGGATGGGGAACGGGTGCGGTTTTCCTTCTGTTCCGTAGATGACCGCCAGTACTGCACAGGCTATGGGGTCTGGCTGGAACTCTATGTCTATATCGCCGCGAAAAAATCCGGCGTTTTTGATGATGTGAAACTAGGCACCATGATCGACTGGAACGCTTATGACGGCGTGGTGGTAGCCGGCAATGAAATCGACGTGATTCTCATGGAGCAATCCCTGCCGGTGTTCATTTCCTGCAAGCTCCGCAGTGCCGATACGGCAGCCCTCAACGAACTGCTCATTGCAAAGAAGCGTGTGGGCGGCTGGTTTTCCAAAGGGGTCATGGTCACATTCAGCCGGGAAAAAGCCGAGAACAGCGGTACATACAAGCGCGCTCAGGAATTGGGCATCGAACTGCTGGACGCCGGAGATATTCTGGCGGAGGATTTCCCAGCTCGTCTGGTTCGTGCCATTCGGGAGCATGATCTGGTGAGCCTGAAATGGAAGAAAGTATAAAGGAGAAGTACCTCTATGGCAAAAAAGAACAACCGCAACACCAAAAGCCGCATCATTGCCGCCGCTTGGAAACTCTTTTACGAGCAGGGCTATGATGACACCACCGTGGAGGAAATCGTGGAGGAGTCCGGCACATCCAAAGGCTCTTTTTACCATTATTTCAACGGCAAGGATGCTCTCCTTGGCTCTCTGTCGGAACTGTTCGACGACAAGTATACAGAACTCATTCCTACATTAAAGGAAGATATGCATTCCTTTGATAAACTCATGTACCTGAATCGGGAAATGTTCCGCATGATCGACAACAGCATTTCTCTGGATTTGCTGGCAAGGCTTTATTCTTCCCAGCTCATCACCACAGGCGAGCGTCATCTCATGGATCACAACCGTGTTTATTATAAACTCCTGCGGCAGATCACCGCCGAAGGACAGCAGAAAGGGGAGCTTCGGGACGATATTTCCGTCAATGAGTTCGTCAAGACCTATGCCCTCTGTGAAAGAGCCCTCATTTACGACTGGTGTCTGTGCAGTGGGGAATACTCCCTGAGCAGATATGCCGCGGAAATGATGCCTCGTTTCTTAGGCGGATTTCGGAAAGACTAAATTTTCATAAAATCTTTTAGAAACAAGCTGAAATCCTTTTCATACGAAGGTTTTCAGCTTTCTTTGTTTTTATAAAGATATTCTTGCTGGAAATTCTCTTTTTTTCTGCCATTTTGTTGTTTTTTCTTCAGAAAAAATATAATTTTATTTTTCGCCGATGATTTTATCTGTATTTTCGTCTAGTTATTTTTCTTATATTTATCATAAAAATTCGATTTATTATTAAAAATCGTATAGACTATATTCTATACTTCATTCTGTATTTCAGTCTAATTTGTTTTGTGGTATACTGCATGTGAATGTAAGACGAAAAGCCTTTTTTCGGATCGGCAACGGGAGGACTGACCCGAAAAAATGCTTTTCTCTCTATGAATAAAGAAAGGATTTGAGAAAATGCTATCAGCAAAAGTATGTATTATGATTGCCATCGCCATTTACCTCATTGCCATGCTGGGCGTCGGCATCTATTGCTCCAAGAAAAACAACAACGTAGACGACTTCTATCTGGGCGGCAGAAAACTGGGCCCCTTTGTCACAGCCATGAGTGCGGAAGCCTCCGACATGAGCAGCTGGCTCCTGATGGGTCTGCCGGGCGTTGCTTACCTGACAGGTGTGGCAGACGCGGCGTGGACAGCCATCGGTCTTGCCATCGGTACTTATTTCAACTGGCTCATCATTGCCAAGAGAATCCGTATCTACTCCCATGTGGCAGACAACTCCATCACTGTTCCTGACTTTTTCTCCCGCAGATACCGTGATAACAAAAACATCCTGATGTGCATTTCTGCCATCGTCATTATCGTATTCTTCATCCCTTACACAGCATCCGGCTTCGCTGCCTGCGGCAAACTTTTCAGCAGCTTGTTCGGCGTGAACTATGTTTGGGCAATGATCATTTCCGCTGTTGTTATCGTTGGCTATACCGCAACAGGCGGCTTTTTGGCAGCCAGCGCAACAGACCTGATCCAGAGTATCTTTATGACCGTAGCGCTGATTATTATCCTGCTGTTCGGCGTGAAAGTAGCCGGCGGCTGGGATACCATCATCACAGACGTACAGGCAATGCCCGGCTACCTGAACATGACCGAAACATACAGCGTAACCACCGGCACAGCAGAGCCTTACAGCCTGCTGACCATCGTTTCCGTTATGGCTTGGGGTCTGGGTTACTGCGGTATGCCTCATATCCTCCTGCGCTTCATGGCAATCGAGGATAGAGAAAAACTGAAACTCTCCCGTCGTGTGGCATCCATCTGGGTTGTGATCTCCATGGCAATTGCAGTCAGCATCGGTATCGTTGGCTATGCCATGACAAAAGCAAACGCCATTCCTTTCCTGGAAGGCTCCACATCCGAAACCATCATCGTGCGCATTGCGGACCTTTTGAGCCAGCAGGGTATGCTTGCAGCCTTTGTAGCCGGTATCATTCTGGCTGGTATCCTTGCGGCAACCATGTCCACAGCGGACTCCCAGCTTCTGGCGGCATCCTCCAGCGTGTCCCAGAATTTGCTGCGCGGCTTCTTTAGAGTAAATATCTCTGAAAAAACAGCCATGACCATTGCGCGTATCACCGTTATCGTCATTTCCGTCATTGCCATCTTCCTGGCGCGTGACCCCAATAGCTCCGTTTTCGGTATCGTATCCTTCGCATGGGCAGGCTTCGGCGCATCCTTCGGCCCTGTGGTAGTATTCGCTCTGTTCTGGAAACGCTCCAATAAATACGGCGCACTGGCAGGCATGATCGCTGGCGGCGTTATGGTATTCGTTTGGAAATATCTCGTTGCCCCTCTGGGCGGCGCCTTCGGCATCTATGAACTGCTGCCCGCTTTCGTCTTTGGTGCTCTGGTGAACATCATCGTCAGTCTGGCAACCCCTGCGCCAGAAAAAGAAATCGTGGAAGAATTTGAACTGGTGCAGAAACTTTACAAAGAAAAAGCCTAATGAGAAGTCCCGCGGAAAGCAGCTTCCCATTCAGAAAACATACGAAATAAAATAAGAAAGCCAAAATCCTTTGCAATCATAAGGGTTTTGGCTTTTTTTTATTGGAAAAAAGGTCTGTGAAAAATATTCACGAAACGAAATATAATTGTGAACTATTTTCACGCAATGCGAATGTTAAATAATTTCACAAAATGAAATGAAAACTGTTAATAAATTTCACAAATCGAGAATGTAAATAATTTTCACGAAATGAAATGGAAATGTCAAAAATATTCACAAAAAGAAATGGTTTTTGTGAGAAAATCAAAATACTGTCCGTGGGACACTGCCAGTCCGGCTGTGGAAGGTTATCCCCAGAATTGTGGATAACCCTGTGGAAAAGTGGATAACTTTTTGTGAGAAAACACTTATATTACATGAAAAAACCCTTAATTTACACCAAAATTACAGTTATATTACAATTAGAAAAAAACTCTTGCCAAAAAGTTTACCGCCTGATAATATAAGTCATGCAAAGTAAATCTGTACGTTCTGTCCGTTCCTGACAAACGGGCGAAGGAGAGCCGGCGGCGAAGAAGGAAGCCTCATGGAATGGGGAGAGGGGACTGACGGACCCAAAGGAGCTGCTTCAATCGGGCGGCAGAAACGACAGAGATTACAGAGCGAAATGCGCTTCGTTGTATAATTATAAAACGAACACAGACGAAAAACAAAATTTAAAAGGAGGAATGAACCCATGAAAAAATTTCTTTCCATGGTAATGGCTGCGGCTATGGTAGTATCTCTGGTTCCTGCAACAGCATTTGCAGCATCCAGCGATGTGCAGTTGGAAGCAAAAGTTGTAGATGCTGAAAACTACACACAGGACGAAATCGAAGGCAAAACACCTGCTGGTCTGGTTTCCGGTCCCGAACTGCAGCTGAGAGTAACAACAGCTGATTACAGCAAACAGAATGCAACAGCAGAAATCACACTGTCTCTGGACAACGCTAACTTCGTAGCAGGTCACGGTATTGGTAACACAAATTACAATGGTATCAACAACATGGCAGAATGGGCTATGTCTTTTGTAAGTGACAGAGACGGCGAAACTTATTATGTTGGTAACGACGGTAAAATGTGGCAGCACAAAACGCCTTATCCTGCCGGCATTCAGTTGGAAGACAGAGATGGTAAGCCCATTCTGGTAACAGATGTTGACTTCAACAACGACAAAGATGAAGTTACAATCAAACTGGAAGGTAAACTGACAAGAGGCGATATGTTCTACATCCCTCTGGATTCCAAAATGGATAGCACATCCAGAGGTAAATCCGCTACAGTATCCGTTGATTCTAGTGATGTAACAATCAAAAACGGTGACGACCTGACATACGCTTCCGTAGAAGCTAAAGGTATCAAAGCTTCTGTTAAGAAAACAGTTGATGTTGCTACAGAAGAAATCGCAACAATGGAAAAAGTAACAGTTGAACCTACAGTAGGTAGCACTTTCAATGCTGTGTTCTCTGGCACAACACAGGAAGTTAAACTGAAACTGAACAGCGGTTTCGAATTTGTTGTAACAACAAGTGGTTCTGACCAGACAGTACTGTTGGGTAAAGCTGTAACATCTAGTATGGTAAACAACCCTACTACATCTGGTCTGACAGTTGATGAAGATGAAATCATCATCGACCTGGTAAAATTTGCTCCAACCATGAGTGATAAAGAATGGAAAATCGAAAACCTGGGTGTAGAAGCTGTTTCCGCTAAAGCAGGTTCCACAGCTACAATGAGAGTATATGCTACAGGTTGCGATACAGTATCTGTAGAAGTTGCAAAAGTTGTTGACTACACAGTATCCATGACAGTTGACGAAGACGAAGACGTACCTGTAATCTACAGCGGCGTTGACGTTGACAACACAGGTATTACAGACGACAGCATCCACGAATCTCTGGAAGTAACAATCAAAGAATCCTTCGCAGGTGCTTGGAACCACTCCAAAGACTTCACACTGTCCGTTCCTGAAGGCGTTTATATTGAATCTGTACAGAGCGTAAACTTTGATAATGATGCAGATGATGGTTCCTTTGAAGCTTCTAATGAACAGCAGTGGTTTGCAAACGCTTACAACAATGGCGACTATGTTAACCTGGACTTCAAGAGAAGAAGCTGGGCTGAAACAAAACCTGGTCAGGATCCCGCTGAACTGACATTCACACTGGTTCTGGTTGCTGACCCTAACTTCGAAGGCGATGTAGTTCTGAAACTGACAGGCGACGCTGTTGAAGAACAGGAAGTAACAATCGCTAAATTCGTGAAACCTTTCGTAGTTGAAGCTCAGCAGAACGATCTGCAGATCGACTACAGAAACACAGAAATCCCTACATCCGTAGTGATCAAAGAAGCAGAAGCTGGTCTGTGGGCTAAAGACACAATCTTCCAGATGACTCTGGACAATATCGCATTCGACAACGCAGGTACAATCAAAGTTGACGAAAAATCCGGTCTGGAAATCAAAAACAATGAAATCAAAGAAAAAGGCGGTATCCTGTCCTTCACAATCGATTCCAGAAGTGATGACGAACCCGCTACAGTAACAATCTCCGGTCTGGAACTGTACATGGAAAGAAACCTGCCTGCAGGTGCTTACGATCTGGATGTATGGTCTCCTACAATGCTGGAAAATGCTAATCAGCTGAGTGATAAAGATACTATCACTGCTCCTGCAGTAGGTAGCAAACCCGGTTACCTGTTTGAATCCATTCTGGGCGGCGTAACAGGTAAACAGGATTGTATCGCAGAAATCAACGATGATTTCTATGATCTGACAGCTAAAGCTGGTTTCGTTAACATCGTAACAGCTGGTCGTGAAGACACAGATTCCTTCACAACTAAAGTAGTCGTTCCCGTTGGCGAATCTTACCTGATCTCCGGCGAAAACAAAGTAACAATCGATGCTCCTGCTTATGTAAACGCAGACAACTACACAATGCTGCCTCTGAGAGCAGTATCCGTAGCTCTGGGTATCAACTCCAACAACGTTCTGTGGGATCAGGCTACAAGAACAGCTACAATCATGTACGGTTCTAAGATCATCTCCATGACATATGGTCAGAAAGTTGTATATGTAAACGCTGCTCCTATCCCCGCATCCACATCCGTTGAAATCACAAACGACAGAATGTTCCTGGGCCTGAGAGATCTGGGCAACGCTCTGGGCGTAACAGATATCACATGGGATGCAGCTACAAAGACAGCTACACTGAACGGCAGCAAATAATTTGTTCCCTCTAAGTGTTTGACCTTTGTGAGAACAAGAGACCTCCTCTTTTGAGGAGGTCTTTTTTTATTGTTTTTTTTCGCCGCCGTTTGCCGTTTCTTTTCCTTTCTTTTCTTAGGGGCTTCCACTTCCGTGGGGGCTCTTTGTCTGCCGCAAGGGACTTCCATATTTTTCCTACTACAATGGTGTACTTATGTATTATATAAGTAAAATATTGTATATTATTAGTGTATATTTTTGTGTACGATGTTTTCTTTTGTGGGAAAATCGTAAGATTTTTATAAGACAGTTTTTTTGATGAATCTCTGGAAATGCTGTAATATCAAGGAAAACTGGACTTTTTCGACCTGTTTTTCTTGCTGGAAAAAGTTACAGTTCTGTTACATCTGAAATTTCCTCTTGCCAAAAATACTGTGCATAAGTATAATGAACTTGCATACGAAATCTGTGCTTTCTCTGTATCACTTCGGCACAGACGAAGATCGTACCAAGGAATCCAAGGGACTTTGCGGAATGGGGGAATGAACCGCAGTGCCCGAGGTGCCGTTTTTGCCTGTGGCGGACGGTAGAGAGGCGGTACAGACCAGTGGCAGGTTCGTTGTATAATTATGAAACGAAAAAGAGATGAAAAGACGAGACAAAAGGAGGAATGAACCATGAAGAAATTTCTTTCCATGGTGATGGCTGCGGCTATGGTCGTATCCCTGGTTCCCGCGACTGCATTCGCGGCTTCCGGCGACGTGAAAGCTACAGCTAAGGTTGTGGGTTCTAAGAACTACACACAGGACGAGATCGAAAAGACTCAAAAAAGCAAAGTGACAGGTCCCGAAGTACAGCTGACATACACAACAGCTGATTATGCTTCTGGCGCAAAAAATGTACAGGCGAAGTACACATTGACACTGGATAACGCAGATTTCTACAAATCCGGCACAGAAATTTCCAGTAAACCTGATTTGAAAATCGGTTTGGTGGGCGATAAGGCTGACACAGTTACAGTCGGCGAATCTACAGGGGAAAAATCTTTCAAAGCAGACACATTGTCCAATGGTGAAGTGATTACAGTAAAATCTGTAAAATTTACTGATACCGACGAAGTGGAAGTTGTAGTGGAAGGTAAAATGCAGAGAGGTTCTGTGCTGGCATTTGACCTGACTTCTATCATGGACAAAACTTCCAAAGGCAAACAGGCAAAAGTATCCATCGAATCCGATGATATCACAATCGCGGGTGGTGATGACCTGACATACGCTTCCGTTGAAAGCAAAGGTCTGAAAGCTTCCGTAAAAGACACAGTTGATGTGGCTGCTGAAGAAGTGGTTGAACTGAAAGAACTGAAGATCGAACCCGCAGTTGGTGACACTCTGGGCGCTGTTATCAAAACAGACGGTCTGGTAAGACTGAAACTGAACAGCGGCTTTGAATTCGCTGGCAAAAAGGACGAAGTAAAAGTTGAGCCCTCCAGCGCAACTGTTGAAAGCTTTGAAGATGATGAAATCGCCATCAAAGTGGACAGCACAGCAGGCGGCAAAGACGTACTGAAAGTAACTGGTCTGAAAGTGGAAGCTACTTCCGCAAAAGCAGGCGCTACAGCTACTCTGAAAATCTACGCTGACGGCAACGACACAGTTTCCGTTGAAGTAGCGAAAGTTGTTGATTCCACAGTTACAATGTCCGTTGACAAAGATGCAGATGTACCTGTAATCTACAGCGGCGTTGATGTGAAAAACACAGGTATCACAAGCAGCAGCGACCACGAAGCTCTGGAAGTAACTGTAAAAGAATCTTTCCCCGGCGCTTGGGACGATGCAAAAGACTTCACATTCAAACTGCCTCAGGGCGTTTACATCGCGGAAGTTCAGAACCCTACAGCAGACAACATGCAGGTAGCAAAACCTACAGAATGGTTTGAAGGCGCTTACGATAAAGGCGACTACGAAGCACTGACATTCAAGAGAAGAACATGGACAGAAACAGATCCTTCTAAAAAGGATAAAGCTGAACTGAAGTTCACTCTGGTTCTGGTTGCTGACCCTAACTTCGAAGGCGATGTAGCTCTGACTCTGACAGGCGATGCGCTGAAAGAACAGAAAGTAACAATCGCGAAATTCGTAAAACCTTTCACAGTTGAAGCAAAACAGAACGATCTGCAGATCGACTACAGAAACACAAAAGTTCCTACAGATGTAGTCATCAAAGAAGCAGAAGCTGGTCTGTGGGATAAGAACACAACATTCGCTCTGTCCCTGGATAAGATCAACTTCGATACTGATGCAAAAGTAAGCGTTGACGATAAGAGCGGTCTGAAAGTAAAAGACGCTAAGACAACAAAAGGCGTTGTAACATTCAAAGTAGATTCCAGAAGCTCCGACAAACCCGCAGAAGTAACAATTTCTAACCTGACACTGTTCATGGATAGAAACCTGCCTGCAGGTGCATACGATCTGGATGTATTCTCCCCTGTACTGCTGGGCGCAGAAGACGGTAAGAGAGAAACAGTAACAAACAAGAGCAATCCTGCAAACGACGCTGGTTTCCTGTCTCAGGATATCCTGGGTCAGTCCAAAACAAAACGTGTAGTAGCTGACATCAACGATGACTTCTATAGCGCGAAAGCAAAAGCTGGCTTCGTAAACATCATCACAGCTGGCCGTGAAGACACAGATTCCTTCACAACAAAAGTAGTGGTTCCCGTTGGCGAAAAATACATCGTTTCCGGTGAAAACAAAGTAGAAATTGATGTACCTGCTTATGTAAATGCAAACGGCTACACAATGCTGCCTCTGAGAGCAGTAGCAGTAGCTCTGGGCATCAACACAAACAACGTTCTGTGGGATCAGAACACAAGAACTGCTACAATCATGTACGGTTCCAAGATCATCAACATGACATACGGCCAGAAAATGGTATATGTAAACGGCGCGATGATCCCTGCAACAGCATCTGTTGAAATCAAAGACAACAGAATGTTCCTGGGCATGAGAGATCTGGGCAACGCTCTGGGCGTAACAGATATCACATGGGATCAGGCTACAAAAACAGCAACACTGAACGGCGGTAAATAAGCATCCGTTGTATTCCAAACCCTTTATAATGATAGAAAAGAGGCTCCTGCGGGAGCCTTTTTTCCTTGGGTAAAATTAGCCTATGAAGTTAAGCAGAAGTAGGGCAGTTTTTTGTTTTTCCCGAAGAAAAGTTTAAGAAATATGAAAGCACCTGTTTTTTTCATGGATAATATGGTATAATTGGTTTTACTATAAACATATCTTGGGATATGACCCATAGGAGGTTTGAGAGATGAAAACATATTTTGTCAAAGGAAAGACCATTGCGGCAACGGCTATGGCTGCCCTGCTGGTATCTACCACAGCATTTGCGGCGGAAGAACCGCAGGAATCCATTCCTGCTACCAAAATCTTGACCATAGAAGAAGCACAGGCTTTGGAAGCCCAGAAGGAAAAAGAACTGACCTATGAAGAAGCCGTGGAACTGGCTACCAAAAACAGCTCTGATCTGCGTTCTGTGGCAGAAACAGCTGATTATTTGCAGGATTTGAAAGAGGACATCTGGGATATTACAGGCTCTTTCTCCGTGCCTACAGTGTCTTATCAGCAGTGGGTGGATGATGATATTTATGCCATCTATTCTTCCATTCAGAACATCAGCAGCAGCATGACCAAAAACCGCTATTCCGAAGAACTGACAAAAATTTCTCTGGAAGCCACTGTAAAGAATTACTATACATCCATTTTCAGTGACCAGAGCTCTCTGGAACTGGCGAAAAAAGATATGGCAGTGAAAAAGACACTGTGGGAACAGGGGCAGCTGAAAAATCAGCTGGGACTGCTCAGTGACTATGACCTGAATACCCTTCGCACAGACTATGAACAGGCACAGTATAATGTGACGAAGCTGGAAATGGCACTGGAACAGGAATATCTGTCTTTCTACAACTTCATCGGCGAGGACAGGGAAAAGGACTATACACTGGTTTATGACGTGGAATATACCCCTTATGAGCTGCCTCAGCCCATGACACAGTATGTCAACAGCAAAATGAATACAGACTATACCATCAAATTGCAGGAACAGGCACTGAAAGATGCGGAATTCAACAAGAATTATTTGTCTGTATCCTCCTCCAACGCAACCTCTGCCAACAACAAACATTCTTATGAGGAAGCGAAACGGAGCCTGAAAACTGCTAAGGACAGCAAGGAACTTGCCATCCAGAATGCTTATAATTCCATTCTGTCTCTGGAAAGCCAGTATGATTCTGCACTGACCACACTGGAACAGGCAAAAGCGGCACAGCGTGCGGCAGAAGTAAATTATAAAGCAGGCAATACAACATCCATTACATTAGACCAAGCGGCTCTGGCGGTGGAACAGGCACAGAACGCTGTGACACAGCTGGAATATGCCCACGACATGCAGATTTATCAGTTTGAAAACACAGAACTGCTTTCCAGCGGTACCACAGGAAAAACTTCTGCATAAGCCAAAAATGAGAATAGCATAAGAAAATTATGAGAAAAAAGGACGGTTTCATGAGAAACGTCCTTTTTTTGTAATTTTTGGAAATGCCGGAAAATCAAGGTTTTCTCCACTTATGTTTCAGTAATTTTACATTGAAATTAGAGTTTGGCAAAGTCTATTGTCAATCTTTTTTTTGGCGGATATAATAGCGTTGCAAAGTTCAAACGCACAAAACATGCAGAAAATATGCAGATTTTGCTTTGAAGAATATGGGAAAAAGAACATGGATTCTGTTTGGAATTATGGGGGACAGGAAAAATGTTCAGGGGGATTTTTCAAGGTATGTATGTCTTTTGTGCGAAAAAATGCATCTTCGTTTTATAACTATGCAACGACATTTTTACAGAAGCAAAAGGAGGAAATGACATGAAGAGATTTATCTCATTAGCCATGGCAGCAGCTATGACGGTAACTTTGCTGCCGGCAACTGCGTTCGCTGCTACAGGCGACGTAAAGGCTACTGCGAAGGTAGTCGGTAGTGACAACTACACAGAAGACGAAATGGAAACAGAAAATGGTAAAATTGAAAAAGCCGATGCAGCAGAATTGCAGCTGACATTTACTACAGCGGACTACGCGACCAGCAGCGTACCTGAAGCGGAAATCGAACTGACACTGGACAATGCGGATTTCCTGGATGAAAGCGGTAACGTCATCGAAGACGGCACAACCACATTGGAAAATCTGGATGATTTGATTTATCTGCAAGATGATGATTATCTGTACAAGCTGACAAAAGACAGCGATAATTATTACTTCAAAAATAGCAACGTGAATGGCGGTGCTGCTCTGGAAGACAGTACTGGCACAAAAATCGAAATCAGTGACCTGGAAATCAGCGACACAGATAACCTGACATTTACATTGACAGGTAAGATGGAACGTGGATGGGTACTGTCCTACAATCTGGCTTCCCAGCTGACAAAAACATCCAAAAACACACAGGCAACAATTACAGTAGATTCCAGTGATATTGTTATCACAAATGGCGATGATCTGGTATACGCAGCCATCGAAGCAAAAGGCATCGACGCTTCCGTGAAAAAACTGAAAGACGTTGCAGTGGAAGAAGTTGTTACCATTGAAGACCTGAAAATCGAACCTTCCGTTGGTGCGAGTATGCAGGCAGTGGTA
Organism: uncultured Clostridia bacterium; assembly: GCA_902477755.1. Taxonomy (GTDB): domain Bacteria; phylum Bacillota; class Clostridia; order Lachnospirales; family Anaerotignaceae; genus Anaerotignum. The sequence continues at coordinate 21,323 of CABSIK010000004.1, forward strand.
GATGAAGGCGATGAAATCACACTGAAACTGAACAGCGGCTTTGAATTTGCCAATAACGACAATAACGAAATCACTATCAAAGCGGACAGCAGCACAATCACACCTACAGTGACTTACGATGACGATGAAATCGTGATTGATGTAGACAGCAATATTTCTGCTGCCATTGACACACTGACTATCAGCGGCATCCAGGTAGAAGCTACTTCCGCAAATGAAGGCGCTACAGCTACCATCAAGGTTTCCGCAACAGGCAATGACAGCGTTTCTGTAGATGTTGCGACAGTTGTTGACTACGCAGTATCCATGAGCGTTGACGAAGACGAAGACGTTCCCGTCATCTACAGCGGCGTTGACGTAGACAACACAGGTATCACAGACGACAGTGACCACGAATCTCTGGAAGTATCCATCGACGAAACCTTCGCAGGCGCTTGGGACAACAGCAAAAAATTCACACTGTCCCTGCCTGAAGGCGTTTACGCAACAAACGTGGATGTAGTGAAAGACGGCATCGAGCTGGACGAAAATGATTTCAAGGATGCTTATGACAACGGCGAATACGAATACTTCGAATTCGACAAACGTATCTTTGATGAAAACGAATCCGACGATCCTTACGAACTGGATGTAACATTCACATTGGTAGCAGACCCTGACTTTGAAGGCGACGTTGTACTGACACTGTCCGGCGACGCTATGGAAGAACAGGAAGTAACCATTGCGAAATTCGTAAAACCTTACACAGTATCTGCACAGCAGAATGACCTGACAATCGACTACAGAAACACAGAAATCCCTACAGATGTTGTGATTACAGAAGCAGAAGCTGGTCTGTGGGCAAAAAATTCCGAATTTGCCCTGACACTGGACAAAATCGAATTTGACGATGACGCAGTTGTAACTGTAGATGACGAAAGTGGTCTGTCCGTGAAAAATGTAAAAACAACAAACGGCGAAATCCGTTTCACTGTTGACAGCGAAAGTGATGACGAACCTGCAACAGTAACCATTTCTGATCTGACACTGTACATGGACAGAAACCTGCCTGCAGGTGCTTATGACCTGAACGCATACGCTCTGACAATGCTGGGCGTAGACAGCGCAGAAGAAGCAGAAAGCTTTGACAGCAGCGATGGTTACAGCTCAAGTGATGAAGGCTACCTGCCTGAAACACTGTTTGCAGATACAGACGTATTTGTTGGTGATGAATCTGATGACATCAACTATGTTGTAAAAGCTGGTTTCGTTAACATCGTTACAGCCGGCAGCGACACAACAGGCTTCACAACAAAACTGACAGTTCCCATTGGCGAAAGCTACCTGATCGCTGGTGAAACACAGGTAACACTGGATGCACCTGCATACATCAACGCAGAAGGCTACACCATGCTGCCTGTAAGAGCCATCTCCACATCCCTGGGTATCGACAACAACAACGTGCTGTGGGATCAGGCAACAAAAACAGTTACAATCCTGTACGGTGATCGTATCATCTCCATGACAGCAGGCGCTTCCGTCATGTATGTAAACGGCAGCTCCATCCCCACAAGCTCCTCCGTGGAAATCGTAAATGACAGAACATTCCTGCCTATGCGTGACCTGGCAACAGCTCTGGGTGTAACAGACCTGACATGGGATACAGATCCTACAACAGGCAAAACAACAACTGTTTACATGAATGCAAACAAATAAGATAAAACATACTTGATTTCTTTTCAAAATTTATCCAAACCGATGTTTTCTGGAGGACGTCCCAAGGACGTCCTCTTTTTTGCTTTTTGAAGATTTGATTTGCTATGTTTTTTTATAAAGAAAGCCGCCCCAATTCCCATTAAGAAATCAAGGAAAAGGAAAATCCATGTTTTCTGAATGGGATATTGCTTTTTTGCGTCTTTTTGGAAAAAAGGTATAATCTCTCTCCTTTTCAGCAAGACTATAGGAAAAAGGCAGGTGAGCGGATTTTGGAAATCGGGAAAAATCTGGCGGCAAACCGTACCGCCATGAAAGAATTGTTTGCCGACTGCGGAGATATTGTTTTCCGTGATTTTGCGGCAGCAGAAGGTCAGGGACAGCTGTTTCTGGTCTATGTGGATAATATGGTCAATACCACCGCTGTGGAGGACGCCATCATGACCAACATCATGAACCGCTGTCATGACACAGAAACGGAAGAACGGCTTTTGGGACTTATGGAAAGCGTCATTGCCAACCGTGACGTACAGCAGGTGGATACCATTGAAAAAGCCGCTGCTGGGGTACTGGCAGGGGATACGTTGATTTTTATGGAGGGGAGCTCTTTTGCCTTGCAGGCGTCCACAAGGGGCTATCCCAACCGCGGTGTGGGACATACGGAAACAGAAGTGGTGGTACAGGGGCCCAAGGATGCTTTTACGGAGCTTCTGGCCTTCAATCTGGTGCTCATCCGCAGAAGGATACAGGATACACGGCTGAAAGTGGTGCGTACCAAAGCAGGCAGCCGCACGAAAACCGACGTTGCCCTCATGTATTTTTCCGATTTGGTGCGTCCGGAGATTCTGCGGCAGGCAAAACGCCAGCTGGAACGGCTTCGGACAAACGGCATACTGGACAGCGGCTCTTTGGAACAGCTGTTGGAAAAGCGGCAGTTCTCGCCTTTTCCCCAATTACAGATGACAGAACGCCCGGATAAAGCGGCAGCGGCGCTCATGGAGGGGCGCGTGGTGCTGGTGGTGGATAATACGCCTTTTGTGATTCTTCTGCCGGTGACGCTGAATCTGTTTTTTCAGGCGGCAGAGGACTATTACGACCGCTGGGAAATCATGAGCCTCATTCGCTTCATGCGGTATGTGGCGGCTTTTGTAGCGGTGGCATTGCCGGGGCTGTATCTGGCGCTGACGGTGTACCATCCGGAGCTTTTGCCTACGTCTTTGGCGTTGAAGATTGCCACCACCAGACAAAGCATCCCTTTTTCTGTGGCGGTGGAGGTCATTTCCATGGAATTGGCTTTTGAATTGCTCAGAGAAGCAGGGGTGCGGCTTCCTTCCCCCGTCAGTGCCACCATTGGCATTGTTGGGGGCATCATCATTGGCTCGGCGGCGGTGGATGCAGGGCTGGTGAGTCCGGCAGTGGTCATCATTTCCGCTCTGACAGGGATTTGTTCTTTTGTCATTCCCAATATTTCTGTGGTTTCCGGTTTGCGGCTGAGTAAATATCTGGTGATTTTCCTTTCTGCTGCATTGGGGCTTTATGGCTTCTGGGCAGGCATCCTCCTTCTGGTGGTGCATCTGGCTGGGCTTTCTTCCTATGGGATTCCTTATCTTTACCCCTTCTGCTCCGCTTCTGTGAACCATTATCGTGATTTGGAGGACAGCCTGTTCCGTCTACCTTTGCCATGGCTCAAACGGCAGTCCATTTTCATGGAGAAAGGGGGGAAACGCTGATGTTTTCCGATAACCATAAAATTTCCCTGCGGCAGATGCAGGCGTTGTTCTGTTTTTATTTTCTGGGAACGGCGTCCCTGTTTTTGCCTGCGGAACTGGCAGAGGGAAGCGGCAGAGCCTGCTGGTTGGTAATGCTGGTGGGCGGTCTGCTGGCAGCGTTTTTCTCTCTGGTGCTGAGTTTTTTGGGCAAAAAGGAGCCTACATGGACGGTGGTGGAATGGCTGCGAAATACTTTTGGCGGTGTGCTGGGCAGTGTGCTGGCGTTGTTCATTGCTGGAAAAATCGCCGTGGATGCCATGCTGGAAGTCCGCATTTTTACAGAAATCCTCCGCAGTACCATGCTGCCCCATACGCCCCTGTGGCTCATGGTAGGCACTTTGCTGGCGTTGTCCGCCTTTGGTGTGGCAAGGGGCATCGAAGGACAGGCAAGGGGCGCGGAGATACTGTTTTTCTTTGTGTTTCCCCCTTTTGTGCTGCTGTTGTTTGCCGTTGCCCTGACGGCTGGGGAGGCCTATTTTCTTCCTGTTCAGCTGCCGAAGCTGGATGGACTCCGTCGGGGAGCGGCTTATGTACAGCCCTTGTTTCAGGCAATGATATTTCTGTTATTCTTGCCGCCATTTCTGGAAAAACCGGAAAAAGGGCAGAAAAGCCTTTTCGGAGTCTGTCTGCTGACCACATTTTTGATGACAGCGGCCACATTTCTTTGCTTGACGGTTTACGGAGCGGAATCCCTGTCCCATAAAATTTTCCCTACGGTGCAGGTCATGGAGCGTGTGCGGTTTTCCGGTATTTTTCTGGGCAGACAGGACATCCTCCTCCTTTGGTTCTGGATGGTTTCTGCTTTTCTGTATGTGTCAGGGGCGCTGTTTTTCGGCAGTGTCTGCTGTGTGCGTCTTTGCCGCCAAAGTGGACAGGGGCGGCGGTACTGGCTGCTGCTGTGGGTACCGTTGCTGTTTATCGGCGCCATGATTCCACAGGATTTGGCAGCGGCTTATGATTTCCGCAACAAAATACAACCTATCTACAGCGCCCTTACAACGGCGCTCCTGCCTCTTTTGGTTTTAGGCGTAAGGATAGTCAAAGAAAGGGGGAAACACCGTGAAACAGCTTAAATTTGCCCTCATAGCCCTATTGCCGCTGCTTTTGACGGGATGTTGGGACGGCAGAGACCCAGAGGACAGGGCTTATGTCATCACCATGGGCATTGATAAAGGCGAAGATGGATTGCTGGTGACTTTTGCCCCTGCCAAGACCACAGAAGGAAATGCCCAGAGTGTGTATCGAGTCAAGGGGGACACTCTGGCGGCAGCGGTGGCAGATGCAGACAGCCGCAGTTCTCGGGAAGTCTATCTGGGGCAATTGCGGACGGTGGTATTCGGCAAAAGCCTGCTGGAAGATGGCACTGCCTTTGATGCGGTTCTGGAGGAATTGGAACGAGGCAATGCCCTTTCGGAAAAAGTCATGGTGTTGGGAACGGAAAACGCCGCAGACGCCTGCGTGGATGCCATTGCTCAGGCGGACAGCTCCACAGGGCTGTTTCTCTGGGATTTTTATAAGAATACCGCCCAAGAGGTAGCTGTGACCCGTGGCATGGATTTGGATATGCTTTTGACGGAATTGGGCGAGCAGAGGGGCAGTACAGTGCTGCCACGCATTGAAACGGCAGAGGAAGGTCTTTCCTTGGGGGGCGGCATTGCTTTGGCAGATGGTGCCTATGCCTTTGGGTTGCCTGCGGCAGAGGAACAGGCGCATCTGCTTTTGTTGGGAGAAGGTAGCGGCGCCGTCATTGAAGGAGATTGGAATGGTACGGTACTGCCTTTGGAAATCCGCAAGGACAAAGTTTCCTTTGATTTTGCCAAAACAGCGGAAGGGCTGTCCTGTCAGGTGAATGTGAAGGTTTCCGGCGCCCTCACAGGCAGCGGCGGACAATCTTTGCTGGATGGAAATACCAGACGGGAACTGGAAAATTTCTTCGGGGACATCATAAAAACAGATTTGGAAAATACAATAAAAAGAGCCCAGGAAACCACCGCCGGGGACGTGTTCGGCATTTGGGCGGAATGTCAGCGGCAGGCGCCGGAGGTGCCAAAATCGGGCGAAAACTGGCAGGATTTGCAGGTTTTGGTGGACTGTGAAGTAAAATTGCAGGATACGGGACGCACCCGATAAAGAGAAGGTATAAAATTCCAAAAACAGGGTCATACTCTCCCCATCAAAAGAGAAAAAGGGTGGGAGAGCATGAAAACATTGGTTTTGTGGGCTTTGCGCATGAAAGCCTTTTGGAAAAAAGAGTGGAAATATGGGGTGACAGCCCTTGTGGGGGGCGTTTTGGTCTGTGTCCTTTGGTCTGGGGTTTATGCGGCAAATATCCAGCGGGGTATTGCCGACGGCGTGGTGCGGTTTCATGTACTGGCAAACAGCGATACCACCGCAGACCAAAATTTGAAATTGGATGTACGGGACGCGGTGCTTGCTTCTTTTGGGGAAAAGCTGGAGGGCTGTTCCTCCAAAGGGGAGAGTATGGCGCTTTTGGCAGCATACAAAGAAGAAATCCGTCAGACAGCAGCAGCGGAAATTGCCAGACAGGGGTATGATTATCCCGTTTCTGTATCGTTGGTACGGGAGGATTTTCCCGAAAAGACCTACGGCAATCTGGTATTCCCTGCTGGGGTTTATGACGCGGTGCGCATTGAGATTGGCGAAGCCCAAGGGCATAACTGGTGGTGCGTGCTGTATCCCCAGATGTGTTATGTAGATGCCGCATGGGGAGAACCTACAGAAGAAGGACGGGAACGGCTGCAAAAAAATCTGACGCCAGAGGAATATGCAGTGGTTTCCGCGGCGGAGCAGACCAACAAGGCACCGAAAATCAAACTGAAAATCGTGGAAATGTGGCAGGGGGACTAAAAAGCAGGGAAGGAGAAGGGTCAATGGGGCGAAAAGGCAGAAGGAAATGTGTTTTGGTATGTTTGCTGGCACTTCTAGTGCTGGCATGGGGCATGGTGGAGAAGGCAAGCCAGCCGGAGACAGTGGCAGTGACGAAGCTGGTGGCTTGGGGCACCCGTGGGGACTTGGTGAAGCAGACCCAAGAGAAACTGCGTGAGCTGGGGTATTACCCCGATACACCCGATGGCATTTACGGTACCAAAACATACGAAGCCATTCGCCAGTTTCAGGCGGATAACGGTTTGAAAGTAGACGGCATTGCCGGCAGTGATACCTTGTCCCGTTTGGGCATTTCCATTGGCACCGGAACCAGCGGCATCGGGGAAACAGGCACCAGCGATTATGATGAGGATTTGTATTTGCTGGCGTCTATCATCCATGGGGAAGCCCGTGGGGAGCCTTACGAAGGGCAGGTGGCAGTGGGAGCGGTAGTGTTGAATCGGGTGGCAAGCCCTGACTTTCCCAATACCATTGCGGAGGTCATCTACCAGCCCGGCGCTTTTGATGCCGTTGCGGATAAACAGTTTTATCTGACCCCCAACGAAACGGCGCTGAACGCCGCAAGAGATGCCCTCAACGGCTGGGACCCTACCAATGGGGCGTTATATTATTGGAATCCCGTCACAGCCACCAGCCGCTGGATTTGGAGTATCCCCATCACCACCACCATTGGCAGACATGTTTTCGGCGTAAAATAAAAAAACACGGTATTTTCTTAGAGAAGTACCGTGCAAGGGGCATCTTCAGAAGAAAACAAAGAAAGCTGAAATTCCTGTGAAAGAATTTCAGCTTTCTTATTTTTATAAAAGTTTTATCTGGTATGTTTTCTTATGAGGAATCTGCTTTTATGTTTCACGCGGTAAAGGCAAAAGTGGTCATCAGCAGCCAGCACAGGAAAATGTGCATGACAGCCGTAAGCCCGTAAGCCAGATAAAAAGAAATATGCTTTGTTTTATGGTGTTGGGTGAACATGCCCACAAAGCCTCCGATGCTGCCCCCTAAAATGGCCATCAGGAACAATGTTTTTTCAGGCACACGCCGTCTGCCGCGGATGGCACGTTTTTTATCCAGCGCCATGGCGCAAAACAGCACAATATTGATGATGAGGTAATACCCTGTGATGATCCAGAAGGGTACGGGGTGGAAAGTGAACTGCATCTTATCTCACCACGTTTCTCCAGTCCAGATCGCCTCTGTCCAGTGCCAGCAGCAGCACTTCCGCTGTTGCCAGATTGGTGGCAACGGGAATGTTGTGGGTGTCACACAGACGGAACAGGTTGCTGTATTCTTCATAAGACTGGTGGGAGGAAGGGTCACGCAGGAAGATCATCACATCCAAGTCGTTGTTGATGATCTGCGCACCAAGCTGTTCAGAGCCCCCCAATTGTCCTGCCAGATATTTATGCACATTCAAATTTGCAGCTTCTCCAACCAGACGGCCTGTGGTAGCTGTTGCGTAAAGCTCATGCTTGCACAGGATATGGCGGTAAGCAATGCAAAGGTTTTCCATTAGTTTTTTCTTATTGTCGTCCGCAATCAATGCGATATTCATAATAAACCCCCCTCGAATAATGATCTGGTTTCTTTTTTGCGAATATTGAGTACCAGCCCAAGGGCTACCATGTTTGTCCACATGGAGCTGCCGCCGTAGCTGACAAAAGGCAGGGACATGCCTGTATTGGGCACGATGCCTGTGGCAACACCGGCATTGACGAAGGTCTGGAAGGCAAACATGCCTGCCACACCCACCACGATGAGCTGACTGAATGTATCTCTTGTCGATAATGCTATTATGATACAACGAAATACCACAAAGAGCAATAGCCCTAATGTAAATATACAACCCAAAAATCCAAATTCCTCCCCAATTACAGAAAAAATAAAATCATTATGGGGTTCCGGCAGATAACTGAGCTGGTTCAAAGTGCCTTGGAACAGCCCTTTGCCTGTGAGCTGACCGGAGCCGATGGCATTGATGGATTTTTCTGTCTGGTAATAGAGGTCAGGGTTGGCGGTAGGGTCTACAAAGGACAGGATACGGTTGAACTGGTGGGGTTCAAAGATCTTGTCCATGATCAGGGGATTTTCCCGGCTGACGTCAAAGAGGATGAAGGCAACCAGCGGTACAGCCACAATGGCTACATTCCGCACCCAAATGATATCTATGCCTGCCACAAACACCAGAATACAGAAGATTGCCACCAGTACCAGACTGGCGGAAAGGGCAGGCTGCTTCAGTACCAGCAGGATAGGGATACCGCTGATGACGCACAGCTTCAGGAAGAAATCCAGCCGGTTCATTTTGGAATGATGCAGGGAAATGAACTTGGCTAAAAAGAAGATCATCATCACTTTGGCAAACTCCGACGGCTGGATGGTCAAAGGCCCGATGGCAATCCAACGTGTCGCACCGTTGGATTCGTTCCCCAGTACAAATACCGCTAACAGCAGTAGGATGTTGATAAAATAAATGGGGATATAATATTGTGAAAAGTATTCGTAGTCTACATTGGCAGCTGCCACCATCAGCCCAAGGCCGATGATGAAAAAGACGATCTGCTTATAGACTTCGGAAGTTCCTTCTCCCAGATTGAAATGCAGGGCGCTGGCAATGCAGACGATGCCGAAGGCGGCAAGGATGCATACGGCGCCGATGAGATACCAATCCAGGTTTTGGAGCCATTTTTTGCTTTGCATAGGCCACCTCCAGAGGTTGGTTTTATAATACAGCAAAGCCGGTTGAAACAAGAGTTTTCCTCAGGTTCCCCGGCTTTGTTTTCTTTTGGCGTTTGTTTCAATTTAGTCCTGGTTGACTTTGCGCATGCTCTTGATGGGAATATTGGCATAGAGCACGGGAACGGTACCGTTCTTGTCATCGGATTCGGTCTGGGTGATCTGGATATCCAGTTCTTCATCGTCGATTTCCATGTAGTTGGAGATGACTTTGATGATGTCTGTTTTCAGCATTTCCAGTACCTGAGAGGAGCAGTTGACCCGGTCGTGTACCAGCACCAGTTTCAGTCTGTCTTTTGCCACACTGCCGGAGGGCGGTGCGGATTTTTTCTTAAAAAAGCTAAAGAAATCCATCATGACACTCCTTTCCAAACCTATACGGGGATTAACGGCGGAACAGCTTTTTGAGCCTATCCATAAATGTTTCCGGTTCTTCCTCGAAGGTCATCAGAGGAACATCTTCACCCATGATGCGGCGCACGATGTTGCGGTAAGCCTGTCCTGCGCGAGATTCTTCGCTGCTGACAGCAGGTTCCCCTTTGTTGGTTGCGATGACGATGGTTTCGTCATCAGGAACCACGCCCAGAATGTCAACGGCAAGGATCTCTGTTACGTCTTCAATGTTCATCATTTCGCCCCGTTTTACCAGATCGATGCGCAGGCGGTTGAGAATGAGGGTAGGATTGTTCAGACCGTTTGCTTCCAAAAGACCAATGATACGGTCAGCGTCACGAACAGCGGATACTTCCGGTGTGGTGACTACAACAGCACGGTCAGCGCCAGCAATGGCGTTTTTGAACCCTTGCTCGATGCCGGCAGGGCAGTCAATGAGGATATAGTCAAATCCTTCTTCTTTCAGGTTTTCGCACAGTTTCTGCATCTGTTCGGGAGAAACCGCGTCTTTGTCCCGTGTCTGGGCCGCAGGCAGCAGGAACAGACCTTCATAGCGTTTATCTTTGATGAGCGCCTGTTTCAGACGGCAGTTGCCTTCCACCACATCTACCAGATCGTATACGATGCGGTTTTCCAGCCCCATGACAACGTCCAGATTGCGCAGACCGATATCCGCGTCTACCAAAGCGACCTTTTTGCCCTGAATGGCAAGACCGCAGCCAAGGTTTGCACTGGTGGTGGTTTTCCCAACGCCGCCTTTGCCGCTGGTGATTACAATTACTTCACTCATGGATCATATCCCCCTAGTTTTTTACTTAAATCAAATGTATTTCCTGCCAATGTGACAGGGAGAGGCAAAAGAGCCTGAAATCTCTTTGCCCATACGAAAATATCATATATATCTGTATTTTAACAAATATATCCTGAATTTGCACGAAAATTTTTTAGCAAAAAGCAATTTGTTTTCCCAAATTACGACAACGCCATAACGAAAATCTGCCCGTCTTTGACGAAAGCGTATTCAGGCGGCTTGGGGCCGTGTTTGTTTTCTTCAGGAAAACGTGTGATGATGTCCGCAATGCGCAGCTGTACCGGTGCCATGTAAACAGCGGTGACAAAAGCGTCTGTCATGCCCTTGCAGCCAGCATGTGCCATGCCTTTGAGCTGACCCAAGATGATGATGTTGCCCGTTGCCTTGATTTCCGCGCCGGGGTTTACATCCCCCACCACCACAACGCTGCCGTCAAATTCGATTTTCTGACCGTTGCGCAGAGAGCCTCTGTGGAATTTTGTCAGGTTGAAGGCACGAACGTCTTTTTCCAGCAGTTCAGAGATCTGCTTCAGTTCGTTGTTTTCTGTTTTCACGAATGTGATGCGCATGGTGGTGCGTTCTGCGATGATCTGCAGCAGTCTTTCTTCTTCCTCCTCGGTGAAGCTTCTGCCTTTGAAGGCCAGTGATGTTTTGACATTATCGAAGAATTTCCCAGCTTCTTCTACTTTTTGTTCCAATTGTGTGCAAAGTTCCTCAAAAGGAACGTCCGGCTGAAACAGTACGGTTACGCCGTCCTTGGTTCCTTTGAAGATGACATAGTTTTCCTGGTTCATAGTTCCCCTCCTGAAAATATTACTGATCCAATACGGTTTCCATATTGGTGTTTGTCGGTGTGTAATCCAGTCCCAGATATTCCGTAATGATAGCAGATGCAACCTTTGGCGCAGGAGAACCGTAGTTCTCGGCAAAGGGAATCATGACGGTAATGGCGATCTGAGGGTCTTCGTAAGGCGCGAAGCAGACCAGCCAAGTATGAGAGCTGCGGGACAGGTCTTCCTGAGCGGTACCTGTCTTTGCTGCCACAGTGACGGGCAGATCTTTGAAGGCGGTACGCATGGTACCTTTGGAGCCGTTGGCAACCAGATACATCCCTTCGTAAACGGCAGCCAGATTTTCTTCCTTCAGATCCATCTGGTTTTCGATGACTTCGTCTTTTTCTTCGTGTATAGTGCCGTCAGGGTTGACCACTTTGTCCACCAGATGATACTGGTACAATGTGCCGCCGTTTGCCAGAGTGGCGATGTAGCGGTTCATCTGTGCCGGTGTGTAGCTGTTGATGGACTGACCAATGAAGGCACGGATGGTATCCCCGTCTGTCCAGCGTGTCTGGCTGCTGGTGGCGTCGGGGTTGTAAGTTTTGATGGTACGTTCCTTGTAGTAAGGAGATGCCATGGTAGGACCGTATTCTTCCAGTTCAATGCCGGTGACAGAGTTCAGACCGAAGCCTGCCATATATTCGTTCAGTGTAGCAATGGACTGGCTTGTGGTGCCGTTTTCCGCGTTGCCCATGCGGTAACCCAATTCGTAGAAGAAATAGTTACAGGATACTTCCAGCGCATGAGAAACGTTAACAGCACCATGGGTACCGCCGTTGTTGCTGTAGATCCAGCAGCGTGCGTAAGGCGTACCGGCGTCTTTGAATATCCCTTTGTCCGTGATGACGGTGGAAGGGGTGATGGTGCCGGTTTCCAGACCTGCAATGGCGGAAACCATTTTGAATGTGGAACCGGGCGCTTTTTTCTGTTTCAGCGGACGGTTGACCAAAGGTGTGTTGGTATCCTCCAGCAGCTGGTTATAGTAGCTGTTGTTGAAGGTGTTGACCAGCTGGTTGTTGTCATAAGACGGGTAAGTCACCAGTGCCAGCACTTGACCGCTGTCTACTTCAGAAACCACAACAGAACCTGTGGAAGGGTCCAGGGCCGTATCAGCAGGGCTCATTTCGCCGCTTTCCAGCTTGCGGATGATGAAAGAGGAAGGTGCAAGAGAACCGTTTTTCACGGCCTCGGTTTCCTCTGGTGTTGCAGGGACTCTTTCCTGCTCGATCATGCAGATCAGCAGCTCCTGAGCGGAAACATTGCCGTTTGTCAGGCCGTCAGACAGGAATGTCTGGAGGATTTCCACTGCGTTTTCAGCGTCCACGGAAAAATCAGGAACGGTGGCTTTGCAGCGGTCTACCAGTGTTTTCTGCATGGTATCTTCCTGTGCGGAGAGCATCAGGGAAGAAGAAATGTGGTTGGCATTGACCATGGTGGAGAAAAGCTCTGTAGTGGAAATGCCGTATTTGCCGCCGGAAGTGAGGCGGTTGAGCAGTACATCCCGCAAAGCGTTCTCCAAAGAAGTGTAGGCAATGGACTGCAGTTCACTGTCAATGGTCAGATAAACGTCTTTGCCGGGGATGGGATCTGTGGAGCTGATGACGCTCATGCGGCGGCCTTCTTTGTCGACTTCAATGGTGATCTTGCCGTCGGTGCCGTTCAGATCCTGCTCGTAAAGCTTTTCGATGCCTGCCTGACCCACAATGTCTGTGGTGCTGTAAACAGGATTGCCTTCTGCGTCGACGATATCCTGATACAGTGCAATGTCAGACTCGGTCATTTGGCGGATATATCCAATAATTTGTGAGAAATGTTCCCCGTTGGGGTATTCTCTCAAAGAAACAGTGCTGATGACCACATTAGGGAACACATCCTGATTTTCTTCTACATAAGCCAATGTTTTGTCACTGATTTCTGTAGCAATGGTCACAGACTGATATTTCTGGTAACGGACTTCGTAAAGGGAATTGCGGATACCCACGGCTTTTCTTACCAGATCATTGGGTAAAAATTCAGGGAAACCGAAGAAATCCCGCAGATAATCCAATGTTTCCAGAGAATCATAAGAAAGCTGTTCATCCTCCATAAGGAAGGAAAGTTTCCAGTTTTCTTCTTTCGTTTTATTGCCGCCGAACTGGAAGGAATAAGGATATTCCGTATCCAGAGGGATGCTGTCAATGATGGTTTCGTCGAATTCCGTCAGCTTCTGTGCCAATGTCAGACACATGAGGCTTTTGTCGGAAAGGGTCAGGTCATAGTACACATACATGCGTTTTTGCGCTGTGCTGTAGTCTTCGGGTACCTCATATTTTTCGTAGAGATAATTCAGACATTCGTCAGCAGTATAATCCATTTGTTTCCCATCCAGACCAATCTCCGTTTTCCATTTTTCTTCTGCCTGTTCCCGTTCTTTTTCGTCCCCTTCAAAGGTGAATGTGGCAGGAGAGGATTTGGAAATGGGCAGAGCGTCGTTTGCTTCAGTGCCGGAGGCAAAGAGGGTATCCAGCAGATCACGAATCAAATCTGCCCGGTAAGCAGTCAGATCTGGTGTCACGCTGTCGTCAATCTGTACGGAATAAGCCACTTTGTTTTCCGCTAGGGGTCTGCCGTAGCGGTCATAGATGTTGCCGCGGGGAGCAGGCACATTGACCTCTTTGGAAACGCTGGTGAGCAGTGACTCGTTATACTCTTTCCCGTTGACGATCTGCAAAAGAAACAGACGGACGAGCAATATGAAAAAAAGCAGACAAATCCCGCACAATACGACAAATATTCTGCTTTTGCATAAATCTAAAAAATGTTCCCAATATTTACGCATAGGAACCTCCTTCATGGCAGGCAGGTTTTGTTAAAACAGCCGATACTTGTATTTTTCCTTTAACTCCAGCCATTCGTTGATGCCAAAGAGCAAACGGTAAATGGGGATGGTGACAACTGCCGTGTAAACGGCTTCCGGCAATGCCAGACGCACCAGAAAATACAGCACCGTAGTATTTCCCTGAAGGAAAAAGCCGGTGATGAAAATAACGCTTTCGTATAAGATAGCTGCCAGTGAGCAGATAATGATAGGCAGCAGATAATTTTCCCGGTAGAAATCCTTTTGGCTGCGTCCCACCAGAAAACCGGCGAGCAAAAACAACAGGGTGTAGTACCCGAAGGAGGTACCGAAAAAAATATCCATGGGCAGACCGCTGAAAAAGCCCACAATGGCGCCTTCTGTGCTGCCGCGCAGCAAAGCATAGGAAGCCACGATGATCAGCGCCGTATTGGGCAGAATGCCCCCAATGGAAATATAGGGGAACAATGTGGTCTGTAGTATGAAGTTGACGAAAATAAGAATACCTGTCAATAAAATTCTCAATTTGTGTCAGCCTCCGAATTGCTGTTTGTCTGTGTTTCTTCATCCGGTGTATTGCCGGTGGTTTCGGTTTCGTCTGTTTCGGTGAGGGGTTCTTCTTCTGTTTCCGGCTGAGTTGCAGGAATGTCTGTGGAAACAGACAGGTCACCGGGAGAAACGGTACGGGTATTTGTTTTGTCGATGACCAGCAGGGTATCCAGATGTTTCAGGTCTACTGCCGGTTCGATGATGGCGTAACGGGTCAGACCGTTGGTGTCGTTTTTGATTTCTTTCACACGGCCGATGGTCAGTCCCGGCGGATAAACATCGCTCAGATGGGAAGTGACGATTTCATCCCCTACGGCAATTTCCGCTTCTGCGTCGATATATTCCATTTTACACAGGCCGTTGTTCATGAGGGTGTAATCCCCTTTTACAACGCCCAAGTCCCCTGTACGGGCGCTCATGGCAGGTACAGAGCTGCGGCTGTCCAGAATGGACTGTCCCTTTGCGTAAGTGGCGCCGCTTTCGATGATTTTGCCCACCAGACCTTCCGGCGCAGCCAGTACCATGTTGGCTTCTACGCCGTCGGAGGTGCCTTTGTCTACAGTGAATACGTCATACCAGCTGCCGGGGTTCTTGGCAATGATGGCAGTACCGAAGGTGTTGTACTCAGGGTATTTCTGTGCAATCTTCAGCAGTGCCGACAGCTTGGCGTTTTCTGTTTCATAAAGAGAAAGACGGGCGTTATCAGACTGAAGGGAAGCCACCTGTTCCCGCAGTGCTTCGTTTTCCGCCAGAATTTCTTCCTGTTCCCGACGTTCAGATGTGGTGTTTTCCACCCATCTGCCAATGCCGGAGGTAATATCCTGAAAGGGCGTTACAACAAAGCCGAGGGCACTTTCAAATATGGTGGCATTCAGCTTTTTTCCGCTTGTCACCAGCGCCAATACGGTCAAAAGGATGATGGCACCAGTGAATATGAACTTTTTGTATTTTTCAAAAAAGGAAAACAATTGAAACGCTCCTTCACGATGATTTCAGATTCTTAGAACAATGCTTTTCTGGGGGAGATCAATACGTTTTTCAGTGTATCAATGTGCTCCAGCACCAGACCAGTACCCATAGCAACGCAGTTCAGTGGTTCATTTGCCACATGAACGGGCATGCCTGTTTCGGATGTGATGAGGGAATCCAGACCGCGCAGCAGTGCGCCGCCGCCTGTGAGAGTGATGCCGTATTCCATAACGTCAGCAGCCAGTTCGGGAGGAGTTGCTTCCAATGTCTGCTTAATGGTTTCGATAATAGAAGAAACAGGTTCGCTCAGTGCTTCACGGATGTGTACGGAATTAACTTCAATGGTCTTAGGCAGACCAGAAAGCAGGTCACGACCACGGATTTCCATTTTTTCTTCCTGTTCCAGAGGATAAGCGGAACCGATGGTGATTTTGATTTCTTCCGCGGTTCTGTCACCGATGGCCAGATTAAATTCCCGTTTGATGTAGTTGACGATGGCGTTGTCCAGAGCATCACCGGCTACACGCAGGGATGTGCTGGTAACGATGCCGCCAAGGGAAATAACTGCCACTTCACTGGTGCCGCCGCCGATATCTACGACCATGCTGCCGGTAGGGTCTGCAACGGGCAGACCTGCGCCGATGGATGCAGCCATGGGTTCTTCGATGAGGTAAGTGTCTTTATCTTTGGAGCCTGCAGCAATGGCTGCTTCCAGTACAGCTCTTTTTTCTACTTCTGTTACGCCAGAGGGTACGCAGATAACGATGCGAGGCTTCGGGCCAAACATGGAGCGCACATAAGCCTTATTGATGAAGTAACGCAGCATTGCCTGTGTCACGTCGAAGTCTGCGATGACGCCGTCTTTCATGGGACGGATGGCAACGATGTTGCCGGGTGTACGTCCGATCATTTCTTTTGCTTCGTTGCCAACAGCCAGCACTTCTTTTGTCTGTACATTGATGGCTACAACGGAAGGCTCATTGACGATGATGCCTTTTTCACGCATATAAACCAGTGTATTAGCGGTACCCAAGTCGATACCCATATCTTTGGAAAACATAAATTCAATTAACCCCTTTCTATCATAAAAAACCAGAATTGATTTTTCTTCTCCTGAAAAAGCCTTATATTGGGGACATCTTCACAAGAAAACAAAGATAGCCGGAATCCCGAACCAGAGGGCTTTCCAGATATCTTTTTACCTGAATAAAGGGATGTTTTCTTCTGAAGAAAGTCGTCGCAGTTCCCATTCAGAAATCGAAAAAAGAAAAAAGATGTTTTCTGAATAGGAGCCTGCTTTTTATAATACCTTTTTTTTGCGGAATTTTCAATAAAAAAGCCATTGGAAATAGGAAAAACAAGAAAATTTCCGCGCAAAAAACGACAGAAAAAAACCGTCCTTCCCGTGGCATTTCCCCGAAACAGACGGCTGGATCTGTTTAAATTTTGCGATAAATAAAAAAAGCAAGGACGATACCCAGAATACCGGCGATGGTAAAACGTACCGTAAAAGCAAATTGCAGTGTCAGCACGCCCAAATCCAACACCAAAGGAGAGGTAAGCCCGAAGCTTTTGCCATAACCGAGCCAGCTCAAGGCAGGGTAACCGCTCAGAAGCTGTGCCAAAAATCCGCCCAGCACAACGCCAGCCAGCAGCAGCAGTATCAAAACCCAAATGTTTTGTGAACGTCCTTTCATGTGATTGTCCTCCTGTGTTATTTCCAAAAGTATATCATATTTTGACAAGAGGGTAAAGGGAACAAAACATAAAAAAACAGAGAGGAAACCTTTGATTTCCTTGAGAAAATGACGAAAGAAGGCGCGTTTTGTCAGAGGATAGGCCAGAAGGATGTAAGAAGGGGGGAGGAGAAGGGGAAAAGCGCAAAAGAAGCCAGTACACATGGCTGCAAAAAAAAGTCTGCTGGAAAGATTTGTGCTTTCCGGCTGTTTTTGATTTTTGAGAGCAGCCTCTTTGGGAAGAAAGTCGTAAAAAAAACGGTGAAGTCAAAGACTTCACCGTTTTGCTGTTTTGGATTATTCAGCGGGTTTTTCTTCTGCTTTAGGTGCTTCAGCAGCAGGAGCTTCTGCTTTAGGAGCAGCAGCTGCGGGTTTTGCTTCAGCAGCGGGAGCAGCAGGTCTCTTGCCTGTGATAACGCCTTTCGGGCATTTGTTTGCACAGATACCGCAGGATTTACATTTGCTGTAATCAATGACTGCCACGTTGTCGATTACATGGATTGCATCGAAAGGACAGTTCTTTTCACAGATCTTACATGCGATACAACCTGTGGAGCAAACCTGCATTACATTCTTACCGATGTCTTTGGAAGAGCACTGTACTTTCACTTTCTTCTTCGCAGGCAGCAGTTCGATGATGTGTTTCGGGCAAGCGGATACGCATTTACCACAAGCAACACATTTATCTTTGTCTACCACTGCGATGCCGTCGATGATTTCGATGGCGCCGAAAGCACAAGCTTTTTTACAGCTGCCCAGACCCAGACAGCCGTATGTGCAGCTCTTAGCGCCGCCGCCAGCCAGCTGTACAGCCATGTTACAGTCATCAATACCAAAGTAGTCGTATTTATTTTTTGCTGTTTCGCAAGTACCACCGCATTTTACGAATGCAGCTACGGGTTCGGAAGCTGTTGCTTCGATACCCATGATGGCACCTACTTTTTCTGCTACAGCAGCGCCGCCAACGGGGCAGGCATTTACAGGAGCAGAACCAGCAGCGATTGCAGCAGCACAACCGCCGCAACCAGGGAAGCCACAGCCACCGCAGTTCGCGCCGGGCAGTACTTCCAAAATTTCACCGATCTTGGGATCTTCGTCTACTTTGAAGACCTCGCCGGCAATGCCAAGGCCTGCACCAAAAACAACACCAAGGCCACCGATACTCAGGATCGGATATACAATATTCATAATGTCCATTTTTGTCACACTCCTTGCATTACAGTTTGATCAGACCGGAGAATCCCAGGAAAGCGATAGACATCAGACCAGCGGTTACCAGAGCCATGGGGAAACCGTCGAAAGCCTTAGGTGTATCGTTGTCTGCGATTCTTTCACGGATACCAGCGAACAGTACGATTGCCAGTGCGAAACCAGCAGCGCCGCCGATACCGTTGAAGATGGATTCGATGAAGGAATAACCCTTCTGCATGTTCAGTACGGCTACACCCAGTACTGCACAGTTTGTTGTGATCAGGGGCAGGAATACGCCCAGTGCCTGATACAAAGCAGGTGCTGCTTTTTTCAGGAACATTTCTACAAACTGTACCAGGGATGCGATAACCAGAATAAACGCGATGTTATACAGGTATTCGATGTGCAGGGGAACCAGGATCAGGTTATAAACCAACCAGGAAGCTGCACTGGCCAATACGATAACGAAGATTACGGCCATACCCATGCCGGCTGCGGTGTCTACTTTTTTAGAAACGCCGAGGAATGGGCAGATGCCTAAGAACTGGGACAAAACGTAGTTGTTTACGAAGATCCCGGCTAATAATAACAAAATCAGATACATTCTCTACCCCTCCTTATGCTTTTTTCTTGTTTCTGAAGTGATTCAGTGCAGCCATCAGGCAAGCCAGTGTGAAGAACGCACCGGGAGCCATAACGAACAGCAGAGTTCTGGGGAATGCTTCAGGCAGTACTGTGATATCGAACAGAGTACCTGCGCCGATGAATTCACGCACCAGACCCAGAACACCCAGAGCGATTGTGAAACCAAGACCCATGCCGATACCGTCGAAGATGGAAGCGATGGGGCCGTTTTTGGAAGCGAATGCTTCTGCTCTGGCCAGAATGATACAGTTAACAACGATCAGAGGGATATAAAGACCCAGAGATGCGTTCAAAGCAGGAAGATATGCTTTCAGCATAAATTCGATGATTGTAACGAATGTTGCGATAACAACGATGAAGCAAGGGATTCTTACTTTATCAGGAATTACTTTTCTCAGCAGGGATACGAACAAGTTCGCAAAAATCAGTACTGCTGTTGTGGAAAGACCCATACCGATACCGTTGATGGCGGAGCTTGTAACAGCCAGTGTAGGACACATACCGATAACCTGTACAAAGGTAGGGTTTTCATTGATGATACCATTTTTCAGGATTTTGATAGGGTTAGCCATTAGTTAGCACCTCCGTTCGCTGCGACCCAATCCAAAGCTTCCTGTGCGCCGGAACATACGGCTCTGGAAGTGATGGTGGAGCTTGTGATGGGCACGATTTCGCCGCCGTCTTTTGTAACAGCTACGCTGCCGGATTTGCCAGTGAACTGTTCATAGAAATCGGGTTCTGTGGATTTTGCGCCCAGACCGGGTGTTTCGGAGTGGCCAGTTACACGCAGACCGGTGATCACACCGTCAGCGCCAACGCCAACCATTGTTTTTACAGCGCCGCCAAAGCCGCTGGGTTCTGTTGTCAGAACATAGCCGCCGTTGTCAGCCTGGTAAACAGCAGTGATTGTGCCTGTCAGTTCTGCATCTGTCAGCTGTTCAAAGCTGGATGCTTCAGGCATAACTGCCTGCATGGATTCGTTCAGTGTTTTTTCGTTCTGCAGTGCGATGGGTTCTGCTGTGATTTCAGAAACCGCACCCAGGCAAGCCGCAGCAACTGCGGAAATAAGCAGAAGCACAACTGCAGGTTTTACAACTTCTTTTGTGTTCATGCTTTTTTCGCCTCCTTCACTTTGGGCAGTGCACCGAAGATCTTAGGTTCTGTGAATCTTTCGATCAGAGGTACAGCCAGGTTCATAATCAGAATAGAGTAGGATACACCTTCAGGGTAACCGCCGAAGATTCTGATAAGTGTGGTGATGATACCACAGCCGATGGCAAAGATAACTTGGCCTTTCGGTGTAACGGGGGAAGATGCATAGTCAGTTGCCATGAAGAAAGCACCCAGCATCAAACCGCCGGTGAAGATTTCGTATACAGGTACGCGCAGACCTTTTCTGCCGATAGCAGCGGTCAGTACGAATACTGTCAGGATGTACAGTACGGGAATCTTCCAGCTGATTACATGTTTTACCAGCAGGTAGATGCCGCCGATGATCAGTGCGATTGCACATGTTTCACCGATACAGCCGCCGATGTTACCGAAGATAACATCCTGCAGGCTTGCGTCAGGCATAACGCCTGTTTTCAGTGTAGCCAGAGGTGTTGCAACTGCTGCTGCGTCAGCGCCGCTGAAGCCAACGGGTGCTGTCCAAGATGTCATTTCTGTAGGATAAGAAGCCAACAGGAATGCTCTACCAGCCAGTGCAGGGTTGATGAAGTTCTGACCCAGACCACCAAAGAGCTGTTTTGCAAAAATGATAGCAAATGCTGCACCAACGATAGGCACCCAGATAGGAGCGCTTGCGGGCAGGTTCATTGCCAGCAGCAGACCTGTTACAACTGCGGACAGGTCACTGATAGTTACAGGTTTTTTCAGCAGTTTCTGATACAGCCATTCAAAGAATACGCTGGCTACGATGGAAACTGCAATCAGGATCAATGCAGGAATACCGAAGAAATAGATACCCATCGCTGTTGCAGGAATCAGCGCGATGATAACGTCACGCATGATGCTCTGAATGGATTCTTTAGAACGCACATGAGGGGTACCGGATACTACAAAATTAGCCATTCTTTACTCTCCCCCTTCTCAGTTCTTTTCAGCTTTGGCTTTTGCTTCTGCTTCCGCTTTTGCTCTTGCAGCAGCGGCTGCGGCAGCTTTTTTGCCTGCTTCGATTTTCTTAGTTGCGCGGATGGACTGTGCCAGCTGGCGTTTTGCGGGACATTCGTAAGAACAAGAACCACATTCGATACAATCCAGACCGTGATGTTTTACGAAACCTTCGCCGTCACCTTTCAGAGACAGTGCGTTCAGCAGGAAAGGCTGCAGGCCCATAGGGCAGTGGTCAACGCATTTACCGCAACGGATACAGTTTCTTTCTTCAGGAATGTAAGCTTCTTCCTGTGTGAAGCACAACAGACCGGAAGTGGTCTTAACGGAAGCAACATCCAGAGTATACAGGGTAGGACCCATCATAGGACCGCCGGCAATCAGTTTCACGGGAGCGTTAGCGCCTTCATTGAAACCGCCGATAGCGTCTACCAGATCTCTCAGTGTCATACCGATTCTGATCTTGTAGTTGCCGGGGTTTTTGATACCTTTACCGGAAACGGTTACGATTCTTCTCATGAGAGGTCTGCCTTTGCAGATCGCTCTTTCGATAGCAACAACAGTATCAACGTTGTCTACGATACAGCCAGCGCTTGCAGGCAGTGCACCGGATTTTACTTCTCTCTTTGTGATAGCGTAAATCAGGTGTTTTTCAGAACCCTGAGGGAATTTGGTCACCAGAGGCTGAACTGTGATGTTGTCGATGCCTTCACAAGCCTTTGTCATGGATTCGATGGCTTTGGGCTTGTTCATTTCGATACCGATAACGCCTTTTGCACCGGGGTGCAGTTTCAGCATGATCTGCAGACCTTTTACGATTCTTTCAGGTTCTTCCACCATCAGACGGTAGTCGCATGTGAGGTAAGGTTCACATTCAGCTGCGTTGATGAGGATGTGATCGATAGGTGTGTCTTTGGGAGGGTTCAGTTTTACATGTGTGGGGAAGCCCGCACCACCCAGACCAACAACGCCGGCATCTTTGATTGCTGCCAGAATTTCTTCGTTGGACATGGTTGTGTAATCTCTGCCCTGGTTCAGACCTTCGATTTCTTCCATCTTGCCGTCGTTTTTGACAACGATGGATTTTACAGTTGCGCCGCCGGGTACCAGCATGGGTCTAATGTCCACAACTTCACCAGATACGCTGGCAAAGATGGGAGAAGACATGAATGCAGGTGATTCAGCGATCTTCTGTCCTACTTTTACATAGTCGCCAACTGCTACCAGAGGTTCACAAGGAGCCCCGATATGCTGGGACATAGGGTAGAACAATTCAGAGTTTTCTTTGGGGAGTATCACCTGAATGGGCTGCTCTGCGGACAGAGCTTTTCCATCGGGCGGGTGAACTCCACGTTTGAACGTTAAAGCTTGCATATTATCCCCCTCTGTCAAGTGATTTTTGCGTTTACAGCACAAAAGACAAGCATTTGGCTGGAAACGCTTGGTTTGGTTATACTTTATAAAAATATAGCTATATATAACAGCAATATTTTAATACAAAAATAAGAAATTCACAACAATTTTTTGCCAAAAAAACGGGAAAAATGCTTTTTTAAGCAAAATATGTGTTTCGTTACACCAAATTTTAAGATGTATTTAATTAGGAAAGAATTGCATTTTATAAAATCATTTCCCAGTTAGTTTGTATCCAAAATATTTTCTTCCCCTAAAGTGTACTATTATTATCTATAAATGTAAATGAGAATATATTACCAACATTTTGTCCTGAAAACTGTAATCTTTTACAAAAAAATTGACGTTTTTCTGACAGAAATGTAAAACAATGGCATAAAACTTGCTACTCCATTTTCCCTGTGTTACAATAAAAACATGATAAAACGGGAAGGAGGCGGAGGAGATGGATCTTTCGCTGCAAATACAGCAAAAGCAGATTCTTTCCCAGCGGATGCAGCAGTCCGTTGAGATTCTACAGATGAATACGCTGGCGTTATCAGAATACATTCGGGAAGTGGCGGAAGAAAATCCTCTGCTGGACTGGTCGGAAGAACGTGCTCTTTTGCCGGAGGATGAAAAACTGCTGCAAAAACTGGAATGGCTTCAGGAAAGTGATGAGCAGAACAGAGGCTTTTACCAGACAGAAATGGATAACGAAAAAGAACGGGAAGACCTGCGCTATGGCAAAAAGGAAGCCCAGAGCCTTAGGGAATATCTGCTTTTCCAGATTCATTTGCTGCCCGTGTGTGAGAAAGAAAAAAAGATTCTGACCTTTTTGGCAGAAAGCACAGAGGAAAGCGGCTATCTGGAAACGGATGCCTTGGAAGCAGCCATGGAGCGTTATCATCTAAATGAACAGAGAGCAGAAGAAATTCTGGGACATTTGCAGAAGCTTGACCCCCCTGGTGTAGGCGCAAGAGATTTAAAGGAATGTCTGAAGATACAGCTCGTGCAGAAAGGCGCATCGGCATCGGCTCAGGAAATTGTAGAAAATTATCTGGCGGATATTGCCAAAAACCGCATCTCCTATATTGCCAAAAAGCTGCATATATCTATGGAAGAAATGGCAGACGCCTTGGCGGAGATCCGCAGCTGTGCACCAAAGCCCGGCAGTGGTTTTGCCAATGACCGCCCTGTGGAATATGTGGTGCCCGATGTGTTTGTGGAACGCAGAGGGGGAGAACTTTTGGTGAGTGTCAACAGCTCTCTGGTGCCAAGACTGTTCATCAGTCCTTCTTATCGGCAGATTTTGAAGGATGACCCCTGTAAGGAAACAAAGGAGTATGTGGCACAGAAACTCCGTCAGGCGGAGTGGGCAGTACAGTGTGTAGGCAGACGAGAATCCACTTTGTTGGAAACGGCAAAACAGATTGTGGCGGTACAGCGAGAATTTTTCCTTTCTCCCCATGGAGCCCTGAAGCCCCTGCGTATGGTGGATGTGGCGGAAAAAATGCAGGTGCATGAGTCCACCATCAGCCGAGCCGTCAAGGATAAATATCTCCAATGTGACAAAGGGGTATTTGCCTTGGGTGACTTCTTCTCCAAAGCCGTTGTCACCGATGGCAATCAGAGCGTATCTGCCAGCAGCGTGCAGAAACAGCTTGCCGACATCATTGACAGCGAGGACAAAACCCATCCCCTCAGTGACAGAGAATTGACAGAAAAACTGGTGGCGCAGGGTGTGCAGATTTCTCGCAGAACCGTAGCCAAGTATCGGGAAGCCATGGGCATCCCTGGTGCGTCAGGCAGAAAACAGTATTAAAATAGAAAAACAGCCGGAAATTTTGAAAAAACAGAAATTTCCGGTTTCTTTTTGGTTTGAGATAGAAAGAGGGTGGAAACATGGATGAGATTTTTCAGATACAATTGGATAAGGAATCGGAGGTACCTATGTACCGTCAGCTTGCCGATGCCATTGGGGCTTTGGCGGCAGATGGGCTTTTGCCTGCGGACAGCAAACTGCCGCCCATTCGAAAAATGGCATCCCATTTTGGCGTCAATACGGTGACAGTGGTGACTGCCTATAAATATTTGGAACAGAAGCAGATGGTGTATTCCAGAGTGGGCAGTGGTACTTACATTTCTCCTTTGCCTGTGGAAAAGGTGCCGGAGCCTGTAGCAAGACGGAATCTGCAATTGTTTGAAAAAACACCTGCCTTGGAACATGCCATCAATTTCACATTGTCATCTCTGCCCAATGAGCTGTTCCCCGTGGATGCCTTCAAAAAAGCCTTTGATACGGTGTTGGAGAGGGAAAAAGGCGGCGCCTTCCGTTATACAGACAGTATGGGGTATCTGCCATTAAGAGAGGAACTTTGCCGTTATTTGGCATCCTTCGGCATTCATACGGCGGCAGAGCATCTTCAGATTATTTCCGGTGCTCAGCAGGGCATCGACATCATGTCAAAAGCCATTTTGCAGTATGGGGATGTGGTCTTTGTGGAAAGCCCAACCTTTTATGGTGCGGCAGGGGCATTCCTGTCCAGAGGGGCAAAACTTGTGGGCATCCCCATGGAAGAAGACGGCATGGAAATGGAAGCGCTGGAAAATTATCTGAAGCTGTACCATCCCCGATTCATTTATATGATGGCATATTTCCAGACACCTACAGGGATTTCTTATTCCATGGAGAAAAAACGCCGTTTGTTGGAATTGGCGGAAAAATACGATACTTACATCATTGAGGAAGATGACTTCTACGACTTTCATTACAGCAGGGAAATCCCTCTGCCTTTGAAAGCTTTGGACTATAAAAATCGTGTCATTTACATCAAGAGTTTTTCCAAAATTCTCATGCCCGGTCTGCGTATGGGGCTTATGGTGTTGCCAAAAAAAATCCGTCATGCGGTTATGGAGGCAAAGTATACTACGGATATTTCCACCTCTGGCTTTATCCAGAAATCTTTAGAGGAATACCTTCGGGTCAACGGTTGGGAAGCCCATGGGAAACAGGTGCGCCAGTACGGCAGCGGCAAATACCGGAAGGCTGTTTCCATGGCGAAGAAGTATCTCCTGCCAAAAGGCGCGTCTTTTGCGTTGCCTGATGGAGGTGTGAGTCTGTGGGTGCGCCTGCCTGACAGCGTAGATGCGGAGGTGTTCTGCAATCGAGCACTGGAGAAAAATGTGCTGGTTTCGCCAGGGAGCCAGTTCTTCATCGAAGGGGGAACGGGCAGTCATGTGCGGCTGAGCTTTGCTGGACTTACGGATGATAAAATCGAAGTGGGCATGAAGCGTATGGGAGAAGTGTTGGGAGAAATGTGAAAACAGAAAGAAAAAAGAAAGGCTGGTACACATAAGGTGTACCAGCCTGTTTTTATGGGGAATACATCAAAAAGCGAAATAGAAGCTCAATAGTGAGGAATATCACAAAAGATATGCCACAGAGAACGCCGTCGTTTTTCAGCTGCTTTTGGTATTTTTTCAAACTTTCGTCCTCCTCCGTCCGAATGTCGATGCCGTTACGAAGGAGAAAAATATCCAGAAAAAGCTGTATGAGCATACAAATCATGGAAGCGCAGAATGTGATCGTTTGCGGCATGCCGTCAGGTGCCAGCAGAGAAATACCAATGAGGAACAGCCCAGCTTTGATAAATCCGCGGCGCAGTATATTTTTTTGAGAATCAGATGTCTTTTCTAAGGTTTCTTTTGCCAGCATCCTTTCACTGTCCTTTCTTCTCGTTTATATTCCAATGGAAATAAGCGGCAAGTTCCTTCTGATAAATGATGCCAAGCTCTATGAGCATAGACGCAATGATTACCACAATCAGCGGAATAGGCAGATACTGATATTCCTCTGGCATGAAGGAACCTGCAAGTGCGTCTGTGTAGGCGTGCAGATAGGAAAACCCCCAGATGAGCGTCAGTGTCAATAGGTTCAAGGTCACAGCCAGAACCCCTGCGATACTTTTCATAAAAAATCCCCCTTTTTGAAAATAACAATGCCCTTTTTTCGATGATACCATAAGGGCCATAAGCTGCATATAGTCATTTTTACTGGAAAACAGCGGTTTTTCTTGACAAAGTGACGGGGCATGTCTATAATCAAATTGTATTTTTTATATGGAAAAAAGCCAAGAAAAGAAGGAGTACGCAAGGGGTGGACGTTCCAGAGAGGAAATCACTGGTGGAAGATTTCCCGCAGCACATTGCCGAAGCAGTCTTTTCGGGTAAGAACCACAGCTCTTTGGCGGAAAGAGAAGTATGTCAAAGCGTATGCCTGCGTTAAAGGTTTCGAGTGACGCCTTTTTGGCGTAACAAGGGTGGTACCACGGTAAATTCGTCCCTGACTTTTGTCAGGGGCTTTTTTTATTTTCCGGGTATCCTGTGAACAGATTGAAAATATTTAAGGAGGTAAGATATGAAATATTTAGGTGTAAACGAAATTCGTGAAGAATTTCTGAAATTCTTTGAAAGCAAAGACCATCTGCGTCTGCCCAGCTTCCCTCTGGTGCCCCATAACGACAACAGCCTGCTGCTGATCAACTCCGGTATGGCGCCCATGAAAGCATACTTTACAGGTCAGGAAATCCCTCCCAGCAAGAGAGTGACAACCTGCCAGAAATGTATCCGTACAGGTGATATCGACAACGTAGGGAAAACCGCTCGTCACGGCACATTCTTTGAAATGCTGGGCGACTTCTCCTTCGGTGATTACTTCAAAAACGAAATCGTGCCTTGGTCTTGGGAATTCGTAACAAAAGTACTGGAAATCCCCGAAGACAGACTGTATGTAACTATTTACGAAGAAGACGATGAAACAGGCAAAATCTGGCATGATGTAGTAGGTCTGCCTTGGGACAGAATTGTAAAACTGGGCAAAGAAGACAACTTCTGGGAACACGGCACAGGCCCCTGCGGCCCTTGTACAGAAATCTATTTCGACCGTGGCCCCGAATACGGCTGTGACAGCCCTACCTGCGGCGTAGGCTGTGACTGCGACAGATACATGGAATTCTGGAACCTGGTATTGACACAGTTCAATGCCGAAGAAGACGGCACATACACAGAACTGGCTATGAAGAATGTAGATACTGGTATGGGTCTGGAACGTATGGCAACCATCATGCAGGGCGTAGACTCCATTTTCGACGTAGATACTGTAAAATCCATCCGTGACGCTGTTTGTGCAAAAGCAGGCGTAGAATATGGCAAAGAACATAAGACAGACGTTTCCGTTCGCGTTATCACAGACCACATCCGTTCTGTAACCATGATGACTGCTGACGGTGTACTGCCTTCCAACGAAGGTCGTGGCTATGTACTGCGTCGTCTGCTGCGTCGTGCGGCTCGTCATGGCAAACTGCTGGGTATCGAAGGCGAATTTTTGGCTGAACTGTCCAAATCCGTTATCGCTTGCAGCGGTGAAGCTTATCCCGAACTGGTAGAAAAACAGGATTATATCTTCAAGATTCTGTCCATCGAAGAAAACAGCTTCTATAAGACCATCGACAAAGGTATGGAAATTCTGAAAGCAGACATGGAAGAAATGAAAGCTGCTGGCGTAAAAGTCATGAGCGGCGAAAAATCCTTCCGTCTGTATGACACATATGGTTTCCCTGTTGACCTGACAAAAGAAATTCTGGCAGAAGAAGGCATGGAAATCGACGAAGACGCTTTCACAGCAGAAATGAAAGCACAGAAAGAACGTGCCCGTTCCGCAAGAGCAAAATCCAACTACATGGGCGCAGCTGAAACTGTTTACAACGAACTGCCTGTAGAAATGGAAACAGCTTTTGCTGGTTATGATGTATATGATGTAGCAAATGCGAAAATCGTTGCACTGGTTGCAAACGAAGCTGTTGCAGAAACTGCGCAGGCTGGCGACACAGTAGCAGCATTTTTGGATAGAACACCTTTCTACGCAGAAAGCGGCGGTCAGGTAGGTGACCAGGGTATCATCAAAACAGAAACAGGCGTTGTGAAAGTATCCAACTGTGTAAAAGTGGTTGGCGGCAAAATCGCACACATGGGTGAAGTAACAGAAGGTTTGGTGCAGGTAGGCGAAATGGCTTGCGCAAGCATCGACGTGGAACTGCGTATGGCTTCTTCCAGAAACCACAGCGCAACCCACCTGCTGCACAAAGCACTGCGTACCGTTCTGGGTACGCATGTAGAACAGGCTGGCTCCTATGTAAGCGCAGAAAGACTGCGTTTCGACTTCACACACTTCGCAGCAATGACTGCTGATGAAATCAAAGAAGTGGAAAGACTGGTAAATGACGCTATCTTTGCAAGCTATGACGTACAAACAGACGAAATGAGCATTGACGAAGCGAGAAACAGAGGCGCAATGGCACTGTTCGGCGAAAAATACGGCGAAGTGGTGCGTGTGGTAGACATGGGCGGCTACAGCATCGAGCTTTGCGGCGGTGCACACCTGAAAAACACTGCACAGGTTGGCTCCTTCAAGATTCTGTCTGAAAACGGCGTAGCAGCTGGTGTAAGAAGAATTGAAGCCGTAACAGGCAAAGAAGCTCTCAAACATTATCAGGCACAGGAAGATGAAATCAAGGAAATTTGCCGTCTGGTGAAATCCACACCTGACAAACTGCTCTCTCGTCTGGAACAGCTGTTGGCAGAACAGAAAGAAACAGCAAAAGAACTGGAAAAACTGAAAGCGAAAATGGCAGGCGGCGCAGCAGACGAAATGCTGAACAGCAAAGTGGAAATCGGCGGCGTTGCAGTGCTGGCGGCTGAAGTGAAAGATATGGACGGCAATGCCCTGCGTACCATGGGTGACCAGCTGAAACAGAAACTGGGCAGCGGTGTCGTGGTGCTGGCTAGCGGCAAAGACGGCAAAGTAAACCTGATGGCTATGGCAACAGACGATGTTGTGAAAAAAGGCGTACATGCCGGCAACATCATCAAAGCGGCAGCGGCTGTCTGCGGCGGTGGCGGCGGCGGTCGTCCCAATATGGCACAGGCTGGCGGTAAAGACCCTTCCAAAATCGCAGATGCTCTGGAAAAAGCGAAAGAAGTGGTAGCGGAACAGCTGGGCTGATTGGCTGACAATATTATTTTATAAACAAAATCAAGCTGAAAATCTCTGGAAATGGAGGTTTTCAGCTTTTTTGTATACCCTTTGAGGGGTTTTTGTATACAGTTGCCTATGGTAAAATAACAGCTTATTAGAAGTGTATAACAGAAGGAGGCGAACCATGGGACGCAGTGAAAGCAGATTATGGAAATACGCAGCAGCGGTAGGTGTCATAGGGCTGCTGTTGATGATGGCAGCGATATTGTTTGCCAATCGTTGGGAGAATATGTTTGGTATTGCGGTACTTTTGGGGCTGGTATGTACCTGGGTGGCATTGCTGCTCCTTGCGGGCGCATGGGTACGGGAGATGTGGTATAGCTTTCGCAGGAAGGATTACCTGATGACATTGATATGGCTTGCTCTCGGGCTTTTGGTTCTGGTTCTTTTTGGCAGACGTATCATTTTTTAGGAAAGAAAACCCCCTCTGTTTGAAACAGAGGGGGTTTGTTATGCTCTATGCAATATGATTTAATTACCTGTTAAAGGCATGCATCAGTCTTTGCAGGGAATAAATTTCCCGATGATACCACCGATGATAGCAGGAACGATCCAAGCGAAGCCCATGGGAGCCAGAGGCAGGGATTTTACGAAACCTGTAGGCAGACCGAAACCAGCCAGGATTTCCAGTGCGCTTACGATGATAGCGAAGTATGTAGCAACGCGGTAGATGTTTTTGTTCTTGATGGATTTGTGGAAGAACGCCAGGATGATCAGTACCAGTACGCCAGGGTATACCAGGTTCAGCAGAGGAGCGGAGAACTTGATGATTGTAGATACGCCTGCGTTGGAGATCAGCCAGCTGAATACACACACGATGATTACAACTTTTTTGTAGGAAACTTTACCGCCTGTCAGTTCTTCAAAGAAAGCACCAGTGGAGGAGCTCAGACCGATGGCTGTTGTCAGGCAGGCAAACAGTACGATGACACCCAGCAGGATAACGCCGCCGTTGCCAAACAGTGATTTTGTGATTGCAACCAGCAGTGCTGTCTGATTCAGTTCCTGCATTTCGGGCAGGTTACATGTTGTTGCGCCCAGATATGTCAGACCGCCGTAGATAACGAACAGACCGATGGAAGCAACGCAGCTGGAGCTCAGGACTGCTTTGGACAGAGCGTGACCTTCAGAATAGCCTTTGCCCTGTGCGCTGGATGTGATGATCATAATGAAGATCATGGATGCCAGTACGTCCAGTGTCTGGTAACCGTTCAGAGTACCGTTCTGTACGGAGTTTGTTGTTTCAGGTACATCGATGGGGCCCAGAGGGGAGATGATACCTTTGATGATCATAATCAGCAGTGTGATAACCAAAACAGGTGTCAGGAAGGAACCGATGATATCAACTACTTTGGAAGGACGAATTGTCAGAGCCAATACGATTGCGAAGAAGATCGCGGAGAAAATCCATGTGCTGAAGTTAGGAGCCAGAGGCTGCACACCGATTTCAAATGTGGTCGCTGCTGTACGAGGGATTGCAAGCAGGGGCCCAATACACAATACGGCGATACAGTTGATAATGGTGGAAGGAACCTTGCCCATTACGTCTGTGATACCGTTGATTTCAAATTGTCCTTTACGCACCAGAGCCAGAATAGCAACCAATGCCAGACCTACGTCAAAGATGAAGAAGAACAGGAAGCCAATGAACCAGGATGTACCGGACTGCTGACCCAGCAGGGGCGGGAAAATCAAGTTGCCGGCACCGAAGAACATGGCAAAGAGCGCACCACCAATGACTAGGATGTCACTAAATTTTTGCTTTTTTTCCATAGAATACAACCTCCTTATATTTTTCTCTCTGAAAAAAATGAATAATGACGTGACGCTTAGTTTTGTACATATTGCATGTGAGAAAACCATAAGCTTAAGATATATTATGCAGAAAAAAACACAAAAACACAAACAAATCGGGAATAATCTGGTGAAACTTTTTGTGGCAAAAGTTTCTTCTGGATATTATTTTTCTTTGATTTATTTTAAAAATGATATAAAATAAAAATAAAATGAAGCAAAATTCATGGAAATTTGTATTTTGAAGAAATAGACGGCATGTACATGAAGTGTTGAGAAAATCATGTTTTTTTTGAGAAACATTAGGCAAAAACACAAAAGTATTCATATTTTCTGCCTTTCATATTTACAAAGAATGAGCATCTTTGATAAAAAAAACAAAAAAATAGGTAGGGAATTATGAATAAATATTTTCTGTACAAAAACTTCATATTCTACTGAGAATAAACATCTTTGTAAAAAAATGTTAAAAAAACAGAGCGTGTCCCTCTTTTTTCACAGGTTTTTCTTGATGGATGGACATTTTTTGTCCTAGTGTAAATGCAAAATAAGGCTGTTATTAACAGACAATTTATGGTATAATGTGAACGAAAAAATAAATGACCGTGTTGCTGTTAAAAGGCAAAGTCCATGGAAAAAGATTGGATTTTCAATCGTTATCAGGTATTTATGCCTACGGAACAACCAAAAACCACCCTTTCTTGTCTGAGAAGAAGGGTGAAAAACCGCAGTATTTTGCGTGCTGTATACGATCTTGTATGCACGCAGAATAGGAAAAAAGCAGGATTGCGCGGAGAGAAAAGAAGCAGGTGATGAACATCAATGAAGGAAATCAGCATACATGTGGGCAAGCGAATCCGTTTGTATCGTAAAATGAAAAATATGACCATCGAGGTCTTTGCAGGACTGATTAATAAAAGCAAAGCTACCGTGTCGAAGTATGAGAACGGGGACATTGCCATAGATATCGAAACATTGTTCATCATTGCCAATGCATTGGATATTTCTGTTAATCAGCTCATTGATTATGACAAAGAGGTGGAGGAAACGGAAACAAGGGTGGATCTTTCCAGCAGGCGCCATGGCAAGACCCGTATGTATCTTTACTTTTATGACGGCCGCCGCAGCCGCATTGTCCGCAATGTCATCGACATCCGCGGAACTGGCGAAAACGGCATGTTCAGTGCGGATCTGTATGCGGATGTGGACGATTATTCCAACTGTTATAAATGTAAGTATCTTTATCACGGCACCATGCGCCGGTATGATACCTTCAGCAATTTCCAGTTTGAAAACCAGAATAACAAGATGGAACGGGTATTTTTGTACGCCATCAATTCTTTCAGTCCGGCAGGGCGCATGATCGGTATGTTTTCAGGCCTTTCCATTCAGCCCATGCTGCCGGCGTCCTTTAAATTCGTTCTTTCGCCGGATATAATGGAAGAAAATGATGAATTGAAGGAAATCCTTCGCTTTTCCAAGGAGGATATCCGTACCATGAAGAAAATGAATATGTTTATCGTGAACCAGCATTTGTGATAAATCAATAGGAAATGTCGGACAATGATGTAAGACAACTACCTTGGATCAAAGCAACTTTCCTTTAAGAAAGCATAACAAATGAAATCTCAATAAAATAAGAAAGCCAAATTCCTTTGTCAAGATCAGGAGTTTGGCTTTCTTTGTTTTCTTATGAAGATGCCCCTGAGGCACAGGGGGTTCTTTTTTTTAGATGCGATCGGTCAGTGAAAGCATCATCAGCAGGCCTGCCATACGCACGGTCTGCGGAGATGGTGCACAGCTTCCTTCGCCGGAACGGTCGCGGACAGCCAATGGACTGCCTTCTGCCAGAGAGTATGCCACATTTTGCTGAATCTGCCCCATGGTGTGAAAAAGCATCAAACTGCGGCAGATTTCATCCAGCCTGCTTTTTCCGGCATCGTCTGTGAATGCTTGTAATGCACGCAGCAGTGTCACTTCCCGTGGGGGATGCTCTACGGCATCTGCCTGCTGCATGGCTGCTGCCGCCTGTATCTTTTGCAGATAATCCTGTTCCACCCTTGTCTGCATGGCTTGCAGAAAGGTATGCAGTTCGTTTCTGGCATTGTCGGTGTTTTGCAGGACTTTTGCCAGATGGAATACACTGTTTTCTTCCATAATAAAAAACTCGCTCCTTTCATTCAGGCAGACAGGAAGGCTCTAAGAGACCGCCATTTTTTTCGGCGGCGGCATACAGGCGTTGTTTTACCTGATCGGGTGTTAGGTTTGGGAACCGCTCCAGCAGACAGGCTGCCATGCCGCTGACCATGGGGGTTGCCATGGAAGCGCCGCTCATGGCAATGTAGCTGTGGTCTACGATGCTGCTTTTGGAACGGTTTTGCAGGGAAAAGTTATAATCCGGTGAAAGAACAGAGATGATATTTTCTCCGTGTGCCCACAGGTCGGGATAACCTGAGGCAGAGCCTTTGGCAGGGAACCACTCTCTGTCCTCCCAAGTGCCCACAGAAAGAATGCTTGGACTGAGGGAGGGGGGCGGCAAAAAATGTGTTCCGCCGTCAGGATTGGCAGCGGCAGCCACCACTACAATGCCTTTGTGCCAAAGGGACTCCACTGCTTCCTGCAGGGGACGATGAACCCTTCTGTCATTGGTGCCTATGGATAAATTCACTACTTTTATATTATATTGTGAGGCGTTGTCCAATATCCATCCCATGGCGCGGATGGCGCGCAGAGAGGTGCCCTGACCCATGGCATCCAGAATTTTCAGGGAAATGATGTGGGCAAGGGGTGCTACGCCGCGGTATCGTCCGCCAGAAAGTGTACCGTTGCCGCAGGCTATGCCTGTGACATGGGTGGCAGGCGCAAAAGAGGGATATGGGACAGGATGTGCCGCATATCCATAGGCAAGGGGGGAGGAATATGGAACGTGCGGCCATTTATTGCAGATTGTCAGTGGAGGATGCCCAGCGGCAGGAGGGAAAGGACAGCGAAAGCATTTCCAATCAGAAAGAACTGCTTCTGGCTTATGCGGCACAGAAAGGATGGCAGGTGATAGGCATCTATGTAGATGAGGATTATTCTGGACTGAGGGAAGATCGTCCGGGCTTTCAGGAACTTATTGCCCATGGCAGAGAAGGACGGTTTTCTGTGATTTTGTGCAAGACCCAATCCCGTTTTACGCGAAATCTGGTGACGGCGGAGCGATATCTTTATGAGTTGTTCCCTTTGTGGGGCATACGGTTTGTGTCTGTGGTGGATGGCGTAGATACGGCAAGACGGGAGAATAAACGGGCAAGTCAGATCAACAGCCTCATCAATGAATGGTACTGCGAGGAGTTATCCGATAATATTCGGGCAGTTCTCCGCAGGAAACGGGAAATGGGGCAGTATCTGGGAAATTATGCCCCTTATGGCTATGAAAAAAATCCTTTTGACCATCACGTGTTGGTGCCTTGTCCCCAAAGAGCACAGGTGGTGACAGCCATTTTTCGGCTGTATCTTCTGGGATTTTCCTGCGCAGGTGTAGCAGAGGTGCTGGAAAGCTGCGGTATATTGTCTCCAGCCAAGGCATTAGCCCAAGAGGGGAAAGACTGCGGCAGAAAGGCGAAAGGTATCTGGACAGCATCTACTGTATGCAAAATCTTGAAAAATCCTGTATATTTGGGAAACATGGTGCAGGGAAAAACAGAAAAAATCAGTTATAAACAGAAAAAAAGCCGCCCTTGTCCCAAAGAACGGTGGACGGTGGTCTGCCATACCCATGCGCCGCTGGTGTCAGAGGAGGTTTTTGCGGCAGTGCAAAAAAGAATGGCGAAAAACAGAAAAAATCAGAAAAACAGCGAAGAAACCTGAAAAACAGATTTCTCCGCTGTTTTTTTGTAGATTAAACCATCTGGTTGACTTTGAAGATCAGTTGGAATGCTCTGCGAGAATTGCCGATATGGGTTTCAATGGCTTTGCGCAATCCTTCTGGATCGGCGGAAAGGGCAGCGTTGAGAATCGCCTGATGTTCTTCAACACATTCGCAGTCCCGATAATGGGGCTGGTTGAAGTATGTGCCGGCAGAGAATGTAAAGGGCTGCAGGTCTTTGAGGATTTCTACAGCTTTCTGGTTGCCGGAAGCAGTCAGGTACAGTACATGGAATTCCAGATCCAGCTGGAAATAGCCTTCTGCATCCACGGTGGAATCATTGCAGGAAATGAACTGCTTCTGTTTTTCCATATTTTCCAGAAGCTGTTCTCGCAGGGTGCTGTTGTAATTGAGGGTGGTGATGATGTCTTTGATGAAGAAAGTATCCATCATCAAACGGATGTCAAAAGTATCATTCAGCTCATGAGGCGTCAGTGTGCGCACACTCATGCCTTTGTTGGGGGTGTTTACCACCAGTTTTTCTTCTGCCAGACGCTGTAATGCCTGTTTGACAGGCGTGTCGCTGACACCATATTTTCTCGCTAGTTCTTTGATATTGATTTTTTCGCCGGAGACCAGTTGTTTATTTGTGATGTCTTTTTTGATGTCCGCATAAATCTGATCTGCCAGTGTGATTTTTTCGCTCATATCTACTTGCTCCCCCTCTGCTTGCAGTGTTCATGCAACTTTTATAACGATTTTATATCTATTGTAAGACTAGTTGTGCAAAAATTCAATAGAGAATTTGCGTAAATCCGTTTTATATGGCAAAGAGATACACCTTGTAAGGAGTATAAAAGAAGGTTGTTTTTATGAAAATAGGATTTTTTAAAAAGGGAAAATGAATAAAAAAGGATGTATACATTTGTAAAAAGCGCATAATGATTCAAAATGTTTGTTCTATATGCATAATAACAGTGTTTTTATTGGGTGGATAAATGTTTTTAAATTAGAGGAAATACCAATTGAAAATTAGAAAAGGATTAAATATAATCTAATCAAAAGTTTTATCTATCAAAAAAGAAGTTTTATTTATCGATAAAAAATTCGTTTTAATCGTGAAAAAAGAACTTCTTTTCAAAAAAGATGTGCTTTTGGGAGGAGTCTAAAGAAAGAGGGAGGAGTAAGTATGAAAAAAAGAATCGGGGTTCTGGCGCTGGCAACTGCCATGCTGCTGGGGATGACCGGATGCGGCGGACAGCAGGAAGAAACTGCGGAAACCGCAACACCCACAGGCTTTGTGGAAAAGAAGGTAGAGCCTGTTACCTTTGAATCAGGCGTGGAGCTGCAGGAAGACTGCAGACATTTGATCTATGCTTTGGGCAATGCCCCTGCTACCATTGACGCGGCGAAATTTTTTAAGATGCGTCTGGAGCAGGAAACCAACGGCGCTATGACCGTGGATATCTATACGGACAACGTATTGGGCGGTGAACGTGAACTGCTGGAAAGCTGCCAGTTTGGCGACTATGACATCGTCCTTGCTACAAACGCCACAGTAGCTGCTTTCTGTAACGATATTTACTGTCTGGATATTCCTTGGGTTTTTGAAAACAAACAGCAGGTATACGAAGTGCTGGACGGTGAACTGGGGGACTATCTGGGTGAACAGCTCAATGAAGTTGGTTTCCAGCTTTTGCAGTGGCAGGAAAACTCTTTCCGTACACTGTCCACCACAGACAAACCCATCGAATCCATGGATGACCTGAAAGGTCTGAAGATTCGTATCATGGAAAATGAATTGCAGCTGGCACAGTGGAAAGCTTATGGCGCAAACCCTACACCCATGGCCTTCACAGAACTGTTCACCGCTTTGCAGCAGGGTACAGTAGACGGTCAGGACAACGGTGCAGAACTGACATGGCAGTCCAAATTCCAGGAAGTACAGAAATACTATGTTTATACAAAACACATCTATTCTCCTTATGTCATCCTGATGAGTGGAGAAACATTCAACAATCTGACACCGGAAGAACAGGAAATCGTCCTGAAAATCTCCGATGAAGCTGTTGCTTATGAACGTGAAAGATGTTCCGAATACGAAGCTGTTGCTTTGGAAAACATCAAAAACTATCCCGGCATGAACTACGCAGAACTGAGCCCTGAAGTGGTGGAAGAAATGAAAGCTGCTTGTGCCGGCATCAAAGATCTGGCTTATGAAAAAGTAGAACATCCTGAAGTTATCGATCTGCTTTACAGCGAAGCGGAAAAAGCCAAAGAAAAGTATCCTGCAGAACAGACAGCGGATGCACCGGCACAGGCCGAAGCTGACGCAGCACCTGCAGCGTAAAAATACATTGGGAGGGGAAAAATATGAAATTTTTGAATGAACATCTGGAAGCATGCTTCATCGTGCCTTTGATGTTTTTGATGAGCATTATCATTTTCGTTCAGGTTGTCATGCGTTATGTATTCCATAGCTCTCTGACATGGTCTGAAGAAATGGCAAGATATCTGTTTGTATGGCTGGTTTACTTCTCTGTGGCTTACACAGCGAAAAGAGAAGCCCATATCCGCATCGACGCTGCTATCAATATTTATCCTAAAAAAGCGCGCCCTTATGTGGAAATCCTCAGTGAAATCATCGTACTGGCTTTCGCAGTGTTTATCGCAGCTACTTCCGTAACTGTTTTCCAGAAGATCACAGCCAGCGGTCAGATTTCTCCTGCACTGCATGTGCCTATGCAGTTCGTATACGCAGCACCTCTGGTTGGCTTCTTTTTGACAGCCATCCGCCAGATCCAGTGCATCATCAAAAAAATCAAAGGATTGCATAATCATGAGGAGGTGCAGGAAGCATGACAACTGGAGCTATTGCAGCAGTAGTATTTATTGCATTGATCATCAGCCTTGTTTTGACTGTTCCCATTGGTTTCTCTTTGGGGATCGCTTCCTTGGCTTATATCTTCGCTACAGATCAGCTGACATTGGGCTTTGTAGCGCGTAACATGGTAACTGGTACAGACTCTTTCCCCATCATGGCGATTCCGTTCTTCGTATTCGCCGGTGAACTTATGGGCGGCGGCGGTATTTCCAAACGTCTGCTGGACGTTGCCAACGTATTCTTCGGCAGAATCCGCGGCGGTCTTGCCATCGTAACCGTTGTTGTATGTATGTTCTTCGCAGCTATTTCCGGCTCCGGCCCGGCAACTGTAGCAGCTGTCGGCGGTATGGTTGTTCCTACTATGCTGGAAAAAGGCTATGATAAAAAATTCGTACTGGCGCTGATCGCTGCCGCTGGTTCCATCGGCGTTATCATTCCTCCCAGTATCCCCATGGTTGTTTACTCCGTAACTGTAAACAGCTCTGTAAGTTCCCTGTTCCTGGCAGGTTTTATCCCCGGTATCCTCATCGGTCTGGTACTGATCGTTTACAGCTACTTCTACGCAAGAAGCGCTGGTTATAAAGGTGACAGCGAACCTTTCAGCATCGGTCGTGCGCTCCGTGAAGTATGGAGAGGCAAATGGGCACTGCTGTCCCCCGTTATCATTCTGGGCGGTATCTACGGCGGTATTTTCACACCAACAGAAGCAGCTGCTGTATCCGTAATCTACAGCTTGATCATCGGTCTGTTCGTACATAGAGAACTGAACTTTAAAGACATGTTGGAAGTAACAAAGAGATCCTGTGAAACAACCGCAACCATCCTGGTGGTTATCGGCTGTGCAACCGGTTTCTCCAAAGTCCTGACACTGGGTCGTATCCCTACAACCGTTGCAACACTGCTGACAACCATGACAGACAGCAAAGTGCTGATCCTGCTTTTGATCAACCTGCTGCTGCTGTTGGTAGGCTGCTTCATGGAAACAGTATGTGCCATCATGATTCTGGCTCCCATCCTGTTCCCTGTTGTAACCGCTCTGGGCGTTGATCCTATCCACTTCGGTATCATCATGGTAACCAACTTGGCTATCGGCTTCATCACACCTCCACTGGGTGTAAACCTGTTCGTTGCCTCCCGTGTAGGGGAAACGACGCTGGATGTGGTCATCAAGGGGATCATCCCCTTCCTGGTGCTGATGATCGCAACACTGATGCTGATCACTTATGTACCAGCAATCTCTATGTTCCTGCCTAATCTGCTAGGCTAAAGAAGGAAGGCGAAAGATATGCAGTGGTGTAAAAATATTTGCAGCCACTTAGTAGATGCTTGCATCATCGTACTGGTAGCATTTCTCATGTTCCAGTAAATCAATCGGATAATCTCTAACTCCTACATAAAAGCATTATAAGAAAATGGAAAGAGGCAGCGCCTGTGTATAAACATGGGCGTTGTTTCTTTTTTTGCGCCTGTCACATGGGTCCCGTGTCCGTTATCGTCATAAGGTGTTGTTCGTCCGCTGATAAAATCCCGAAAAACAGCAATGCGGTTATTGGGTATGGTAAAATCCGCCACAGGAGAAATGCCTGTGTCCAGTACGGCAATGCCGATGCCTTTTCCTGTGGGGAATGATTTCTGCAAAATGGCGGTATCTGAAAAATGCTCCATTTGAAAGACCCCCTTTCTGACAGAGTATGCATGGGGCAGTTTTTTGGGAATGAGAAAGGGGTTCTTTTTTTCCTTCCGGCTGCATATCTTTTGATGAAGGACAGGATGGAGGGGATACCATGGAGGAAAACCAGAAAATGGAGCTCATGAATCTGGCAGGCAGGCTGGAAAGACTGCGCAGGCTCATGGGGCAGGATATGCCGCAGTCCGTACAGCAGTCTGCGCCAGCAATGGAGGGGGAAGGGGAAAAGCAGGAGAAAATGCTCATGGCAGCCATTCCCTTTCTGGATCAGGAATACCAGCGAGACCTGTATGTGGTGGTGCGGCTCATGGAAATGCGGCGGATGCTGACAGGAGGCGTCCTTCAGGCACGAAGTCGGAATACCCTGCCGCCCTCTGTGCGCAGAAGGCAGATGCTTTCAGCCATTCGCCCCTGCCTGTCCCAAGGCGAACAGACAAGGCTGGATACCCTTATGCGTGTTATGGACGCAAGGGAGATTCTCATACAAAAGGAGGGATTGGATGGACTGGACAAAGGCACAAATGGAGGCACTGGGCGAGGAACGGCTGCGGCTGATTCAGGAAGCTCAGGAAAAAAGCAAGGGTAAAACAGGACTGGAGAGATTGGATGTTTTTCTGGAATATGGGGAAGCCTTGGCACAGGGGGGAACCCTTTCCAAAGAAGAACAGAAAGCCCTGCTGGCGGCGGTATCCCAAAGTTTGCCGGAAGGCGACCGGGCACAGATGCAGCAGATCATGGGGCTTATGGGATTGTGACAACATAAAAAATACGGCACTTTTTCCCAAAAGGAAATGTGCCGTATTTTTTTAATGGGAAAGCAGCTCCAGCAACAGAAGCACCGCCGCAGGGGAACAGCCGGAATTTTGTTTTGCAGGGATTTTCTGAGGTTTTGCTTTTTGTTTCTGGGGCGCAAAGGGTGCTGGGATCTCTCGTTTTCCATACATACATACCACCTCCTGTTATTACTTTATGCAGTGGGAAGAAAGTTTTTTCACTTTTTTTGCACGGACAGGGGTTTTTATGTTATGATAAAAAAGATCGAAAATAAGAAGTTGAAATGATTGGTGCGTATGAAAAAGGAACGACGGGAACGGAACTTTCGCATATTGGAGTTCCGTGAAAATCAATATGATATTATCGGCGATGTCCATGGCTGTTATGATGAACTGATCCAGCTGGTGGAAAAGCTTGGCTACCGGGAGGAAAACGGCATTTATGTCCATCCGGACAAACGTCGGCTCATTTCCGTGGGGGATGTGTCTGATAAAGGCCCTGCCAATTTGGCATGCCTGAATTTTTGGATGGATCAGGTGGCTTATAATGGCGGTTTCTGGGTGCATGGCAATCACTGCAATAAGCTTTACCGCTATTTTCTGGGGAATCGTGTGCGGATTTCTCATGGTTTGGAAAAAACCGTGGCAGAATTGGACAAGCTCAGCCGGGAGGAACGGCAGGCATTCCGTATTCGCTATATGCAGTGCTATGAAAGCCAGTGCTACTATCTTTTGCTGGATAAAAAACGTCTGGCAATTGTCCATGGCGGCTTGCAGGAAGAAAATATGGGATATTTTTCCGGGAAAATACGGGCAGTGTGCCTTTACGGCGAAACCACCGGAGAAACAGACGAAAACGGCAGACCCCAGAGACGGGACTGGGCGGCGTCTTACCATGGCAAAGCTTTGGTGGTCTATGGGCATACAGTGGCAGAACGTCCCGACTTGGTGAATAATACCGTTGACATCGACCAAGGATGTGTCTATGGCGGTTATCTCACAGCCCTGCGCTATCCAGAAATGGAGTTTGTGCAGGTACGCGGCAAGGCTTATGCCAATTATCGCGGTGACGGCAAAGTGCCGGAATGAAAAGAGAACGGATGAGCCTAAAGAGGTTCATCCGTTTTTTTATTGATGAAATGCACTTCTGGCGTGCTTTTTTGCCCGTCAGGTGGTGGAAAGGGGGGTGTGCTTTTGTTACCATGATAAATAAGGAGGGATTTTCATGGATTTGGGAAAAAATATCGCAAAAGCAAGAAAGAACGCCAATCTGACACAGGAACAGCTGGCAGAAAAATTGCAGGTGGCAAGACAGACCGTTTCCAAATGGGAAGCAGGCACCACCATGCCTACAGTGCCGGGGCTGGTGAAACTGGCTGAAGCTTTGGGAACGGACTGCAACAGCCTTTTGGCAGAAGAAGAAAAACAGCCGGAAATCAAACAGACAGAAACAGGCTATGTGGTGGACTGGACGAAACTCTATCCCATACTGGTGACTTATCAGCAGGAAATGGACTGCGCCCCTTACGAAGCCCAGTTTGTCGCCATGATTCGGGAAGTCCAGAAAACTTATGGTTATTCCGCCGAGGATGCCATGCTGGCACTGAAAGACATTTTTGCAAAAACATATTTTAAAGAGTTCCAGCCATAAGAGGAAATCTTTAACAGAAAGCTGAAATCCTGATTATTATAGAAGATTTCAGTTTTTTTATTTTCGTGGACAATATGCCCATTCTCTGCTATGCTGGGAAAAGGGGGCAGTGGGATGAAGAAGATTGATGCTTTTTTTGAAAAATACTGGGTATATTTGCATTTGCTTGTGTGTGTATATTTGGCAGCCAATTCTTTCAAGCTTTGGGAGAGGTGGAGGGCATACTGGATGGTGCATATCATCATGGCAGTGTTCTTCTTTCTTTATGGCAGATTTTGGCTCTTGTCTGCCGGAAAAATGCCAACGGTTAAAGAACGCAGAAACAGAAAGGTTACAGGTATCCTTTGTTTTGGTATTTGCTTCTGCTGCCTGATTTTGGGTGTGTATACCCTTTGAGAAAGGAAGAATCTTATGGAAAAACCGAAATTACTTTTATTTTTAGACCGTCATCCCTTCATCCGAAACAATATGCAGAAGATTTTGACTGTCTGTATGTTTCTGGATTTGCTGGCAGGGGTATTTGAGCAGTACCAGATGACAAAGCCTTTGGCGGCAATCTCCGCATGGACAACGGTATTCTTTGGGCTGTGTGCCATTTTGTATTGGTGCATGCTGAAAGAGTACCAGCAGACACAGGACGCATGGCATTGGGCATCAGATGGGTATGAGCGGCAATTGAGATTTTTTGCGTTGGCAGGGGCGGCTATGGCTGTTTTCAACGCGGTGAAATGTGCCATATATTTTATAGGAATATAAGAACGGGAGAACCTTGGATTTTACAGGGTTTTTCCTATTTTTTTACAGAAAAAAAGAGGATTTTTCTGTGAAAGAAGCGTATTTTCTTATTAAGGAAGAAAAAGGAGGGATGAGAATGGAATACCGTTTGTTTCAAGAAGAATTGGAGGAGAAAATACTGAGTCCGCTGGCGGCAAAAAGTTCCACTTCCAAAGGGCGGCTGCGCCCAGAGGAAAAGTGTGATTTCCGCACGGATTTTCAGCGGGACAGAGACCGCATCATCCACTGCAAAGCCTTTCGGCGCATGAAGCATAAGACACAGGTGTTCATCTCTCCCGAAGGAGATCATTACCGCACCC
Organism: uncultured Clostridia bacterium; assembly: GCA_902477755.1. Lineage (GTDB taxonomy): Bacteria > Bacillota > Clostridia > Lachnospirales > Anaerotignaceae > Anaerotignum. The sequence goes on from CABSIK010000004.1 coordinate 64,723, forward strand.
GTTTGACCCATACTTTGGAGGTTGCCCAGATTGCCCGAACCATTGCCAGAGCCTTGCGGCTCAATGAGGATTTGACAGAAGCCGTTGCTTTGGGTCATGACTTGGGGCATACGCCTTTTGGTCATGCTGGAGAACGGAAACTGGATGAACTCTGCAAAGACAGAGGGGGCTTTGCCCATAACGAACAGAGCCTGCGTGTGGCTGACCGTCTGGAAAAAGACGGCAAGGGGCTGAATTTGACATGGGAGGTACGGGATGGTATACTGAACCACCGCACCAGCGGACACCCTGCCACACTGGAAGGGAAAATCGTACAGCTTTCAGACAAAATCGCATATACCAACCACGACATTGACGATGCCATTCGGGCAGGCATGCTTCGCCCAGAGGAGATTCCGGCGGAATATGTGGCAGTCATGGGGGGAACGTCCAGCAAACGCATCAATGCCATGATTCGGGATACCATATTACATAGCACAGGCATCCATGACATCTGCATGAGTACGGAAATGCGAGGGGCGTTGACAGGACTTCGTGCATTTATGTTCCAGAAGGTCTACCACAGCGACATTGCCATTTGTGAGCACGAAAAAGCCCAGAAGATCGTAGGTGACCTCTTTGCCTACTATCTGGAACATCCACAGGAGATGGAAGGAGAGTTTCGCCGCCTTATGGAAGATGGAGAAACGGTGGAGCAGACCGTTTGTGATTATGTCGCCTGCATGACAGACCGTTTTGCCGTGGCAAGGTACAAGAAACTCTTTATTCCTGCGGAATGGAGTGTCCTTTGATTTATTGATGAATTTTTGCGAAAAATCGGACTTTTGCGGTCGGTTTTTGTACAAATATACAAAACGTCGCCAAAAGGGAGGATTTTTCGGGGAAATGTCGAAATCATAGAGTATAGCAGGAGAAAGGAAGTGTAACAGCTTCCTTTCTCCAATGTTTACGGAAATTCTGGAAACGCTGTTTCCAAAAAGACGGAAGGGGGGAGGACAATGCGGTATCCGAGAGAATTGATTGAGGAAATCCGTATGCAAAATGACATTGTCGATGTCATTTCCCAATACGTCCCCTTGAAGCAGAAGGGCAGTTCTTATTTCGGACTTTGCCCTTTTCATCACGAAAAGACCCCGTCTTTTTCCGTCAACAGCGAAAAGCAGTTTTATTACTGTTTCGGCTGTGGAGCGTCTGGGAATGTATACGGCTTTCTCATGGAAATGGAAAACTGTGATTTTCCAGAAGCGGTGAAAAAACTGGCGGAGCGTGCCAATATCCCTTTGCCGGAGCCTCAAATGACGGGACAGGCTCTTGCCATGGAGCGGCTGAAAACAAGGCTCTTTGAGATGCATCGGGCGGCAGGAAGGTTTTATTATGATACCCTCCAGTCGGACGAAGGCGCACCGGCACGGGCTTATCTGGAGCGGCGGCAACTCAAGCCAAACCTAGCCAGAAAGTTCGGCATTGGTTATTCCCCAGACCGCAGACATGCCCTTTTCGACCACCTGAAGGGATTGGGATATTCCGTAGAGGATATGGTCAAAAGCGGCTTAGTCATTCCTGATAAGGAAGGAAGCGGCTACCACGACCGTTTTCGGGGACGGCTTATGTTCCCCATATTCGACGCGCAAGGACGCGTGGTAGGGTTCGGCGGCAGAATCCTAAGCAAGGGGGAACCCAAGTATCTGAATTCCCCCGAAACCATACTGTTCAGCAAGAGTCGCAATCTATACGGGCTGAACTTCGCAAAAGCCGCCAGAAAGAAGGAACTCATTCTGGTGGAAGGATATATGGATATGATTTCTATCTATCAGGCAGGATTCCATAACGTAGTGGCGTCATTGGGAACGGCATTCAACCGGGAACACGCCATGACGCTGAAGAAATACGCCGAGGACGTGATCCTGCTTTACGACAGCGACGAAGCAGGCACAAACGCCGCCCTCCGTGCCATTCCCGTTCTGGTGGAAAATGGATTCCATGTGCGGGTGACACAGGTGCCAGATGGCAAAGACCCCGACGAATTCATCAAACAAAACGGCTCAGCAGAGTTTTCCAAGCTGCTGGTCAATGCCGTTCATTATATATCGTTCCAGATCGCCTGCATCCGCAGGAAGTACGCGCTGGACAACCCGGAACATCGGGTGCGCTTTGCCACAGAGGCGGCGCAGATTTTGACAAAATTGGAAAGCGACATCGAGCGGGATGTGTATACCGCCGAGGTCAGCCGTATGACAGGGGTGGAGGAAAGCGCCATCCAGAATGAAATACGGAAACTGCGCCGCAAGGAAGACGAGGCATTCCAGCAGGAAGCCCAGAAGCGGCAGGTACAGATGCAAAGGCAGTACGGCGGCAGAGAAAAGGAAGATCAGGGGCTGTTGGACGCCCAGAAAAGTTTGTTGTATTTTTCTGCCAGCCATCGGCATATATATGAAATTTTACAGAAGGTGTTGGATGAGGACGATTTTCCCACAGAGGTCTACGGCAAGGCATTTGAAGCCATGGGCACTTTATGGGAAGAAGCAGGGAGTGTGTTTCCTGCGGAACTGATCAGTTTTTTTGAGGAAGGCGAAGCGCAACGGCGTGTCACGGAGATTTTCGCGGCACAACCACTGGCAGACGATGGAATCGACCTGCAAAAAGCCGTCAATGAAGCCGCAAAAGTATTGAAGCGGGCAAAGATCGACCGAAAAACGGCACAGGCATCCACTGTGGAGGAAATCCAACAGCTGGTGGAGGAGAAAAGAAAGCTGGAGGCACTGCATATTACCATCTGATATGGTTAGACTATAAGGAACACAGAAAGGGAGGATTGCTTTGAAATCCGTCGAAGAAACCACATTGTTGACCAGACTGGAAGAACTGGTTGCCATGGGCAAAAAGAAGAAAAGCGTATTAGAGTATAAAGAGGTCATGGACCATCTGGCGGATTTGGACTTGGACCCCGACCGCATCGATCGGATTTATGAATATCTGGAAACACAGGGCATTGATATCCTGGGCAATCTGGATGCAGAAGAAGAAGTTGAAAAAGACCTTGACTTGACACTGCCCGAAGGCATCAATATCGACGACCCTGTCAGAATGTATCTGAAGGAAATCGGCAAAGTGCCTCTGCTCTCCGCAGAGGAAGAAGTGGAACTGGCACAGCGTATGGAAGACGGTGACGAAGCTGCCAAAAAGAAACTGGCAGAAGCCAACCTGCGTCTGGTTGTCAGCATCGCAAAAAGATATGTAGGTCGTGGGATGCTGTTCCTTGACCTGATTCAGGAAGGCAATCTGGGTCTGATTAAAGCCGTGGAAAAATTCGATTACCACAAGGGCTATAAATTCTCCACCTATGCCACATGGTGGATTCGCCAGGCAATCACCAGAGCTATTGCTGATCAGGCAAGAACCATCCGTATTCCCGTACACATGGTGGAAACCATCAATAAACTCATTCGTATCTCCAGACAGCTGCTGCAGGAATTAGGCCGTGAACCGACCGCAGAAGAACTGGCAGTGGAAATGCAGATGCCCGAAGAAAAGGTTCGTGAAATCATGAAGATCGCACAGGAACCTGTTTCTCTGGAAACCCCCATCGGCGAAGAAGAAGACAGCCATCTGGGTGACTTTATCCCCGATGATGACATTCCTGCCCCTGCGGAAGCGGCTGCATTCACTCTGCTGAAAGAACAGCTCATCGAAGTGCTGGATACCCTCACCGAAAGGGAAGAAAAGGTATTGCGTCTGCGCTTTGGTCTGGACGACGGACGTGCCAGAACACTGGAAGAAGTGGGCAAAGAATTCAATGTCACACGAGAAAGAATCCGTCAGATCGAGGCAAAAGCCCTGCGTAAACTGCGTCATCCCAGCCGCAGCAAAAAACTGAAAGATTATTTGGAATAAGAAACACAAGTGGCAGGCGGCAGGCGTACCAAAAAGGGGTATGCTTGCCGCCTGTTTTGCATAGAAAGGAAACAGGTTATGGATATTTCAAAACGATTGCAGGCAGTGGCAGGACTGGTGACACGCCGCAGTATGGCAGACATCGGCACTGACCATGGCTATGTGCCTTTGTACTTATACGAACAGGGGAACATCGACAGGGCTTTGGCTTGTGACCTGAACAAAGGCCCTCTGGAAAAGGCAAAGGAAAACATCGCCGCCATGGGTGCAGGAGGTGCCATCGAAACCCGTCTGGGCAGCGGACTTTTGCCCGTACATACAGGGGAAGTGGAAAGTGCTGTCATCGCAGGCATGGGAGGTATGCTCATCTGCCGTATCCTCAAGGAAAGCGAAGAAGTGGCAAAGAGCCTGAAAGAATGGATACTTTCTCCCCAGCATGATCTGGATGCAGTGCGTCAGACAGTATGGGATTTTGGTTTTGCCATTGATGAGGAAATCATGGTGAAAGAGGACGGGAAGTATTATCATATTTTCCGCTGTATCCCCGGTGAGGAGAAGGAAAAAACACCTGCGGCACTGTTTTACGGCGGCAGATTGTTGGAAAAACAAGACCCCATTTTGTGGGAGGAACTGACCAGAGAAGAAGCCCAGTATGAAAAAGTGGCAGAAGGTTTACGCCAGAGCGGCACACCGAAAGCGGCGGAACGTCTGGCAGAAATCGAGGAAAAACTGGCAGTCATCAAGGAGGCGAAAGCATGGTACAAGTAAAAGATATTATGGCAGTCATGGAGGGCATTGCCCCCAGAAAATTGGCAGAAAGCTGGGATAAACCCGGTTTGGCAGTGGGTGACCCTAACCATGAAGTGAAAAAAATACTGGTTGCGCTGGATGTGACAAAAGAAGTCATTGCGGAAGCGGCGGAAATGGGCGCGGATATGATCATCACCCACCACCCTATGCTGCTGTTCCAGAAATTTGACAGCATCACCACAGAAACCTCTGTGGGCAGCAAAATCATTTCTTTGATTCAGAATAACATTGCGGCTTTTTCTGCTCATACCAATCTGGACATCGCTAAAGGCGGCACCAATGACGTATTGGCGGAACTCATTGGCTTGCAGGATTTGACATACTTAGAAGAAACATGGGCAGAGGACTTGAAGAAAATCGCAGTTTTCGTGCCTGTGACCCACGCTGAAGGGGTACGGAAAGCTATGTGTGACGCTGGCGCTGGAGAAATCGGCAATTATACTTGCTGCACCTTTGGGGCACCGGGAGAAAGCACCTTCCTGCCCATGGAAGGCAGCAATCCTTTCTTAGGTGAACAGGGCAAGCTGGAACGGGTGGAAGAAGTCCGTCTGGAGGCTTTGGTGCCTGCATCTCAGGAGGCAAAGGTCATTGCAGCTATGAAGGCAGCCCATCCTTATGAAGAAGTGGCTTATGATGTATACGCTGTGGAACAGAGATACAAAAAAGAAGGCATCGGACGTATGGGCGTATTGCCTGCGCCTGTGGCGTTTGCAGACTTTGCCAGAATGCTCAAAGAAAAATTAGGTCTGGACAGTATTCGCCTGACAGGTGACCCACATAAAATGATTCAGAAGGTAGCTCTTTGCACAGGCAGCGGCGCGGAATTTATACTGCCTGCGTATTACGCCGGTGCGGACGCTTATCTGACAGCGGACATCAAATTCCACGAAGCCCAGAAGGCAGTGGAAACAGGCATTTGTGTGGCAGATGTGACCCATTATGCCAGCGAAGTGCTTATCGTGCCTGTGATTCAGAAAGCGCTGGAACAGGCGGCAGCAGAAAAGGGCTGGGCGCTGGAAGTGGTTTGCTCCAAAGTCAATGGGCAGACATTCTGGGCGCTGTAAGAGGAGAAAAGGAGGAGAAAAGTCATGGAAACAAGACAGATCAACGTCATGGGAAAAATGGTGGAGATTGCAGAGGGGGCAACCTTTGCTGACGTGGCAAAAGATTTTTGCGGCACCGTCAATGGTCCCATTATGCTAGCAAGACAGCAAAACCGTCTCCGGGAACTCCATCAGAAAATCCGTACTTGTGATGATGTGACATTTTACGGCATCGAAAACGATGAAGCCATGCGTGTTTATCGCCGCGGTGTGCTGATTCTGATGACAAAAGCTGTTTATGAACTCTGGGGCAATGAATCTCTGGTGGTGGTGGAACATTCTTTGCAGAAAAATCTTTACTGCGAAATCCGTAAACCAGAAATGGAAATCACAGAAGAAGTGCTGGCAAAAATCGAAGGCAAAATGCGGGAATATGTGGCGGCAGACCTGCCTATCTGCAAACGCACCATGCGGAAAGAGGATGCCAGAGAAATTGCCAGACGACAGGGCATGCCTGATAAAGACGAATTGTTCCGTTATCGCCGCGCCTCCAATGTGAATCTCTATGAACTGGACGGCTTCTATGATTATTTCTATGGATATATGCCCCCTTCCACAGGGGATTTGAAGGTCTTTTCCCTCATGGCTTATGAAAACGGTTTCCTCATCCGCTTGCCTGACCAGAAAAATCCCAAAGAGCTGCGGGAATTTTCCAATCCCAAAAAGATCAGCAGTGTATTTTTAGAACAGATGCGCTGGTGCCAGCTCATGGGTGTGAAAAATGTGGCAGAGCTGAACCATACACTGACTCAGGGCAGATTTGGCGACCTCATTCGCATCAATGAAGCGCTCCACGAAAAGAAAATTGCGGAAATTGCCGATATGATTCACCAGCGTTTGGATAAAGTCCGTGTGGTACTCATCGCAGGGCCTTCTTCCTCCGGCAAGACTTCCTTTGCCAACCGCCTGTGTATCCAGCTGCAAGTATTGGGCATTCAGCCTCATAAAATCTCTCTGGATGATTATTTCGTGGAACGGGATAAAACACCTGTAGATGCAAATGGGAAACGAAATTTCGAGCATATCCACGCCCTTGACTTGCCTTTGCTCAACGATGACTTAAAGAAAATGATTGCAGGGGAACTGGTAGACCTGCCCACTTATAACTTTGTTACAGGCAAACGGGAATACAACGGCAACCGTATTCAGGCGAAGAAAGGGGAAATTCTGGTATTGGAAGGTATCCACGGCTTGAACGATATGCTCACATCGGAAATCCCTGCGGAACAGAAATTCAAGATTTTCATCAGCGCCATGACACAGCTGAACGTGGATGACCACAACCGCATTTCCACATCTGACAGCCGTTTGATTCGCCGTATCGTGCGAGATTATCAGTTCCGCGGACGGGATGCGGCAGAAACCATCCGTACATGGAACGACGTCACCGATGGGGAAGCTATGAACATTTTCCCTTATCAGGAAAACGCCGACGCCATTTTCAATTCCGCAACCATTTACGAACTGAGTGTACTGAAGCAGTACGCGGAACCTCAGCTTTTTGCCATTGGGGAAGAACAGCCGGAATATATCACCGCAAAACGGCTTATCAAGTTCTTGGGCTATTTCCTTGCGGCACCGGGTACAGAAATCCCCAACAACTCCTTGATTAAGGAATTTGTAGGCGGAAGCTGCTTTAAGGTTTGACAAAAGGCTCCTTTTTGGAGTATAATTATCCACTGAGTAGACTGGACAGTCGCGCTGGATTCGCTCCAGTGAGGAAAGTCCGGGCTTCATAGAGCAGGGTGCCGGCTAACGGCCGGTGGAGGCGACTCTAAGGAAAGTGCAACAGAAATAAACCGCCTGTCTTTGGGCAGGTAAGGATGGAAAGGTGGGGTAAGAGCCCACCGCTCCTACGGTAACGCAGGAGGCTCTGTAAACCCCACCTGAAGCAAGACGAAAGAGGGCAAAGAGGCTGCTCGTCTCTCCTCGATGAAAAGTCGCATGATGCTGTTGGCAACAACAGACCAAGATAGATGGCTGTCCACGACAGAACCCGGCTTACAGGTCTGCTCACTTTTTTACAGACAGAAAAAATCCGATGTTTTTTGGAAAAATGTCGGATTTTTTTATTTCGGAAATTTGATTTCTTTCCGCTGGAATGATAGAATCAGTACAGAGCGGCAGAAAGGAAGGTGCGATATGAAGGAAACAAGAAAAATCATGCAGGTGGTAACATTGCTGTATCTGGTGCTGGTGGGCATTGGGCTGTATATTGCGGCAAAAGTGCTGCCGGCAGAAACTTTGCTCAACGCCATCCTGCCTTTGGCATTGATTTTGATCGTGCTTTGGTTTGTGCTGATCTTTGCCACACTGAAATGGCAGAGCAGAAAGAAGTGAGAATAAAGGAGGGATTTCCCATGAACGACAGCGTGAGAAAAATGCTGGAATATAATCGTATTTTTGTAGACCATGAAATGTACCAACGATATGAAACCACAAAATATCCTGACCGGAAAATTGCCATTTTGTCCTGTATGGATACCCGTATGACAGAACTCTTGCCTGCGGCTCTGGGCATCAAAAACGGTGATGTAAAGCTTATCAAAAACGCCGGCGGTCAGATCACTCACCCCTACGGGAGTGTGATTTTCTCCCTGCTGGTGGCTGTTTATGAACTGGGCGTAGATACCATTCTGGTCATTGGTCATGACGACTGCGGCGGCAGAGCGCTGGATGCCAAAAAGATGATTGCCAAAATGGAAGAAAAGGGCATTTCCAGAGATGTCATCGACCATGTGGATGCCAACCATAAAAATCTGGAACAGTGGCTTACAGGCTTCGGCGATATTTGCGCTTCTGTCCAGAACACTGTGGATACTATCCGCAATCATCCACTGATTCATAAAGATGTGGAAGTTTACGGCTTTGTCATGGATCCTCATACAGGCGCCATGCGTGAAGTGAAATGAAATGTGCAGACAAATGATATGGGAATTTTCCCCTGCCAGTAAGCCCATGGCGGCAATCATGAGGGAAATCATGCGAAAATATCCCAATTGTGAATTTGGCAGGGAATTGTTTCCCGCGGGTCCCATTCCCATACTGCGGGTGTCTGGCGGCAAAACAACGGCGGATGTGGCAGACTGGGGCTATCTGACTCAGAAAGGCAAGCGGGTCTATAACGCCAGAAGCGAAACTTTGCTGGATAAGCCTCTTTTCGGAAAGGACTTTGTCCAGAATCGCTGTGTCATTCCCGTGACAGGTTTTTGTGAGTGGGACGGAGAAGGGACAGGATGGGATTTTCTGCCCCAAGAGGAAGAAATGCTGTATCTGGCTGGCGTCTGCCGGAAAAAGGCGGAAAGATGGGAGGCCACTGTTGTAACGGAGCATGCTTCAGGATGTGTAGGGGAAATTCATCACCGCACACCTCTCATATTGTCTGGTGAAAACCTGCGGCAATGGCTTTATGACGAAGAAGCGGCAAAAATATTTTTGCAAAATGCCAAAGAACGGGTATTACTCAAACGAAAGAAGATGGAAGGAGAAACTTTATGAATATGACTTATCTGCATCACAGCGGATTTCAGATCGAAACAAAGCAGTCTGTGCTGCTTTTTGATTACTACACCCAGAACGGGATGTTTGACAGAGTGAATGAAGGGGATTTCCCCCATAAGAAGTTCTATATTTTCGTTTCCCACGGTCATGGGGATCATTATGACCCTGCCATTCTGCGGTGGGCAGATCGGGCACATTATATCATTTCCGACGATGTGGAACTGCCCAAGGATTTCAAAGGAGAAGTGACATGGGTAAAACCTCACCAGAAACTCACGGTGGATGATCTGGAAATCGAAACACTGGCTTCCAACGATCAGGGCGTTGCTTTTGTGGTGAAAGTAGCTGGCAAACGCACCGTATTCCATGGAGGGGACTTGAACTGGTGGCACTGGAACGGCGAAAGTGACGAATTTAACAACGACATCGCTGACAGCTATCGTCGGGAAATCGACCTGCTCAAAGGCAGAGAAATCGACGTGGCATGTGTGCCTGCTGACCCTCGTTTGCAGGATAAATATGACTGGGCAGTGGATTATTTCATGGAAACCGTTGGGGCAAAGGTGCTGCTGCCCATGCACTTCTGGAAGCATTTCGACATCTGCGAAAAACTGCGGCAAAAGCCTTACGGCGCCCATGTGGCTTTGATCCGCAGAGAAGGAGATTCTTTCATCATTTAAGACATGAAGGGGAGAAATTGGAGAGATTTTGAACCGCCGGAAAAACGGCGGCGGAAACCCAGAAGATACGAGGAACCTTATGTGCCCAAAAGACGGACGAAACGCCGGAGAAAAGGCGGTATCTTCCGCCGTCTGTTGGTTGTGCTGATTCTGTTCGTGCTGGGTTACGGGGGATTCTTTTTCTATTACCGCTATGGCAAGCCCTATACTGTGGCGCTGGACGCAGGTCATGGCGGCGAGGATGTAGGCTCTGTGGGAGTCATTCAGGAAGTGGAACTGACAGAGCAGACAGTGACGGCTTTGGAAAAATTGCTGAAAGAGGACGGGCGTTTCCGAGTGGTGCTTACCAGAAAAATGGGTGAGGGCATGTCTATCACCGACCGAAACCAAAAGATTGCTCTTTTGCAGCCGGATTTGATGCTTTCTGTTCATGGCAATGCCGACGAAACAGGGGAAGCATCGGGCTTTGAGTGCTATCCAGCCGTACCGGGTATGGAAAACCATGAAGCAAGCATGGAATTTGCCGCGATCCTTGCAGAAGAAATGGCAGCGGCAGGCAGTGAGCTGCGAGGCGGCAATGGTATCCGTTTCGGCTATTATGTGAACGGGGAAAAAATGCTGGTGGATTCCACGGATACCACCGTGTATGATTACGATACTTTCGGCGTGCTGAAGAACCAGAAAGGCGCTGCCGTGCTGGTGGAACAGTGCTTTGTCACCAACGAAAGCGATGTGGCAAACTTCGGCACGGAAGAAGGCTGCCAGAAAGCGGCAGAAGCCTATTATCGGGCAATCCTGCGGTATCTGGGGGCAGACGAAACCACAGAAAATCAAACAGAACCATAAAAGCGAAGCCTTTTTGGGGCTTCTTCATAAGAAAACAAAAAGCTGAAATCTTTTCTATTACAAGGATTTCAGCTTTCTTATTTTTTATGGCTGGAATTGGTTCAAATCCTGCTGGAGAGATTCCACAAAACGGCTCACATGGAACCCATCGCAGACGGCATGGTGTACCTGTATGGCAAGGGGCATTTTCCAGTGTCCATGATGTTCCCATGCCTTGCCTAGTGTGAATATGGGCAGGAGATAGTCATAACCCTTTTGCAGGTGCAGATGGAATCCTGTGAACGTTGTCCATGGTACCATGGAAACGGGGAAAGTGTTGGGCGGTGTGTTGGGTTTTGCGTCCATATCCAGTACGTTTCCGTAGGTTTCCAAATCGGCTTTATACCGCCTAAGGAATGTGGAAAAGTCTGCGCTGTATTCTGTCCAAAGATTGGAGAAGGTTTCCTGTTCCTTATGGAAAATGGTGTAGCATGGCTCCATGTTGGAATAGATGCCCACATTTCCCTTTTCGTCAAAGGCTGTGCGGAACTGTTCATAGCGGTTTACGTTTTTTGTTAAGAGATACAGCAGGGCAGGATAAAGGGAAACGCCCTTTTCCTTCAGAACAGTGATGTCCAGAGAAACAGTCATGCTGTAGGTGCAGGGAATGTCTTTGTGATAATGAAGGAAATATGGCTTTCTGTGCCATGTTTCCATGTCAATGGGTGTAAATGTCATCGTCTTTGCTCCTTTTCGTGAAAAAAGCCTGCTCTCTTAGGGGCATCTTCATAAGAAAACAAAGAAAGCTAAAATCTTTATCATGACAACGGATTTTAGCTTTCTTATTTTATGGAATTTTTATTTGTTATGTTTTCTTATAAAGACAGCCGTCGCAATTCCCCTTAAGAAATCAAGGAAAAAAACAATGTTTTCTTAAGGGGAAGTTGCTTTTGAAAGAGCAGGCAGATTGTGTTTATGCGTAAGGTTTGTAATGGGGCAGTTTGCAGTAGAATTCCTGCAATTTCTGGATGCGGTGGTCACCGTCCCATTCTACCAGATAAACCCCTTCATATTCCCGTTTTTCCCCTTCTTTGTTCACATTCTGGAAATAGAAAGGTACCAATGTCAGATCCTGATCGTGTACGAAACGGCCAACTTCCCATTTTACCACACGGTTTTCGCTGTTCCATGTTTCAAACCAGCGGCGGATTTGCTCCATGCCTTCGTATTCCCGTCCCTGAAATTCATAGTAATGCACATCCGGTGTAAAGACTGCTTCCAGCGGCAGCAGTTCCTGTCCCAGCCACATATCCAGCCAGGCTTTGATGATTTCTTCCCGTTGTCTCATATCATACACCTCCGACCGTTTGGGTAGTATTAGATTTGTTTTTATTTTAGCACATAAAGGCGGAAAAAACAAGGGACGTGTGTAATCTGCATAAAAAAAACTCCTCGATGCGAGGAGTCTTTGACAATATCATGAAATATCCAGTTGCTTTTCCTCCAGTCGTTTGACAACGTCCTGCCGCAGGAGGGTGTACAGCACGGACATAAGGGGAATAAAAATAAGCATACCCACAATGCCCATAAGGCTGCCGCCCACAGTAACGGCTACCAATACCCAGATAGATGGCAAACCTACGGAGCCGCCTACCACGTGAGGGTAGATGAAGTTGCCTTCCAGCTGCTGCAATACCAAAAACAGCACGATGAATGCCAATGCCTGCATGGGGCTTACCATGAGAATCAGGAATGCGGCTACCACACAGCCGATGAATGCACCAAAAATGGGAATCAATGCGGTGATGGCAATGAGCACGCCTACCAGCAAAGCATAAGGGAAGCGCAGGAGCGTCATGGCAACAAAGAACATGGTACCCAGAATGACAGCTTCCAGACACTGTCCGGTAAGGAATTTGGCGAATGTGCGGTGTGTCAGGGACGCGATTTCCAGCACACGTTCTGCCTGCTGTTTTTTCAGATAAGCAAACAGCAGTTTCCGGCACTGTCTGCCCAGTTTTTCCTTCTGAATGAGGATGTAGCAGGCAAAGACAAAGCCAATGACAAATGTGGTAACGCCGCTGAAAATGCTCTGTACCACGGAGAATGTGGAGCCAAGGATGATGTCAGCGCCGCTCTGGAAAATATTTGTGGCTTTTCTGATGATTTCATCCCAGTTCAAATCCAGATTGGAAAGCCAGTAGGAAATTTCCTTGTTGTTGTGGAACAGTTCTTCCAGTTTTTCCAGCAGGATGGGGACATTTGCCTGGATGGTTCTGCCAAGACCGGAAACGGTTCTGCCCAGTTCTGGGAAGATGACCAGCACTGCCAGCGCCAGTACGGCAATGACAAAGACCAATGTCAGAATCATGCTGAAAGGACGCAGGAATTTTTCCCGTTTTCTCTGACGTTTTTCGTTGCTGTCTTTGCTGCACAGTTTACAGATGGTGATTTCAATGCGGTTCATGGGAACGCTGAGGATGAAGGCAATGGCGCCGCCCAGAATGAAGGGGGCAAGGATGCCGCCCAGAAAAGTGATGGCGGAAATGACAACATCCAGCCGCCATAGACCTACGAACACCGCCAGCGTAAAGACGATGAGCAGGCATATTTTTTTCATGTTCTCTTTATCTAAAGACATTTTTGAAAATGCTCCTTTCTGTATTGGGTTTCACTTGTGGTTCAGTATAGCATATATCACGGAAAGAAACAAATAATTTCAGTCCCTTTTTCCCGAAATCCCTTTACAGGGCAGGGTTTTCCGTTTAAACTAGAATATGATATTTTGCCGGACTATGGCTTCGGCGCAAAAGAATGAGAAAGGAAGATGAAACATGGAAGTCAGAACCAGATTTGCCCCCAGCCCCACAGGCTATATGCACATCGGGAACTTGAGAACCGCTTTATATGAATATTTGATTGCAAAATCCCAGGGTGGGAAATTCATCCTGCGTATTGAGGATACAGACCAGGAACGTCAGGTGGAAGGCGCTGTAGACGTCATCTACAACACCATGCGCATGACAGGTCTGCACCATGACGAAGGTCCCGATATCGGCGGCGACTATGGTCCTTATGTACAGAGCGAACGTATGGGCATGTACATGGACTACGCAAAAGAATTGGTGGAAAAAGGCGAAGCATACTACTGCTTCTGCACCAAAGAACGTCTGGAATCCCTGAAAGAAAGCAACGCAGAAGGCGCAGCTTTCGCAAAATATGACCGTCACTGTCTGGGTCTGTCCAAAGAAGAAGTACAGGCAAAACTGGACGCAGGCGTACCTTTCGTTATCCGTCAGAAAATGCCCGACAGCGGCACAACCACATTCTCTGATGTGGTATATGGCGACATCACTGTGGAAAATACAGAACTGGATGACCAGATCCTCATGAAAGCAGACGGTTTCCCCACTTATAACTTCGCAAACGTAGTGGATGACCACCTGATGCATATCACTCATGTGGTACGCGGCAGTGAATATCTGTCCTCCACACCCAAATATAACCTGCTGTACAAAGCATTCGGCTGGGAACCTCCCGTATATGTACACCTGCCGGCAGTTATGCGTGATGCACACCATAAACTGTCCAAACGTCACGGGGACAAGTCCTTTGAAGATCTGGTGAGAGAAGGATATGTGGTAGAAGCTATCATCAACTATATTGCACTGCTGGGCTGGAGCCCTTCCGGTACACAGGAAATCTTCTCCCTGAAAGAACTGGAAGAAAACTTCGATATGGCTGGTCTGAGCAAATCCCCTGCCATCTTCGACATCAAGAAGCTCACATGGATGAACAGCGAATACCTGAAAGCTATGGACTTCGACAAGTACTATGCACTGGCAGAACCCAAGCTGAAAGAAGCACTGGGTGACACAGATCTGGATCTGAAAAAGATTGCGGCTCTCCTCCAGAAACGTCTGGAAACACTGAACGATATCCCCGGTCTGGTGGAATTCTTCAAAACTCTGCCCGAATACGGCACAGAACTGTATACCCATAAGAAAATGAAAACAAACGACGAAATTGCCCTGTCCTCTCTGGAAGCGGCTCTGCCTGTACTGGAAAATCTGGCAGACTGGAACACAGACAGCATTCACGACGCCCTCATGGCTCTGGTTGGTGAGATGGGCATCAAAAACGGTCAGCTCCTGTGGCCTGTTCGCACCGCGCTGTCCGGTGAACCTACTTCCCCCGGCGGCGCTATGGAACTGGCAGACATTCTGGGCAAGGAAGAAAGCCTGCGCAGAATCCGCAAAGGCATTGAACTGCTGAAAGGCTGATCTGCGGTTTTGACAAAATAAAAAAATCGGTATTTCAGATACAACAGAAATACCGATTTTCTTTTTCTTGAAAAAGAAAAAAATCCGTGATAATGGTGCTTTTTTGCGAAAAATTCCATATCCTAAGAATTTCCATGGAATATCTTAATAAATTCGACAGGGTTTCGCAAAAGTTCCGTTAAAAAGGTGTGTTATACTGCTTTTGTAATCAGGAACGGGGGCGTGGGCGATGCAAATATTGCGTATTTTGCAAATAGCAATATTGGGTATTTTATTTTTTCTCACAATGGTACAGATTTACTTTCAAATTTTCTCTCGCCGCCGCAGAAAGAACGGCTGGTGGAGAACCCTGATTTATTGCGGACTGATGTTCGTAATTTTTCTCATTCCTTCTTTGGCGCCGGCTCCCGTTTCTCCTGATTCGACGACCATCAGCAAGTCAGCGGCGCATATGCCGGACTGGCTGGTTTATTACAACCAGACAGACGAACGTTGGGCAAATGAGCTGTACGGCGAAGTGGACTACATGGAGGAAGCTGGATGCGGCCCTACGGTGCTGGCTATGGCAGTCAGTTCCCTGACGGACACCCAGATTAACCCAAAGGAAATGGCTGACTGGGCGGCAGAGAACGGATATTGTGCCCCGGGCTCCGGCAGTTATCATACGCTCATTGCTGACGGGCTGAAGCATTTTGGACTGGAGTGTGCCACCACCAACAATGGGGCGGAGGTGCAGAAAGCCCTCCAGGCTGGATATCCCGTCATTGCCCTCATGGGAGAAGGTCACTTCACCGGCGGCGGACATTTCATAATGCTCTGCAACATAGACGCCAGAGGCGAGGTATTTGTGGCAGATCCCAAAAGTGTGGAAAACACAGAAAAACTGTGGCCGCTGGATACCATATTGGCGGAAGCCAAAACAAGCCCTACCACAAACGGGGCTTACTGGATTATTAGACAACAAGTTTAAATTTTGAATATAGAATCATACCCCTCTCTCAAAAACGGAAAAAGGGCCATCCAATAGATGGCCCTTTTTCTGTGCAGTGTTTTCAGAGAGATTTTCTGGAATGTGTGGTGTTTATCAGTTTTCCAGCATATTGTCGATCATGTCATCCATGACCTCTTCGGCTTTGACAGCCATTTTTTTGCCTTTTTTCATCATTTTGCGGTAGGTCTTTTTGTCCTGCATGAGATAGCCGACGCCCATGATGGCAGCGGCGCCGCCCACAAGCATGCCAGTGGTGAATTTATTCATGTCTTTTACGCCTCCTTTTTTCTTTTTTAGTATGAGGAAAAGAAAAAAGAATATGCAGGAGAAAATTGGAAAATAAAAAAAGAAAGCCTCCAATGCAAGGGGAGGCGCAAAGGAGGTTTCTAGCATAAGTTATTCGCCCAGATCGTGGATGAACAGGCCGCTGCGCAGCTTTGGTTCAAACCATGTGGATTTGGGGGGCATGGTGCGTCCGGCGTCTGCCACTGCCATCAGTTCATCCATGGCTGTGGGGAACATGGAAAATGCAACCTGCATTTCGCCGCTGTCCACCCGTCTTTCCAGCTCGCCCAGACCGCGGATACCGCCGACAAAGTCGATGCGTTTATCCACTCTGGGATCACCGATGGCAAGGACAGGCGCAAGGAGAGAATTCTGTAGAATGGACACGTCTAATCCATCTACAGGGTCGTGGGACAAAATGTGGTCTTTGGCTTCTAAGAGATACCATTTTCCGCCCAGATACATGCCGAAGGTATGTCTGCGAGGGGGATGGCAGGGAGAAGCAGGCGCAGGAGAAACCTTGAAATTTTCGGAGATCTTTTCCAAGAATTCCTGTTCACTCAGTCCATTCAGATCCTTGACCACACGGTTGTAATCCAAAATAAAGAGTTCGTCCGCAGGGAACAGCACGGAAAGATAGTAGTTAAATTCTTCGTCGCCGGTATAGTCCGGTTTCTGTTCTCTGCGTTTCAGACCCACTTTCACAGCAGATGCGTTCCGGTGGTGTCCGTCGGCGATATAGAAGTTTTCCACGTTGGCAAAGCTCTGTACCAACATGCCGATTTCTGTATCGCTGTCAATGACCCATACGGTATGACCGATGCCGTCATCGGAAACAAAGTCATACACTGGAGGCACTGCCGCTGTATAACCTTTGATGATGGCTTTGGCGTCAGGATTTTCCTTATAAGCCAAGAAAATGGGGCCTGTGTTGGCGTTGAGAGTATCCACATGGCGGATACGGTCTGCCTCTTTGTCGGCACGGGTCAGCTCGTGCTTTTTGATGGTGTCATTCAAATATTCGTCAATGGCAGTGCAGACAACCAGTCCTGTCTGGCTTCTGCCGTCCATGGTCAGTCGATAGATGTAGAAATTGGGCAGCAGATCCTGTGTGAAAATGCCTTTGTCCAGCTGTTCGTAGAAAGTATCTTTCGCTTTTTCATAAACAGCGGGGCTGTAAGGGTCTGTGCCTATAGGCAGATCAATTTCCGCCCGGTCAATATGCAAAAAGGAATAGGGGTTTCCCTGTACCATTTCTCTGGCTTCCTCTGTGTTCATAACGTCATAAGGCAGGGCTGCCACGTCTTTCGCGTATTCAGGCGCGGGACGGATGCCCATAAAAGGTCTGATGGTTGCCATATTATCCCTCCTGATTCAGTACGCGTACTTTTTTGACACTGTGGATGGCATAGAGGTCATCCACCAGTTCGTTGACATTTTCCGGCAGGTTATCGCAAACGATGATGTTGTAAGCCAGTTCGCCTTTGGAGTTGTTGACCATCTTGTCAATGTTGATATGGTGCTTGGTAAATACCGCACCCAACTGCCCGATCATGTTCACGATATTGGAGTGGGAAATGGCAATACGAGGTTTGCCGGAATAAGGCACGATACAGCCGGGGAAGTTCACGGAATTGCGGATGTTGCCGTAACGCAGGTATTCTCTGAGTTCCACCGCAGCCATTTCGGCGCAGTTTTCCTCGGATTCCGGTGTGGACGCACCCAGATGGGGCAGAACGATGATGTTTTCGTTGCCCAGCAGGGTTTCATCGGGGAAGTCTGTGATGTATCTTGCAATGATGCCTTTTTCAATGGCGTCTTTCAGTGCGTCGTTGTCTACCAGACCACCTCTGGCAAAGTTCAAAAGTCTTGCGCCTTTTTTGGTAACGGCAAAGAGTTTTTCGTCAAAAGTGTTTCTGGTTTTATCGTTCAGTGGAATGTGGATGGTGATGTAATCGCTCTTGGACACCAGTTCTTCCAGTGTTTCCGCTTTATCCACGGAAGCAGACAGATGCCATGCGGCTTCCAGTGTCAGGAAGGGGTCATAGCCGACAACGTCCATGCCCAAGTCCAGAGCGGCATTTGCCACCAATACGCCAATGGCGCCCAGACCGATAACGCCCAGTGTTTTGCCGGCGATTTCAGGGCCTACAAACTGCTTTTTGCCGGCTTCTACGGCTTTTTCCACATTTTCATTGTCTGTGAGGGTCTGTACCCACTGGGCGCCGTTGATGATGCGGCGAGAGGATACCAAGAGACCTGCCAGCACCAGTTCTTTTACGGCGTTGGCATTGGCACCGGGGGTATTGAATACGGGAATCCCCATTTCTGTGCATTTGTCAATGGGAATGTTGTTGGTGCCTGCACCTGCACGGGCTACCCCCAGCAAATTGTCATTGAGCTCCATGCTGTGCATGTCGAAGCTGCGCAGAATGATGCCCTCAGGGCGAGCAGCTTCCGGGTCTATGTGAAATTCTGCTTCAGGCAGCTTGCTTAGGCCTGCCTGAGAAATCTGATTCAGTGTTTTGATGGTATACATACGGACATTCTCCTTTACTTGTTTTCTGCTTCAAACTGTTTCATAAACACCACCAGAGCTTCTACGCCTTCTTTGGGCATAGCATTGTAGATGCTGGCACGCATGCCGCCAACAGTACGGTGGCCTTTCAGGTTTACGAAGCCTTTTTCGCCGGCTTCTTTGATGAATTTCGCGTTCAGTTCTTCTGTGGGCAGCACAAAAGGCACGTTCATGAGGGAACGGTCTTTTTTCTGCACAGTGCCTTTGAAAAGGGCAGAGCTGTCCAGAAAATCATAGAGCAGAGCCGCTTTTTCTTCATTGCGTTTCTGCATGGCTGCAACGCCGCCTTGTGCTTTCACCCATTCGAATACACGGCCCATGAAGTAAATGCCGTAAGTGGGTGGTGTGTTGTAAAGGGAATTGTTTTTTGCATGGATGTCATACTTGAGCATGGTAGGTGTGAAATCCATGGCATTGCCCAGCAGGTCTTCCCGGACGATGACAACGGTCACCCCGGCAGGGCCAAGGTTTTTCTGTGCACCTGCAAAGAGCAGACCGAACTTTGTGATGTCGATTTCCTCGGACAAAATGGAGGAGGACATATCCCCCACCAGAGGAACATCGCCCACATTGGGCAGTTCTGTCCAGCGTGTGCCATAAATGGTGTTGTTTAAAGTGATATAGAAATAGTCCGCATGTTTGTCAAATTTGGATTCATCCAGTTCGGGGATGCGGTCAAAAGTGGTGTCGGCAGAAGAAGCCACAATGTTTACTTTGCCGTAGCGCGCCGCTTCTTCTGCGGCTTTTTTCGCCCACTGACCTGTTACCACATAGTCAGCCTTGTTGTTTTTGTTCATCAGATTCAAAGGAATCATGGCAAACTGTGTGGAGCCGCCGCCCTGCAAAAACAGGATTTTGTAATTGTCGGGAATGTGCATCAAATCCCGCAGGTCTGCCTGAGCCTTTTCCAAAATGCCTTCAAACACTTTAGATCGATGGCTCATCTCCATTACGGACATGCCTGAGGAGCCGTAACAGACAAACTCTTTTTGTGCCTGTTCCAGAACTTCCAGTGGCAGCATGGATGGTCCAGCTGAAAAATTGAATACTCTTTCCATAAATAAGCCTCCCTTAAAGTGTGATAAGTAATGATGTCCCAAAGTGTGGGACGGAAAAAGACCAGGGTCTTTTCGGTTTTATGAAGTTGATTATAGCACGGGGAAAGAAACCGTCAATAAAAAAGAAGTATTTTTTAAAGTGTAAAAGAAATTTCGGAGGATAGTGCAAAAAAAGTTCAAAAAGATGGGGAAAAAATGTCAATATTAAACAGACATATGTCCGTGTTATAAATACAAAAATGAATACTGTCTTTTGTATACAGCAAAAAGCCCATAGAAATCAAGGCTTTCCATAAATCGCAAATCCATTTGCCGTTGTATTAGCTTATGGTATGACAACAGAAAGGATGACGTTTTTTTGTATTCAAAAGACAAATTCTTTGTTGTGTTCGCACAAAAAAGACAAAAAATAGGCGCATTCCATTTTTTGGGGGATACAGCCCAATGAAAAAATATTTATTTCTCTGCCAGCATTTCACAGGTCAGGTCTACGAAAGCCTGTGCCGCAGGGGAAAGCTCCCCAGAGGGCAGAGCAATGCCCAAAGAAATGGTATGGGGCGGGTCTAAGGGCAGTTTTACAATCTTTGCTGTGTGCCCTTCGGTGATGAGTTGGTTCATGATACTCATGCCTAAGCCCTGTGCAATCATGGAAAGGGCGGCATGGTTTTCAATGGTTTCGTATTTCACTTTGGGGTGGATATCATGGGTGCGGAACAGCTGGACAACGTCATAATCGGCGCCATAGGCAGGCATGATGAAGTCCTCCTGCTGACAGGCAGAGAGGGGATAGACCTTTTCTCCTGCCATGGGATGCTCCGGCGGCAGTACGGCAATCATGGGGTCTTTCCGCAGGGGAATCCATGTGTAAGGGCTGTCGGGCTTTTCGCTGTACAGGCAGATATCCACCTGTCTGTTTTCCAGAAAACTGTCCAGCTCTTGATGGATGCCTTCTTTTAATATGATACGGATGCCGGGATAGACGGCGGCAAAGGCTTTGATGACGGGAGGCAGCCAGCAGGTGGCAATGCTGGTGTAAACGCCGATGGTAAGGCGTCCTGTCTGCAAGCCCTTGATACGAGAGGAAATCTGCTCAAAACGGTTGCCACAGTCTGCCATTTCACGGAGGACAGGCATCAGTTCCAATGCGCTGGGGGTAGGCACCACCCCTGTTTTGGAGCGATACAGCAGGGGAAAGCCCAGTTCTGCCTCCAGATTTGTCATCATGTGGCTGATGCCGGAAGGGGTGTAGTGGAGCTGTTCCGCCGCTTTTGTGAAGCTGCCAGTATCAATGGCAGCCAGCAGGGCTTCGCATTTTTTGAAATCCATTTGGTGACCTCCTTATCTTTGACAATTCTTCATAGATAATAGTATAAAACAGCGTTTTACTTTATACAAGAGGGGCGTTATACTGAGGGCAGATATTTCGGAAAGGAAGGCGGTAAGGTATGCAGAAGAAAGAAATGGCAGGGCTTATGGTCATTGCAGCAGGTTGTCTTTGGGGTGTCATTGGATTGTTTTCCCGTAAATTGTCGGCGGTAGGTTTTGACGCCGTGCAGATTACGGCGCTGCGCAGTCTGGTGACGGCTGTAGGATTGTTTTTGCTGCTCATTTGCAAAGACCGGAAACTTTGCCGTGTGGACTGGAAAGACCTGTGGATGTTTTTAGGCACAGGTATTTGCAGCATTGCAGGCTTCAACATCTTTTACTTTGTGACCATCAGCATCACTACGTTGTCTGTAGCGGCTATCCTCCTTTATACAGCGCCATTTTTCGTTATGGTGCTGTCGGCGGTGCTGTTTCATGAGAAAATCACTGCTCAGAAGGTGAAAGGCCTTGTGTTTGCCTTGGCTGGTTGCATCTGCACCACAGGGATTTTCAGCGGCAGTGTCCATGTGACGGTACTGGGCATCCTTACAGGTGTTGCCTCTGGCTTCTGCTATGCTCTTTACAGCATTTTCGGGAAATTCGCTCTGAAAAAATATACTTCGGAAACGGTGACGCTCTACACATTCCTCATGGCATCCGTTGCCATGTTGCCCCTGTCCCATCCGGCAGACATGTTTTCTCTGGCAGTCAGTGACCTTTCTCTGACAGGTACCATTTTGCTGCTGGGGTTGGTGTGTACCCTCCTTCCCTTCCTGCTTTATACCAGAGGGCTGTCCCGTATGGATTCGGGGAAAGCCTCTGTCCTTGCCTTTGCGGAGCCTTTGACAGCCACTCTTTTGGGTGTGGTGGCTTTTGGCGAAGTGCCGGACGGCTTCGGCTGGTTGGGCGTCATTCTGCTTTTTGGCGCATTGTTGCTGTTACAGATGCCCCAGAAACAAAGAAAAACTGGAAAAATTCCGAATATTTCGTAAAATATAAATTCCCATTCCCTTAGGAAAAAAGACGGTGACTGGTAGACAGACCCGTCTTTTTTTCCGTTCTGCTTCATAAACATGACAGGAGGGGGAATGGATATGGACGAAAAGAAGCGGCGATATTTGTTATGGGTATGCTGTATGGTCATTTGCTTTTGTGTGTACCATCAGGGACGGGCGGCGGAAACCATGCTGCCTGTGGCAGAAAAGACCATTGTGCTGGATGCGGGACACGGCGGCTGGGACCCGGGAAAAACAGGGAAAACAGGCGTGGATGAGCAGGAACTGAATCTTGCTATTGTGAAGAAATTGCAGTCCTATTTGGAACAGGGCGGCGCAAGGGTTTATGTGACCAGAGATGACGGCATGGCTTTGGGACAGAGCAAACGGGAGGATATGCGGGTGCGGAAGGAAATCACCAATGAAAGCGGTGCGGATTTGCTGGTGAGCATCCACCAGAACGCTTTTCCGTCTTCTTCTGCCAAAGGGGCGCAGGTCTTTTACCATAGCCAAAGTGAGGAGGGCAAAGCCCTTGCCCAGTGTATACAGGAAAGCCTGCGGCAAAGAGTAGACCGAGAGAATACAAGGCAAATCAAAGCAAACAGCGATTATTACATCCTCCGCACCACTCAGATTCCGGCGGCGTTGGTGGAGTGCGGCTTTTTGTCAAACCAAACAGAAGAAGCCAAACTCAATGACGATACCTATCAGGAACAGATGGCATGGGGCATTTACTGTGGGATTCTGGACTATTTTGCGGCGAAAGACGGCGCCGGAGGTTTACAGTTTGCGGAAAAGCGGATATAATGGGAAAAACGACGAAACGCTTTGATATTTAGGAAGGAATGGAACCATGGAACAGAATTTTCAGACACTGGGACTGTCCGACGCCCTTGCAGCAGGCTTGGCAAAGCAGGACATCACCGTGCCCACAGATATACAGACAAAAATGATTCCTGCCATCATGACAGGGAAAGATGTGGTCGGCAGATCAGAAACAGGCTCCGGCAAGACTCTTGCTTATTTGCTGCCCATTTTCCAGAGAATCGACCCCAACGTAAGGGGCACACAGGCAATCATCCTGACGCCTACCCATGAACTGGCGGCGCAGGTGCACCGTCAGGCGGAACTGCTGGCAAAGAATGCCGGTGTCAATGTGGGCTGTGCCCTTATCATCGGTACTGCAAGACTTCAGAGACAGGTGGAACGCTTACGGGAAAAACCGCCCATTGTGGTAGGCTCCACAGGTCGTATTTTAGACCTGATCAAACGGAAAAAGATTCAGGCACATCTGGTAAAGACCATTGTGCTGGATGAAGGGGACAGACTGCTGGAGGATGGCAATTTTGCGGCGGTGCAGGCAGTCATCAAAACAACCCTTCGTGACAGACAGCTGGTGCTGCTTTCCGCTTCTGTCAGCGGCGAAACCCAGCAGCGCGCAAAAGAAATCATGAAGGAGGACGCCCTTTTCATGGAAGGGGCTTCTCAGGTGGGACAGGTTCCCGATACCATTTCCCATAACTTTATTCTGACAGCGCCCAGAGAAAAATTCCTCATGCTGCGGAAGGTGCTGGCAGGGGAAAAACCGAAAAAAGCTATGGTTTTCCTCAATAATCCAGAGAACATCGAGGTTACTGTGGACAAGCTCAATTACCATGGCATCAAGGCGGCTGGCATTTACGGTCAGGTAGGCAAACTGGACAGAAAAACAGCACTGGACGATTTCCGAGAAGGCCGTGTGCAGGTGCTGGTGGCTTCTGACATCGGCGCCAGAGGTCTGGATATCCCCGACGTGACCCATGTCATCAATCTGGATATTCCCGAAGACCCGACCCATTATCTCCACCGTGCCGGACGCTGCGGCAGACAGGGACAGACAGGCTGTGCCATCTCCATCGTGACACCTTATGAACGCCGCTGGATTCATAAGTACGAAAAGGTATGGGGACTGCGTTTTGCCCAGAAAGACATGGTTTATGGCAAGCTCACAGACAGCACCAAGACCAAAAAAGATCTGGAGCCCAGAAAGTCCCAGTCCAAGGAAAAATCCCAGCCCAAGCAGCAGGCGAAAAGCGGCAAGAAGTTTGTAACAAAAAAGAAAAAATAAATCCCGAAAAAATCATTGTGGAAATCATGGAAATCATGTATCATAAATAAGGAACTTTTAAGTAAAAAACAACATTGCAGGAGGTAGCGAATATGAGCGAAAAATGCGGATGCGGCTGCGGTCATGACCACGAACACGAAGAAGACGTAATGGATCTGGAAACCATGTTCCTGACACTGGACGACGATACAGAAATGGAATGCGGCATTCTGGGTGTATTTGAAGTGGAAGGTCTGGAAGGCAAAGAATACATTGCCCTGCTTCCTTTGGAAGACGAAACCGTTCTGCTGTATGAATACAAAGAAGTAGGCGACGAAATCGAACTGAACGTTATCGAAGACGACGATGAATTCGACAAAGTTTCCAACGCTTTCTACGACATGTACGAAGACGAAGAATAATCAAAACACAAGGCAGGGCATGGGGAGACTATGCTTCTGCCTTTTTGTGTCTGAAGAAAAATTTACCAGAATATGGAGTGTGATGAGATGAAAGGAAAAAGACTGAGCGCCATGGCAGTGGCGGCAATGCTGGGGGTATTGTTGGTGCCAAGCAGCGCATACGCGGCAAATGCCGACTGGACTGCTGGCAACCCCCTCATTGCCCATGCTTTAGGGGAATATGACGGCAAAATCGAAACCAATTCACAGGAAGCTTTTATTTCCTCTTGGGAAAATGGCTACCGTGTCATGGAGGCGGATTTTATTTATACATCTGACGGGGCGCTGGTGGTGCGCCATGACTTTGATGCTGACGGCAGTTATTACCGTTTGGAAATTGAGCCCGGCAGCAATCTGGTCATGGACAGCAGTACTTTCCAGAGCCAGAAAATCATTTATGAACAGACCCCTATGACAGCCGTAGACCTGATGTATCTGATGACAGCTTATACAGACGTGTATCTTGTGACAGATACAAAGGATACAGACAAAGCAACTGTCCAGAAACAGTTCCAGGATTTGAAGAATATCGCAAACAACATTGGGCATCCAGAAATTCTGGATCGCATTATCCCTCAGATTTATAACGAGGAAATGCTGGGCTGGATCAAGGAAATCTATGACTTCCCTCAGTGGATTTATACTCTGTACTTGCAGACCAATGTGGACTATGCGAAAACAGCGGATTTCTGCGCCCAGAACGGCATCGGTGTTGTGACCATCGAAAAAAGCCGCCTGAACCAGTCCATTGTGGATACCTTCCAGGCGAAAGACGTGCAGGTCTATGCCCATACGGTGAACCGCTACCTGCAGTTTGAAGATTTGCTGGCAATGGGTGTCAGCGGCATTTATACAGACAGCATCAAGCCTTATGAATTGGATTGGGTAGGTCTGGAAAACGCAAGAAAATTGTCTGTAGAACCTGTGAACATGGGCAGCAACAACTACACACTGCATACCATGGACATCATGGGCACAAAGTATGTGAAACTCCGCGACTATGCGACAATGCTGTCCGCAAACGGCGGATTCTCTGCACAGTTTGACACTGCAACAAACACACTGGCGCTGAAAAACAGCGGTACCTTCACCACATTAGGCAATGAACTGCTGCTGAAGGAAAGCGACCGCCTCATTACAAAAAGAGCGGAAAATAAGCTGACTTATAATGACGCGGAAGTGACCCTCACAGGCTACACCATCGACGGTGATTTGTATTATCCTTTGCAGGGGATGCTGGATTTGACTGGTCATGCGCTGGAAACAAAAGACGGCGTCACAACTGTGACAAAAGCAGCAAAAACAGAGAAATAAAGACATCGCCAAAAGAGGGCTGTATCCCAGGAAAATAAAGGGATATAGCCTTTTTTGTTTCGGGAAAAAGTACACCTGAACTCGTTGACAGGAAATACAAACAGTGGTATGCTGTGGACAGAAGAACAACAAATTTTTACATTTGCTGGGGGTGCCGCGCAAACGGCTGAGAATCGGTAATGGGTCCGATACCCTTATTTCACCTGATCTGGATCATGCCAGCGTAGGGAAGCGGAATCTTGCAGAACAGGCGCAGCAAAGCAGATTTCCATTAAGTTATCTTGATTTCTTAATGGAAATTGCGAAACAGCTGTGCTTTTTTTATGCAAAGGATGCCCACCTTTTCCAGCAATGTAAGTGGACTGAGAAAAAAGGAGAGAGGCACCATGAAAACAAAGAAAATGGCAATTTCGGCAATGTTCATCGCAGTGGGCGTTTTGGCTGGGAATATCATTTATATCCCTGTGGGGGCATCCAAATGTTTCCCCGTGCAGCATACCTTGAATATACTGGCGGCAGTATTTCTGGGGCCTGCTTACGGCGTCATCAACGCTTTCTGCATTTCCCTGCTGCGCAACTTCATGGGCACAGGCTCTCTGCTGGCATTCCTCGGCAGTATGGTAGGGGCGTTCCTGGCAGGGATGATGTATAAAATGACAAAGAACAATTGGGCAACGGCGGCTGCGGAAGTGGTTGGCACAGGGGTTCTGGGCGGTCTTTTGGCAGTGCCCATGGCAATTCTTTTGATGGGTCAGGAAGCCGGCGCATTGGCTTTTGTGCCTTCTTTCCTGCTCAGCTCCTTCGGCGGCAGTGTCATTGCCATGATTTTGCTGAAGTCTGCCCATTTTGTGCAGGCGGCAAAAAAGAGTATTTGAAAACAGGAGGAATGAAGTATGAAACATGTATTAACCATAGCTGGTTCTGATACCTGCGGCGGCGCTGGTATTCAGGCGGATTTGAAAACATTTTCCGCACAGGGCACTTATGGTATGAGCGTTATCACAGCGGTTACCGTTCAGAACACACAGGGCGTTTTTGGCTGTCAGGACATCGACCCGGAAATCATCAAAGGCCAGATTGATGCCATTTTTACAGACATTGAAGTAAGCGCTGTAAAAATCGGTATGGTATCCCAGATCCCTACCATCCATGCCATTGCCGATAAACTGGAACAGTATCAGCCTAAGAATGTTGTGCTGGACCCTGTTATGATTTCCAAGAGCGGTTTTGACCTGATGCAGCCCGAAGCCAAAGAAGCCCTTATCACCAGACTGATTCCTCTGGCTTATGTCATCACACCCAACCTGCCGGAAGCAGAAGTGATTACAGGTCTGAAAATCAATGATCTGGCTTCTATGGAACAGGCAGCAAGAGAAATTTACAAAATGGGTGCGAAAAATGTGCTCATCAAAGGCGGCCATCTGGAAGACGACGCCACAGACCTGCTTTTTGACGGGGAGAACATTGTGACACTTCATTCTGACCGTATCCATACAAAGAATACCCACGGCACAGGATGCACCATGTCCTCCTGTATCGCCGCAAATCTGGCTAAGGGCAAAACAGTGGAAGAAGCTGTGCGCACAGCCAAGGACTATATCACAACAGCCATTGCACATTCTCTGGACATTGGCAAAGGCGTAGGCCCTACCAACCATTTCTATGAACTTTATACCAAAGCTGGTATCTGGGACGAAATCAAAGATTGATTTATGAGATTTAGAGGCATGTCTTTTCTGGACATGCCTCTTTTTTGCCGAATTTTGTCTGAAAAAAGCCCAATTAAAACATTTTTCATTGTCTTTTGTCGAAAAGGGAGATATAATGTAAAAATGCTGTGCTATGCCCTTTGGGCGTCAGTGGAACAGAAAATATGTCCTTTTTGGGCAAAACATAAAAATCTTACAGACGGAGGCGGCATGTTTGAGTAGAAGAAGAAAAAACAGATTGCGCAGATTGTTTTTTAAGACATTGTTTATTACCATGGCCATACTGATTGCCCTGATGCTGGCGGCTTATGGCGTATTTGCATATTTGCTGGGAGGACTGAACCGTACCACATTGGATGAAAGCAAACTGTCCGTAACGGCAGGACTTTCCCAGAATGGAAAGATCACCAATATCGCTCTGTTCGGGCTGGATTCCCGTAACCATGACTATGAAGGACGCTCCGACGCCATCATGGTGGCTTCTGTAAACGGGAAAACAGGGAAGATCAAGCTCATTTCCATTGCCCGTGACACTTATGTGAATGTTCCCGGTTATGGAGAAACAAAGATCAACCATGCTTATGCTTATGGGGGCGCGGAGCTTGCCATCCAGACCCTCAACGAAAACTTTAATCTGGATATTACAGACTATGCATCTGTAAACTTTGACTCTCTGGCAGATGTTATCGACGCTATGGGCGGCATTGACTTGGAGGTAACAGAAGAAGAACGCTACCAGATCAACGCATATCTGTTGGAAGGGGAACCTCTGAGAGAAAGCGGCATGGTACATCTCAATGGGCCGCAGGCAGTAAGCTATGCCCGTATTCGTAAGATCGACAGCGATACCATGCGTGCAGAACGTCAGAGAAAGGTACTGGCATGTCTCTTTGAAAAGGCAAAAGACATCAATCCCCTGGAATATCCTTCCTATATCCGCAAATTCGCGCCTATGATTGAAACATCCCTTACCAATGAGGAAATCCTCCAGTTGGCATCTGTGGGAGCAAATCCCAATGTGAAGCTGGAACAGGGAGCATTCCCCAATGACTATATCCAGAGTACTGGTCAGACCATCGGCGGCGTATGGTACTATGTTTACGACATCGAACAGGCGGCAGACATGCTCCACGACTTCATTTATGACGATATTCCTTTTGAACACTACGGTCTGACGGAGGAAGAAATCGCCGCACTGGAAAGCGGAACCACTACAGATGAAACAGATGGAGAAAATGTAGAATAAACTGCATTTCATCTCTGTTTTGGAGAAAGAACTTCTATTTTTTCAAAAAAATGGTTGACAAAGAAAAATATCGGGTTATAATGAAGATGAATTGAAAGAGAAAAAGGCTGAGAAAAGAAGAGTACATCTTGGATGGTTTTACAGAGAACCTCTGGTAGCTGCGAAGGAGGAAACACGGAAAAGGTGGAAGATGGTCTTGGAGCCGCGCACCGAGAGGAATTCCTTTAGGCTGCGACGGGTGTGCCCGTGACAGCACTACGATATCGGCAGTTTTGCCCGTACCGGATAAGGTCATCATCGTGAGGTGATGATAAATTAGGGTGGTAACACGAAGCTATGCTCTCGTCCCTTGACAAACAAGTCAGGGACGGGAGTTTTTTTTATGAATCCGTCAGGAAAGAAGGAGAGAGGAAAATGGAGCAGAAAGAAATCATGATTCGGCTCAAAGGGATCACCAAAGCGTTTCCCCAGAAAAAAGGAACGCTGGAAGTGCTCCACGGCATTGATTTGGATATTGAAAAAGGCGAGATCTTCGGCATCATCGGTCTGAGCGGCGCCGGCAAAAGTACACTGGTACGGTGCATCAACCTGCTGGAACGTCCCACAGAAGGTCAGGTATATCTGGATGGTCAGGAATTGACCTGCCTTTCCGAAAAAGAGCTGAGACAGGCACGCCGTTCCATGGGTATGATCTTCCAGCAGTTCCACCTGCTGATGCAGCGGACAGCCATGGAAAATGTATGCTTCCCCATGGAAATCGCTGGTGTGAAAAAGGCAGAAGCCAGAGAAAAGGCAAAAGAATTGCTGGAACTGGTTGGTCTGGGTGACAGAATGGAATCTTATCCTTCTCAGCTTTCCGGCGGTCAGAAACAGAGAGTTGCCATTGCCAGAGCATTGGCGACAAACCCGAAAATCCTGCTTTGTGACGAAGCCACAAGCGCCCTTGACCCCAACACAACAGCAGGGGTTCTGGAGCTGCTGAAAGACATCAACAAACGACTGGGCATCACCATTGTGGTCATCACCCACGAAATGAAAGTCATTCAAGAAATTTGTAACAGAGTTGCCATTATCAGCGAAGGCAAGATTGCTGAAATGGGCAGCGTGGAAGAAATCTTCCGCAATCCCAAAACAAAGATCGGTCAGGAATTGGTATTCCATGAAGGTTCTAACCGTGAAGCCTATGCAGGGGAATTGCCTTATTGCTACCGTGTGGTATTCAAAGGCGGTATCTCCAATGAGCCTGTGCTGGGACGCATGATGATTGACTGCAACGCTGTTGCCAATATTCTTGCAGGCAACACAAGAAACATTGATGGTCAGGTATTCGGTCAGATGATTTTACAGTTCCCGGAAGATGAAGCTCTGCGGAAGAAAATGATACAGTATCTGCTGGATGCGGGCGTAGAAGTAGAGGAGGTAGCGTATGTTTAATTCAGAAATGATTTCCCTGGTGGGTGTAGCCTTCTGGGAAAGTATTTATATGACCATTATTTCCTCATTTTTTGCCTATGTCATCGGGTTGCCTTTGGGCTTGATTCTGGTGGCAACAGATAAAGACGGTATCGCGCCGGCGCCTTTGTTCAATCAGGTGCTGGGGATCATCATCAACATTCTGCGTTCCATTCCTTTCCTGATCCTGCTGGTAGCAATGATGCCCATCACACAGGCAGTTGTGGGAACCGTTATCGGCGCAAAGGCGACTGTTGTGGTACTGGTGGTAGCGGCAGCACCCTTCATTGCCAGACTGGTGGAATCTTCCCTGAAGGAAGTGGACAGAGGAGTTGTGGAAGCGGCACAGTCCATGGGGGCTTCTCCCTTTGAAATCATGACAAAGGTACTGCTGCCTGAAGCAAAACCTTCTCTTTTGATCGGCAGCGCCATCGCCATGACAACCATCTTGGGCTACTCTGCAATGGCAGGCTTCTGCGGCGGCGGCGGTCTGGGTGCTGTAGCCATCAACTATGGTTATTATCGCAGCCAGAGAGATATCATGTTAGTCATGGTAGTCCTGCTGGTAGTGATCGTGCAGGTATTGCAGGAAGTTGGCCTGCGTATCGCAAAAGGTACTGACAAACGGCTGTAACTCGTCAAGAGTACACATAAAAAAAGAAAACAAACATATTTTTTATTCTAAGGAGGAACATGTATTATGAAAAAATTTCTTGGCATTTTATTGACAGCAGCTTTGGCATTCGGCGCTGTAGGCTGCGGCAGCACAACAACAGAAACAGCAGATGAAGGCGCAACAACTGCAACAACAGAAGGCACAACCATCAAAGTTGGCGCTTCTCCTTCCCCTCATGCGGAAATCCTGAAAGCTGCACAGCCTCTGCTGGCAGAAAAAGGCGTTACACTGGAAATCGTAGAATTTACAGACTATGTACAGCCTAACCTGGCACTGAACACAGGCGACCTGGATGCAAACTACTTCCAGCATCAGCCTTATCTGGATCAGTTCAATGCTGACAACGGTCTGGATCTGGTAGCACTGGGTGCTGTTCACTATGAACCCATGGGTATCTTTGCAGGCAACTCCAGCGATCTGGCTGCTCTGCCTGACGGCGCAAAAGTAGGCGTACCTAACGACGCAACAAACGAAGCAAGAGCACTGCTGCTGCTGGAAGCAAACGGCCTGATCACACTGAAAGAAGATGCTGGCGTAGCAGCAACAAAACTGGATATCGTAGAAAACCCTCATAACCTGGAAATCGTTGAAATGGAAGCTGCACAGCTGCCTCTGTCTTTGGGCTCTCTGGATATCGCTGTTATCAATGGTAACTATGCACTGAGCGGCGGTCTGAGCATCTCTGATGCACTGGCAATCGAAGAAGCTGACTCTCTGGCAGCAGAAACATACCAGAACGTGGTAGCAGTTCGCAATGGTGATGAAACAAGACCTGAATTGCAGACACTGATGGAAGTTCTGAACTCTCAGGAAATCGCAGACTACATCAACGAAACATTTGAAGGCGCTGTAGCACCTGTATTTGAAGCAGCAGCTGAATAAGACAAATCGTTGCAAAAGAGAAAAACAGGAAAGCTGATTTTCCAAAAAATACATAAGATAAAATTTCAGTGAAAATAAGAAAGTCGGAATCCTTATCATATAAAGGGTTTCGACTTTCTTGCTTACTGATGAAGTTTGAACGAAATGTATCTCTCTTTTTTGCAGATTGCGCCAGAATATGGTATCATAAACAAAACCTGAATTTTGCAATGGATGGGGGGAAGTGCTGTGAAAATTCCAAGAAGTCCATACGATATATTGGTGAATGTCGTTGGTGTGTGTTCTTTGGGAGGAACTACGGCGTGGCTGCTGGCGGTCTGGAAGAAGATTTCTGATGATATTCCGGTGCACTATGATTTGATGGGGCAGGTAGACCGCATGGCCAGCAAGGCCTCTTTATGGATGCTGGTGGCTGTAGGCTGGACAATGTTCCTTGCCTTGTCTGTGGTGGAGCATTTTCCGCAGATTTGGAATACAGGGGTGCAGGTGACACCGAAAAATCAGGAAATGGTGTATCGTATTTTGAAAAATATGCTGGGTACCTTAAAACTCATCATTGCGGTGTTGTTTTCCTATCTGGTGCTCCAATCTGCCTTTGGCGGAGATTTGCCGCCTCAGTTCCTGCCGCTGTTTTTGCTGGTGACTTTAGGGACATTGGCATTCTTTTTGGTGCGGCTCATACGTTTGAAGTAAAAAAAGAAAAGCAGAAAAAGCAACTTCCCCTTAAGAAAACATTGATTTTTCTTTTCCTTGATTTCTTAAGGGGAATTGCAACGGCTGTCTTCATAAGAAAACATAACAAATAAAACCTTCATAAAATAAGAAAGCCAAAATCCTTTGTCATCATAAGGATTTTGGCTTTCTTTGTTTTCTTATGAAGATGCCCCTAATTTCCATATGGGAACTTTCTGCTTTTTTTGTGCTTAATCTTCTGCCATTTTTTTCAAAGTATCGCCAGCCAGACGGTATACCGTCCAGTCGGACATGGGTTCTGCCCCTAAGGAGAGATAAAACCCGATGGAAGGGGTGTTGGTATCCAGACACCACCATTCCAGTCTGCCGCAGCCTCTTTCTACAGCGATCTGCGCCAGTTTCTGCAAAATGGCTTTGCCGTAGCCCTTGCCGCGGTGGACAGGGGATACATATAAATCTTCCAGATAAATGCCGGCTCTCCCCAGAAATGTGGAGAAGTTGTGGAAAAACAGGGCGAAACCGATTTCTTCGCCGGACTTATCCACAGCCAAAAGCACTTCTGCTTTTTCTTTATCAAAAATCCAGGTTTCCAGAATTTCTTCCGTTGCTACCACTTCGGAAAGCAGCCCTTCATAATCCGCCAGTTCTTTGATGAACCGCAGAATCAGAGGAATATCCTTTCTTTCTGCAAAACGAAATTTCAAATCTGTCATAAAACCACCTCAATTCTTGCCTGTAGAGCCAATGCCGCCACGGTCGTCGTTGCCCAGTGTTTCTGCTTCGTCAAAAGAAATGGCAGGCTGGTGCTCGAAAATGCGGAACTGACAGATACGGTCGTTTACATCAATGACGGTGTCACGCATAGCCAGCGCAGGGAAAAACCACTGGTCGTTATCGCCGCAGTAGCTTTCGTCCACAATGCCGCAGTGATTGGTCTGGATAACGCCGAAGTTCTTGAAAGTAGAGCTGCGGGGCACAATATGTGCTTCATAGCCCTTAGGCAGTTCCATGGCGATGCCAAGAGGAATCAGACGGAATTCCCCTGCCTTCAGTTCTACTTTTTCTGCCGCGCGCAGGTCGATCCAATCGGATTTGCCGTCGATGTAGCGCAGTTTTTCGATTTTGTCGCTGAGATATTTGATTCTGATGGAAACCATTGATTTCTTCCTTTCTGTATTGCTTTATTCCGCGTGGTAAAGGTACATGGTGCCTTTTTCCAGAGATTTCTGCACGTCGATGATTCGCTGGTTAAAACTGCCTTTCCAGTGGAGCTGGGGGTCTTTTAGTTCTTCCACAAAACGTCCGTCCACGATAACGTCCAGATATGGCATGATGGGCAGGGCGCTGATTTCTTCCCAAAGATAGCCTGTGTAAAGCCATGTTTTTTTATCAGGAAAGGCTTCTTTGATTTCTTTTGCCAAAGCGGTCATATCTTCTCGGTTGCCCATATATAAGGGGTCGCCGCCGCTGAATGTGATGCCGCTGATATAGTCTTTTTCCAGCTCTGCAAAAAGTTCTGCCTTGGCAGCTTCATCAAAGGGCAGACCGCCGTCAGGGTCCCATGTGATGGGATTCTGGCAGTTTTTGCAGCCATGGGAGCAGCCTGCTACCCACAGGACCACCCGCAGCCCTTCGCCGTTGAGCATATCGTCTTTTGTGATGTTATGGTAACGCATTACATACTCTTCCTTTCTGCGATTTCCGCCATTTTTGCTTCATTCAGGCGGGTGTCGCCTTTGACACGGGAGTAAGACAGATACCCGTTCATACGGTCGATTTTTGTCAGGTTGCTGCTGCCGCATTTGGGGCATACGTCCATTTCCAGTTCCTGATGGCCGCAGTCGTCGCAGTATGCCAGAGAAAGGTTTACCCCTTCATAGAAGCCCATCTTCATGGCACGGCGCACCAGTGTGCGGATAGCGTCCAGATTGTAGTCGATGGGGTATTTTACATACTGGATTTTGCCGCCGTTGGACAAATCCCAGAAGCGTTTTTCCAAATCCTGTTTCTGGATGGGTGTGATGTCTTCTGTTACATGGCAATGGAAAGAGTTGCTCACGTAAGGACGGTCGGATACATTTTCCACTACGCCGTATTTCTTGCGGAACTGTGTTACCTGCAAGCCGCAGAGACTTTCCGCAGGGGTGCCGTAGATGGCGTAGAGATTGCCGTCGGCTTTCTTAAATTCCGCTACTTTATCATTGATGTGCTGCAATGTGTCGATGGCAAACTGACCGTCTTCCACTAGAGATTTGCCGTTATACAGCTCCTGCAGTTCGTTGAGGGCAGTGATGCCGAAAGAAGCGGTGGCAGCCTTCAGCAAAGGTTTGATTTTGTCGTGGATGCCCAGATGACCGCCGTAGAAACCGCCTTCACAGTATGCCAGAGGGTTGGTGGAAGCGCGCATTTCGCCCAGATACGCATAAGTGCGGATGTGAAGCTGACGAATCAGTTCCAGATAGTAGTCCAGCACTTCATAGAAAGGTTTGCTTTCCTGTTTTGCCTTTGCGTAAATCATAGGCAGGTGCAGGCTCACAGCGCCGATGTTGAATCGACCCACATAAACAGGCTTGTCCTGTTCGTCAGCAGGTTCCATGCCGCCCCGTTCAAACCAAGGGGACAGGAAGGCACGGCAGCCCATGGGGCTGATGATCGCGCCGTATTTTTTATACATGTCCGCTACATAGCCTTCGCCTGTCAGGGAAAGCCAGTCGGGATACATGGTCTTGGAGGAGCAGAGGATGCCTGCTTCAAAGACATCTTCCAATTCCTTGCCTTTGCCATGGAGATTTTCGTCATAAAGGAATACCAGTTTGGGAAACAGTACAGGCTTTTTGCAGTTTTTCTTACCCTGTCCTTTTCTGCGGACGTTGAGCATGGTGATGGATGCCATTTTGGCGAATTTGCCTGTGCCTGTGCCGAATGTCATGGTGATGAAAGGATAATCGCCACGGCTGGAAGCAACGGTGTTGAATTTGTATTCCCAGCCCTGGAAGCCCTGTTCAAAGTCGTTAAGGATGTCCGCCATAGCTTCTTTGTCCGCAGCCTTGGGTGTCAGACCCATGTCGATGTAACGGCGGTAGAATTTCTCGTAGCTCTTTTCCGCAAAGGGTTCCAGCAGCAGGTCTACGGAAGGTACGGTAAAACCGCCGTACTGCTGGCTGGCAGCGGAAAGAACGATGTCGCCGATCACGTCAAAGGCAACATTCAGTGTTTTGGGTTCGTTGTACCACAGGTTGCCCATTTCAAAACCGCCGGTGAGGACTTCTTTCACGTCGAACAGACAGCAGTTCATGGTGTCACGTCTTGCGGACATATCATGGATGTAGATATAACCGTCACGGCACGCCTGCAATTCTTCTGTGGTCATGAAGAATTTCTGGTACAGTTCTTTGTTCAGCTGATTGAATACCAGAGAGCGTTTTGTGGAAACCAGCGCGCTGTCGGTGTTGCTGTTTTCCTTGTCGCCGATGTACATGATGGACTGGCTTTTTTTGTAAACCTCGTCCAGCATTTTCACAAAATCCTGTTTGTAGTTGCGGTAATCGCGGTAGCTTTTGGCAACTTCAGGTTTTACCTGTTCCAGTGCCCCTTCGACGATGTTATGCATTTCCGCAATGGGGATGCCTTCTTTGCCAAGGGATTTCGCTTTTGTTTCCACGAAATCACAGATGAAATCCAGCTCTTCCTGTGTGAATTTCACCAGGGCGCGGTAAGCGGATTTGTTTACGGCAACGACGACTTTCTGCACATTCCACGGTTCGTGGGTATTATCTTTCTTAATCACATACATGATGATATCCTCCTTCATTCTCCCCAAGGGAGATACAATACATAGTCATTAGCTGTATCATAATGTACCACATACGGCTATATATTGCAATCAAAAATATAGACAACACAATATATTGTGAAAACTTAGAGAAGTTCATCTATTTTTTCATAGAAATTTTGTAAGGTTATTTTTTATTTTATTTTGTCAAGGTCTGGCGCACTGCTTTTTGCCAGCCTTCCAGTTTTTCTGTGGCTTCTTCTTTGGATGCCTTAGGGGAATAAGCGTGAGAAACGCCCCAGTTTCGGCGAATTTCCGACAAATCTTTCCAGTAGCCTACCGCAAGACCTGCCAGATACGCAGCTCCCAGAGCAGTGGTTTCCAGTGTCTTTGGACGGAGCACAGGAACCCCTGTGATGTCCGCTTGGAATTGGAGCAGGAAGTTATTGGCAGCGGCGCCGCCGTCTACACGAAGTTCTGCAAGAGGAATGCCAGCGTCCTCCTCCATGGCGTGAAGCACGTCATAAGTCTGGTATGCCATGGATTCCAAAGCCGCACGGGCAATATGGCTGCGGTTGGCGCCACGGGTGAGACCTGTCAAAATACCTCTCGCGTAAGGGTCCCAGTAGGGCGCGCCCAGTCCCACAAAAGCAGGTACCAGATATACGCCGCAGGTGTCAGGTACAGACATGGCAAGTTCTTCTGTTTCCGGCGCAGAGCCAATGAGTTTCAGCTCATCCCGGAGCCACTGGATAGCAGCTCCAGCCACAAATACAGAGCCTTCCAGGGCATAGGTGACTTTTCCGTCCAGTCCCCATGCAATGGTTGTCAGAAGCCCATTTTTGGACATGACAGGGGCATCTCCTGTATGCATCAGCAGGAAACATCCGGTGCCATAGGTGTTTTTGGCAGAACCAGGGGTGAAGCAAGCCTGTCCAAAGAGGGCAGATTGCTGGTCGCCAGCAGCTCCGGCAATGGGAATGGGTGCGCCGAAGTGGAAAGGCAGGGTATGGCCGAAGATGCCGCTGGAGGGCATGACTTTGGGCAGGATAGAAGCAGGAATGTCCAGAATATCCAAGATTTCCCCATCCCACTGTAAAGTATGGATGTTAAACAGCATGGTACGGGAGGCGTTGGAGTAATCGGTGGCATGCACCTGTCCCCCTGTGAGATTCCAGATGAGCCATGTGTCTACAGTACCGAAAAGGAGATTGCCTTCCTCTGCCAGTTTTCTTGCCCCTTCCACATGATTCAGCACCCAGCGGATTTTCGTTGCGGAGAAGTATGCGTCCAGCAGGAGCCCTGTTTTTTCCCGGAACAGGTCGGTGTAGCCTTTTTTCGCCAGTTCTTCGCAGTCTTCCGCAGTCCGGCGGCACTGCCATACAATGGCGTTGTAAATGGGCTTGCCTGTGCGCTTGTCCCAAAGGATGGTGGTTTCTCGCTGGTTGGTGATGCCGATGGCGGCAATGTCCGCGGCGGTGAGACCTTTTTGTTCTAAGGCTTTTTGTGCCACTTCCAGCTGACTTTGCCAGATTTCCATGGGGTCGTGTTCCACCCAGCCGGGCTGGGGATAAATCTGGCGGTATTCCTTCTGGGCGGTGCTGACAGCCACGCCGTTTTTGTCAAAGAGGATACAGCGAGAGCTGGTGGTTCCTTGATCCAAAGACATGATATACTGCATACAAATCCTCCTTTTCATGGGAAAAGCCCCGAAAGGGGCTTTTGATGTCGTTACATATAAGGGTTCATGCGGCGTTCGATTTCCATTGTAGTGGAAGGGCCGTGACCGGGATACACATTGTAGTCGCCGGGCAGGTTCCGCAGGCGTTTCAGAGAAGCGATGATTTCGCCCCAATTGCCTGTAGGCAGGTCTGTACGGCCGCAGGAGCCTTGGAACAGGGTGTCGCCGGAGAAAATGTTGTCGCCGATGAGATAGCATACACTGCCGGCTGTATGACCGGGTGTTTCCAGTACAGTAAATTCCAAATCGCCTACTTTGATGGCGTCGCCTTCCTGTACCCATACGTCAGCGGAAAGAGAAGTGGGGCCGCTCATGTAAAGAGAGCAGTTCATAGCAGGGTCTGCCAGCAGAGGTTCTTCTTTTTTGCAGGCGTAAACGGGACAGCCGTATTTTTCTTTTACCATCTCCACAGCACCGATATGGTCATCATGACCGTGGGTCAACAGAATGTGGGTGGGTTTCAGGTTGTTTTCTTCGATATAGCGGAACAAAGGCTGGGGATTGCCGTCGCAGTCGATGATGGCGCAGGTGCCCTTGTCGTCAGAGATCACATAGCAGTTGGTGCCGATGTTGCCGATTTCCAGTGTTTGTATTTTCATGGTGCAAAAACCTCCTTGTGTTTCGATTTCTGTAGGCATTTTTTCTGCCGTCTGCACTATTATAGCAGATAAGGCAGCCTGCCGCCTAGTCTTTTTACAGGAAAGTTTCCAAACGCTGGAAAAAGCTGGACAAGAGGACAAAAGGGGAGTAAGATGAAACAACAGAGGATAGTATCAGGCGGTTGCCGCCGGAACGGAGGAAATTTTTTGGACGAGAAAAGAAAACGGCAGCTCATGGAGGGCTGTATGAGAATCAGAAAAGAAATTGCCGCATGGCTTTTGATGGCATTATGGGTGATTTTTAGTGTGAAAATTGCGGAAATGCTGCTGGGAGAAAGTCTGCCGGGGTGGGTAGAAATCGGCGGCATGATTTTATGCGGTGTGCTGGCAGTGGCGGCACATCTGGATAACCCTCTGCGCCATGGTTATAAACTGCGCCGTCCCAGACGGTATTTGTTGGGGGCATTGGTGATCCTCATCTGTGCAGTGCTGTTTTTTGTATGGAAAACGGAGTGGGTGCAGGGCATGCAGGCGCTGGTGATCCCTGTGGTCTTTATTTGGAACCCTATTTGTGTTTGGCTGGAATGGAAGGAAGAGTTGGGTCAGGCATCATAAGGAGGCGGCTATGGAGAATCTTTCGGATGTACAGCTAAAAAGATGTATCGCGTGGATGCGGCTGGAACTGCTGGCATGGATCTGCCTTTGTGCCGATGCATTGGTGAGCGTTTGGGCACCCAGTGTATGGGATACAGGGCGTATCTATGGCCTTTTTGTGCTGGTGGTGTTGGTGTCTGGTCTAGTGGCAGTGGTTCTGTCCTGGGTGCGTAATCCCATGCGCTGGAACCTGACAGGACTTGGACGCAGATTTTTCTGGGGCAGTCATGGAAGCTGTATGGCAGTGAGCATCATACTGGTTTTCTGGGTGCCGGAGCTGTCCATCGGGCTTTTGTTTGTGTGGAACTGTATTTATATGCTGGTGGCATATGAACGGGAACTGCGCCGCAGAAAAAAGAAAGAAGAATGATGAGAAAATGACGGTATGGTCTTTGGACTATGCCGTTTTTTGATTGCAAAGAATCTATTCCAAATGGCCGTCCCTTGAGAAAACATTGTTTTTTCTTTTCCTTCATTTCCAAAGGGAGATTACAACAACCATCTTCAGAAGAAACTTCGTCTAATCTCCATAAAAAAAGAAAGCCAGACTCCTTTGTATCTTAGAGGTTTTGGCTTTCTTTATTTTATATTATATTTCAAAAAAGATTATTTGTTTTTCAGATATTCATCAATGGCTGCGGCAGCTTTTTTACCAGCGCCCATAGCCAGAATAACGGTAGCTGCGCCTGTAACAGCGTCACCGCCGGCGTAAACGCCTTCTCTGGTGGTTTGGTTTGTTTCTTCATTGACTACCAGACAGCCCTTCCGGTTGGTTTCCAGACCCTTTGTGGTGCTGCGGATGAGAGGGTTAGGAGATGTACCGATGGACATAACCACGGTATCAACGTCGATAACGTAGTTGGAGCCTTCTACAGGTACAGGGCTTCTTCTGCCGCTGGCATCAGGTTCGCCCAGTTCCATTTTCAGACATTCGATACCGCATACCTGACCATTGCCGTCATCCAGAATCTTCACAGGATTGCGCAGCAGGTGGAATTCAATACCTTCTTCTTTTGCGTGATGGATTTCTTCCAGACGGGCAGGCATTTCTTTTTCGGAACGACGGTAAACGATGTAAACTTTTTCCGCACCCATTCTCTTAGCGCATCTTGCAGCGTCCATAGCTACGTTGCCGCCGCCTACAACAGCAACCGCTTTGCTCTTACGGATAGGTGTATCATAATCAGAAATATATGCTTTCATCAGGTTGATACGAGTCAGATATTCGTTAGCGGAGTATACGCCTACCAGCGCTTCGCCGGGGATACCCATGAAGGAAGGCAGACCTGCGCCAGTACCGATGAATACGGCATCATAACCCATATCTTCGATGATTTCGTCAATGGACAATACTTTGCCGATGACCATGTTTGTCATGACTTCAACGCCCATGGCAGACAGTTTGTCGATTTCTTTCTGCACGATGGCCTTAGGCAGACGGAATTCGGGGATACCGTAAACCAATACGCCGCCGGCTGTGTGGAATGCTTCAAAAATGGTTACGGCATAGCCTGCTTTTGCCAAGTCGCCAGCACATGCCAGAGAGGAAGGGCCGGAACCGATAACGGCTACTTTTTTGCCGTTCGGAGCGGGTTTTTCAGGCATTTCGTCGCAGTTTGCCATGTACCAGTCAGCCACGAATCTTTCCAGACGGCCGATGGCAACAGCTTCCCCTTTGATGGCACGCACGCATTTGGATTCGCACTGGCTTTCCTGAGGACATACACGACCGCATACAGCAGGCAGAGCGTTTGTGGAAGTAATGATTTTATAAGCCGCCATAAAGTCGCCTTTTGCCACTTCCGCGATGAATTCGGGGATGCGTACGTTTACGGGGCATCCGCTGACACAGGGTTTATGTTTGCAGTTCAGACAGCGTGTGGCTTCTTCCATAGCCATTTCCGCTGTGTAGCCCATGGCTACTTCTTCAAAGTTTTTATTTCTCACATCAGGTGCCTGTTCAGGCATTTTGATTTTTTCCAAGCTCATATTTGCCATTGTTTCCGTCCTCCTTAGTGAATCAAGTCCTGTGCCATTTTGTCCATGCGGCAGATATGTTTTTCTGTCAGATCCGCTTCTTCTTTCTTGTAAACAGAGTTGCGGTTCATCAGTTCGTCAAAGTCTACTTCGTGTCCGTCGAAGTCGGGGCCGTCTACGCAGGCAAATTTGATTTTGCCGCCAACGGTGACACGACAGCCGCCGCACATGCCTGTGCCGTCGATCATGATGGGGTTCAGGCTGACAATGGTCTTGATGCCGTAAGGTTTTGTGGTAAGGCTGACAAATTTCATCATGGGGATGGGGCCGATGGCAATGACAGCGTCATACTGATTGCCGGCTTCGATGAGGGATTTCAGTTTGTCTGTAACAAAGCCTTTTTCGCCTTTTGTGCCGTCGTCGGTCATCAGGTAGTAGTTGTCAGCAACAGCACTCATTTCGTCTTCCAGAATAACGATGTCTTTGTTTCTGAAACCAGCAATGACGTCTACTTCCACACCCAATTCGTGCAGGGCTTTTGCCTGAGGATATGCGATGGCACAGCCTACGCCGCCGCCTACAACAGCAACTTTCTTGAAGCCGTCATACTCTGTGGCAACACCCAGAGGGCCTACAAAGTCACGGATGGAGTCGCCAACTTCTTTGGCTGCCAGCAGTTTTGTGGACAGACCCACTTTCTGGAAGATGATGGTGACAGTGCCTTTTTCTCTGTCATAATCAGCGATGGTCAGAGGGACACGTTCGCTGAATTCATCTACGCGAAAAATAATAAACTGCCCCGCTTTGGCTTTTTTTGCCACAAAAGGGGCTTCGATTTCAAGCAGTGTCACAGCACTGTTTAATTCTTTTTTATTGACAATGCGAAACATCTTTGCAACTTCCTTTCTTCTTTGGACTTTCTTTTGCAGGTGATTTTTGTTAGAATTATCATAACATAAATTCAGGCGGTGGGATATGGATAAAACGCCGTTTTTCTGGAAGTGCAATGAAGGTAAGTTTATGGTTTTTGAATAAAATGTGGGACAAAAAACGTCCCAATTAAAAGGAGGAAATGAACGTGCAGAAAAGATATACTTTTGACGATTTGCGGGACATCATCGAGCAGCTTCGCAGTGAGAATGGATGTCCTTGGGATAAGGTGCAGACCCATGAGAGTTTGCGGGCAGACATGCTGGAGGAAGCCTACGAAGCGGTGGATGCCATTGACAAAGGCGATATGGACAACTTGAAGGAAGAACTGGGGGATGTGCTTATGCAGGTTGTATTCCATTCTTCCATCGAAGCCCAGAAAGGCGGTTTTACACTGGATGATGTCATTCAAGGCATCTGTGAGAAAATGGTTTACCGTCATCCTCATGTGTTTGGGGAAATTTCTGTGGATACGGCGGAACAGGTGCTGGTGAACTGGGAAGCCCTGAAGAAAAAAGAAAAACACATGCAGACCCAGACAGATGTCCTCAAAAGTGTGCCGGATGCCCTGCCTGCTCTGACCCGTGCCAGAAAGGTGCAGAAGAAAGCGGCGGACGTTGGTTTTGATTTTTACGAGGCTGGCGGCGCCATGGAAAAAGTGGCAGAGGAGATTCGGGAACTACAGGAGGCTGTGGAACAGCCCAACGGCAATATAGAGGAAGAATTCGGTGATATTTTGTTCGCGCTGGTGAACGTAGCAAGGTTTTTGAAAATAAATCCCGAGTTTGCCTTGACAAAAGCCACCAAAAAGTTTATAAATAGATTTGAGTATGTTGAGAATTCAGCCCTTTCAGAGGGAAAGCAGCTTTCCACAATGACTCTGGAGGAAATGGATTTGCTCTGGGATCAGGCGAAAATCGCCTTATCCAAGAAACTTTAATAGATTTATTTAGGAGGACTAACACAATGAACAAATCTGAATTAGTTGCAGCTATTGCTGAAAAGGCGGAAATGAGCAAAAAAGACGCTGAAAAAGCACTGAAAGTTTTCGAAGATGTTGTAACAGAAGAACTGGCAGCAAACGGCAAAGTACAGCTGGTAGGCTTCGGCACATTCGATGTAGCTGAAAGAGCAGCTCGCGAAGGCAGAAACCCTCAGACAGGCGAAGCAATGCCCATCCCTGCTTCCAAAGCACCCAGATTCAAAGCAGGTAAAGCTTTGAAAGATGCGATCAACAAATAATTTGATTTGATTGTTTTTGAAACGCTTTCTCGTCTTGAGAAAGCGTTTTTTTGAAAGAAAAAACAGCAAAGGGGAAATGAACATGCGTATTGATAAATTCCTGAAGGTATCCCGTATCATCAAGCGCAGAACTGTAGCCAACGAAGCCTGCGACGCGGGGCGTGTGTCCCTCAACGGCAAAGTGGTGAAAGCCGGCGCGGAAGTGAAGGTCGGCGATATCATCGAAATTCAGTTCGGCAATAACGTGACAAAGGTGGAAGTGCTGAATCTGCAGGAATCCACCAAAAAAGAAGACGCCGCTGGCATGTATCGGGCGGTGGAATAATGTCCCAAAACCTCTCATATACTGTAAAAACAGTATAGGGAGGTTTTTTTGTTGGGGGAAGAAAAACGGAATTTACGGCAGCATACCATTCGCATGACAGACAGAGAGCGCATCGAGATCGGCGGCGTAACGGACGTACTGCGCTTTGACGAGGAAGGGGTAGCGGTGGATACTACCTGCGGACTGCTCATTATCAAAGGG
This sequence comes from uncultured Clostridia bacterium, assembly GCA_902477755.1. Lineage (GTDB taxonomy): Bacteria > Bacillota > Clostridia > Lachnospirales > Anaerotignaceae > Anaerotignum. Next base: position 109,048 of record CABSIK010000004.1, read on the forward strand.
GAAGGACTCCATGTGGGGCGGCTGAATCTGGAGGAAGGGGAAGTGGCAGTGGAAGGCCGTATGGATGCATTGACTTACGCGGAAAATATGGGCGGCGGCAAACAGTCCTTCTTTGCAAAATTGTTCCGCTGAAAGGAGGAGAGCAGGTGGACATTCAGGGACAGGGAAGTTTGTTTTTGTGCTGCCTGCTGCTGGGCGGCGGTATGGGATTGGCTTATGACGGCATACGTCTTGCACGGCGGATATTGCCCCACGGTATCTGGGCAGTGCAGGTGGAGGATGGACTGTACTGGGCAGCAGTGGCGTTGGGAGTCTTTGAGGTACTCCTTCAGGAAAACCATGGGGAAGTTCGTTTTTTTCTGCTGGTGGCTGTCTTTGGCGGTATGGGGCTTTATGGAACGATAGTCAGCCCCTTGGTCATGGGCGCAGGAGAAAAAGTGTTGAAAGTCATTGGAAGGCTTGTCATGTTATTGTTGACCATAATTTTTACGCCTTTTCGATTGATTTATCTTGCTTTTGGCAGACCTGTTGGGAATTTCGTCAGATTTTGCGGCGGAAAATCCAAAAAACACTTGCAATTATGTAAAGTATATGTGAAAATAAAAAAAGACACATTACGGCGGGATATTCGTTTTTTGCGTCGAAAACCTTAGGAAGGGTGACTGCCATGGGAAAAAGAGCCAAAAAGAAGAAAGCCGGTGGATTGTGGATCCATCTTTTTTTGGTAGCTTTCTGCGTGTTTGTTGTGGCAGGTGTGTATTGGCAGTATCGGGAATATCGCCAGCTGAAAGTGGAACTGGCTGATGTGGAAAAGCAGATTGCCGATGAACAGCAAAAGACACTGGATTTTCAGGCGAAAAAGGATTATTATAACAGTGACAGCTATATTGAACAGATCGCCAGAGAAAAACTGGGGCTGGTCAAGAGCAATGAAATCCTGTATATCAACCGTGAACAATAAAAAGTTCTCAAAAAAAGACATTTTTTTGGAAAAAGGTGTTGACAAAAAGACAATATGACTATATAATGAACTAGTCGACTTGAGGCGGAGTAGCTCAGTTGGCTAGAGCATGCGGTTCATACCCGCAGTGTCGGGGGTTCAAATCCCTCCTCCGCTATTTTTCTTCTTTGGCCCGTTGGTCAAGCGGTCAAGACGCGACCCTCTCACGGTCGAATCAAGGGTTCGACTCCCTTACGGGTCAGGTTTTGAGAGATAATTGAATTGTTAAAAACATGGGAGTTTAGCTCAGCTGGGAGAGCATCTGCCTTACAAGCAGAGGGTCACAGGTTCGAGCCCTGTAACTCCCATTTTTTTATGTCCAAAAACGAAAAAGAAACAAAACAAGGGAGAAAGGCGCAGCAAGAGAGAGTCATGCACATACATGCAAGAGGACACGAGGTAGAGCGCAGTAACTCCCATTTTTTTATGTTCAGAAACAGAAAAGAAACAAAACGAGGGAGAAAGGCGCAGCAAGAGAGAGTCATGCACATACATGCAAGAGGACACGAGGTAGAGCGCAGTAACTCCCATTTTTTTATGTTCAGAAACAGAAAAGAAACAAAACGAGGGAGAAAGGCGCAGCAAGAGAGAGTCATGCACATACATGCAAGAGGACACGAGGTAGAGCGCAGTAACTCCCATTTTTTTATGTCCAGAAATAGACAAAAAGCAAAACAAGGAATAATACAGAACAACATAAGAAGATATGATTCATATCTTCTTTTTTGTGCCAAAAAGGTGCACAGAGAACGGAAAGGTGCATAGGGTTGGAAGGTCAGCTTGAGATTTTCGTCATTGTGAAAAAATTACAGAAGAAACAGCATAGATTTTTTGGAGGAGAAGAAAATTGGTCGGACTTTCTACCTATATTATGTATAAAAAGATTGCCTGACATAGAAAAACTGTATGGGTACAATTTTAAACAGTCATTGGGCATCAATGGAAGCAGAACAGAAAATATGATATGCTGTTTTACAAAGAAAGCTGTGAAACGGGGGTATGACAATGAAGACAAAGGAAATATGCTTAAAAGGGCTGATGATCGCATTGGTCACTGTCTCTACGATGGTGCTGCAGATTCCCGTATCTGCCACCAACGGATATATCCATCTGGGGGACAGCATGATTTTGCTCATCAGTGTATTTTTCGGCTGGCGTTACGGTATGGTTGCCGGCGGCGTTGGGGCTGCTTTGGCGGATTTGCTCAGCGGCTATGCCCATTGGGCACCTTTTACATTGATCATCAAAGGTCTTATGGGCTTTCTGGTAGGGAAGATCGCACACTATACCCCTCAGGAAAAACACTTTTTTGGACTGCGGAATCTGGCAGGTTCCGTTGTGGGCATTGTGTGGATGATTATCGGATATTATTTCGGCGGTGCAGTCCTGCAAAAAAGCTTCACGGTGGCACTGACATCCATTCCTGAAAATATGGTGCAGGGCGGTGCCGGATTTGTGATCTTTTTGGTGGTAGGATATGCTTTTTATAAAGCGAAGATTTATAAATATGTATCCGCAAAATAAAGCAGTATTTCACAGGACAGGGAACCTCCCTGTCCTGTTTTTATGAAAAAAAGCTGAATTTATGAAAATACTGGATTTCCATTGACCCTTTTTCTCATTGCGTGGTATAGTATAAAAGTTATGGGACTATACTGAAAGAGGGGACAGGAAGGAAGAGGAGGAATTCATTTGGAATTTGTAACCATATTTTTGATTGCGGTCAGTTTAGCCATGGATGCTTTTGCCGTTTCCATTTCCAATGGCGTTTCTGTCAAAGGTTTTGGCAAAAAGCATGCTGCTGTTCAGGGGCTGTATTTCGGGGGATTTCAGTTTCTGATGCCTGTCATTGGCTGGTTTTTAGGCAGCAGTGTGAAAACATATATTGAATCCGTAGATCACTGGATCGCCTTTGTATTGCTGGCCATCATCGGCGGCAATATGATTCGGGAAAGCTTTGGTGATGAGGAGGAAGAAAGCAGTCAGTCTGTGCTGACGGCTAAAGTCCTTCTGCTTCAGGCCATCGCAACCAGTATCGACGCCTTGGCAGTGGGCATCAGCTTCGCCATTTTGGATGTAAATATCTGGTGGGCTGCCGGCATCATTGGGGTAGTATCCTTTGTGATCTCTTTCTGCGGCGGTATGCTGGGCAAAGGTTTGGGGAACTTTTTGCAGGCGAAAGCGGAATTTGCCGGAGGTGCTGTACTGATCATCATCGGCATCAAGATTTTGGCAGAGCATATTTTTCTTGGGGGCTGATCGAAAAGGAGGAAAGCCTTTGGAGATGATACAACAGTTAGACGCCCAGATCATACTGTGGATACAGGAACATGTGGTGCGTGATGGGCTGAGTGGGCCCATGATATTCATTTCAAAAATGGGCAATGCAGGCTGGTTCTGGATCCTGCTGGGGATTTTGCTGCTCCTGTGTGGCATCAAAAACAGGAAATTTGCCAGATATGGCCTTGCGCTGCTGTTATGTCTGGGGACGACGGCTTTGGTATGCAATGTGATTCTGAAGCCTATGGTAGGCAGGATACGGCCTTATGACCTGCTGGGATTTTCCATTCTGGTACCGCCGCTGGCGGACTTTTCTTTCCCTTCAGGCCATACATCCTCGTCCTTTGCAGCAGCTACCGCTATTTATGCCATGAATCGCAAATGGGGAATTGCGGCTTATGTCTTTGCGGTGCTTATGGGGATTTCTCGCCTGTATCTTGGCGTGCATTTCCCAACGGACGTTCAGACGGGGGCAGTCATTGGTTTTGTCATGGCGAAATTGACTTTGTGGGCCTTAGGCAGAATCAATGCTGGTTTTCAATTTCAAAACAGATGATAAGTTTCAAAATAAGGGGTACGATTTTTTTCAATTAATGTGAAAGAAACAAGTATACATTCACTTGAAGGAAGAAGTAAAGAGGAAGAAGGGAACAAAAAGTGGCAATACCGGTAATTTACCAGCTGCTGACCATGGTCCTTTTGATGGTGGTCGGTGTAATTTTGAACAAGAAGAAGTTTTTGACAGAGAGCAATGCGAAAGGTCTTTCCATTGTACTGACCCGTGTGGCAGTACCTGCAAATATGATCGTATTGATGCAGCGTCCGTTTTCTCATGAGATTCTCATTGGATTTCTGAAGACCTGCGGCGGCACATTTCTGATGTGCTCTTTGGGGGCAGTGCTGTTTTTCATCATCGGGAAAGCCATGAAGATGCAGTTTCCGGAACTGGGGTTGTTCTCCGGCGGCGGTGTTTACAGCAATGTTATCTTCATGGGGCAACCTTTGATTATGGCCATGTACGGCGAGGAAGGGCTGATTTTCTGCGTGGCAGTTATGTTCACCTGCAATGTGTTCCTGTTTACTGTCTGCTCTGTGCTCTTTGCCATTGGCAGTGACAAGCGTAAATCCGCAGGAAAAATGCTGAAGGAAGCGTTTTTGAACCTGATCTGCATTTCGGCAGTTATTGGTGTATTCTGTTTCGTAAACTCCATTTCCCTGCCTCAGCCTATTTATGACACTCTGCAGTTCTCTGCCGATACAACGGTCTGCCTGTCCATGATCTATATCGGTTCCCTGTTGGCAGTGGCAAATATCAAAGAAATTTTCAAAGACAAGAAAGTCTATGTATTCAGTTTTGTGACACTGATTATCGTGCCTTTGTTTACAAAGGCTGTGGCAAGTCTGTTCCTGGATGGCATTGCCCTGAGCGTGCTGGTGGTGCTCATGGGTACGCCTGCGGCAGCAGCCCTGCCTTCTTTTGCGGAAATTTACGGCAATGATGAAAAACGGGCTTCGGAATACGTTTTCGTTTCCACCATTTTCTCTGTTGTCACATTGCCTTTGGTGGCACAGTTTTTGTGCATTTCCTGACAAGCAGTTACGACCTGCGGTTTTTGCCGCAGGTCTATTTTTTTGTAAAGATTGTGAAAAAAAGGACAGTTGTCCGTGAGAAAGAAGACGATTTGTTGAAAAAGAAAAGTGGTTTTGTTCGACAATAGAAAAAATATTTTTCTCGAAATCTGTATTCCTTTGTATAAAGATACCAAAAATCATTGTGAAATTTAGTGCAGGCAGGCGAGGGGAAATGCTTGTTTCTTTCAATGGTTTCGTATATACTATGAAGTGGGACGGAATATGGCTCTCTTATTTTGGGAATATACAGAATACACGCTACCGGTGCCGAAGCAGAAAAACAGGGCTTTTTGCGGCATGGCGCAGGGTGTGTATTTGTTTTTTCTCCAAAAAAAGGCAGCCTGTTGGTTTTTTGTTTCACAAAAAAACAGCAATCATATTCTGATTATTTGTATTATCACCAAATTTATGAAACAGGGGGATTATTATGGAAAATTTGATGTATTTGGCGCCGGTGCTGGGCATCGTTGCGCTGCTCTTTGCCTTTGTCCTTGCTTCCAAGGTTGGCAGAGAAGAAGAAGGTACAGACCGTATGCATGAAATCTCTTCTGCTATCCGTGATGGCGCAAACGCTTTCCTGAAAGCAGAATATAAAATTCTGGTTATCTTCGCGGCTGTACTGTTTGTATTGATCGGTTTCGGTGTAGACTGGAAAACAGCTGTATGCTTCGTCATCGGTGCTGCTTTCTCCACACTGGCTGGTTATTTTGGCATGAATGTTGCAACCAAAGCAAACGTAAGAACTGCAAACGCAGCGAGAGTTGGCGGTATGAACAGAGCCCTGTCCATCGCTTTCAGCGGCGGCGCAGTTATGGGTATGTCCGTAGTTGGTCTGGGTCTGTTGGGTGTTGGCGCCGTATATGCCATCACAAAAGATGCCAACATTCTGTTCGGTTTTGGTCTGGGTGCTTCCTCTATCGCACTGTTTGGCCGTGTTGGCGGCGGTATTTATACAAAAGCTGCTGACGTAGGTGCCGACCTGGTAGGTAAAGTTGAAGCTGGTATCCCTGAAGACGACCCTCGTAACCCTGCCGTTATCGCCGACAACGTAGGTGACAACGTAGGTGACGTTGCTGGTATGGGTGCCGACTTGTTCGAATCCTATGTTGGTTCCATCATCTCTGCTATCACACTGGGTATCGTTTACTACTCTGTAGAAGGCGCTGTATTCCCTCTGGTTCTGGCAGCTGTTGGTATTCTGGCTTCCATCATCGGTACATTCTTTGTAAAAGGCGACGAAAACTCCAATCCGCATAAAGCCCTGAAAGCGGGTTCTTACTCCTCCGCAGTGCTGGTGATCATTGCATCTCTGGCTCTGAGCTGGGTATTCTTCGGCAACATGAACGCTGCCATCGCTATCATCGCTGGTCTGATCGTTGGTCTGATCATCGGTGTCATCACAGAAGTTTATACTTCCGGTGACTACAAATCCGTTAAGAAAATCGCGGATCAGTCCGAAACTGGCCCTGCAACAACCATCATCAGCGGTCTGGCTGTAGGTATGGAATCCACAGCCATCCCCATCGTGCTGATCTGTGTAGGTATCTTCGTAGCTTATGCAGTATGTGGTCTGTACGGCATCGCTCTGGCAGCTGTAGGTATGCTGTCCACAACAGGTATCACTGTAGCCGTTGACGCATACGGCCCCATCGCCGACAACGCCGGCGGTATTGCTGAAATGAGTGGTCTGGATCACTCCGTTCGTAACATCACAGATAAACTGGATGCAGTTGGTAACACAACAGCAGCTATGGGTAAAGGTTTCGCTATCGGTTCCGCTGCCCTGACAGCACTGGCTCTGTTCGTATCTTACGCAGAAGCTGTAAAACTGACAGAAATCTCCATTCTGGAACCCAGAGTTATCATCGGTATGCTCATCGGCGGTATGCTGCCTTTCCTGTTCTCCGCATTCACCATGCAGTCTGTAGGTAAAGCAGCCTTCCAGATGATCGAAGAAGTAAGACGTCAGTTCCGTACCATTCCTGGTGTTATGGAAGGTACTGCAAAACCTGACTACAAAAAATGTGTAGAAATCTCTACAACAGCAGCTCTGAAAGAAATGCTGGTTCCTGGTATCATGGCAGTTGCAGCTCCTCTGATTGTTGGTATCCTGCTGGGTACTTCTGCTCTGGGCGGTCTGCTGGCTGGCTCTCTGATCACAGGTGTTCTGATGGCGATCTTCATGTCCAACGCCGGCGGCGCTTGGGATAATGCGAAGAAGTACATCGAAGAAGGCAACCATGGCGGCAAAGGCAGCGAAGCTCACAAAGCAGCCGTTGTTGGTGACACCGTAGGTGACCCCTTCAAAGATACTTCCGGCCCTTCCATCAACATCCTGATTAAGCTGATGACAGTTGTATCTCTGGTATTCGCACCTCTGTTCATGTCCATCGGCAGCCTGCTGTAATCTTTACGGCAATTGATGCAAACACAAACACGGAATCTTCCATGGCATTCCATGGCACGGATTCCGTGTTTTTTTGTCTTTTATTTTTCCCACTTTTACGGTATGATAATAGGCGAAAGGAAGTGGTATTATGACAGACTTTACGGGTTTTACCCCCGAAACCATAGATTTTCTTTGGGAATTGAGAATGAACAATAATAAAGCGTGGATGGAGGAGAATCGGGAACGGTACCGCACGGTATTGAAGGAACCTTTTGATGCCCTTTCTGCGGCGCTGACGAAAAAATTTCTGGAAAAGAAAAATGTGCCTCAGATGGATTTTTCCATTTCCCGTATCAATCGTGATGTGCGCTTTTCCAAGGATAAAAGCCCCTATAAAGCAAGAAAATGGATGGTACTGAAAGAACCTATGACAAAAGCGGAACAGTGGAAATTCCGTCCGGTGTTTTACTTTGAAGTGATGCCCGAAGGCTATGAATACGGCATGGGATTTTATGAAGGCAGACCTGCCTACATGCAGGCATTTCGGAAAAAAGTGGACGCCGCCCCTGATGCCTTTGAAAGACTGGTGAAAGATACAGCAAAAATGAAGGAATTCGTTCTTTATGGAGATTCCTATAAACGCCCCATGGGAAAAGGGGATTACAGCCCTGCTGTTATGGATTGGTATCAGCGGAAAAGTCTGGGGCTGACTGCCTCCAGAGAAATTGATGATTTGCTGTTCTCTCCGGAACTGGTGGATTTCGTTGTGGAAGGCTGGGAGAAATTGCTGCCGATGTATGGATTCCTAAGGGAGATTCATGTGGAGGAGTAAAATAAAAAAGCTGACATTTCATAAGAATGTCAGCTTAGTTATGAGAAAAGTGATTCTGTGTTATTTTAAGAACGCGGAAAGGTTTGGGAAACAAAGGGTCAACACGTTTGCTCCGCAAACGCCAGCCATAAATGGCTGTCCGCACTTCTTTGCGGTGTGGGAGTTTCCCAACTGGAATCCGCAGGCAGAATTTACTTCTGCTTTATACTTCTGTCTACTCGTCAAAGGCTTGAATGAAATGAGCCTTTGACGAAAGGGTGTCGACAAAAGCAATTTTCCCTTAAGAAAACATTGCTTTTCCATTTAATTGATTTCTTAAGGGAAATTGCAACAGCTATCTTTAGAAGAAAACATACCAAATAAAATCTGAATAAAAATAAGAAAGCTGGAATTCTCCGTATGATCAGAATTTCAGCTTTCTTTGTTTTCTTCTAAAGATGCCCCTAGTTCGACACCCTTTTTTTACGCTTTCCCAAAACTCAGCGCCAATGCCTTAATGGCTTTTTCGCCGATGATGGTTTCCCCATGCTCTGCCAGATAATACTTGGAAAGCAGTGTGGAAATGTGTTTCTGTCCGTATTCATCCAGAATGGTTTCCAGATCGTCGATGGTTTCCTCGGTGGTGTATGTATTGCCCTGCATCACCAGGAAGTATCTGCCTTCGTTTTTGTACAGAGAAGAAGCCCCGTGGAACAGGGGTTCCAGCCGAATGGACAGGTCAATGACGTCATCCAGTTTGCCGAAGGAGTAAACCAGCAGGTCGTCGTCCTCTTTGGCTTCCGCTTCTTCTGTAGCCAGTGGTTTTTTCTTGAATCGGTGCAGATCTTTTACTTGATGGAAAAGTTCTGTGGGATTGCTGTTTTTGTCTTTGCTTTCTACCTTTGTGACGATGATCATGATGCCGTCCAGCCCAACGGGTACGGCTTCCACCATCAAAGGTGTGTTTTCTGTGATGAAATCGCATTCTTCCATGGCTTGTTCCATGATGTCACGGAACAGCTGCTGGGTTTTTTCGCCGGGGCGGATGAGATCTTCCAACTGGATATCCCGTTCTGCCAGATCGGCTTTTGTCAGCGTCAGTTTCAGCTGTGTATCACTTACGCGTTCTATTTTCATATATATCACGTCCTTTGACAATATGTGCTTTCTGCACGCGATTTTGTATCTGGTCTATACTATACAATTCTCTGGAAATATAGTATAGTATAATGAATTGTAGGGGATATGTAAAGAGGAGAATCCTGAGAAAAACAACAAAAAAACCAAAAAAGTGGGATTTTGTCCCCGAAAATCATAAAAATCCGAGAGGAGTGGCATGAATTGAAGAAAAGTAAGTGGATTCCGCTTTTATTGACGCTGATCATCTGGGCGGGAATGTATTATTATTATCTGCCGGCGCTGAATATCCACAGCAACGAAAGCTGGATGTTCTTTGTGGCAATGATTGTTGTAGCACTGGTTATCAATTTCTGGACAATCGCCAAAACATTGTTTTTCCATAAAGAAAGTCAGTGGGAGAGCAATCCGGTGCTGAAAAAATTGCTGTATATCCCTTTGGCACTGGTGGTCATTTATGGGGTAGGGGTGCTTCTGTCTTCCCCCATTCTGCGGGCTTCTGCCTACAGCTCTTTGCTGACAGTGCAGACCGGTGACTTTGCTGAAGATATTCACGAAGTCAACTACAGCCAGATTCCCATTCTGGACAGTGATTCCGCAGCGAAACTGGCAGAACGTGAAATGGGCTCCATGGTGGATATGGTTTCCCAGTACGAAGTCAGTGATTACTACAACCAGATTAATCTGAACAGTAAGCCTGTTCGTGTGACACCACTGGAATATGGGGATCTCATCAAGTGGCTTACAAACAGAGATACAGGCGTTCCTGCCTACATGAATATTGACATGACCACACAGGATGTGGAACTGGTGAAGCTGCCGGAGGGACAGGGCATCAAGTATTCTCCCTTTGAACACTTCGGACGGAATCTGTACCGTTATGTGCGTTTCCGTTATCCCACAGCTATGATCCGCAGCAGCAATTTTGAGGTGGACGACAATGGCGTGCCTTACTGGGTATGCTCCGTGGAAACAAAGACCATCGGCCTTTTTGGCGGTACGGATATTCAGGGGGCAATTCTGGTGAACGCTGCCACAGGGGAACACGCTTATTATGATGTGGAAGATGTGCCTCAGTGGGTGGATAAGGTTTATGACGCGGAACTGCTGGTGGAACAGTATGACTATTACGGCACTTTGCAGAACGGCTTTATCAACAGCAAATTCGGGCAGAAAGGTTGTTTGCAGACCACAGAAGGCTATAACTACGTTGCCCTGAACGACGACGTGTGGGTATATACCGGTGTCACATCCATCGGCGGTGACGAATCCATCGTTGGTTTTGTACTCATGAACAGCCGCACCAAGGAAACCAATTATTATCAGATTTCCGGTGCCAAAGAAATCTCCGCCATGGCTTCTGCCGAAGGGGAAGTGCAGCATCTGGGTTATACGGCAACATTCCCGATTCTGCTGAATATTGCTGATGAACCAACCTACTTCCTTTCTCTGAAAGATGCGGCAGGTCTGGTAAAGAAATACGCCATGGTTAATATCGAGAAATATCACATTGTTGCTATTGGGGATACGGTGGCAGATTGTGAAAAGGTTTACCGTAATCTTATGGCAAACAGCGGTATCAATGTGGCGCCTTCGGGAGGCGGCACAACGGCAGAGGGAACCATTACTTTGCTGAAAGACATTGTTGCCGAAGGCAACACCTATTATTATCTGATGCTGGAAGGCAGAGAGGAGCTCTTTGCCGTGAAAGCCGCTGACCATCTGGAAGTGCTGAAAAAACAAGTGGGCAGCACAGTGAAACTGGAATATGTAACAGAAACAGACGGTACTTGTACCGTGACCAGTCTGCAATAACCAACAGAAAAGCGGGAGGGACTTATAAAACGGGTCGCCTCCTGTTTTTTATGGTGCGGACAAAGGTGTATTCGACAAAAGAAATCCTTACAAATCAATGAAAATCCACCCCTTTTGTTGACACTTGCCCTGGAAGAATGTAAAATAAATAAGATGTAAAACAACTAAGCAGAAAACTCGTATGCAAAAAAAACAGGAAAAAACTGTCTTTGGAGGTATCATATGGAAGAAAAAGATAAACTGGAAAATGGCAGCCAGGGCCGCAGTATGAGCGATGCGGATAAAGAGTATTACGCAGATTTGTATAATGACCTGCCCAAAGAAGTGCAGGATATTTTGATGCAGACACATCCTCTTATGGGCCGTGCCAATGAGGATACAGAAGCGGCAGCATACCGCACCAGACGCCCCCAGCGTGAAGATGTGGAAGAAGTGAAGGAAGCAAGAATGCAGCAGGTAAGCTCCGAGATCAATGAGATCAAACGGGCACCCCAGCAGGAAGGCGACCCTACACGCTATGTGTCCCGCCGCGCAAGAAATATGGAGAGCGAATTTGCTGAAAGCCCCAGAGGCTCCGTGGCAGAAGATGATTATAACGAGGATATCCAGTATGTGAGCGTGATGCCTGCACGGAAAAAATCCAGAATCATGGAAGAAGTGACCATCCAGACATCTGCCCCTCAGAAATCCGGCGTGAAGAAGAAAAAACAGAAAAAAGAACGGGAAGAAATGCCTTTCTCTGATATGGAGCGTTTTGGTGATCGTCCCCGTTATGAAGACATTGACTTTGAAGAACGTGCAAAACAGGAACACCTGGACAGCCTCTATGACGATGATTATGATGATTACAGAGGCGGCAAAGGCGGTAAATTGCCTATGATTCTGGGCATTGTTGGTCTGGTGCTCATTATTTTCCTGATCTTCAAGACAGTGACACTGTCCAGCCAGCTGGAAGAAGCACAGCAGAAAGTGACAGAAACACAGGATCTGAACGAAAAATATGAACAGGTTCAGCTGGAAAAAATGCAGCTGCAGGAAGAACTGGATGCACTGAAAAATCCTGATGGCACTGCATCTGAAGAAACTGGAGACAGCGATGCTGATTCTTCCACCACTACTACTGAAAGTGGATCTTCTACTACAAGCGGCTCTGCTGCAACAGGCAGCACTTCTGGCACTTCCAGCAGTGGAACAAAAGATTATACAGTACAGCAGGGTGATACCCCTTGGACGATGGCACAGAAATTCTATGGCAACGGTGCTGAATATACAAAAATTCTGGAAGCAAACGGCTTGACAGAAAACGCAAATATCCAGCCCGGTGATGTACTGAAAATCCCCGCAGCATAATGGCGTAACCACATAGCTTGCGGCACAAAGGAGTCAGGTAATGATGGAAAAGGAAATACTGGAACAGAAAACCCTGATGGAACTTAGAAAAATGGCAAAGGAAATGGGACTTGGTCCCATTTCCGCCTTAAAAAAAGGCGAGCTTATGGCAAGAATCCAAGAAAAACAGTCACAATCCTCTGCGAAAAATGTCGAGGATGTGGCTGTTTGTGGTTTTTCTGAAGAAACAACGCAGATACCAAAGGAAGAAATGGCGCAGCCGGAAAACAATGAACGCCTTCAGCGAGAAACCCCAGAGCACCAGGAACAGGGGGAAGGCATTCTGGAAGTCATGGCAGATGGCTTTGGCTTTTTGAGAACAGAAAACTTCCTGCCGGGAACAGGGGACATTTATGTTTCTCCCTCCCAGATTCGCCGTTTTCGGCTGAAAACTGGGGATGCCATCAAAGGCATCCTCCGTCCGGCAAGAGAAGGCGAGAAATTCGGCGCTCTGATTTTTGTAAAGACTGTCAATGGTGATCGACCTGACGTGGCGGCAAGACGCCCTAATTTTGAGGAACTGACCCCCATTTATCCAGAGGAAAAACTTCGTCTGGAAACAGGTGCGGAGGATTTGACAGGACGCATCATCGACCTCATTGCCCCCATTGGCAAAGGCCAGAGGGGGATGATTGTTGCGCCGCCAAAAGTGGGGAAAACCATGCTTTTGACACAGGTGGCAAACGCTATCACCCAGAACCATAAGGAAGTCCACCTCATTGTGCTCCTCATTGACGAACGTCCAGAGGAAGTGACGGACATCCAGCGTTCCATTGAAGGGGAAAATGTGGAAATCGTCTATTCCACCTTCGACCAGCAGCCGGAACACCATAAACGGGTGACGGAAATGGTGCTGGAGCGGGCAAAACGCATGGTGGAGCAGGGGAAAGACCTTGTGATTCTCTTGGATAGCCTCACAAGACTGGCAAGAGCCTATAACCTCACCATTCCACCCAGCGGCAGAACACTGTCTGGCGGTCTTGACCCAGCAGCGCTGTATATGCCCAAGCGCTTCTTCGGTGCAGCCCGTAACATCGAAGGCGGCGGCAGCCTTACCATATTGGCATCTGCTTTGGTGGATACAGGCAGCAAAATGGATGAAGTGGTATTTGAGGAATTTAAGGGCACCGGCAATATGGAATTGGTGCTGGATAAAAAACTGGCAGAACGCCGTATTTTCCCTGCGGTGGACATTATCAAGTCCGGTACCAGACGGGAAGATAAGCTGCTGAGCCCTGCGGAAATGGATTGCAACTACACCCTGCGGCGCATGGCGGCATCCATGACAGCAATGGAGATGACACAGGGTTTTTATGACCTGATGCATAAAACGAAAACAAATGCGGAATTTGTGGAACGTCTGCCCATCTGGGAAAAACAGCTTGGCAGAGGGGACGCTTAAAAAAACAGCGAAAAATGGCGGTATTTTCAGGAAAAGCTGTTGCAATCCCGAAAAAACTATGCTATAATACCCACGTTGTCTTTAAATAATTTCGGATTATTGATCAACAAATTAGAGAATGAGGTGAAAAAAATGAGAGAAGGAATCCATCCCGATTACAAACAGGTGACAGTAAAATGCAACTGTGGCAACGAATTCGTAACAGGCTCCACAAAAGATGAAATCAGAGTCGAAGTTTGCTCCAAATGTCATCCTTTCTACACAGGCAGCCAGAAAATGCTGCTGGAAGCAGGCGGCCGCGTAGAAAAATTCAACAAAAAATACGGCAGAAAATAATCAAGAAACACGTAAAAGGGCTGGGCAAATTTGTCCGCCCTTTTTTTCGCAACAAGGCAAATATTTGTTGTTTGCCCTGCTGCGAAAGGAAGGGGTTTTTGCGTGTCTTTTTGACAGAAAGGAGGAAAAACCATGAAACGAACGAATATCGGCGGTCAGGCTGTCATCGAAGGCGTTATGATGCGCGGCAAGAAGGTGTATGCCATGGCTGTTCGCAATCCCGAGGGTGGGATTACCATAGAGAAAAAAGAATGGGGCGGTCTGGGCAGAAAAGGGATTTTTCGCCTGCCTATTTTCCGCGGTGTGGCGGCTTTTGTGGATTCATTGGTGACAGGCACCCGTATTTTGATGCGCTCTGCGGAAATCGCTGGGGAAGATTGGACAGAGGAAGCGGAGCCTTCCAAGTTTGAGAAATTTTTGCAGGAGAAGCTGGGTGACCGCATGAATGACATCATCATTTATTGCAGTGTAGGCTTTTCCCTGATTTTGGGTATGCTGCTGTTTTTCCTGCTGCCTGTGTGGCTGGGAAACTTCTTCAAAACCATGGTGCCGACTTGGGCATTGGGTGTCATTGAAGGGCTCATCCGTATTGCCATTTTCCTGCTGTATCTGTTCGGCATCTCCCGAATGAAGGAGATCCATCGGGTATTCCAGTACCATGGTGCGGAGCATAAAACCATCAATTGTTTTGAAAGCGAAAAAGAACTGACAGTGGAAAACGTCATTCCCTGCACCAGACTTCATAAACGGTGCGGCACCAGTTTCCTGTTGTTCGTTATGATTATCAGTATGGTGGTATTTTTCTTTGTGCGGACAGACGATTTCCTGCTGCGTCTGGTGACCAGAATCATTCTGGTGCCTGTCATTGCAGGTATTTCTTATGAAGTCATCCGCTGGGCAGGCAACTCCAACAGCAAACTGGTGGCACTCATCAGTTACCCCGGTCTGTGCCTGCAAAAGATCACCACGGCAGAGCCTGACCCGGATCAAATCGAAACGGCGATTGCTGCCATGAAAGGGGTTCTGGAAGATGAACCAGAATAAGACAGTCAGCCAATGGCTGCAAACAGGAAAAGAAACGCTGGCGGCGGCAGGGAGAGAAAATCCGCGGATGGATGCGGAACTGCTGCTGGAAAAAGTCACAGGTATGAACAAAATCCAGCGTATGACAGAAGGACAAACCATATTGGACGAAAAAGCGGCGGAGGAATACGCCGCTTTTCTGGATGAAAGAGCAAAAGGCCGCCCTCTCCAGTACATTCTGGGGGAATGGGAGTTCATGGGACTGCCTTTTTCCGTGGGGGAAGGGGTGCTCATTCCACGGGCAGATACGGAAATCCTTGTGGAAACCATATTGGAAACAGGGGAAAAAGAATCTCTCCGCCGTGGGCTGGACATCGGCACCGGAACGGGATGCATCCCCATTTGTCTGGAAAAGCTGGGGAATATGGACATGACTGCTGTGGACATCAGCCCCAAAGCTTTGGCTTTTGCCAGAGAAAACAACGAAAAAAATCAGACCCATGTGGATTTTGTGGAAAGCGACTTGTTCACAGCTTTGTCGGACAGTCTTTTTCCCTTGGATTTTATCGTGTCCAATCCCCCTTACATTCCGGCAGCAGACTGCGAGGAGCTTATGACGGAAGTACGGGATTTTGAGCCCAGAAACGCATTGGACGGCGGAAAAGACGGTCTGGATTTTTATAGAAAAATCGTAGCAGAAGCCCCTGCGCGCCTTAGGGATGGGGGCTGGCTGTTTTTTGAAATTGGATATGACCAGCGAGAAGCGCTCTTTGCCCTGATGGAGGAAGCAGGATTTACATCTGTGGAATGTCGTCAGGACTTGGCAGGGCTGGATCGCGTGGTCTTTGGACAGAAGAAGGAGGAGCCTCATGTTTGACCGATTGGCGGAAATTGAACAGAAGTATATGGATTTGGCAGATCAGGTCAACGACCCTGAAATCATTGCCAACCAGAGCCAGTGGCGGAAACTGATGAAGGAATACAGCGATATGACACCCATTGTGGAGGCATATCGGGAATACGAAAAAGTGAAAGCATCCATTGCAGAAGAGCTGGAACTTTTGGAGGATAAACTGGATGATGATTTCCGGGAACTGGTGAAGGAAGAACTGGCGGAAAACAAAGAACGTCTGGAGGAACTGCAAAAGGAAATCACCATTTTGCTGATTCCCAAAGACCCCAATGACGAGAAAAACGTTATTGTGGAAATTCGCGGCGGCGCAGGCGGTGACGAAGCGGCGCTTTTTGCGGCAGACCTGTTCCGTATGTACACCCGTTATGCGGAACGGAGAAAATGGAAAATCGAAGTCATGAACGCCAGCGAAAGCGATTTGGGGGGCTATAAGGAAATTTCCTTTATGATTACCGGACAGGGGGCATACTCCCGTTTGAAATACGAAAGCGGCGTACACCGTGTACAGCGTATCCCTGCCACAGAAAGCGGCGGCAGAATCCATACCTCTACGGTTACAGTGGCGGTACTGCCCGAAGCGGAAGAAGTGGACGTGCATATCGACATGAACGACGTTCGCGTGGATGTATTCCGTGCCTCCGGCAACGGCGGTCAGTGCGTCAACACCACAGACTCTGCTGTCCGTATGACCCATATCCCCACAGGCATTGTGGTATCCTGTCAGAACGAAAAATCTCAGCTGAAGAATAAAGAACAGGCGTTGAAGGTACTCTATGCCCGTGTGTATGAACGGGAACGTCAGGCACATGACGCGGCCATCTCCGCAGACCGCCGTTCTCAGGTGGGCACTGGTGACAGAAGCGAACGTATCCGCACTTATAACTTCCCTCAGGGGCGTGTGACAGACCATCGTGTGGGGTTGACACTCCATAGAATTGATGCCATACTGGACGGGGATTTGGATGAAATCATGGATACACTGGTGACAACAGACCAGATGGAAAAACTCAAAGCGCAGAATCCCGATGCATAAACTATCAAAAGAGAAGAAATCAGGTGATAAAAGATGAAAGAACTTATTTCATTGTTTCTGACTTTTGCACGGATTGGGGCATTCACTTTTGGGGGCGGCTATGCCATGCTGCCCATGCTCCAAAGGGAAGTGGTGCAGAGCCGGAAATGGGCAACAGAGGACGAAGTGCTGGATTACTTCGCCATTGGGCAGTGTACACCCGGCGTTATTTTCGTCAATACGGCAACATTTATCGGCTATAAAAGAAAAGGCATCCCTGGTGCTATTTTTGCCACAGCAGGCGGTATTTTCCCCTCTCTTGTCATTATCATAATTATTGCGGCGGTGCTGACCAATTTTGCCCATCTGCCCGTTGTGCAGCATGCCTTCGGTGGCATCCGTGTGGTGGTAGGCGTCTTGATCATCAATGCCGTTGCTGGTATGTGGAAGAAGTCCGTTGTGGATAAACTGGGGCTTTTGCTTGCCATTGTGGCCTTTGTGATAGTGACCTTTGTGGATATCTCTCCTGTATGGCTGGTACTGCTGGGCGCTGTCATCGGCATTGTGGTAAAATCCTTTCAGGCGAAAGAGAAAGGAGGCGCCAAGTAAATGCAGCTGCTGATATTATTTCTGGAATTTTTCAAGATCGGGCTGTTCTCTGTAGGCGGCGGTCTGGCAACACTGCCTTTCCTCTACGATTTGGCGGATAAATATCCTTGGCTCAGTGTGTCCCAGATTCCTGATATGATCGCCATTTCCGAGTCCACACCGGGTCCTCTGGGTGTCAATATGGCAACTTATGTGGGTTTCCAGTGCGGCGGCATATTGGACGGTGTCATTGCCACTGTAGGGCTTGTGACGCCCTCTGTGATTGTTATCATCATTGTTTATAAATTTCTGGAGCGTTTCCGCAACAGCGCACTGGTGGAAAATGCCTTTTATGGTTTGCGTCCCATCGTTGTGGGGCTCATTGCCTCCGCAGGCTTTGGCGTTATCGTCCTTTCTCTGTTCAACAAGGAGGCGTGGAACGGCGCCGCTACTCAGTGGGGCAGTTTGTTCCAGTGGCGAGAATGGATACTGTTTTTTGTGATCCTCTTTGCCGCGAGAAAATGGAAAAAAGTCCATCCCATTGTGCTGATCCTCATTGGTGCGGCAGTGGGTATTGTGTTCCAAATGGCGTAAGATGGAAAGTCGCAATCTTTGCATGAGGGACTTTTTCATCGGAAAACAATTATAGCCGGAATCCTTAGAAAAAAGGATTTCCGGCTATTTTCTTTTTATCTGAATGGTATGAGGTATGTTTTCTTCTGCAGAAAGTCATCGCAGTTCCCATTCAGAGATCAAGAAAAAGAAAATAATGTTTTCTGAATGGGAGACTGCTGAGAGATTTCGGCTATTTTTGTGCCCGTCTGCTTCTGTTTCCCCTGTTTTTTCATAAGCTGAATAACAGGAGAAAAATCGGGAGGAGGGGGAACATGTCTGTTTCCTTCTGGACCATGTTTTGTGTGGTGTATGGCGGTGTGCTGTTTTTGTCCCTGAAACGGGGCGCTTTTGCGCTGGTACTGGGGTTTTTGTCCGGCTTGGGGGTGGCGTTTTTCTGCCTGCGGTATCTGCCGGGGGTCTTTACATGTCAGGCGTTTTATGCGGTGGCGGCAGGGGTTCTCTGTGGTGTGGCTTTGGGTACGGTGGCAGAAAAACGCAGATTGCCGGGTACGGTCTTTTTCTGGCTGGGAGCGTTGCTCTGGGGGTGCAGCGGCGGTTTGGTTTCCATGGATGTGCTGACGGCACTGTTGGCTGCCATCACCGGAGGCGCTTGTCTGTATCTGGTCTGCGGCGCTGTTTTGCCGGAAGAAGTGGGGGAAAAACAGTTCCTGCTGCGTGCCGCTGGAGGGCTTTTGGGCTTCTGGCTGGGGGTATGGCTGGATTTTCTGCATATTTAACCCATATTTTACAGGAAATAAGGGGGGAAGAATTGCAAATTCTGCCATTTTTGTGGTATAGTGAAATACAGGACTGTAAAAAATACAATTTGTAGATGGTAAGGACCACCGCAGTTCTCAGTACACATTATTGGGGGTTTTTATGAGTCAGTTATTAGATAAAGAAACATTGAAAAAAATGATTCGGGAAAACGTCAAAACTTTGTACCGCAAAACATTGGAAGCAGCCTCTGCCGAGGAAGTTTACCAGGCTGCCGTGTTTGCAATCCGCGACGTTATCACCGACAAATGGATGAAAACACACGATGAATATTATGAAAAAGACGTGAAGGTGGTTTACTACCTGTCCATGGAATTTTTGATGGGACGCTTTTTCGGCAACAGCCTTATCAATCTGGAAATGTATGATGAGGTCAAAGAAGTTCTGGAAGAACTTGGCATTGATTACAATATGGTAGAGGACGCGGAACCTGACCCGGGGCTGGGCAACGGCGGTCTGGGGCGTCTGGCTGCATGTTTCCTAGATTCCCTGTCTACATTGCAGCTGCCTGCTTATGGCTGCGGTATCCGCTACCACTACGGTATTTTTGAACAGAAAATCGAAAACGGTTATCAGGTGGAAGCTCCCGATAACTGGCTGGAAAACGGTGACCCTTGGGGTATCAAGAGAAATGAATATGCTGTAGAAGTTAAATTCGGCGGCAATGTTCGTGCTGTGCCCAAAGGCAACGGAGAATACCGTTTTGTACAGGAAAACTACCAGTCTGTTATCGCTGTGCCTTATGACTATCCCGTTATCGGCTATGGCAATAACACAGTCAATACACTGCGTCTGTGGGAAGCACGGGCGAAGAATAAACTGGACTTGAAATTCTTCAACGAGGGCAATTACCAGAAAGCAGCCGAAGAAGAATTGTTGGCAAGCACCATGACAGACGTACTCTACCCTGCCGATGAACATATTCAGGGGAAAGAACTGCGTCTGCGTCAGCAGTATTTCTTCATTTCCGCAACGGTTCAGCGTGTTGTGGAACGTTTCAAGAAACACCACACCAATTTCCACGAACTGCCTGACAAAGTGGCGTTCCAGCTGAACGACACACACCCCACTGTAGCAGTTGCGGAATTGATGCGTGTGCTGGTGGACGAAAATGATGTACCTTGGGATGACGCTTGGGAAATCACCAGAAAGGTATGTGCCTACACCAACCATACCATCATGGCAGAAGCCCTGGAAAAATGGCCCATGGAACTGTTCAGCCGTCTGCTGCCCCGTATCTATCAGATTGTGGAAGAAATCAACCGCCGCTATTGTCTGGAATTGCAGGCAAAATACGGCATGGACCCTGAAAAACTCCGTCGTATGGCAATCATTGCCGACGGTCAGATTCGTATGGCATACCTTGCCATCGTGGGCAGCCATTCCGTAAACGGTGTTGCGGCGCTCCATACAGAAATTCTGAAACATCAGGAACTGAAGGACTTCTATGAACTTTATCCTGAAAAATTCAATAATAAAACAAATGGTATCACCCAGAGAAGATGGCTCCTTCATGCCAACCATGGTCTGGCAGGGCTCATCTCTGAAACCATCGGCGATGGCTGGATTACAGAACTGACAGAACTGGAAAAACTCCTGCCCTACGCAGAAGAGGAAAACTTCCGCCGTCGTTTCATGGAAATCAAGAAAGCAAATAAAGTTGCACTGGCGAACTATATCAAAGAAACAAAAGGCATCGACATCAACCCCGATTCCATCTTTGATATTCAGGTAAAACGTCTGCATGAATACAAACGTCAGCTGCTGAACGTGCTGCATATTATTGGGCTGTATAACCAGCTGAAAATGAACCCCGGCATGGATATGGTGCCTCGTACCTTCATTTTCGGTGCCAAAGCAGCGGCAGGCTATCGCCGTGCGAAACTGATTATCAAGCTCATCAACGCTGTTGCTGATGTAGTCAATAACGACCCTGCCATCGAAGGCAAAATCAAAGTGGTATTCATGGAAAACTACCGGGTATCTCTGGCAGAACGCCTGATTCCTGCGGCTGATGTCAGCGAACAGATTTCCACAGCTGGGAAAGAAGCATCCGGTACTGGTAATATGAAATTCATGCTCAACGGTGCATTGACTGTTGGTACCATGGACGGCGCAAACGTGGAAATCTACGAAGAAGTGGGCAAAGATAATATCTTTATCTTTGGTATGTCCGCCGAAGAAGTACAGGCAAAATACCATGACCACTATGACCCTTGGTTCATTTACAACATGAATCAGGAAGTGCGGATGGCGCTGACCAGCCTCATCGACGGTACATTTGACCAGAACACAGACCTGTTCCGTGAACTCTACGACGCACTGCTCAATGGCTGCGGCGGCAGAGCGGACGAATATTTCGTACTGGAAGACTATGCGGATTACGCAAGAGCCCAGTGGGATATTGACAGAGCATATCGCGACCAGACCAGATGGGCGAAAATGGCAATTGTCAACGTGGCTAAGAGCGGCAAGTTCTCCAGTGACAGAACCATTCGCCAGTATGCGGAAGAAATCTGGGATTTGAAACCGCTGCATATCGAAGACTAAGATAGAATCATTGAGAAAATAATGAAACCATAAAAAGAGCCGAAATCCTGAAAAAAGGATTTCGGCTTTTTTGTTTGGTACAAAAGTATATCAACGCTCCAGAATGTCGTCCATGATGGCAAGGATGTGCTGGGATTGCTCCGGCGTCAGTTTCTGGAATTTCTCCATGAGTTCTTTGGAGAGGCCGGGGTTTTCCAGCTTCTCGTCAAAGAATTCCTTTGGATGGATGCCAAAATATTCGCAAATATAGAAAAAGACAAGCATGGAAGGCAACATCCGCTTGCTTTCGATTCGGCTGATATAATTTTCACTTTGTCCTATGGCAAGACTCATTTCTCTGGCAGAAACTCCTTTTTGATGCCGCAGCTGTGAGATTCTCAGAGAAAGGAAATTTTCAAAGTCTTTCGCATGCATATTCATCACCTGATAACATTATAGGTTGTAGCGGAAAAATAGGATTAGATTTCAAAATAACATAATATGTTGAAATTCTTATTTAAAATAAGTATAATGAGGTGGAATGATACCAGAATATGTTTTCCAAAGGGGGCATCGTCCATGCGAAATAAATTTCCCCAGCGTTTGCGTCAGCTCCGCAAAGAAAAGGGCATCACACAGGAGGCTTTGGGGCAGTACCTCCATTATAAGCATACAGCCGTTGCCAATTATGAATCCGGCAGGAATCAGCCTTCTTTTGATGACCTTTTAAAACTGGCGGATTATTTCGACGTTTCCACGGATTTTCTCTTGGGGCGGTCGGAAAAGTTCTATCCTCCAGCCGATAAACTATGGGAAAAACTGACCATAGCGGAGTTTCTGCGTTTTTTGCGGCAAATGGAATCTTCCCCGAAGATGTGTCGGATTTTTTTGGAAAAAGACGAAAAGAAAATTTGACAGACCGCCTGTTTTCTTGTAAAATAAGGATTACGGTTTGCACTCTTAGCTCAGGGGATAGAGCGTTCGGCTCCGGACCGAAAGGCCGCAGGTTCGAATCCTGTAGAGTGCAGAGAGAAGTCTTGTCGATGACAGGGCTTCTTTTTTTGTCTGATTTTTACTGCCGAAAAACATTGACAACACCTGTAGTTTCGGCGTATACTGCTAAACGGAAATGAAACCCATATAGGTCCATAATAGGTTGGATGTTTCTACCGGTTACCGTAAACAACCGCGCTATGAGTTTCCCGCATCTGGGGGAATTTGTATCCGCAGATGTAGGCGGTATTTTTTTATGGAGATTTTAAGGAGGATTTCAAATGGTTCAGAAAAACTTTGTCTGCAAAGGCGATATTTGCTATAGTAAAGATAAAAATACACTGGAAACCTGCAAAGACGGGTATTTGGTCTGCGAAAACGGCGTTTCTGCCGGTGTGTTCGCCAAGCTGCCCGAAAAATATCAGGATTTCCCTCTGCTGGATTACACAGGGAAGCTGATTCTGCCCGGCTTTACAGACCTGCATGTCCATGCGCCCCAGTATCGTTTCCGTGCACTGGGCATGGACTTGGAACTGTTGGAATGGCTGGACACCCATACATTCCCTCAGGAAGCGAAGTATGTGGACACCGATTTTGCCAGAAAGAATTATGCCCGTTTTGTGGAAGAAATGAAAAAAGGCCCTAACACAAGAGGCTGTATTTTCGGCACCATCCATCGCCAGTCCACAGAAGTGCTCATGGAACTGCTGGAAGAAGCAGGTCTGTGCGCTATGGTCGGCAAAGTCAATATGGACCGCCACAGCCCCGATATTTTGAGAGAAACCACAGAAGAATCTGCGGCAGAAACCGTTCAGTGGCTGGCTGATGTGGCAGAGAAATTCCCTCATGTGAAACCCATCCTGACACCTCGGTTCCTGCCTTCCTGCACAGACGAATTGCTGGAAAAACTGGGTGACATCCAGAAACAGCATCATTTGCCTGTTCAGTCCCATCTGTCTGAAAACCGAGGGGAGGTGGCTTGGGTACAGGAATTGTTCCCCAAATCCAAACATTACGGCGATGCTTATGACAGTTTCGGGCTGTTTGGCGGAGAAAACTGCCCCACCATCATGGCACATTGCGTCCTGAGCAGTGACGACGAAATTCGTCTGATGAAAGAAAGAGGCGTGTTCATTGCCCATTGCCCCGAATCCAACACCAATCTGGCTTCCGGCATTGCCCCTGCTCGCCGTTACCTCACAGAAGGCATCCCCATGGGTCTGGGCAGCGACATCGCAGGCGGCACAAGATGCTCCATTTTCTTTGCCATGGCAGAAGCCATCCGCGTTTCCAAACTGCGTTGGCGTCTGGTGGATGAATCTCTGGCGCCCCTGACCATCCCCGAAGTATTCTATCTGGCAACACTGGGCGGCGGCGCGTTCTTTGGAAAAGTGGGTTCCTTTGCGGAAGGTTATGAATTTGACGCTTTTGTGCTGGATGACAGCCGTTATGATAACCCCGGAGAATATGACATTGCCCAGCGTCTGGAACGTGTCATTTATCTGACAGAGGACAGCGAAGTCCTTCATAAATTTGTGGCAGGCAGACAGTTGTTCTAAAAAGGAGAGAGTGCCATGCAATGTGAAAGCTGTATGTATTATCAGTACGACGAAGAATACGAAGAATATTTCTGTGACGTAAATCTGGATGAGGACGAAATGGAGCGTTTTTTGCGTGACGGCTTCCGCAATTGTCCTTATTACCGTTTGGAGGATGAGTACCGCACCGTGCGTAAACAGATGTAATACAAAAATTCCCAAAATTTGCTATAATTTTCTACAGAAATCTCCTTGCGTGATGACGGGAAAAACCGTATACTTGAAATTGCGGAAAAATGCGGTATTTTGTCCGAAAAACGGAAATAAAAGAGGAGAGAAACCTTGCGGCGAAACATAAAAATTTTGGGAAATGATATATTGCGTGCTGCCATCATCCTTCTGGTGCTGTTTTATGCCTGTTGGCCTCTGCGCCTTTCCGGTGGGTCTATGGAGCCTACTTATGAAAACGGCAATGTGGTTTGCGTCAGCCGTTTGGCAGGCTTTTTTGGGGGCTATGACCGGGGTGATGTGGTGGTTTTTGATTATACAGATGCGGACGGAAAACGGCAAGTCATCAAGCGTGTCATTGCGGTGGAAGGCGACCGTCTGGAAATTGTGCCCGAAGGGGTCATGGTCAATGGTGTCTTGCTGGATGAGCCTTACGCCATGGGTTCTACGGAGGGCGTAGCAGATTTGGTGATTCCGCCGGATACGGTTTTTGTGCTGGGAGATCATCGGACAGAGAGCTTTGACAGCCGGAATATGGGCGTCATTGCAGAAAAAGATTTGAAGGGCAAAGTGCTGTTTCGGCTCTTTCCTTTCTTCTAAAATGTAAATAAAAGAAGGGGCTGTGTGTAAAACACAGCCCTTTTTTATATGGAATCATATTTTTTCCCTTTCGTCATATATTTTACAGAAAGGCAATCCGCAAAAGACGGGATGCAGGTGCCTGATATGATGAAGGAGGTAGGAAATATGGCCTTGGAAATGACAAAGGATACCATGACTTGGAAACAGCGGAAGGGAACCCACCATTCCCGTATTTTGCTGGAAGGGGATATGATCGTGCCCGATAACCGCCCGGATGTGGCGCAGGTACTCCATTGCAGCGGTACGGTGCGGCTGGACGAGGTGAAAAGCGGCGAGGAAAAAATCAATCTCACTGGGGAATTGATGGTGCGTGTGCTGTATCGGGCAGCAGGCGGCGAAAAGCCTGTGTATACCATGACATCTTCTCTGCCTATACAGGAAGTGCTTTATGTGGAAGGCATGACGGCAGAGGACGCTGTGAATGTGATGGCAGAAACGGAACATTTGGAATGCCAGCTCATCAATGACCGGAAAGTGGGACTGCGTGCCATTGTGGAAGTATGGGCAGAAGCGGAAGGCAGCAAGAGCCTTCATGCTGTCAGCGGCGCTCAGGGAGAAGCGGTGGAACTGCTGCGGAAAAAGGTGCTCACAGAACGCCCCGTTGCAGAGAAAAAGGACAGGTTCACAGTGAAGCATACGGTGTCCCTGAGCGCAGACCAGCCAAATATCGGGGAAATGCTCCATCAAGTGCTGACCCTTTCCGATACAGACATTCGTGCCATGGACGGAAAAGTGGCAGTGCGGGGAAATCTGCGGCTAACAGCCATTTATGGCACAGAGGAAAACGGCATGCCTGTGGCAGTGGAAGCGGAAATCCCTTTCCATGGATTCATTGAAGGCGGCGGCATCACCCCTCAGACATGGACAGATGTGAAACTGACCGTCAATGAAAGCGAAGTCCGCCCGGCGGTGAACGACGACGGCGAAACACGGAATCTGGATGTGACGGCAGTCATCGGTGCGGAACTGAAAGCCGTAGACCATACGGAACAGGAAATGGTCACAGACGCCTATGGTCTGGAAAGCTGTTTGCAGCCCAAGCGGGAAAAAGTTACCTTCCCTGTATGCGTGGGCATGACACGGAGCCGTTTCAGCCTGAAAGAAGGCGTATCTCTGGAAAATGGAGAAATGCCCATGATGCAGGCGGTGGCGGCATGGGGGCAGGTACATACGGAAGATGTGACTGTGGAAACAGACGCCGTCAACGTAGAAGGGGTGTTGCAGGCGGAAATCCTCTATCTTTCCGCTGATGATGATGCGGCAGTATGTGTGCTGAAACGGGGGATTCCTTTCCAGCAGACCGTAGAAGTGCGAGGCACCAAAGGAGGGGATACTGCCTGTGTGCGCAGCACAGCAGAACAGGTGGACTTCCGGCTCATGACGGAAAGAGAAGGGGAGCTGCGGGCACAGATTTTGCTGGAAATTCTGGTGACAGCCATGGAAGAAACGGAAGTGGTCACAGACCTTTTGGAAATGCCTGAAGAAACACTGGAAAAACGTCCCTCCGCTGTCATTTGTGTGGTACAGGATGGAGAAAGCCTATGGGATATTGCCAAAAAATATCGCACCACACCGGAACGTATCCTCATGGTCAATGATATCGAAAATCCCGAAAGGCTCTTTTCGGGACAGAAACTGCTGATTTTACGAGGCGGCAGAAAGTAAACATTTTTACGGAAGGGCTTGGGGAACAAAAGGGTCAACACATTTGCTTCGCAAATGCCAGCCATAAATGGCTGTCCGCATCTCTTGCGGTGTGGGGTTCCCCAACTGGAATCCGCAGTCGGAATTTATTTCCGACGAGGAAAAGCAGGAATTTCAAGACTATTTAGTTGATGGAATTCCTGCTTTATACTTCTGCCTACTCGTCAAAGGCCCCCCTGAAATGAGCCTTTGACGACAGGGTGTCGATTTATTCGACACCCTGAAAGCCGGATGCCCAGAAAGGGAAGTCCGGCTTTTTTTGCTTGATAGTGCTGGAATTTGCCATTGTTTTTTTTGCCAATTTACAGGGAGTGTGTTATAATTTTTCTATGCAATTGACAATAATGGACGGAAAGAGAGTTTGAGGTGTGTCATGAAAGGGTATTTTATCACCATAGAGGGCAGCGACGGCAGCGGAAAGTCTACCCAGCTGAAAAAAATCATTTCTTATCTGGAGGAAAAACAGGTGGATTTGGTGGTGACAAGAGAACCCGGCGGAACAGACGTGGCAGAAGCCATTCGGGAATTGATTCTTGACCCAGCATATCCCCAAATGACTGCAAAAACGGAAATGCTCCTTTATGCGGCGGCTCGTGCCCAGCATGTGGAGGAGAAAGTCCTGCCTGCACTTCGGGCAGGAAAAGTGGTGCTTTCCGACCGTTATGTGGATTCCAGCATTGCTTATCAGGCTTACGGCAGAGGACTGGGCGATATGGTGGCGCAGGTGAATGCCATTGCCACTGGTGGTCTTGTGCCGGATCTGACTGTTTTTCTGGATCTGCCTCCGGCAGTGGGCATGGCGCGCAAACAGCAGGAGGAGAACCACGAGCTGGATCGGCTGGAACAGGAAAAGCTGGAATTTCACCAAAAGGTATATGAGGGCTATGACGCGCTCTGCAAAAGAGAACCGGAGCGGATCTGCCGCATTGATGCCTCCGGCACCATAGAAGAAGTGTTTGGGCAGATCAAAGAAGCGCTGGATAAACTTTTGGATAGAGCGTAGGCCAATCCATAAGGAGGGATTTATATGAAATTGATCATTGCCATTATCCAGGATGAAGACGCGGGCGAAGTTATTTCCCGTCTGAACGAAGCGGAAATTCAGGTAACCAGACTGGCGACAAAAGGCGGTTTCCTCCGCAGCGGCAATACCACCATCATGACCGGTGTGGACGATGAGAAAGTAGATGAAGCCCTGAAAATCATTGAAGAAAACAGCAAGTCAAGAACACAGTATGCAACACTGCCTTCTTCCTGCGGCGCCATGCACGGATTTATCCTTGCGCCCATTGAAGTGAAGGTAGGGGGCGCGACAGTATTTGTGCTGGATGTGGATCAGTTCCATAAATTCTGATGGCACAAAAAGGAAAGGAGTGAAGGGCGTTGCACAGTTTTTCGGATATTTACGGCAATGCCCTTTTGCTGCGCCATTTGCAGCAGGCAGTGGCAGGGGGACGTGTTTCCCATGCCTATTTGCTGACGGGCAGCGCAGGCAGCGGCAAACGGCTCATTGCAGATACCTTTGCCAAAACATTGCAGTGTGAAGCCGGCGGCACAGAGCCTTGCGGTCATTGCAGAAGCTGCTCGGCATTTAATTCGGGAAACCATCCGGATATTGTGTACGTCCGCCCCACCAAAAAGACATTGGGCGTGGACGATGTGCGGGAACAGATATTGGAGGATGTGAGTCTGAAACAGTATCGCTACCGCTATAAGATTTATATTGTGGAACAGGCGGACACCATGACCGTACAGGCACAAAATGCCCTTTTGAAAACATTGGAGGAACCGCCTGCTTATGCCGTTTTTCTGCTTTTGGCAGAAAATCAGACGGCATTTTTGCCCACCATATTGTCTCGTACGGTTTTGCTCCATATCCGACCTTTGCCGGATACCATGGTGGCAGACTATTTGGAAAAGAAAAAAGGGCTTTCCCCGGCAGAGAGCGCCGTTTACGCCGCTTATGCTCAGGGAAGCATTGGACAGGCGCTGGATTTGCTGGAGGACGAAAGTTTCCAACAGATGCGCCAGGAAATTTTGGAAAAACTCATGGCTTTGCCCCAGGCGAAAAAAGGAGAGGTCTTTCTGTGGGCAAAGGATTTGGAAAAATATAAAGACGATCTGCGTTTTCTGGACATGATGCAGCTTTGGTATCGGGATCTGCTCTATGCCAAACGGCTGCGCAGCGAAAAAGACCTCATTCAAAAAGACAAAAAGGCGGAGATTTTCAAAAGTGCTGTGGAATCCGAAGGGGAACTGGCACGAAAAGCCGCTCTCATACAGCGTGCCCGTGTGCAGCTGGCGCGCAACGCGAATTTTCGGCTCACTATGGAAGTGATGCTGTTACAATTAAAGGAGAATCAAACTGTATGATAGAAGTTGTAGGAATCCGGTTCAAAAAAGCCGGTAAAATGTATTATTTCGATCCCGATGGTCAGAAACTGGAAAAAGGCGGTTTTGCCATTGTGGAAACAGCAAGAGGCATTGAATATGGCGCGGTTATCAAGGAAAATACCTTTGTGCCGGAAGAAAGCATTGTGCCTCCTCTGAAAAAGGTGCTGCGTCCTGCCACAGCGGAGGATGCCAAAGTGGTGGAAGCCAATGCCAAGAAGGAAGAAGAAGCCTTCCGCATCTGCCTGCAGAAGATTGCCCGTCTGGAACTGGACATGAAACTGGTGGATGTGGAAATGACATTCGATAAGAATAAACTGATCTTTTACTTTACCTCTGACGGTCGTGTAGACTTCCGTGAACTGGTAAAAGAATTGGCGGCAGTGTTCCGTATGCGTATCGAACTGCGGCAGATCGGTGTCCGCGATGAAGCGAAAATGCTCAGCGGCATCGGCATCTGCGGCAGAGCTTTGTGTTGCGCTACATTCTTGGGTGATTTCCAGCCTGTGTCCATCAAAATGGCAAAAGATCAGAATCTGGCGCTGAACCCTACGAAAATCAGCGGTATCTGCGGCAGACTCATGTGCTGCCTGAAGTACGAAGAAGATGTATACGAAGAACTGAACAAAAAACTGCCTTTTGTGGGGGATATCATTTCCACTCCTGATGGCACAGGGGAAATTCTGGCGACTAACGTGCTGATGCAGCAGGTGAAGGCAGCAGTGCGCAAAACAGAAAACGACCCCCCTACCATTGCCTTTTATCATGTGGATGAGATCAAAGTCATCAAATCCAAGAAGAAACGGAAACAGCAGCAGCCTGTATCGGAGGAATTGAAGCAGTATGAGGACTGATGTGTTGATCAAAGAGGGCGAGAGGGTAGATGACCTGCACCGAAAGGGTTATGTCATCATCCAAGACCCCAAACGGTTCTGTTTTGGCGTGGATGCCGTCATCCTCAGCGGCTTTGCTCGGGTGAAAAAAGGCGAAAAAGTGCTGGACTTGGGGACAGGTACCGGCATTTTGCCCATTCTGTTGGAAGGCAGAACGCTGGGCAGCCATTTCACGGGACTGGAAATACAGCCGGAAAGCGTGGAAATGGCAAGACGCAGTGTGGCACTCAATGAGCTGGAGGAAAAAGTGGATATTGTGGAAGGGGACATCAAGGAAACGGCGGCTATTTTCGGCGGTTCCGTATTTGATGTGGTCACTTCCAATCCACCTTATATGAATGAGGGCGGCGGTCTGCAAAATCCTTCCGGCCCCAAAGCCATTGCCCGCCATGAAGTCCTCTGCACACTGGAGGATGTGGTGAAAGGCGCCGCAAAGGTGCTCCGTCCCGGTGGACGGTTCTACATGGTACATCGTCCTCATAGATTGACGGATATTATTTGTACATTACGGCAGTACGGATTGGAGCCCAAACGGCTGCGGTTCGTTCATTCCTTTGTGGATAAAGCCCCCTCTATGGTGCTGGTGGAAGCAGGCAGAGGCGGCAAGCCTATGGTGAAGGTGGAACCTCCCCTTGTGATTTACAAAGCGCCGGGGGAATACACCGACGAAATCTATGACATTTATTACGGAGAAGGGCAGGCGTGAGTATGGCAGGAACACTTTATTTATGCGCCACCCCCATCGGCAATCTGGATGATATGACGCTGCGGGTGCTGAAACTGCTGGAAACGGCAGACATCATTGCGGCGGAAGATACCCGCAATACGTTGAAACTTTTAAATCATTTTGAAATCAAAACACCTATGACCAGCTACCACGAGCATAATAAGGCGGAAAAAGGCCCCAAACTGGTGGAACGGCTGCTGGCAGGAGAAAATATCGCACTGGTGACAGATGCCGGCATGCCGGGGATTTCTGACCCGGGGGCAGACTTGGTGAAACTGTGCTACGAAGCAGGAGTGCCTGTGACTGTGGCGCCGGGGGCATCTGCGGCAGTAGTGGCACTGGTGCTTTCCGGTCTGGATACCAGACGGTTTGTATTTGAGGGCTTTTTGCCCAAGGAGAAAAAAGAACGGCGAGCGGTTCTTTCCACACTGGAAAAGGAACACCGCACCATGATTTTTTATGAAGCCCCCCACCGTTTGCTGGATACTTTGGAGGAACTGGAAAAGATTTTCGGTTCCGACAGGGAAATGGCAGCCATTCGGGAGCTGACAAAGAAATTCGAGGAAGTGCGCCGTGGTACTTTGGGGGAAATCAAAGCCCACTTTACCGCTCAGCCACCCAAAGGGGAATTTGTGCTGGTATTTGCCGGCTATACCTTGGAGCAGCAGCGGCAGGCAGCACAGGAAAGCTGGGAAAGCGTTTCCATCGAGGAACACATGGAGCATTATCTCCGTCAAAACTACAGTGAAAAAGACGCCATGAAGCAGGTGGCAAAGGATCGCGGCGTATCCAAACGGGAAATTTACAGCTATCTGCATAAAGACTGAAATAAAGGAGGGTGATGGGATATGTTGGAACGATTTCAGGCATTGAGCGGCTCACAGATCATTCTGGCGGCAGTCATTGCCTTTGTGATTTGGGCAATGATTGAATTCATCAGAAGTGTCCGCAGAAGTGTGAAGGTGGTGAAAAAAACCTTTGGCGAGGTGGATATGGCACGGGTTATGGAACGGTGCCATGAACTGTTTCCCATTGAAACCATCCTGTTTCGTGGGGCAGAGTTCCAGCGGGGCATGCACATCCGCATCACCACCACACAGAAAACCATCATTGAAGGGGAATTGATCGGTATGAACAAGATCCAGATGATCTGCATCCGTACCAAAAACCAGATCATTGCCCATCAGCTGGATAAAATTCAGGAAATGACAAAAATATGAGAAAAGGGCGGCGTGGATATAGTTATGCTGCTTTATGAGGAAACAATTGATGGCTGGAATCTTTAAGAAAGAAAGGATTTCAGCTTTCACATTTTATGAGGATTGTTTTCTTAAGGGCAACTGCTGAGCAAAGCCGCTTTTTTACGGGAAGGAAATCCATATGACATTGACGAGATTTCAACTGAAGATACTTGCCATCTGTTCCATGTTTCTGGATCACGCCATGAAGATTTTCCAAGGGGTGCTGGAACCTGCCATGGGGCAGGTTTTGTATACAGCTGTTCTGTCTTTGGGGCGGATGGCGTTTCTGATTTTCGCCTTCCAGCTGGCAGAAGGCGTATGGCATACCCGAAACGTGAAAGCCTATCTGAAACGGCTTTTTGGCTTTGCTCTGCTTTCGGAAATCCCCTTTCAGATGGTGAAAAGTCTGATTTTGACAGGAGAAATTTCTATTTCCTTAGGGCTTACCAATGTGATGATGACCCTGTTTCTGGGGGTGCTCTCCTGCGTGGCATATGCCTTTTCTGCACAAAAGGACAGAAGGGAAATTGGAAAATTTGCTGTGTTTGTCATTGCTCTGCTGGCGGAGATCATGGGCACGGATTACGGTGCCTTTGGTGTGATCTATATCTTTGTGCTGTGGTATACTTGGCATTCACCCCAGCGGCAGCGCGCCATGTTTTGGATGATACTTTGCTATTATGGTCTTTTCATATCTCTTGCCCTGCTCTCTTGGGGCATCACATTCATGGCTGCTTTTGAGGCTGGCATGTATCTGGCAGTGTCTTTGGGCACATGGGCGCTGTTGGGACGGTATCAGGGAGAAGTGGGGCGTAAAGGCAGAAAATATGTCTTTTACTTGTTTTATCCTGTTCATCTGCTGTTTCTGGCAGGAATCTATTGTTTAGTGATGTAAATAAAGCAAATTCCCCTTAAGAAAACATAACAAATAAAATCTTAATAAAAATAAGAAAGTCGAAATTCTTTGTCATGATAAGGATTTCGACTTTCTTTGTTTTTCTTATGAAGATGCTCCGTAAAGGAGAAGCCTGCTTTTTTTTGCATACAGAGGGTGTTTTTTGTCGGCAGAACATTGTTTTTTCTTTGGAAAAAATGCGCAACCATGTCGAAATCGACAGGGAAAAATTGGAGAAAATGTTGATATACCGCGATTCTTAACGACATCTTAGCGGTTTCTTAATTGCATTTTAACGCCCTAAGGGCATATAATGTTACCGAAAACAGACCGACCGGTCTGTATGTATACATAAAGGAGGAGTCCCATGAAAACAGAACAGAATATTTTGCAGACAGCATTCCGGCTGTTTTTGGGCAAAGGGTTTTCTGATATCTCCACCAACGAAATCATTCGGGAAGCAGGCGCCACCAAAGGCGGCTTTTATTATTGCTTCAAAAGCCGTGAAGATCTGGTGGGCAAGGTTATCGAAACGTACCTGCGGCCTTATTACTTACAGCCATTGGAGGAAATGCGGCAGGCATGGGAAAACAAACGGGCGGACGTTTCCACAAAGACCCTGTTGTGGGACGCTTTTTTTGCGCCTCAGCGCTTTCGCAGATTCCAGGAAAATATTGGTATGGACATTGCCTTTCGGGATTTTTACTTCCTGCTGTATGAAGGCATGAAGAAATATGAAGAAGTGCAGAGCTATTTTGCACAGAACACAGAGGAAAGAAAAAGAATCTTGTGCCGTATACTGGAGCGGGGCAAGGAACGTAAGGAGATCGCCGCAGATGTGGACATTGAAAATGTCATCATGATGACGCTGGCGATGCAGGACGGCATTCTGGCACTGAAGGTGCTGGATGAGACCATTGATGACGAAGAAAAGTACAGATATATGGAAGAACAGCTTTGGCGGGATGTTGCCCCGCAGGATTTATATCTGAAGTATTTACATGGGGGTGTGAACAGTGCAGTATCATAATGAACAGACATACAAAATGGGGATCGACATCGGCTCCACCACTGTCAAAGTCGTGCTGACAGATTCTGCAAATGAAATTGTTTTTAGTCGCTATCGCAGACATTTTTCTGAAATCAAGAAAACCGTAAAAGAAATTCTGAAAGAAGCCAAAGAAGAATTGGGTTATTGTGAATTTGCAACCATGATCACCGGCTCCGGCGGCGTTGCTCTGGCAAAAGCCGTTGGTGTAGACTTCATTCAGGAAGTGGTTGCCACAGCAAACGCCATCGAAACCGTTGTGCCTCAGACAGATGTTGCCATCGAACTGGGCGGCGAAGATGCGAAAATCATTTATTTCTCCGGCGGTAATGTGGAACAGCGTATGAACGGTGTATGTGCCGGCGGTACCGGTTCCTTCATCGACCAGATGGCAAGCCTGCTGCACACAGACGCAACAGGTCTGAACGAATACGCAAAAGGCCATGAAGTGATCTATCCCATTGCTTCCCGTTGTGGTGTATTCGCAAAAACAGATATCCAGCCCCTGATCAACGACGGGGCAAGAAAAGAGGACTTGGCAGCTTCCATTTTCCAGGCAGTTGTCAACCAGACCATTGCAGGTCTGGCATGCGGTAAACCCATCCGCGGTCATGTGGCATTTTTGGGCGGTCCTTTGCATTTCCTTTCTGAACTGCGTCAGCGTTTCATCGAAACACTGCACCTGACAGAAGAAACTGCGCTGCTGCCTGAAAATTCTCACCTTTTCGCAGCTTACGGCACAGCCGTTTCCAATAAAGGCGAAGCAAATCTGGACTTTGATACCCTGCTGGGCCGTCTGGAAACAGGTGCGGAACTGTCCGCAGAAGTGAGCCGTCTGGACCCTCTGTTCAAAAACGAAGATGAATATGCGGTGTTCAAAGAACGCCACGATAAAGATAAAGTAAAACGCGTACCTCTGTCTACATACAAAGGCGATGCTTTCCTGGGTATCGACGCTGGTTCCACCACCACAAAAGTGGCTCTGGTCAGCGAACAGGGCGACCTGCTTTATTCCTTCTACGCAGGCAATGAAGGCAACCCTCTGAAAGTGGTTATGCAGAGCCTGAATGAAATGTATGACTTGATGCCTGAAGGCGTGACCATCCGCAATTCCTGCGTAACCGGTTACGGTGAAGGCCTGCTGAAAGAAGCTCTGATGATGGACTTGGGCTACATCGAAACCGTTGCCCACTATAAAGCAGCACAGTTCTTTAAACCTGATGTAGACTTCATTCTGGATATCGGCGGTCAGGATATGAAATGTATCCGTATCAAGGACGGCGTCATCGACAGCGTATTGCTGAACGAAGCTTGTTCCTCCGGCTGCGGTTCCTTCATCGAAACTTTCGCAAAATCTCTGAACTATACCGTTGCGGACTTTGCGAAGATTGCCCTTTTCGCAAAAGCACCTATCGACTTGGGTTCCAGATGTACTGTTTTCATGAACTCCCGTGTAAAACAGGCACAGAAGGAAGGGGCAGACGTTGCAGATATTTCCGCAGGTCTGGCATATTCCGTTATCAAAAATGCACTGCTGAAAGTTATCAAAATCGCTGACCCTAAGGCTATGGGCAAATCCATGGTGGTACAGGGCGGTACATTCTATAACGATGCTGTACTGAAAAGCTTTGAACTCATCAGCGGCAGAGAAGCCGTTCGTCCTGACATTGCCGGCATCATGGGTGCTTTCGGCGCAGGTCTCATCGCAAGAGATAAATATACAGAAGGCTACCAGACAACACTGGTAAGCCGTGAAGAAATGAACGCACTGGAAATCAAGTCCACTATGGCTAGATGTCAGGGCTGCACCAACCACTGTCTGCTGACCATCAACCAGTTCAGCGGCGGCAGAAGATTCATCACAGGCAACCGCTGTGAAAGAGGTCTGGGCAAGGAAAAGAACGAAAATCCTGCACCTAACCTTTATGAATACAAACGCCACAGACTGTTCGACTATGAACCTCTCACAGCAGAGGCGGCAACCAAAGGCACTGTTGGTATCCCTCGTGTGCTGAATATGTGGGAAGATTATCCTTTCTGGTTCACATTCTTCACAAAACTGGGCTATCGTGTGGTACTGTCCCCTTATTCCACAAAAGCAATCTTTGAAAAGGGTATGGAATCCATCCCCAGTGAATCCGTTTGCTATCCTGCAAAACTGGTACATGGTCATATCATGTACCTCATCGAACAGGGCGTAGACTTCATCTTCTATCCCGGTATCGTATACGAAAGACGGGACAGCGCAGCGGCTGACAACAACTATAACTGCCCTATTGTGGCATCTTATAACGAAAACATCAAAAACAACGTAGAGGATCTGAAAGAAAAGAACATTAAGTTTATGAATCCTTTCCTCTCTTTGGATAAGATCGAAACCATCATCAAGCGTATGACAGAGGAATTCGTTCCCATGGGCTGCGATGCAAAAGAAATCAAAGCTGCTGTGGAAGCGGGCTGGGCAGAATGGGATAATTTCCGTCACGACATGCACAAAAAAGGCGAAGAAACCGTGAAATACCTGAAAGACAACAACATGACAGGTATTGTGCTGGGCGGTCGTCCTTACCATGCAGACCCTGAAATCAACCACGGCATCCCCGAACTGATCGCAGGCTACAACATTGCTGTTCTCACAGAAGACAGCGTGGCACATATGGGTCATCTGGAACGTCCTACTGTTGTTCGTGACCAGTGGACTTACCATTCCCGTCTGTACGAAGCGGCTGCTTTCGTAAAGAAACAGGAAAACATCGAATATGTACAGCTGAACTCCTTCGGCTGCGGTCTGGATGCTGTTACAACGGACGAAGTCAAAGCGATCCTGACAGCAGCAGGCAAGATCTACACAGCACTGAAGATCGACGAAGTAAATAACTTGGGTGCAGCCAGAATCCGTATCCGTTCTTTGATTGCTGCCATCGAAGACAGAAAAGAAAAGAACGTGAAACTGAAAAAAGCAGATGCTTCTCTGAAACGTGTGCTCTTTACAAAAGAAATGCGGAAGGATTATACCATCCTGTGCCCTCAGATGTCTCCCATCCACTTTGACATTCTGGAGCCTGCTTTCCGTAAATGCGGCTATAATCTGGAAATCATGGCTGCCATGGATAAAGACGCCATCGACGCAGGTCTGAAATATGTCAACAACGACGCATGTTATCCTGCTTTGATTACCATTGGTCAGCTTATGAATGGTTTGCTGTCCGGCAACTATGACCTGAACCGCACCGCACTGCTGATCTCTCAGACTGGCGGCGGCTGCCGTGCCACAAACTACATCGCTTTCATCCGTAAAGCACTGGAAAACGCAGGTATGCCTAACATCCCTGTTATTTCCATCAACCCTGCAGGTCTGGAAAAGAACCCCGGCTTCAAATATGAACCGGCACTGCTTCACAGAGCCATGCAGGCACTGGTTTACGGCGATACTTTCATGCGTGTGCTCTACCGCACCCGTCCTTATGAAAAGGTGAAAGGCTCCGCAAACGCACTCTATGAAAAATGGAATGAAAAAGTCAAAAAAGACATCCTGCGTGCAGACAGAAAGACATTCTGCAGCAATATCGCAGGCATCATCCGTGATTTCGAAAATCTGGAAATCCACGAAGATATGAAGAAACCTCGTGTTGGTGTTGTAGGGGAAATTCTGGTAAAATTCCATCCCACAGCCAATAACGATCTGGTAAATCTGCTGGAAAGAGAAGGGGCAGAAGCTGTTGTGCCTGACCTGTTGACATTCGGCCTGTACTGCTGCTACAACGCAACCCAGAAAGAAAAATATCTGGGCGGCACCAGAAAAGGCAGAATCATTGCCAACGCCTTGGCAAAAGTCATCGAATGGTATCAGAAACCTTTGATGAAAGCACTGGAAAAGAGCAAACGCTTCGACCGTCCTGAAGATATCCGTACTTTGGGCGAATATGCGAAGAAAGTGGTTTCCCTGTGCAACCAGACTGGCGAAGGCTGGTTCCTGACAGCGGAAATGATCGAATTGATTCACAGCGGCGTGCCCAATATTGTCTGCACACAGCCCTTCGGCTGTCTGCCTAACCACGTTGTGGGCAAAGGCGTTATCAAGGAACTGCGTAAACAGTATCCTATTTCCAATATCGTAGCCATCGACTACGATCCGGGCGCAAGTGAAGTCAACCAGCTCAACCGTATCAAACTGATGCTCTCTTCTGCGGAAAAGAATCTGGCAGCAGGCAGAACAGACGCATTGAAAGAACGTCACTCCGTAACAAAAGCCGCTTTCTCTGTAAAAGAAGACTAAGGGCTGCATAAAAGAAAAACGCCAAAGCCGGAAATTACCGTTTATGGAAATTTCCGGCTTTTTTGCGTGCAGAATCCGCTCTTTGTAAACAACTCTGCTGTTTTTTTCTTGCAATCCGTTTCCCGATGGCATACAATAAAAGATGTATCGACATATTTTTTTGCAGACCGAAGGGAGGCGAAAGCCCAATGGCGAAAAAGACGGAGCTGTTCCCAAAGCGTGAGGAACGCGTTGCTTACAGCGGAAAAGCCGGTGCCGATGTGGAAAGAAATAGAGGAAAAAAAGGCAGGCAAAAAACACAGCGCAGCCGAAAATCCGGCGGGCAGAAAGGCAATAAAGCCCGTAAGAATATACAGCTTACACCGAAAAAATTTGGTGTGGGTGCAGTGGTCATCGTTGTTTTGATTCTGTTTTTTGCGTTTTTTCATAAAAATGGTACGGAAGTGTTTGTGGGCGAGGAAAGCATGGGTATTTTGAGTACCACATCCATTTCTGCTGAAGAAATCAAAAGCAATTTGGAAGCCCAGTTGGCAACGACAGTGGGCACCAATGTGCAGGTCAATGAGGAAATCCGGGCGGACAAGCTCCATGTGTCCAATGACCGGAAAAAAGATATCTGCACCATGGAATATCTCATGCCGAAGCTGCGCAATGCAGTCACTTATAAAGTGGAAGCATCTGTGATCTTTGTGGATGGCGGTGCGGTGGCACCTCTGGCAACGGCAGAAGAAGCCCAACAGGTACAGGATAAGCTGAAAGAACCTTATCTGCCACAGGATGAAAATTCCAATGCGGAAATTTCCTTTGTGGAAAATGTGACGGTGGAAAATCAGTTTGTGGATTCTGCGGAAATCCTGTCTGTGGATGACGCGGTGACAAAACTGACCAGCACTACCCCTGTTACCACGACATATACCGTAAAAACCGGGGATACAGCAGCAAAGATCGCGGCAGAATACGATATGACACTGGAAGAACTGTATGAAATGAATCCTAGCGCAAAAGATGCGGTGGTCATCGGTCAGACATTGAATGTTACCGAACAGAAGCCCATGGTTTCTGTCAAATCTGTGGAAACACAAGTGCTGACAAGCGTGGAACCAAAGCAGTATGAAACACAGTATGACGATACCAAGCCTGCCAGCTATCAGCGCGTGATCCAGCAGGGCAAGGACGGTCAGAAAAAAAGCACAATCCAGATTACACGCGTCAATGGTTTTGTGACAGAGGAAAAAGAAGTTTCCAAGGAGATCATTCAGGAACCTGTCAACGAAATCATTTTGAAAGGCACGCAGTAATATAAATGAAAATATGGGGACAACATAATAAAGAGGAGGAACCAAAGATGATTACATTTTCAGTCAAAGGCGATGCTGTGACAAAACAGGACTTTGCCGCAATGGCAGAAGAGGTGAAGGCGTGTCACACAGCGCTCCATGAAAAAACAGGCAAAGGCAATGATTTCGTAGGCTGGGTAGATTGGCCTGTAGACTACGACAAAGAAGAATTTGACCGTATTAAAAAAGCGGCAGAAAAAATCCAGAAACAGAGTGAAGTGCTGATCGTGATCGGTATCGGCGGCTCTTATCTGGGCACCAGAACTGCTCTGGATTTCATCAAAACACCTTTTTACAACGAAGATAAGAGAAAATCCACTCCCGACATTTACTTCGTGGGCAACAACATCAGCTCCGCTTATTTGAGCGACATTCTGGGTATTCTGGGTGACAGAGATTTCTCTGTAAATGTTATCTCCAAATCCGGTACTACCACAGAACCTGCCATTGCTTTCCGTATCTTTAAGCAGCTGCTGGAAACAAAATATGGCAAAGAAGGCGCAGCAGAACGTATTTACGCAACAACAGACAGAGCCAGAGGCGCACTGAAAACCATGTGCAACACAGAAGGCTATGAAACATTCGTCATCCCCGATGATATCGGCGGCAGATTCACTGTTCTGACAGCAGTAGGCATGCTGGCTATGGCAGTGGCAGGCGTAGACATCGACAAAGTTATGGAAGGTGCACAGTGGGCAAGAGAAGCTTACAGTAATCCCGACATCATGGAAAACCCCTGCTATCAGTATGCGGCAGCAAGAAACTTCTTCTACCGTAACGGCAAAACAGTGGAAATTTTGGCAAACTATGAACCTCACATGGTTTCTTTCGGCGAATGGTATAAACAGCTTTACGCAGAAAGCGAAGGCAAAGACGGCAAAGGCATTTTCCCTGTAGCCGCAAACTTCTCCACAGACCTGCACTCCATCGGTCAGTTCATTCAGGAAGGCAGCCGTTATTTCTTTGAAACCGTTATGTGGTGCAAAGAACCTAAGAGCACAGTACTGGTGCCTTTCGATAAAGAAGATCTGGATGGTCTGAACTTCCTGAAAGCAAAAGACATGCAGTTTGTAAACAGCAAGGCTTTTGCAGGCACTATGCTGGCACACATGGATGGCGGCGTACCCAACATGGTTATCGAAATGGATCGTATGGACGCTTGGCACTTCGGCGCACTGGTTTACTTCTTTGAAAAAGCAGTGGGCATCAGCGGCTATATGCTGGATGTAAACCCCTTCAACCAGCCCGGTGTAGAAGCATACAAAAAGAATATGTTCGCACTGCTGGGCAAACCCGGTTACGAAGATATGAAAGAAGAACTGGAAAAACGTCTGAACGGCTGATAGGTTTTTCCGTAAGAAAAGCACAGAATATTTAGGGGCATCTTCATAAGAAAACAAAGAAAGCCAAAACCTTTATGATTACAAAGGGTTTTGGTTTTCTTATTTTGTTTGTTATGTTTTCTTAAGGGGAATTTGCTTTTGTTCTGTGCTTTTTTATATGTGTGGTTTTTATAGGAAAGAATATTTGTCTGTTTTTTTAAAAAATGGGGATAATTTTCTCATATCTTTCGTCCAAAAAAGAGGATTGGTTTACATTTTGTTCAAAATTTAGTATAATTTTTTGAAAGGGAAAATTTTGATTCTGAAGGGGGAATCGAAGCTATGGACAGAAAAGTTTTGATCGTAGACGACGAAAAAAATATTGTAGATATCATTGCTTTCAACCTGAAAAAAGAGGGATATCAGGTCATTACAGCATCTGATGGGGAAGAAGGGGTCAGAAAGACCTTTGAGGAGAACCCCGATCTGATTTTGCTGGATATTATGATGCCAAAAATGGATGGGTATGAGGCTTGCCGTAAAATCAGAGAGAAAAAACATACGCCCATCATCATGCTCACAGCCAGAGCCGAAGAAGTAGACAAGGTACTGGGGCTGGAAATGGGCGCAGATGACTATGTGACAAAGCCTTTTGGCGTGCGTGAGCTCATGGCAAGGGTGAAAGCAAACCTGCGGAAAGTGGCTGCCCTTCAGGAAGCGGCAGGCATGGCACCAGCTGATGAGAAGGCATCTCCTTACGGAAAACTGTCTTTGAACCTTGACCGCTACGAGGTAAAAAAGGATGGCAAGACCATTGATCTGACACTGCGTGAATTTGAGCTTTTGAAGTTTTTGGCACAGCAGAAAGGACAGGTATTTTCCAGAGAAACGCTGTTGGAGAAGGTATGGGGTTACGAGTATTTCGGGGATGTTCGTACCGTTGACGTGACTGTGCGCCGTCTGCGGGAAAAAATTGAGGACGATCCCGGCAAACCTGCCTATATCCTCACCAAACGGGGTGTTGGCTATTATTTTGATTGTGATTAAAACGGAGTGGGATCATTGCGCAGCATAAAATGGAAATTGATCGCGATGTATCTGGGGCTGGTGCTCATTGTGATGATCGTCAGCGGAACATATATCCTGCTGAGCCTCAGGAATATCGAAATAAATAAATCAAGACAGCAGTTGGAGATCTATGCGGAAAAAATCGTGGAACAGGTCATTGACGCAGGGGATGCGGACAGCTTTCAGGAAGACTTGCAGGCAACGGTGACAAATGCCATGGGTATCCAGGGGAATGTGCTGAATGCCGCAGGGGAAACCATTGCCTCTACCACATCACCCAAGGCGCCTTTTACCCAGTACACAGATCAGGCAGTCATTGCCGGCATGAATGGCACAGCCACATTCTCCTCCGGCAAGAAAAGCACGGACTCCTTTGGTCTGCTGAAAGAATGGATGAGTTATGCTCTGCCTGTAACGGACGAAAACGGCAATGTGGAGTATATCGTGTATACCCGTCTGGATGCCAGTGATATGCAGAGCAGTCTGAACGAAACCACAAAAATCATCATTGTGGCAGTATCTATTGCCCTGTTTTTGGCAGCCATTATGGGTTATGTCTTTGCCCAGACCTTGACAGGGCCTATTTTGGCATTGACCAGAGGGGCGAAAAACATGGCAGAAGGGAAGCTGAACCAGAGCCTGAAAGTCCGCAGCAGCGACGAAATCGGCCAGCTTACCAGCAGTTTCAACTACATGGCAGCGGAACTGCGAAAGACCATGTCGGAAATCTCCAAAGAGAAAAACCGTATGGAAATTATTTTGCATAACATGAGTGATGGTGTTATTTCCTTTGCCAAGGATGGTGAGCTGATGCTTGCCAATACGGCAGCGGCAGATATGTTGAAGGTGGACAAAATGGATATGGATTTTTCCCATTTTATCCGCGCCTTTGACATCAGCACCGGCGTTTATCTGGATATGGGAGATGAGCCTTCTAAGGCAGTTACATTCCCTGTAGGTAAGCAGTTTATCCATGCCACATTCTCTCCTCACTATAACCCCAAAAACGAAATGGAAGGCGTTGTGGTGGTATTGCAGGACGTTACAGAACAGAAAAAACTGGACGATATGCGGAAAGAATTTGTGGCAAACGTTTCTCACGAACTGCGTACACCTTTGACAACAGTCAAAAGCTATACAGAAACCCTTATGGAAGGGGCACTGGATGACAGGGAAACGGCTATGGAATTTTTGTCCATCATCGACAGCGAATCCGACCGTATGGCGTTCTTGGTACGGGATTTGTTGCAGCTTTCCCGTTTTGACAACAAGCAGGTGCGCCTGAATATCACGGAAATTGAAATGAACGAATTCCTCATGACTACCGTTCGCCAGAGCAAGATTCACGCCGAGGCGAAACATCAGGAACTGACCTTTGAACCTTGTGAACACCCTGTCATCATTTACGGCGACAGAGATCGTGTGGGTCAGGTGGTCAACAACATTGTGACAAACGCCATCAAATACAGCCTGGAGCAGGCGAAAATCCGTATCTTCATTACAGAGGACGAGAAATATTACAAAATTTCCGTCAAGGATACGGGTATGGGCATCACCCGAGAAGATCTGCCCCGTATTTTCGAGCGTTTCTATCGTGTGGATAAAGCTAGAAGCCGTGCCATGGGTGGCACTGGTCTGGGTCTTGCCATTGCCAAGGAAATCATGGAAAGCCATAAGGGTCGCCTGACGGCAGAAAGTGAATACGGCAAAGGCACCACCATGACCATGTGGTTCCCCAAGGAACGTCCAGAACTGGAATATGAACACGAATTTAAAGCAGGCGGCCCTACAGAATGACAGGATTTTTCCCGAAACGACACCGCAGTGACTGGAAAAATCAGGTGTTAAAAAACTGTAAGGGCGCTGTAACAGAACTGTAATATTCTTGCTGTATAATAATGGCAGTGAAAAATATGAGTAGACGGTAAGGAGGTGACGGAGATGAAAAAAAGATTGTTTGGCCTGGTTTTGGCAGGACTTTTGTGCTTTTCTCCCGTCAGTGCATTTGCCGCAGAGGTAACTCCCATCACTGTCAGCAGCGGTATTGACCTGTACCAGGAAGAAACAGAATCTACATTTGACAGCAGCCGCACCATTTACGGCGAAGCGAAACCCAATACAAAGGTTTCTGTATCTGTCAGCTGTAAAGACGCCAACGGGGATATGAGCGTTGTAAGCGCACAGGAAGTGACTGTAGGTTCCATGGGAATCTTCGCAGCTACCGTTGGACTGGAAATGGGTTATAACTATGTGACACTGACGGCGGATAAAGCTGGGTATGAAGAAGCGTCTTACACAGTAGTGATCAAGCGCCTGCCCAATCAGCTGAAAAAAGATCTGCAAAACATGATCGCGCTGCCCGGTCTGTACTAAGGGCACAAAAAATATAAATTCATAAAGAAGCGGTGAGATCGAATGAAAAGAAACAGGATTACAAATGTTATCATTGTTGTTCTGGTCATAGCCGCTGTGTATCAGACAGGAGAGTTATGGCTTGAAGGAACAGCAGGCCATAACTTTTTTCGTGCAGTAAAAGAATCTATTTCTGCTACAGATGAAACATCGGAAAGCAATGCACTGCTTGCTACCCGTTATGCTGTGGGGGATGGAGCAAGTAATTTTTCCGTGTATTATCCCGACAAAGTTGGCAGCAGTGATATGCTGGAAAAGGCCAATGATGTATTGCAGGAAATATTGGCGGAAAACATCGGCGAAAGCACGGAATTGGAAAAAGCCGACTGGAAAGAAATGCTGCAAAATAAATGCATTGTCATGCAGTATGATTTTATGATCAATATGGATGAT
The DNA here is from genome assembly GCA_902477755.1 of uncultured Clostridia bacterium. Lineage (GTDB taxonomy): Bacteria > Bacillota > Clostridia > Lachnospirales > Anaerotignaceae > Anaerotignum. The sequence continues at coordinate 153,804 of CABSIK010000004.1, forward strand.
TATCTGGAGGGCATGCGCAGCCTGAAAAATGGTCAGGATTTGGAGAGCTTTGACTATATCACCATTGTGCCTGCAAGACGGACAGGTGAGGAAAGCAAGGCGTATTTTGTCAATTCCCAGACCAACGACTGTGTGGTCTATCGGGCAATGAAAAGCAAATCTGCCTCCATACTTTTTGAGGCGTTGCAGGCGCAGCCAGAGGGGGATATGGTCTATATCTCCACAGGGCAGAAAACCAGCTCTGCTGTCCTCAGACGGAATCTGTTCCTGCCCCAGTGGGCGGAGCTGCCCTATCAATATGACACCTTGCAGCAGGTGCCTGCCTTTGAACAGGAGGGTGCTGTGAGCCGTATGCTGCTGGAGAATACGGCAGAACGGTTTTTCCGTAACTTCTCCGTGGACTGGAGTCAACGGGATGAAAACGGGAATTTTGTATTCAGTGACAGCTCTGTTGTGCTCCGTTATAACCCGGGCAGCCGGATGCTGGAGTATTACAACTATGAAAATTATGGCAGTGATGACCCGAAAACAGCCCTTTTGGATGGCTATCAGATCAGCTGTAATTTCATGACCAATGATGCTTCTTTGCAGACCGATGTGTATTTGGCGGATATTGGCGGCAGCGGCAATGAAACAGTTTATTACTTTGATTACGCCGTCAATGGGCTGCCTGTGTATCTGTCGGAAAGCTTCCAACAGGAAATCGGCATGAAACATGCCATTGAAGTGACGGTCAGCAACAATTCTGTTAAGAAATACCGTCGCTATGCGGTGAATTATCAGGCATCAGGAGCGAAAGACGCGAAATTGGATGTACAGTTTATCGACGCTTTGGATGCAGCCAACCGTTTGTATCAGGAAACGGTAGAGCAGCGTGAGATTGCAGATGTGAAAAACATTGCGCTGGGATATTTTGCAGATCAGACAGAGGATATCCGTTTGCAGTGGTTTGTGAACCTTTATGACCGGATATTTCTCATTGAAACAGACAGTACCTTGCCGTCACAAACGGCAGTAACAGAAACAGAACCGGCAACGGTGGTCAATGCATCTGTCGATTCCTGAAATTTGAAAAGAAAGGAGGCAGTCTATGGAGTGGCAAAAAGCGAAAAAATTTGTGATTGTGCTGCTGGTGATACTGAACGCCTGTCTGGCAGTGCTGAACTATCAGCATAACCGAGAAAGCGCCATGACTGCTTCTCAGGAAAAAGCAATTTTTGAAGTGCTTTCCAAAAATGGCATCACCATGTATACGGATCTGATCACAGATATGGAGCCTATGAGCCGTCTGGCTTGTATGGTGCCCACCTACACCAAAGAGGACTTGGAAAGCGCCTTTTTTGACGGAGAAAAGACCACTGTCGTCCCCAGCCAGACCACTACGGTCTATCGTACCGCAACGGCAGAATTGACTGTGGAAGGCGCCAATGGAACACTGATATTTCCCCAGGTGGCAAAAGGAAAGGGAGAACTGAGCCGAGGAGACGCTCTGAAAATGGCAGAGGATTACATGGACGGCAAAGAGAGAATCTTTGGGGAATTTGTTTCCTATGACCTTCTGGAAACAGAGGAAGGCTACTGCGTGGTATTTTATGAAAGATATGATGATACCATGGTGTTTTCCAATTATTTCAGAGTGTTTGTTTCTCAGGCAGGGATTTATCAGGTGCAGTTTGTTTACTGCCCTGTGGTGGGGTATAACGGCGAGAAAAAGGATATTTTCTATGGGGATGAAGCATTGCTTACCTTCATGCGGGAGCTGCGGAAAGACCACCCGGAAGGGGCTTTTACCGTAAACCGTATGGAACTTGGCTATGACCTGTCGGATAAAGAAAGCCAGACCAAAGAAGGGATGCTTTATGCAGTGCCCTGTTACCGCATCTATCTTATGGAACAGGCGGAACCTTATATCATCAACGCCTATACATGCAAACTCATCAATGAAGAATAAAACAGACAGACTTGCGATGTAAGAAACCGCAGGTCTGTTTTTTTGTACAGGCACACCGCCTCTTGGCTGACATATATTGTGCATAACAGGATTTTTCCGGGAGGTGGGAACATGGAGGGAACCATGCTTTTGTCGGAAGTCCCTCTGGGACAGAGCTGTCAGGTGGTGGAAAGCCATCTGCTGCGGCTGCTGGACTTGGGTTTTTGTGAAGAAAGTCAGGTGGTGCCCCTGTATACATGCCCTTGGGGCGGCACACGCCTGTATCATGTGAAACAGACTCGCATTGCCCTCAGGGACAATGACGCAGCACAAATCCAAGTGAAGGCGGTGAAATGAGGATGAGCGAGGAAAAAAGACCATGTATTGCTTTGGCAGGCAATCCCAATACGGGGAAAAGCACCCTGTTCAATGCCTTGACAGGGCTGAAGCAGCACACAGGCAACTGGTCTGGGAAAACCGTAGGCAGGGCTGAGGGACGGTTTTGTTTGGGGAAGAAAGAAGCGGTTTTGGTAGACCTGCCGGGGATTTATTCCCTTTTTTCCGCTGGAGCAGAAGAAGCCTGTGCTCGAGATTTTCTGGCTTTTGGCGGCGCTGACGCTGTGGCTGTGGTGGTGGACGCTTCCGCTTTGGAACGGCATCTGCCTTTGGCGTTGCAGGTTATGGAATTGATGCCCCACTGTGTGCTGTGTTTGAATCTGGCTGACGAAGCGGAGAAAAAAGGTATTTATGTTGATGAGAAAAAGCTGTCGGCTTTGACAGGTGTTCCCGTGGTGAAAACGGCTGCCAGAACGGGAAGAGGTTTGTCAGATTTGACAGCAGCTTTGGAAAAAGTTATGGAGCAGGAACAACAAGTGCGCCATACGCCTTTTCATAAGGCTTTGCCAGAGGACTTTGCAAAACTGCTGAAAGAAGGGGAAAAACTGCTGCCAAAAAGCAAAACCAGTCCACTTCTTCTGGATTTTATTTGGCAAAAAGAGGAGGATGTTTTGCTGGATGGAGAAGTTGGCGAGGAACTGCGCCAATGGAGAACGAGATGCAATGGATATTTTGCAGGAGAGGAAGAAGCCCTTGCTGTTTATCGGAAAGAACGCTCCCTTTGCTTCCAGAAGTGGGCAGAGAACCTGACGGCTGCCGTCTGCAAAAAAGATGAAGGGAAAGCAGATGCAACAGCGCGGATGGATAAACTGTTTCTGCGGAAACGGACGGGAGTGCCGATGATGCTGCTTTTGCTGGCGTTGGTGTTCTGGATTACAGCAGTAGGGGCAAATGTGCCTTCTCAAATGCTCATGTCCGCTTTTACCCAGTTGGGGACAGCATGCCGCGGTGTACTGGTGTCTTGGGGAAGTCCTGTTTGGCTGGAAAGTCTGCTGATGGATGGGGTATTTTTGACAGTAAGTTGGGTGGTTTCTGTGATGCTGCCGCCTATGGCTATCTTCTTTCCTATGTTTACCTTGCTGGAGGACTGCGGTCTGCTGCCTAGGATTGCGTTCCAGCTGGATGGGCTGTTTCGTCGGGCAGGTGCCCACGGAAAACAGGCGTTGACCCTTTGTATGGGCTTTGGCTGCAATGCCGCCGGAGTCACGGCATGCCGCATCATTGATTCCCCCAGAGAACGGCTCATTGCTATATTGACCAATAACTTTGTGCCTTGCAATGGGCGGTTTCCGACGATTTTGCTGCTGACGGCTGTGTTTTTAGCGGCAGGAAAGCCGTGGATGTCTGGGCTTGCTCTTTTTGTAGTCATTGGGCTTTCGGTGGGCATGACATTGTTGGTTTCTTTCTTCTTGAGCCGAACAGTGCTGAAAGGTATGCCCTCTGCCTTTGTGCTGGAATTACCGCCTTTTCGCCGTCCCCAGATTGGGCAGGTGCTAGTGAGGAGTTTGCTGGACAGAACCATTTTTGTGCTGGGGCGCGCCATCACAGCGGCGGCACCAGCAGGGGCGGTCATTTGGCTGCTCCAGCGGATTCAGATAGGGGATGGCACACTGCTGACACAGATTGCCCTGTTTCTGGAACCTTTAGGAGGGCTTATGGGACTTTCCGGCCCTATTTTGCTGGCATTTCTGCTGGGACTTCCTGCCAATGAGATTGTACTGCCTATCTTGCTGATGTTTTATAGCCAAAGCGGCATGTTGGTGGAAGGGGGCAGCCAGACGGGGGCAATACTTATGGCAAACGGCTGGACTTGGACAACGGCTGTCTGCGCCATCCTGTTTTCCCTGAACCATTTCCCCTGCGCCACCACGCTGCTGACCATTCGCAAGGAAACGGGCAGCCGAAAATGGATGATGATTTCCTTCCTGCTGCCAACAGTCATTGGCATTTGTTTGTGCGCCGCTGTTCATGGCTTGTTTATGTTGTTTGGTTTGGCTTAATTTTTTGGAAAAAATGTGTTATACTGAGTACTTGAAAAGGAACAAAAGAAGGCGGTGGCAGAAATGAACGAGAATTTATGGAAATTGTTGGAGAAGGCAAAAACAGACGCTGTTTTGCTGGCGGCTCTGGAAGCAACCAGAAAAGAAGCAGACCCGGCACTGGCGCTCTGCACATTGGCGACAGAACAGGGATTTCCGGTGACGGTTGGGGAATTGTTTGGAGAAGGAGAGGAGTATACCTCCAATCTGCTCAAAAGCTGCAATGGCGGCGCAAGTTACCCCTTAGATGGCTGGGAAGATGCCTATGATTTGTTTTTCGCGTCTTTGGATGCTCTGAAAAAACTATAAAAATAAGCCGGCGTTTCAAGACATTTGGTTCATGAAACGTCGGCTTTCTATTTCTGATGTTTTCTTGCAAAAGGTTATTAGAACAGCCCAACTTTAGACAGATATTTGTCGATGAGCTGCAATTTTGCTTCTGTGGAATATCCCATTTTCTTACTGATGAAAGAGCACAGCAGTTCAATGGTGAACAGCACCGCAACGTAGGAGTTAAAGAAGGTATTGCTGTCTACGCTGACGGTAAGGAGCTGTGTGGCATATTTTGCCAAAGGGGAACTTGCCTTGTCTGTAATGAGAACGATTTTTGCGCCGGATTCATAAGCCATCTGGGCTGCCAGAAGGTCCATTTCCGAATAACGGGGAAAGCTGACGGCAACGATACAGTCGTTTTCCGTAATGTCGCAAAGATGGTCGATGACGTTGAGGGCAGGGTGGGATGTTTCGTAAACATCCGGCAGCAGATGCTTCAAAAGCAGAAGCAGCATATCCCCCACGCAGGAGTTTGCACGGGATGTGACGATGAATTTCCGTTTGCTGCCTGTGATGAGTCCCGCTGCCCGTTCAAAGGACAGGGAATCATTCTGGTTCACACAGGATTTCAGGTTTTGCAGTACATTGGAAAAATAGCTTTCCATGATGTCGCTCTGATCCAGCTTGCCAATGCTCAGCTTCAGTCTTTCAGACGGAATGGTGATGTTGTCGGAAACGCTGTTGATGCGTTCTGTATAGGTCTTGCGGATACTCCGCTGGAAATCCATAAAGCCTGTATAGCCCAGTGTGCGGGTGAAACGAATGACAGAGGAGTCGCTGACCTGCAGACGTCTTGCGATTTCCGTCGACGTGATGAAACATGCTTCTGCGAAATTATCCAGAATAAACTCCGCAATGAGTTTTTCTTTTTTTGTCAGCTTTACGCCCATAAGCTGCGCCCGTAGTTCTTCTGTCATAGTCTCCCTCTTTTCCATTTCTTGCATATACTATGTAGCCCCATTTTCTCATACTCCCTATCCCTTTTCAATAGAAAAAGTAAAAAAGCCGTAAAATTTCAAAAAAATATACATTTGCATTTGTCCAAAATGTTGTAAGGCAGATGGTTTTCGTATATAATAAGGCAATATATGTAATGGAAATTTTCGTTTAGGAGGAGATCATTTGGCAGAAACGATAGCAAATTGGTTTGTAACAACATTTGAGGGTACCCTTGCGCGGGAATGGATTGTATTTTTGGTTTCCCTGCTGCCCATTCTGGAGCTGCGCGGCGGTATCATTGCGGGCTTTGCCATGAATATGGAATGGCTGCCTACATTCATCATCGCATATATTGGCAATATCTTGCCCATTCCCTTTATCCTGCTGTTCATCCGGTATATTTTCAAGGTGCTGAAAAAGACACCTATGCGCCGCGTAGTAGAATGGTGTGAACGCAGAGCGGAGCAGAAAAGTGAACAGATTCGCAAGTACGCTTATTGGGGTGTGTTCCTGTTTGTAGCGGTGCCTTTGCCCGGTACCGGCGCATGGATGGGTGCTCTCATCAGTGCGCTTTTGGGCATGGACCCCAAAAAGACATTCCCTGTTATCATGGCAGGTGTTTTGACAGCAGGCATCATCGTATCTGTACTGTCCTTCGGTTTACTGGGCAGTCTGGGACTGTAAGAAGGGGGAGAGAACATGGCAGAACGTATTTCAACACCTTCCAGAACCAAACAAATCATTGAGGAAAACGGCTTTTACTTCAAAAAGAACTTCGGCCAGAACTTCCTCATTGACAGCAACATTCTGGACAACATCGCAGAATGCGCTGGTGTCACAAAAGAGGACTGTGTGCTGGAAATTGGCCCTGGTATCGGCAGTTTGACACAGGTATTGGCAGAACACGCCAGAGAAGTGGTTGCCATTGAAATTGACAGCAATCTGATTCCCATTCTGTCCAAAACACTGGCAGATTATGACAACATCGAAGTCCGCAATCAGGACATTTTGAAAACAGATATTGACGCCATTATTCGGGAGAAAAACAACGACCGTCCCATCAAAGTGGTGGCAAACCTGCCTTATTACATCACTACACCCATCATCATGGATTTGCTGGAAAATGAGCGGAAAGTGGACACCATCACCGTTATGGTGCAGAAAGAAGTAGCAGAACGGATGCAGGCAGGCCCAGGGGATAAGGAATATGGGGCTCTGTCCATTGCGGTACAGTATTACTGCGACGCCCATCTGGATATGATTGTGCAGCCTTCCTGCTTTATGCCCCGTCCCAAGGTGGCTTCCGCAGTCATCACACTGAAAGTGCTGCCGGAGCGTAAAATTGCCGCAAAAGATGAGGAATTGTTCTTCCATCTGGTGAAATGCGCCTTTGGACAGCGCCGGAAAACACTGCTGAACTGCCTGTTCAATCAGGGGAATCTGGGCTTTTCCAAGGAAGAATGGACAGAAATCCTCACTTCTTTGGGCTGGGACCCTCGTGTCAGAGGGGAAGCATTGTCCATTGAGGATTTTGCCAAACTGACAGACGCGGTTTTTGACGCAAAACAGAATCAGTAAATACAGATATGCTCTGACGAAAGTTGGGGCATATTTTTTTGCTTATGGATTCGACGAAATAACTGGAATTTTGTCGCAATATCAAAGAAGGGTCTTTTCTAAATGACAAAGTTTGCCTGTGGAAGGGGAAAGAAGGGAATACAAATTTAGGGGCATCTTTATAAGAAAACAAAGAAAGCCCAAATCTTTATGATGCAAAGGATATTGGGTTTCTTATTTTTAAAGATTTTATTTGATATGTTTGTCGCAATTCCCCTAAGAAATCGAGGAAAAAGAAAATCCGTGTTTTCTTAAGGGGAGATTGCCTTTGTATGGTCTTTTTTCTTTTGGGAAAATAAACAGATTCTGCCTTTTCTATATATGGTGGGACAAAAGAAAATTTCTACCATATCTTTGATTTTTCAACAAATCCAACAGCACCCGACAAAATGAAAGTCCTTTCGGCAAGCCAAAATCCTGCGGTCTTTCCCAAAATTCTCCATGGAATCCGACAGTGTCCTCCATAGGCTGACAGGAAATGTGCTTTGTCGCAAAAATCGAGGAAAAAGCCGAAAAAATGGCGGTTTTTCCGTCGGGATTTGTCTGCCGAAACCGTATTGTCACGGCATGCATGCTGTACTATAATCAACCCAAAAGCAAGAATGTTTGTCATATTCATGCAGCAAACTACAAAGCGGAGGGATTGATTTTGAGCCAAATGAAAATAAAAGTGCTGTTAGCCGATGATAATAAGGATTTTTGTGATATTGTCGTGAATTATTTGCAGAAACAGGAAGATATGCAGGTGGTAGCCGTTGCCATGGACGGCATTGACGCTATGAACAAGATTCGGGAATACCGTCCCGATGTGGCAGTCATTGACGGCATCATGCCCAGACTGGATGGCATTGGTGTGTTGGAAAGACTTCAGAAAAATCCGGATATGCACCAGCCCATTACCATCATTTTGTCAGCACTCAGTCAGGATAAAGTGGTACAGCGTGCCATGGAACTGGGTGTTGGGTATTACATGATGAAACCCTTTGATCTGGAAGCCTTAAGCCAGCGCATCCGTCAGCTTATGCAGGAACAGCCCGCAGTGAAACCGGCAGGAAGTGTATTTGCGGCAGCGCCTGCGGCGCAGGGAACGGTGGATCTGGAAACGAGAGTTACCAATATCCTTCATGAAATCGGTGTGCCTGCCCATATTCGTGGGTATCATTACATGCGAGAAGCCATTATGATGAGTGTCAACGATATGGATGTCCTCAATTACATCACAAAGGAATTGTATCCTTCCATTGCCAAAAAGTGCAACACTACACCCAGCCGAGTGGAACGCGCCATCCGCCATGCCATTGAAGTGGCTTGGAATCGGGGAAAGGTGGAAGTCATCCATGAATTATTCGGTTATACTGTAAACAACCATAAGGGCAAGCCCACAAACAGTGAGTTCATTGCCCTCATTGCCGACAGACTGCGTCTGGAGCAGAAAGCCGGCTGAGTAACAGGAAATGCCTTGTCTGCTGTCTTACTTCCTTGCGGCAGCAGAACTTGTTCCACATAACTGCCTCCATACAAAAATCAGGGTGGATTCGTTGAAGAATCCACCCTGATTTTGTTTTGATAGAGAAAAGAATGATCTTGAGATCAAGATTAAGGAAAGGCGTACCCTTTGCGGTTCGGTCATTTCCTATCAGGAAACGTGATGTCTATTGTTATATATAATCAACTGTTTCCATTCTGTAATTGGTGTTATCACCGAATGGCTTTGCATGGACATAATGCTGTTGTTTCCTGTAAGGGTTTGAAGGGTTTGCCAATGGAAGCTGGTTGTGGATGCCGCAGACGATTTCCCTGCTGCCATAGGAGCTGGTTGATTTTGTCCAAGCTTCTCTGCTGCGCTGCTTGCAGATGGCATTCCCTCGATTTAGACAAATTGCGGCAGTCAGGCATCTGGGTTTTGAACTTACAGTACCATCTCTTATCGTTCAGATGGCTCAGAATTTGCTCTATGGTCAAATGATTGCTCTTGTTCGTAACTAGCAGGTGCGTAGTCTCTCATACTGAACCCACATTTTCCGCTTTTCTTAACTTCATATAGTGCTTCATCCGCACACTTGAACACGTCAACATACTTATCTCCCTTTTTACAGCGGCAACCGCCGAAGCTGACAGTTAGATCGCTGAGGGGATACTGCTCTGCAAGAAGCTTCACCTGATGGATCACTTCCACAATCTTGCGGTTAAGGATATCATCTGTAAGAGGTGCATCCACATAGATGATGAACTCATCGCCGCCGAACCGTCCAATACAGTCCGTTTTTCGGAAACAGGTATGTAAGATTTCAGCCATCTGAATCAGAATTAGATCCCCGTGATCATGGCCATAATTGTCGTTGACTTTTTTGAAATTGTCCAGATCAACGATGAGCAGTATGCCGCCTGTGCTTTTCAGCCGCTTGCGGATATCTTTCACTAGACTGTCTTTGTTCAAAAGGCCGGTCAGGAAATCTTGGCGAAGCGTCTTGATATTACGCAGATGCAGGACGAGAAATACCGATGTAATGGCCATATTCAGCGTATTGAGAAAAAGTCCCAAGTTTATCAGCAGCAAGTTTTCCTTGGAGATGAGATAATCACTGGGAATGATGATGACCGCACCCCAGCCGTTGCTTAACTTGCACATATAAAGATTGCCCTTTCCATTAGAGCATTCCCCGTAATAGGATACTTCAATGAAGGCATTATCCAGAATGTCATCATGGGGTATTTTGGAATCTTCCTGCCCAGTGGAATAGGTCAGTGCTCGTTGGTGATCGTAAACCTGTATGCTGTAGCCGTTGGGTAAATGGGAAAGATCCATCCAGTTTTCTCCCATAAGATACACATCCATGGCAACGACGTCTTGTCTATCGGACAGCGCAAGAGACATGGTGAATACATTTTGCCCGGTGACAGCGTCCCGATATAAATTGGAGCATACAATGTTCCCAGGCCCTGCTGCCACTGCGTCAGAATACCATGACGTGGAGGCAAAATCATAGTCATCATCTCCGGCCCATGGGTGTGCGGCGACGATCCTGTCATCTAAAACAGCATAGATATCAAATGAGGTGGTGACAAATTCTCCGCTGATTTTCTCACAATAATAATTCATATATTGCTGAATATTTGTATGAGAAAGCTGCAGATCTACCATCTTATCCAAGTCTTTTCCCACCTGATTCACAGCCAGGTAGAATTTCTCCATCTGCTTTTCGATTTTTTCCACCTGTGTTTGTGCCATATATTTTCCGTTTTGGATGGAATTTTCCATAAAAACACGCCTTGCTTCAAACATAAAGTAACCAAATACTACCTCTACTACCACAAATAAGGAAATGTACAAGATGAGTATGCTTCTCTTTTTGAATTCAGAGCTTGGGTTCATACGGTTCACCTCTCAATACATAAAATTTTTTTGGTAAATCTCTGTTGCCCAAGAATACGTTATAGGATTAAGGCATTTATAGTGTTTATCATATTATATTTTCTTTAGGAAAATATTGTAAAAATCTTTTGCTGGGATGGGTTTGCTATAATAATAGCCCTGACCATAGTTGCATCCCATGGATCGGATCAATGCTTCGTCTTCCTGGGTTTCCACGCCCTCTGCGACGGTTTCGATGCCTAATTTCTTAGCCAACGAAAAGATCAAAAGCATCACGTCATTTTGAGAGGATTTTTGCGAGGATTTTACATCCATCAAAAACATGCGATCCAGCTTAATCTGATCAATATGAAGTTTTCCAAGGGTGTTCAGGGACGAATAGCCTGAGCCAAAATCGTCCATGGATACACGGAATCCGGCTTTGTGCAAACGAGAGATTGTGTTGTTCAACTCCTCGATGTTTTCAAAGGCCAAACCTTCCAAAATTTCCAGCACAATATACTGGGGGGATACCTGATAGCGGGAGGTGATTTCCAACAGCTTATCCAAGTAGTCATCGCTGACAAAGAGCGCTTTTGTCTGATTGATGGAAATGGAAATGGGTGGTTTTCCATGAACCGTCCATTTTTTCAACAGCTGACAGGATTTTTCCAGCATGTAAAGATCTAACTGCTTGCAAAAACCGTTTTGCTCAAACAGCGGAATGAATTGATTGGGAAAGAGGAGGCCACGCTCTTTTGTTTTCCAACGAACCAGAGCTTCGGCACTTTCAACTTTTCCGGTGTTCAAATTCATTTTCGGCTGGAGATATACTTGATATTCGTTATCATCAAGGGCACGATACATGTTGGCTTCAATATATTGATGCAGCTGTTCCTGTTGGTGGATGGAATCATTATACATACAAACGTTGTCGTCACCTGATTGCTTTGCATGGGTTAATGCCACCATGAGGCAATTCAGATTTGTCTGGATATTAAAGGGATCGGGAGACGTCACAGAGGAAATTGCTCCGCAATAAATAGAAAGTCGGTAGCCATCCAATAGATCAGCTGCCATGGTTTTCAGCAGAGATTCTATACGTTTTATACGCCGTTTAACATCCTCAGCCCCATATTCTGCGGTGGCAAGATAAAAGGAATCCGCTGTGGGACGGCAGAGCAGCTCACTGTCCTTCAGATCATCGCACAAAATATCCTTCATTTTACACAAAAGTTGATCAGCTCTGTATATGCCGTATGTATCATTGATATACTTGAAATTGTGAATATTTAAGGCGATAAGCATCCACGGATCACGATTTTTGATTTTTTGATCTGTCAATTTACAAAAATAATTCCGGTTATAGGCGCCTGTCAATTCATCAAAGCAGGAAAGCTGGAGCAGTTTATTTTCGTTGGCCAGTGTATTATATGCCACTTTTCGGTGGTAGATATAGAAAGCCAGCAAAATAACACAGAATATAATAATCAACGAAACAAACATGATAGAGTCTATGTTTGCCAAGATCCATTCCTGCGGCGTGTACTCCACTTCATCCAAAAGATAGTTGGACAGATGGATCTGGGTATCCTGATCACGGATGGAGCTGGAAAACTGATTCAGCAGCGAAATCATTACGCTGGGGTTGGGCAGGGCATTTGTCACAGCAACGGCATAAGAGAGTTCTTTCGTATCTGCCAAGTCTGTCATAATATCATTATAAACCACTTTTTTGCGCAGGTAATAATTCAGAGAGTATTCGTCTAACCGCGTGCAGGTTTTCTCATTGTCTAGAATCATATTCAAAGCGTTCTCTGTATTCATATCAAATCCCAGCACTTCGCCATCTGCATGGTCATGAGCTGCGGAATAGGCGCGACACGCATAGCTATGGAAGTAAGGAAGGGTCAAGCGGAATCCTTTTTCACAGGAAAGGGCCGAATCCGTTGTGATGCCGGCAATCAGATCAACCTGATTATCCCGGATCAATTGGAGTGCATCCTCCATGTTATCTACCAGCACGACCTCATATTCCAGTCCAACACTCTTGGCAAAGTCCTTGAAATACTCTACGGAAAAGCCTGTCAGCTCACCGTCTTTTATGTATTGAAACGGTGCGTTCCCTTCAAAGAACAAAACGCGAAGGGTTCCCAGAGACTGAATATATTCCAGTTCCTCTTCAGAGGCACGGAAATAATCGGTATCCAGAAAGTAATGATCATATAATTCCTCCTGAAGATTCTCATAAGAAAGGGACATGATCTCCAGAGCGGAATTGAGCTCGGGAAGCAGATCCTGGCGGGTGGGAGCCAGTGCAAAGTAATAAGGCTTTGGAGAAAAGTGACCGATACTTCTCAACCCATCTGGCAGTGCAATATCCACCTGAAGTGTTGCATCTGCTTCGCCGCTAAAAACGGCATGTATCACTTCATCAAAGGTATCATAGTTTACGATTTCATAAGTAAATCCATTGATTTTTGCATACTGATCAAACAGCTCCAATCTATCGGATAGCCCGGGGTAAGATGCAACCGTAATACCATCCCAGTTGGAAAAATGCTCGTTTATATAGGAAGAATCGTCTCTGACAGCCAGCACTGTATAGGTTGAGCCGTAATCATAGCTGGGGTAGAGGAACATTTCCTCTAGAGCAGGGCTGCGATTCATGGTTCCCATCATGTCGATTTCACCCCGCTGCAGCTGATTTAATAGGGTGGAAATCTGAGTGTTGGTATCTCCTTCGGCTGGAACGTATTCAATCTCCCAACCAGTAAATAAGTTTAGCTGATTGAGATAATCTACCATGTATCCGGCATAATCCCCGTTTTCATCAATATAAGATATTCCATGTTGAATGGGAAAGCCGACACGCACAACGTTATCTGATGCTGCATGCACTGGAACAGGAAAAAGGCCAAGCAGCAGTATTATGTTAGCCACCCATAAAAGTGCGTTCAATTTCAAACTTTTCAATGCTACCATCTCGCAGTCTATCATAATTTTGTAAAAAAGTATATCTTTGCTGTCTGTTAGACATTATTAAAAGTACACGCAAAAGTTCTATTGAGTATAATCAAAAAAACCATATTTTACACGTTTGTAAGAATGCGGAAGGGAGTTGGAAACGAAAGTGCCTGACCATGCTGTTTATACATATAGGAACCTCGTGAAAATCCTGATTTTGACGAAGGGTGTCAACTTTTTCGACACCCTCAAGCAGTCCTTAATCAGATGGCTGTTTTCTGAGGATGATTTTACACATATCCTTTTCCTGCTCGTACTATGGAAGAGTTTTTGCCGCTATCTGATAAACTTGTAATCGTGCAATATTATTCTCACGAAAAAACAGCTTTTCCTTAATATAGAATAATATATTAACTATGATATCGACAGTATTTGGCAAAAATTAAGTTTTTTTATACAAAAATAGCATCATAATTGTATTTATATTTAACTTTATTTTACAATTATCAAAATATCTTTTTCTTTGGAATTTCCGCTGGTTTTTATGTTGTTATGAAAGGAGTTTCCTTAAATAAGTGTATGCATAAGGAATCATAAACAGGGTTCTTCCCTGCGCGTGTCTTTTGTTCGCAAAGCAGTAAGGCAGAAGAACCGGGGAGCAGATGATATCCTGCCTGCGGTACTGGAAAAATGGTATGACAGAATCAAAAAAATCTCCTGTTTGTAAAATGGTTTTTCGGGCGTATACATGTGGAACAGGAAAGTATATCCAGATGGCAGGGAGACTGTCATCCGTTTTTAGAAATCCACATAGAATGGCAAGAAGGCTGCGTCAGACTGAAAAGAAAAAAGTACGTTTTCAAAAGAAAGCGTACTCTTTGTATCCCAAATGGGATTATACATCTTTATAAGTTTCCTAGTGGACGTGCTCTGAAAGGAAACGCTCAAAGCAACTTCTCTTTAAGAAAACACTGATTTTTCTTATCCTTGATTTCTTAAGGGGAATTGCGACGGCTGTCTTCAGAAGAAAACATAACAAATAAAATCTGAATAAAATAAGAAAGCCAAAATCCTTTGTCATAATAAGGATTTTGGCTTTCTTTGTTTTCTTATGAAGATGCCCCTAATGGGAGCACGTTTTTTTGCTGGATAACAAAAGAGAGCAGCAAGAGAGGCTCGTTTGGCAGGTGGCAAAGAGACTGGAGAGCCTCGCGTTGGTCAGGATACAGTCCCATCCAAAGCCGTTGCCTGCAAAAGTATATTCTAAGAGGCTGCACTCAAATCCTGCACCCAGAAAATTCATCTGGCTGGGAGATTTTCTGCATATTGGCACAGGCCAGAATACAGACTGGAGCCGTTTTGATAGGGGCTGCACAGCTGTCGATTTCAATGATTTTTTCCTTGGTTTCCTTTTTGAATCATTACAAATTCCCATTCCTGATTATAGGCGGAAGCGGAGGCAGCCATAGCGGTTTGGAGAATCCGGTGGGGTTTTTCCGGTTTCATAAATTGAATCCACAAGAAAGCTCCTTCTGTAAGAAAATGTTTGGAAACAAAGTGTCTATATTTTATGGACTATCATACGTCAGAAGCAGATGGGGAGGCAAGAAGAAAATATAGCTGGCAAAAATAATCATTTGAGTTTGTCAACAGGCTCTTTTGTCATACTTCCCCCCAAATTTGATATTTTCAGGGTTTTATATATTTCATATCTTTTAATATCTTCGATTCACATATTCTGTTACAGGGCTGATATGTGTGTTTATGGGATTTGATAAACCGCAGAAAATTAACGTTTTTTAGGAAAGGATGGTTATGGAATATGGTCTGTTTGGGTCTGTTTTGAAGAAAATAATGGACAAATAATGGACAGAAAATGGACAGAAAATGATGGGTAGTGATCGTGAGAAAAACATATTTTGGGACATAGGATGAGACAATTTACAAGAAGTTGATAAAACGTATTATCTGGATTTTGAGTTGTACCTGCTGACAACAGTGTAGGGAGATGCTGATGTTCTGAAAGGAATGAAGTAAGAGCGCATATTAATAAATCTATGAAAATGTATGGACTATGTGCTGGATTGGAAGTTGCTGAAAGGATAGTGTCAAGTGTAATCTTTTTGTGAAAAAACATAACATACTTTGAATCTTCTTTTAATCTATTGCTTTTGTTCGCCCCGTGGAATATAATATATGCTATATTACTATGTTTCGAGGTGGCAAGATGGAATTTATGACAGCAAGCCAAGCTGCTAAATTGTGGCATATATCTCAACGTAGAGTTCAAATTCTTTGCGCTGAAGGTCGAATCCCTGGTGTTTTCAAATTAGGGGAAGCATGGGCGATACCTACTGATGTAGAAAAACCTACTGACAAAAGAAAGAAAATGGAGAATGATAGTAATGAGCACACTTAATGTACTGGACTTGTTTTGTGGAGCAGGAGGCTTGTCATACGGCTTTGAGAGTGGAGGATTTAACATTCTCTTAGGTATTGATAATGATGCAAAAGCTCTGGAGACTTTTGAACTCAATCATAAAGGTTCAAAAACAATCTGCGGAGATATTACGCAGATTACTTATGAAGAACACATTAAGCCTCTGCTTGGTGGTAAGCAGATTGATGTGATTATTGGTGGTCCCCCTTGTCAGGGCATGTCTCTTTCGGGACCAAGAAAATTTGATGACCCACGCAATAAACTATATCTTTCATATATCCGTCTTGTAAAAGAAATTCAACCGAAGGCTTTTGTTATTGAAAATGTGCCAGGATTGGTTGGATTATTTGGCGGACAGATAAAAGACAGTATTATCGAGAAATTTACGGCAATGGGTTATCATATCGAATATAAAATTTTATGTTCGGCAGATTATGGTGTACCTCAAAACAGAAAACGTGTTATTTTTGTAGGGACAAAGGTGGGCAATTTTGAATATCCTGCAATCAATCCGAATGTAGTAACTTGCAGTATGGCACTATCTGATTTACCTGCATTGGAAGATGAACTTGGCGAGGAAGTATCGGAGTATGTGGCTCCCCCTCAGAACTACTATCAGAAGCTTATGAGAAGAAAATCTAATGTGGTATTAAACCATGTTGCAGCAAACCATTCAGATAAAGTTAAAAAGATCATTGCCCTTGTTCCTGATGGTGGCAATTATAAGAGTTTGCCAGAAGAATATCGTGAATCGAGAAATTTCCATGTTGCATGGACGCGTTTTGCAAGTGATAAGCCGGCTCCTACAATTGATACAGGGCATAGGCATCATTTCCATTATAAATACAACCGTGTCCCTACTGTAAGAGAATGTGCAAGATTGCAGTCTTTTCCTGACGATTTTAGGTTTTTAGGAAATAAGACACAGCAGTTCAGGCAGGTCGGAAATGCTGTTCCCCCTCTCATGGCACAGGCTATTGCAGAACAAATTAAGAAAATGTTGGAGGAATAGTGTATGAGCCAATATAGAATACCCAATGAATATTTCTTTAGGATTCATCATGTACGTCCACGATTCAAGGGTGATATTGAAAATGTTTTAATATATATGGCAGAGGAAATTTCCAAGGTTGGAGAAAGACCAACGGATGAATTTATTTCTGCTGTAAATGAGGCAATTTATCGATACCCCGGAAACGCTCATCGTGAATTGAAAACAATCAACAATTGGAGAACCGAAATTTCTGCATTGTTCGGTTTCATTGAACACACTGCTACTACCGATAAACCTGGACGCAGAGCCATTGAACTGGCTGAACGACAGGATTTGGTGGAATGTTTTAAGGTATTTCTTTACAACTTCCAATATCCTGGCGCACACATAAAGCCCCAAAATGTTTTGGAGCAAATTGAAGCAGGTGTTCACTTTAAGCCTGCTCAGTATATTCTGAAATTGTTGCGCCATGCCAATAAGGGTGGTGGAAACTCTGTTGGTTTGACAAAATTTGAGGTTTGCCATTGTATTTTTAATGACCTACGAGTTACCCGTGATAATGAAGGGGTTGAAAAAACATGGGAACGTATTTTGCAGAACCGAAAGGAGGGTTATGAATACGACCAGACGAGCGATGTGATTCGGTATGCTGGAGATATTATCGACTATATGGAAATTGCCAATCTGCTGAAGACCTATGATAGCAGAATGTATTATCTTAATACACTTGAAGAAGAAGCGATTATTAAGTTCTGCGAATCCTCTGAGTGGTTTGCGGAGTATGATGCGATGCTTCAAAAACGTGCTGGCTCCATGCAGGAGGTTAAAGATTGCTCAGTAGGTTGGTTCTCTTATGTCAATAGAGATATTCAGAATACCGACTTTGCTACAGATATTCTGGCTTATATTGCATCCGATGCAGATGAATTGAAAGTTCTTAAAGATACTATCTCAACGGAGCAGGATACAACGATATCTGATCTTATTGATAGAGATAATGAGTTGCGACGCAGAATAGCATCTTCATATGATGCGTTCACAACAAAAGACATTGGAGATATTGGGGAGAGCCTTGTTCATGGACACGAATGTATGCGAGTTAAGATTGGTGGTCGTGAGGATCTTATTCACTTGATTAAACGTATTCCTACTCAATTTGCTGTTGGTTATGATATAAGTTCTGTTGAATTGGATGAGAGAAAACGATATATCGAAGTTAAAACGACAATTAGTTCTAAGCCTTTGCATTTCAATAGGATACACTTAACAAAAAACGAGTGGAATACTGCAAGCAGCACTCATGACAGATATTATGTTTATCGTTTGCTTTTGAGTAAGTCAGAGAGAAAGCTGTTCTTGCTTCAAGACCCTGTTGGACTGTATAAAAAGGATTTGATTGATATGGTTCCGAGCGATGGTGCGGATATTACATTTGACCCACAGAGCGTGGGTAGATTTGAGGAGTTACTGACATGGGAAAATTGAGAGTTGCTTCGTTCTTCTGTGGATGTGGCGGAACGGATGTTGGCTTACTGGGAAATTTCTTTTATCAAGGAAAATATTATGCTTCTAATGAAATGGAAATTGTATATGCAAATGATATTGATGCTAATGCTTGTGCTATCTTTGAGAAGAACTTTAGTATTGAACCTGATAACAGAGATATACGTGCAGTAAAAAGTAACGAGCTTCCTGATTTTGATATTCTAACGGGAGGATTTCCTTGTCAATCTTTTTCTATCGTTGCTCAAAATCCTTTAAGGTTGGGTATCAAAGATGAACGAGGTATGCTATTTTTTGAGATGTGCCGTGTTCTTAGGGAAAAGCAGCCAAAATGTTTTATTGCAGAAAATGTAAAAGGTATTTTGACAGCGAACAAAAAAAGTGCTTTCCCATTAATCATTAAAGAGTTTGAGGAGAGTGGATATGATGTTAAATATACAGTTTTAAACTCTGCAAATTATGGTGTTCCTCAAAAGAGGGAGCGCGTGATTATAGTCGGGTTTAGAAAAGATTTAAAAGTTGATTTCACTTTTCCTAAAATACCGATTGAAAATGAAGAAAACTATGTTCCTCTTAGCACTGTTATTGAAGAGAATGTTGATGAAAAATATTTCTTCAGTGAAAGAGCGGTTGCTGGAATGATGAAAAATCGAGAAGCTATGAACAAAGGCAGGGCACAAGATATTACAAAACCTTGCAATACTGTTGGCGCACACCTTGCAAAAGTTTCTCTGAACAGCACAGATCCTGTCCTTATGGAAAACGGAAGATACAGAAGGTTTACCCCCAGAGAAGTTGCACGCATTCAATCGTTTCCAGAAACATTTGAGTTGGTGGGAAGTGAATCTGCTCAGTATAGGGCTTTAGGAAATGCAATTCCACCTGTCATGTTTTGGTATGTAGCAAATGCAGTATCAGAACAATTTCCTGATGAAGAATAATGACCAGACCAATAGCGATCAACTGTAAAAAGTTGGTCGCTATTATTTTTGTCATTATTTGGAAAGGATATTAACTCCGTGAACAAAAAATAGAAAGCTGAATCATTAGAAAACTACAGTTAGAAAAGCTGATTGCCGCCTATCATAGGGGGAAGTAGCTGGAGCGTGAAATGAAACGCTTGGCACTGAGTGAGACAATTTAACGGCTTTGTACTCGTTTGGGGTGGGGATACTTGAGAAGCTTCGGTGAGAGACTACCCTACTGACCGATGATGATATAATAGAGTTGCTGATCTTCCTTTTTCACAGTAAAGCTGCACAAAAGAAGTTAGACACATTGATTGAGAAGTGAAGAAAAATGCTGACAATGGAAGTCTGGTGAGAGCTATTGTTTCTGCAAAGTGCGATTATATATTGCCTAAAGGTGATGCATTACGTTTTGCCTAAAGTCCTTTATAGGAAGCCAATAATCTTCATATAGAACAGCCCTTCTGTTCCAATCCTTCAGTGGAAGTGATACGTCCTATTTACTGGCTGCTTCTAGCTACCATTGAGATACAAAACTGGAAGTGTCAATAAAAATGTGATATAATTGTTATAATATTTTGTGGCATTTATACTAATAAAAGGTGGGTAGTAATTATGCTTAGAGATATAAGAAAAATTGAATTGAAAGGTGCGATATTCGACTCTTTAACTCCATTGGACTTATTTGATCCTCATGAAGGTAATAAAATTAAAACAGTGAAAGGAACACTTGTCTATGGTAGGAATGGAACAGGAAAAAGTACTATTGCGAAAGCATTTCGTAAACTTTCTGGAGAGATTATTTCAACTATAACTGATACAAACATATATGATGATTTAGGTGCTTGCATATCTCTTCCAACAGAAGAGACAAAACATATTTTTGTTTTTGATGAGGAGTATGTAGATAGAAATGTTAGGTTACAGGAAGATCATCTTGAAACGATTGTAATGCTTGGAGAGGCAGTGGATCTAACAGAGAAGATTGAGAAAGCAAAAATTGAGTGCGATAAATATAAACAAGCCTATGAACAACAAAATCAAGTATTTGATGAATACTGTGATTCAAAGAATGTTAAGTCCCCTAAATATTACTTAAATAAATTGTCTAATGCATTAAGAGGAGATGATAATTGGGCGGGTCGTGACAGGGAAATTAACGGTAGCCGACAAAATACTGGTGTGAGGGATGATACATATATGAGGTTTGAATCACTTATGCCGGTAAAAACGAAAACAGAATTAATATTAGAATATAAATTAAAATTGGAGGAACTTAAGGCGGTTAAAACTGGGATAGGTACAATAGATAGTGAAGTACCAACTATACCAAATTCATATCAAGAATTTAATGATAAGACATTATTGAGTCTCCTTGAACAGGAAATAGAGAAGCCTGAGCTGTCTGATCGAGAACAAAAATTGTTGCTATTATTACAAGATGGCAAGAGAGAGGCTTTGCTAGACAGAATGAAACATTTTCAAAATAAAAATACTTCAGAATGTCCATATTGTTTTCAAAGTTTAACAGCTGAGCATAAGGAATCTTTAGTA
The DNA here is from genome assembly GCA_902477755.1 of uncultured Clostridia bacterium. Classification (GTDB taxonomy): domain Bacteria; phylum Bacillota; class Clostridia; order Lachnospirales; family Anaerotignaceae; genus Anaerotignum. The sequence continues at coordinate 174,836 of CABSIK010000004.1, forward strand.
GAAAGTATTAAAAAAGTGCTTAGTGAAATTGTTGAGGAGCATCAAAATAATCTTAGGCAACTGATGATGGAGCCTATTAGTATAGATTTAAGTTTGTATAAAAAACTTAATGGATATCAATTATGTGTTGATTTACTTGAACAGATTAATATATCTATACAGAAATATACAGAATGCCTGATTAGTAAAGTTAATAATCCTTATAAACCAATTATTATAGACGATGAGAAAGTGCAGGATTTATTAATTAAGATTAATCTTGAGCTTTCCAATTTGGAACAAGCGAGACTTGAATATAATAAAACAATGAAAAAAACAAGACCAATTATTACTGAGTTAAACCGAATTAATAGTGAAATTGCTTTTTATGATATAAAAGATTTAGCGGAACAATACCATAAGCAAGAAGCAGAATGCAGAGAAACAGAAAAATTGGTAAAAACCCAAAAAGAGCTCTATGATTTAAAGAAAAAAGAGGTGGAAGACTTAGAAGCTCAAAGAAGCAATGTACAACTTGCAGTTGATACAATCAACGCATGTTTAAAGTATATTTTTTTTGCAGAAGATAGATTGAAAATTGAATATGTGAACGGAGCATATAAACTTTTATCTTACGGAAAGAGCGTAAAACCTTGTGATATCTCTGAGGGAGAACGTAATATTATCGGCTTAAGTTATTTTTTTACAAGTATTCTTAGGGGTAAAGAAGAAAAGCAGGCTTATAATGAGGAATATTTAATTGTTGTTGATGATCCAGTTTCCAGTTTTGATGTTGAGAACCGAATTGGAATTCTATCGTTTTTAAAATATAAGATCAGTATGTTTTTACTTGGAAATATGAATACAAGGGTATTGGTAATGACACATGATTTAAAGACATTCTATGATATTCATAAAATTTTTGAAGAAATAATAACGGCATGTAAACAAAAGCAATATGCCAATGAACCTAAATTTAATCGTTTTGAAATTAGAAAAAAGGAATTAATTCCATTTTCGTATAATAAAAGACAAGAATATACAGAATTAATTTGTATTGTCTATAAATATGCGATGGGGCAAGATGATAGTTATGAGATTATTATCGGTAATATGATGCGACAAATACTGGAAGCATTTTCGACCTTTGAATATAAAAAAGGTATTGAAGACATATCTACAGATGAGAAGATTCTTGATTTATTGCCTGAAAAAGAGTATATCCCATATTACAGAAATTTAATGTACCGCTTAGTTCTTCATGGTGGCAGCCACAGGGCGGATCAGATAAAGGTAATGGATGATTTCAATTTCTTTAGTCTTATTTCTGAAACCGAAAAGAAGCGCACAGCAAAAGATATACTATGTTTTATTTATTTACTAAATAAACAACATTTATTGCAACATCTGCAAGAGTACAAAAGTGTAGAGGAAAATTTAAACTCATGGTGTAAGGATATTAAGAAAAGATCAACACCTAATTTATGAAATATAAGATAATAATCATTAAAGAACTATGTATATGGCATGGATTAAGCAGAGAATTTTAAAATTCTCTGCTTTTATTTTGACATAAAAATCTTACAGCTATCTATAATCCCAGCAGATTTTCTTTAATGGAAATGAATATGTTTCCAATCTTGTTGTAATATCTACCATAGTCGGAAAGTTGGTATTAGAAAGGAATACAGTTTTGGATATTGTGATTTTCTAAAGTCTGGTAGTTGAATCTGCCCATTTGTAGTGTGTCATCATGAAAAGAAAAGTTCTCTGACCTTCTCTGAATCAACAGTTGAAATCTCAATATTGTCATTGCAAAATTCTAGGATAGCTGCTTTCTGGAAATCGAAACAGATGACTTCCCCAGAACAGTTCGCATAATCCAGTTGTGTTTTGAAAGAGATTAACCTCTTTAGGTCGCAATCGATACAAACAAGAACAGGAAGCCCATCTTTGTTATAGCCATCATTCAAGATATAGTTCTTTTCTTTTTTATGCAGATCTTCGGTTAGAATGGAGAACAGATCTTCATACAATTCTGTATTCTTCAGAAGCTGCAACAGCATGATACCATTTTCATCCAAGGGGATAAAACAAAACCGATGAAAATTACTGTTTTGCAGAGCCATTGGCATTTTTGGACTTTCCAAACACATTTTGGCTTGTGTCATGGTGTTGCCAAAAAGCAATGCGTTTACAGATGAGGCTTTTGTGTCAGCCGTTTTTATCATAGAATGCACCAATGCAGCAGCTCGTTTTTCTATGTTTTCATACCAGAAAAATGATTCTTCAGCAGTATGATAGCACATCCAAGGACTGTTTTCATTTAACCAGACTCCTGTTAATTTGGAATTGATGATGGTTCCATTTGACTTTACTTCTTTTGCAGAAAGAAATGTGGAAATGTTGGGTTTATTTTCTTGTCTTTGATACTTTTCCATACAGACACGTTGTATCATTGCAATGGTTTCAGAAATTCCATGCTGACGATTTCGAGTCGTGATGGAAGATCGTCGCATAGAATAATCGGCACCATTTGATAAATAAAGACTGAATCGATCCGGTTCAGACGTATACAGAAATTCTTTGGATTTTCTTGTCAGCCGCAATCCGGTCATGTTGTCTTTTTGATATTTTTTGACTAGCTTATTTGCTATTAGTTTTGCCAAAAGTCTGTTACGCTGGGCTTGATCTGGAATGAAAATAGAAACAGCTTTTTCAGAACATTCGCCAGACATACAGATGAGAGTGAGTAACTGATATACTTGTGAATTTTTTTCCATCATTTTGAAAATCTCCTAGATATATGTGTATTTGTTGGATGATGAGCAAGAAATTGGATAGCTGAGAAAGTCAAAACATTGGTCAGATTTGGTGTCCCAAAATAGAAGAAATTAGACATATCTTTTGGGAGTATGTCTAAAATGGGATAGAACCAGTGTTTTCAAGGCTTTCAGGGCACTTTGCTATGTAAGATCTGACCAAGTTTAGGAGGATTGGGTTGAACCCATATCCGACGAAACAGTCTGCGCAGGCATGGGAGCGACATTCTCTGAGGAGAAGGGCAAATACAGAGAAAAGTGTGTATTTTCAATGGCGTGATGTATTTGCCCTTTTGGACCAATACATTTCGGTACTTGTCCAGAGTGGGCAAATACGGATATGTTTTGATTTTATTGCTTTTTTATGGTATTAGCCCTTATCATCTGGAGATATTCGGACAGCATACCATTTTTTCGGACGAAAGCCTTGAGAGAAGATTTTTATACGCTCATCTTTTTTCAGATCTTCTTTAGCTCGGCGCAGAGTTTTCTCTTTGATACCCATAGCTTTTGCGGTTTCATCCATTTCAGAAACTTCTTTTTGCCCGTTTTTTAGAAAATCCAATATAAATTCTTTTGCTTCTTCTCGCAAAGGTGCTTGACGGACAGAATAGTCAACCTCTGTGATAAATTCTCTGTCTTTTTTATGGGTATACTCTCGAAAAATAATTTTCTCGTCGTCCAAAGAGAATAGAACCGTATCGCCTGTGACACCATAATTACATTTTTCGTGGGAAATATAACGGATTCCGCGTTCTTTGGTTTCGCCTACCATTAAAACGCTTCTGGAAATATCCCAGATATCAGCACTGTCTGCAATGCGTTTTCTGCTCCAGAGACCAGACTGTTTATTGCTATGGACAATGATCAGGAAGGTGCAGTCATATTTTTCACCCAGACCAATCAAAGGGCGCATATAGGTGCGCATTGCGTTTCTATCGCACATTTTGACGTAGGGAGGTACAAATGCCTGCAAAGGATCGAAAATGACCAGAACAGGGCTGTACTTTGCAATGAGTTTTTCTAAAAAATCGCTGTCGAAACGAATATGTTGAAAGCGATCATCAGAAATACTGATGGAAAAGATATTTGCTAAGTTGGCTCCATTTTTTCTCAGCCTTCGTTTCAGCGTATATTCAAAGGAATCTTCGGCAGAAAAGAATAGAACATTCTGCCCATGATATTGCTGTGTGGGTTCCGCAATGGATTCTTTTATAAGAAAGCAGGGTCTTCCGATGCTGATACTTGCAGCAATTTCACACCAAATAGAAGTTTTGCCGCTGCCGCCATCACCTGCCATAGTGGTAATGCTTCTTTTGGGGATGTAGTGCGGTATCAGCCACTCGAGTTCTTTTTCTTCGGCGTTTTCCATGGCTGTCAGTTCCAGAGAATCATCAATGCTGCTTTTGGTGTTTTTCTGATTTTTGCTTTCTGCGTTTTCAATGAGCCGAAGGAGATCTTCTTTTGTATGTCCATCTTGTATGTAATCGCTGACATCACCTTTGGGAATGGTAGAAGTGTTTATGATTTTAACGCTTTTCGCAAGACCTTCCAAATCTTTTGAAACCCTTGCTGCCAGAGCTTGTCCGGGTTCATCATAATCGGGCAGAATTACAACATCCGCATTTTTGAAATAGGAAGCATAGGAGGAGTTCCAGTCATTGGCGCTTCCTGCCGTTGTGGCATCCAATCCTAGACTTTCTAAGGTCAGGACGTCTTTTTCGCCTTCCGCATAGAATATTTTTTTGCAGGCAGAAACAGCTTTGCATAGCTGTGGAAGATGAAAAAGCGTTTTATGGTTTCCACTCAATCCGTAAAGAAAGGATTCTGTTTCTTGCGCATAGACACCCATAAGCATATCCTTGTTTTGAAATCTTATTTTTTCGTAGAGATAGTTCCCGTTTTCGTCGGTGTATTTATATATGGCAGCGATACGTTGTCCACGGCGTTTTTCTAATTTTTCAATATAACTTTGTTCTCTGGGCTGATCGAACAAATCCGAAAAAGTCAGACCCACTGCAGCCAGAATATCTTCGGATTTGCAGCCTGCAAAGCAGTGCAGGAGGATTTTATTGCCGATTTTGTCAATAGAAAGGCTGGCTTTTTTATCAGGATGGCAAGGGCATTGGCACATAGCCCTGTTGCTGTCCCTCATTTTTACACCACCAAAGAGCCCCAGAAAATCTTGATAGTCCATCATGTCCTCACCGCCTTCTAAAGTATAATCGGACGGATTTTTCCGGATTCGGGTTCGGGCATCTGCCGATCTCCGTGCTGGAAGAAATTTTCTACATCTTCCATGGAAACTAAGCGTTTATTGCCAATCATAATACTGGGAATCCGTCCATCCAGAACCAACCTACGGAAAGCTGTCATGGTAATGGCTGTGTTTGGGTCGGTTTCTTTGATTTCTGCGTAGGCTTCTGAAATTAGTCTCATTCTTCTCATATCATCACCTCGAGGTTAAAATTCGTTTTCTATAATTTGGCAGATTTGAACTCCTAACCCATTTGCCAATTTGGCTGCAGTCTTTGGTTCGCAGGTTCCTCTCCCCAAAATGGTACTGATGTTTTGACGGCTGATCCCACTTTTTTCAGCCAAAGCAGTTTTGGTCATATTCCGTTCGCTCAGTATAAGTTCTATTTTTCTTCTGTTGATTTTCAAAAGAAACACATCCTTTCCAGATATTCGTTTGAATATATATTAAGATATTCGGACGAATGTGTCAATAAATTTTAATAATTCACTTGAATGTTTTTGAAAAGAATGATACTGTAGTGTCAGGAGGCGAAAGCAGATGAATGATTACGGAAAAAATATTAAAAACGCAAGAAAAAAGGCGGGTTTGACACAAAAAGAACTTGCAGAAGCATCGGGTGTTGCGAAAGTTACCATTCAGCAATATGAAACAGGAAAGAGACAGCCAAGACTGGAACAATTAAGTATGCTTGCGGAAGCAATGAAAGTTCATATGGATGAACTGTTGGGAACGAAACCACTGCCGTCGAAAGAGGTTGTTATAAATGAGGGGAGTTTGTCTGAATATACCAAGATGGAGGACGGAGCAGAAATAGAAAGCATGGCAGCGTTCTTCTTTTTGGATGAATTGGGCTATAAGATGTTTAATGACCCTCGTATAGACGATAAAGCCTGTGAGGATGCTGCGAACCAAAGAATTTTATATGATTGCAGAGATAACAAAGCATATTCTGTTACCTGGGAGGAATTGGAGAAGGTACGAGAGAATGTGATGTCTTATGCAAAATTTCAGATGAATGAATTGCTTATGCATGCTAAAATTGCAGATGCAGAAGAATTTCTGGATGAACTGCGTGAGTGGAAAGTAATTCCTCCGCGGCAGGAGGCTCAGAAAGGAAAATAAGCAAGATTAGAATAAACGAAAGGAGGGGTTTTTATGGCATCGATCAGAAAACGAGGAGATACTTATCAGATTCGAGTATCTGTAGGATACGATGTTCATGGCAGGCAGATTATCAAAACCAAAACATGGAAACCGGAACCGGGATGGACAGGAAGACGTATTGAAAAGGAACTAAATAAAGCTGCTGTGCGATTTGAAACAGATGTGACAACGGGTCATTATGTAGATGGTTCTATTCGATTTGAAGAATTTGCGGAAAAATGGATGAAGGAATATGCAGAGAAGAACCTTAGACCCAAAACCATTGCACGGTATCAGATGCTGCTCAGCAGAATTTATCCGGCAATTGGTCATATCAAATTGGAACAGCTGCAGCCACTGCATTTGATGGGATTTTATAACAATCTGGGTGAAGCCGGTATCAAAAGAGCTGAAATATGTCAGCCACTGGTGGATATTGACATGGAAAGGAAGAAGCAGAATATAGCAAAGACAGAGCTTGCCCAAAAATCAGGTGCATCATATTCTTCCGTAGTCAATGCCTGTAAGGGATTGAATATCCGTCGTGACAGTGCGGAAAAGATTGTGAAGGCGCTGGGATTACAATGGCAAAAAAGCTTTCAGATCATTAAGAACCAAGAAAAATTATCCAGCAGTACAGTTGCCCAGCACCATCGTTTGATTTCTTCTATTATGGAGTCAGCAGTCAAATGGGGTTATGTATTGGATAATCCCTGTCGTAGAGTGCAGTCTCCCAAAGTTACAACAAAAAAAGGCGTGACACTGAGCAGTGAAGAAACCATTCGTATGTTTTCTTGTCTGGCAGATGCACCTGAAAAATATCGGACGGCGATTACGGTTCTAGTATATACAGGTTTGCGGAAAGGCGAGTTATGTGGGCTGAAATGGACAGATATCGATTTTGCGAAGGGAATTCTGAATGTAAATGGTGGACTGGAATACCTACCGTCTATTGGTCTGTATCAGGAGGCGCCAAAGACGGAAAATGGGAAAAGATCTATCAAATTGCCAAAAACAGCATTATCTGTTTTGAGAGAACATAAATGTTTGCAGACAGAAGATAGATTAAAATTGGGTGACAGATGGAAAGATACAGGATATGTATTTACCAAATGGGATGGTTCTCCCATGCACCCTGACAGCCTGTACCAGTGGTTCAGTAATTTTGTAAAACGAAATGATTTGCCGCCTATTACCCTCCATTCTTTACGTCATACAAACGCCAGTTTGATGATTGCCAATGGCATTGATTTGGCGACAGTATCCAAACGCCTTGGTCATGCGGACACCTCCATTACAGCGAGAATATATACCCATGCCATTAAAGAGGCAGATGCGGTTGCGGCAGACGCATTGGAAAATCTCTTTTTGAGAGACAAAAAAGCCTGAAATTTACTCCGTAATGGACAAATAATGGACAAAATCAAAAAATAAATCCTTTCTATAAAAATAAAAACCCCAAAAAATGTGATATTTTCAGGGTTTTCTATATTTCTTATCTTTTAATATCTCCGATTCACATAATCATCAATGACGGATTTGCGGCTTTCCTCCTGAAACACCCCTTCTTCCCGCAGACACTTCAATATAAGTGTGCTGGTGGAGTGGAGGATGATGCCTTCTTCCTCTATGACGATTTCAAAGAGCTTTCCTTTGAGGAATTTACTGCGAATTTTGATGAAATAGGCTTCTACCCCTTTATAGTCCAGCATCCGCAGGGCTGTCAGGGTGGCCTTATCTTTTTTGCTGTAATAATAATTGCTCTTTTCCATATAATCCCGTTTCAGTTCGTATTCCATGTCACGGGTGGTGCTGACTGTTTTCATTTCCTTTGCCAAGGCGTTGTAATACTGGTAGTTGAACAACGCTTTTTCCAAAGTATCCATGTTGCGAAAGGGGCCGATGTTGCCATAGATCACGGCTTCGTAATTGCGCTGCAAATATTCCCGTTTGGTCATATCGCCCTTGGCATACTGGTCGATCAAACTTTGGCGGTATTTGAAATATTTTTGTATGGCATTCATGAATCCAACCTCTTTCCCAGCCATTCCCTATGGTGTGACCCCGTCTGTCCTGTTACAATGAACAAAAAAGGGGAGGGTTTTATGGCAACATTTTTGGAGTATTATGAGCGGGAGATCATGTCCCGCCTGACCACAGCAGACCTGATACTGAAAACCGGACAGGAGCCTTATGACTTGGCGCAGGTGCTTTTCTGCCTGCAATTATCGAAAGAACAAGCGGAGGGTCTGTTGGAAACAGCCCTTGTCATGGGCATTACACGGAGCCAGTTCCTTTCGCTGCTTCAAAAGGGTGACAGCGTCATCTGTCGGATGTTCCAGCGAGAACTTCGCTGCGGTTTGCCTGCTGCTTACACACCGGCACAAATTTCCTACATCTATGATCTTGACTTAGAGCAGGTGGAGCAGGCAGCAGAACAGACGGGGCTCAATCCCTGTAAAGGGAAAAGCCTGCCTCGTCTGTTTTCCGCCATTGATCTTAGTCGTACACAGTACTGGTTCTAAGGCTGTCAGCCACTTCTTTGCCAGCCAGTGCTTCCACCAGTGTCAGAGCGAAAGTCATGGCTGCGCCGGGACCTTTGCCGGTGATGACATTGCCGTCACGGCATACTTTGTCAGCAACAGGCGTTGCACCCATGAGACGATCTTCCATACCGGGATAAATGGTGGCTTTTTTGCCCTGCAAAATGCCCAGATGTCCCAGTACCATGGGAGCGGCACAAATAGCACAGACAAATTTGCCTTCTTCATGGAATTTCAGCAGGAGTTTTCCCAGTGCTTCGTTGTCCTGCAGATGCTGAGCGCCGGGCAGTCCGCCGGGAAGGATCAGCATATCCGCTTCGGATGCCACTTTTTCGTCAAAGAGCATGTCCGCACGATAAGTAACGCCGTGGGAACCTGTTACAGACAGTGTGCCGGCAAGAGAAACGAATTTCGCGTCTAAGCCGGCTCTGCGCATGAAGTCCAAGGGTGTGACAGCTTCCATTTCCTCAAAGCCTTCTGCCAGAAAAATCAATGCTTTTTTCATGTGAAAAACACCTCCGTCACTGTTTTGATCATAACCTAATATTTTTTTACTGATTTTATTATATGCGTTTTTTCACTTTTTTTCAATGGAACAAAAAGTAGAGTGGTTCCCATGGATTGACAGGGCAGGCTGCGAGAGGGTATCCTAAGGGAAAAAGGAGGCGTATTATGGAAATCGAACGGAAGTTTTTGACAAAGGAAGTGCCTTTTTCTCTGGCAGATTTTCCATCACGGAAAATTTCCCAGTGTTATATCAGCATGTCCCCTACCATCCGTCTGCGGCAGTTGGATGAGCGCTATATCCTGACGGTAAAGGGAAAAGGACTGCTGGCGAAAGAGGAGTTTGAGCTGGATATCACCAAAGAGGAGTATGACCATCTGCTGACCAAGGCAGAAAGTCCAGCTGTGGAAAAAGTGCGGTATCTGGTGCCTTTGGAGGGCGGCTTGACGGCAGAAGTGGATGTGTACGAAGGAAAGCTGGCAGGGCTTATGACCACAGAAGTGGAATTTCCTACGCTGGAGGAAGCGGAAGCATACGAACCGCCTTTCTGGTTTGGGAAAGATGTATCTTTTGACCATCGGTATAAAAACACCAGTCTGTCTTTGTACGGCATACCGGAAGAACAGGAATGAAAAAGTGCTGTTAGGGGCATCTTCATAAGAAAACAAAGCAAGCTGGAATCCTTGGTTTCATAAGGATTTCAGCTTGCTTATTTTTTCTGAAATTTTATTTTGTATGTTTTCTTAAGTGGAATCTGCTTTTATGCAGCCTTTTTTTCGTTCTTTTTTCTTTTCTCCGGGCATAGACTGTATCGGAAAGACAAGCAAAGGGGAGAAGAAACGTGTATCAACGGCGATATGATAAAGTGTATCTGATGCTGCGGCAGGAAACGGCAGGCTATGGCATGGGCAGTCGGGGACCTTGGGGCAGCTGTATTTTGGAAATTAAAAACGGACAGGGAAAACTGACGGTGGCGGTGGAAGGACTGCGTCCCCTCATCCATGGGCAGTATGAGGTTTATGGGCTTTTGGCAAAGGATGGAGAATGTAAGGGGATTTCCTGCGGAGAATTGGCGGTGAACAAACAGGGGCACGGAGAAATGGCATGGGATTTTGACCCGGATGCCATGGGCGGCGGTTATGTTGTTGAGGATTTATTTGGCGTTACGGTGGCAACGGAAACGGGAAACAGCCTGTCTGCACCCTTGACTGCCTATGTAGGGGAAAAACGTCAGTGGCAGGCTTTGTTTTCTCCCTTGGAGGAGGAACCTGTTTTGCAGGCAGCGGAAACAGCTGTGCTGGAACGCCCTGTTGTAGCAGAAAAAGCCAAAGTTATCGAATTACCTCAGAAAGAGCCGGAACCGAAAGAAGAAAAAACAGAAATTACCCAACAGTCAACGCCTGCAAAGGAAGAACCAGACTTTTCTTACCATGGAAATTTCAGAGGGCTGCTGAAAAAATTCCGTCAGGAAATGGCGGAACTGGAGGAAATGGGCATCCTGACAGCAGAGGAAAGCGCAAGGATACTGGGGAGAAAGTCTGTGGAAGCCGCAAAGAATGGAGAAGATTATAGAGAGGTTCCCATAGAGATTATCAAGAAAGAAGAATCACCCAAAGAACAGGAGCGAGTTTCTTGGGTGGAAGCGGATGAACCAGCACCAGAGGAAAAAGAGGAGGAAACTTTACATACAGAAAGCGAGAAGGCAGAGGAATGTGAGGGAAAAGAGAAAGAAGAACAGGAACCTGAAACAGCAGTGGAATGGGATTTCTTTGCAGGCAACCGCCGTATGACACCTTTCGGAGATGGAACGCCGTGGATTTGCATTTCCCTGAAAGAACTTCTTTATTTTGGGGAAATTCCTTCCCAGCGTCAGCGAGATTTCTTTTTCCTGCTGTGTTACCACCGCTATGGGCATCTCATTCTGCGGCAAAAAGCTGATGGTATAGAAGTAGGTTTGCCGGACAGCTATGACAGCAGTGCCCGCCGTCGGGCGGAAGGCCTTGGCTTTACGGAATTTCGTCCTTTGTCAGGGCAAAAGGACATGGGTTACTGGATTGGGCACCTTTCCCGATAGAACTTCTAAAAAACCGTTGCGGAATTTTCGTTTCGATAGTATGATAAATACAATGCGAATCTGAGAAAAAGGAGCAACATCATGAGAATACGGAAAAAACCTTGGGCAGAGGAAGAACTTGCCCAGAACGATCATGTGATGAAAAATGCCGAAGCACTGAAAGGCAAATGGAGAGAATATTTTGGAAACGATAATCCCATTTATGTGGAAATCGGCTGCGGCAAAGGCGGCTTCATCCGCAAAAACGCCGAAGTATACCCCCATATCAATTTTGTGGGTATTGAACGGAATCTGAGCGTTGTGGCAGTGGCGGCAAGACGCACAAAAGAAGAACTGCCCAATCTGGCGCTGGTGTGGGATGACGCCAAAAAGCTGTCTGACTTCTTTGAGGTAGGGGAATTCCAGCGGCTGTATCTGAATTTCAGCGACCCTTGGCCCAAAAAACGCCAGTATAAACGCCGTCTGACTTATAGAGGATATTTGCAGAGCTATCGGGAAGCCTTCGGTGACAAAGGGGAAATCTTCTTCAAAACCGACAACAGAAATCTCTTTGAGTTCTCTCTCAATGAATTCTGTGCCGATAACTGGAAACTGTCCAATATTTCTTTAGACCTGCACAACAGTGATTATGAAGGCAATATCATGACAGAGTATGAAGAAAAATTTTCTTCTCAGGGCATGCCTATTTACCGTCTGGAAGCTCGTTATGGTATGGACGAAGAACAGAAAAAAGACTGAATGAATCAATTGCGTTAAAAAAGCCGAAATCCTTGCGTATAGAAAGGATTTCGGCTTTTTTTGTTAGGATAATGTGCCCCCTCGGATGAGAAAGAGGGCTTCGTCTACTTGGTCTTTTTTTACATAGAAGGTATAGGAGATTTTGACAGAATTGACGCCGCCAAAGCCGCTGAGGGAGATGCTTTGATTGACGTTGTCCATTTTGACACGATAAGGGATGTTGTTTTCCACCAGAATGTTGAGGATACGCTCTTTTTCTGCTGCGGTGGATACGGTGATGCATTTTGTCATACGAACCATAGGGACACTCCTTTCTAAGGCATCTTTTTTTGATTATATCATATCTTTGGATACTTTTTCAATTTTGAAGATATTGACATATATAGATAGTCGATATATTATATAGATAATCTATATATGGAGGTGGAAAGATGGCACAGGAGAAAGGCGTGGGCAATACTTCCGTATTGCTGCTGAAACTTTTGGAAGAAAAAGACATGTACGGCTATGAAATGATTGAAACACTGGCGGCTCGTTCTGACGATACTTTTCGATTGAAAGCCGGAACCCTCTATCCCATACTCCATGGGCTGGAAAAAGACGGTTTTGTCACATCCTACGAGGAAGCAGCAGAGGGACGTACCCGAAAGTATTATCGTCTGACAGAAGCAGGCAGGGGGGAACTGGCGAAACAGACGGAAAGATGGAACGCTTATGCGGCGGCAGTGTATAAGGTGCTGAATGGGGGTGCTTGCTGTGCAGGGATTTAAGAAAACATGGGAGAAATGGAAAGCATGGCTGTCTGCGGATACCCTGTCTGCGGAAGAACTGATGCGAGAGGAAACGGCAGACAGATTCCGCAGCTATCTGACAGAATGCCGAAAGGCATGGCAGGCGGCAGGCATGACAGAATCGGAACAAAAACAGGCGGAAGAACGGGAGATTGCTCTGATTTTGCAAAAACTGAAGCATGACGAAGAAGTGCAGGAAAAAGAAGCATGTACAGAAACGCCGGCGCTTTCTTCTGGCGAACTGCAAGCTTATGTGGATATAGTCTGCGATCAAATTCGTTGGAAACAGACCAGAAAAGCAGTGGCAGAGGAATTGACAGACCACCTGCTTATGCAGAAGGAAGCTTTTCTGGCAGAAGGCTTATCGGACAAAGAAGCAGAAAAACGTACGGTGGAGGAAATGGGGGACGGTATTGCAGTAGGCATGGCGCTGGACAGAACCCATCGTCCTAAGGCCCAATGGCAGATGATATTGGCAGCGGCAGTACTGTTGTGTATGGGGCTGTTTTGCCGATTGACCATCGATCAGGTGCCTTTTGGGGCAGGAATGCTGGTGCCGGTATTTTTAGCGGCGGCACTCTTTGCTGCAGGGTATTTTCTGGATTTTACACTGCTGGCAAGAAAGGCAAAGTGGGTGATTCTGGCGTTTCTGGCAATGCTCATTCTGTCTGTTCCTTTTGTGCAGAAAAGCGGCGGAGAAAGTGTGTTTTTCTTTTTTGATTACGCCTATGCTTTGACAGGGCTTGCCTTGCTGGTGCCTTTGCCCTTCCTTTCCATACTGTTTTTCCAGAGGGGAAAGGAAATAAGGGGATATTGGTTCTGCTGGCTTGCTCTGGCAGTGTTGGCAGCAGTGCTGTTTTCTTTTGGGAAAATTTCTATGGTATTGATTTTTTCTCTGGCTGCCTATGGCGCCTTTGCTGTGGCAGTGGGAGGAGACTGGTTTTCCATGGGAAAACAGAAGGGAAAAGGGCTTCTGGCTCTGACAACAGGCGCAGGTATTGGGGCAGGAGTGTTGGCTGTGTTTGGCATACCTGCATTGCGGTATCGTTTGAGCTTTGCTGTTGCGCGAATGGCAGGTGGAGAGTTTGAAGGCGGATATTTCAGGTATCTGGTGGAAAACATCTGGGAAAACTGTCGTTGGATGGGCAGTGGAACCCTTCCTCAGAACGAAATGGCAAGAAGCGTAGAGCTTGTGCTTTCGCAAAGACAGGACTTGTTCAGCAATGACATTTTGCTGCCCAGACTGGGCTTTGCTTATGGAAAATTGGCGGTGGCGCTGGTGCTGGCAGTATTTGCACTGTTTTTTCTGCTGTCTTTTTGGCAGATTGGAAAACAGCGCAGTGCTTTTGGAAGGATGACAGCCTTTTCCATTTGGCTGGTGCTGCTTATGGAGACGGTATTCTTTACGGCATATAATCTGGGATTTATGTTGGTGGCGCCTTATGCACTGCCTCTTGTAAGTTATGGCAATACGGTGCTGTGTATCAATGCCTTGCTTATGGGGCTGCTCTGTTCCGTGTTCCGGAGAGGAGAAGGTGTACGGGACAAAGACTTGGCAGCGGCATAAAAATATGATTCAAAATCAAAAAAGCCGGAATCCTTTGTATTTTCGAGGATTCCAGCTTTTTATTTTTTGCTAAAACAGCTTATTTCCAGTAAAGATTGGGCAGGACACCCAGCAGGATAAAGATTGCCACGATGATCCAGAAGGAAACGGTAAAGACCTTTTCCTTGGGGGCGTCCGTATCTGACGGCAAGGCCGGTGCCGGTGCAGGGTTCAGCCGCAGGAACAGATAAATCAGCAGCAGCAGGAAGGGCAGGAAAATCAAACATTGCACACCTACTTCAAAGAGTTGCTGCATAAAAGGAAGTTCTTCCACAACACCTTGCTGTGGTGTCTGCGCATTGGATGCCCAACAGTTCAGGGCATTGATAAGAAAATGGGGCAGCATAGAGGCAAATATAGAGCCGGTACGCTGTACCAGAAAAGCAAAGATGACACCCAGCAGAAAGGCATATAATGCCTGCTGAAGATTCATGTGAAGCATGGCAAACATGAGGGCGCTTATCAGCAGTGCTTTTTTTGCCCCTAAACTCCGATAGCCGTGCAGAGCAGCGCCGCGGAAGAGCAATTCTTCAAAAACAGCGGGCTGTACGGCAATGATGAACAGTATAGAAAAGAATGAACTGTCATTGAATTCCCCCATGGCTTGCTCTACCAGATTGGGTTGGAGCGGAGATGTGAGTACCACAATCATGGAAATGAAAGGCAGTGCGCAATAGGCGATGCCAAGACAGAGCAGGGCGTTTTTCCAGTTCAGAGGTCTGAGGGAAAAACATTCCTTTACAGAAACTTTCTCCGTTTTCACATAAATGATCAGCATGGGAATGAATACCAGAAACTGCATGATGATGTTTGTCCAGTCCCAAGGCAGAAATTTTGATAGTAAAAGTGATAATACGGTAGAGCCGATCATGAAAAAGAGAAATACGAATAAAAAGAATTGATTTGTGCGTCGTGCCATAAAATTCCTCCTCAAATAAAAAACTTCCGGTACAGGGAAAAGAGGCCCTTTCCCTGCCCGAAAGTTCCATTGTCCGTTTGTTTTGGTCAAGAGATTTCGCTTTCTGCACTTTGTTCTGCATCAGAACCGTCTGCCGCTGGCTTATATTTTTTGTCGTATTTGCGGTTGATGAATTCGGTACAGAACATCTTGATGGTTGCAAATATGGGCACACCGATGAACATACCCAGAGGGCCCATGACAGCACCGCCCACTACAACTGCAAGGATGATCCAAAGAGGACTTACATCCAGAGAGTTCCCAAGGATCTTAGGCCCAAGGAAGTTGCCGTCAAACTGCTGCAGGGCAAGGATAAACAGACCTACCCATACACCATGGATGGGGCTGATGAGCAGTGTGATGATGACTGCCGGAATACCCCCCAGAAATGGCCCGAAATAGGGGATCATGTTGGTGACACCGATGATGAGACTCAATACCAGCACCAGAGGCGCTTTGATGAGGGTCAGACCAATGAAGGCCAAAATGCCGATGATAAGGGAGTCCAGCGCCTTGCCAACGATGAAGCTTTGGAAGATATTGTGGATGCGGCCGCCGTTGTAGAAGATGCGTTCTGCTTTCTTTTCAGATGTCAGGGCGTAGATGATCTTATGCAGCTGGCGCAGAAAGTTTTCTTTGTCAAAGAGCATGTAAAAGGCAATGAAGATGGCCATGATCAGATTGAATACGAAACGACCCATGGTAAAGACATTGCCGATGAATGTTGTCAGCATTTTGGAAATTCCGTCGGAATCCTGAAGGAATGCCAATTCGCCGCTGCCTGCCTGCAGATTTTCGGAAACCCCCAGAACAGGTGTCAGCAAACGGTTGATGATGTTGTTTACATCTTCCCCATCAATGAAATCTACCTGCATGAAGAAATCTTCGATTTTCTGGTTCAGTGCTGCCGTATAGACAGGAAGCTGATTTACGAAGCTGACAACGGATGTCTTGATCTCAGGCACCAGATAAATGGCGATCCAGATGATACCGCCAATAACGATGGTGTAGATCAGTGTAATGGCAACAGCACGGGTCACCCGTGGATGCCGCTGGAAAAAAGAATTATTTTTCATGGTATGCCGTTCAAAGAAATTGATGAAGGGATTCATGACATAAGCGATCATAAAGCCCATGAGAAACGGCAGACATAAGGTCTGTGTCACTTGCAGAAATGCCTGTATGGTGCTGCTGATGCTGGGCAGGTTGCCGATGACTTTTTCAAAAAGCACTGTGGCAGCCAGCACTGCAAATACATATACAGCAATTTTAAAATAAGGTTGATCTGTTTTTTTCCAATCCCATTTTTTCAATGTTGTTGCGCTCCTTTATTTGTTACTGGATTCCTATCATACTATACTATGATTTCCTAGAATACGCTATATGGTTTTTGTAAAAATTTTACGAAGGGTACACAACTGTTGGGGAATGTGAGACGAAAAATGGGATATTCTCAGTCTTTTTTCCACATGCTAACGATTATATATGGAAATGAAAGCTGGAACAAGGCCTGAAGTTTAAGAAAAACATAATTTTTTCCGCCGAAAAGATTACGTTTTCCCCAGCGCGTTGACGGGAATTTTTTTGCTGTTTATAATAAAGAAAAATCGGTCAGAAAGGCGGGAATTCCATGGAAGAAGAAAAGATTCAACAGTTTGCGTCAGATTTTTTTCGGGTGGAAGAAGAAATCGGCAGCGTCATCATTGGGCAGAAGGAATTGGTAAGAAATGTCCTGACAGCAATGGTTGCGGGGGGCAACGTGCTGCTGGAAGGCATGCCCGGTCTTGGGAAAACCCAGCTGGTCAAAGCTGTGGGGGATGCTGTTGATCTGCATTTTTCCAGAATCCAGTTTACGCCGGACTTGATGCCTGCCGATGTGACAGGGACAACGGTCATGAACCGTGAGGAAAACGGCAATATGTCCTTTGTGTTCCGAAAAGGCCCCATCTTTGCCAATCTGGTGCTGGCAGATGAGATCAACCGTGCCACGCCCAAGACCCAGTCGGCGTTGCTGGAAGCCATGCAGGAGCATACAGTCACTGGCGGCAGCCAGACCTACCGTCTGGAAGAACCGTTTTTTGTGCTGGCAACCCAGAACCCCTTGGAAACAGAAGGGACATATCCTTTGCCGGAAGCCCAGATGGACCGTTTCCTGTTTAAATTGGATGTGGCTTTTCCAAATAAAGAGGAATTGATGAAGATCGTCCTCTCCACCACCGACGGCAAAGTCCATCGGGCATCCAAGGTCATGGATGGCAAAAGACTGCTTCAGATGCGGGAAATTGCCCAGCAGGTGCCTGTGGCGGAACCTGTGGCAGAATACTTGATGGATTTGATTCTGAAAACCCATCCAGAAAATCCAGAAGCACCGGAAGCGGTGCGGCAGTATGTGCGCTATGGGGCAAGCCCTCGTGGTGCACAGGCAGTTTTACAGGCAGCAAGGATATTTGCCCTTCTGGCAGGACGTTACCATGTGGCTTATGAGGACATTAAGCAGGCAGCAAAACCTGCCCTTAGACATCGTGTTTTCCTGAACTTTGAGGGCATGGCAGAAGGAAAAACTTCCGATGAGATCATAGAGGCGTTGTATTGACATGGAAACACTCAGGGATGCACTGACAAAAGAATATCTGAAGCGGCTGGAGGAAATGGCAATTCGTTTGAAACACCGTCTTTCCACGGACGGTTACAGCGGTGCCAGACGTTCCATGGCAAAGGGCAGTTCTCTGGAATTTTCTGACTACCGGGAATATGCTGCCGGAGACGATCTGCGGCGGGTGGACTGGAATGGTTTTGCCCGTTTCGGCAAACTGTACCTGAAGCTGTTTCTGGAGGAGAAACAGGCTTCTGTTCACGTATTTCTGGATTGCAGCCGTTCCATGGAGCAGGATGGGAAATTTCTGGCGGCAAAGAAGCTGGCGGCATCCTTTGCCTATGTTGGACTTTGCGGCGGTGATCAGGTTCATCTCTTTGCCTTTGGGGATACCCTCCGGGCACAGAAACGGAATTTGGCGCAAAAGGGACGTTTTCTGGAAACCGTGGATTTTCTGGACAAACTGGAAGCAGTCGGGGGGACTGCGCCTTTGTCCGCAGCCATGGGATGCGGTCCCTTGCGGCGAGGCATTGCCCTTGTGATTTCTGATTTTATGACAGACAATGGCATCGAAGATACGGTGAAGCTCCTCCAGCAGAAAAAACAGGAAGTTTTGCTGGTACAGGTTCTTTCCAAGGAGGAGGAAGAACCGCAGGTTGGCGGCGCTGTTCGTCTGGTGGATGCAGAAACGGGAGAAACCAGAGATTTGGAATTGAACGAAGCCATGGCGGCAGCTTACAAAAAAGCCCTCATGAAACAGCGGGCAGCCCTCCGGGATTTTTGCAGCCGAAGGGATGCGGTGTTTGCCCATGTGCGGGAAGATGAAGACCTGTTAAGGGTGTTATACGAGATGATGAGATAGAACGGAACAAAAAGACTGTCTTTCCGGGGGGGGGAATGGATAGTCTTTTTGATTTTGGAAAAAAGTGGAGCGGAAGAACGGTTCTTTTAGGGAGAACAGACTGCCAGTGGAGGAAATCTTACAAGAAAGAAGCGAAATTCTTATATTTTTCTGAAACATTGGTATTCCCCTTGCATTGAAAACTGTTTTTCGCTACAATAACAACAGAAAGATACCCATGCAGAAATTGCGTAGGATAGGGGGTTATGAAATGAAGAACTTTTTCAAAGCGGCAAAAATCTGTTTGGCTGCGGCAGCGATTGTTTGTCTGGCAGCTTGCGGAACGCCCGATAATGCGGAAAATATGACGCAAACGGGAATGACTCCCGCAGAATATGCAACAGCGGCGCTCCAGAGCTTGGAAGAAGCAAGCAGCTATAAAGGCGCAGTCAATGTGATTTCCAATATGCAAAGCAGCAGTGACAGCACAGAAGTGACGGTTTCCCAGATCAAGGAGCCTTTCTGTATGCAGATCACAGAGGTGCTGAACAGTGCAGGCGGACAGAGCTATTCTACACAACGGTATCTGGAAGCAGAAGATGCCAATGTGAATCTGTTTATGAATTATAACAACCAGTGGACAGAAATGTCTTTGGAGAAAGATGCGGCTTTGGATTCCGTACAGATTTATGATGTGCGGGAAAATATGATCACACTCCTGCAGCATGCATCTGGCTGGCAGGAAACCGCAAGAGAGAATAATCGTGTGACACTGCAGGGCACATTGCCGGCAGCGGATGTTTTTGCTGTTGTGGAAGGCGGAAAACTGCTGCAATTGGCTGGCATGAGCGGCATTGCGGAAAATTATTATGAAGGCGTGGCAGATGTTCCCGTTACTTTTGTATTCAAAGAAGATACAGGGGAAGCCGTATCCTGTCATATGGATTTAGGCAATGCTTTGCAGACAGTAACAAATAATGTACTGAAAGAATTGCAGGCAGACAGCGCAGGCATCACTGTACAGGAATATGGTGTGACCATGGATATTTCCGATCTTAATGGAGTGCAGTCCATCGAAATTCCGGCAGAAGCTCACAGTGCCATCAATTATGAACAGGAAATCACCAGCATGAACGAAAGCAATGCGGCGTAAGAAAAAGATTTTCAACGGTTGTGTATGAAAAAACATGCATGACCGTCTTTTTTTGGGACAAAAATCCCGGAAAAATGCAAAAATCATGGATTTGGGCTATATTTTGCGGGACAGATGCGCTATAATAGGAAAGATTTGAGTAAAAAAGAACAGAGAAAAGGAGAAAAACAAACATGATCGCAGCACAAGGTGTAAGCTTACAGTACGGCGGACGCGTACTGTTCAATGATGTGAACATCAACTTTACCAAAGGCAACTGCTACGGACTCATTGGTGCCAATGGCGCCGGCAAGTCCACATTTTTGAAAATACTGGCAGGGGAGCTGGAACCCAACAAAGGTTCTGTATTCATCACTCCCGGCGAACGTATGGCAGTACTGAAACAGGACCACTTCATGTTCGACGAATTTGAAGTCGTGGAAACCGTTCTGTACGGTCACAAACGTCTTTATGACATTATGAAGGAAAAAGAAGCTCTTTACGCAAAAGAGGACTTTTCCGATGAAGACGGTATCAAGGTTTCCGAACTGGAAGGGGAATTTGCGGAACTGGACGGCTGGTCTGCCGAATCCAATGCGGAAATCCTCCTGAATGGTCTGGGTGTTACCAATGAATTCCATTATGTAAAAATGAAAGAACTGACAGGTACCCAGAAGGTGAAAGTCCTGCTGGCACAGGCATTGTTCGGCAATCCTGACATCCTGCTGCTGGACGAACCTACCAACCATCTGGATCTGCACGCTATCAAATGGCTGGAAAACTTCCTGATGGACTTTGAAAATACCGTTATTGTCGTATCCCACGACAGACATTTCCTGAATAAGATCTGTACCAACATCGCCGACATCGACTATGGCAAAATCACCATGTTCGTTGGTAACTACGATTTCTGGTACAGCTATACACAGATGACACAGCGCCAGCTGAAAGACCAGAATAAACGCGTGGAACAGAAAATCAAAGAATTGCAGGAATTTATCCAGCGTTTCAGCGCCAACGCTTCCAAAGCAAAACAGGCAACCAGCCGTAAAAAACTGCTGGATAACTTACAGATGGATACCATCAAACCTTCTTCCAGAAGATATCCTTTCTGCAGCTTCAAGCAGGACAGAGAAGTGGGCAATGACGTACTGTTGGTAGAAGGTCTGTCCAAGACCATCGACGGCAAAAAAGTGCTGGACAATGTAAGCTTTATGATTCGTCCCAATGACAAAGTTGCTTTCGTTGGGAAAGACGAAATCGCGAGAACCACACTGTTCCGCATCCTTATGGGCGAAATGGAACCCGACGAAGGTACTTTCAAATGGGGTATTACCACAAAAACAGCTTACTTCCCCAAAGACAATGCGGAATACTTCGATGGCTGCCACGATTCTTTGATTGAATGGCTCCGTCCTTTCGCAAAAGAAGGGGAACAGTATGACGCAGACATCCGCGGCTGGCTGGGCAGAATGTTGTTCAGCGGCGAAGAAGCTCTGAAGGAAGCAAACGTCCTTTCCGGTGGGGAAAGAGTACGCTGCATGCTGTGCAAAATGATGATGAGCGGCGCAAACGTTATGATTCTGGACGAACCCACCAACCACCTGGATCTGGAATCCATCACCGCACTGAACGAAGGTCTCATGGAATACAAAGGCACACTGCTGTTCGATTCCCATGACCACCAGTTCACACAGACCATTGCAAACAGAATCATCGAGATTCTGCCTGGCGGCATCATCGACAGACAGATGACCTTTGACGAATACATTGAAAGTGAAGAAATTGACGCAATCAGAGAAAAAATGACCGGGGAGGCGTAATCAGAATGATTAACGGAAAAATCGACTTGAGAAGCGACACCGTAACGGTGCCCACCGAGGAAATGCGGAAAGCCATGTATGAAGCTGTGGTAGGCGACGACGTTTATGGCGATGACCAGACGGTCAACGAACTGGAAGCGCTGGCAGCGGAAATCATGGGCAAGGAAGCTGGTCTGTTTGTACCCAGCGGCGTGATGAGCAACCAGATTGCACTGTTTACCCATGTAAACCGTGGGGAAGAAGTGATTCTGCCCGATAACTGCCATATCGTAGCCCATGAAGCAGGTGCGGCTGCCATCATCGCAGGTGCACAGCTGCGTACTGTTCAGAATGTGGGTGGGGAAATGCCTCTGGATATTATCGAAAAATATATCCGCAAAGACCCTGAGGATATCCACCAGCCCAAAACAGCACTGATTTCTTATGAAAACGCCGATTCTGACGGTCAGGTAAGAAGTCTGGAATACATGAAAAACGTGAGAGAACTGGCTGACAAATACAACCTGCCCATCCATCTGGACGGCGCACGTATTTTCAACGCAGCCACCGTTCTGGGCGTAGAAGCAAAAGAAATCGCACAATATGCGGATACCGTTTCCGTTTGCCTGTCCAAAGGTCTGTGCGCGCCTGTAGGCTCTGTGCTGGTGGGCAGCAAGGAATTCATTGCTGTTGCCAGAAGAAAACGTAAAATCATCGGCGGTGGTATGCGTCAGGTAGGTATCCTTGCGGCAGCAGGCAAAATCGCTTTGAATGTCATGAGCAAACGCTTGCAGGAAGACCATGACAATGCCAAATATATGGCAGAAGCCCTTTGCGGTGTGAAAGGTCTGGAAGTTTATAAAGAAAGACAGCAGATCAATATGGTATTTTTCCGTTTGAAAGATTATCCTCTGTCCTCAGCGGAACTGGTGGACTATATGGCAAAACACGATGTCATCATCAACGGCGAAGATAACGGCATCATGCGTTTTGCAACTCACAAATATGTTACAAGAGAAGAAATCGACAAAGTGGTCGAGCTGATGAAACAGGTATAAGAATTATGGCGAAGATATTTATTGTACTGGCTTTGGGGTTTGTTGTGGGCTTCCGGGGCATCCTCAAAGAAAAAGGACTGAAAATCAACGCCAAACTGCAAACTGTTTGGCTGATGCTGCTCATATTCTGTATGGGTGTCAGCATCGGCAGAAATGGTGACATCATACAGGCTTTGCCGTCTTTGGGCGGCAAGGCTTTGTTGTATGCGGTTTTGGCGGTTATTGGCTCCATTGCGGCAGTGTATCTGCTGACAAAGGTATTTTTGCGGAAGGGGGCGAAAGAATGAGCAAAGCCATTCTCATTGCCCTTGTGCTGGGCATTGGTGCTGGTGTCATTATGCCGGAGAGCGTCAGCGGTTTTCTGGATACGGCATCTTCTTATATGCTGCTGATTTTGCTTTTTTCCGTGGGCATTGACATGGGTGTGAATCGGGAAGTATTCGGTCAGATTCGGCGGATGGGTCTGCGGATACTGGTGATTCCTTTGGGGGTCATTCTGGGCTCTTTGGCAGGGGGTGCAGTTTGTGCCATGATTCTGCGTATGGATGTAAAGGAAGGTCTTGCCATCACTTCCGGTTTGGGTTGGTACAGCCTGTCCGGCATCCTCATGACAGAGGCAGGCAATCCCATCGGCGGCACCATTTCTTTTTTGTCAAATGTGTTCCGTGAAGTGCTGACATTTCTGCTGGTGCCTGTGTTGGCAGGCAGAAACGTCTATACAGCCATTGCCCCCGCAGGCGCAACAGCCATGGATACTACATTGCCCCTGTTGAGCAAGTATACAGACAGCAAGACAGCTATACTGGCTTTTGTCAGCGGTGTCATCTGTACGTTGGCGATGCCGGTGCTGGTGCCGCTGTTTTGTTAAAAAAATGAAAAAAAGTGTTGACAAAGTTCTGGTTTTGTATTATGATATCCAAGTCAGCTAAAAACGGCAGACACAAAACCAGATATGCGGATGTGGCGGAATTGGCAGACGCGCTAGATTCAGGTTCTAGTGGGCATTACGCCCGTGCAGGTTCAAGTCCTGTCATCCGCATCTAAAGCAAAAAAGGCTTGTCTTAGACAAGTCTTTTTTATTTTTCCTGTGGGACGGAAAACAACCTGCAACAGACAGCTTTGTCCCGGTTTTGCAGGATATACAAAATACTTTAAAATTTTTTAGCAAAAAGTGTTGACAAGGAGAAGAATTTATAGTATTCTAACTAAGCAAAGAAAAACATGTACAGAAAAAAGTACAATATGCGGATGTGGCGGAATTGGCAGACGCGCTAGATTCAGGTTCTAGTGGACATTACGTCCGTGCAGGTTCAAGTCCTGTCATCCGCATCTGAAAAGGCCATTGCAGAAGCAGTGGTCTATTTTTTTATCTTGGGCTTTCAAAGGACAGATTAGGAGGAAAGAAAATGAGTTTGGACAGAACCAGAAGATGGATGCGTTTTTGCTGTTTGATCGGTTTGTTCTGCATCATCTATACCATTTTTACAGGAGATTATTCCGGCAAAAGTCCGCTGATGTGGATTGGCATTGCCTTCATTGCGGCGGCGGCTTTCATTTATTTTCGCCATGGGGTTTGCTGTCACTGCGGCAGACGGCTGCCTATCCATGATATTTATCAGGGGAAATTCTGCCCCTACTGCCGGGGAGATCTCCACATGAATTCCTCCTCTGCACCCAAAAGATAAGGATAAAAAACGGATGTTTCCATAACTGGAAATATCCGTTTTTTCTTTACAAGATGGCTTTTCTTCCATACTTATGCTATGATGAAAAAAAGGGGGGGTTGCCATGACATTGAAGAAGCTTCGAAAAAAATATAAGATGTGGCTGACATTGGCATTTGTATTTTTGGTTTTGATGTTTGTTTTGAGCGGATTGCAGGATGGCAGATGGGATGACATTTGTCTGGGAGCTGCATTCGTTTGTTTAGTTATGGTGATTTACGTGATGGTTCGTTATGGCAGATGTAAGGGCTGTGACCGTTTGTTGGATCCTTATGTCCTGTTTCATGGGGGTTACTGCCAGTTCTGTGGTACACGTGTGGAAGATGAGGAGGAAAAGAAATGCTGACTTTTCGGAATATGCGAGAAATGACAAAAGACGAAATCAACGATTTTTTGCAGGAAGGCTGGAAAATCGGCTGTGCCGTGGATACAAAAGAAGAACGGCAGGAACTGCTGGAAGGTCTTTCTCGTTCCAAGGAAACGGGATTTCCCCAGTTTGTATTGGTATATGAAAACGATGTATTGATTGGTTATCTTTTCCTTTATGGAGAGGAAGGGCAGACTTGGATTATCCATAATGCAGACGAAAAGACATACAAACAGGAAAAGGAAATGCTGGCTTATGGTCGGGACTTGTGCAGAAGTCTGGGCAGTGAAAAGCTGGCGGAATCTTTCCAGAAACAGCTTAAAGAAGTGAAACGCATGGGAAAAAGTCATCGGGAGGCACGAGAAGCATGGATTGCAGAAAAAAGAGAAAACAAGAAAGAAAATTGACAGCGGCAGAACAGAAGCGAAAGGAAATGTTCTTAGAGAAAAAAGCTGCATTGGAAGCAGAAGGCTTTGAAGCCCATGACCTGACTATTTCCGCCGTTTATGCCAATGTCATGGCGGTAGTGATGGCTTTGCCCATTTTGTTGGTGCTTTGGGCAATTTTTGTTTGGAAAAATGGCCGTGGTTCCATATCCAGCCCCATGCTGCTGGCGGTGCTGGTGTTGTTTTTCCTGCTCATTGTGGTTCATGAAGCCATCCATGGTCTGTTCTGGTCTTTTTTCGCAAAAAATAAATGGAAATCTATTTCCTTTGGTATCATGTGGAACTCTCTGACACCTTACTGCACCTGTCGGGAGGAATTGACAAAGGGGCAGTACGCCATTGGTGGGGTGATGCCTTGTGTGCTGTTGGGGATATTGCCGGCAATTGTAGCTATTTTTCTGGGGAGTTTGCCTTTGTTTTGGGTGGGCGCATTGATGATTCTGGCGGCTGGCGGCGATTTGACCATACTTTGGAAGCTGTTTCGTTTTTCTGGTTTCAAAGGAGAGGTGCGGTATCTGGATCACCCCTATGAGGCAGGTCTGGTAATTTTTGAAAGAACTTTTTCAAAAGTTTGAAAAAAGTTGTTGACAAAGAATCTGTTTTATAGTATGATAGTCAAGCAAGTTCAAAAAAGCTTATGCGGATGTGGCGGAATTGGCAGACGCGCTAGATTCAGGTTCTAGTGGGCATTACGTCCGTGCAGGTTCAAGTCCTGTCATCCGCATCCAGAAAAAAGACCATCGTAGAAACGATGGTCTTTTTTTACGCCAATTGCTTTTCTTCTGCAAAACGCTGTTGCACTTCTGTGCGGATTTCTCCCAGCTCTTTGCCAAGAGCCGCCGCCAGTTCCCCATAAAGAAGGGATTCCGCCTGTTTCAGATACCGCTGTTCTGTTTGAGAAATGTGTTTTCCCATACGGGCATTTTCTTCGATTTTTCGGTAGAGAGATTTCATTAATTGTAAATACTGCATACAATCGTGGGTGTTCAGCATCTCACCATAGTGATTGGCAGTTTCTTTGTGGTCTCGACTGCGGAAAGGCTCTGCCGAAATGATGCTGATGCTGTCCAGATAGCTTTTTGCCTCAGCGGCAGAAATAACGGGACGCATGAATGCCCGAGTGGAAACGGAAACGTGGATGGTTTCGGAAAAGGGAGAAAAAAGCGGAATCAGGGTGTAGTATAGGCGGTCATCCTTTTGCTGGGGAAGGGGCGCAACGTCCGCCACACGGCATACGCCTGTATTGCCATAAAAAACCAACTGATCTTTTCGATACATGAAAACACTCCTTTCGCTTTTCCTGTGCTGTTTTTAGGATTTCCCAGAAAAACCCTTCGTATTCAGTGTATCACTGTTTTTTGCCCAAAATCAAAGGAGAAATGGGGTAAAATCGCATTTTTGTGAAGGATGCGCAGGGGATGAAAAGGAGGTTTTGTGCAGAAGTTCTAGGGGTTGTTGGTGAATATTTCGGAAAAAAGATATAAAAAAATCCCCTTCCAGAAAAGAAAGGGGATTTTGTGTCTTGTAAATTACAGGCTCATTTCCAGTTTTTTGCGCATATCTTCGATCTGTTCGTCTGTCAGATCCATAGGTTTGTATGCAATGGTGATGCCATCGTTTTCATAACGAGGGATCAGGTGCAGGTGGAAATGGAATACGGTCTGACCGGCAACGGTGCCGTTGTTCTGCATGACGTTCATGTGGTCAAAGCCCAGTTTTGCTTTCATTTCTCTGGCGATGATGGCAGCCAGACGGAACAGTCTGCCGGCTTTGTCCGGATCGATTTCAAAGATGTTTGCAACGTGTTCCTTCACCAGAATCAGCACATGGCCTTCGTTGGCAGGAAAACGATCCAGAATTACCTTAAATTCATCGTTTTCATATATAGTGGCGGAGCCGAATTCCCCCGACACGATTTTACAAAAAATACAGTCGCTCATAAGTATTCATCCTTTCGTATATGATTTGCTATCAGTATAGCACGAAAGGAAGGAGATTGCACAGATTTTTGTTCAAAAATATTTGCTGAACAGATAAGTCAGTGCGTTGGCGTGGCTCTGCTTATCTGTGAGAATCTCAAAAAACAGGTCACGGAGGGCGCCATCGGGCACTGCCAGAAAGAAATTCCGGTAAAAATCTGCCGCATCCAGTTCCTGCATGAGGGTTTCCTCCAGATAAGTTTTGGGGTCGATGACTTCCAGTGTGGAAGGGGTCTGGCTTTCGTCTGGGGTTTCCGGTGTTTCTCCTGTAATGAGGAACAGGGCTTCCCGTAGGTTTTTCAGATGTTTTTTCTCGTCCAGATACATGGATTTGAGCATATCGGCAGAAGGGGAAAGAGCAGGCGCTTCTGTCAGCAAGCGGCGGTAGCGATTGGCAAGCTGGGCTGTTTCCTCTGCGGCAACTTTCAGCAGAGCCAGCAGACGGTCGTCCTCTGCCAGCTCCGCAATGGCAGGGTCTTTGGCTTCCCGTGCCGTCAGGCTTTGCCGTTGGAAATAATGGGTATTGCGATTATATGGGTACATGTTCGTCAGTCTCCTTTGCTTTTTTCTATCATATCTATGCAGGAAAAAGGTGGGACTTGCATAAAATCGCCTTTTTTTCAGAAAAAATAGAAATCTTCTGGCAGTTGCCCATTTTTTCTGTTATGATAGGAAACGGTGAAAAATAGTATATTACAGGGGTGAATCTCTATGAAACGAATCGTATTGACAGGCGGCGGCACAGCTGGCCATGTGACGCCCAATCTGGCAATCCTGCCTTTGCTGCGGCAGGAAGGCTGGGAAGTTTTGTATATCGGCTCCGAAAACGGCATTGAAAAGAAACTCATTGAGGCGGAAGGCGTGCCTTATTACAGCATCCCTACGGGAAAACTGCGCCGTTATCTGTCCAGACAGAACATTACCGATATGTTCCGTGTGGTGAAAGGCGTCAGCGAAGCCACCAAACTGCTGAAAAAGCTGAAACCCGATTTGGTATTCTCCAAAGGGGGCTTTGTGGCAGTGCCTGTGGTATTGGGGGCAAAGAAAAACAAGATTCCTGTTATCATCCACGAATCTGATATTACACCAGGTCTGGCAAACAAAATTGCCATGCCTTTTGCAAAAACTGTCTGTACCACATTCCCGGAAACACTGAAATACGTTCCTAAGGAAAAGGGCATCCACACAGGCACGCCTATCCGTGGGGAACTGTTTACAGGTGACAGACAGAAAGGTCTGGAAATCTGCGGTTTTGACGGCACAAAGCCTGTGCTGCTTCAGATGGGCGGTTCTCTGGGGGCAGTGAAGCTCAACGATGCTCTCCGGGAAAGCCTGCCTTCTTTGCTGAAGGATTTTGACATCATCCATCTTTGCGGTAAGGGTCATAAGGAAGAAAGTCTGGAAGGCACAAAGGGATACCGTCAGTTTGAGTATGTCACCGATGAGCTGGCAGACCTGTTCGCTGCAACAGATGTCATCATTGCCCGTGCAGGCAGCAACTCCATTTCCGAGTTTTTGGCGCTGAAAAAGCCCCATTTGCTGATTCCTCTTTCCGCAAAGGCAAGCCGCGGCGACCAGATTTTGAACGCCGCATCCTACGAAAAGCAGGGCTTTGCCATGGTGCTGCCGGAAGAAGAACTGACAGCCACAACTATGGAAGCAAAAGTGCGTGAACTTTACGCAAATCGGGAAACCTATATTGCAGCCATGGAAAAGAGCACACAGAATAACGGCGTGGAAGCGGTCATGTCCTTGATTCGCCAATTTTAATAAACATTTAAGAAAAACAAATTGACACAGACTTTTTGCGTGTAATACAATATTTCTCATGTATGAGATGAAAAAAAGCAGGCAGGAGGAAAACAAGGATGAAAAAATATATCAGTTTGATTCTGGCAGGACTTCTGATGTTCACAGCAGCAGGCTGCGGCAGTGACACAAAGGCAGAAACCGATACAGAATCTACCGGAGAATATGTGAATCTGCAGGCGCAGATGCCCGAAGAAGGCGAAGAAATCGCTGTCATCGACACTTCCAAAGGCGTGGTGAAAATGCGTTTCTTCCCCGAAGAAGCACCGAAGGCAGTGGAAAACTTCAAAACCCTGGCAAAGGACGGCTACTATGACGGATTGACATTCCATCGTGTCATTGAGGATTTCATGATTCAGACTGGCGACCCTACAGGCACAGGCACTGGCGGCGAAAGCTGCTGGGGAGAAGATTTCGAGGATGAAGTTTCCCCCAACCTGCATTTTTATAACGGTGCTGTTGCTATGGCAAACAGAGGCCCCAACACCAACGGCAGCCAGTTCTTCATTGTGCAGGCAAAGACTGTGACAGAAGATTATCTGAAAGCTCTGGAAGAAGCCCGTGACAACAATGAAGAAGAAATGGGCGTGACCATCGGCGATGAATTTTATACACTCAGCCAGCTTTATCCCGAAAGTGTTATGGAATACTACCGGGAACATGGCGGCGCAGTGCATCTGGAATATGTTTACGGCAGCCCCTATACGATTTTTGGTCAGGTCATTGAAGGAATGGATGTAGTGGATGCCATTGCTGCTGTGGAAGTGGATGAAAGTGCCAAGCCACTGGAAGATGTGATCATCAACAGCATCACCTTTGAACCTTACACAGCGCAGTAAAGAAAGATAGAAATGAGGATTTGGAATATGAGAAAGAAACTGGTTTTGGTATTGACATTGATGTGTGCCCTTGCGGCTTTTGCAGGCTGTGGGAAAGAAGAAGTTCCCCAGCAGGAAGTTTCCTATAACATGACTTTCATCAATGAAACAGGGGAAGGCGCATCTGCTCTGAAGATCCGCCCTACAGAAGAAGATGACTGGACAGATAACATGCTGAAGGAATCTGAATGGAAAAACGGTTTTTCCGTGCCTGTTACACTGAACGGTATGGTGCCTGTGGTGGAAAACGGCTGGCAGGTACAGATGACATTCACAGACGGCACAGAGCAGGTTTGGGAAAATGTTGTGCTGGAAGATGGTGATACCATCACATTCACACTGGAAAATGGTACTCCTGCCGTAACACACATGCCTGCGGAAGATTTGACAAGTGACACAGAAGATGTACTGGATGACAGCGATGTGCAGAACCAGTTGGATGACGAAGCGCTGCAGGAAGATACCCTGACAGAAGAATAAGAAAAAAATAGAGAGGATATGGCGAAAGTCAGTTCTATCTCAGACTAAAGAAAAACTAAGTTTTACACTTTTTCAAGAACGCGGAAGGGTTTGGGGAACGAAGAGTTCCCCAAATGGAATCCGCAGTCGGAATTCACTTCTGACGAGGAAAAGCCGGAGTTTCAAGGCATTTAGCTGATGGAACTTCGGCTTTATACTTCTGTCTACTCGTCAAAGGCTTGAATGAAATGAGCCTTTGACGACACCCTGAGAGAGGATTTGACGAAAGTCAGTCCTCTCTTTTGTTTTGTAAGAAAGAATTAAGAGAAACCCTCGGTGTTTTCTAAGATTTATGGGTTAAGATAATGATGGAGTGTATGGTAGCTTTTGAAAAACAAAATTTCGCCATACAGGGAAACTGGCGAATGATTTAAGGAGGCAACCTTCATGAAAACAAAAAAAGAAAACATACTGGTGCTGGTAGCGGCAGGGAAAGAATCCAAGCGGTTCATGGAACTGGCGAAAGATGCCGCAAAGGCAGGCAACGGGGATTTATACATCTTGCATGTGACGCAGGGCGAAAATATATTGGAAAGCGGAGAAATGTACGAAATGCAGCGGCTGGCGGATTATGGATGCCGGCTGGGCGGACAGGTCTGCCTGTGCTGTGAGCAGGACGTGGCAGCATATATCAGCCGCTTTGCCAGAGAAAAAGATATCACAGGGGTTCTGTTGGAGCCGCCGGTGAAAAAAGAGAGAAAATCCATCTGGAAAGAATTGTTGGAGCGGATTGCGGCGCTTCTGCCGCCGGGCACCTGCCTTCTTTCAGAAAGAGAGTTGACTGCTGCGGCAGTGTGACCAAAAATGCACAGGATGCCTAAGGCACCTGTGTTTTTTTACGGATTTTTGGGAGCCAGAGAGGCAGAATTGCTATTTTTTGTTGCAAATCGGGCAAAATTATATTATGATTGCAAAGAGCAAGTTTTTTGCAAAAAGAATGGATGATAAAGTTAAAGGAGAGAAATGATATGAGTTTGTATGAAAGCTGGATGGAAAAAGCATTTTCCAAAGAAGGCAGAAGTGTGGATGCGATTTGGGATGAATACCTGCCCAAGGAACAGCACATCTATGAATATATTCTGGCAAATAAACTGACAAAGCTGGAAGGCACAGTAAAAGAACTGGCAGAACGCTTCTCCATGACCGCAGAAGAAATCGTGGCTTTCGTGGACGGCATCAACGATGTATTGCCTACACCTTATGAAATGGCAACACTGGAAGAAGATACAGCCGTTGTACTGGACATCGACTTTGAACGTCTGTTCAAGAAAATGGTGGAATACCATGCAGAACACCTGTATCAGCTGCCTCAGTGGGATGGCATCTTTGACGCAGACACAAGAAAACGTCTGACACTGGAACAGAAACGCTCCAGAACCATCGTCAAAGGCGAAAAAATCGGACGCAATGACCCTTGCCCTTGCGGCAGCGGCAAAAAATACAAAAAATGCTGCGGAGCGAACCTGTAAGATTATGAAAACCATTTTGCGCAAGGTTGACCCCCTGCAGCCCGATGCAGACATCATCGCCGAAGGTGCCGAGATTCTCAAAAGAGGCGGTTTGGTTGCTTTCCCTACAGAAACCGTTTACGGCTTAGGGGGCAACGGTCTGGACGGTGAAGCCTGCAAAGGCATTTATCTGGCAAAAGGTCGTCCTTCCGATAATCCTTTGATACTGCATATCTCCCAAATCAGTGAATTGCGTCCTATTGTGCGGGAGATTCCTGCGGCGGCGCAGAAACTTATGGATGCTTTCTGGCCGGGACCATTGACCATGATATTCCCAAAAACGGATATTGTGCCTGATTCCGTCACTGGCGGACTGGATACGGTAGCAGTGCGGTTTCCCTCACATCCTGTTGCCATGGCGCTGATTCGTGCGGCAGGTCTGCCCATTGCGGCGCCCAGTGCCAACGCATCCGGCAAGCCCAGCCCCACAAGGGCATCCCATGTGGCTTTTGATCTGGATGGGAAGATTGACATGATTTTGGACGGCGGCGCGGCAGAGTGGGGACTGGAATCCACCATTGTGGATGTTTCTGTGACACCCCCTATGATCCTGCGGCCCGGTGCCATCACGAAGGAAATGATGGAGCCTTTTGTGGGCGAAGTGACCGTAGACCCTGCCATTTTGCAGAAACCACAGGAAGGACTGCGTCCAAAAGCCCCCGGCATGAAGTACACCCATTATTCCCCCAGAGCGGAAGTGTATCTGGTGCGCGGAGAAGGTGTGCAGGAGAAAATCAATGCCCTGACAGCACAGGAAAAAGCCGCAGGGAAAAAAGTGGGCGTACTTGCTACAGAGGAATCCAAAGACGGCTATGATGCGGATATTGTCCTGTCTGTAGGCAGTCGGGAAAATCTGGAGGAAGTAGGCGCCAACCTGTTCAAAGTATTGCGCAAATTCGATTTCTTGGAAGCAGATACGGTATACGCGGAAGTATTCCCTCTGGAAGGGGAAGGGCTGGCCATCATGAACCGGCTCCAGAAGTCTGCCGGATACCGTTTCATTGAAGCGAAAGGAGAAGAAAAATGATAGCACTTGGCTGCGACCACGGCGGTTTCCCTCTGATGAAGGAAGTTATCGCTTATTTAGACGCAAACAACATTCCTTATAAAAATTACGGTACATTCTCCGAAGAATCTGTGGATTATCCCGTATATGGCAAACTGGTTGCCCATGCTGTAGCAGACGGTGAATGCGAAAAAGGCATCCTCATCTGCGGCACAGGCATCGGTATCTCTATTGTGGCAAACAAAGTCAAAGGCATCCGCGCGGCACTGTGCGGCGATGTGTTCTCCGCAAAAGCAACCAGAGAACATAACGATGCCAATATTCTGGCTATGGGCGCTCGTGTGACAGGCCCCGGTCTGGCGCTGGAGATCGTAAAAGCATTCTTGGAAACACCTTTTTCCAATGATGAACGCCATATCAGAAGAATCAAACAGATCGAAGATTGAGAAAGGGGAAATCCATGAGTAAATTATTCGTATCGGAACATCCGCTGATCCAGAGCAAAATGGCAATGCTGCGTGACGCAGAAACCGGCTCCAAGGAATTTCGTGAGATCATCGGCGAAGTAGCCATGCTCCTTTCCTATGAAGCTACCAGAGATTTGCCCTTGAAAGAAATTCAGGTGCAGACACCAGTGGATGTGGCTATGTGCCGCACCATCGATACCAAACTTGCCATTGTGCCTATTCTCCGTGCAGGTATCGGCATGACAGAAGGTCTGCTGCGCCTTATGCCTACAGCAAAGATCGGGCATATCGGTCTGTATCGTGACCCCAATACATTGCTGCCTGTGGAATATTACTGCAAACTGCCTGCCGATGTGGAAGAAAGAACGGTTTTTCTGACAGATCCCATGCTGGCAACAGGCGGTACAGCGGAAGCTGCCATTGGATTTTTGAAGGATAAAGGCGTAAAGAAAATCATTTTCCTGTGTATTCTGGCTGCGCCGGAAGGTGTGAAAAAGATACAGGAAGCCCATCCTGATGTGGATATTTACGCGGCGGCTTATGATACATGTCTCAATGACCATGGCTATATTGTGCCGGGTCTGGGGGACGCCGGTGACCGTATTTTCGGTACGAAATAAACTGGGTTCCTTTTTTTGGCGTTTGCCGAAAGGGTTAGGAGTGAATTTTTTTGGTAGAGCATAACTGGTTGTTATATATTGCGGCTTTTGCCTGCGCTTTTGCCATTACGCTGGTGACAACACCTTTCGCAAAATGGCTTTCCGCAAAAGTGGGCGCCATTGACTACCCCAAGGACAGAGGGGTACATAAAAAACCCATGCCTCGTATGGGCGGCGTTGCCATTGTGCTGGGCTTTCTCATTACGGTGCTGATGGTCTATTTCTTTGACCGCAGCATGAGCCCCAAACAGTTTGTGGGCTTCATCGTAGGCGCTGGCATCATTGCGGTGCTGGGCATGATCGACGATATGAAAGACCTGCCGGCAAAACTGAAATTCTGTGTACAGATCGTAGCGGCGCTGATCGTTATTTTCTCCGGCACACAGATTCAGATTGTGCTGTGGCCTGTAACGGCAACATTGCAGAAATTAAGTATTCCCATTACGCTGGTGTGGATCGTTGGGGTTACCAATGCTGTAAACCTCATTGACGGTCTGGACGGTCTGGCGGCAGGGGTAACCGGCATTGCTGCCCTGAGCCTTATGGTGCTGTGCATCATGACAGGTTCCACCACAGCGGTGGTGCTGACTGCGGCTCTGGCGGGGGCATGTCTGGGCTTCTTGCCCCGTAACTTTAACCCTGCGGAAATTTTCATGGGGGATACAGGCTCCACATTTTTGGGCTTTGTGCTGGCAGTAACCAGTATTCTGGGCGTGTTCAAAGGCTATGCCCTGCTGGCGTTGGTGGTAAGTATTTTCTGTATTGGTCTGCCTATTTTCGATACCATTTTTGCCATGCTTCGTCGTATGGCGAAACATCAGCCCATCATGCAGGCAGACAGAGGGCATCTGCACCATAAACTCATTGACCATGGTTTCAGCCAGAAAAAGGCGGTACTGATTATGTACGCCATCAGTATTTTTCTGGGATTGCTTGCCATTTTCATTGCCGTCAAAGACTCCCGTATCTTCGTGGTGGCTTTGCTGACAGTGGTGGTACTGAGTTTCATCATTTACTATTTCAATGCCCACATCAAAAATAAAAATCAGTAAGGTTTAGAGGAATCTGCCCTTTAGGGGCTTCTTCATAAGAAAACAAAGAAAGCTGAAATCTTTGCAATACAAAGGATTTCAGCTTTCTTATTGTGATGGGATTCGATTGGGTATGTTTTCTTCTGAAGAAAGTTATCCAAGGTTCCTCTTTTATTGTGAAGGGAAGGGTTTTGTAGTATAATAATTCTGTATGCATAAAGAAAAGGAGGGAGAGATATGGCGGAGGAAATCCGTATTCTGAAAGATTTTATCGAAAAAGAAGTGCCAAAGGCGCCCCCGCTGTATGTGTCCGTCTTTTTGATGACAAAAGCGGCAGAAGGTAAGACTTCAGCGGCAGAAATCGCGGAAAAACTGGAAATACTGGAAAGTGATGTGCTGAAAGCATGGCGGTATTGGGAGGAGCGGGACTATTTTGCAAAAGAAACGGCACAGGTGTCCCAGCCAAAAGCCATCCCTTCAGAACGCCCACAGTATTCCCCTGCGGAACTATCCTGTTATCTGAAACGGGAGGATGTGAAGCGGCTGTTTCAGTCTGCTCAGCAGAAATTGGGCAAGACCCTTTCCAGCAGTGATATGGCAACGCTGTTCAGCTTTTATGACTGGCTGGGACTGCCTTTGGAAGTCATCGACCTGCTGCTGACTTACTGCGTTTCCCGTGGCAAACGGGGGATGCATTATATCGAAAAAGTAGCCATGGGCTGGGCAGAGGAAGGCTTGGATTCTCTGGAAGCCGTGGAGGAATATTTGCAGATACGCAAGGAAGGCTATGGTGCCATCATGCGTGCCTTCGGTCAGGGAAAACGTCTGCCTGCACCGGAGGAAGAAACTTATATGAAAAAATGGCTGCGAGAGTATAAACTGCCGCTGGATGTGGTGGTGACGGCTTGCGAGCGCACCATCATGCGCACTGGCGGCGTCAGCTTTGCCTATGCGGATAAAATTTTGCAGCAATGGCATCAGGCAGGGGTGAAAAGTCAGGAGGACATTGCCAAGCTGGACGAAGCTTTTGCGGCAAAACGTGCCCAGCAGAAGGCTTCCGAGCAGCCCAGACAGACAACACCCCAAAGACAGAACCGTTTCATCAACTACACCCAAAGAGAATGGGACTATAACGAACTGGAACGGCTGGAACGGGAAAAACAACGAGAATGGTAAGGCAGGTGAGCAATTTTGGCAACCAGAACACAGATTTATAAAGAAATCCTGCGGGAATATGACGCTCTGCGGACAGAACAGGCGGCAAAGCTCCGCCAGCGGAAAGAAGAAATCTACCGTCGTTTGCCCCGTATCCGGGAAATCGACGAAACCCTTTCCATGCTGGGGGTGCAGACAGCAAAACTGGTGCTTCTGAAACCCAGCGATATGCAGGAGGCCTTAGTAGAAATGCGGGCGAAACAGAAAGAATTGCAGACAGAACGGCGGATATTATTAGAAAGCATCGGCTTAACGCCAGCAGATATGGAACTGGAATATGTCTGCGAAACCTGCAAGGATACAGGTTATGTGGATAACGTGCCCTGCACCTGCCTGAAACAGAAAGTCATGGACAAGCTTTATGACCAGTCCAATGTGCGGGATATTGTGAAAGTGGAAAACTTCGACCATTTTGATGTGCGGCTCTACAGCGAACAGGTTTCCAAAAAAGAAGGCATCTCCCCCAGAGAAAACGCCATGCAGATTTTGCGGCAGGCATTGGCTTTTGTGGAAAACTTTGCAGATGGGGGACAGAATCTCCTGCTTTACGGTGCAACGGGATTGGGAAAAACATTCCTGTGCAGCTGTATTGCCAAAGAACTGCTGGATCAGGGCTATGTGGTGCTGTATCTGACGGCAGGGCAGTTGTTCCGCAAGCTGGAAGGAATCCGTTTTTCTAAAGATGAGGACGGGGAAAAAGAAGAATGGGACAAGGAACTGCTGGAAGCGGATTTGCTCATCATCGACGACTTGGGCACAGAGTTTGCCACCCTCTTTACAGCGTCAGAACTGTTCCGTCTTATCAATGACCGGAAATTGAAAAACAAATCCGTGATCATTTCCACAAATCTGAATCCTGAGGATATCACCAATCAGTATTCAGACCGCATCACTTCTCGTTTGAGAGAGTATAAAGTGCTGAAATTCTTCGGGGATGATATTCGTGTGGTGAAGAAATTCCGAAAGTGAGAAAAAAGCAGAAAGTCGTTTTGATATAAAATCAAGACGGCTTTTTTTGTCGGAAAAAACAATACGATAAAGACAGGTTTCGCCAAAAAAAACAGGCATATTTCCGTAAACTATGGCTATGGAGGGAAAGAGACATGGAAAAAACGGAAATTTTACTGGAAACGGAACAGAAATTACCCCCTTTGGGGAAAGCCCTGCGTCCTGCGCCTGCTCCCAAGGCAAAACAGAAAACTTCTCTGGCGTGGATTGGAAGATACGGCACTTTATGGGCTATGGTGTATCTTTGGAGCGGCGGCGAGGTATTGCAGATTTTACATCCCCTTGCCATGAGCATATTATCGGTGTTTCTCGGCAGTGGTCGGGTATTTTGGCTGGCATTGTCTGCGGCGGCGTTGGGCGGCATGGGAAATGGTGCGGCTTTGAAGCATGGAGCGGTGCTTTTAGCGGCAACACTCATTCATTTGACATTGGGACGCTTTGTCACCGTGGAGGAAACCCTCAAAAAAGCTCTGTTAGGTGCTTTTGCCATGGCCTTGGGCGGATGCTTTTACGCTGTAGGGCAGGGAGGACTGACATTCTATTTTGTGGTGGCAGGGGTGGAAAGCGCCATGGTGCTGGGCATTTCCCTGTTGGTACAGAAGGGGGAAGGGGTGCTTTTTGCGCCTAAGAGAACGGCAGTGTGGAGCCGGGAAGAAACTTTATCGGTGCTTTTGATTCTGGGCGGTGCGCTGACAGGTGCGGCACAGATAGAACTGCCTTTTTTGCAGGACAGGCTTTTTCCGGTGCTGACGGCGTTGTTTTTACTCATTGCCGCATGGCGTGAAGGCGTTGGCGGCGGCGCGGCGGCAGGTGCTCTCATGGGATTTTTGCTTTTTGCCTGCGGCGTGGGAAATCTTTCTCTTTTTGCGGTGTTGGCTTTAGGCGGATTGTTGGCGGGATGCCTGAAGGATGTAGGCAGGTTCTTTGCTGGAACGGCTTTCTGGATGACGGCGGTGCTGTTCAGTTTTTACGGCGAACCTGTCTTTGAAAACAGAGAACAGCTTCTTTGGTTAGGAGCTGGCGCATTGGTGTTTTTGTTCCTGCCCAAAAAGATACTGGCAGGGGCTGGGGGACTTTGGCAGACAAATCAGGCAAAAGACCGCTATACCCAGATGCGGGAAATGGCAGAGGAACGTCTCCGTGGCTTCGGAAAGGCTTTTCATGGTCTGGCGAAGGTGTTCGGCGGCGAAGAAGAAACAAGAAAACAAGAGATTTCTGCCCTAGTAGATACGGTGGCAGAAAAGGTCTGCCAAAGCTGCGGCATGGCGCACTATTGCTGGGAGGAAGAAGTGTATCGTACCTACAGTATGACATTTTCCGCTTTGTCTTGCTGTGACGGGGCAGGACGGGTCACCACGGAACAGCTTCCGGCGTGGTTTCAGGAGTTATGCCCCCGAAAAGAAGCCTTTGCCCAAACGGTATGTACTGTCTATGAGCGATACCGACAGGATTTGGTCTGGGCAGGCAGATTGCAGGAGTGCCGCAATCTGGTGGGACAGCAGTTGGACGCTGTGGGTGGTATTCTGGAGGAGCTGACAGGGCAAATGGATACAGGATGCATCATTCTGGAAAATTTGCAGGAAAGCCTTAGCCTTGCTCTGCGGAAAGCCGGCATCCGTGTACGGGAAGTGCAGGTCACCGAGGAGAAAGGCGGCAGAGGGAAACAGGTGCGGCTGGTGGTGCGTGGGTGTAACGGCAGAGGGATTTGTCGGGAAACCATCCTGCCTGTGGTGCGAAAGACGCTGGGGCGGCAGATGGAACAGGTGGATGAAAACGTGTGCCATCTGGAAGGG
The DNA here is from genome assembly GCA_902477755.1 of uncultured Clostridia bacterium. Lineage (GTDB taxonomy): Bacteria > Bacillota > Clostridia > Lachnospirales > Anaerotignaceae > Anaerotignum. Next base: position 214,090 of record CABSIK010000004.1, read on the forward strand.
GAAGGCTGTGTGCTGACCTTTGTGGAAGCTCCTGTGTTTGCTCTGACGGCGGCAACAGCTTTTGCGGCAGGCGAAATGGGCAAGCCCTGCGGCGACGCATCCTCTTTTCTGGAAAGCGAAAGAGGCACTGCCCTTTTGGCGGTGTCTGACGGCATGGGCACAGGAGAAAAAGCGGCGGCAGAAAGCAAGGCTGCCATTGAGCTTTTGGAACAGTTTGCGGCGGCAGGATTTTCCAGAGAATTGGCGGTGCAGCTCATCAATTCCGCTTTGCTTTTGCGGCGTGCTGAGGAGAATTATGCCACACTGGATATTTGCAGCGTAGACCTTTACGATGGACAGGCAGAGTTCATCAAGCTGGGGGCGGTGGCTTCTTTTATCTGTCGGGGGAATCGAGTCATTTCTGTTTATGCCCATACCCTGCCTGCTGGGATACTGGAACAGGTGCGTGTGGAGAAAAACGACATGCGTCTGAAGGATGGGGACTTGATTCTCCTTTTGACAGACGGCATTACCGATGCCTTTGGAGGAGAGCGTCAGACAGCTCAATGGCTGGAGGAAAAATTTTTGCCTCAAGGTTTCGCAAATCCGCAGGATGCGGCGGATTTTATATTACAGGCGGCACAGGAACACTGCCAGAAAGAGCTGGACGATATGACGGTGCAGGCGGCAAGATTCTGGAAAAAGATTGGGTGAGAAAAGGCGTGGAATCACAGGATGTGGTTTTGCGCCTTTTTGGATTTCCATTGACGGCAGGGCGGTTTTCGTGTAAAGTTTTCACAGAAAGGCGGCGAGGAATATGCTGGAACAGGTGCGGCGTACCATTGAAGAATATCATATGGCAAAAGGCGGCAGGCTGGTTGTAGGTTTGTCCGGCGGTGCGGACTCCGTGTGCCTGCTCCATGTATTGAGGCAGTTGGCGCCTCGGTATGGCTGGGAGTTGCAGGCGGTTCATATCCATCATGGACTGCGAGGAGCAGAAGCAGACAGAGACGCGGCTTTTGCCATGAACTTTGCCCAATCCCTTGGGGTGCCTTGTCAGGTGGTTTCCTTTGATGTGGCGGCAGAAGCCAGAAAACAAGGCAGAAGCACCGAAGAAATGGGCAGAATCCTGCGGTATGAAACCTTTGCAAAGCTGGCGGGAGAAAATGGGCAAATCGCCGTTGCCCATCATGCCAATGACCAGGCGGAAACCTTGCTCATGCGTCTTTGCAGAGGTACGGGACTTCTTGGTTTAACGGGCATGGCACCAGTGCGAGGTAACATCATCCGTCCGCTGCTTTTTTGCAGCCGCAGGGAAATTGAAGCCTACTGCAAAGAAAACAGGTTGATGTATCAGGAGGACAGCACCAACAAGGATACAGCATATACGCGAAATAAAATCCGCCATGAGGCATTGCCTTTGCTGGAGGAAGTCCACGGCGGCAGTACGGCACATTTGGCAGAAACAGCGGCGCTTCTGGCGGCAGACAGTGATTTTCTGGAACAGGCGGCAAAGGCGGCTTATGGAGAAACAAAACTGGGGGAACATCCTGTGGCGTTGTCCTGCGAAAAACTTTCTGACCTTCATCCAGCTTTGCGGATGCGTGTCCTGCGGTATGCCATGACGGAGATGCTGGGCAGCAGCAGGAATGTTTCTCATGTGCATTTGCAGGATGTGGAAAGCCTCCTTGCAAAACAAAGCGGCACTTCTGTGAAAACGGCAGGGGGACTTGTGGTATATCGGCAGTATGACAGACTGATTTTTGGCAGAGCGGAAAAGAAGCAGGCTGGATTTTCCTATGATATTTCTTTTGGGACGGACGTTTTTGTGCCGGAGGCGGAGCTTTTGGTGGAAAGCGGCGTTTTTTCAGGAAAAAGGGAAGAAATTCCCTTGGATGGCTGTACGAACGTCTTTGATTATGATAAAATAACACAGGACTTGTGCTGCCGTACCCGAAAAGCAGGGGATCAGATTACGCTGCCCGGCGGCACCAAAAAACTGAAATCGTTTTTTATCGACGAGAAGGTTCCGGCGGATGAAAGGGGCAGCACCCCTCTCATTGCCTGCGGCAGGGACATCGTCTGGATTTACGGCAGAAGGACATCGGCAAAATTTGCTCCCGACGCCCAAACGACACAATATGTATGGATTCGAATTACGGAGGCTCATCACAATGAAAGAAAGAATTGAAGTCATGTTCACAGCGGAAGAAATCACCAAACGTCTGGAAGAAATCGCTCAGGAAGTGTACGAAGAATTCGGCGATGAACAGGTGGAAATGGTATGCGTGCTCAAAGGCGGCGTTGTGACACTGGTAGAACTGGCGAAGAAAATGAAAATGCCCGTTACCATGAACTTTATGGATGTATCCAGCTACGGCGACGGCACAGAAAGCAGCGGTCATATTAAAATCCTGCGTGATCTGGATGAAGACATCACAGGCAAAAACGTACTGCTGGTAGAAGACATCATCGACAGCGGCAGAACACTGAGCAAACTGCGCACACTGCTGATTCAGAGAAATCCTAAGAAACTGAAACTCTGCACACTGTTGGACAAACCTGATCGTCGTGTGACAGAAGTTCCTGTGGATTATGTGGGCTTCACCATTCCCGATGCTTTTGTTGTGGGCTATGGTCTGGACTATGCGCAGAAATACAGAAATCTGGACTATGTAGGCGTGGTGCATTTCGAAGAAGAATAATAGAAACCAAAAAGTGCGGCATTTTCTGCTACCCAAAAGCAGGAAGTTCCGTGCTTTTTTATTCTTCTGCCCCCCTTTTCTCATGGAATTTTAAGAAAAGTGTGATTTTCTTTTCAGAAGGGAAAAAGCAACTTTTTTTACGAATTCTTTCCGAAAAGGAACATTGCCTTTTGGCGGAAGATGTGCTAGAATTATAAATTGATATGCTGGATAATTTGGACAGCGTCAACAAAAAAATCAAGAATCTTTAGGAGGGAAGCCTTTGAAAAAATATTGGCAGTCAGCAGGCTTATATGTGTTGATTTTTGTAATCATCCTAGCTGCTTTGGCCTTCAGCGGCAAAGGACTGATGCAGCCTGCGGAAGAAATGAAGGTCTATAATTACAGTGATCTGATCAATGAACTGGATCAGGATAATGTGAAGACCATTGAGGTCACCAAGAGCAAAGAAGTATCGAACTATGGTACTGCAACAGCTGTGCTGGATGACGGCACCAAAATGACAGTCAATGTGCCCAGTGTGGATGTGCTTATGGAAGAAGTGAGCCAGATGCCTGCGGAGGGCAGTGACATCCAGATCGTTACACCCAACGCACCCAGCAACATGCTTTCTGCGATCCTGCCTTCTTTGATCATGATGATCGTCATGGTAGTGCTTTTTGTGGTGCTCATGGGCAGAATGCAGGGGGGCGGCGGCAAAATGGCCTCCTTCGGCAAAAGCAAAGCCAAAATGAGCAATGCAGATGACAAAAACAAAGTGACATTTGACAACGTCGCTGGTTGTGACGAAGAAAAAGCCGAACTGGAAGAACTGGTGCAGTTCCTCCGCAATCCCAAGAAGTTTACAGACCTGGGTGCAAGAATCCCCAAAGGCGTTTTGCTGGTGGGCCCTCCGGGTACTGGTAAAACACTGCTGGCAAAAGCAGTTGCAGGGGAAGCAGGCGTGCCTTTCTTTTCCATTTCCGGTTCCGACTTCGTAGAAATGTTTGTCGGCGTGGGTGCATCCCGTGTCCGTGACCTGTTCGATCAGGCCAAGAAAAATTCTCCCAGTATCGTGTTCATCGACGAAATCGACGCCGTGGGTCGTCGCAGAGGCGCAGGTCTTGGCGGCGGTCACGACGAAAGAGAACAGACACTGAACCAGCTGCTGGTAGAAATGGATGGTTTCGGTATCAACGAAAGCGTGATCATCATTGCAGCAACCAACCGTGCGGATATTCTGGACCCTGCGCTGCTGCGTCCCGGCCGTTTTGACCGTCAGGTTTATGTTGGCCGTCCTGACGTAAAGGGCAGAGAAGCTATTTTGCGTGTACATTCCAAAGGAAAGCCTATGGCGCCTGAAGTTGACCTGAAGGTTGTAGCACAGACCACAGCTGGTTTCACCGGCGCAGATCTGGCAAACCTTTTGAATGAAGCGGCACTCCTTTCTGCAAGAGACGGCAAGAAAGCCATCGACATGGAATCTTTGCAGAAAGCCCTCATCAAGATTGGTGTGGGTACCGAAAAGAAAACAAGAGTCATTTCCGAAAAGGAAAAATATATCACCGCATACCACGAAAGCGGTCATGCGATCCTGTTTGAAGTTCTCAGCGAACTGGACCCTGTCCACAGCATTTCCATCATTCCCACAGGTATGGCTGGCGGTTACACCATGCCACTGCCCGGTGAGGATAAGATGTATATGACAAAGCTGTATATGGAACAGGAAATCGTCAGCCTGCTGGGCGGTCGTGCGGCAGAAGCGCTGGTCATCAAAGACGTTACCACAGGTGCTTCCAACGACATCGAGCGTGCAACAGCCATGGCAAGAGGCATGGTAACACGTTACGGTATGAGTGAGATTCTGGGCCCCATCCAGTTTGGGGAAGACAGCAACGAAGTGTTCATCGGCAGAGATTGGGGTCATACCCGCAACTATGGTGAAGCCGTTGCAACCACCATTGACGAAGAAGTAAAACGCATTGTTATGGGAGCTTATAACGAAGCTATCCGTATTTTGCAGGAAAACATGGAAGTGCTTCATGCCTCCGCAAAACTGCTGGTAGAAAAAGAAAAAGTTACCGGCGAAGAATTCCGCAAGCTCTTTGACGCGGATGTAAGAGCGGAAATCCTTGGTCTGGCAAATCAGACAGAAGAACCCATTGATGGGGAAGCAACAGAAACTACAGAAGAAACCACATCTGCTGCGGCAGAGGAAGATACAACCACACAAGCATAAGAAAGGGGATATTTGCAATGGAATTTAACAACATCGTACCCGGCATGACCTATGAAAGAGAATACATCGTAGAAGAAACTGATACCGCTTCTCATTTCGGCAATGACAAAGTGCCTGTATTTGCTTCTCCCAAGCTGCTGAGCTGGATCGAAGGCACAGCAATCGGCACAGTCGCACCTTTCCTGCCCGATGGCTGGGAAACAGTTGGTACAACTTTTGATTTCAAACATCTGGCAGCAACACCTGTAGGCATGAAAGTGCGTGTGGTTACAGAACTGACAGAAGTAAACGGCAAACTGCTGACATTCGCTGTAAAAGCTTATGACGAAGTAGACAAAATCTGTGAAGGCACCCATGGCCGTGCCATCATCGACCTGAAAAAATTCCTGAGCCGTGTAAACGAAAAAGGAAAAAAATAAGAAGCTGCGGATAAAAACAAAGCGAAACAAAAACGTCAGGAGGAGTCCCCTCCTGACGTTTGCAGTTACGGCAATTTTACAGCCGGAAAGGAGGCATGGCTATGTATCGCATTTTGGAATTGCTCCGGCGGCAGGAAGGGTTCCTTTCGGGGGAGGATATCGGCAGAGAACTTTCCATCACTCGTGCGGCAGTGTGGAAAGGCATCAAAAAGCTTCGTGAGGAAGGCTATGAAATCGAGGCGGTGACAAATCGGGGATACCGTCTCACCAATCCTGAAACCATGTACAACAAACGGGAACTGGAACAGGGACTGAAAACAAAGACCATGGGACAGACCATTTATTTCTATGAAGAAACAGACACCACAAACAATCGTGCCAGAGAACTGGCATTGGAAGGAGCGCCGGAAGGCACTCTGGTGGTAGCGGAAAAACAGACGGCCGGTCGCGGCAGACGGGGAAAAGCGTGGGAATCTCCTTTGGGTACAGGCATCTGGATGAGTTTGGTACTGCGCCCCCAGATCAGACCGGCAGAGGCGTCTGTGCTGACTCTTTTGTGCGGATTGGCAACAGCAGAGGCTATCGAAGCGGAAACAGGCCTTTCTGCTGGTATCAAATGGCCAAATGATATTCTCATCAACGGCAAGAAGGCTGTGGGAATCTTAACGGAAATGGACTGCGAAATGAGTCAGGTGCATTTTGTCATTCCCGGCATTGGCATCAATGTCAACACAGCATCCTTTCCGCCGGAAATCGCGGACATTGCCACCAGTTTGTATCTGGAATGTGGTAAGACCGTTTCTCGCCGCCGACTGGTGCATAAGGTGATGGAACGGCTGGAGGAGCATTATGAAACTTTCCTGCGGACAGGCAGTTTTACAGCCATGCTGGAGGATTATCGGAAACACTGCATCACATTGGGCAAGGAGGTCCATGTGCTGGGCAGAGAGCCCTTTTTCGCTGAGGCATTAGACATTACACCGGAAGGGGAACTGCTGGTGCGTCGGGCGGATAACGGGAAGGAAGAAGTGGTATTTTCAGGAGAAGTGTCCATTCGAGGAGTGATTTAATGGAAAGAAAAGTATTGGCGGCAGCCAGTTATGCAGAACAGAAATATTTTTTGGAGCCGGAGTTTCAGGCCCTCCCCGAGAGCATTCAGGAAGAAGTGCGGGTCATTTGTGTGGTATTGGCGCAGAAACTGGGCTGTACCTTTCTCGTGGGATTTAACGAAGACGGGGAACTGTATTTTGAAACAGTGAAGCAGGAGGATGACTTCGACTTTGACGACATTGGTGCGGAATTGGAGATCAAACGCCTCCAGCGTGAGAAAAAGGAACTTTTGAAAGCGTTGGAGCTGTGGTATGCGGTATATTTTACAGAAGAAGGGGAAAAGATCAAAGAAGAATTGCTGAAAAAGGCAGAAAATGAAAAAAATCCCTGATAGTTTGTATAAAAAATAACAAAAAAACACAAAAAAATATTGCAATCCTTTCATTTGCTGTTATAATGTATGGTGGTTACGCGAAACGGCAGCAAAACAGCCGAAGATGTTATGTCCCATAGGAGGACAAATATACTGCGTCTGTGCCCAATTGCGGAACAGTTACTATTTTCCATATCATCTTATATCTTATAAGAATGAGAATGAAAGGAGCAAATGAATATGAGCGAAACAGTTGTAAACAAACCCGTAGAAGCGGAAGTGATTGCTGCTTCTGATTGTGTGGTGGAAACCACTGGCAGCAAAGTCCATGCCAAAAGCAAGATGTCCGTTGGCGAACTGACCAGCATTGGTCTGATGACAGCGATCCTGATCGTTATGTCCTTCACACCTTTGGGATATTTCCGTACATTGGGGCTTTCCATTTCCCTGATGATGATCCCTGTGGCAATCGGTGCCATGATCATTGGCCCCAAAGCAGGGCTGTGGCTGGGACTTGTCTTTGGTGCAACCAGCTTTTATCAGGTACTGACAGCACCCAGCGCCTTTACCAGCGCGTTGTTCAGCATCAGTCCACTGTACACCTTCCTGGTATGTGTGCCCACCCGTGCACTCATGGGATGGCTCACCGGTGTTTTGTTCCAGCTGATCCATAAAGCAGATCGTACCAATACTTTCAGTTACTTTGCTGGCGGTTTTCTGGCGGCTTTCCTGAATACCCTGTTTTTTATGGGTGTACTGGTGCTGCTGTTCTGGAACACTGATTACATCCAGAGCATGAACCAGACCTTTGGCAATGTGAATCCTTTGGTATTTGTGGTACTGTTCGTAGGCATCAACGGTGCGCTGGAAATGCCAGCAAGCTGCATTGCAGGCGGTATCGTTTCCAAGGCCTTGAGCAAAGCCGTACATAAAAGACGGGCTTAAGAGAAAGAAATAGAAATGATGATTTTTTACGGCGCGGGAACGGGTTCCCGTGCCGTTTTTTAAGAAAGGTATTTTTTGAACAGAGGAGATCAAGCATGATTTTAGTCATTGATGTAAGCAACACCAACAGTACATTGGGCGTCTTTGACGGAGAAAAGCTGGTGGCAAACTGGCGGCTTTCCACCCTCAGCAGCCGTACTTCTGATGAAACAGGCATGCTTTTGAGAATGCTGTTTGTTCATTCCGGCATGGATATTTCTGAAATCGACGCCGTTGTGGTATCCTCCGTGGTACCAAATGTGATGTATTCCTTGTTGAGCGGTATCCGTAAATATTTGCAGAAAGAACCTATGGTGGTTCGGGCAGGCATGAAAACAGGCATCAATCTGCGGATGGAAAACCCCAAGGAAATGGGTACAGACCGTATCGTCAATCTGGTGGCGGCTTATGAGCTTTATGGCGGTCCTGCCATTGTGGTGGATTACAGTACAGCAACAACTTTTGACGTTGTCAGTGAAAAAGGTGAATTTCTCACAGGCATCACTGCCCCCGGCGTGCAGATCTGTGCAGATGCTCTGACCCAGAGAGCTGCCCAGCTGCCTAAAATTGAGATCAAACGCCCTGAAACACTGATCACCAAAAACACCGTGGACAGCATTCAGGCAGGTTTGGTACTGGGACATATCGGCGAAACCATCTATATCATCCAGCAGATCAAAGATAAACTGGATATGCCGGATATGAAGGTCATTGCCACAGGCGGTCTGGCAAAAGTCATTGATGAAAAAGAAGAAATCTTCGATGTATACGACCCGGTTCTGGCATTGCAGGGCTTGCGCCTGCTCTATGAAAAAAACCGGAACAGAAGATGATTTTAGGAGGAAACATACATGCTTTTGGTAATAGATGTAGGGAATACCAACTATGTTTTAGGGGTATATCGTGGGGATAAACTCATTAAGTGCTGGCGTATGGCAACTGCAGGCGTGAGAACCGCAGATGAAACGGGTATCTTTATCCATTCCCTCTTTGACGCTTCCGATGTAAAGGCAAGCAGCATTGACGCGGTCATCATTTCTTCTGTTGTGCCGGATATCATGTATTCTCTGACACAGGGCATTCGGAAATATTTCCATATTGAGCCTATGATTGTCAGCGTTGGCATGAAAACAGGCATTTCCATCAAACGGGACAACCCCAAAGGTGTTGGGGCAGACCGTATTGTCAATCTGGTAGCGGCTAACGAAATTTACGGCGGCCCTGCGGTAGTCATTGACTATGGCACAGCCAACACCTTTGACGTACTGAACGAAAAATCCGAATTTATCACAGGTCTCATCACACCGGGCATTTCTGTCTGCGCGGATGCACTTACACAGCGCGCGGCCCAGCTGCCGAAGATCGAGATCAAAAAGCCAAAGTCCATCATTGTGAAAAACACAGTGGGCAGTATTCAGGCAGGTCTGGTGCTGGGACATATTGGGCAGACCATTTATATCATTGACCAGCTGAAGAAAGAGCTGAATATGCCGGATATGAAGGTCATTGCCACAGGCGGTCTGGCAAGAGTCATTGACCCCGACCGTAAGATTTTTGATGTGCTTGATCCAGTTCTGACATTGAAAGGTCTGAAGATTCTGTATCACAAAAACAAGTAAATCCAAAACAGGCAGACAGAAATTTTACATTCGGGTCTTGCCTGTTTTTTTCTGATATGATAGGATAGGAAAAGCCCGAAAAGTGGGCAGAAATCGCATGTTGGAGGAAGAAAATGAAAATTGGAAATGTGACATTGGACAACAATGTTTTTCTGGCGCCCATGGCTGGGGTCACAGACCTGCCTTTCCGTCTGCTCTGCAAGGAAATGGGCTGCGGTCTGGTGTATTCCGAAATGGTCAGCGCAAAAGGCATTTTATATAACAACAAAAACACCACAGAACTGCTGCAGGTGGAGGAGGCAGAACGCCCCACAGCCATTCAGCTCTTTGGTTCTGACCCCAAAATTCTGGGGGAAATGGGCAAGAAAATCGAGCCTTATCCCTTTGACATCATTGATGTAAATATGGGCTGTCCTGCGCCGAAAATCGTCAAAAATGGGGAAGGCAGCGCCATTACAAAGACACCGGAGCTGGTGGGGCAGATCGTAAAATCTCTGGTGGAAAGCCAGAATAAGCCTGTTACCATCAAATTCCGTAAAGGCTTTGACGACGACCATATCAACGCTGTGGAAGTAGCGAAAATCGCAGAAGCAAACGGTGCGGCGGCGGTGGCAGTTCATGGACGCACCAGAGAGCAGTATTACAGCGGCAAAGCTGACTGGGATATCATCCGTCAGGTGAAAGAAGCCGTTTCCATTCCTGTTATCGGCAATGGGGATGTGTTTACACCTCAGGATGCCAAAGCACTGCTGGACTACACTGGCTGTGACGCCATTATGGTGGGCAGAGGTGCTCAGGGGAATCCTTGGCTGTTCAAGCGCATCATTCATTATTTGGAAACAGGAGAGCTTCTGCCGGAGCCTACAGCGGAAGAAAAGGTGGAGAAAGCCCTGCGCCATGCCCGTATGCTCATTGACTACAAAGGGGAGTATATCGGCGTCAGAGAAATGCGCAAGCACATGGCATGGTATATGAAAGGACTGCCCGGCGCTTCTGAGCTCCGTGGAAAAATGAATTTCATGGAAAGCTATGAAGCCATGGAAGAGCTGCTGCGTGCTTATCTGGCAGGTAAATAAAAAATGAAAATAAGAAAAGACGTGGACAAGAGATTCCTCAAGTTCACGTCTTTTTTTGGTATATACGGCAATGCGCAGCGATGAAAACACATTGCCCGAAGATAGGGAGATGTTGTCTATTTGAAAATCCGATGGCGCAGACGGGAGAAAAAGCCTTCTTTCTGCGGCGTTTCGGATGGAGTTGTCTCTTGCTCAGCCTGCTGCATCAAAAGCTGTTGGCTGTCAACGGCAGTGCCTGTAAAGGGCTTCTTGATGTATTCTCCGTCGGCACAGAGGATACGTGCTTTCACGTTATCGGCTTTGGCTGCATCCATAACATTATGAATCTGTGCCTGAATGTCTGGATCATAAACGGGTGCTGCCACTTCCACACGGCGTTCCGTATTTCTTGTCATGAAATCGGCAGAGGAAATATACATTTTCTCGTTTTTGCCGCTGCCGAAGCAGTAGATACGGGAATGTTCCAGATAACGTCCTACCACGTTGAACACACGGATGTTTTCCGTCATGCCGGGAACCTGCGGCAGTAAGCAGCAGATGCCGCGGATCATCATCTGAATCTGTACCCCTGCACAGGAGGCTTCTTTCAGCTTTTCGATGATGTCGATATCCGTCAGGGAATTGAGCTTCAGGAAAATGCGTCCGTCATTTCCTTTTGCGATTTCCTCATCAATGAGGCGCATCACAGAGGTTTTCAGACTCACAGGAGCAACCAGCAGGTTTTTGTAGCTGCCCATGAGGTTGCCGATGCCCATGTTCTGGAAGAAGATGTTGGCATCATGCCCGATTTCCTGATTGGCTGTCAGCAGAGAAAGGTCTGTGTACATTTCAGCGGTTTTCTCGTTGTAGTTGCCGGTACCAATCTGGGTGATGTACTGGATTTCCCCACGCTCTTTTTTGGTGATGAGGCAGAGTTTGGAATGGACTTTGTAGTCTTCGAAGCCGTAAATGATGGTGCATCCAGCTTCCTCCAGACGTTCTGACCAGTCGATGTTGTTCTGCTCGTCAAAACGTGCCCGCAGCTCGATGAGAACCGTAACGTCCTTACCGTTTTCCGCCGCGTTGCAGAGGTATTCCACCAGTTTGGTCTTTCTTGCCAGACGGTAAATGGTGATTTTAATGGAAATGACTGTAGGGTCATTGGACGCTTCTTTAATCATTTGCAGGAAAGGCTCCATGCTTTCAAAGGGATAGGAAAGCAGGATGTCTTTTTTCTGCACCTGCCGCAGGATGCTTTCATTTTTGTGGATGCGGGCAGGGTACTGTGGTTTAAAAACAGGGTAGGTCAACGCTTTCCGCTTGGTGTCGGTGAGCTTATCCGCCAGGGAAAATGCATATCCCATGGTCATAGGGGCGGATGTGGTGTAAATCATGGCAGGCGTCAGTGTCAGATGTTCACACAGATAGGAGATGAAATGTTCGCTGATAGAATGGGAGATCTCCATACGCACAGGCGCCAGCCGCCGCCGCTGTCCCAGCACTTTCTTCATTTTTTTCCGAAAGTCGCTGCCTACGTCAAAGGCTTCATCGTCGGGGTTGATATCCGCGTTTCTGGTGATGCAGATACAAACCTTTTCATCGACGGTGTAGTTATCAAAAACCAGATCCATAAATTCCAGTATGATATCTTCCATACGGATATAACGCACATCAACACCCGGCAGGAATAAGACTTCAGGCAGTGCCTGAGGCACGGGGATGACGGCAAAGACCTGTTTGCTTTTGAATTTCAGCATCGCGCAAACATGGATGACTTTGTTTTGCAGATGTGGAAACGGATGGTGGGTATCCACGATCTGCGGAGATAAGATAGGCAAGACGGAAGATTTGAAATACTGCTTCACATATTTCTGCTCCACAGATTCCAATTCTGTAAAGGCAAGGTGAGAAACGCCATGGGCGCGAAGCTGCAATTGAATGTTGCCAAAGAGTTTATCCCGTTTTTCACAAAGGGGACGCACAGCACGGTAGATGTGGTCAAGCTGCTCTTTGGGGGTCATACCGGATTTGTTGTCGATGGCATTGGCTTTGACATGCATCATGTCGAAAAGGCTGCCAACGCGAATCATGAAAAATTCATCCAGATTGCTGGTGAAGATAGAAATGAATTTCAGTCGTTCCAGCAAAGGCAGGGTTTCATCCATGGCTTCACTGAGGACACGGTCGTTGAACCGCAGCCAGGAAAGTTCACGGTTTTGGGTAAATGGATATTTATTGGTGCCCATGGATTTTCCCCCTCTGTTCTAACAAATAATACAGGTAACCTTCCCTTACACCATAGTTTATGGTGGTGATACGGGAGATATTGTAAAACTCAGCAATGGTATATAAAACGGTAATACCGGGCAGGAACGTATGGATACGGTCAGGCGCGGTTTTCAGCAGTTGTTTGATAAAAATATCGGGTGTGTCGCAGGCACTGTCTAAAATGGCTTTCAGACAGGCAGGATCATAATAAGGGAGGGATTGTTCCTTCTTCTTTTTGGAAACAGCCTGAACCATCTGCATGGCCGCACGAGCAGAACCGCCAATGGCGCACAGATCGGAAATAACTGTTTTCTGAGGCGGCAATTCCTGTAATTTTTTGCGCACTTCTTTCTGAATCTGCTGCAATTCGGATTTTCTTGCGATAAGGTGATTTTTTACATACTGCTGGTATAGGTTCAAAGAGCCCATAGGCAGAGAAGTTGCCCGCTGGATGGTGTGATCCTGATAGAATACCAGCTCGGTACTGCCGCCGCCGATGTCGGTCAGCAGACCTTTGTCCATTTCCATGGCTTGCAGTGCACCGTAATAGTCGAAGATAGCTTCTTCTTCGCCGGAAAGGATGCGCACATCAAAGCCGCAGTTTTCCCGAATGGCTTCCAGCACTTCCGGCGCGTTGTTGATGTTGCGCAGGGAAGCGGTGGCGAAAGGAAAAACTTCCTGAATGGTCATGTGATCCAGAATTTCCTTAAATTCGGAAAGGACTGCAACAGCCTTACGGATACCGCTTTTTTTCAGACAGCGGTCTTTATTGATATAACCTGCCAGACCGGCAGGGCTTTTTTTGTTCAGCAATGATTTGATCTGATTATTTTCGATTTTATAAAGCACCAAACGGATGGTGTTGGAGCCGATGTCAATAACTGCGTACAAATTAAATTCCCCTCGTTTTCTACTTTTTTCACTATTATTTTGCCTTTGATTTGTTAAGTCTGCCACTTTATTTCTGTTAAATCTATGTAAAATCTATAAGAAATCTGTGGAAAATATGTTGCGATGAAATGTTAAATCCTTGATTTTTCAGTCTTTGAAAATGTTAAATGTTTGCTTTTGCCGAAATGGTTTCCAGATCTACCCGCACAACGCCTGTCTGAGCAAAGTAGCGCTGGATGTATGCGTCGATTTCTTCGTCGCTGTGCTGTGTGTAACGGCGGCAAAGAAGCTGGAGGGCATGACGTTTTTCTGTTTCTTCCTCTATAAAAGAGGCAGTGCCTTCCGCAATGACGCTTTCATAACGTGTGGTGAAATTTTCGCCGTCTACCAGATGCACTTTGGCAAAAGTCAGGCAGACATGAGGATTTTGCTGGATGTTTTCCAGTTTGCGACCTGTTTTGGCACAGTGGAAATACAGGCGGTTTTCTTCCAGAACCACGGAAACGGGTACGCCGTAAGGCATGTTTTCCCTGTCTGCGGTGGATAATACGGCAAAGTCACAGCTTTCCATAATGGCTCTGGCTTCTTCCGCTGTTCGTAAGCGGTCTTTTCTGCGTAACGGTGTATTTTTTGTGGACATGTGTATTCCCCCTTTTTCTATTCATCATACAACTGTATGCAGAAAAAAGAAAGAAAAATATAAAAAAGTATTGCGCCTACCATTTTGGTATGATATACTGTCCTCAGAAATAATACCCCCCTAGGGGGGAGGGTGTAGAGAAGAAGGAAAGGTGTGGTAACATGCGTGCAGATAAAGATAAAATTACGAAACTGCTGAAAACAGCCAGAGGACAGCTGGATGGGATTTTGAAAATGGTAGAGGACAATCGCTATTGTATGGATATTTCCCAACAGCTTATGGCAGTGGAAGCCATTCTCAACAAAGCAAATAAAGAAATTTTGACAGCCCACTTGAAGGGCTGCGTGGTGGCAGCCACCACCGATGCCGAAAAAGAAGAAAAGGTTGACGAACTGGTGGCTATGCTGGGCAAGATACTGAAATAAGGAGGAAATGCCATGAAACAAAAATTTGACGTGACGGGTATGACCTGTTCTGCCTGCTCCGCCCATGTGGAGAAAAGCGTCAGCAAACTGGAAGGCGTCCAGTGTGTCAATGTAAATCTGCTCCAGAACAGTATGGTAGTGGAGTATGACGATCACGCCCTTGGCACCACAGATATCATCCATGCGGTGGAAAGCGGCGGTTATGGGGCATCGGTGCAGGGTGAAACCAAAACGCAGGAAGCGCCGAAAAATGTGGCGGCAGAGGAAATGCACCATATGAAACGGCGGCTCATTGCATCTTTTTGTTTTCTGATTCCCTTGTTCTATATCTCCATGGGACATATGATGGGAGCGCCATTGCCTGCCATTTTGCTGGGGGACGAAAATGTCATGATTTTCGCTTTGACACAGCTGTTCTTGACCATTCCCGTCCTCATCATCAACAAAAAATATTATGTGGTTGGTTTCAAGGCTTTGTGGAATCGCGCACCCAATATGGATTCCCTCATTGCGTTGGGTTCTGCGGCGTCAGTGGTTTACAGTGTGTTTGCCATTTATTCCATGGCTTACGCTATGGGGCATGGGGATTTGATGACAGCCCATCATTATGGTATGGAGCTGTATTTTGAATCCGCTGCCATGATTTTGACCCTCATTACCGTGGGAAAATATATGGAAACCCGTTCCAAAGGGAAAACTTCCGAAGCCATCAGCAAGCTCATGGACTTGGCGCCCAAAACAGCTACCGTCCTGCGAAATGGCGTGGAACAGGAAATTCCTGTGGAAGAAGTGGTGACAGGGGATACTATCATCGTCAAACCGGGACAGCGGATTCCCGTGGACGGTAAAATCAGCGAAGGCTTTTCCGCTGTGGATGAAAGTGCCATCACTGGGGAAAGCATCCCTGTGGAAAAACAGGTGGGAGATACGGTCATTGGCGCAACGGTGAACAAAAGCGGTTATTTCCGCATGACAGCCACAAGAGTCGGCAAAGATACCACTTTATCCCAGATTATCGCATTGGTGGAAGAAGCTGGGGCGTCCAAAGCGCCTATTGCAAAACTGGCAGATAAAGTCAGCGGTGTATTTGTACCTGTAGTTATTACCATTGCCATTCTGGCGGCAGTCATCTGGTTTGTGGCTGGCAATCAGCCTTTCTCCTTTGCTTTGTCCATCGGCATTGCGGTGCTTGTCATTTCCTGCCCCTGCGCTTTGGGTCTGGCGACACCTACGGCAATCATGGTGGGAACAGGCAAAGGCGCCGAATACGGTATTCTGGTAAAATCTGCTGAAAGTCTGGAAATTGCCCATCAGGTGCAGACGGTGGTGCTGGATAAAACAGGGACTTTGACAGAAGGCAAGCCCGTTGTTACCGATGTAGTACTGGCAAAAGGCATCCTGCGGAACCGTCTGCTGAAACAGGTGGCGGCAGTGGAAGCCCTTTCGGAGCATCCCTTAGCAGAAGCCATCGTTGCCTATGCCAAAGAAAAAGAAGTGCCCTTTGAAAAGGCGGAAAACCTCACCGCAACAGCAGGTCAGGGCGTGGAAGCCGATGTGGCAGGAAAACATATTCTGGCTGGGAATCTGAAAATGATGCAGGAAAGAGGCATCCAGCTGGGAGAATGGGAAGAAAAAGCCGTGGAACTGGCAGAAGCAGGGAAAACCCCTCTGTTCTTTGCGGAAAACGAAACATTTCTGGGCATTGTGGCGCTGGCAGATACGTTGAAGCCTACCAGCAAAGCGGCAGTGGATGCTTTTCATCAGATGGGCATTGAAGTGGTCATGCTCACAGGGGACAATAAGCGGACAGCACAAGCCATTGCCAAGGAATTGGATATACAGGTCATTGCGGAAGTTTTGCCTCAGGATAAGGAACGGGAAGTGCGCCGTTTGCAGGAACAGGGCAAAAAAGTTGCCATGATTGGTGACGGCATCAACGACGCTCCTGCTCTTATGCGTGCGGACGTAGGCGTTGCCATCGGCGCAGGTACAGACGTTGCTATGGAATCGGCTGATATTATCTTAATGAAAAGCGACTTGATGGATGCGGTGACAGCTATCGAACTGAGCCACGCCACCATCCGCAATATCAAAGAAAATCTGTTCTGGGCATTTTTCTATAATGCCTGCGGTATCCCTCTGGCGGCTGGGGTGTTCTATCCTTTCTTGGAATGGAAACTGAATCCCATGTTTGCGGCGGCGGCTATGAGTTTCAGCTCTGCTTTTGTGGTGGGGAACGCCCTCAGACTGCGGCTGTTCCGCCCGAAATACGCTAAGACAACAACGGCTTTGCCGAAAGAAGATATACAGAAAGAATCAAATCATAAGGAGGAAATTGGTATGAAAAAAGTATTGAAAATCGAAGGTATGATGTGTGGTCATTGCACAGGCAGAGTGGAAAAAGCCCTCAACGATCTGGAAGGTGTAACAGCGGAAGTAAGTCTGGAAGGCAAAAGCGCAACGGTGACACTGTCCAAGGATGTCAGCGATGAAACACTGGTGCAGACTGTCACAGACGCAGGCTACGAAGTGGTAGATATTCAGTAATGAAAAAAGGAAATCTTCTGATTTTAGAAGATTTCCTTAGGGGCATCTTCATAAGAAAACAAAGAAAGCCGAAATCCTTATCATGATAAAGGATTTCGGCTTTCTTATGATATTGAGATTTTATTTGATATGTTTTCTTAAGGGGAAGTTGCTTTTTTTATATGCTTTCTTTTTTATGGAGAAAATACAGGCAGAGAATCCCTTCCAGCAGAAGCAGGCAGGGAACCATGATTTCCAGATAAAGGAGTCCTGTCAGTCCGTAATAGGCAGGCACAAACAGCAGGGACAGAACAAAGGCGACGCTGTCCACATTTCCAAAGGAAATTTCCAGATAGGAAACACAAAGACTGGCAAAAAACATCAATGAAAAAATGGCGTAGAATTTCAGCCAGAAAGTATTTTGCCGAAAACGGAACAGCAGATAAAAACACAGCCCTACATAAAGAAAACTGAACCCCACACCCAAGAAAGATGGTGCAGCATTATAGAAGCAGTCTATGAAGTTGCAGATGTAAGCCAGTATGTGTATGGGAACCAATGGCAAAAGGGGATACCAAGGCTGTCTGCGAAGTTTTTCCATAAAATGCACTTCCTTTCCGAAATAAATGTCTGACATATAAGAATAGTGTACGGAAGTAAAAAGATGGCTGTCAATGGGAATCATGCATCAAAAAAAGCCTATATTTTCGGCAATGAGCTGAAAATATAGGCTTTTTGTCTTTATGAGAGCAGGCTTTTCAGATAGGCTTTGTCCTCATCAGAAACCCGTCTGGATTCCCGTGCCTTCTGTACGAATTTGCGGAACACCCAAGGGTCTAAATTGGCGGCAAGGACAGCTTTTTTGGTTTCCGCAGGGAATTTCACCCATGCTTCTGCCAGAAGCCATGCCTGCGCCATGCGGACATAATAAAAGTCTGCGTCCACTGCCAGTGTACGGGACAGAACGGTGTTGATGGTGGTGGGTGTCAGATAGTGCCCCAGCATGATGATAAGCCCTACCCGTACTGTCCATGGATTCAGGGAGGAAAGATATACGGCGGTATAGCGGAAATAATGGGCTTTGTCGGCTTTATGGGACAATACTTTTTTTAGGGAGGAGCAGAAAGTATCGCAAATTGCCCAGTTTTCTGTCAGGAATTTTGCCACTTCATCACTGTGGGGAAGAAAGTCTACATAAGGCAGTTCCGTTGCCACCAGTCCATAAAGGAGCCGTTCTTCGTGGTATGTTTTGCCGCAGACTTCCAGAAATCCTTCAGGGTCTCCTTTTGCAATGGCTTTGGCTGTTTTCCGCAGGAAGGGCAGCCTGAGCCCAAGAGTGGGCAGTTCTGAAGCCAGTAGTTTTTCGTTAAAAATACGGTAGGTTTCGTCTGTCTCCTGCTTCAATGCAGTAAGAAAATCATCATAGGTTTCCGGTGTCCAGCGCTCCGGCATCGCATACATAAAATCACTTCCTGTTTCTATAAATATGTAAAAATTTGGTTCAAAAATGCATTTTCAGACAGCAAAAAAGACGGCAGTTTGTTTTGGGGGGAACTGCCGCCTTCTTTGAAAGGGCTGTCATTGTCGATACATGAAAAACGGAATTGGGGGGAGTTTTCCATGTACGGAGGGACAATGACATGAAGAGATGAAAAGTTTGATTCAATACGCAAAACCGCCAGGAGAGGGCGATTTTACGCAGAAACAAGCATTTTTGATATACAGGTGTATGATGCCTGTATACGTATCTTTATGATGCAATATTTTCCGTAAATTGTCAATGGAAAGTGTAAAATTTTTTGAGAAAAGCGAAAGTTTTGTATTTGCAGTTGTAACTTTGGGGAAACTCTGTTACCATAGAAAAAAGCTGAACTTTGGGGTGAGAGAATGATCAAAACAAGAGAATCCATGGAAAATTACCTGGAAACCATATATATTTTGCAGCAGAAAACAGGCTACGTCCGTGCCATTGACATTGCCACAGAACTGGGTTTCAGTAAGCCCAGTGTCAGCAATGCCATGAAAAAACTACGGGCAGAGGGATACATTACCGTTACAGACCGCAGTAAGATCACTTTGACAGAAGCAGGTGAAAAAGTTGCCACAGCCACTTATGAGCGGCATTGTGTCATTGCCGCATCTCTTATGCGCATTGGTGTTTCGGAAAAAACAGCACTGGAGGATGCCTGTCGCATGGAGCATATCATCAGCGAGGAAACCTTCGCCTGCATGAAGCGGCACCATGAAGAAAGCCTGCATGAAATCCAGCAAAAAGAATCTTAAGATAGAAAAAGCGTTCCGCGGAGATTTTCGCAGAACGCTTTTTTTATGCATTGTTTAGTTGAAATAAGAATAGCCGTAAAGTTTTCCAGCTTTCGGTGTTTCCTTGTGTTTGTACTGAATCAGTTCGGAAACGGTCACTAGCTGATAACCCTGTTCCTGAAGCATAGGCACCAGTTTTGCTGTTGCTTGGGCGGTGGTGTCATAGATGCCGTGCATGAGGATGACTTTGCCGTCCAGATTGCCTGCGGCTTTTACTTCCTTCATGATACTGTCCACATTCCGTGTTTTCCAGTCTAAGGTGTCAACAGACCATGTGACGATGGGCAGGGGAATATTTGCCTGTACGGTGGCGTTTGTGTTGCCGTAAGGAGGACGGAAGGAAGTGGGTGTCACGCCTGCTTTGGCAAAGGCTGCATTGACCTGTTTCACATCTGCCTGAATCTGTGCCGCAGTGAGTTTTTTGAAATCCTTGTGGTCATAGGAATGACTGCCTACTTCACAGCCCAGTGCCGCTTCTCGTTTTACCACATCAGGATATTTTTCTACACGATAGCCCACATCGTAGAAGGTAGCCACTGCGTTGTATTTTTCCAATACATCCAAAATAGCGTTGGTGGCTGTGGGAGAAGGCCCGTCATCATAAGTCAGTGCCACCATGGGTTTGTTGGGGTCAATGACCCGTCCTGTTTCTTCGGGGGTTTCCTCAGGCTGTGCAGGTTCTTCCGCAACAGGAGGGATGATTTCCTCGGGGTCTGTCAGGAAGGAGCCTTTGAACACCTCTCTGGGGATTACCAGACGGATGGCGCCGCAGCTGCCGGGGAGGATCTCGTATTTGTCAATGTAGAAGATGACACTGTCATCTGTCAAAGAAAATGTGCTGAACACATCACTTTCTGGTGCCAGCAGGGCTTTGTAATTGCCAAAAAGCTGTTTGCCGTAGGTTTCATGCTTCTGGAAGTAATCCAAGGCATAAGCGGATGCTTTCTCACGGTAGGAATCCCGGAAAATATCAGCGGCTGTCAGGGCTTTGCCTGTTGCAGTATCAAAGAGATAAGTACTCCAAGACGCTGGTTCTGTATAGGCACCGTCTATTTTGCGTGTTTCCAGAAATGATATACTGGCAATGTTGTCTTTTGTGATATAAGAATCATATCCAACAATAAGAGTGCCGATATGCTTGTCTGGTGTTTTTTCTTCAGCTTTTTCTTCTGCTGTTTTTGTGTAGGCGGTTTCAAAAGCATCCGCCTTTGTTTTCAGGGTTTTGATGATCTGCTCATCCAAAGCTGCTTGATTTGTTACAGGATACTGCACAGCGTAGGAGAAGGGGTCTTTTGCACTGATGTATGTCTTTGCCTCGCCAAAGTGCTGGGTATCTTTGTGGGAATTGAAGTAGCTTTCCGCTTGGGCGGTAAGAGCTGCTGTGCGGCTGTCCGCAGCGGCGGCTTCCGTAAAGGAGCCGAAAGCGGACAGTGCCAGTAGGGTGCAGGCGGTGAAAGCTGCCAGAAATCTATGTTTTTTCATTGGATCACTCCTTTTTGCGGTAATCGGGGTGCAGATAACGTCCTTTGTTTGCGGTGCGTCTGCCGTACTGGATGGCTTGTCTGGGACAATGCTGCAGGCAGGACATGCACATATAGCAATGGTCTTCTTCCCAAACAGGAACCCCTGCTGTCATTTCGATGCAGCCGGAAGGACAGACATAGGCGCAGATGCCGCAGCCGATGCAGTCCACAGTGGGATAGAAGGGTTTTGTTTTGGTGGCGAAACGGCGGAACAGGGGATTTACCACATTGCTGAGGAATGTGCCGCCTTTGCCTTTTTTCACCCGGAAGAAGTCTTTCCGTTCTAATTTCACTGCTCGCAGGATAAGCTGAACCACTTCATCTGCCTGACGGAGCATCTGTCTTTGGGTTTCCGGTGAAGGCGCTTTGAACAGTACGGCATAGTTGTCCGGCATGATAACGGAATAGCCGCTGTCCAGAGAAAGATCGTTTGCTTCCAGAGAAGCCTCCAGAATGGAAATGGTTTCTCCGGCAGACTGGCCGCAGGTGCAGACAGCATAGGTATAAACATCTTCTTCATAATACAGTTCCAGTCGCTGGACAAACTGCTCTACCATCTGTGGGGGCGCCCAAGCATGGACAGGGAATACAAAGCCCAGTTTTTCCCCTTTTTTCAGGGTATATTCATAAGCATCCTCTCTGGTGGCTCTTGCCATGTCGATCATTTTTTCGCCAAGGCCTTCTGCCAGTTTTTTCGCTACATGATAAGAATTTCCGGTACCGGAAAAATAAAAAACCATATATACAACCTCCCCGATCGGTATTGATTTTTTTTTAAGATGATACTATCATAACATATTTTCGGCTGGATAGTTTTGCGATTTTATTAAAGTTTTTCGTTATTTTTCGAAATAAATGCAGAAAAAAACCGTACTTCCCGAAGGAAGTACGGTTTTTCATATCTCCCAACGGGAGGAGGGGTCATTATTTCAGGTTTGCTACAACGTCAGCGGATACATACAGTACGCCGTCTGTCAGTTCAGCAGCAGCGGCAGATGTCATTGCCATGTCACCTTCTACTACATAAGTTGTGCTGCCCAGTGTGATCTGTGCGGTCAGGCCGTCTTTTTCCAGTACAATGGGAGCGGTTTTGCCCTGCCATTTTACGCTGTAGCCTTTTGCTTCCGCAGCGTCACGCAGTGCTACCATTTCAGGTGCTTCTACGGATTTTGTATCAGCTGTAGCTTCTTCCGTTTCTTCTGTTACAGCTTCTCTTTCTTCCAGCAGCAGTACCAGAGAAGGATTTGTCTGTGCAGGGATGCTTCTTGTGGTGATGTCGTAGAATACAACAGCGTCTTTGCCTTTTACATCGTCAGCGCCCAGAATGCTCTTTGTACCCAGCGTTGTCAGGATTGTTGTTTTTTCGGAGATGTTCAGCTGCAGCAGGTCTTTTTCGTTGAGCAGGTCATCGTTGAAGTGACCAACGGAGATAAAGCCTTTGTCAGCGTTTGCAACCACTGCTGTTACCTGACCCATGTAAGGAGGCATGCTCATGCCCATGGGTGCCATTGCGCTGTAGATCACTGCAACTTCCATACCTTCTGTCAGTTTGTCAGCTGTGATGATGCTGCCTGTTTCTCTGTCAACGATGGTTGTTGTGGGTGCTACCACAAAACGCAGACCGCCGTTTTCGTTGTCCATGGTGAATACTTTGTTGCCGTCTTCTGTGTCAGCTACTTCTGTGATCTTGCCTGTGTTGCTGATATAAGCAGATGCTTCTGCCTGATCGTCAGCTTCTGCGCTGATGGGAACGGGTGTTGCTGTTGTTTCGCCTTTCATCACTTCTGCGTATGCAGCTGTGCTGCCTACAACAGTGAATGCCAGTGTCAGTGCCAGTACTTTGTTCAGATTCTTTTTCATAGTGAATTCCTCCTGTTAATCAAAAAAATTTATGTTTCGTTTTTTGCGTTGTTTTTTTGTTGATTGTTTGTTACGCTTATTCAGACGGGAGCCTTTTTTGAAAAGTTCCAAAGTTTTTAAAAAAATTTTTGAAAAATCGAAAAATAGAGCGAACAATATGGAAAAAGCCCGTAAATCAAGGCTTTTGCGAAAGAAAAAATTATTTTCAGCGCAGAAAAATTTGCTTTCGCATATTTCGTGCCATATGGGCAGAGATTTGCGTTTATTTCCTGTGACTTAGTTACGGAAGGGAGGGGGTGAAAAGAACTACAATACAAAAAACGACAGATAAAAGGGATTGGAGGAATGGATTATGATGCGTGTTTTGATTTTAGGCGGTGTGGCAGCAGGTACAAAGGTAGCGGCGAAACTGAAACGTCTGCGCTTTGACGCGGAAGTGCTGATCCTCACCAAAGATGCGGATATTTCTTATGCTGGCTGCGGTCTTCCTTATTATGTAGGGGATGTCATCACAGATCGGGAAAAGATTATTGTCAATACACCGGAAAAATTCGCAGCTCTCACAGGGGCAAAGGTGCTGACAGGCAGAGAAGCGGTGAAATTGGACGCAGCAGGAAAGACCGTCACAGCAAAAAATCTGGCAACAGGCGAAGAAGAAGTTTATCCTTATGACGCATGTGTCATCTCCACAGGGGCTTCCTCCGTTGTTCCGCCTTTGCAGGGGGTAAATCTGAAAGGCGTATTCACCATGCGCACCCCTGACGATGCGGAAGGCCTGAAAAATTATGTGAAAGCCAGCGGTGCGAAAACAGCTGTGGTTGCCGGCGGCGGTTTCATCGGTCTGGAAGTAGCGGAAAACCTGCTGGAACAGGGCTTGGATGTGACTGTTATGGATATGGCACCTCAGGTGATGCCCGGTTTTGACCCGGAAATGGCAGCTTATGGCACAAGACATCTGGAAAAAGTGGGTATCCATGTTTCCACTTCCACAAAAATGGAAGGTATCACAGGCAGTGAAAAAGCAGAAGGCGTACAGACAGACAAGGGGCTCATCCCTGCGGATGTGGTAGTGCTTTCTCTGGGCATCCGTCCAAACACGGCATTTTTGAAAGAAACAGGTCTGGAATTTGCCAAAAACGGCGCCATTCTGGTAGATAAATCTCTGCGGACAAATCTGCCGGATGTTTACGCCGCTGGGGACTGCGCTGTGGTAACCAACCGTCTGACAGGGGAAAGGGCATGGGCGCCCATGGGTTCTGCGGCAAACATGGAAGGTCGTGTGCTGGCAGAAGTACTGGCTGGCAGAGAAAAAGAATTCGCTGGCGTACTGGGTACAGCCGTTGTGAAACTGCCCGGACTCAACGCAGCCAGAACAGGGCTCAACGAAGGGGCAGCCAGAGCGGCAGGTTATGATGTGGAAACCGTTGTGGCAGTCAATGACGATAAAGCTCACTACTATCCCGGTGCGGATAACTTCATCACAAAACTCATTGTGGACAAGAATACAAAGAAACTGCTGGGCGTGCAGGTGCTTGGCCCCGGCGCTGTAGATAAAATGGTGGATATTGGTGTCACAGCCATCTCCTTGGGTGCAACACTGGAACAGCTGGAAAATCTGGACTTGGCTTATGCGCCTCCGTTCTCCACAGCCATCCATCCTTTTGTAGCAGCAGTGAATATCCTGCTGAACAAAATGAATGGGGATCTGGAATCCATGACCCCTGCGGAATATATGGAAAACAGAGGTGAAGGATACCGTGTGCTGGATGCGGCGCAGGCGCCATCCATCCCCAACGCAAAATTTGTGGATGTGGCACAGGTACATGGTCCTTTGGAAGATGTGGGCAAAGACGAAAAACTGATGCTGATCTGCACAAAGAGCAAAAGAGCTTATATGCTTCAGCAGAGATTGAAATACTTCGGCTATACCGATACCACTGTGGTAGAAGGCGGATTGTGGTTCAATGAACTTCCTGTGAAAGGAAAATAATGAGCCTATCTTTTATAGAGAATAAGGGCAGTTGGAATCAAAGGGTTCTGACTGCCTTGTTTTTATGAGGATTTTGGAAAACGTTCTTTTTTCTTGCCTTTTTATAGGAAAAGCCGTATCATAAAGCAAAAGTAAGCAAAGGAGGATTATCCATGGAACCCATCACCGTACAGCATACCTTTCCGCCTATTTTCGACAAAAACAGCCGTTTGCTCATTCTGGGCACAGTGCCTTCTGTGAAATCCAGAGAAAATGACTTTTATTACGGTCATCCCCAGAATCGTTTCTGGAAGCTCATTGCCATCCTTTGCGGTGAGGAAACCCCTGTGACAAAGGAAGAAAAAACGGAAATGCTCCTCCGTCACGGCATTGCTCTTTATGATGTGGTGGAGAAATGCACCATTGTGGGCAGCAGTGACAGCTCCATCAAAGATGTGGTGCCTGTGGATTTGACGCCTATTCTGGAGAAAACAGGGAATATCCCCATTTTTGCCAACGGCGCAACAGCGGAAAAACTCTACCGGAAATATCTTTTTCCAAAGACAGGCATTTCTGCCGTGAAACTGCCTTCCACCAGCCCAGCCAATGCGGCATGGTCTTTGAACCGTCTGGAAGAAGCTTGGCGGGAAGCCATGGAGGCATATTTGGAGTAATCCTATAGGCGTTTTGTATGGAAAGGGGGCAGAATTTTGGGAAAAGTTATACAATATCAGAAAAGTGTATGATTTTACTGGGATTTTTGCGCCAAAAACATTGACAGACAGGGCAGAACCTGCTACAATACCACAGAAGTCAATAAGGAAACTTATCAAGAGTGGTTGAGGGACAGGGCCCTGTGACACCCGGCAACCGGCGGAAACGCATCGGTGCCAATTCCCCCGCATATTTTGCGGAAGATGAGTAAGAACGAGAAAGCCCTGCGGCTTTTTTTTTATGCCTTTTACAGCGTCCCAAAGAACGACTGAAACTTGATAATACAAAAAAACAAACTGGAGGAAATTATGAGCAGAAGATTATTCACATCTGAGTCCGTAACAGAAGGACATCCCGACAAGATCTGTGACCAGATCTCCGACGCCATTCTGGACACAATTCTGGCAAAAGACCCTAAGGCAAGAGTTGCCTGCGAAACATGCACCACAACAGGTATCATCTTTGTTATGGGCGAAATCACCACAAGCGCTTACGTTGATGTAGAAGGCATCGTTCGCGATACTCTGCGTCAGATCGGTTACGACCGCGCAAAATACGGTTTCGACTGCGAAACATGCTCCGTTATCACATCCATCCATGGCCAGTCCCCTGACATCGCTCTGGGTGTTGACAAAGCACTGGAAAACAAAACAGGCGAAGACGACAGCGAATTTGATACAGGCGCTGGCGACCAGGGTATGATGTTCGGTTTTGCTTGTGACGAAACAGAAGAACTGATGCCCCTGCCCATCTCTCTGAGCCACAGACTGACAAAGAGACTGGCAGAAGTACGCAAAAACGGCACACTCTCTTACCTGCGTCCCGACGGCAAAGCACAGGTAACAGTAGAATATGTAGACGACAAACCCGTTCGTGTTGACACAGTCGTTGTTTCCACACAGCATGATCCCGAAGCAACACAGGAACAGATCCGTGCAGACATCATCGAACATGTTGTAAAGAAGGTCATTGATGCAGACCTGCTGGATGATAACACAAAATACTATATCAACCCCACAGGCAGATTCGTTATCGGCGGCCCTCAGGGCGACAGCGGCCTGACAGGCAGAAAGATCATCGTTGACACCTACGGCGGTTACGCTGCTCACGGCGGCGGCGCATTCAGCGGCAAAGACCCCACAAAGGTAGACCGTTCCGCATGCTACGCAGCAAGATACGTTGCAAAGAATATCGTTGCAAGCGGTGTTGCAAGCAAATGTGAAGTACAGCTGGCTTATGCCATTGGCGTTGCAAAACCCGTTTCCATTCTGGTAAACACATTCGGTACTGGCAAAATCTCCGATGACAAGATCACAGAACTGGTACAGAAGAACTTCGACCTGCGTCCTGCTGCCATCATCAAAAACTTCGACCTGCTGAGACCTATCTACAAACAGGTTGCGGCTTATGGTCATTTCGGCAGAACAGACCTGGATCTGCCTTGGGAAAAGACAGACAAAACAGACGTATTCCAGATCTGATTTTCAAAAACAGAAAAAGAAAAAAGAGCCTGTGTTAGGGGCATCTTCATAAGAAAACAAAGCAAGCTGAAATCCTTATGATATAGAGGATTCCAGCTTGCTTATTTTTATAAGCTTTTATTTGATATGTTTTCTTCTGAAGATAGCCGTCGCAATTCCCCTTAAGAAATCAAAAAAAGGAAACCCAATGTTTTCTTAAGGGAAATTTGCTTTTTTGCACAGGTTTTTTCTATTTATGAACTTTTGTAATAAAATGTTAAAAGAAATGTCAATATATTTCATGGGATTCGCCTTGTTTTTTTCGCCCAAAAAAGAGAAAATGATACTAGGTTATTGCGCGAAAATCTAAGGAAAGGAGGATGCCCCATGAAAAAGAAGAAATGCTTTGCGGCTTTATTGTCCTGTATCATGCTTTGGCAGACTCCTGTTTTTGGTATTGAGAAGGAAGAGCTTTCTCCGCCGGAATATAGATGTACCATAGATAATACGGAAGAAGATTATGCATCCGTTGAATGGAATTATGGCTTCACTGTGGAGGAGGAACCCCTCTTTTATTTGAAAGAAGGGGAGAAACATGTATTTCTCCTGTGCGATGGAGAATATGTAGATGCGCCAGTCATTATTGCGAAAGACACGGCTTATGTGCCTTTGTGGGTGCTCATCAATGACATGGGCTTTGAACTGCGTGAAGAAGGCAGCAATCTTTCTCTGGTCAGAGGCAGTCAGAAGCTGACAGTCAGCAGTAAAGAAAGCACGCTGGATACAAGCAAAATACTTCCCCTGAGAGATGTTTCTGAGGCGTTGGGGGCAGAAGTGACATATATGCGAAAAGGTGTCATGCCTTTGGATAATCCCCTCATCAGCGTAGATTTTCGGGAAACAGAACTGACAGAGGAAGAAGCACTGGAACAGGCAAAAGACATCCTCACTTCTTGTTTAAAAGCCCAAAAAGAGCAGGGATATGTCCATGAGGATACACCTGTAAATCCTGAAATCACCAAGAAACTGGAAGGGGAAATAGATTCCCTGCATTTGTCAGAAGATGTTATTGCAGGATATTACCTGTTTGAAGGCATGGAAAACTTGCCTTATATTCTGGTGGAAAAAAGCACCGGAGAGGTCTACTGCAAAACGGGCAGTGGTGATGCTGGAAATGGTTCCTATGTGGAAGCCATTCAGAAAGTAGAAGCGGATGATGCAGACCTTCTTGCCATTGGATATTATTTTGGATAAACAATAGACGGAAACTCTAAATGAGGGCATTTTCATAAGAAAATAACGAAAGCTGAAATTCTTGTTATACAAAGGATTTCAGCTTTTTTATTGTTGAGATTTTATTCTGAGTGTTTTTAAGGGGAAGCTCCTTAGCAAGTTTCCGTTTTTTTATGGCAAAATACTTGACAAAGTCAGATAAATGAAATATACTTGACAAAGTCAAGTAAATGAAAGGAGTGTTTGTATGTTTGATACCTTTGCATATCTCATCACCTCTCTGCGAAAAGATTTTACGGAGTTCTGCAATGAAAAGTTGCAGGAAATGGGTCTGACACAGGGATTGTTGTTTTTTATTCTGTATGCAGGGAAACATCCCCAATGCTCTCCCAAAGAGCTGACGGAAGCCCTCCATATGGATACAGGCTATTGCGCCAGAACATTGGCAAAACTGGAGGAAAAAGGCTTTTTGGTGCAGGAGAGAAATCCTGCTGACCGCCGCGCTAGAATGGTGACTCTGACAGAAGAAGGAGAAAAAGTATTCCGTGCCAGCTATGACCTGTTTGCTCAGTGGGACGAAGAAGTTTTGAAAGATTTGACACCGTCCCAGAAAGCAGAACTTATGGGCACCATGAAAAAAATTGCTGCCGAAAGGAGGCAGTTCCGTCATGTATGAAACCATTGGAAGCCCTGTAACATTGGGAAATGTGACTTTGAAAAACCGCATCGTTTTTGCCCCTACCACATTGGGGGTGCCCAATGATGCTTATTTGGAAAGAATCGAGAAGATTGCTGCCGGCGGCTGCGGCATGATTATCATCGGCGATGTACCAGTGCTGTCTATGCCCTTTGGCAATAGCCTTTACACAGAAGAAGGCTTTGCTTTTTATGAGAAACTGGCAGAAATAGCCCATAAGTATGGCTGTAAAATCTGCGCCCAGCTCCATCAGGATGATACAGACTTTGGGGCACTGCGGCAGTATGCGCCTCAGGTGAAGGCTGGGAAACTCTCGCAGGATGATTTGCGGCAGATGATCAATGACCTTGTAAGCCCCTTTGTGACAAATATGCCTGTGGAAAAGGTGCACAGCATCATCAGTGCTTTTGGAGATGCGGCGATATTGGCGAAAAAGGCTGGATTTGATTTGATGCAGGTGCACGGGGACAGAATGTGCGGCAGTTTTGCCTCTCCTTTATTCAACCAACGAACAGACAACTATGGCGGTTCTCTGGAAAACAGAGCAAGATTCCTTTTGGAAGCTGTGGAAGCGGTGCGGAAAGCAGTGCCGGATGTGCCCATTGATGTGAAACTGGCAGTCCGTATGGAACAGCCCAGATACGGCAAAGCAGGATTTACAGAGGACGAATTAAAAATAGTGGTACCCATGTTGGAGAAAGCAGGGGCAGACAGCTTCCATGTATCACTGGCAAACCACGCGGCTCTGTCTGATACCATTCCTCCTGCAAATCACCCTTATTTCCATGAAGAAGGCTGTTTCCTGCGGTTCTGCGATACCGTGAAACAGTATACCAGCCTGCCTGTCTGCGGCGTGGGCGGACTTACCAGTCCCGATTTTGTGGAAAAACAGCTGAAAACAGGCAGAATGGACTGCGCTGCCATGAGCCGCCAGCTTCTGGCAGACCCCCAGTGGCCGGAAAAAGTTTTGACAGGACGAGAAAAAGAAATCAGACGGTGTGTCCGCTGCAATAAAGATTGCTTGGGCGGCATGATGCGCCATGAAGGTACCCATTGTATTTATGAGAAAGGCGGAAAATGATATGAAATATGCCATTTGTTACAGTAGCAGAACAGGAAATACAGGAAAATTGGCAGAAGCCGTTCGTCAGACATTGCCAGCATTGGATTGTGTTTACTGCGGCGCGCCTCACGGCACAGCAAAGGCGGCAGATGTGATTTTTGCGGGATTTTGGACAGATAAAGGCACCTGTGACAGCCAGATGGGTGAATTTTTGCAGACACTGGAAAACAAAAAGGTATTTCTGTTCGGTACAGCAGGCTTTGGCGGCAGCGAGGCGTACTTTACACAGATTTTGGAACGGGTACGGGCAAATGTGCCTGCATCCTGTGAAATCATCGGTACATTCATGTGTCAGGGAAAAATGCCTGATGTGGTACGGGAACGCTACGGGGCTATGGAGCCATCTCCCAAACGGGATATGATGCTGGAAAATTTTCAGAAAGCATTGGCACATCCCAATGGGGATGATTTGGCGGCATTGACAAAGCTGGTACAGGATTTGGCATGATACATAAAAAAAGGCTTGTTGACTGTATGTACAGTCAACAAGCCTTTTTGGCTTTGATTATTTGATATCCTGCCCTTTCAAACGCCGGAAACCAATCAGGAAAGATACAATCAGGTATCCGCCTGCTACAAGGAAGCAGGGCAGAAATGTGGATAATTGATTGGATGCGTCATAAACAGAAGGCATGTGTGTGGAAAGCTTGATAAAGTCAAGGCTGATATGAATCTTAAAGAATCCAAGCACCATTTCCAAAGCCTGCGGAATATAGGGCACAAGAAAGCCGAAGATTGCGCCTGTGATGACATTTTGGGTCAGAATCGCCATGGTAACGGCAAAACTGATATGTGCCATGACAAAAAGAATCTTTGCCACTATGGAAAGGGCAAAATAAGCAGGGTATTCAATGGTTCCCATACCGTATTTGCTCATGGCGAATATACCCATAAAAATGGACAGCACCAGCATCACCAGTATGTATGCGCCGGAAATGGTAAAGACCATAGATAAATAGTAGCTTTTCTTGGGGATGCCGCGGCCGACGATGTTCTTCATGGCACCGGAACGATAAACCTCTGCAATGATATTGGCTGCCAGCACCATAAATGCGTAAAGAACCATGTCGCCGCCGAGGAATGTCTGCATCATGCTGGTCATTCCTGTGTCAGACGTAAAGCCCAACAGAAAAATCCGGATGGAGATAGCCAGAAAAATCAGCCCGATCCCAAGGCATCCGTAAAAGAAGCGATCTTTTTTCAATTGATAAATATGTCCACGAATTAAATTTGTCATACAGCTTTCCCCCCTTGAAAGTTTTTCTACAAAGAATTTTTCCATGTCTTCATCGTTTGCGCCCAAACCGCACACACGCACTTTATTTTCCACCAGATACTGATTCAGATCAGCCAGATTCATTTTTTCATGGAGACGCAGGCTGTGGCCAGAAAGGACTTCACAGCGCACATCAGGATAACGGGACGCGATCAAGGCCTTTGCCTCCTGCAAATATGCAGGTTCCACGGAAATCTGGACACTGCTGCTGCATGCGTCTTCCAATGTTTCTTTGCTGAATTCATCAATGAGACGTCCGCCGTCAATGATGGCGTAGTCTGTTGCCAGTTTATACAGCTCGCTTAAAATGTGGCTGGCGATGAGAATGGTGATCCCATGTTCCCGATTTAATTCCTCCAGCATTTTACGCATTTCGTATACACCTTCCGGATCCAGACCGTTGATAGGCTCGTCCAGAATCAGAAAGTCGGGATTGCCTAACAGTGCAATGGCAATGCCCAGACGCTGCTTCATCCCGAGAGAAAATTGACGGGCTTTCTTTTTTCCTGCGTTTTCCAATCCCACCATTTTCAAAATTTTGTTATAGTCAGGAGAAGGAATGCCAAAGAGCAGAGAGAAGTAACGCAGATTTTCCAGTGCTGTCATGTGTTCATAAATACCCGGTTTTTCGATGAGCATCCCCATGCGGTTTCTCACAGAATCATCATTTGACTTCCCCATGAGTGTGTAATTGCCTGCGCTTTGCTGTGTCAAACCGCAGATGATACGCATCAGGGTCGTTTTCCCTGCGCCGTTTTTTCCCACCAGACCGTAAATAGAGCCCTTTGGCACGTGGATACTGACATCATTTAATACTGTTTTTGTTCCATATACTTTCGACAGATTGTTTGTTTGTAAAATATATTCCATGAGATTCCCACCTTTTTTATTTTCTTGTTTCCGTAATGGCAAATATTAACTGGACACTAGTATAATATAGTTTTTCTATTTTTCCTATTTATGAAGTCGTAATTTTTGTTTAATATTCTTTAAAGGTGTATATTTTGAAGTCCGAAGGGACAAAAAGAAAGGGAAAAATCTTTGATTTTACAGCATAAGAAAGGCATGCATAGAAAAAAGCTTGTATATTGGATGCATAATGTCGTAAAAACGGAATACTGTGGTCATTCTGATGAAATGAAAATAGCTGGAATCCATATCCTTTGTATGGATTCCAGCTGTTTTTCTTTTAAAGATATTGATAGAAAAATCCCTTTGTGGTGCTGTACCAGAATAAGGTACCGTGTCCACGTTTGGGAATCCGCAGCTGCAAGTCCCATTCGGGATACTGCTTATAGAGCTGCACTTTATCCCCCGTGGCAAAGGCCACAAAGGAAATGTAGTTTTCTTTTTCCATGGGATGGTCGGTGGTGAGGAACCAGTCGTTTTCAATGACTTCCACATGGAATTTTTCACTTTCTTCTGCCTTTTTAGCCGTCATGGGTTCCAGACTGCGTCCGCAGCAGGTGATAGAAGCGTCCCCAGTGGTCAGTGTCAGATTGCCGCAGTGAGGACAGACAAAATATTTCGATTTTTTCATGTTTCCCTCCAGAAATGATGTTGGCAGATTGCCTGCCAGCAGTTTTTCGATGGGCACCCCAAACAGTGCGGAAAGGGATGGCAGCATGGAAATGTCCGGACATCCCAGCCCGCGTTCCCACTTGGAAATGGTCTTGTCGCTGATTTGCAGCGCAAAGGCTGCTTCTTTTTGTGTCATGCCTTTCTCCAGACGCAGCTGCCGCAGCAGTGCGCCGATTTTCTCCCGATCCATATTGGATGCACCTCCTGTCCTATATGATACCAGAAAGGCAGGAGAGGTCAACCGCCGCAGCGTAGAGTCAGTCTTTTTGAAACCATGCTTTCATGGTGTCTAATACCTGCACCAGTTCTTCTTCGGAAATGACATAAGGCACCATGACGTAGAGATAAGAAAGGAAAGGTCTGCTGAAAACCCCTCGCTGACGGGCGAAGGCAGCATAGCCTTCCAAAACAGCAGAGTCATGGACTTCGATACACACACAGCCGCCTAGGATGCGGATTTCCCGGATGCGAGGGTCTGTGAAGCCTGCCATTTCAAGGCGGGTGATTTCTTCGATGCGATGGATTTTTTCCATAGTATGTTCTTCCTCAAATAAAGAAATAGAAGCCAATGCTACCCGGCAAGCCAAGGCATTTCCCATGAATGTGGGTCCATGCATCAGGGCATGGTCGGGGTTATCATCGTAAAAAGCGGCAAAGACACGGTCATTGGCAACGGTGACAGCGTGTCCTAGATAGCCGCCAGTCAATGCTTTTCCCAGCACTAAAATGTCCGGTTCCACCACATCAGCAACAAAGCGGTGTCCTGTTCTGCCAAAG
Source organism: uncultured Clostridia bacterium (assembly GCA_902477755.1). Taxonomy (GTDB): domain Bacteria; phylum Bacillota; class Clostridia; order Lachnospirales; family Anaerotignaceae; genus Anaerotignum. The sequence continues at coordinate 247,777 of CABSIK010000004.1, forward strand.
CCTGTGGCAACCTCGTCAAAAATGAGAAGCACACCATACTGGTCACAAAGTTCTCTGGCACGTTCCAAAAAAGAAATATCATACATGCGCATACCGCCAGCACCCTGCAAAAGAGGCTCTACAATCATGCAGTTCAGTTTCTGGTGATATTTTGCAAAAGCCTGCTCCAGTGCGTCTATGGTTGTTGGGATGTGTATCACATGGGGGCTTTTGCCGTAAGCGTTCAGTACAAAGTGATAATCCGGGTCATCGCCAATTTCCATGGCTTTGAAGGTGTCCCCGTGGTAGGCGTGTTCCAGTGCTAACACCATGGTGCGTTCTGCATCTCCCTGATTGATGTAATACTGAAGCGCCATTTTCAGGGCAACCTCCACGGCAACACTGCCGGAGTCAGAGAAAAAGCAGTGGTTCAGACTGCCGGGCAGCCAGCTTGCCAGTTTTTCCGAAAGTTCCTGTACAGGCTTGTGGGTCAAGCCGCCCAGCATCACATGAGAAAAATGAGGTACCTGTGACAGGATGGCTTCGTTCAGCTTCGGATGGCTGTAACCGTGGATGACGCTCCACCAAGAGGAAATGGAGTCGATGAGTTTTCCTTCCTTTGTATAAAGCCAAACGCCTTTGGCATCCAGAATCTCGATGGGTTCCTCCATGGTTTTCATTTGTGTGTAGGGATACCAGAGCATGGGTTTTCCGTCCTTTCTGTATAAAGGGATACTAGGGTTTCAATGGAAATGGGCAGGTCTGCGGCACCTTCTGGGATGCAGGCAATGACGGGTACGTCTGTCATGATCTCACACATGCGTCTGTTGTCCTCATGCAAAAGATTTCCTGTCTGGAAACGGTTCAGGATGATGCCCTGCAAGGGGATGTTCTGGCTTTTCAGATAGGCCGCCGTCAAGCCTACATGGTTCAATGTGCCCAGTCCTGCGTCTGCCACCAAAAGACAGGGAAGATTCTGGGACAGGACAAAGTCTGCCAGAGAAAAAACAGCAGTTTCGTCATGGCGCAGGGGACAGAGGATGCCGCCGGAGCCTTCCACAGTGACAAAATCGTATTTTTCACAAAGGGCATCGTATGTTTCTTGTATCGTTTCCCACTCTACGGGATTTCCTTCCATTTTTGCCGCCAGATGAGGGGAAACGGCAGTTTCGTATACATATGGGCACATATCCGAAAGGGGCTGGGAGATGCCGGAAATGGTTTTCACAAAGTCTGCGTCACCGGGCAAAAGGGAACCGTCAGCCAAACGAACATTGCCGCTCATGGCTGCTTTGAAATAAGCGGCTTTTTTGCCCTTTTCCTGTAATTTTTTCAATATCAGCCCACTGACGTAAGTTTTACCCACGTCCGTATCCGTGCCGATAATCATCAGTTGTTTCATTCAGTTTCACCTCGTATCCAAGTTCTGTCAGCATCTGTAAATCTGTTTGTACTGTAATGCCTGCGGTGGTGAGCATATCCCCTGTGATGGCGGCATTGGCGCCGGAGAGGAAACAGCTTTTTCCGCCTTCTGGCAAAAGCCCACGTCCCCCAGCCATACGGATGGAAGCGGCAGGCAGAAGAAAGCGGTAAAGGGCAAGTATCCCCAGGACTTCTTCTTCTGATAAAGTGGGATATTCCCCAAAAGGCGTGCCGGAAATGGGATTTAGCACATTGACAGGAACGCTGGTGATGCCCAAATCCCGGAGGGAAAGCGCCATGTCGATGCGGTCTGCCATGGTTTCGCCCATGCCCATGATGCCGCCGCTGCATACGGTCAGCCCTGCCCGTTGTGCCGCTTGAATGGCAGATACTTTGTCGGCAAAAGTATGGGTGGTGCAGATATTGGGGAAATGTCTTTCTGATGTTTCCAGATTGTTGTGAACACGGCTCACGCCTGCTTCTTTCAGTCTGCGAAACTGGGGTTCTGTCAAAAGCCCGAAGGAAACACAGACGGAAAGGGTGGTTTCCTGCCGGATTTGCCGGACAGCGTCACACATGATGTCAATTTCGGCATCAGAAAGGGCTTTTCCGGCGGTGACGATGGAGTACCGCAAAACCCCTTGTGCCGCCTGTTTTTTGGCGTCTGCGAGAATTTCTTCTTTGGAAAGAAGGGGGTAAGTGTCTGCGTCAGTGTGGTTGTGTGCAGACTGGGCGCAGAATTTGCAGTTTTCACTGCATCTGCCGCTTTTGCCGTTGATGATGGTGCACAGGTCAAAGGTATTTTTGCAGAAGTGACGGCGTATCTTGTCCGCCTGTCTGCAAAGGGATTCTAAGGGCTGTTTGGAGAGCCAGAGGGCTTCTTCTCGAGTGACTTGGTGCCCGTCCATGACCCGTTGTGTCAATGTTTCCAATGTATCCAAAAAAATCATCTCCTGTCGTATCTGAAAATGGGAATGAGCCGTTTTGCCAGTACTGCCGCAACGATGCAGAGGGCAATATCCCCGGGGACTGCCAGCAAAAAGCAGTAGAGGAACAGTGGCCACAGCCCGATGGGGTTATGCAGGTAAAAAGCGCTGATGACAGCGTAATAAGCCATGCCGCAGAGATAAACCACCAAAAGCCCGGCGAAGTTTGCCAGAATGAGCTGTTTATAAGAGGTATTTTGTTCTGTCAAAAGCCCTGTCACATAAGCCCCCAGACCAAAGCCAATGAGGTAGCCAAAAGTGGGCTTGAAGATGTAGGAAATGCCGCCGCCTTCGGCAAATATGGGCAGTCCCACAAGCCCCAGCAATACATAAAGCCATACGGCGGCACTGCCGGCTTTTTTTCCTAATAAAAGCCCTGCCAGTGTGGTGAAAAGAAATTGGAGGGTGAAAGGCACCAATGGTACCGGCACTCGCAGAAATGCGCCAATGGCAATGAGCGCCGCAAAAAGAGCGCAGAGAATTTGTGTTTTCGTTTTTGTGAGAGTCAAAGAAACACCGCCTTTATAAATTTTGTGTTTCAATATAGCACTGGGAAAATCTATTGTCAACAATATTAAAGAATAATGGTTTACAATTGAAATAAAAAAACAGCCCATAAAAGCAATTTCCCCTTAAGAAAACATTGATTTTCGCGTCTTTGTTTTCTTGTGAAGATGCCCCTAAAATGGACTGTTTTGTATCATGCTTTTTTCGGTGTGCAGCGGCGCAGAGCAAGAAACAGCAGTACCAGCGCGGCTGTCATGAGGATATGGGAAATACCTGCAATGCCAGAGATGGCGGCGTTTGCCCCTGTGGAAAGGGGTGTCTGCAATGTTTGCAGGATACCGCGAACAAAGAACATAGCTACCATAAAAGGGAGTGCAACAGCATAGACCTTGCGGAACTGCTGGAAACGCGCCTGTTCGGCCAAATCTGTATGGAGGGCAATAGCTGCCAGAATCAGAAACAGCAGGGTACCCATGACCAACAGGTGCAGATGGGTGAATGCCAGTGTGGTTTTGCCTGTGAAAGCGTTGAACTTTGTGAATTCACGGTAAAATACGCCGCATGCCAGTCCGGCAATGGCGTAGCGGAATGCGGAAGAAATGAGTTTTTGAAAATCCATGTGGAAAACCTCCTTTGTGTTGTTAGTCAGTGTCAGGGAAAACTGCCGCAGGAACAGTAACCCAGCCAGCAAAAGGGATGCGCCTAAGCCCGTGTAGAAAAAGGCAATAAAGTCCATGGGCACCAATGCAAATTTCCGCAGGGAAATGCCCATGGTCATCATAAACGCCATGATAAGGAATGATTTTCTGTCGAAAAAGTGCCAGAACCAGACTTTTGATGCTTCGTATGCCAAGATGCGTGCAGTGTGTTTTCGTACCAGTTTGCCGAATACCATTTTCTGAAAAATCACGAAAACGGCAGCAGACAAAAGCATGTACAGGGGCTTTACCAGCCCAGCATAAGCCAGCAGCCCCAGCCGCAGGATGTTAAACCCTGCCGCGCCCCAAACAAGCCCAGCCAGCAGCAATAAATATTTTTTTGGTATCATGGACGCACCTCCTATGCACTGTAAAGTATCTTGGAAAGAATGGCAGTAAGGGTGTCACAATCTTTTGCGCCGCTGTTCCACAACGCCAGCAAGTGGGTGAATGTGAAAGATACCAGCGCTTTTTTTGTCAGGCTGCCATCAAAAACATTTGGTCGAATGCTTGGGTCGGTTTCCAGAGAACTCAGCAGATTTTTTTTCATATGGGAAAATGTGTTTTCCCGTAGTTTTAAAGCATTTTCTTTTTCTCCCTCGTCAAAGATCACCCGATGAGCGGCAAAAAAGTCCGGATAGGCGGCAATGCTTTTCTGTATTTGCGAAAATAAATGGGAAACAGTATGGCAATAGCCCATGTTTGCGGCATTTGCTGTGCTGTCGTTATGGAACATATCAAACCAGATGCTGGCAACCACTGCCGTCAGCAGGGCGTTTTTGTTGGGAAAATAATTGTAAACAGAACCCACGGCAACGCCTGCGGCAGAAGCCAGTGAGCGCATCTGCAAAGCGGAAAGCCCCTCTGTTTTCGCCAGCTCTTTGGCGGCAAGGAGCAGTTTTTCTTTGGAAGTCACATTGGGATGCATCAAATCCCTCCTTATCTCTTTAAGTTGAACAATGTTCATTTTATAGGATTTTTGGATTTTGTCAAGGCTTTGGGGGAATTTTGGGAACGGCTGTTCTCTTTTTATGCGGAATGTGCTATACTTTTTATATTGTGCGGCAAAGGAGGGAAGGACATGGACGAAATCCGCATCACAGGCGAAGTGGAAAGCATTATTTATCAAAATGCCGACAACGGCTATACGGTTTTTGCGCTGGAAACAGAGGACGACGAGGTGACCTGCGTGGGCATTGTGCCCCAGATTCATGCGGGGGAAAGTCTGGAGATTACGGGGCATTGGTCCATCCATCCTCTTTATGGCAGACAGATTCAAGTGACCAGCTATGAAAAATCCATGCCTACCACCTGCGCCGGAATCGAGAAATATTTATCTTCGGGGCTTATTAAGGGCATTGGCCCTAAGATTGCGAAGAAGATTGTAGACCGCTTCGGAGAAGCCTCTTTTTATGTCATTGAGGAAAAGCCGGAGCAGCTGGCAGAAATCAAGGGACTGACCTACGAAAAAGCCCAGCGGATTTCCGATGTTTTTCGGGAACAGCATGAACTGAGAAAAGCCATGCTGTTTTTGCAGGAATTTGACGTTTCTCCTACTTATGCCATGCGGATTTATAAAAAATATAAATCCCGTACTTTTGAAGTAGTGAAGCATAACCCTTATCGGCTGGCAGATGACATCTGGGGCATTGGCTTCCGTATGGCAGATAAAATGGCGGCATCGGCAGGCATTTCTCCTGATGACCCCAATCGGGTGAAGGCGGCAGTGAAATATATCCTTACCAACGCGGCATCCAACGGGGATTGTTATCTGCCCAAGGAAAGCCTCATGGAACAGGCAAAAGAGCTGTTGCAGCTCCATCCAGACCATGTGGAAAACGCCATTCGGGAATTGCAGGTGGACAGCCAGATTTGGCAGGAAACCATGAATGGCGTGGACAGCGTATACCTAAATACCTATTTCTATGCGGAAATGGCGGTGGCAAAGCGGCTGCTGGAACTTTCTCAGGAGTATATGTGCACCAATATGGAAGGGGTTGCCAATGAGATTGCACGCATGGAAAAGAAAACAGGTGTGATTCTGGCGGAAGAACAGCGTGCAGCAGTGCTGGAAGCCATGAGTTGTGGCGTCCTCATCATCACCGGCGGCCCCGGTACCGGGAAAACCACCACCATTAATACCATTTTGCAGTTGTTGCAGGATGAAAGCTGTGAAGTGGTGCTGGCGGCGCCTACAGGACGAGCGGCAAAGCGAATGAGTGAAGCCACCGGTGTAGAAGCCCAGACCATCCACCGTTTGCTGGAAAGCACTTTTTTGGGAGAAGATGTCCGCAGACAGACCTTTGACCGGAACGAGGAAAACCCCATTGAAGCGGATGTGATTATCATCGACGAAACTTCTATGGTGGATATTATGCTCATGCACGCTCTTTTGCGAGCGGTTGCGCCGGGCACCCGTCTGATTTTTGTAGGGGACGTGGACCAGCTGCCTTCCGTTGGCCCCGGTAATGTGCTGAAAGACATGATTCGCAGTGAACGGCTGAAAGTGGTCAGATTGGAGCATATTTTCCGTCAGGCGCAGGAAAGCGCTATCATTATGAATGCCCACCGCATCAACAGAGGGGACGACCCTGTCCTCAATGAAAATGGTACGGATTTCTTTTTTGTGAAAAGAGCTTTTGGGGAAGATGTGGTGCGTACCATTCGGGATTTGGTGCTGACTCGTCTGCCAAAGTTTACAGGATGCGATGGTCTTAAAGATATGCAGGTGCTGACGCCTATGCGCAAAGGCGTTTTGGGTGTGCAGAATCTGAACACCGTTTTGCAGGCGGCTTTGAATCCACCTTCAGAAGAACGGGCGGAAAAGGAATTCCGTCAGATTGTGTTCCGAGAAGGGGACAAGGTCATGCAAATCAAAAATAACTATAATATCGCTTGGCGCATGTATAATGCCATGGGAAAACGCTGTGATGAAGGCGTAGGCATATTTAACGGCGATGCGGGCATGATAAGAGAGATTGATGACGCCAACGAAACCATGCAGGTGGTTTTCGATGATGGAAAAGTGGTGGATTATGATTATTCCCAACTGGAAGAATTGGAACTGGCTTATGCCATCACAATCCATAAATCTCAGGGCAGTGAGTATCCCGTTGTCATCATTCCTGTTCACAGCGGGCCGCCTATGCTCATGACAAGAAACCTGCTTTATACAGCGGTGACCCGTGCCAAAACATTGGTGGTGCTGGTGGGTATACAGGAAACCATTTCCGCAATGGTCAGCAATGACAGGGAAGTGGGACGGTATACAGGTCTTGCTCAGCGCATACGGAATCTTTATGACTTTATGGCGGAGGCGGAAGAATGAGAAGTGTGAAAGAAACCATGCTGGAATTTCTTTTTCCGCCCAGATGTGCTGTATGCGGCAGTCTTTTGCCTTTGGAAAAAGAAGAACGGCTTTTATGCCCTGATTGTTTGGCACAGCCCCCTTTTCTCATTGGAGAAAAATGCCGTATCTGCGGCAGACCTGTGGACAATGACGTTCTTTGCCATCGGTGCCGCCATAAGGATTTTCTTTTTGCGGCAGGAATTGCGGCATTTTCCTATGAAACTATGCAGGAGGAGATTGCCGCTTTCAAGTTTCATGGATACCGTCATGAGGGAGAGCGGCTCAGTCATTTGATGGCGGAATATCTTCTGCGGGAGCATCCAGACTGGATAACATGGGCAGATGTGCTGACGGAAGTGCCATTACATGCCAATAAACTGCGGTTTCGGGGGTTCAATCAGGCAGAAATCCTTTGTGAAGGGCTGGCAAAGGAAACGGGGATGCATCATGTTTCTGGTGTGTTGGAGCGGCATGTGGATACCCTGCCCCAAAGCAGTCTGAAAGCGGCACAGAGAAAGGAAAATTTGAAGAACGTATTTGGGGTGACAAAGAAAGAAGCCATTGAAGGAAAACGGATTTTGCTGTTGGATGATATCTTCACCACAGGCACCACACTACAAGAGTGTACACGTACCCTTTTGCGGGCAGGAGCGGCGGAGGTTCGTATATACTGCTTATCAGTGGTCTGCAAAGAGGAGGATTTTGAACAGAATTCCATAGAAAAACCCTAAGAAATGACAAAAGTTTTCATGCAAGTAGGAGATTTTCGAAAAAAATCAAGGTTTCCTTTGTAAATCGTGAAAAAAAATAGTATAATTTTGTACCGTAAATGAAACAGTTGACGGATGTGACAATAGATTTGGGAGATTAAAAAATGGTACGGATTGGATTTGATAACGAAAAATATTTGCAGATGCAGTCAACACGCATCAAAGAAAGAATCGGACAGTTTGGCGGCAAACTTTATCTGGAGTTCGGCGGCAAGCTTTTCGACGACTATCATGCTTCTCGGGTACTGCCGGGCTTTAAGCCGGATAGTAAGATCAACATGCTGGTGCAGGTGAAAGAGGACGTGGAAATCGTTCTGGTCATCAATGCCGGCGATATTGAAAAGAACAAAGTTCGCGGCGACTTGGGCATCACTTATGATATGGACGTGCTGCGCCTCATCGATGCCTTCCGGGGCTACGGTCTGTATGTGGGCAGCGTGGTTCTGACACAGTTTAACGGACAGGAAAGCGCAGTGGCTTATCAGCGGAAGCTGGAAAATCTGGGTCTGAAGGTGTATCGTCATTACACCATCCCTGGCTACCCCAGCAATGTGCCCCTCATCGTCAGTGAAGACGGTTTCGGCAAAAACGAATATATCGAAACAGAACATTCTTTGGTGGTTGTAACAGCCCCTGGCCCCGGCAGCGGCAAAATGGCAGTCTGCCTGTCCCAGCTGTATCATGAAAATAAACGGGGCATCAAGGCTGGCTATGCGAAATTCGAAACATTCCCCATCTGGAATGTGCCTTTGCAGCACCCTGTGAATCTGGCTTATGAAGCGGCTACTGTTGACCTGAATGACATGAATATGATTGACCCCTTCCATCTGGAAGCTTACGGCGAAACCACAGTCAACTATAACCGTGACGTAGAGGTATTCCCGGTGCTCAATGCCATGTTTGAAAAGATTTACGGGGAATCTCCCTATAAATCCCCCACAGATATGGGCGTAAACATGGTAGGCAAGTGCATTGTGGACGATGAAGCGGTGAAAGACGCCTCCAGAAACGAAATCATTCGTCGGTATTACAAAGCCCTGTGTGAACAGAGAAAAGGCAACGGCGGCGAAGAAGCTATCTATAAACTGGAACTTTTGATGAAACAGGCTGGTACTGGTGTAGATAATCGTCCCGTAGCGGCAGCAGCCATGAAAAGAGCCGAAGAAACCGGTGCACCTGCGGCAGCCATCGAACTGCCTGACGGTACCATTGTTACTGGCAAGACAAGCTCTCTCTTGGGCGCGTCTTCCGCGATGCTGCTGAACGCACTGAAAAAACTGGCAAATCTGGATCATGATGTGAAGCTGATTTCTCCCACCATCATCGAGCCTATCCAGCATTTGAAGGTATCCCATCTGGGCAACCATAACCCCAGACTGCACACAGACGAGATTCTGATTGCTCTGTGCATCTGTGCCGCAACAGATGAAAAGGCGGAACTGGCGATGCAGCAGCTGGAAAAACTGAAATGCTGCGAAGTTCATTCTTCTGTTATCCTTTCCGCGGTAGATGAAAATGTGTTCCAGAAACTGGGTGTGAACCTGACCTGTGAACCCATTTATCAGACCAAAAAGCTGTTCCACGGCTGATTTGTCACAGACTGTTTGAGAAAATAAAAAAAGAGCCGAAAATTTCTGTTGATACAGAGATTTTCGGCTTTTCTGTTATGGATAACGAAGCTGGATGTTCCCAAAGTGAACTGCACCCCATTTGTTAGACAGTATGATATACTGAATAACAAGTGGGGTGA